>NZ_JBWMBA010000039.1:0-1908 GCF_056521325.1 Rhodoferax sp. ZS1R8 | reverse complement strand
CTGAATGCCCGTTTGGGGTTGTTATCACGCCAGATTGACGCGGTGCGGTCTGATCTTGCAGCGGCGTCTGTTGCGGTTGGTCGTTATTTTGATGCGTCTTCGCGCAAGACACAAACCGCCAGTGCGCAATTGCAGCAAGTGCGCGGCCAGCTGAAAGCATTGGAGCTGCCCAGGGTGGAGGACACATTGGCGGCCCTGGCAACGGCTGCGGCGGGGCGCTGAGTATGCGTGTCGCTCTGTGGTTGATGGCGCTGTTCGCCGTTGCTGTGGCCAGTGCTCTGTTCGTTGAACCTGTTTCTGTTGTTGCTTGCGGCCGGGTTTTTGACCTTGCATCTGGCCATGCGGGCCCTGTCTGCCTTGACCAACATTCCGCACCAGGCGCGCAACTGGCGTTTGTTGCAAAAAGAACGTGCCATGCACACGACCCTGCTGGATTCACTGCTGCACCTTGTAGCAGGGCGTTATGTAAGGGCGCGCAAAGCGGCAGAACTTGTCATCTCACTGGAGGAGTCTCTCAAGCGCAGTGGTGAACGCCTAGCCTATGGTGGACGTCTGCGGACGTTGTCGCATGTGCTGGCGGCGGAAAGCGCCCATGCCTTGCAAAACCGTTCACTGCGCGATAGCCATTTCCAGCAGGCCTTGCAAGAGGCCGGCGGGCGTGAGGCACAAGATGCCCGCGAGGGTGTGCAGCTGCGCGGTGCCCAGTGGGCTTTGGATGACCGTGATGCAACGACCGCCGTGCAGTGGTTAGACCAGCTGCCGCAAGGCGCGTCCCGGCGCACGCTGGCCTTGCGCCTGCGCTTCAGAGCTGCGCGTCAAGCGGGGCAATTGCAATTGGCATTGGAGACGGTACGCTTGTTGACCAAACACCGCGCCTACTCCGAAGCCGCAGGTAAGAGCATTGCACGGGGTCTGGCCATAGAGCTGATTCGGTCCGCACGCGACAGCGTACAGATCCAGCGCGTCTGGGACGCATTGGACATTGCGGAGCAACAAGTGCCCGAGGTGGCCTTCGAGGCGGCGGAGCGGCTGCTTGCACACGGTGGGGCAGTGGAAGTGTCGCGTCAATGGCTGTTGCCCATTTGGGACGTTATGGTGCAGCGCCACGATGCCTTGTCTTTGCCCCAGCGGGTGCGTTTGGCGCGCGTGTTGGAACGCGGGTTTGCGGCACCCGACGGTGCTCCGGACGCCGCGTGGTTGAGCCGCATAGAGGCCGCGCAAATGAGTAACCCGCGCGACGCAGTACTGCAGTACTTGGCGGGAGTGGTGTGTATGCGTCTGAGTCTTTGGGGCAAATCGCAGCAATTATTCAAGCAATCACTGGCCGTTTTGGCAGACTCCGATTTGGCACGGGACACATGGCTGGCATTGGCCCAGATGGCCGAACAGCGTCAGGACGAGGCTTCTGCAGCGCAGGTCTATCGCGAGGCCGCGATAAGGTGACGTGAACTGGATTCAGGGCTATTATGCGGCCATGGCAACACTCACCGAACACATCATCAAGCTGACCGACCACCGGGATCGGGAGCTTCTGGAGTTGACCCTTTCCAAGGCCCTGATTGATCTGCTGCGCATAGACCGGGTGGTCATTGCGCGGGTCCTCAGTGAAGAGGGTGTCAAGCGATGGTTGGAGGTTGCGTCGCTGGATGTGCGCGGCGGTGGCAAAGTTGTTGATCCCTTGCGTGTGGACTTTGAGTCGTTGCGGGAATTAGCGGACGAGAAAGACCGTTTGCGCTGTTTGCAGACTCGCAGCCTGGTCGAATACGCGTGGGCCGGGGAAGAGGGCCCGCGCATCAGTTTTATTCCGTTGTTTGCGGATTCCGCCAGTGACGACGAAGGCGTGATTGAGGTTCACTCCGGCTCCGCACTGAGCAAAGGGCAGGTACAGGTCATTGAGGACATGGTTCA
>NZ_JBWMBA010000038.1:0-1925 GCF_056521325.1 Rhodoferax sp. ZS1R8 | reverse complement strand
TTGCAAGCCAGCGATGTGGATGCATTGCTGCCGATGGCCCGTCAATACTGGTTGAACCATGGCGCGCGGGCATCCGTGCTCAACGGCGTGCAGATCGGCATCGGCCAGTTGCCCACGGCCATAGCGGGGCAAACGCTAGGCTCCAGCATCACGCTGTCTGCCGACGGCGCAGGCTGGGGTTGGTTTGTGGACAGCACTCCCACGGTTGACGAAGAGTTCAACCCCGACCTTGCCGCACAAAACCTGCGTGCGGGTGCTGGTAGCGCAGCAGCGGGCAAGCTCGACCTGCTGACCGTGCTCATCCACGAACTCGGCCATGTGCTGGGCGCGCAAGACCTGACGCGGGCCGAAGACGTGATGAGCGGCCACCTGCAGGCCGGTGTGCGCCGCCTGCCCACCGCGCAAGACGTGGCGCAATGGCTGGCCGCCCAGCAGCGACGCGGTGAGGGTGATCCTTATGCCGCCGGTTTCGCAGTACGCGTGGGTTCTCTCACGGTATCTGGCACGCCTACTACGGTCGTGAACACCGTGCCTGCATCTATCAGCACCACCCTGCAAGGCGGCAATTTGTCCACCCTGCAAGACTGGGCTATACAGGGCAGTGTTGTGGCAAGCAGTGCTTCAGCTGGTGCCACCACTGGCGCTACTTTAAGCGAAACAGGCGTCACCCAAACCCGCCTCAACCAGGTCTTCATGGTCGGCCCGCAAGACCGATTCCTGAGCTTCACGCTCAGCAACCTGGTGCTGGACGATGTCGCCAGCGGGCCGGACGACGCTTTTGAGGCCGCTTTGCTCAACGCCAACACCGGTGCAAACCTGCTCAGCCCCCTGGGCCTAAGCCGTACCGACGCCTTGCTCAACCTGCAAGCCGGTACCAACGGTTTGGCAGAACTTGCCGCCCAAGGCGTCACCCACGTCACCCACCCTGATGGCCGCCGCACCTACCTGGTAGACCTCTCCGGCATAACCCGCGACGCCAATGGCACGGTAGCCGTCAACCTGTCATTCGACCTGATAGGTTTTGGCGCCACCGCAGCCAGCATGGGTAGCCGCGTCCAGGTCAGCGATGTGCGCCTGTTGGGCCTGCCGCAAACCACCGACGACAGCGCCGCTGGTGCTGAAGGCAGCGTGCTCACCATCAACGCCCTGGCCAACGATCTGGGTCTTGGCCAAAGTGGCCAAACCTCTTCGGCCTTCACCCCCGTGGTGGTAGCCGGCCCGGCCCATGGCACGGTCAGTATCAATGTGGATGGCAGCTTCAGCTACACGCCAGGCGCCAACTACTTTGGCCCAGACAGCTTCACCTACCAAGTCACCAATGGGGTGGCCTCCAACATCTCCACGGTCAGCCTGACCATCACCCCGGTCAACGACGCGCCGGTGGCTGCAGACGTAAGCGTCAGCACTGCAGAAGACACGGCACTCACCGGCAACCTGCTGGCCAGTGCAGCCGATGTGGACAGCACCACGCTGACCACAACCATCGTCGCCGGGCCACTGCACGGTAGCCTGGTGGTCAACCCCGATGGCAGCTTCAGCTACTTGGCCCATGCCAACTACTTTGGCGCCGACAGCTTCACGTACAAGGTGAGCGATGGCACGCTGGACTCGGGCGTGGCGACTGTCAACCTGACCATCACCCCGGTCAATGACGCGCCAGTAGCTGCAGACGTAAGCGTCAGCACTGCGGAAGATATGTCTGCTGCTATCAACCTGATAGCGAATGATGCAGAATCCGCGGGGGCTACCGGCTTACCCTCTAAAGACACTGGATTGCCTTTTCACTATAGAGTCCACAAGTCTTCTTTTATCCAACCCGCCGGGAGCACCTATGGAAATCCTCTTCGTCAGCGATCCCCTTGAATCCTTCAAAATCTACAAGGACACCACCTTTGCCATGATGCGCGAGGCCCAGCGCCGCGGGC
>NZ_JBWMBA010000037.1:0-1937 GCF_056521325.1 Rhodoferax sp. ZS1R8 | reverse complement strand
AGGTCGTCGGCTGGCAGGGCCCAGGTCAGGTCTTCGCGGCTGATCTGGCCGTCGGCCCGGATGTCAAAGTGCAGGGTGTCGCACCAGTCGATCAACATGAACACGGATTGCAGCAGGTGGTAACCGTCGGCACGGCGACCCGTGATGTGCAGGAAGAGGTTGAGCTTGGCGGGGGCGGGTATGTCGTAGAGCGACTGCATGCGGTGATTATCCGGCGATCAGCGCTGCAGAATGATTTTCAGATCGGCCGGAACCTCGGGTTCCAGGCGCTGGGCATTCAGGCGCCCATTGGCCAGATCTTTCAGATCCACTTGCCAGCCAGGTGTGAACGGCTCATTGCCCTTTAGCCAGGCAAAAAGGCTCTGAATAGGTAGAGTGGCCCCGGTGGTGTGCAGCGTCAACGCGTCCAGCGATGCAAAATGCTGGGGCTCTCCGGTGGTTTGCAACTGGGCGCCAGCGCTGCTCCACTGCAGCCGTGCGGCCGTGCTGCCAAGTGGCGTAAAAAACGATAGTGTGCCGTCTTCGGCACTGCCCTGGAGCTCAAAGTCTGCCGCGAACGCTTGCACAGGCGTGCTGTGCACCTTGAGCGCCAGGCGCCCCTGCCAGTAGGAACCATTTTGGTCATTTGGGTCTTTAGCCCCCGTCGTACTTGCACAACCTGCTATAAAAATAATAGTTAAAAGAAGGCTTGATATCCATGCCCCACGCAAGTTCCATTGCGTGCCAACTTTCACGGTGTGCCACCCAGGCGCCGCATGGTCTCGCGCAGCGTCTCGTTCTGTGGATTTAGCGTTATGCCCTCTTTCCAGATTGCGCTGGCTTCGTCCTTCTGGCCCACACTCCATAACACCTCGCCCAAATGGGCCGCAATCTCTGCGTCAGGTCGGACCTTAAAGGCTCCCTGCAATAGGCGTATGGCTTCTGTGGCGTTGCCCATGCGGTATTCCACCCAGGCAAGGCTGTCCACGATAAAAGGGTCTTCGGGTGCAAATGACAATGCCCGGGTGATCAATTGACGGGCCTCGGCCAGGCGGATGTTGCGATCCGCCAGCGAATAGCCAAGGGCGTTGTAAGCGTGGTGGTAGTCAGGCTTGGATGCAATCACTTGGCGCAGCAGCGTCTCCATCTCATCGAGGTTGCCTAGCTTCTCAGCCATCATGGCCAGGTCGTAAACCAGTTCCGTGTCGTCCGGGAATCGTGCACTCGCTTGCCGCAAGAGTTCGTGTGCTGCAGCGTATTGCTGCGCATCGCGCAACAGTTGCACTTCGGCATGGATTTTTTCCAGCGCATCTGATGCTTGCAGCTCCGGCACGCTGCGTATGGCTTCACGGGCCAGATCCAGCTTGCCCTGGCGGACCAGGATGGCGGCATGGCGCTTCTGTACGCGCAGTGCGTCTTTAGGGCTGGTGATCTGGTCCAGATAAGCCTTGGCCTCGTCTAGCCGTTTACCCTTTTCCGCTACCTGCGAGAGCAAGAGATAAGCCTGCACCAAGCCTCTGCCCATGGTGGCGGTCTGGCCCGTTGTGTCTTTGGGTGCCGGATTCAGTGCCACATAGGTTTTGAGAGATGATTCTGCAAGAGAGAGTTTTGCGTCTTGCAACTCCAGCGAACCACGCAGCAGCCAGGCTTCGGAGTAGTCGGGCTTTTCCGCCGTCAGCAGCTGCATTTGTGTGTAGGCCTCATCGTAGCGCTGGGTATTGATGGCATGCCGTGCATAAGCCATGCGCACGTCAGCAGACGGCTTGCCGTCAAGATACTTGCGCACCAAAGCTTGAGCCGACGACGCTTTGGCCTCTATCAGGGCCACTGCCAGCAACATGACGTCTTCTGATGCGGAGTCCAGTGCGAGGCCTTTTTTTATTGCGTCCATTGCGCCAGGAACATCTTCAGCCTGCAGGCGCATAGTCCCGATCGCCGCCCAGGCTGCAGGACCGGTG
>NZ_JBWMBA010000036.1:0-1976 GCF_056521325.1 Rhodoferax sp. ZS1R8 | reverse complement strand
CCTGGCCCTGGCTATGCCGCAATCCCCCAAGGTGGTGGTGGCTGCGGGCGGTGTCTCCATCAACCCGCAAATGATGGCCCTGCGCGGGGGTGCCGACGTGCTGGTCGCCACACCCGGCCGCCTGTTGGACTTGGCTGCGCAAAACGCGGTGCAACTAGCCACCGTGCGCCTGCTGGTGCTGGACGAGGCCGACCGCCTACTGGACCTGGGTTTTGCCGAAGAGCTGGGCAAGGTGCTGACCCTGCTGCCACCGCGCCGCCAAAGCCTGTTTTTCTCGGCCACCTTTCCGCCGGATGTGCGCGCCCTGGCCGGCCAGATGCTGCGTGACCCGGTCAACATTTCCGTGGCATCCACCGAACTGCCACCCGCCGACATCACCCAACGCGCCATTCGGGTCGACACCGACAAGCGCACACAGCTGCTGCGCCACCTTATCAAAGACCAGGGCTGGAAACGCGTGCTGGTTTTTGTGGCCACCAAATACGCGGCCGAGCTGGTGGCAGAGAAGCTCTACAAAGCCAAAATTTATGCCACAGCCTTCCACGGCGACCTGAGCCAGGGCGCGCGCAAACAGGTGCTGGCAGAGTTCAAGGACGAGCAGTGGGAAGTGGTCATAACCACCGATCTGGCATCACGCGGCATCGACATTGCCAAGCTGCCGGTAGTGGTCAACTACGACCTGCCCCGCTCGGCGGTCGACTATGTGCACCGGATAGGGCGCACCGGCCGCGCCGGCGAGCCGGGTTTGGCGGTCAGCTTTGTAACGGCCGATACCGAAGCCCATTTCCATTTGATCGAAAAGCGCCAGGGCTTGAGCCTGTCGTTAGAAGAGATTGCGGGTTTCGAACCCACTGAAGTGGCCACGCCGATAGTCGTGCAGGTAGCCGCGGACAAGGGCGGCATCAAAGGCAAGCGCCCCAGCAAGAAAGACAAGCTGCGCGCGCTGGCCGCCGCCCAGACCAAGTCCGACTAGGCTTTAACCATTGACGCCTTGCGATCTGCTGCCACCCTTTGGGCCGACGGACGCTCACTGATGAACTTGATATAAGCCTTGTAGTCAATGCCACCAGCCAGCAACAGGTCTTCACCATAAATGGCCTTGGTGGCCATGCCCACCACCGGCAGGCTGGCATAGGCCGCGCAGTCGGCCAGCGTAAAGGTGTCGCCCGCTGCATAGGGTTCAAACTTCAACAAGCGTTTGACAGCGGGAATACTCTTGTCCAGCTGCTTGCGCACCCGTGCCTGAGTGCCCTCGCTGACGGTGCCACCAAAAAAAGCCTGGTAATACAACTCGCGGGCTGCCAGCTCAAGGTGCAGGTCAATGTAAATGCACAACTCGCGCACCTTGGCTGCGGCAAAGGGGTCAGCGGGCAACAGCGGCGGGTTGGGGTACGCCGCCTCTATGTATTCCACAATGGCTTCGCTTTCACACAGCGTGCCCTGTGGTGTGCGAATGAAGGGGATTTTGGCCAATGGAGAAGCCGACAACACCGATTCGTCTGTCAAGCCGGTCTTGACGTTCTCTTCGACAAATGGCACGTTCTTTTCCAGAAGCGCCAGTTTGACCTTGTTGTAGTAGTTAGAAACGGGGAAACCACACAGCGTCAACATAAAGCTTTTTCCTGATCAAGATTCAAAAAATAAAATTACTCCAGCGGAGCAGCGCCTGCCGGTCGCGCCTGCCTACGGCCATGCGAGGCCAGTACTTCCACATAGAACTGGTCGCCGCCCGTTGTAGCGATGCCGTCGATCAGCTCTGTGAGCGTGGCAAAGTGGACCACAACCGCCTGCTCTTCGGTGGCACCAAAGCGACAGTCAAAGTCCCAAAAGTCCACGCCCTCGGGCAGCTCGCGGCGGCGCTCGCGTTTAACGTATTTGCGGATCTCGTGCTTGACGGCGTCCAGAACCCGGTCGCGGTTCTTGCCTTCGATATTCAGTTTGAATGTTTTTTTCATGCTCCGATTATGCTGCGCGGC
>NZ_JBWMBA010000035.1:0-2019 GCF_056521325.1 Rhodoferax sp. ZS1R8 | reverse complement strand
CCAAGGATTACCCGCAGGCGTGGATCGAGAAACGGCTGCGCTCCACCTCCGTGCGTGGGGAACTACCTTGCAGCGCCCAGTGCTCCAGACTTACTGGGTGACGCCGCAACCGCAAAGCCAAGCAAGCCCAAAGCGCGTGCGCGGGTCAAGGCACCCAAGGCAAGTGCAGAGTAAAAACCACCGGCCTTAGCGGCGCGCGGGTAGCGCGGTAGTCGAACGGGACATTTTGGACATCCATTTCCCCAAGTAACTATTGGCAAAATGTGCCTCTAGCCCCCGAGAAATATAGCGATACAGCTATCATTTATATAGCAAATACTCCACCAACCCGCAGCCAGGCCTCTGGCGCCAGCAAGGCCGCCTCAAAGCCTTCAAAGAACCGGCCGATGTGTAGGCCGTCCATCAGGGCATGGTGCACCTCCACTGACAGCGGCATCCATTGGCGCGCACCATCGGCGTCAATCCGGCCAAAGGCGATCTTGGGTATACAGTCGTTCGGGCCCCACTGACGGGCGTTGGAGAAGCTGCTGAAGTGCACCCAGGGCAAGCTTGTCATGTGCAGGGAGGCACCAGCGTGCTTGTCGGGCTCGAACGGCGTGTCTAGCCGGCGGCCATTGGCAAGGGCCTGCGCACCCAGGACGCAAAAAGCAGCAAAGTCCCGATTGTGTTCCAGCGTGGCAAAGCCAAAAGAGTCGTCGCCGCGCAGTACGGTGGTACTGCCGTGCACGGTGTCATGCACACGCACACGGTCACCTTCCAGCCGGTACCGAAAGGGCTCGATTTCATTCGCCAGGCGTATCGCAATAAAGTGGTAGGCCAAAGACAGGCTTCCCACACCCAGGTCTTTCACCGCCTGGCGCAGCAATGCCACATCCAGCCGGGCGCACAGGTTGAAGGTTGGAATGTCAAAACCCCGGAAGAAATCATAGGCTGAGCGGCGATGCCAGCTGTCCAGATCCAGATACCGCGGGCCGGGATTGGCAGCGTTCATTGCGGGTCTCCGGCAAAGGTAAATTCGACAACCACCTCGTCGTGGACGGCGAGTATGCCGCCAAACACCGAGAACGGCTTGATGCCAAAGTCTGATTGTTTGAGAACCAGCGCGCCCTGCACCTTCAACCGCTCGGGCAGGCCGGTTACGGTGAGCGGTGTCCATATCTCGCGCGTTTGCCCATGCAGGGTTATGGCCAGCTTAACGGCAAACTTGGGCGCCTCCCCGACGATCTGCAACGACTGGATGCGCAACCATGGAAACCGCGCCGCCTGGAAGTTATTGTCACCCAGCATGTTGTTGCGCGTACTGGCTATGTCTTCGGCTGAAATGGTGGACGCAAATGCCGGGCCCAATTCGGCGCGGTGCTCCGGCACGTCAAACACCAATTGATCCAGGCGGAAGGCCAGATCAAACCGGGAGGCTGCAGTACCGTCGGAGGCCAGGTAAAAAAAACCGTCAAACTCCGGTGCCGACAACACATGGTTGTGGCCAAACCGGGCGGCCCGTCCAGCCCTGAACGCATACATACGGATGCTCGATGTCTTGGGATTGAACCGGAACACCCGGCCACCAGATTGCGCCAGTGCGGCATACGTCACCGAGATATCTTGCGCGGGTCGGTCAACCACCTGTTCAGCATGAACCCCATCACGCACAACGGTCACACCAGAACACGCAAACAAACACATTACTAACGGGAGCGATATCAGTCTCAAAGCCATGGGTTCCCTTTAGGCACAGTGAGCGATCAGTGTACCCAGCGCTACCGTTGGCAAACGTGAAACTCAAGCGGCTGGCTTTGCGCAGGCTGGCGCGGCCGTGGACCGGAACCACGTGTGAAGGCGGCATTCTCCACCCCGGCCGCTACCGGTCAGACTCAACTCCAATTGGCCGCCAACACAGGACTAAGCGCCGTTGCATAGTTGGCCGCCAATGTAGTCTGCCCAGCAGCCGGTGGCGAGAACGCTGCCATGGCTTGCACCAAAGCCTGTACCTGGCTGTCCAGCAACACCTTGCCATCACTG
>NZ_JBWMBA010000034.1:0-2025 GCF_056521325.1 Rhodoferax sp. ZS1R8 | reverse complement strand
AGCTACACCAAAGACAGCACAACCGGAAGCTACTACGCCAACCGGATCGACTACACCGGAAACGCAACATCCAGCCCAGCCCTGAGCCCGGCGGCCTCGGTACAAATCAGCTACCAAAGCAGGCCGGACAGCGAGACCGCCTACCAGGCAGGCTCCATGGTCAAGCTCACCCAGCGCGTGAGCAACATCAAGACCTACAGCGGAGCAACGCTGGTCAAGGACTACCAGCTCACCTATGAGCAGAGCTCACACACGAACCGGTCCAGACTGAAGACGCTGACCGAGTGTGATGTGGCCTCCAACTGCTTGCAGCCTGTAGCGGTGGGGTGGCCGAATGTGAGTAGTGCGTTGACGCAGCCAGCGGTGGCGGCAATTCCTTCGATGCTGCCAAATGGCCAGCTGTCCTATAACGCTCAACCTCAACTTATGCAGATTGGTGACTTCAACGGCGACGGAAGGATGGATTACATGTGGCTTTCCGATACAAGCAGCAATTGGATGATTGCCTATGGAACAAATGTAGGGTTCACCGAACCTGTGCAAACGTTGCCCCCGACTGTCAATGGTAACTACACGAGACCCTCACAGACCTACGGAGTCAACAATGTTGTTCAGGGGCGGCCATACATGTTCTTTGCTGATTTCAATGGCGACGGCAAGATGGATTACATGTGGAGGCCTTGGGGAGGAAACTACCTCACTGGCTGGTTTATCTCTTATTCGACGGGCAACGGCTTTACGACGCCGACTGCTGCCGCAATCCCGGGCAGTCTTGCGAACGGCAAATTAACCTCCGCCGGACAGCCGCAGTTCATGCAGATCGGCGACTTCAATGGTGACGGGAAGTTAGATTACATGTGGTGGGCCGACATAGGCGAAAACTGGATGATCGCCTATGGAACAGATACGGGATTCGCAGAACCCGTGGAAGCCTTGCCGTCAAAGGTCAACGGTTACTACACTAGACCGTCACAGACATATGGAGTCAACAATGTTGTACAGGATCAGCCATACATGTTCTTTGCTGATTTCAATGGCGACGGCAAGATGGATTACATGTGGAGGCCTTGGGGAGGAAACTACCTCACTGGCTGGTTTATCTCTTACTCGACGGGCAATGGCTTTACGACGCCGACTGCTGCCGCAATCCCGGGCAGTCTTGCGAACGGCAAATTAACCTCCGCCGGACAGCCGCAGTTCATGCAGATCGGCGACTTCAATGGTGACGGGAAGTTAGATTACATGTGGTGGGCCGACATAGGCGAAAACTGGATGATCGCCTATGGAACAGATACGGGATTCGCAGAACCCGTGGAAGCCTTGCCGTCAAAGGTCAACGGTTACTACACTAGACCGTCACAGACATATGGAGTCAACAATGTTGTACAGGATCAGCCATACATGTTCTTTGCTGATTTCAATGGCGACGGCAAGATGGATTACATGTGGAGGCCATGGGGAGGAAACTACCTCACTGGCTGGTTTATCTCTTACTCGACGGGCAATGGCTTTACGACGCCGACTGCTGCCGCAATCCCGGGCAGTCTTGCGAACGGTAAATTAGCTTACGGTAGTCATCCTCGACGCATGGAGATCGGCGACTTCAATGGTGACGGGAAGCTGGATTACATGTGGTTTGCAGACGGTGGCGGTTGGATGATTGCGTATGCAACAGACAGTGGGTTCGCCGAGCCCATTGAAGCACTGCCTGCAACGTTGAATGGCTTTTCGACTCTACCGACGTGGGACTATAACAATTACACGGTTCCTACATATCAGCCCTTTTTGCGATTCGGGGACTTCAACGGCGATGGTAAGCCGGACTTTTTCTGGAGACCACAAGGAGGCAGCAATGGTTGGATGCTAGCTACGGCCTCTGCAGGCAACGACACAGTCAGCACAATCACGAAGGCCCCTGGCAGCACCATCGCTGTCACCTACAAGCCTATCAGCGACAGTACGGTATACACCAAGGACAGCGGTGGTGCAGCCGGCGTATTCCCCGTGCAAGACATGGTAGGCCCC
>NZ_JBWMBA010000033.1:0-2032 GCF_056521325.1 Rhodoferax sp. ZS1R8 | reverse complement strand
TCAGGAGCGATTCTGATTGGGGCTGAGTTGCACGCCTTGGTGTGTGCGGGGCTGGCGGACAGGGCATCCGTTCCCTGGCCCTTGCTCGCGGGCGGGCGATGTGGGTGTGCGAGCATGGGTTCGTTAACACCTTGGTAGGCACGCCTACTCTGTGGCAACCGCGAATGAGGGGCCGATGAACGGACACCCGGTCCACTAGTAGTTCGTTCCACCAATACAGTTACTAAATAGATGATAATCGCCGTGCTTACTCTTCAATTCAAGAAGGCGGTGATCATGGCAAGAAAATCTGAACGGCCGGCGTTGGTGCTGACGCAGGAACAGCGCGCCAAGCTCCAAGAACTTTCTGCTTCGCGAGTGGCATCGACGCGCGAGGTGGAACGTGCCAAGGTGATGCTGGGTTATGCCGATGGCGTCTCGATCACTGAACTTCAGCGTCGACTTGGGTTCAGTCGACCCATGATCTACCGATGCGTGGATAAGGCCTTGGCAGCAGGTATTCAGATGGGTCTCAAGGACAAGTACCACCGGCCACACGAACCCGAGATCAGCGACGAAGCCAAGGCGTGGGTGGTCAGCATCGCATGCACCAAACCCAAGGATCATGGTCTGGCGTCCGAACTGTGGTCGATCTCGGGACTGGCGCGGTTTGTCGGGGAACGCGCCGAAGGTGCAGGCTTCCCCCGTCTTGGCAACGCGGGTAAGAGTACTGTGTGGCGCATCCTGGATGACAACGACATCAAGCCGCACAAGATTCGCTACTACCTGGAAAAGCGCGACCCGCAATTTGACCGCAAGATGCAGGAGGTCCTGATGGTCTACCGGGACGTGTCGCTCTACACCGAAGGCGCTGTTCACGATGCCAGGCCCAACCCCATCTACACCGTTAGCGTCGACGAGAAGCCCGGTGTTCAAGCCATTGGATTGACCGCACCCGATTTGCCACCGGTGCCGGGCAAGGCACCCAATATCGGGCGTGACTACGAGTATGTTCGTCACGGCACAGTGTCCATCCTGGCTGGTATTGATCTGCACTCTGGGCATATATTTGCCAACATTGAGGACCGCCACCGCAGCGTCGAGTTCATCGGTTTGCTCAAACAACTCGATGCGCACTACCCCAAGGACGCCATCATTCGTGTGGTGCTGGACAACCACTCGGCCCATATCTCCAAGGAGACCATGGGCTACCTCAGCAGTCGCCCTGGGCGCTTCGAGTATGTTCATACGCCCAAGCATGGCTCTTGGCTCAACTTGATCGAATGCGCTTTCTCCAAAATGGCGCGTACATTCCTTCGACACATCCGGGTTACATCCAAGGACGATTTGAAACAACGCATCCTCAAAGGCATCGCAGAGATCAATGCATCGCCAGTGGTGTTTCGCTGGAACAAGTTTGACCTCGGTGTGACTTAATATGTAGTTGTTTTAATGGAACGAAGTACTAGGCGCAGGCGGGCCTGGGCGGATGCCGACCCGCTGGACTCGAATTGCAGCCGCATATCGGCCTCGACGCCACCCCGCTCACGTTGGCTGCTTTACACCTGGCGCACCTCGATTTGCAGGTTGCGCAGTGGCAAGGAGCTGGAGTTCGCTATGGATTGCATAGCGGGTTGCGCAATAACGGCGGGGGCTAGGAGCATAAATGACCATATGCCTCTGGCCAGAAGGCGTCTTCTGCGCCATGACGTAGGGCTGGCGGACGGGGATGTTGGCATGGCGCGGCCTGCGGTTGTTGGCGGGTATCAGGTCTTCAAATGGTCCAGCGGCAAGGCGCTGCTGGCCTTGACCTCGCCCAGCGAGAAGCTGGTGTGCAGGTCTTTGACGTGCGGCAGGTTGATCAGGCTCTCGCGCGCAAAACGCGAAAAGCTGTCCAGGTCCTGGCAAATCACTTGCAGCTCAAAGGTACCCGAGCCGCTGATGTAGTGGCAACTGACGATCTGCGGTAGTTTCTGAATCGCCTCCTCCAGCGCGCGCGTCGAATCCCCGGTGTTGCGCTCCGCGTCCAGCCGCACAAAGGCCAGCACACCCA
>NZ_JBWMBA010000032.1:0-2052 GCF_056521325.1 Rhodoferax sp. ZS1R8 | reverse complement strand
CATTTCCCAGATCAACAGCGCGGTCAATGAGCTGGAGCAAATGACCCAACAGAACTCTGCGTTGGTAGAGGAGTCCACCGCGGCAGCGCAAAGCCTGAAAGATCAGGCCACGCGTATGACCGGCCTGGTGGGGACCTTCAAGCTGGCCTGATCTGTGCTGACGCGGCAGGACCGGTGGCTTCGCCTACTTCGTGGCCTCGCTCGCTTTGGCGACGTAGGCTGCAACCGCCGCGATTTGCTTGTCATTGAGGCTACCGGCGTAGGACGGCATCTGGCCGATACCGTTGCGCAACGCCTGGGCTACGCGCGCCGCATCCGGTTTCAGTTCGTCGAGCACCGGGCCGACTTCACCGGTTGACTGGGCGTCCCGGAGGGTGTGGCAGAGTGCGCAAGCCGGCACAGCCGACTTGACAAACAGATCCTTGCCCAGCTTCAGCTGCGCCGCATCGTCTTTGGCCTGTGCACTCAGCGCCGCCGCCGCCATCAAGACGGCGAGTAAGGGGCCGCAGGCGGTGCGCCGCACGGATCGCTGCATGGAAATAGAGTCCTTCTTCATGCCACGTTTGCCTTCACGGCGTGATCCAGCCAGCTGGTGTTGTTGTAGCCGCCGGCATTCTCCAGCCGATGCTCGCGTTGCACAGCGCCGTTGCTATCGTAGGCTCGGCTGAGCAGCGTGTGCTCACCGACCGGCAGGCGCACGGCCAGCACGAACTGGCGCCAGGCAAAGCGGCCCAGATCCGGCCCGGTCAACCGGGCCAACTGCCAGCTCTTGCCAGCATCCACCGAAACCTCGACTTTTACCACCGGGTTCAGGCCACCGAAGGCGACGCCGTGGATCTGCACATTGCCCGCCTTGAGGGGCTTGCCATCGGTGCCCGGACCGTTGATCCAGGACTTGACGCTCATTTCCTGCACCGAGGGCTGGGACGGGTCGCCCTTGCTGCCAGGAGGTGAGATGCGGTAGCCATGCGACATGATCTTGGCATCGGTTTCCTTGGCGGTGAAGGCCAGTCGCTTGACGTACTTGATCTGGTTGACGCCGGTGTAGCCGGGCACGATCAGGCGCAGCGGCCCGCCATGGGCCAAGGAAATGGGTTGACCGTTTAACTCCCAAGCAAGCAGGGCATCGGCCATTGCGGCGGCGGGTACCGAGCGCTCAACGACGATGCTCTTGGGATCCAGGCCGTCGGGTAGCTTCTCGCCGCCGGTGCCGGTCAAGAATTCCATGCCGTCCGCCAAACCGCCCAGCTCCTCCACCAGCCGACGAACGGGCACGCCGCTCCAGACCACACAACCGGCCGCGCCGACCTGCCAAGGTGTTCCGCTGGGTTTGCTGGGGAAATAGCTACGGCCATTGCCGGAGCATTGCATTACCATGGCCGTGGTTTCGATACCAAGGGTCTTGAGTTCGCGCAGGTTCAGTGTGCGCGGCTTCTTGACACCTTCCACTGTCAGGTCCCAAGCGTCACGGTCGGCCAGAATGGCGGCATCGGGTGCGGGCAGGTTGTTGCGCACGAAGAGCTGCTCGGTCGGTGTGATCACGCTGGTACCAAAGGCGCTACGCTTGGTCTCGATGGTGCTGCTGCTGTGCACGATCATGTTGGCTCCATCCTTGGCGCCAACATAGGCGGGCATCGGCTTGGACGCAGCCGCAGTGACCGCTGGCGGCGTCTCCCCGCTGGCACTCGCGCTGCGGCCAAAGCCGGTCAGGCCAGCGGCAGCAAGGGCGGCACCGCTGCCGGCCAGGAGCTTGCGGCGGGGCATGTTGTTTGGGCTATCGTTCATTCAGTCGTCTCCGTTATGGTTGCTTGGTTTCAGGGGGTGTAGGGGTTATCCGGGCGTTTGTAGCGCGTCGCCCTGCAGGGCGGCCTGGGCCACCGCAATGGCACTTTTTTTCTGGGCAATCAGCAGCAATGGTTTACCTTCTTGCGAGCGGATGACCCGCCAATGCACATTGCTCCACCATCCACTGCCGTCCGGTAGTTTCATGGCGCCCTCGAAGGCCATCACGGTGACCAGGCCACCCTTCTCGAAAAAGGTCGTCAGGTGGTA
>NZ_JBWMBA010000031.1:0-2154 GCF_056521325.1 Rhodoferax sp. ZS1R8 | reverse complement strand
CTGTTCCAACTTCTTGGGCTTCGGGTTGGCCATTACGGAAAAAAACTACTCGAAGTATTTTTTGCCGACCTTCCCGAGCTGACATTTCGCCTGTTGATGTTCGTTGAGCACTTTGCCATCGGCTGGCTATCAGCGGTCCCTTTGCTCATCCTTCTCGAATTGATGAAAAATCGTCTTCCTGCCTTGTCGGTGGGCGCAGTCTACGGCGTTGCTTACTATGTCGTCCTCAATTCCTTTTTACTTCCGTTGAGTTTCGGAGACAAAACACCCTGGACGCTTGGATTCTCTGTGATGTATCCCAGTTTGATCATCCACATCGTCTTTGGCGTTTCCATCGCACTCACATCAAAACGTTTTGTTTACTCCTTTTCGAAGCAGGCTAGGCGTTGAACCACTCGTCACCACCCGCCACAAACCCGCGCTACCGGATACGTGGTGGAGCCAGCAGTTGTTCCGGCACCGTCAAGTAGGCTGCAGTCGCACCCCGGTACTGGCGCGCGAGCTCCAGCTCATGACTGTTGCCGCCGACACGTTTTTGACCCAGGTGCCGACTTTGGTCTGACCCACCTCAATTCTTGGCGAATCCGCCTGCATAACGATTTGACAGACGCTCGGCTGGGTCCTCGCGCTGCACCTGCTGCGTGAGCGTGCGCAACTCCGACGTGAGCTGGGCGACATTCGCCACCGTGCTCTTCAAATGGGGGGCGGTCATGAGCTGGCGCGTGGCCGAGGCAATGGTCATGACCACCAATCGTCGCGACATTCTCAAATACACCGCGGCCGCCGCCGTTGTTGGCGCACTGCCTACCAGCTTTGCCCAAAACGCCACGACGGGGATCGACCCGCGCGACCGCGTCTTCATCACCAACGAAGACTCCAACACACTGGTGGTGATTGATCCACGGACCAACACGGTGGAAACCACCATCAACCTGACCAGTTTCGACGAAGATGCCCGCCCGCCATTTCGCTACATCACCGCGGGCATCGCGCCGACCCATGCGGCCATGATCCACAAACCGCTGTACCAGGGGTCGATTTGTTTTCGTTGCCAAAAGTGACGAGAGCAGTTCATTTGGTGGGGTGAGTGGCTACCAACTTCAACTTCTGTATCCCTACGCGACCGCGCGCATAGTTGCGTCGTTCGATGGAAAGCCTGGATGCCATCGAACAAAGTCATCGCGCAACTGCCCATCGACCACACGCACGCGGACCTGTAGCAGTTGATGCGCGCATTGCGGGTCCCAACGCATTTGCTGGCTCTTTGACATCCGTTTGTCGATCAACTGGTTGACTGCGGATTCCACGAAGGCGCTGGAAATTCTTAGGCCGGCGCGATACCGTTGCCCATAGTTTGGCAGCGAGTCAATATTGTTGGCGAGATAGGCCAACAGGTCAGTTGTCAATCTGCGTATGAACCTGACCGTCGTCTTCTCAAATAACGAGGGACGCTTGGTCGTTCGCAGAATCGTGCGCAGCCGATCAAACGCTTCTGCGCGTTTACCATGCCACAGTCTCCACTTCAAGCCTGAAGCGGCAATCGAGAGTCAGTCATGATCAAAGCGTTTGAGTTCGCTGCAGGCCGCTTTGCTGTGAATGACGTTGCAAAGCTTGGCAACACGAGTCTTCAGGTGATACCAGTCCAAAATGTGGCGGGCTTGGGGCAAGTGTCGTCACTTGCCATTGGCGCAGCTGAGTGGCTCCATCGGTGAAGACTTCTGTGTTCTCCTGATCAGCACCGAATTGGTTTAACACGATGCGCACCCGTTCCTTGAAATGTGTGTCGACCGTTTGAACAAATGCAAGGCTGCGCTGGCCCCTGCCGCTCTGAATGGCACGCCCTGCAATGACTTCGAACGACTTTTCTTTGTCAGGGTGACTATGTCGCAGATACCCGCCATCCAGTCCAACAGCGGTCGATTGTCTATTGGGAACACATTTGCTTGGCGCCTCCTCTGCCACCAGTCCACGGTGGTCCAGGTATTTCCCTGTAGCGAGAGTGTGGCGACGCACAGTACTCCCGAGTTCGACAGTTAAACGCGTAAGTTATTGATTCATATGGAATTGCAAGTGCGGTGTGCCATTACAAGAGGGTCAACTGGGTGTTTAGCGTGGGTTTCTTGATCGTCAGCGCCGCCAGAATGGCGGTGTGTT
>NZ_JBWMBA010000030.1:0-2188 GCF_056521325.1 Rhodoferax sp. ZS1R8 | reverse complement strand
GACGGACAACACCTGGTATGCCGGCGACAGCACTACGCACAATGACGCCAACCTGATTGGCGGACTCAAGCTAAGTACCAGCGGTCCGGGTTTGCGCGCGGGCGGGTTAGTAGGCGGTAGCTTCGATTTGGATGACAGCGGCACGGGTTCCAACGGCTATGCACTAAATACTCCAAAAGGCAGCAACCTGATCTTTGATGATGGTCAGATCTTGAAGGCTAACCGTAATTTTGGGACAGTGTCCATCCAAGTGGGGCCTCTGCTGCCAGATGGGTCGACTACTGCGGGTTATCCAAACCAGGCTGGTGAATGGGTTGCCCTCGGCGACAAGGGCATTGTTCCCATAGGAGCCGTTACGCCCTCGAGTTATGTCTTGTCAGACCTACCTGCGGTGTACCAATCGGGATTTGGCCCGACGCTAGCCGCGTGGGACGCGGGTGGACAGGGCTATCTGTTGGTGCCAATCGATGCCAACGGCTCGGTGATGATCATGTCGCCGCCGTCGGACTACACAGTGCCAACGCAGGCGGCATTCGAGCAGGGTGACTACGCAAATGAGGCAATACGCTTATCGAACTATGCAACTTCGCCCATGGCGCAGTGGATTTCGATGTCTAATGAGCCAGTAGATGCACACACCGCCGAAGAATGGTGGGCTGAAGCGGCTAACTACAAAAAGTATGCTGGACCAGGCTTTCAACGTGACGCTATTTACAACGGGTTGTGGACCAAAGGCGCCATACTTGATTTGAGTTCTGGCAATTCAATCGCCCGAATTAACAACGAGGTGGCTGGTGTTGGAATAGAAGCTGGAACGCCTGCGGACATTGGTCGCACGTTGGGCAATACCATTGGCACTGCGGCTGGCAAAACCCTGAGTATGGTGGGGCGTACACCGAATGTTGTTACGCCTGTGATTGGGTCTGGAGTTAGTGGTGAGGTCAGTGGGGTAGCCGGGACAAAGGGGGTAGGAGCAGTCGAGTCAGTGGTCAGAACTGATGGAATTCCATCCAAGCTGTATCACTACACAAATGAAGCAGGTATGAACGGTATTGTCGATTCTGAGGTACTAAATCCTTCATTAAAGGCTCTCAATCCAAACGATGTACGCTACGGCAATGGGCAGTATCTTTCGGATATTGTTCCGGACACGAAGACCCCAGCTCAGCTGTCGAAGGCATTTATTAATAACCCATTCCAAGGTGCTCGATATACAAATTTCATTGAAATTGACACTGCGGGTTTAAATGTTGTTCAAGGTCGCCCAGGTGTATTCGTTGTGCCTAATGAAACATCACTTAACCTCACCAATCGAATTACCAATAGCGGAAAGGTATCTGGACAATGAAATATGTTCGAGTGAAATGGATACATGCTTTTGAAACCGAGCCAGTTCTCATGTATAGCGAACTTGATGAAAATCGTTGGGAGCATCGCAAGGTAGAAATATTTGCAAATGGACGGAAAGATTACGCAAGTGAATCTGAGACAAAGGGTGATTGTGGTCTCAGTAAGGAACCGCTTCCTTCGCTGGAAGAAATTGGGCTTGATTATCAGTTTGAACCAATTGAAATAAATCAAGATGAGTTCGAGCAAGTTTGGACTGAGGCGCATCGCTAATTTTGCTAATAGTGCCTAACCCGCCAAAATGGTTTTGTCGCGATAGTGGAGTCTGGCCGAAAGAAGTTGGATTTCCAGTCCGGTGATCAACCAGCAAGGTTGTAGAACTGCTGTGCTGCGGACACGGTGGATCCAGCGGGACAGTCCATCTGCCCCTTCTCGATCATGGGCATAGTCTCGATGCCGCCAATGAGGATTCGAGCACTCCAATACGATTTGAATCCGTGCATCGGTTGGGTGACTCTTTTGACAGCCCTGTGGTCTTGCTTGACGATGTTGTTGAGGTACTTGTTCTGTCGCATCAGGATGTCGACACAGGCATCAGTCTTGACACTTAGATGGGTCGACTACTGCGGGTTATCCAAACCAGGCTGGTGAATGGGTTGCCCTCGGCGACAAGGGCATTGTTCCCATAGGAGCCGTTACGCCCTCGAGTTATGTCTTGTCAGACCGACGTCCCCCCGTTTTCAGTAGCGCCAGGCTTTGGAGTCCGGGGGGTTAATTTAACTGCTTTTGAATGAGTGTCTTGGCGTAGTCAGTTGGGGTCAGTCCTCCAAGGGATCGTTTG
>NZ_JBWMBA010000002.1:0-1047703 GCF_056521325.1 Rhodoferax sp. ZS1R8 | reverse complement strand
CTTTTACAACTGCACCCGATTGCACTCAACACTGGGGAATTTGTCACCCAACGCTTTCGAGCGTGAATCGGCAAAACAACAATCTATTGATGTGTCCGAAAAAACTTGACCACCACACATCCGCCTTCGATTGGATAGATCATCGTCGTATGGTAGCGCTCTCGGAACTAGGGCAGATCGCCATTCTGTCTGATGCTAGGTCTGCCTCTGCGCCGTCGACAAGAGCGTGGTTGAAACCTCTACCACCTTCCCACGATAGGGCCTACCCAGCCACCCTCGTTTCATCGCAGAGTTGAAAGTGAACGTTGGTCAAATACGTCGACCCATACGATGAGGTCCATAGCAGGTTTAACGAAGACAGCCACCGTAAATCATCGGCGCCTCAAGACTACGTGTGTCGCCTTCTCCGACCCAACGAACTCAACGCACTCATACCCCAGAGCCCGCGCATCAACGCCTTCGAACAGCCGCTCCCCCTCACCCAGCAGCACGGGCGAGATCGCATAGTGCATTTCGTCAATGAGGCCCGCCTGAAGATACTGCTGGATGGTGTGCGCTCCGCCGCCGATGCGCACGTCCTTTGCGCCGGCCGCCTCACGCGCGCGGTGCAGCGCCTCGTGGATGCCGCCGGTGACGAAATGGAATGTTGTGCCACCTTCCATCTCAATGGAAGGGCGCGCATGGTGCGTCAGGATGAAGGTTGGGACGTGGTACGGTGGGTTGTCTCCCCACCAGCCTTTCCAGTTCATGTCCGGCCAGGGCCCGCGGTCGGGGCTGAACATGTTCCGGCCCAAAATCCAGGCTCCAATGTTCTCAAAGCCGCGCGCCGCAAAGTCATCATCAACCCCGGTCGTTCCACCGTCGTTTCCGAACAAGGTGCGCTGGAACGTGCGTGTCGGAAACAACCACTGGTGCAGATCCGTACCGCCCATGCCCAGCGGATGGCTGATGTCCTGGTGTGGCCCCGCTCCGTACCCGTCAAGCGATAGGGTGAAGCTTTCTACGCGAACCCGTGCCATCTTATGTGTGCCTTTGTGTTTAAAACTAGGTTGTTGCTCAGCCCCAAAGATCTCTACGGTATGTAGGGGCCCTTGACTTCGCCCCACCCCCACCTGGGCATAGGCGCATCGGGATTGACGGTGGCGCCGTCTTGTGAATTCAACACTGCGAGCCGGGACCCCCACTCCAGGTACCCAACCAGTGCGGATCGGAACTCGGGGTCATCCGGCATGCCGAGCTCGTCGGCGGTGTCCAGCAGCAATGCAAGCCACTCACGCCGCTGCGCCTGGGTCAGATGGCGGTTCAGATGCTGGCGGACCATGTGTGGATGCCCGCCGTGGCTGGCCGAGTATTCTTCGGGGCCGCCCAATACTTCTGCCAGGAATGCCGCGACGTGTTTGGCGTGGTCGGGGTTCATGTGGGCAAACACCGGGGCCAGCATGGGATTGCCCGGCACCCTTTCGTAGAAGCGGGCGGTCAGGCGCTCCAGTGACGCGATGCCACCGAGCCAGGAGTAGAGTGTGGGTGTGGTGTCGGACATACCCTATTCTGACTTCTTTGCCGCGAAGAACGCCGCACTGACCCTGTCAAATTCCTCCCCCGCCTCGATCCTGCGCGAAGCCGACTTACCACCACTCCACTCCTGCTTGATCTCTGTAACTGCCACGTCTTCTTCAAACGGTGATTCGAGCACTTTCACCGAGTAATTCTTCTCGTTGATATGCACGCGGTACCAAGCAGTGGAACCGTCGGGGTGGGTCCAATAAGGCTTCATGTTCAGATCACCTCGCGCAGCGTGATGGATGGCCAGTGGCCGATCTGCCATATCTTTTCGGTTTGGGGCGTGCGCTCCACCATCCAGGCGCTCAGCAGCGGCTCCAGCAACGTGCGGTCAGGGTCCACCAGCAGCACGTAGCGGGCTTCGTCGCCAGGTTGGAGTACTTCTCGCAGCTGCCCTATCCAGTCAAAGCTGATCAGGGTTTGCAACAGCGGCTCCAGGCGCAGCGGATCTACATGCAGCACCTTGCACAGCTGCTCCAGCGTCAGACCCTTGCCATCGACCAAGCGGGTTCGCTCCAGCTGCTGTACCACTTCCAGAGACAGCTGAAAGCGCCAGCCATGCGGCAGGCGGCGCAGGGTGCTACCGGCCAAAAGGCTGGGCAGGTAGGCAGTCAGCGCAGCACCTAGTAGCACGATGACCCAGGCCACGTATATCCAGATCAACAAAATGGGCAACGTGGCGAAGGCGCCGTACACCACTGAGTAGGTCGGCACACTGCTCAGGTACAGCGTGAGGCCGCGTTTGGCCAGCTCCATGCCGGTGGACACGAACACGCCGCCTATCCACGCATGGCCCCAGCGCACATGGGTGTTGGGTACAAATCGGAACATGGAGGCCATGCCCGCCGCCACCAGTACGAATTGCAAAGCGATTAGCAGTAGAGAGACTACGCCCGGTAAGTCGCCAACAACGCCCCTGGAAAAAGACACCGCGTAGGAGGTCATGCTCAAACTCAGCGCCAGCAGCACGGGCCCCAACGTGATCGCCGCCCAGTAGAACAACAAGCGCTGCGCGAAGGGCCGCGGCTTGCGCACGCGCCAAATGCTGTTGAGCGTGCGGTCAATGGTGAACACCAGGGCCAGCGCCGTGCCCAGCAGCACGGCCAGCCCCACCACGCCCAGCTTGCTGGCCTGGCCGGCAAACTGGTTGAGGTAGCCCAGCACCTGGCGCGAAATATTGTCGGGCACCAGGCTCTCTATCAACCACTTTTGCAGCACGGTCTGGAACCTGGCAAACATGGGGAAAGCCGTGAAAACAGCCAGCGCCACGGTGATAAAAGGCACCAGTGCAATGGTGGTGGTAAAGGTCAGGCTGCTGGCCGTCAGACCCAGACGGTCCTCGCGGAAGCGTTCGCGCAGCGTGCGGATGGCGTCCAGCCACGGGATTTGGGCGACTTCGTGGAGCCAGCCTCTTAGGCGTTCAAGTTGTTGCATGCCGCTATGATGCCACCGAGATGAACACGCCTGCCCCTTACTCC
Organism: Rhodoferax sp. ZS1R8; assembly: GCF_056521325.1. Taxonomy (NCBI): domain Bacteria; kingdom Pseudomonadati; phylum Pseudomonadota; class Betaproteobacteria; order Burkholderiales; family Comamonadaceae; genus Rhodoferax; species Rhodoferax sp. ZS1R8. The sequence goes on along the minus strand of NZ_JBWMBA010000002.1, from coordinate 1,044,665 downwards.
CCGCCCTCTCCCACTACCTCTTCCGTACAACTCACCCGCTGGCTCGCCGTGGGCTGCGTGCTGGCGCTCATTGGGCTGGCGCTGGCCTGGGAGTTGTACTTGGCGCCACTGCGGCCGGGCGGCTCGTGGCTGGTCCTCAAGGCGCTGCCGCTATGCATTCCGCTGGCTGGCCTGCTGAAGAATCGCATGTACACCTTCCGCTGGGTCAGCCTGGTGGTGTGGCTGTATTTCATTGAAGGCGTGGTGCGCGCCTGGAGTGACAAGGCACCGGGCAACTACCTGGCCATGCTGGAGATTGTGCTGTGCGTACTTCTGTTTGTAGCCTGCGCCGCCCATGTGCGGCTGCGCCAGGCCAATGCCCGCGCCCAGCAATTGGCTGAGGTCGATTCGCAATTGACCACCCAGGGACCCGACGAAGCATGACAAACACCACCGCCACCCACAGCAGTCTGTTGGAGCAACTGCGGCAAACCGTGGGCGCGGCCCACGTATTGACCGAGGGCGACCTTAGCGCCTGGGAGCTGGACTGGCGCAAGCGCGAACGCGGCCGTGCGCTGGCCGTGGTGCGCCCTGCTTCCACCGCCGAAGTGGCCGCCGTCGTCAAAGCCTGTGCAGAGGCCGGCGTCAGCATCGTGCCCCAGGGCGGTAACACCGGCATGGTGGTGGGCTCCACACCGGATGCGAGCGGCACGCAGATCGTGCTGAGCCTGCTGCGCATGAACAGCGTGCGCGCGCTGGATGGCGGCAACCTGACCATCACGGTAGACGCTGGCTGTGTGCTGCAAACGCTGCAGGAAGAGTGCGAAAAAGCCGGCTTTCTGTTCCCGTTGAGCCTCGCATCGGAAGGCAGTTGCACCATTGGTGGCAACCTGGGCACCAATGCGGGCGGCACGCAGGTCGTACGCTACGGCAACACGCGCGAGCTGTGCCTGGGCCTAGAAGTGGTCACGCCACAGGGAGAAATCTGGGATGGATTGAGCGGCCTGCGCAAAGACAACACCGGCTACGACCTGCGCCACCTGATGATCGGCTCCGAAGGCACGCTGGGTGTGATTACCGGCGCAACGATGAAGCTCTACCCGCTGCCGGTGGCACAGCTCACCGCCATGGCCGCCGTGCCGTCGCTGGACGCGGCAGTGCAACTGCTAGGCCTGGCGCACCAGCATCTGAGCGCCGGGTTGACCGGCTTTGAGGTCATGGGTAAGTTTGCGCTGAGCCTGGTGACCAAACACTTCCCCCAGCAGCGCGTGCCGTTTCAGGATAGCGATGCGCCCTATTGCGTAGTTTTGGAGAATTCGGACCAAGAGTCCGAAGCCCACGCCCGCGAACGTTTCGAGCGCCTGCTGGAAGTGGCCATGGACGATGGCTGCGTCATCGATGCCGTGGTCGCCGAGAACATATCCCAAGCCCGAGCGCTATGGCACATCCGCGAGAGCATCCCGCTGGCGCAGGCGCAAGAGGGGCTGAACATCAAGCACGACATCTCGATAGCCGTGTCCCGCATCCCCGAATTCGTGCGCCTGACCGACGCCCAGCTGCAACAAGCCTACCCCGGCGTGCGCCTAGTCAACTACGGCCACCTGGGTGATGGCAACCTGCACTACAACGTACAGGCCCCGGCGGGTGCCGATGCCGAAGCCTTCTTGCGGGATGACGAAAAAGGCGTCAACGCCGTGGTCTACGACATGGTGGACCAGTTCAAAGGCTCCATCTCCGCCGAACACGGTGTGGGCAGCCTGAAGCGCGACAAGCTGGAGCAGCACAAATCGCCGGTCGCCCTGGGCATGATGCGCGCCATCAAGCAGGCGTTGGACCCACAGAACACGATGAACCCGGGCCGGGTGTTGCGGCCCTGACCCACCACCGCCAGCAAATTCGCTACTAATTCAATAGCGGCTTACGCACGCTGCACGAGGGCTACAGCCCGATTCGACTTAAGCTTTCACCCCAAACCCTCAGTGGGCCCTTTCCCCGGTCTGCAGCCGCCACAACGCCGCATAACCACCATTGCGCGCCACCAGTTCGTCGTGGGTGCCACTTTCCACAATCCGCCCGGCCTCCAGCAAATGGATGCAATCGGCCTGGCGCACGGTGGACAGCCGATGGGCGATGACGATGGTGGTGCGGCCCCTGCTCACCACGTCCAGCGAGCGCTGGATGGCGGCTTCGGTCTCGTTATCGACCGCGCTGGTCGCTTCGTCCAGTATCAGCACGGGTGGGTTTTTCAGGATGGCGCGCGCCAGGGCCAGGCGCTGGCGCTGACCGCCGCTGAGTTTCTGGCCACGCTCGCCAATACGTGTGGCAAATCCCAGCGGCAGCTGGTTGATGAATTCCGTGCACTCCGCGGCGCGCGCAGCCTCGGCAATTTGCGCATCGGTGGCACCGGCTGCGCCGTAGGCGATGTTCTCTGCCACCGTGCCGTCCGTCAAAAAGGTGTCTTGCGATACATACCCCACAGCGCGGCGCAGGTCTTGCAGGTTGAGCCCGTCAATGGCCTGTCCGTCCAGCAAGATGCGGCCGGATTGGGCGGTGTAGAAGCGCAGCAGCAGCTTGACCAGCGTGGACTTGCCCGAGCCCGTGGAGCCGACGAAGGCTGTAGTCTTGCCGGCGGGAATGGTCAGGTCAATATCTTGCAGCGTGGGTGTATCGGCATAGGCAAAGCCCACATGCTCAAAACACAATTCACCCTTGACCTTGTCGATGGGAAAGTGCTGGCCTTCGTACGGAATATTGATGGGCGTTTGCAGCAACCCCATGGCCCGGTCTATCGACGACATGGAGCGCTGGTACATGTCCGCCACCTCGGCCAACCCGGTCAGCGGCCACAACAGGCGTTGGGTCAGAAAGACCAGTACCGAATAGGCACCCACCGCCAGCTGGCCCTGCATGGTCAGCCAGCCGCCATACAGCAGCGTCGCGGTAAAGCCGGCCAGGATGGCGGTGCGTATCACTGGCGTGATGGCGGAGCTGAGGCGGATGGCCCGAGCGTTGGCCACGCGGTAGCTGTTACTGGCCTGCGCAATGTGGTCGGCTTCGGCGCTTTCGGTGGCAAAGGCCTTGATAGTAGCCAAGCCCAACAGGTTGTTGTTGAGCCGGGCGCTGACGTCACCGGCCGCCTCGCGTACCTCGGTGTAGCGCGGTGCCAACCGGCTCTGGAACCAGAAGGCTCCGAACAGGATGGCGGGCACCGGCAGCAATGCAATCACGGCAATGCCGGGCTGCAGCGCAAAAAACACGGCGCTGATCATCAGCGAAGAACAAAACACCTGGATGATCTGGTTGGCGCCGCCGTTCAGAAAGCGTTCCATCTGGTTGATGTCGTCGTTGAGGATGGACATCAGGTTGCCGGTGCGCTGGTTCTCAAAATAGGCCATTTCCAGCTTCTGCACGTGGCGGTAGGTGTCCAGCCGCAGGTCGTGCTGGATATCTTGCGCCAAGCCGCGCCATTTCAGGTGGTACAGGTATTCAAACAGCGACTCGCCGCCCCAGATCAGCACGTTCAAGCTGCCCAGCACCAGCAGTTGGTGCCAGGTGCTTGTGATGCCAAAGTCGACAAGGATGTGGCGGGCCAAAAAGCTCTGGTCGCCCTTGACGACCACGTCCACGGCAGCGCCTATCAGCACCTCGGGCAGGATGTCAAAGAACTTGTTAAGGACGGAGTAAAGAGTGGCGAGACGGATGTCGCGAAGGTAGGGGCCGGCGTAGCCAAGTAATTTTTGTATGGGGTGCATGGTGGTCATTATTGTGGCTGACCACTTTGCCTAGAATCCGACGATGGACCGCATCCCCCTGTTCCCTCTGTCCCTGGCCTTGTTGCCCGATGGCATGCTGCACCTCAATATTTTTGAAGTGCGCTACCTGGACCTGATCAAGCGCTGCCAGCGCGATGCCATTCCCTTCGGCGTGGTGGGCTTGGCGCAGGGCCATGAAGTGCAGATACCGGACGAAGTGCCCAAGCTGCACCGCATTGGCACACTGGCCCATCTGCAAGAGGTCGATGCCGTACAACCCGCCCTGCTACAGGTGCTGTGCCAGGGTGGCCAGCGCTTTGAGCTGCTGGAGCATGAGCGCGGGCCGTTTGGCGTGTGGTACGCCCAAGTGCGCTACCTGCCCGCAGATACGCCCGAGCCCATTCCCCCGGATCTGCAGCCGATGGCCAATATGCTGGGCCGCCTCATCGCCGATGCGCAACAGGCCGGTTCGCGCCAGGCGCTACCCATCTTTGCCCCTTACCGCCTGGATGAATGCGGCTGGGTTGCCAACCGGTGGACGGAACTGCTACCCATTCCGGGTGAAGCCAAACAGCAGTTATTGGCGCAGCGGGATCCGATGGAGCGGCTGCGCCAGATCGCAGGCTATATGGACATCTGAAATAGTGTGACGAAATGCAACTGAGTGGATATAGTGGTTTGCGGTCCATTGCCCCCGCGATAGGCCGAACCCTTCACACCGATTGAAAGAGGAGATTCACCATGTGCTACGTTTGCGACGCAGAACACCGGGCCTCCCGGCGCGGCTTTTTGTCCTTGACGGCCGCCGGCGCATTGGCTGGCCTTGGGTTGTCGGCCGCGCCGGCATTTGCCGCCGGTGGCAAGGGAACCAGCCTGACGGCCGACGAGGCACTGGCCAAGCTCAAAGAAGGCAATGAGAAGTACATCAAAGGCCCGGAACTCTGCGCCGCCCAACTCAATACCCAACGCGAGCACGTCGCCAAGGGTCAGGCACCCTGGGCCACTATCGTTTCTTGCGCCGACAGCCGCGTGCCACCCGAGCTGCTGTTTGGCGGCGTCGGCCTGGGTGAACTATTTGTGGCGCGCAACGCAGGCAACATGGCCGTGGACAGCGCGACCATGGGCACCATCGAATATGGCTCGGGCGTGTTAGGTGTGCCACTGATCGTCGTACTAGGCCATCAACGCTGCGGCGCTGTAGTTGCGGCCTGCGAAGTGGTCGAGAAGAATACCAAGTTCCCTTCGTCCATCGGCCCCATGGTCCAGGCCATCGTCCCGGCGGCCAAGGCGGTGCACGGCAAGCCGGGTGACTTTGTCGACAATGCCGTCCGTGAAAGCGCGATGCGCACCGCCGCCCGTATCGCCAGCAAGAGCAGCATCGTGGCTGGCCTGATCAAGGACGGAAAGGTCAAGGTCGTGGCCGGCCGCTACGACCTGGAAGACGGACGCGTTGAGTTCTTCAGCTAGGGGCACCATCACCAGGCTGGTTCGGGTCGGATCTTGCGTACCTAATCCCGGCGCCGACAAGGCGTGCTCAGTTTCATCGGCACGGTAACCGTTTTCGGCACCCCGGTCGATGTAACGCTGCAAGAGCTGGCCATGGGAACATTTTCCGCCGCTGACGACTTCACCCAGCAGGCTTTGCATGCCTGGGCAGCGCAAGGGTGGGAGTTTGAAGTAGCGACAAATGGCATAGGGTGCGCATATACTGTGCGCAGTCATAATGGAGAGCCGGCATGCTTCACTTTGAGAACGCCCCCAAAAAAGCAACCAACCTGTCTCTGAACTCCAAAGTTCTGGAAGCCGCGCGCGAGATGGGCATCAACATCTCCCAAACTGTGGACACCTTGCTCGCCGAGGAAGTAAAACGACTGTATTGGGAAAAATGGAACGAGGATAACAAGGAAGCGGTTGAGGCCTATAACGCTCGCACTGCCAAGCATGGCTTAGCGCTGGCCAAGTATCGAACCTGGGGCAAATCCCTAGGCGACGGACGCGAGGAAAACTAAGGTGGCACGGTTTGATGTCTATGCCAACCCTGACGCGCAGGAGCGCAAACTTATTCCTTATTTTCTGGATGTTCAGAACGACCACATCAAGGGATTTCAAACCCGCGTGATGGTGCCCTTGTGGGACTCGGCAGCACTGTCACCGCTTACTGCCGATCTCAATCCGGAATTTCAGGTCAAAGGCCAGCGCGTAGTCATGGACACACCCGCATTAGGCGCCGTTCCCCTCGCTGCATGCAAACGCGCAATCGATAGCTTGCGCTCACAACAACTGGCTATTCAGAACGCTTTGGATACATTATTTGGAAGCTATTGATGCAAAACCCCGTCCGCTCCCAATACGAAGACTTCATGCGCCACGTGTACACCACGGGCGTGGCCAAGACCGACCGCACCGGCACCGGCACGCGCAGCGTGTTTGGCCACCAGATGCGCTTTGACCTCACAGAAGGCTTCCCGCTGGTCACCACCAAGAAGGTGCACCTGCGCTCCATCATCCAGGAGCTGCTGTGGTTTCTAACCGGCTCGAGCAGCAACAACTGGCTGAAGGAACGCGGCGTCAGCATCTGGGACGAATGGGCGCGTGCCGATGGCGACCTGGGCCCGGTGTATGGCGTGCAGTGGCGCAGCTGGCCCACGCCCGATGGCGGCCACATCGACCAGATCGCCCAGGTCATCCAAACGCTCAAAAGCAACCCCGATTCACGCCGCATCATTGTCAGCGCCTGGAACGTAGCCGACCTGGACAAGATGGCGCTGATGCCGTGCCACGCCTTTTTCCAGTTCTACGTAGCACCAGCTACCGAGCCCGCAGGCAAGGGCAAACTCAGCTGCCAGTTGTACCAGCGCAGCGCCGATATCTTCCTGGGCGTGCCCTTCAACATTGCCAGCTACGCGCTGCTGACCCACATGGTGGCGCAGCAGTGCGATCTGGACGTGGGCGACTTCATCTGGACCGGGGGCGACTGCCACATCTACAGCAACCACCATGAGCAGGTGGAGCTGCAACTTGGCCGCACGCCCTACCCGTACCCCACGCTTAACATCAAGCGCAAGCCAGCGTCCATCTTTGACTACGCCTTTGAAGACTTTGAGGTGCTGGACTACCAGTGCCACGCCGCCATCAAAGCACCGGTAGCGGTGTAAGTTTTGGAGACTCCCATGCAATTGCATGTCATCTTTGCGCGCGCACGCAACGGCGTTATCGGAAAAGACAACGCCATTCCCTGGCATTTGCCGGAGGACATGGCGCACTTCAAACGCACCACGTTGGGCTGCCCAGTCATCATGGGCCGCAAGACCTGGGATTCGCTACCGCCGCGCTTTAGGCCCCTACCCGGGCGCATGAATGTGGTCGTCACCCGCCAAGAAGGTTGGAGCGAAACGGGTGCTCAGCCCTCGTCCAGCCTGCCGCATGCGCTATCACTTTGTGAGCAATTTGAACACGTGTGGATATTGGGGGGCGCGCAAATCTATGCGCAAGCCCTGCCCTTGGCCAACACCGCCGTCGTGACCGAAATCGACGCCGATTTTGATGGTGATGCGTTTGCTCCACAATTCGGCCCACAGTGGCAGGAAACCAGCAGGGAATCCCACACTTCGGTCAATGGTCTGAACTTCAGCTTTGTGACCTATCGCAACCCGCAACCCCAAGGAAAATAGCATGTCAGGACAAGGTTTTCACGTACACGGCCCACACGACCACGAACTCGAACACGCCCAACAGGGCGCCCACGGGGGCCACGACAGCGGCGGCATGATCAACCAGATCGCAATGTTCACGGCCATCATTGCCACCATTGGCGCCATCTTTGGTTACATGGGCGGTGCCACGCAGGCCAATGCCGGCCTGTACAAGAACAATGCGGCCATCAAGAAGACCGAGGCCTCCAACCAGTGGAATTACTTCCAGTCCAAGAGCACCAAGCAGTCGCTGGCCGAAATGTCGCGCGACCTAGCCACCAGCGAAGCGGACAAGACCAAGTACCAGGCCAAGGTGGACCGCTACGAGAAGGAAAAAACTGACATCAAGGTGGGTGCCGACAAGCTGGAAGCAGAAGCCACCGATTGGGACCACAAGAGCGACGAGCAAATGCACCAACACCACCGCTGGGCACAGTCGACCACGGTGCTGCAGGTCTGCATTGCGCTGGCCGCGATCGCCCTGCTGACCAAGAAGAAGTGGGTCGAGTACGCAATGTTTGCAGCGGGCGCTGCGGGGCTGGTCGTAGGCGCTCTTGCCGTTTTCCATATCTGAACTGGTAGGTACGCCCTGAACTGAAGCCCGACCATGGACGCATTCGACGAATCGGGTTTCAGCAGTGCAACCTACAAGGTGCTGTACCAGATCGCCGAGGGTGCGGCGACCGAGGAAACTCTGTTCGGGTTTGGCGGCACGCTGCACCGCCTGCTGGGGGAACTGATCCCGGCCAAGAACCTGTATCTGTGCCTGCTCAGCGATCAGCCCGGGCGGCTGAACTTTCCCTATTACGTAGACGAGCGCGATGGGGACTCCATGCAAGAGACGGACGTTCCCATGCGCAGGGGGCTGACCGAGTTCGTGCTGCGCAGTGGTGTGCCCGAGTTGATCAGCGCTGAGCGTTATTGCGCGCTTCAAAACGACGGCGACATAACCGAGGCCACCGGCGACCTCAGCTTTAACAGTTGGCTGGGCGTGCCGCTGCATATCAACGGCCGCGTGGGCGGAGTGCTGACCGTGCAGAGCTATGACGCAGATGTGGCCTACAACGCGTCGGATGTTCGCCTGCTGTCCTTCGTGGCCCGCCATGTCAGTACGGCAATAGAGCGCAAGCAGTCTTACGACGCCCTGCGCGCCGCCCATGTGAAGCTGGAGCACGAAACCCGGCAGCGCCGCCAGAGCGAGGCCTTGTACCGCGTCTTCTACCAATTGGCAGTGCAAGCGGCCCAGGGGGATTCGTTGTACGACTTTTGCGCCAAAGCGCACGAACTGATCGCTCAGCTCATGGTGGCGCCCTGTTGTTTCATCTGCCTGATCGACCTGGAGCGCAACGTCAAAAACTACCCGTATGACGTGCACCCCTCCGACAACATGTTTTTCGAGAACGAAAACGTTCCCATGCGTCTGGGCTTGACCGAATTTGTGTTCGCTACCGAGAAGCCCCAACGCGTAGACCAGGCTCGCCTGGCCCAACTTCTACGCGATGGATTGGTGACCCAGGCCGTGGGTGATTTGAGCTTTTCCGCCTGGCTTGGGGTGCCGCTGCGAATACGCGGCAGTGTGGACGGCGTGCTTGCCATTCGCAGCTACGACCCGGGCGCGGTCTACACCGAAGCCGATGCTGAGGTGCTGGCCCACGTGGCCCACCATGTCAGCAGTGCGATTGCGCGCATGCAGGCATCGCAGGCCATGCACCGTTCCGAACTGGCACTGCGTCGCACCACGTTTGAGCGCGAAGCGATGCTCAACACAGCCCTTGTGGGCATTAGCCTCAATGTCAAAGACTGTATCGTCTGGGTTAACGAGAAGTGTGCCGAGATGGCGGGCTTCCGGCGCGAAGAACTGATGGGACAATCGCCGCGCATCTTCTACGAGTCCGACGAAGTCTATCTGGCCGAAAAGGCCCGATCCGAAGCCAGCCTGCGCCAACACGGCACCTACAGCGGTGAGCGCTACACCCGACGCCAGAACGGCGAAAGGATCTGGGTGCTGCTGGCCGGTCGATGCGTGGAGGGCAACGACCCTGACGCCGGTGTGATCTGGACGCTGCTGGACGTGACCGCCCGCCGCCAGGCCGAAGACGATATCCGCGAAGCACTGGAACGCCAGCGCGAACTCAATGTACTGCGCTCCCGCTTCGTTGCCATGACCAGCCACGAATTCCGCACACCGCTGGCCTCGATACTGTCATCGGCCGAACTGTTGCGCTACTACAGTGACCGGGTCTCACCCGCCGAACGCGATGGCATGCTGCAATCCATAGAAGCGGGTGTGCAACGCATGACGCAGATGCTGGACCGTATCCTGCTGATTGGCAAGGCCGAGGCGGAGATGCTGGAATTCAAACCCAAGCCGATGGATATGAAAGAGCTGTGCGAACAGCTGATCAAAGACGCTGCGCTGCAGCATGCCGATGCCAAGAGCAGCATCACACTGGACTGGCAAGCCGAGCCCGACGGACAGGGTTTTGACGAGAAGCTGTGCCGCCACATTTTCAGCAACCTGCTGTCCAATGCGCTCAAATACTCGCCAGTGGGCGGCGCCATTGACATGCGGGTCCGCAGCGCAGAAGGGCGTACTGTCTTTGACGTGCAGGACCACGGCATCGGCATTCCGTCCGACGAATTGCACCACCTGTTTGACTCATTCCACCGGGCCAGCAACGTGGGCGCGATCGCCGGCACCGGCCTGGGATTGTCAATTGTGAAGAAATCGGTGGAATTGCATGGCGGAACCATCACCGTGCGCAGCACAATAGGCGAAGGAACCTGCTTTACCGTCACCCTGTAGACGCCGCCCACACAGCCCAGTCCCAGCACACCACATGCAAAACCAGCACCCGCCCAGTATGGAAAGCCTGCAGCAGACCGTGGAACGCCTCCAGGCACGTGAAACCCAGTTGCTCGACCTGTTGAGCCTGGACCGCCGTGCAGCCCAGGAGGCAATCCGGCTGTCTGAAGATTTCAACCGCGTAGTCGTCGAGCACCTGGGCGAAGGCATGTGCATCAACCAGAACGGCGTTGTGCTGTATGCCAACCGCATGGCACTGGAGATTCTGCACAGGCCCATGGAATCCGTCGTCGGTCACAGCCTGCTGACCTGGGTGCACGCCGATGACCATGCCTATGTCGACGAGCTGCGCAACAAAGGCCGGGTGGGCGAGGCCATTCCCGACCGCTTCGAGATCCGCTGCCTCCAGCTTGATGGCGGCGTGCGCTGGCTGGAGGTGCATGCATCGGTAATCCCTTGGAAGGGGCAAACGGCCACGATGACCTTCTTCTCGGACATCACCGATCGCAAGACGATGATCGACACGCTGCACCGGTCTGAAGAACGCTACCGGCTGGTCATCGAGAACGTGGGCGAAGGCATGATCGTGCTGCAGGGCGAGCACATCGTGTTTGCCAATGCACGAGCCTCCGAGATTGCGCGCATATCGCACGAAGAGTTTCTGGCGTTCGGCTTTCTGCACCGCGTACACCCGGACGACCACGCCATCGTCCAGGAGCGCCGGCGCCGGCGCTTGGCGGGCGAAGACGTCATCAACCATTACCAGATCCGGTTGCTACAGCCCGATGGCGAAATCCAGTGGCTCGAGATTGGCGTCACGATAGTCCCTTGGGAGGGTCAACCCGCCACGCTGACCTTCTACTCCGACATCACCGACCGCAAACTGCTGGAAGAAGAGCTGCACCGCACCTCGTCCGAGCGCGAAGCCATTCTTAACAGCGCGCTGGTAGGCATCGTCTTCTCACGCAACCGCGAGCAGGAGTGGGTCAACGACAAGTTTGCCGAGATGGTGGGCTACCCGCGCGAGGAGTTGATTGGTCAGTCCTCGCGCATCGTGCATGCCAGCGACGCGCAGTGGCATTCCGTAGGACCTCAAACCCGCCAAGCCCTGGCCACGCTGGGCACCTACACCGCAGAACGGCAACTCAAGCGCAAGAATGGCGAACTGTTCTGGGTGCATCTGGCGGGGCGATGTGTACGCCCATTGGACCCGGATTCGGGCGTTATCTGGACCTTTTTAGACATCACGGAACGCAAGCAGGCCGAACAGGAAATCCGCGACGCACTGGACCGCCAGAAGGAACTCAACGAGTTGCGCTCGCGCTTTGTGGCCATGACCAGCCACGAGTTCCGCACGCCGCTGGCTACCATCCTGTCATCGGCAGAATTGTTGAAGTACTACGGGGACCGCCTACCAGAGCAAGAAAAAATCGAGGTCATCCAAAGCATCGAAAGCAGCGTGCAGCGCATGACCCGCATGCTGGACCGCGTACTACTGATAGGCAAGGTCGAAGCCCAGATGCTGGAATTCAAGCCCTGCAATATTGATCTGGTGGCCCTGTGCCTGGGCCTGGTCGACGAGGCGCGCACGCAATTGCCCGACTCCCCCTGTACGGTGCGCACCAGCTTTGCCGAGGATATTGGTTGGGGCATCTATGACGAAAAGCTGCTGGGCCACATTTTCGGTAACCTGCTGTCCAACGCCATCAAGTATTCGCCCAACGGGGGTGAGGTGGGCTTCCAGGTCTACCATGAAGCGCAGGACACCGTATTTGAAGTCACGGACCAGGGCATTGGCATACCCAGTGACGAGATAGCGCACCTGTTCGAATCCTTCCACCGCTCCAGCAATGTCGGCAATATCCAGGGCACCGGTCTGGGTCTGGCCATCGTCAAGAATTCGGTGGACCTGCACGGCGGGCGCATTGAAGTACGCAGCGAGCAGGGACAGGGTACCTGCTTCACGGTCCGTCTGGGTCGCCAACCGGGCTAAGCCAATGGCAACCACCGTGCGGAACCCCTGGATATCACTGCCCCATTGGATATAACCGTGATATCCGTAAAATTCGGCAGAAATGCGGCGAAGACCGTTTGGAACCACGTACCAAAAACCAAGGGAGGCGACGCATGGGCCTGACGCGCATCACGGAACCGGTAGAAATACTGGGCAGCAGTACCTCGGTACCACATCCACTGTTTGAGGCTGCACATGGCACGCATTTTGGTCATTGATGACGAGGCCCCGATTCGCGAGAATCTGGTGCGGTTTTTGGTGCTCGAAGGACACCAGGTTCTGCAGGCGGTAGATGGCCGCCTGGGCCTGGAAGCCATACGCGAACACAAGCCCGACTTCATACTGTGTGACGTCATGATGCCGCACCTCGATGGTTTTGAAGTGCTGGCCGCCACGCAGGCAGACCCTGCATTGCGCGGCATACCCTTTGTGTTCCTGTCTGCCAGCGCCGAACCCGAAAAGCTGGAGTCAGCGCTGCAGCAAGGCGCCACCGGCTACGTGACCAAGCCGTTTAACCTTGCCAACCTGCGCCAGTTGCTGGCAACCCAATTAGCGCACCTAAAGCCCCAGGCACCCTCCCTATGAGCCACCGCATTGTCATTGCAGAAGACGAAGCCGACATCCGGGCCAACCTGACCCGGCTGTTGACACTGGAAAACTACGAAGTCTGGGCCGCCCCCAACGGCCGGGACGCTCTGCAACTGGTGCGCGATCACCTGCCTGACATTGTGCTCAGCGACGTGATGATGCCCGAGATGACCGGCCACCAGCTGGTACAGGCCCTGCGCGCCGACCCCCTCATAGCCCATATCCCCACGGTGCTGCTGACCGCCAAGGCCGACCGTAGCGATGTGCGTGAGGGCATGAATCTGGGTGCTGACGACTACTTGACCAAACCCTTCCAGCGCGACGAACTGCTGGACTGCATACGCTCCCAACTTGAGAAGGCTGCCACGCTGCAGCTCGCAGCCCGCCAGCTGGCCAGCCAGGCGCACCAGATGGCCCACTTTGATGCGATCACCAGTCTGCCCAACCGCAGCCACCTGCTGCTGCTGCTGGGTCAGGCACTCAAAGAGCAAAAGGGCCATGGCCCTGCGCTGTGGGTCATTGGCCTGGACAGCCTGTCACAGATGGCCCAGATCATGGGCGTGGGTCAGCTCGACGATGTGGTGCGCCAGATGGCCCAGCGCCTGAGCCTGCTGGCCAATACTTCCGAGCACCTGCGCGACAGCCGCTACACGGTAGGCCGCCTGGGTGAAGATCGCCTGGCCCTGTTGGTGCCCAACTGGCCTACGGGCCGCCCGCTAGATGCGCTGGCCCTGGCGCTGCTTGACGCCATGTCGGTGGCGATTACGCTGGACGGCCAGGAGCAGTTCCCCGTGGTGTCGATCGGTGCCTGTGCCCGGGCCGTGGAGGGTGAACTGCCGGCCGCCATGCTGGCACGGCTGGACATTGCACTGGCCGCAGCGCGGGCCCGGTCGGCCCAGCGCATGGTGGTACACGAGCCCTCCTCCACCTCCGACCTGTCGGCCACCTTCCGTCTGCACAACGACCTACACCGCTCAGTGGAACGGCAGGAACTGGAGGCGTTTTTTCAGCCCCAGGTCATGGCATCTGACAGCAGCCTCATTGGCTTTGAGGCGCTGATGCGCTGGCGGCACCCTGAACTCGGCTTGGTGTCGCCCGTGCGCTTCATTCCCATTGCAGAAGACAACGGCCAGATTGTGCCCATGGGTGCCTGGGTACTGCAAGAGGCCTGCAAACAGGCCATTCAGTGGCAGGCGCACCTGCCCGCAGGCGCGACGCCGCTGCGGGTTGCGGTCAACCTCTCGCTGCGCCAGTTCAGCGATCCGCATTTGCTCCACCATGTGCGCTCCGTGCTCGAAAGCACGGGCCTGAACCCGACACAACTGGAGCTGGAGATTACCGAGAGCACGGCCATGCTGGACCTGCAGCACACGCTGGACGTGCTCAAACAGCTCAAGGCGCTGGGCCTCAAGCTGGCGATTGACGACTTCGGTACTGGCTACTCCAGCCTGGCCTACCTGAAGCGGTTTCCACTGGACGTGCTCAAGGTCGACCAGTCCTTTGTACGCCACCTGTGCACCAACCGCGAAGACCAGGCCATAGCCGGTGCCGTCATCAACCTGGCACACAGCCTGGGGCTGGACGTCATCGCCGAAGGTGTGGAAACCGAAGACCAGCACAAGCTGCTGCATGAGATGGGCTGCGACCAGATACAGGGCTACCTGCATGGCAAACCCATGCCGGTGGAGGAAGTTGTGCTGTGGCTGAGGAACCGATCGAAGACGACCGCCTTTTCATAGAGAGTCCAAGGGTACGAAGTGATCACACATGCCAACGCCAAGATACTGGTGGTCGAAGACCTCAACGAAATGCGCGACATCCTGCGCCGGCTTCTGGGTGTGCTGGGATTTGCCAATGTATCCACCGTGACCAATGGCCATGAGGCCTGGGAGCAGTTGAACACCCAGAATTTTGACTTGGTACTGTGCGACTGGAACATGCCCAAAATGTCCGGCCGCGAGCTGTTGGAAAAGGTGCGCGGCACGCCATCTCTGCTCAACCTGCCTTTCATCATGATCACTGGCGAGAATGCTGCGGACATGGTTCGCAACGCCATCGCGGGCGGCGTGACCGATTTCATCGTCAAGCCTTTCACCGGAACGCTGCTGGAGCATCGGATCAAGCTGGCGCTGGAGCAGGGGCGCCCCGCGCTCAAGGTCATCTAACCGCCTTCAGACCTGCCTCGGTCTTTCCAATCTGGGCAGCGTCACGGTGAACACCGTCCCCTGCCCCAGCGAGCTGCGCACCGACAGCGTACCGCCATGCAAATCGACTGAGCGTTTGACAATCGACAGACCCAGGCCTGTGCCCGGGATGTTGCCCACATTGGCAGCGCGGTGGAAGGTTTCGAACAGCCGCGGCAGATCGTCCTGCGGAATGCCAATTCCCTGGTCGCTGACTTCAAACGTAAAGCCGTGCTCGCCTCCATGCACAGCAAAGCCCACCGTGCCACCGCCGGGAGAATACTTGACGGCGTTGGACAGCAGGTTGCTAAAGATGTGGCGCATCAGCTTTTCGTCAAAGCAGGCATGCAGTGCATCGCCACGCAGTGTCAATTCCAGCGCATGCCGCAGCGGACCGGCACCTGTCAACTCGGCGAGCTGCTCCTGTACAACGGCCTGGCAAAACGTGTCCAGCGCCATCGGCACCGGGTTGCATTCCATGCGTTCCTCTTCGTCCTTGCCGATCACCAGAATGTCTTCCAGCATTTTGGTCATGCGCTTCACGGCCAGTGCGATAGAGCCGAACAAGTCGCTTCGCTCGGCCGGCGCAAGCCGCGCATAGTAGTGGGCAAGCAGATCCGCTGACGAGAGGATGGTGGCCAGCGGCGTACGGAACTCATGCGACGCCATGGACACGAAGCGCGACTTCAACTGGTTCAGTTCCTTCTGCTTCGCAAGCGACGTGCGGATTTCTTCCTCGGCCTGGCGGCGCTGCGAGATGTCGCGGATGAAGGCGCAGAACTCAAATTTCGTCGGATCATCCAGCAGCACCCGGGTGATGGCCAGTTCGATCGGAAACTCGCGGCCGCTCTGGTGTAGCCCGGTGATTTCGATGCGCCGGTCAACGACCGTGGGTGTCCCGCCCTGCATGTAGCGCGCCAAGCCGTGCAAGTGGGCTTCGCGGTGTTGCGGCGGGATGATGGTCTCGTGCAGTGCCTGGCCGACAGCCTGCTCCGCTGTCCAGCCAAAAATGAGCTGCGCCTGCCGGTTCCAGCCCACGATCGCACCCATGCTGTCGACACGGATGACTGCATCGAGCGCAGTATCCACGATGCCCTGCAGCTTTTGCCTGTTCTCGGCCAGCATCGCCAGCGTGGCGCGCATCTCTTGGGTGCGTCGCGCGATGCGGGCTTCCAAATTGTTGTTCAGTGCCTGCAGCTCCTGGTCTATGCGTTCGCGCTCCGCAATGTCCTGCACCAGTTGGGCCTGGGTTTGGCGCAGCTCGGCATTGGCCTCGTCCGCCTCGCGCTGCGCAGCGGCTGCTGCGGCATAAGCCGAGGCATTGTCCAACGCAATCGCACCGTAGGCACACAGCGTGTGGAAGATGGAGCGTTCCCGCTCGCCGTAGGCCTGCGGTTTGGGCGACTGTATGGTCATCACCCCCAGCAGGCGCTCGCCGACCATCAACGGCGCATACAACAGGCTACCCGGGGGCAGCGTGCCGGGCATCCAGCTGCTGGTGGTCTTGCCCATCGGCACCTCTACCAGCACTTCTTTTCGCTCGCGGGCACAGCGTGCCGAGACGGCAGTCGGGCTGTCCAGCGCCACGCGTGACTGCGGCAATGGCACGCCGGCCTCCATGCCAAAGACCATCTTCAAGAAGGGCTCGTCGGCCAGCACCAGGAAGATTGCAAACGCCGTGGCATCCAATAGCTCGTGCACGTGGCGGTGCAGCGCAGCGAAGACTGCAGCAGCGTCCAGACTGGCAGTGACTTCGCGCCCTATAACGCCCAGCGTTTCCAGTGTGGCGGCCGTGTCTTTCAGCGTGGCAGCGAGTTTGCGGTGGTGTTCGGTGTCGGCCCGCGCCTGCTCCACCTGCTGGCGCACCTGAAGCGCGAGCGCGCGCCTCTGAGCCTCATGGTGTTGTGACTTTTTGCGGGCTGCGCTGGCTGCAAGAGCGTTCTTGTAGGCCGCGTCAAAGTTGCCCGCCGCTGCATGGGCGGCGGCCACTTGCTCAATCAGTTCGGGCGATACGTGGTAGCCGCCCATTCCCCCGGCGATGGCCAGCGCCTGCTCCAGGTAGCGCAAGGCCATTTGCGCGCTTCCGCCCTCGGCAGCATCCGTCATTTGTTCCAGGTGCATCTGGGCAAAGATGCGCAGGATCTGGATTTGTCCCTCAGCACTGCCTTGTCGCTGGGCCAGCGCCAATGCGGCCTCAGCCTTGCTGTGGGCCTCTTCCAGGCGGCCCAGCCGGAACAACGCACTGGCCTGACCACGCCACGCCTTGATGGCGAGGTCGGGCTCGACTTCGGTGCGGCCATGCGCCTCCAACTTGGCAAAGGATTCCAGGCCGGCCGCGTAGTCACCCACGTCCAGCGCCAGCTGGCCCAGGTTGCCCAAGCCCAGTTCGTAGTTGCGCGAACCGGCTTGCGCACCCATCAGCACCAAGGCCTCTTGCAGGTATTGCCGCGACTCCTCATGCCGGCCCAGCAGGCGCATTACATCGCCCAACTGCATCAGGCAAAAGCCTATGCTGGGTGGCCAGGTGGTCTTGCGCGCCAGCACCAGCGCGCGTTCGCTCCACTCCAGCGCGGCGTCGAGGTCCCCCAGCGTCGCAAAGGATTCGGCCGAATTTGTCACCGACACCAGAGCCTGGCGGACCTGGCCGCTGTCCAGTGCGGCCTGGTAGGCCGTCAGGTCATGCTTGATGGAGCCACCTGGGTCATCCGTCAGGCCGGCCACATTGGCGCGAGCCGCAGCTGCCCAAGCGAGCACGGCCACCGGCAGCGTCTGGTTCGGTGGAAATTGCTCTTGCAGGGCGGACGCGGTAGCCACCGGTTCCCGGAACGAGGCATTGACCAGGCTGCGCGCCGCAGCGGCGGCTTGGCGTACGGTGTCGTCCGTTGCCCGGTAGGCCGCAGCAGCCTGCACCAGACACTCGGCCACCTGCAGGCTGTTACCACGGTCCACGCAGATAGAGGCCTGCAGCCAGTGGGTATCACCGGTGCCCAACGCATCTTGTAAATGTTCAAAGCCGGCAGCCGCGGCAGCAGCCAGCTCTTGGGCTGCCGGGGCTTCGCCAAACAGCAGCTTGATCTCGGCGCGCGACAGCTGCATGCGAGCCATCAGCCGTGCGCGATCAGAATCGGACAAGCCGCTTTGCGGCAGCAGCACTTCGGCTTGCTCTGCCAATGCCAGCGCGCGCTGGCAATCGCGCTGGCGCAGGTGCCAGACGCAAGCGACGGTCAGTGACAGACTGGCGTCGCCTTGCGCGGCTGCCAACGCATGTTCCAGCGCGGCAAGGTCCTCGTTAACTATAAATAGTTCCATCGCCAGTGAGTGATTGGACAGGTTTTGCATCATACATACGCGAAGCGCCACCGCGTTCTGGGTTACCCTCTGGCCGATTGAAAAAACTCCCACTCTGGAAAGACCCATGCGACCATGAAACTCGCCACCTGGAACGTGAATTCGCTGAGCGTGCGCCTGCCGCAGGTGCTGGATTGGCTAACTGCCAATCCGGTCGACGCGCTGGCGATGCAGGAACTCAAGATGACGGACGACAAGTTCCCGAAAGAAGCGTTCGAAGCCCTGGGCTACCACGCAGAGTGGTTTGGCCAGAAGACGTATAACGGCGTGGCCCTGCTATCGCGCACGCCTGCGACCGATGTTGTCAAGAACATCCCCGGCTTTGACGACGATATGGCCCGCGTGATTACAGGCACCGTTGTGCCGGAAGGGGCTGCGCCAGAGGCTGCCGGCGTGCGCGTCATCGGCGCCTATTTCCCGAATGGCCAGGAGCCCGGCAGCGACAAGTTCGAATACAAGATGGAGTGGCTCAAGGGACTGCGCCAGTGGATCAAGGCCGAACTGCAGGTGCACCCCAATTTGGTGTTGATGGGCGACTACAACATCACCTTTGACGACCTGGACGTGTGGGACCCGGTGGGCCTATTTGAAACCATCCATTGCACCGAAGAAGAGCGCTACCACCTGCGCGCGTTGGTGGCACTTGGCCTGCATGACAGCCATCGCCTGTTCGAGCAACCGCCCAAGAGCTATTCGTGGTGGGACTACCGCAGTGGCGGCTTCCAGCGCAACCGCGGCCTGCGCATAGACCACATACTGGTCAGCCAAGCGCTCAAACCCGCCGTGCAGGCATGTGCCATCGACAAGCTGCCGCGCAAGAACGAGCGCCCCAGCGACCACGCACCGGTTGTCGTGACGCTCGGTCCGCTATAAATACAGTAGCGGCTTACGCTCGGCTGGCGAGGGCTACAGCCCGATTTATCTAAAATCTACTCCAAACCCAGCTCTTGAATCTTGCGGGTGATGGTGTTGCGACCAATACCCAGACGTTGAGCAGCCTCAATGCGCCGGCCTTTGGTATTGGCCAGCGCGGCGAGTATCAGGCGCGATTCAAAGCGGTGGGTCAGCGCGTCCCACACGTCGGTGCGGCCAGCACTCAACAGCGCAATGGCCTCAGCCTCCAGCTCGGATTCCCAGCCAGCTGGCGATGGCACGCCTGCTCCACCAGCAAGCTGGCTCGCATGGGGCACCGCGCCGACCACGGGCGCGGCACTGGGCGATGGCGCCAAAGCGTCCGATGCCGCGCTGCGAGATACCCCACCCTCGGCGCCAACGGACTCGCCCGGCGACCGCGCGCCCACTTCGGGTGGCAGGTCCTTGGCTTCCACCATCTGGGCCGGGGCCATAACGGTCAGCCAGTGGCAAATATTCTCCAGTTGGCGCACATTGCCGGGGAAGCTGAAGCCCTCCAGCCAAGCCAGCGCCGCATCCGATATGCGCTTGGGCTCCACGCCCAGTTGCTGCGCGCTTTGCTGCAGGAAATGCCGGGTCAGCACCGAGATGTCTTCCTTGCGCTCGCGCAGGGCCGGCAGGCGCAGGCGGATGACGTTCAGGCGGTGGAACAAATCCTCGCGAAAGCCGCCGTCCTTGACGCGTTGCTCCAGGTCCTGGTGCGTGGCCGCGATCACGCGCACATTGGTCTTGACGGCGCCATGGCCACCGACGCGGTAGAAGTGGCCATCGCTGAGCACGCGCAGCAGCCGCGTCTGCAACTCGAACGGCATGTCGCCGATCTCATCCAGAAACAGCGTGCCGCCATCGGCCTGCTCGAAGCGGCCCCGGCGCATGGTCTGCGCGCCAGTGAAGGCGCCACGCTCATGGCCAAAGAGCTCGCTCTCCAGCAGGTCCTTGGGGATAGCCGCGGTGTTGATGGCCACAAACGGCCCATTGGCGCGCGGCGAATGTTTGTGCAGCGCACGCGCCACCAGCTCCTTGCCCGATCCGGATTCACCGGTGATCATCACCGTGACATTGCTCTGGCTCAGGCGGCCAATTGCGCGGAACACGTCCTGCATCGCGGGCGCCTGGCCCAGCATTTCGGGGGTCTCGCCCACACCTTCATCGGCTACTTCTTCGCGCTGGCTTTCTTCGACTGCGCGGCGGATCAGCTCCACCGCCTTGGGCAAGTCAAAGGGCTTGGGCAGGTATTCAAAGGCACCGCCCTGGAAGGCGCTGACCGCACTGTCCAGGTCCGAGAACGCCGTCATGATGATGACGGGCAGCCCCGGGTGTTTGGCCTTGACCTTCTCCAGCAGTTCCAGGCCCGAGCCACCGGGCATGCGGATATCGCTGACCAGAATCTGCGGGCCTTCATCGTCCGCGGCGGTGGCAAGCGCGGTAAGTACATCGCGGGAATTCGAGAAGCTGCGCGTGGGCAGGTGTTCGCGCAATAAGGCCTTTTCCAGTACGAAGCGTATGGACTGGTCATCATCTACTATCCAAATGGGCTTCATTACTTTTGCGCTCCTTTAGCCTGTGCGGGATAGTAGCTAAGCCTTGTGGGCCGCTCTGTCCTCAACTGTTTAGGGTAACGGAATCAATATCTTGAAATCCGTACGGCCTGGCACGCTGTCGACCTCGATCAAGCCATGGTGCTGTTGTACAAAGGTTTGCGCCAATGTCAGCCCCAGGCCAGAACCGCCTTCTCTGCCCGACACCAGCGGATAGAAAATGCGGTCCTTGATCGAATCTGGCACACCAGGTCCGTTGTCGATGACATGCAATTCCAATGCCAACCGATAGCGCTGTTTGCCAAAAGTTATTTGGCGCAACACGCGGGTGCGAAACGTGAGGTTCGCATCACCGGCCGCGATGCGCTCAGCCAAGGCCTGGCAGGCGTTGTGCGCGATGTTGAGTACGGTTTGGATGAGCTGTTCGTGGTCGCCACGGAACTCAGGGATCGAGGTGTCGTAGTCGCGTATGACGCGCAGGCCCTTGGGGAACTCGGCCAGTATCAAGGAGCGCACGCGTTCGCAGACCTCGTGGATGTTGACGTCACTGACCATATGCGGCCTGCGGTGCGGTGCCAGCAAGCGGTCCACCAAACTTTGCAAACGGTCGGCCTCGCGGATGATGACCTGCGTGTACTCGGTGAGTTCCGTGGACTCCATCTCCATCTCCAGCAACTGCGCTGCACCACGGATACCGCCCAGCGGGTTCTTGATCTCGTGGGCCAGGTTGCGGATCAGCTCTTTGTTGGTCTGGGCCTGTTCAGCCAAGCGCTCCTCGCGGTCTTGGCGGGTCTGCTGCTCCAGCGGGATCATCTCAACGATGATGGATACCACCGGCTCAGTCCAGCTGATGATGACGTGCACGGGCATAGGCTCGCCCGCTCCGCGCTTCAAGAAGGCGTCATAGCGCAACACGGCAAAGGCGTTTTCACGCACGCCACTCAAGGCGTTCTGCAACAGGGAGGGTTCGGTGAAGGCGTCGCTGAGGCACGAGCCGACGATCGCACGGCGCGAGATGCCCAGAGCGTCTTCCAGTGCGGAGTTGGAAAAAACGACGTCGGCGTTGGGACTGACCACAGCGACCAGCGTGGCCAGCAGGTCAAATGACTGGTACTGGGCGGACGCGTCCAAGTCGCGCTATTTCAATACGCTGGACTGTGCCGCTGCGGCTGATGGCAGGCGGCTGAGTTCGCGGCGTATGCCATCGATGTCGCTCTCGTTGCGGCTGATGCTGGCCTTGAGTTCTGAAACCCGTTCTGCGTAGCGTTGCGGGTTGCGCGCCTCGATACCCATTTTTTCGGGTTCGCCTTTGTTGTATTCCTTGAGCAGCTCGGCGTGGCGCGCTTCGGCCTTCTTCAATTCTGATTCAAGGATCAGGCGCGAGTCTGAATCCTTGGCACGCTGCTCGCCAGCATCCACGCGCTGGCCTGCCTGCGATGCGGACGCTACGCGGTTGGCATTGGCATTGGCGTTGGGCCGGTTGGCCTGCACCACGGTGACGTTGCCACCGGAGATCAGTTTGCAGTGCTTGGCCTGGGATTCGGGAACGGTGTTGGTGTATTCGTTGCCGCACCGATAGATGCGGTCCTGGGCCCAGGTGACAGTGCTTGTGGCAGCTGCCAATATGGGAATCAGCAAAAAGGCAGTTTTCATTCGGGGTGTCCACGCAACGGTGTGCAGGGCTGGATAAGCAGTATGCGTCAAAACGCGCAAAAAACAAAATCTCAGCAGTCTATAACGGTATTAGACGGGCGCGGCTGCAACAGGTTCCATAGAAACTGACGGCCCCACCGTCACCCACTCCGTGTAGTTCCCTGCCCCCGAGGGGCCATTTGGCTTGGGACGGCCCGGCGCCAAAAGAAAAAGGACGGCAGATGCCGTCCTTCTTTTTAAAACCCGAGCTGAAGTGTTACAGGGAGTAATACATATCGTATTCAACAGGGTGAGGTGCCATGCGCAAGCGCGTGACTTCGGCCATCTTCAAGTCGATGTAGGCATCGAGCATGCTGTCGGTGAACACGCCGCCCTTGGTCAGGAAGCCGCGGTCTGCGTTCAGGCAGTCCAGCGCCTGGTCCAGGCTGTGGCAGACGGTTGGTACCAATGCATCTTCCTCGGGTGGCAGATGGTACAGATCCTTGGTAGCGGCTTCGCCCGGATGGATCTTGTTTTCCACGCCGTCCAGACCGGCCATCATCAGCGCAGAGAAGCACAGGTAAGGGTTGGACAGTGGATCGGGGAAACGCGCTTCGATGCGGCGACCCTTGGGGTTTGCCACGAACGGAATGCGGATCGATGCGGAGCGGTTACGCGAGCTGTAAGCCAGCTTGACCGGCGCTTCGTAGCCTGGCACCAGGCGCTTGTAGCTGTTGGTGCCGGGGTTGGTGATGGCGTTCAGGGCACGAGCGTGCTTGATGATGCCGCCTACATAGTACAAAGCGAAGTCAGACAGACCTGCATAGCCGTCACCGGCGAACAGGTTCTTGCCGTCTTTCCAGATGGACTGGTGCACGTGCATGCCGGAACCGTTGTCACCCGCGTAAGGCTTGGGCATGAAGGTAGCCGTCTTGCCGTAGGCATTGGCCACGTTTTGCACCACGTACTTCAGAACCTGGGTCCAGTCGGCGCGTTGCACCAAGGTGCTGAACTTGGTGCCGATTTCATTCTGGCCAGCACCCGCTACTTCGTGGTGGAACACTTCAACCGGGATGCCCAGGGATTCAAGAATCAGGGACATTTCGGCGCGCATGTCTTGTGTGCTGTCGACCGGAGGAACGGGGAAGTAGCCGCCCTTGACAGTGGGGCGGTGGCCGCGGTTGCCGCCTTCGAGCTTGGAACCGGAGTTCCAAGGCGCTTCGTATTCATCGATCTCGAAGAACACCTTGCCGGGTTCGTTGGACCAGCGCACACCGTCAAAAATGAAGAATTCTGGCTCTGGGCCGAAGAAGGCTGTGTCACCGATGCCACTGGCCTTCAGGTAGGCTTCTGCGCGCTTGGCGATGGAACGTGGGTCGCGGTCGTAGGCCTTGCCGTCGCTAGGCTCGACAACGTCGCAGCTCATGAACAGCGTGGTTTCTTCAAAGAAGGGGTCGATGTTGGCGGTGTTCGGGTCGGGCATCAACTGCATGTCAGATGCTTCAATGCCCTTCCAGCCCGCGACGGAGGAGCCGTCAAACGCGTGGCCGGATGTGAATTTGTCTTCGTCGAAATGCGACACCGGCACGGTGACGTGCTGTTCCTTGCCGCGGGTATCGGTGAAACGGAAGTCAACGAACTTGACCTCGTTCTCTTTCACCATCTTCATCACGTCTGCGACGGTCTTGGCCATCAAATACTCCTGTTTATAAAAAAATACACACGGTTGTAAAAATTTGCCCCATCCACAATGCAGCTTTTATGCCAACCACTGCCATGGACACCAATTTGGTACAGCGCTCTATTTTGCCCTGATAAACCGGGCTTTTGCCACGGTTGACCACAAAGTGACAGCCCCGTGCAAGCACCGTCAAAACGGGTTTGCACCACAACGGGGATATCAAAAAATGCACTGCATTGGTGCTCTTTTAGACATGCACCAAGATGGTGTTTTTTAGTCTGCGGGGCTCTAAGGCTATTCCAGTGGCATCCAGGGTCGCTCCACGGGTTGCCCCAGCAAGGGGTCGGCCGGAGATTGCAAAGCTACCGAAACCTGTACCGCATGGGCGCTACGCAACTCCTGCAACATGCACAGGCAATAGTGCGCAAACCACAGTGAAGAGAACGCAAAGACCAAGGTGTAAATCCAGATCGCAAGCGGCGCCAGGAATACGAACCACGGCGGAAAGAACGCGCCCGACGCCCACACCAGGCTGGGCGCGGCTCCCAGGTAACCGCACAGCACGCCCATGCCCAACAACTGAGGACGGTAGCGCTTGAGGATGGTGTGGCACTCCTCCTTGCTGGCATGGGTGGCCAACGCATCAAAGGCCATGACCCGGTAGGTCAACCAGCCCCAGATCAGCGGCGGCAACACCAGCACCAGCGGCGGCACAAACCACAACGGGATGGAGATCAGCAAAGCGATCAGCGCCAGCAGGCTGGACCCCAGTGACCAGGCTAGGCTGTGCAAAAACGTGGCGCCTTGCAGCGCTTCCAGGTTGGGGAATCGGCGCACGGCGACCAGGCGCACCAGCAGCGGCGTCATCAGCAGAGACACGACCAGGAGGCAAACCACCACGATGACAGGTGTGACCGTGAAGATGACAACCAGTGGTGCGAGCACAGTCTTGATGCGCCCCAGGCCCACACTGTCCAGCCAGGCCCAGCCATGGTTGACGAAAGCGGAGGACTCCAGCACCAGCCGGACCTGGTCCATCGCGTAGTCCCAGAACAGATAGCCCAGTCCCGTCGTCACGCCAATGACCAGCAGCAGCGGCAACAGGGACAGCAATATCACGCGTGGCCGCAAGCAGTACAGTGCGGCGCGCCAAAAGGCGTCAAGAAGCTGATTCATAGGGAAAGCATAACCCCGCGCAAACCGCTCCGCAGCCCAGACTACTACCCCCGACCAACCAAGCGCTTGAGGCCTAGCCACTGCTGGCTCCAAAACCCCCGGCCATAGTCCCTGCCCTGCTCCACCTGGTCACGCACACCGGTAGGGTCGAACCGGTGTTCGAAATTAGCGGTACCGAACAGCATGTCCCACCATGGCAACAGCACGCCAAAATTGGCGCCCCCCAACGTATTCTTACCGGCCGATTCGTGACCCAAGCCCACCGCGTGGTGCAAACGGTGAAAGCGCGGGCTGACCCACAAGCGCTCACCAACGCGGCCGAACCACACCCTGAGATTGGCATGCTGAAAGCTCTCGCTGAGCTGCGTCAAAGCGATGACAGCCACAAACTGCCCCGGCGCGATGCCGATAGCCTGTGCCAGCACCACCATCAGTACGTCGCGTACCAAATCATCCAGCAGGTGGTTCCGGTTGTCGCTCCACATCGTCATCTGGCGTTGCGCGTGGTGCAGCGAATGCAGGCGCCACCACCACTCGAACTGGTGCTGGCCACGGTGCACCCAGTAGTTGAAGAAATCCAGCACCACCAGGTAAAGCAGAAAACCGACGATGGGCACATCGGTCACACCAGGCCATACGGCATCGAGATGGAACGTCTCCCAGCCCCCCACTCGCAGCGAGCCAAACAGCGCGTCAAACAGTGGGGCCGTCGAAAAGAACAACACCAGGCGGAACAGACCCAACCGGTGAATAACGGTGTACAGCATGTCCGTTTGAATCGTGGTGCGGTCCCATATCGGCTCCACCGGGCGCCAGCGCTGCAGCGGGCCGATGACGGCGATCAGCACGGCAATCTGCAGCAGCCCCACCAGAAGCCAGCCGGTGGCGTCATAACCATCCTCCAGCACGCTGGCCAGGCCCATTTCGAACATGGCCGGCTGTATCAGCGCCTCAAACAGCCAGAGCTGGACGGTGCTGAAGAGGTCTACCAAACTGTCAACAAAAGCATTCACTGCAAAGTCACCTTTGAAAGAGTCTGCGAATCAACGGCTGTGCGCGGCAATCCAGCCCGTATAGGCCGGGTGTTCGCCCAGTGTCTGGAAACAAAAGCCCTGGGCCTTGAGCCCTACGATCAACGGCTCCAGCACCGCGGGCGCCCACGGGTCCCTGCGCGACCAGATGCCCAGATGGGCCATCAGGATATCGCCGCTGCGCACACCACGCAATGCCTTGGCCAACAAGGCGTCGTTGCTAGCGGTTTCGCTGGGCAATTCATCACCCAGGAAACCAGCCGCGGACCAGCCTACATGCGCATAACCGCAGGCCTTGGCGGCCTCAAGCAGCTGGGGCGAGGTCTTGCCGCCCGGCGCCCGGAACAGCGGCAGAGGCTTCTTGCCGGTAATGGCCTGCAGGCGCTGGGCGGCCTGGTCCAGCTGCGCGCAATACTGGGCAGCGGTCCAGGTGGATTCCTGCCCGTCTTGCGCACCGGCTGAAGG
The DNA here is from genome assembly GCF_056521325.1 of Rhodoferax sp. ZS1R8. Classification (NCBI taxonomy): domain Bacteria; kingdom Pseudomonadati; phylum Pseudomonadota; class Betaproteobacteria; order Burkholderiales; family Comamonadaceae; genus Rhodoferax; species Rhodoferax sp. ZS1R8. Next base: position 1,017,868 of record NZ_JBWMBA010000002.1, on the reverse strand, counting down.
CCGCATGCGAAAGCGCACGGGCTCGCCCGGCAGATCGGCACGCCAGTAGACATGGTCCCAGGTATGGGATGCAAATTCATGGCCTTCAGCAGCGCGGGCTTTCCACCATGGCGCCCAGTCTTGACCCAGCGTGCCGTCGCCGGTCTTCGTGCGCTCGTTGGCTGCAAAAAAGGTGACCCGCACGCCATGGCGCTTCAACACCTCGGCCATCAGCGGGGCCACCTCCATGTGGCCAGTGTCCAGCGTCAGGTAGACAGGTTTATTACAAGCATTTTGGGCTGTAGCCCCCGCGCAGAGCGCGTAAGCAGCTACTAAAACGATAGCGATTTTTGCGATGCTGCCGGCCCGCATGAATACGCTCACACGGTCCTAACGACGCGCCGCATGGTCCAGCGTCCACACGCCGTGGGGTGACCGGCCCACTTTGACCTGGCGCACGATCTGGCGGGTGCTGGTGTCAATGACCGTGAGTTTGCCGGCCCAGCGCGACGTGACGTAGATAAAACGGCCATCGGCCGACACGTCCATGCAGTCTGGCCCGCTTGCCGCCGGATAGCTGTCTACGACCGCCATAGTTTGAAGATCGATCTTGCTGATGGTGTTGGCTACGCGGTTGCTGACCAACACGTGGCGCTTGTCGCCCATCGAACGAAAGGCGTGGGCACCCTTGGCGGTTTTGATGAGATGTTTCAGCTTCGGCACCGGACCACTCACGTCATACACCTCGACACCGTCGCCGCCGGTCAGGCCGACCAGTAACAGCTTGTCGTCCGGCGTACCGAATACGTCGGCCGGCATGGGTCCGGTCTTGATACGCCATTTGATGGTCTGTGTGGGCAAATCGATGGCGACCAGTTCGTCGCTGTCCTGCATGGTGCAAAAAATAGTGGTGCTGGTGCTGTCAATCCACAGGTGGCTGGGGGTTTTGCCAGTCAGTACGCGCTTGGCCAACACCATCTCGGTACCGTCCCAGTGGTAAATATCCACGTGGTTCAGACGGTTGGCGGCGGTCACGAACCACTTCATGTCCGGCGAGAAGCTCAGCTGGTAGGGGTCTAGCACGCCGCGCACGGTGCGTTGCACTTCGGCGGTCTTAGGATCGATAAAGGTCAGCGAGTCGCTCAGTGCGTTGGCAATGATGATGGACCGCTGATCCGGTGTCAGGTACATGTGGTGCGGCTCCTTGCCGGTGGCGATGCGCTTGGTCTCTTTCCAAGACACCGGGTCCACCACGCTGATGCTGGCGTCCAGGGAGTTCAACACAAAGAGCGGCGTAGCCTGGGCCCAGGCAGCGCCAGCAGGCAACGCAAGAACGCAGCCCAGAGCTGCCAACAAGAGCGCAAAACGGAGAAAAGATGGAGCTAGACGGCGACGGACCGAGGCAAACAGAGGGGCAATAGTCTTCACAGGCGATCACTTTTTGGGTAACCACGGATTTTAAGCCCCTGCGCCTTGATTTCCCGTTGTAGGTGCTCTCTATTGACGCAGATCAAAGACTTTCGGCAGCGGGCAGGGCTTTTGCCGTCAATTTCTGCAAATCATCGGCCCGCAACCACCGCCATTGCCCGGGCGCCAGGTCTTCTGGCAGCACCAGCGCGCCGATGCGCGAGCGGTGCAAGCCCTCGACCCGGTTTCCTACAGCGGCCAGCATGCGCTTGACCTGGTGGTATTTGCCCTCGGTCAATGTCAGGCGCAGGTGCAAGGCGGCACCATCGGGGTCGACGATCTCACAGGCCGCAGCCTTCACCGGCTTGGGGTCATCGTCCAGCACCACGCCGGCCAGCAGACGCTGCACCTGTTTGTCGTCCAGCGGGTGCTTGGCAGTCACTTCGTAAACCTTCGGGCTGTGTTTTTTGGGCGAACTCATCTGGTGGATGAACTGGCCGTCGTCGCTGAGCAGCAGCATGCCCGTCGTGTCCTGGTCTAGCCGGCCAACTGCCTGCACGCCCTGCACCGCACTTTTTTGCGGGCGCAACCGCAATGGCGACGGCAGCAGCGTGTAGATGCTGGGGTAGGTGGACGGCTTTTGCGAGCATTCCGTGCCCGCGGGCTTGTTCAGCAGCACATAGGCCTTCTCGAAATACTCCCAGTCCACACCCTGGACCCGAAAGCGTAGACCGGTTGCTGCGAATTCCATAGCGGAGTCAGTAACGGTGGCGGGGGCTACAGCCCCATTTGCCGTATAGACCTGGACATGACCCTGCTGTACCAGCCCCGCGCACACGCGCCGCGTGCCAAAACCCTGTGAATAAAGTATTTCCTGTAGTTGCATGGTGTCCGTTGGTATTTGGGGGCCAATGGTATCCGTTCGGACTAAGCACAAGGCGCAGAAACAGATGCATTTGCTTACAAACGGGATTAGACTGGGTTGACGAATACAAGCCACGCAGATGGCCCAACGCGCAGGGTGTGGATCTATGTTTTTTGCCTTATTTTTCGCTGCTGGCCTGGCTTTGGGTGCCGGCGTGCTGTTCCTCTACCAGCGCCGCAAAACGCGTGTGCAACGGCGCATACCGCGCGACTGGCCGCTGGCCGTGCGCCCGCTGGTCAATAACCGCGAAAAGCTGGTCTGGGTGTGGCTGGCCAAGGTCATGTTCGACCAGCAGATCTTGGTCAAACTGCCGGTCACACGCTTCACCGCCCCCAAACCGGGCACCGATGCCGCGCACTGGTACCACTTGCTCAACGGCGTCTACTGCTCGTTCACGGTATGCAGCATGGAGGGGAACATCATTGGATGCATCGACGTGCCAGGGCCGCAAGGCCTGTCGATGGGCAACCAGGCGCTCAAGCACAACCTGCTGTCACACTGCGGCATCCACTACCTGGTGGTAGACCCGGCCAACCTGCCCCACCTCATCCAGATCCGCACCGCATTCTTGGGCGAGCATGCGGCCCGCGGCACTGGTGGCAACAGCGAGCTGGAATCGCAATTCAAAGATGTGCGTGAGAACCTGCAGGCCATTGTTGGCCGCAAGCGCCAGGACCATGGTCAGCACGGCAAGAGCCAGGCCATGGCGCAACTGGATGCGGCCATGCCCAACACATCGGAATACGCAGACAGCCACCAGCTGGCACCGGGTTGGGAGCAGAACTCGTTTGTGACGCCGCTGGACAGCCGTTCGGCCGATCTGGGGCGGTAGCCGCTCGACAAAAAGGCGCTGAAAGTCGCTGCGGCGAGGCCTCAGGCCGGAGCCGACAAGGGCATCGACTGCTCGACCAGACCGGCATACAAGGCAGCCCCCAGCGGCAAAACATCGTCATTGAAGTCGTATCGCGTGTTGTGCAGTGCACAGTTCCCAACACCGTTCTCGGAACCCTGCCCCAGCCGCATGTAGGCTCCCGGCTTGACCTGCAGCATGAATGAAAAGTCCTCAGACCCCATGCTGGGCTCGAGGTCGCGGATCACGTGGTCTGGACCAACCAGGCTTTCTGCCACATCGCCGGCAAACCGGGTCTCCTCGACGGAGTTGATGGTTGCCGGGTAAATACGCTCATAGTGCACAGTGGCCGTCGCACCGAATCCCAAGGCCACGGCACTACACAACTCATTGAGCCTGCGCTCCACCAGATCTTGCACAGCGGGGTTAAACGTGCGCACGGTGCCGACCAGGGTTGCCTTTCCGGGGACGACGCTCATGGCGCCCAGATCGCCAGCCTGCATGGCGCAAATGCTGATGACGGCACTCTCGGTTGCGCGCACGTTGCGTGACACGATGCTCTGGATGGCGGTGATGATGTGGGCTGCGACGACGACCGGATCAATCGTCTGGTAGGGGTGGGCCCCGTGGCCGCCGCGGCCCGAAATCTCTATGGTGATGCGGTCGGCAGAGGCCATCATGGGACCGGTGGTCATCCCCACAGTACCGGGGCGCATGGCCGGCCAGTTGTGCATGCTGTACACGGACTGCACCGGGAACCGGTCGAACACGCCATCCTGCACCATGACGCGCGCACCGGCATAGCCCTCCTCGCCCGGCTGGAAAATCAATACCGCCGTGCCATCAAAATTGCGGGTCTCGGACAGGTAGCGGGCCGCACCGACCAGCATCGCAGTGTGGCCGTCGTGGCCGCATCCGTGCATCAGACCGTTTTTGGCTGACTTCCACGGAAAATCGTTGAGCTCGGTCATTGGCAGGGCATCCATATCCGCGCGCAAACCTACCATCTTGGTGCTATCACCACCCCGACCCTTGATGGTCGCCACCAAGCCGGTTTTACCGATGCCAGTATGGATGGCGTCCACACCACAGACCTGCAGCGATTCCTTGACGCGTGCCGCCGTGTACACCTCTTCAAATCCCAGCTCGGGATGGGCATGCAGGTCGCGCCGAAAGGCTGTGAGTTCGGGATGAAACTGTGAGATATGGGCAAAGGCCCGACCATTGGCCTTCAATACCGGCCCGGTGTGTGAAACTGTCATCAATCATTCCCTTCCAAACATGCCGTCGCACGGTGCTGGACAAGCCCAACATCCAGCGCATCCGCGCCCAGGTCAGGGAGTATCTGCGAAATCCTAGCAGAGCGCAGCAACCCCAGACCCCGGGATTTTCCCTGCGCAACAACACTCTGTGCAGAAGCTGCACAAGGCACGAAAGCTCACAGCTAGAATTCGGCCATACACGCTTAAACACCATGTTTTCATTCTTCCGATCCAAAAAGAAACCAGTGGTAGCGGCCCAAGAGGCCGCAGCCGCCGAAGCGCATGCAAAACGCATGGATCTGGAAGAACGCAAGGCGTTTCGCCAGGAAATGATGTACCAGTCCATCCGGGAGAGCTTCCTGGCGATGGAGGTCATCGGCAGCATGTACAAGTTCAAGGTCATGCCGGTGGACCTGCGCCACCACCGCTTTATTGCGATGATCGATGTGGCCAAGTCCTTCGTCACCGGCAAAGACGCCAAGACCAAGAGTTTTGCCGCACTGGAGAAGCTGATGCGCTCCAACGCCTACAAGCGTTTTGGTGTGCTGATCGAAGGCATTTACTGGCGCGTCAGCGAGACCGAAAGCCAGTTTGACCGCATGTCCCGCACCGCAGATGGTGCCGAGTCCGTCGTCGAAGGAACACCAGCAGCCAAGATCGTGCGCCAACGCCCTGCTGCGCCCACGATGGAGCAGGGCCAGTCCGAACAACCCTTGGCACGCCATGCCTACCAGCCCGTATCGGATGACGAGGCCGCTGCCTTCATGGAGGCCCTGCGCACCGGTGTCACCCCACCGCCAGTGCACGTGGGTGAATGGGAATACCAATCAGATCTGGCCCCGCTGGACAGCGGCATCATGATCGGTGGGACGCAGTACGGCAAGTTGCAGTAGCGACGCGGGCCGAACTGACCGCGCCCCTAGAATGGCGTAGTGAACGCGCCGCTTAGCCCCCATTCCTCCCGCCGCCCCATCCGAGAACTCTCCGACGAGCTGATCAGCCAGATCGCCGCCGGTGAAGTCGTAGAGCGCCCCGCCTCAGTCGTGCGCGAGCTGGTGGACAACGCGCTGGATGCCGGCGCCACCCAGATCACCGTGCGCTTGAGCGCAGGGGGTGTCCGCCTGATCAGTGTGGAGGACGACGGCATCGGCATACTGCCCGAAGAACTACCCCTGGCCTTTAGACGCCACGCCACCAGCAAGATCGGCAACCTGCAAGACCTGGAGTCTGTTGCCACGATGGGTTTTAGGGGCGAAGCGCTGGCTGCTATCAACTCCATAGCAGACTGCGCAGTACTGTCGAGGGCTAGCGGCCAGTCTGCCGCGCACCTGCTGGACGGACGCACCGGTGAACTCAAACCCGTGGCGCGCAGCCAGGGCACGACAGTTGAAGTGAAAGAACTGTTCTACAGCACGCCTGCACGCCGCAAGTTTTTGAAGACCGACGCCACCGAGCTATCCCATTGCATAGAGTCGGTCCGCCGCCACGCACTGGCCCGCCCCGATGTGGGTTTTGCCATCTGGCACGAGGGCAAGCTGGTCGAGCAATGGCGCCGCTGCGAAGACCCGTCGCTTGCCGCGAGACTGAACCAGCGGCTTGCTGACGTGCTGGGCGAAAACTTTATCGCGCAATCCATAGCCGTCGATTGGCGCCCCGCCAGCGTGGCCCGCGCACAGGGCGAGCAAGATGCCGAACCCAGCCAAGGCGCCAGCGCGCTGCGCATATGGGGCCGCGTAGGCATACCCGACGCCGCCCGCTCCCGCGCCGACCAGCAGTTTTGTTATGTGAACGGCCGCTTTGTCCGCGACAAGGTGCTGACCCACGCCGCCCGTAGCGCATACGAAGACGTGCTGCACGGCCACCGCCAGCCGATCTACGCGCTGTACCTGGCCATGGACCCGGCGAGGGTCGACGTCAATGTCCACCCCACCAAAATCGAAGTACGCTTTCGCGACAGCCGCGAAGTACACCAAGGCGTGCGACACGCCGTCGAAGACACGCTGGCCGCGCCGCGTGCAGGCAGCGCCACCGCCGCGAACAACTTGGGGGCACCAGACTCCGTAGCAGATGCCGTCACTAGGCTCCTGCCCCAAGGCTATATGCCCAATCGGGCTGCAGCCCCCATGTACCGTGCGCAACCAGCTATCAATTTCGGAGCACCCACAGAGCTGATCGGCCACCGCGTCAGCGACATCGGAGCACTCTGGCAACCAAGCACCACGCCCCAGGGTGGCTGGGCGGCACAGGGTTTTGCGCAGGCAAAGGAGGAGCCCGCACAGCGGGCGGGGGACACGGAGCAAAACCCTGTGCCGTCCAGCCACCCGGACCACGAAGTGCCAAAGGAAACCTGGCCCCTGGGCAGAGCCATAGCCCAATTGCAAGGCATCTACATCCTGGCCGAAAACACCCAAGGCCTGGTCATAGTCGACATGCACGCCGCCCACGAACGCATAGTCTACGAGCGCCTGAAGAACCAACTGGCCCAACAAACGGCAGAAGGCGCCAGCACCACGGTAGCCCAACTGACAAGCCAGCCCCTGCTGATACCCGCCACATTTGCCGCCACCCCCAGCGAGGTTGCCACCGCCGAAGCCCACTTCACGACCCTGCAAACGCTGGGCCTGGAGATCAGCCCCTTCTCCCCCAAGACCCTGGCCGTGCGCGCCGTGCCCACCGCCTTGGCAAAAGGCGATGCGGTCGAACTGGCCCGCAGCGTACTGGCCGAACTGGCCCAACACGAAGCCAGTACCGTCATCCAGCGCGCACAAAACGAACTGCTGGCCACGATGGCCTGCCACGGCGCCGTACGCGCCAACCGCAAGCTGACGATAGAAGAAATGAACGCCCTCTTGCGCCAGATGGAAGCCACCGAACGCAGCGACCAATGCAACCACGGCCGCCCCACCTGGCGCCAGCTCAGCATCCGTGAGCTGGACGCCCTCTTCCTGCGGGGGCGCTGAGCCTGCTTATCTGTGCAAACCAAACACTTCGCCCAACTGGTTGGGCTTTCCGCGCTGTGGGGCGCCTCCTTCATGCTGATCCGCATCGCCAGCCCGCTCTTGGGGCCCAATGTGCTGGCTGCGCTGCGTATCGGCATGGCCACACTGACACTGGCCGTGCTGATGCGCGCCATGCGCCACAGCTGGCCGACACAACACTGGCGTGAGCTGGCACTGATAGGCTTCTTGTCGGTGGCTGCCCCCTTTTTGCTGTTTGCGTGGGCGGCGCTCAAATTGCCGGCCGGCTACAGCGCGCTGCTGAACTCCACCGCCGTGGTGTTTGGCATCTTTGCGTCCGCCCTGTTCAAGGAAGATCGGCTCACGCTGCGCAAGCTCGTAGGCTGCGCTTTCGGTTTCGCGGGCGTGGGGCTGATCGTCGGCCTGGGGCCGGTAGAGCCGTCCGCCAGTGTGTACATCGCCGCACTGGCCTGTGTCACGGCCTCGGCCTGCTACGGCTTTTCCACACCGCTGATGAAGCGCGCGCTGAGCCGCATGCAGCCGCTGCAGATCGCGGCCGGCCTGCACGCGCTGTCGTTTGTGATGCTGATACCCGGTGCGGCCTGGAGTTGGCCGGCGGCGCAATTCACACCGATGGCACTGCTGGCCGTGGTCATCATGGGGGTGGTCACATCCGGCATTGCCTACTGGATGCACATCCGCATCCTGGCCCATGTGTCCTCGGTGGCAGCCATGAGCCCAACCTTCATGATCCCGGTGTTTGGCGTCATCTGGGGCCATGTTTTCCTGGGTGAGGCGCTGGGCACCGGCATTTTTGCCGGGGGCGCGCTGGTTTTGCTGGCCAGCGCGTTGATAACCGGCTTTAACCCTTGGCAGAAGTGGCTGGATGTTGCAGATACGAAACTGTGACCCAAGAAAACTATGAAAAAATTTTCAAATCCCGTCAACGGGCGGCAGAATGCCCTCGTTGTGTAGAAGCCTCCGGTTCTCGGAGTCGACCAACAAAGCTTTGAAAGGCTACTGAAAATGAACAAAGTCCTCGCTACCCTGATCGCCGGTTTGTTTGCTACTGGTGCATTTGCTGCCGCACACGGCGGCGCCATGCCTGCAGCTTCGGGTCCTGCCGCTGCCAAGCCTGCTGCAACAGCTCCTGCTGCTGCTCCAGCTCCAGCAGCTGCACCAGCTGCTGATGCAGCTCCAGCCAAGAAGGCTACCAAGAAGTCCAAGCGCTCCAAGAAGGCCGCTGCCAAGACAGAAGCTACGAAGTAATCCTTCGCCTTCCGCAAAAAAGCCCGCAATTGCGGGCTTTTTTGCGTCTGGCAGGGCTTGTTCTGCCCTCAATGGGCGGCAGCGGCGGCCTCTGCCCCAGCATTGTTGCCCCGCGCGGCAGGCGCGGAGCGCGCGGGCCGTGCCAGCCAGACAAAGGGAATCAGCGTCAGGAAGATCAGCGCCGACCCAAAGAACACGTCGTTGGCCGCCAGCATATAGGCCTGCTGGTCCACCATGCGGTTGATCGAACCCAGGGCTTGCTCGGTGCTCATGCCCGATACACCCAAGCCAGCGATGGCACTCGTTGCCGCCACGCTGCCCTGGTTGACCAATTCTGACAGCTGCGCATGGTGCAGCGCCGCACGGTCTTGCCACACGGTGATAGCAATCGAAGTGCCAAACGAGCCGCCCACCATGCGCGCAAAACCCGACAGGCCTGAGGCCGACGCAATCTTGTCCGGCGGAATGCCCCCCAAAATGATGGACATCAGCGGGATGAAGAAGAACGCCACGGCCACGCCCTGCACGATGGTAGGCACCATCACCGTTGCAAAATCCGCCTGGGTGTTGAAGTGCGAACGCATGAACAGCACCAGCGCAAAAACACAGAAGGCAAAGGTCGTCAACGCGCGCGGATCGTATTTGGATATGTTTTTACCCACCCACGGCGACAAAACAATCGCCAACAGCCCCACTGGCGCCATCAGCATGCCCGCCTGCGTGGACGTGTAGCCCATGAACTGCTGCAACCACAGCGGCAGCAGCACCAGGTTACCCATGAACAGGCTGTAGGCCACGGCCATGGCAACGGTGCCAGTCCAGAAGTTGCGACGCGCCAGCAGCCGCAGGTCCACCACCGGGTGGGCGTCGGTCATCTCCCAGGCTACAAAGAACGCAAAGCCAATCAGCGCGGCAACGCCCAGTGCTATTACCTCCGGCGAGTGGAACCAATCCAGCTCGTGGCCCTTGTCCAGCATGATCTGCAGCGAGCCCACCGCAATCACCAGCAAAGCCAAGCCCACCTTGTCGATCGGCAGTTGCTTAGTCGGCGTTTCCCGCTTCTTGTAGATCGTCCACGTGATGAAAGCTGCTGCCAGACCCACCGGAATATTGATGTAAAAAATCCAACCCCAGTGCATGTGGTCCGTGATCCAGCCCCCCAAGAGCGGCCCCATGACCGGCGCCACCAAAGTGGTCATCGCCCACAAAGCCATAGCCATACCCGCCATGGCCGGCGGGTAGCTCGAAAGCAGCAGTGCCTGGGCCAGCGGCATCATCGGTCCGGCCACAAAACCCTGCACGGCACGCATGCCAATCAGCGTCGTCATATTGGGCGCCAGGCCGCACAGGAAGGAGCTCAGCACAAAGAGCAACACGCTCATCGTGAACAGGCGCACCTGGCCAAAACGCTGCGACAACCAGCCGGTTAGCGGCAGCGAGATCGCATTGGCCACCCCAAAGCTGGTGATGACCCAGGTGCCCTGGTTGGGGCTGACCCCCAAGTCACCCGCGATGGCAGGCAAGGAAACATTGGCAATTGACGAATCCAGCACGTTCATGAACGTGGCGGCCGATAGCGCAATCGTGCCCCACAGCCGGGCCGAGCCCTGCAGTGGTGGCAGCGGCAACAAGCTGTTAGCGGTGCTCATGCTTGGCAGACCCGGCGTTGGCGGCAATCACACGTTCCACCTCGCTGCTGGCATCTTTGTCCAGGCTGGCAAACACCTGGGTCTGCACGCTGGAGGCCGCGCGCGGTGCATCGGCCAGCGCCTTGCCGCTCTGGTCGGTGACGTCCACCGTGGCTTCCATCGACAAACCTACGCGCAGCGGGTTTTGTGCCACTTGCTGCGGGTCCAGCGCGACGCGCACGGGCACGCGCTGCACCACCTTGATCCAGTTGCCAGTGGCGTTTTGCGCGGGCAGCAGCGCAAATGCGGCACCCGTTCCAGCGCCCAGGCCGGCGACCTTGCCCTTGTATTCCACCTTGCGGCCATACAGGTCAGCGGTCAGCGTCACGGGTTGGCCTATGCGGATATTGCGCAACTGCACTTCCTTGAAATTGGCATCGACCCACAGCTGGTTCAGCGCGATCAGCGACATCACCGGCGCACCGGCGGCCACGCGCTGGCCGAGCTGGACCGTGCGCTTGGCGACATAGCCGTCCACCGGCGCGGGCAAGGCCGCACGGTGCAGTGCCAGATAGGCCTCGCGCACGCGGGCCGCGGCCACCATGACGCTGGGGTGGTTGGCGATGCTGGTGCCGTCTGTCAGGGCCTGGTTGCCGGTGAGCTGCGCGCGCGCTGCGGCCACACCAGCCTGGGCGGAAGCCAACGCATTCTTGGCGTTGTCCAGTTGCGATTGCGCGTGGTTCAGCTCTTCCTTGGACACGGCGCCGTTGCCGGCCAGCGACTTGCGGCGGTTCAGGTCGTCGGTGGCGCGGGCGATCTCGGTCTGGGCCTTGCCAATGTCGGACTCACGCAGCGTGATCTGCGCGCCCAGCGTGCCGTTGTTGGCGTACAGCGCACGCACCTGGCGCACGGCCTGGGCCAGGTTGGCCTCGGCTTGCTCCAGCGCGACCTTGGTGTCGGCCGGGTCCAGTTGCACCAGCGGCTGGCCGGCTTTCACAAAATCGGTGTCGTCAGCCATGATGGCCGTGACCGTGCCACCAATCTGCGGCGTGATCTGGATCACATTGCCCTGCACATAGGCGTTGTCGGTGGCCTCTTCATGACGACCTGAATACCATTCATAGCCGCCCCAGGCCAGGCCGACGAGCACGGCGATGGTGACGCCGGTCAGGGCTTTTTTACGGGCGGAATTTGCGGGTGCAGCAGATGCGGCTGGTGCTGCTGCGGGGGCATTGTTTGTGGGTGCGTTCATGGTTTTGCAGTCGAAATGGGGGAAGAAGGGTTGGTGCTGGCGAGGCCGTTGCTGGCATGGGCGGCGGTGTTGGCGCTGTAGCCACCGCCCAGCGCGCGTATCAGCTGCACCTGGGTGTCCAGCGCGCGGGCGGCCAGGTCCACCGCGAGGCGGCGCTGGGCCAGCACGGTAGTCTCGGCGCTGAGCACATTGAGGTAGTTGCCCAGGCCAGCCTTGTAGCGCTGGTTGGCAATGGCGTAGGCCGATTCGGCCGAGGTCTGCGCAGCAGCCTGCTCAGCCTGCTGGCGGGCGATGGCGCGCGCAGAAGTCAACTGGTCGGCCACGTCATGCACGGCGTCAATGACCAGCGTGTTGTAGCTTTCGACCGCTGCGTCCAGATCGGCCGTCTTGCCACGCAGGTTGGCACGCAGGCGGCCGCCTTCGAAGATCGGCAAACGGATCGCCGGTCCCACGCCCCACTGGTCGCTGCCGGACTGCAGCAGCCGGTCAAAACCGATGCTGGAGAAACCGGCGAAGGCCACCAGGTTGATGTTGGGGTAGAACTGGGCGCGGGCATTGTCCACATCGTGTGTGGCGGCTTCCACACGCCAGCGCGCGGCGGCAATGTCAGCCCGACGACCCAGCAGGTCCAACGGGATGTGCTGCGCTACCGCTATGGATTTGATAGCTGCTTGTGGGCGCTGCTCAAGGGCTAGCTGCACATTTGGTTGTGCAGTCAGAGCTGCCAGTGCATTCAGTGCCAGGGCCTTTTGCTCTTGCAGGGTTTCGATCTGCAGCCGCGCATCGGGCAAGGCGCTGTCGCTTTGCTGCAGCTCCAGTTGCGTGTCCAGACCGGCGGTCACGCGGTCTTGCACCAGCGACTTGGATTGCGTGCGCTGCTCCAGCGTGCGCTCGGCCACGGCAATCTGCGCCTGGATGCGCAGCAGGCCAAAGTAGCTGCGGGCCACGTTGCTGGCCAGCAGCATCCGGGCGGCCTCGGCGTCGGCCTGCGCTGCGCGCACCTGGCCCAGGGACGCTTCCAGCGCCGCGCGGTTCTTGCCGAAGAAATCCAGCTCCCAGCTGGCAGTGGCCCGCAGGTCGCCGGTGTTGAGGATGGCGCCGCCCAACGGGGGCGGGTAGATGCTGTTGGCACTGAAGCGCTGGCGTGTCAGGTCGGTGCTGCCGTTGAGTTGCGGTAACTCGGCGCCACGGATGGCATCGCTGCCGGCCTGCACGCGGGCTAACCGTGACTGGGCGGCGCGCAGGTTGGGGCTGTTGGCGATGGCTTTGTCGACCAATTGATTCAGCTGCTCGTCGCCAAAGGCGCGCCACCACTGCGGGTCGATGGCGGGGGTGGATGCCTGGGTGGTTGCTGTGGCGGTTAGGCCCAGCGCGTCGGCATCCAAGGCCTTGGCTTGGGGAGTGATGCCAGACAGGTCGGCACAGGCACTCAAGCCAGCCAATACCAGCACCGACAGGGCTGACATGGCCAGTGGGCGCCAGCGCGGCGCGGCAGGCTGGGGTTTAGAGAGAAGGGCTGTCATGCGGAGCGTTGCTTTCTGAAAGGTTGGCGTTGTGCAGGATGCGGCGCAGAAGACTCTTCAGCGTCTCGAATTCGGACTCGGAAAAACCGGCGAGGTAGGCGTTTTGCACGCGGCTCAGCACCTCGGGTATCTCTTTGGCGGCGGCCCGGCCGTCGTCGGTCAGGCTGATGGTCACCACGCGGCGGTCGGTGGCGCTGCGCTCGCGGCGCAGCAGGCCCTTGGCCTCCATCCGGTCCAGCATGCGGGTCATGGCACCGGCGTCCAAGCGGCAGGAACGGGCCAGTTCGGCGCCCGTGGTGGCATTGCCGATGTACAGCTTGAACAGTGGAATCCACTGCGCGTTTGTCAACTCGGTGTGCGCGAGTTGGCGCTCTACTTCCTGGGCCACGGTGTTGAGGATTTGGCGCATCAGGTAACCGATGCTCTCTTCGGGGTCATAACCCTCGGCCCGGTAGAAACACGCGGGCTGGCCTGCGGGGGAAGGATGGGCTGGGGGTGGCACAGAATTCTGCATGGCGGCGATATTAATTGCCTAGGCAACTATTGTCAAGGCATTGATTTGGCACCAAAACGGGGAGCGACGAGCCCCTTTCGTAGAATGGCGGGCCCATGTCCCTGCACTCCCCCCTGCAACACCCCGAACCCGCCAGCGCGCGCATCACAACGGAAATCTCCGCCCTGTGGCAGCTGGCCTGGCCTATTCTGGTGGGGCAACTCGCAAACGTGGGCATGGCTGTGGCCGATGTGGCGATGGCCGGGCACGCCTCTGCGCAAGACCTGGCGGGCGTCGCACTGGGCTCGTCGATTTGGGTGATCGTCATGGTGACGCTGATGGGCATCATGATGTCGGTCAACCCCACGGTAGCGCACCACGTGGGGGCCGAGGAGTTTTCCAGGGTGCCGCATGTCGTGCGCCAGGGCTTGTGGAAGGGGCTGGGCGTGGGCCTGGTGGCCTTGGTGCTGGCCAACGTGGCAGCGCTGGTGTTTGACCACATGGAGATGGAGCCCGTGGTGCACGGCATTGCGACGCGCTTTGTGCGGGTTGCCAGCTTTGCGCTGCCCGCGTTTGCCTGCTACCGCGTGCTGTATGGCTACAGCGCCAGCCTGAACCAGACCAAGCCGATGATGGCGATCGCTATCGTTGCGCTGCTGCTGAACTGTTTGCTGAACTGGGTGCTGATCTACGGCCACTTTGGTTTTCCCAAGCTGGGCGGCGTGGGTTGCGCCTGGGCGACGATGCTGTGCACCTGGTTCAACCTGGTCGGCCTCTTGTGGTGGATGCGGCGCAGCCCGGCCTACCGCAGCACTTGGCCTTTTGACCGCTTTGAAGGGCCGCACCGTGAAAAGGTAAAGAGTCTGCTGATGCTGGGGCTACCGATTGGCGTCACCTATTTTGCAGAAAGCAGCGCCTTCAGCCTGATCGCGCTCTTGGTGGCCCACTTTGGCAGCGCCCAGGTGGCGGCCCACCAGATAGCACTGAATTTTTCGTCGCTCGTTTTCATGCTGCCGCTGAGCCTGGGCGTTGCGCTGCTGAGCCGCGTGGGCCACGCGCTGGGCGCGGGTGACCCGGAAGCTGCGCGCTTTCGCTCTGCGGTGGGTGTGGCGCTGGCTGTGGGCCTTGCGGCACTGACGGCCGCGCTGATGGCGGTGTTCAACCACCAAATTGCCGCCCTGTACACGCTCGATACCACCGTGGCCGATATGGCCGCAAGCCTGCTGTTTCTGGCGGCACTGTTTCAGGTGTCGGATGCGGCCCAGGTGTCCACCAGCTGCGCCATCCGCGGCTACAAGGTGACGCGCGCGCCCATGGTCATCCACTTGACCGCCTTCTGGGTATTTGCGCTACCGCTAGGCTGCGTACTGGGCCTGGCGCCCGCATGGCTGCCATGGCGCCCCGCCCACCCCATGCAGGCCCAGGGATTCTGGATTGCGCTGGTCGTGGGGCTGACCGTGGCGGCGGGAGGCCTGGGCTTCTTGCTGCGCCGCGTAGCCGACCAACATGTGCGGGCGGCCCATGCTGTCCCCTAGCGCCCACACCTCCACACCCACACGCATGCCGCCGGCACTGATCGTGCTGACGCTGGCGCTGCTGCTGGGCATACAACCCATCACCACCGACCTCTACCTGCCCGCACTGCCGGGGCTGACGCAAGAGCTGGGCGCCAGCATGGCGCAAGCGCAGCTGACGCTGACCGCCCTGCTGCTGGCCTTTGGCGTGTCGCAGCTGTTCTGGGGGCCGCTGTCGGACCGGTTTGGGCGGCGGCCCGTGCTGCTGATCGGCCTGACGGGCTACGTGCTTGCCTCGCTGGGCAGTGCGTTTTCACCCAGCATGGATGCGCTGATCGTCTGGCGTGCGGTGCAGGGTGCGGCCATGGGCGCGGCGGTGATGTGCGCACGCGCCATCGTGCGCGACCTGTACACGCCGGTGCAAGGTGTCAGCGTAATGTCCAAGGGCCTGAGCGGCCTGGGCGTTATCGCCTGCCTGAGTGCGCCGCTGGGCGGCCTGCTGACGGCGCTGTTCAACTGGCACGCGGCACTGCTGGCGCTATCGGTGTTTGGTGCTGCAAGCCTTGCCCTGATCGCGCTACGCTTTGAAGAAACCATTCCGGCCAAGAACCCGCTGGCGCTGCGATTCGGCACGCTGATGCGCACCTGGCTCGGCATTGTGCGCAACCCCACCTTCCTGGCCTTTACCGCGCTGTCCACCTTTGCCTACAGCGGCCTGTTCACCTTTCTGGCGTCGTCGTCCTTTGTGTTTATTCGCGTGCTGGGCCTCTCCACCACGCAGTATGGGCTGGTGATGTTTGCCAACTCGTTCATCTACCTCTTGGGCACGTTTTTGTGCCGGCGCCTGCTGCTGCGCTTTGGCGTGCGCCGCGCCGTGACCATTGGCGGGGCGCTGACGCTGGCAGGTGGCGGCACCGTGGCAGCGCTGGCCTTTGCCGGTGTGCAATCGGTGTGGGCGATTGAAGTGCCGTTTGCGCTGTTCATGCTGGCGCACGGCATCCACAACCCGTGTGGGCAAAGCGGTGCGGTCGGCCCGTTCCCGCAGGCCGCCGGAGCTGCTTCGGCATTGAATGGCTTTCTGGCCATGGTCAGCGCATTCGCCACCGGCCAGTGGCTGGGCGCGCACATGGATGGCACGACCGGCCCGCTGGTCATCGGCATTCTGTTCTGGAGCGTGCTGATTGCGCTCGCCGCATGGACACTGGTACAACGCCATGGCAAATCCTGACGACAGCACCCTGCCCTTTTACATCTGCCTGGCCGGCCCCACGGCCTCGGGCAAGACCGCCGCCGCACTGGCGATAGCGCAAGAGCATGCCTGCGAGATCATCAGCGTGGACTCGGCCCTGGTCTACCGTGGCATGGACATCGGAACGGCCAAGCCCAACGCGGCCGAGCTGGCCCAGGTGCCCCACCACCTGATCGACATCCGCGACCCGCTGCAGGCCTACAGCGCCGCCGAGTTTGTGCGCGATGCCAAAGCTTTGATCACCGACATCGCCGCGCGCGGCAAGCTGCCGCTGCTGGTGGGCGGCACCATGCTGTATTTCAAGGCGCTGTTCGACGGGCTGGACGATATGCCAGCTGCCGACCCGGCTGTGCGCGCGGTGCTGGAGCAGGAAGCGGCCGACAAGGGTTGGCCTGCGATGCACGCCGAGTTGGCCCAAGTTGACCCCATCACAGCCCAACGCTTGGCGCCCATGGACAGCCAGCGCATACAGCGTGCGCTGGAGGTGTACCGCGTGTCCGGCCTGCCCCTGTCTCGCTTCCATGCCTCCAAAGATGCTACAAAATCAGGAGCTGCTTACGCACAGCCGGCGAGGGCTAGCGGCCTGATTTCCTTGGAGCCACTGGACAGAACCTGGTTGCACGGCCGCATCGCCCAGCGCTTTGACACCATGCTGGAACAAGGCTTTGTGGATGAGGTGCGGGCCCTGCGCGCGCGGGGTGACCTGAACCCGGATCTGCCGTCGATGCGGTGCGTGGGCTACCGCCAGGCATGGGAGGCACTGGATGCGTATGAAACGTCATGCTCTGCTGGCCCTTTACCGACTGCGCAATTGCGAGAGCTGGGCATCATCGCCACCCGCCAGTTGGCCAAGCGGCAAATCACGTGGCTGCGGTCGATGCCAGAGCGCCACGTGGTGGCCGCGGATCAACCAGGGGCACTGGAGGCGGTACTGCGCCGGGTACGCATGATGCGGGTCGAATCGCGGTAGCGGTCCACGATCCATGTCAGAGATAAATCAGCTCACATACGCACCTGCGTCCACATACTCGACCTTAGTGCCTGCAAACCCGTCGTACAGATGCCTATGGGTTTTATAAGACCAAGCATCATCGCGCTCGTAGTACCCCGACACCCATGCCTGTAAATTCGCCAGCATGGAATTCTGCTGCTCCAGGCTTGCGTACTTGTTCGGCTCCCATGGGCGGCGCATATTGTTTGCAAGGCATGCCTCCATGCCCGGGTTGAGAAACACTAGCTTGGTGCAGTGTGCAGATGCTGCTTCAATAAGGTCGCCGTAGCAACCCTCAATAACCCACGACGCGTTGCCCAACATAAACGTCTCCAGCGACGCAGAAATGTCTGCGTGTAAGCGCTGGACGGCAATACTTTTAGGCTCCCAAACAATGGAATCGAGATCGAGGTGCGCAAGTCCGTACCGCAGGGCCAGTGACTGCGAGTAGGTGCTCTTGCCGGAGCCCGAGTTTCCGAAAACGAGAATTTTCATGCGACTTCACGTGAAGTTGACCGGACCACAACAACTTGCGGCGAGGCCGCTTCCTGCTGTTGTGGGACCGTGTCAATTGACTTGTTATCCCTCATTGGCAGCTTCCACGATTTCAAGTTCATTCTCGGCTGCCCACATGCGCAAAGCGTCGCGCACGGCTGCAGTTTCATAGGCATGCCAGTCCTCCAGGCGAGCGCGCTCTTCAAGCAAGTCCTTGAACTGGGCGTACGCTCCTGCCCGTGCGAAGAAGCTCCTCACCCGTTCATGGCTCTCTGGAAGCGATTGCTGCACAAACGCCAGCGCAAGACTTCGACCCAAGTCCAGTTCCCCCTTGCTCGGAACGGGAAGGTACAAAGTCTCGTTATCCACATCTTCAGGCGGCTCTTCACCTTGATCATCGAAATCAGTAACCAGCCAGATTCGACCAGATGCGCGACTCACATACGCTGCATCTTCATAGGGTCCGGTCGCGTTCACCCAATCAAAGGCGTCCGTGAGTTCCGAGAGTTTGACGCGTGCGGTCATTTCAACTTGAGGGATAACGTAAAAGTGAGGGGCGACCGGAGCGAAGCGCGGGCAACCATAAGCGCAGCTTGTGGCCGTCCCTCTCGACTGCCATGTTATGCGTGGATTTCTATCATTGAAACGACGGTAGCCCGATATTCTTCGCCGACGAGGCCAAGATTTTGGTGATAACGAAAACCGGATGCTTTAACTTGCGCTGCTTCAAGGGCTAACGAGGCATGCTGTTTCGCGGTAACCGCGTTCTGTAGAGCTTGATGAATTAGGCTTGTTGCAGCGTGCCATTTGAATTTGCTTACGGGAAACGCTAGGTCGCCCTTTCGCTCATCGAGGACGGACAAAGCCTCAACATACTCGGAGGTGATCTTCTCCGTCGCGACGAGGAATGGATAGTCGACGTATGTATGGGTTCTTTGGCTTGGCTTGGCTCTCTCGATAGCAAGAATGTCCTTCATTGCTTTTATGGCAACGACAACATGATTGGTCGAAAGCAGCGCTATCACCCTTGCGCTTAGAGCGCGCACGTCATAAAAGCTAGACTTCTTTGTTTCGAAATACAGCTCAACAAGCCGAATTGCAATCGATGGTTTGCTCCTTGCAATAGTGAAGGCTTGAATAACAAGATATTGGTCCCGCTGCGCACGGGCACGCGCCAACTTAGCGAAGAAATCTACCTCTATCTCTTCATTCCAATTCTCCTGCCTATACCAGTCGGTAGCCATTCGGTTATGCAGAATGTTTGCGCTGTCCGGCACGCTGCTGCTGCTGCGCGTCCGCGACAAGCAACATGTTATGCGTCCGCTGGAAAAAGGCTTGCATATGTTGGGTCACCGTATTCCCATTTCACCCCTTTCGCGACGAGGTAGCTTCGTACCGCGTCCAGGGCCAAACTTGACGGAATATTGACTGAGACGTACTTGGGATTCATGCCTTCGTAACTGCAGCCGAGGGACACCAGACCTTGTAGCACTAGATCGGATCCGTTGCCGTCGGCCAGGGGTGGGTTAAAAATGACACGAACAGTGCGATTTCCCGCCTTCCTAACGACCGACTGAAACGTGGGAAATCCTTCTTCGCTTGAGAACGGCGCAAACACCACGTCTTCCCAAGAAACCCCATAGGCCCAGAACGGTGAATTATCGAGGCGGTAGTTGTCACCGCCAAGGTTGGTAGCCCAAAGCGTTTCCACTTCGGCTGATCCGTCTTCGTTCGGTACGCGAAAGAGCACCTTGGCATTTGATTTCGCTGCGCTACTCATGACGGACAACAAGGCTGTAAAGAAACTATAGCGTACGTAGCGACAGCAGACTTTCGGGGGTACTCGAACCCTTCCCTTGCCTGAGATCGTGGCGTATACGTCGTTCTTATGCGTAGGAGTTTGGTGCGATTCATACAAATTTCGCCAAGGAGGATTTTTTACAGCCTGAACCGTCAGAGCTCAGCTGGCGGCGAAGCCGTCCGCTGGAGCGAAAGGTTGGGCATCACCCGGCGGGCAGGTTGCTCCACCAACGACGTCGTGCCGCGCAGCGAAAGCCCGACGTAGGTTTCAGCGACGCCCTCGATCTCTCCATCTGGCAACTTGATCTGAAAGACGGTCATTTCTTGACTTCCGCCCAAGGTCCATTCCTTATCGGTAATAGAACCACCCAGAGCCTCGATCTCGGCAGCAAGTCGAGCCAACAGCGCGTCGTCGTATTGAGAGCCAAGCACGATCTCTGTCATGGTGCTGCCCAACGTCGGCGCTGCCCGGCACGCAGCCGGCACCGCGAAGCGGCACTCTTCTGCTGTGTGTCCGTGACGAGCACCTTGTTAAACGGCTTGTGGCCAATTGATTTGCACCTTTCGACTGTTTGCAAGACAGTCGCGCAGGTACAAGTTAATTAGACTCTGATAGGGGACGCCGGATTCATCGGCCATTCCTTTGAAATAGTCCACAACATCTTCGGAAAGGCGCATGGTCACAGGCTTCTTAAGCTTGGACGCGTATGGGTTCTTGCGCGACCTCAGTTTGGAAAGATCGTATTCAGCTCTCATGTGATTCCACCTCGATAAAACGCGCTTTCGCGCTTGGTCGCCTTGCGTGCTGAGATGATGCGAATAACTGCACCATGCTCCCGTTCGCAATGGCAAACGATGAGCAGCTTTGCCCCCGAGCTCATACCAAGCATCAGGAAGCGCTCTTCGTCGGATGAGTGATCGTCATCGAAAAACTGCACACCAAATTCGTCGAAGAAAATTGACTTCGCCTCTTCGAAAGACACATGATGCTTCTTGAGATTTGCAGCGGCTTTGGGCTCATCCCATTCGAACTTAATCATACGTACATTGTATTTACCGGTCGCAACAAGTCAAGCCGTGAAAAAAGCAGCCGTTTAGCGTAATGTATTTTGCAAAGCCTGCAAATTACCCTGGTCGCTGCGTATTAATCTGGCCACGAAACTCTCCTTTGAAGGGCTTACATATTGTTTTTTCGATCAGTTATTTGTATAGATACACAGTTATCAGATCGTCCATGAAACCACGCAACCCTCAGCTGCTGCAGCGATGTAAACACTACGATGGACTACACCCGTGTACTCAAGGTGACCGCTGGCGGTACCAGCAGCCCTCTGGATTCGCTAATGACTAACGCTTAGCCACAATTGATACAACAAATGTAGCAATACATTCAATATTGACAAGGGCTAGCAGCCCATTCCATCAATCGACCTTGGCCCCAGACGCCTTGACCACACTCTGGTACCTGGCCATTTCACTCTTCATGAATGCACCAAACTGCTCTGGCGTGCTGGGCACCGGCTCAGCCATCAGCCCAGCAAAACGGCTCTGCGCCTCCGGAGTATTCAGCGCAGCAACAAACGCGGTATTGAGCTTGGCGATCACCTCCTTGGGCGTGCCGGCAGGTGCCACCAGACCCCACCAGGTATCAATCGCAAAGCCCTTGAGCGTATCTGCCACAGGTGGCACATCGGGCAAGGCGGATGAGCGCGTGGGCGTGGTCACAGCCAAGGCCTTCAGCTTGCCGGACTTGATGCCCGGCGCGGCAGTAGCCAGGTTGTCGAAATTGAAATCCACCTGGCCACTGAGCAGCGCAAACTGCGCTGGATTGCCGCCGTTGTACGGAATGTGCAACGCAAAGATGCCGGCCTGGGCCTTGAACATCTCGCCCGCCAGATGGCCGGCGCTGCCATTGCCGCCGCTGGCGTAGTTCAGCTTGCCCGGGTTGGCCTTGGCGTAGGCGATCAGGTCTTTGACGCTGTTGATTTTCAGGCGCTGGGCCGTTTCGGCGTTGACCACCAGCACATTGGGCACGCGGACCATCTGCGTGATGGGTGCAAAGTCTGTGGCGGCGTTGTACGGCATCTTTGCGTACAACCAGGGGTTAACCGCATGCGTGGCGGTGGTGGCAATGCCAATGGTCAGGCCGTCTGGCGCGGCCTTGGCCACCACGTCGGCACCGATGTTGCCGCCTGCGCCGGGCTTGTTGTCGATGATGACGGTGCCCAGGGTGTCTTTTACGCGCTCGGCCAACACCCGCGCCGTCACATCAATCGGCCCACCAGCCGCGTACGGCACGACCAGCCTTATCGGGCGGCTTTGCGCCCAGACCGTGTTGACGGTACCAAGGGTGGCTGCGGCTGCCACGGCCGAAAGGGTCAGGGTTTTAAGTAAGGTTCTGCGGTGGGTCATCCAGCCATTGTGCCTCCACTATCATTGCGCAATTCCCTACGAACCTGCAGATCAAAACCTTAAGCAAACACTATGGCGACACGCCAGTGTTTGCCAACGTATCACTCGACGTAGCGCCTGGCGAATTTGTCGCCATCGTTGGCGAATCCGGCGTCGGCAAATCCACACTGTTGAATTGCATGGCCGGGCTGGACAGCTGGGACAGCGGCTCCGTGCTGCTGGACGGTACTGACTTGGGCCAGCTGGACGATGATGCGCGAGCACTGCTGCGCCGAAAGAAGGTGGGCTTTGTGTTCCAGGCCTTTCACGTGCTGGGCCACCTGGATGTGGCACAAAACGTGGGGCTGCCGCTGCTGCTGTTGGGCACCCCGGACGACGCACGCGTGCAGGCCATGCTCGAAGCCGTAGGCCTGCAAGGCATGGGTGGACGCCTGCCGCAGCAACTCAGCGGCGGCCAGTTGCAGCGGGTGGCTATTGCCCGCGCGCTGGTGCACCGCCCCATGTTGCTGCTGGCCGACGAGCCCACCGGTAACCTGGACCCTTCCACTGCCACCAAGGTCATGGAAGCGCTGGTGGCGCAAACCCGCGCCCACGGGACGTCCTTGGTGCTCGTTACGCACTCCGAAGCCGCCACCGCGCGTGCCGACCGGGTATTGCAACTAAAAGTGGACGGTATTGCAGCTTTTAAAGGCTGAACGCTGTTTGTTGTTTACAAGTGGTTGCAAATGGCGTAGTGCCATTAGTCCTTATGGACTATTGCGGTGCAGCATTTGTCGGTCAACAATAAAAGCTCAACAACCCAACAAAGCTACCCATGAAAATCAAATCGCTTGTAGCCGCTGCAGTCACCGCAGTCGTGATGGCTTCTACGGCTAATGCCTCTTACATCACGTTTACCGACCGTGCCGCATGGGAATCAGCGGTTGGTGGCAGCTTTTCGTCAGAGAGCTTTAGTTCGGCCAGCCCCGCCGATTTCACCATCGAACAGGTCGGAAGCGGCCACTCCACCGGCATCGTCGGCGGTGTGTTCCATGACCGCACGGTGGCTGATACCAGCTACACCAATTACCACTTTGATTCGTTTATCAATGCTTTCGGCGCCAACTGGGACCTGCGTCCAGGTGGCCCAGGACAAGGTCTGCGCATGTTCATTGGGAACGAGCTGATCGCACCGCAAATTGCCAACACCTACAGAGGCGGTTTCTTCGGCGTAGTCTCCACCACCGCTTTTAGCCTGGTGTCCATACACAGTGGCAGCTTTGGCGGCTCTGCCGAAACACATGACGTGGACAACGTGGTGTTCGCATCCGCAGTTCCAGAGCCAGAATCCTACGCCATGATGCTGGCAGGTCTTGGCCTGATGGGTGCCGTAGCGCGCCGCCGCCGCGCCAAGCAGGCTTAATAGGACTGCGGTCCAAACCAAACAAAAAGGAGCTTCGGCTCCTTTTTTTTGCTCTAATTTACCGTGTGGTGGATTTCACGATCCTTCCTATCCGCTAAGAGAGAGATAACACATGCCCCTGACGCTTTACTACCACCCCCTGGCATCCTTCTGCCACAAGGTTTTGATCGCGCTGTACGAGAACGACATCGCGTTTGAAGCGCGCGTCATTGACCTTGGTGCGCAGAAGGACCGTGCCGAGCTGGGCGCCCTTTGGCCATTTTGCAAATTCCCGGTGCTACACGACCACGCGACCCAGCGCACGGTACCGGAATCGTCCATCATCATCGAGTATCTGGACCGGTACGCGGCAGTCAGGCAGCCACTCATCCCCGGTGATTTCGACGACGCCCTGCAGGTTCGCCAGTGGGACCGGATTTTTGACAACCATGTGCATGCTCCGATGCAGGACATCGTGCTCGACCGTATTCGCAGCACAAACGGTGACACGAGTGCCTCGCGTGCCACGATCCAGACCGCCTATGGCCTGATCGACAAACAGCTGGCAACGCAGCCCTGGGCGGCCGGCCCGGCCTTCAGCATGGCCGACTGTGCCGCCGCCCCCGCCCTCTTCTATGCGCACACGCTGGAGGCTTTGCCGCAGCAGCACGTGCATTTGCGTGCTTATTTTGACAAACTGATGGATAGGCCATCGGTACAGCGTGTGCTCGCAGAAGCCAAACCTTTCTTTGCGATGTACCCGTTTTACAGCGCCATTCCTGCACGATTTCTGTAGCGCGCAGGCCACCAACCCATGCTAAGCACCTAACACCAACAAGGCTCCACCATGGCATTTGTAGAACCCATCACGCTGGCCGAACGCGGCATCCACCTGGAGCCGCTGGGCCTGCAGCACGAGGCCGGCCTGCAAGCTGCGGCCAGCGATGGTGAACTATGGAACATTCGCATCACGTCCGTGCCCGAGCCGCACAATGTGCGCGCGTACATTGAGACGGCACTGGCAGCGCGCGAGGCCGGCAACCGCTTTGCCTTCGCCGTGGTGGACGACGCCACGGGCAAGGTGCTGGGCAGCACCAGCTACCACGACATCGTGCCGGCCATCAAACGTGTAGAGGTCGGCTGGACCTGGTACGGCAAAAGCAGCCAACGCACCCACGTCAACACCACCTGCAAGCTGCTGATGTTGACCCATGCGTTTGAGATGCTTGGCTGCCACGTGGTCGGCTGGCGCACGGACAACTTCAACTTTGCATCCCAGGCCGCGATTGAACGGCTGGGCGCCAAGAAAGACGGCGTGATCCGCGGCCACGCCATCCGCCGCGACGGCACGATACGCGACACCGTGATGTACAGCATGCGCAGTGGCGAGTGGCCGGAGGCCAAGGCGCAGCTGCTGTACCTGCGGGATAAAAAACGCGACTAGAACAACGCCCCCACGCTTCGCCGCTGCGCGGGTCGCTGCCCCCCTCAAGGGGTGTAATCGCCTTGGGGCGGCCCGGCGGCTACAGATCGAACTTCACCTCTGCCACGTAGCTGCGCTGCGTGTACGGGTGGAAGTTCCAGTACTGGTCGTTGTTGAGGTTGTCGATACCCAACGACGCACTCCAGTTCTTGCCCGGCTTGTAACGCACGCGCACATCGGCGGTGAAGAATTCGCTGACACCTTGGTAGGTATAGCCGTTCACGTCCGCGTTGTTGAGCGTACGGAACTGTGGGCCGCTGTAGCGTGCGCCCAGGCTGGCGCTCCAGTGGTCGTCCAGCCTGTAGCTCAGCAAGGCGGAAGCGCGCCATGCCGGTATATTGGGCTGGCGTTTGCCTAAGGTGTCGCCCGGTACCGCCACAAAGCCATCATTGGCCTTTATCGTGGAGTCGGTGTAGGTGATGCTGGCGTTCGGGTCCAGGCCCTGCGCGGCCACGTTCTCTCCGTTGAACGACAACTCCAGCCCTTGGGTCTGGATGTGGCCCACGTTTTGCACGCGGCTGATGTTTTTATTCGCTACCGCGTCAAACGTGGTTTGCGAATACAGCGCGTCCTGTGTGTCTTCGGCATAGTAGGTCAGCCGCAGGCTGGCATGGCCGTAGTCCTTCTCGGCACTCAGCTCCGACGTCCACGATTTCTCGGGCTTCAGACGCGGGTCGTTGATGTACTGGGAGTTGGTGCTACTGGTGGCGCCATACAACTCCGTCACCGTGGGGAAGCGCACGGCACGGCCCAGCGAGCCCTTCAACACCAAGCCGGGGGCGGCTTGGTACGACAGGGCCGCCTTGGGTGATGCAAAGCTTTCATCGCGCCCGGTGTAGCGCGTGTTCGCGGCATTGCCGACGCCAAACGTTGTGAAGCCGTCCGCTGCCGTCCAGTTCTCCAGCCGCACGCCCAGCACCGTTTTCCACAGCGGGGCAAAGGCCCAACTGTCTTGCGCATACAGCGCGCGCGTGGTTGCGTTGCCGCCCACCTCGTTGACGACGGAACCCGGTGCATCGGAGAGCCAGTTGCCGCTGATGTTGGACGTGACGGTGCGCAAGCTGTAGCGGTCCTGCTGCAGGCCAAAGTCCACCACGTGGGGGCCCCGCGCGCCTCCAGGGCGTGCCTCCGATGCGCTGCCGTCGGGCCGCCAGATACCCTTTAGCGCCAGCGCGTTCCACCCCGTGCCGCCCGCGTCGGCCATGGAGCCAGCACCGCCGAACTGCGCGGCGGGCAGGAAGTTGTTGACGCCATTGCGGCGGTTGGTGTCGCTGCCATAACCGTATTGGCTGGCCGCCAGTTCCCAGTCAATCACGCCCTGGCTATGGCTCTTGACCGACAGGCCGTGCATGCTGTGCGTGATGTCTTCATTCGTCAAGGGAAAATCTCCGCCGGTCAGAGCATTGGCGCTGGTGAAGGCCAAGCCGCCAATGTTGATGGCACCGCTGTAAACGGACTGACCATTGGCATCACGCAGATAGCTCGTCGGCCGGCCTTCGGACGTGTTCTTCCACAACCCATAGGTGTAACTCGCGCGCAGGCTGGGCGTGATGTCGTAGGCGAGCTTGACTTTGGCATGGTCCTGCACCGTGTTGTATTCGGTACCACTGCCCAAGTAGTACCAGGGCTAATTGGCGTTATTGGCATCCAGCAAGGCCCCGGCTACGGCCGTGCCAGCGGCACCCGCTACGCCCGCGCTCTTGAAGCGCGTGGGAAAGGTCTGCGGCTGGCCGTGGCTGTTGGTGTGGTGCAGGTTGACGAACCAGGACCAGTCCCCCTCCTTGCTCCCCATGGACGCGCTGCTCTGCCAGGCCTTGTAGGTCCCATGCGTGCTGTACAAATCGAATGGCTGCAACACGTAGCCCGCCTTTACATGCGCCTCCAGCTTGCGCGGCCTGCGTGTCACAAAGTCCACGACCGCCCCCACCGAGTTACCAGGGTAAGCCGCAGAAAACGGGCCGTACATCACATCGACCCGGGCAATCTCCTCAGGCGATACAAGGCCCCAGCGCGGAGCATATGCGGCACCGTTGCCCAGGTAGTTGCTGAGCAAAATTCCATCGGCATACACCGCCAAGCGCGCGCTGTTGCCAGTGCCCGATGCGCGGCTGGACAGCACGGCATGGTTGTAATCGGCTATGTAGCGCTTGCGCACCATCAGGCTAGGCAGGTAGCGCAACGCATCTTCGCTGTCGGTGGCGTTGATGGACTGCTCGATCTGCTCTTTGCTGATACCTTCAATCGTTGTGGATATCTGCGTGGGCAGCGATGTGGGCTGGCCGCCATGGGTGCTGATGGTGACCACGCCCAGGCTCTTGGTGGGTTTCGTCTCGTCATCGTGCGTTGCGTGGGCCACAGTGTGGGTCAGCAGGGTTGTGCAGGCCAATGCAGCGGCCAGCACCGTCAGGGGGTGCTTCTTCATGAGCGGACTCCCGGGCTTAGTGTTTGTGGTCGGCGTGACCGGCCGCAGCGGCATCCGCAGGCGCGGTGGTGGAAACCGGCACCATGATGGCCAGCTTGCTCTCTGCACCCTTGGCATCCTTGAACACCAGCGTCAGCGGAATGGTCGTGCCCTTATGCAGCGGCAGCTTCAGGTCCATCAGCATCACGTGGTAGCCACCGGGCGTGAATGACACGGCCTTGCCAGCGGGCAAGTCCAGGCCATTGAACAGGGCGCGCATTTTCATGACATCGCCGTCCATCTTCATCTCATGCACTTCGGCCACACCCGCTACTGAGGAGCTGATGCCTACTAGCTGAACGTTGTTTTTGGCGGTGAGGGTCATAAAGGCGGCGCTCGCCTTTTGGCCTTGAACGGTAGCGCGAGCCCATGAGCCCTTGACGTCTACAACCGCCTGCGCAAACGCAGCGGTGGACAGCAGGGACAGGACAAGGGCAGAAACCCGGGTTGCTGGGGTGAAACGTTGCAATGTCATAGTGATTCCGAATTTTGGGTTGTGGCCGACATGGCCTGTATGTCTTGCCGGTCGTGGCAGCAGCGAGCGACGCTACTGATGCCAACAGCAACTGATGAACGACGGCTTACCGGCCCCAAGGGCCGGCGGCAAACGTATCAGGCAGACGCGGGCGGACCGCGGGGCGGAAACGGCGCAGCGGTTCGGCGGACGTGCGGCTTGCTTTCAGTAAGATGCAGTGCGTACGTCAACCCCATCGGGGCCAGCACCTGCAAAGAAACTTGGGGAGGGGGCGCGCCTACCGCGGCGCACAAAGGGCAATCCAGTGTGCTGGCCTGCGGGCCGGTGGCGCCGTCATCACCCTGGTCAAACTGCACGGCAACCACACCGGCCGCCGAACACACCAGCTGCATGCTCTTGGGCTGTACCAGCGGAGATGCGATCGCCACACCTATGGACAACGCAAACCACACCAGCACGAAGCGGGCTAAGCGGTGGGCATTGCGCAAGGTTTGCATTGGCCGCATTATCGCAGCAGGCAAGCACCCGCTCAGGGGATCACCCCACGCACACAAGGTTTGCCCGTGTACTACTGATCAACGGTATGCCGGGCCTGAGGGCAAGCCCGGGGCTAGCGCAAGACCAGGCCCACGCCGTTTCGTCCTTCCACAATCTCGCTAAACCCTTGAGCCAACAGGGCTTGGGTGCAGCGCAGCATGGAAATAAGCAAAAAATTGACTAGAGTTGCAGCAGAATGATTTGAAAGATCACCACAGTTGGTACGGCAAGCGTCATACAAGAACGCGGGTTCCCCCCACTAACTTTCCGCCCAGAGCAGAGAGGCACTCACCATGCTATTTGCTGACGAAGAAGACTCCAGACTTACTGTGTCGCCCGACTGGCGCCCGCGCAACACGTGGTGCGTGCTGATGGTCGACGACGACGCAGAAGTTCACACCGTAACCCGCCTGGCACTACGCGGCTACGAATTCCAGGGCCGCACGCTTGAATTCATCAGCGCCTTCTCCGGCGAAGAAGGTCGACAGATTTTTGAAGAGCGCGAAGACATCGCCGTCGCCATCGTAGACGTGGTCATGGAGCGCGCCCAGGCCGGCCTGGAACTGGTCGACCATGTGCGACACACGATGAACAACTACCGTACCCGCATAGTAGTGCGCACCGGGCAACCCGGGTTGATCGCCGACCACCAAAGCTGCATAGACCAGTACGAAATTGACGACTACCGCGAAAAAACCGAACTAACGATTCAGAAGCTGAGGGCGTTGTTGGATAGCCATCTGGGGGCGTACCAGGCATTAGGGCAGGTGCAATAGCAAAATACAAGTCCGGCCATGCGAGAGCTGGGCGCCTCCAGAAGTGCTACATATTTGGTAGCGGCTTTCGCACATCCCGCGGGGGCTGCAGGCCAGATGACCTAAAAATTCTCGCGACTTTTGCTTTGGGGCTCTTGTTCATTGCCCCGCTTCATATCCGTCTCCAAAAAATCTTCCTATTGCGGACGGGGCCCCGGCTGGGTTGAGCACGGTTAAGCACAAATGTATTAAGCCTGAAATGGGGGCTCTACGTGGGAGGCAAAGCGCAAGCGGTTCCCGTCGGGATCGGTCAGCAGAAACTCTTGCGTGCCCCAAGGGGTCTTTGCCAGTGCATGGGTGGGAACGACACCCTTCTGCCCAAACTCGGACAAGCAGTGTTCAGCGTCAGGGACGATGAAATACACGGCACCACCGACCTCGCAGTCGCCCGTGTGCTCAGTCAGGAAAATCGTTTGGCCTTGTCGTGTCAGTTGTGCAAAGAGCGGATAGTTGGGGCCGAAGCGGTGTTCCCAGTCCATGTTGAACCCAAGACTGTTGATGTAGAAGGCAAGACTCCGTTCAGCGTTCGTGATGCGCAGTTGCGGAATGACGGTTTGCGACACAGCTTGTCTCCCTCACACTTCAGTTGTTTCAGTTGATTCTAGGCCCCACTCGGCCCCGCTTCCGCCATTACCGGCCCGTACACGCGACCCCACCACCATAAGTCCCTGCCGGGTGAACGGAGTTAGGCGGGGCGCGCATGGGGACTCTTGTGGCTGCGTGTGAGAAAGATGCGGTTGTATCAGAATGGCCCAACAACAAGACGACACAACAGGATCACAACAGATGAACACCACCAAATACTTCGCCGCCTACGCCGGCGCCTTTGTCGTGATGGCGGCACTGGACGCGCTGTGGCTGGGGCTGATCGCCAAGCCACTGTATCAGCAGGGCATCGGCCACCTGATGACCGACAAACCCAATATCCCCGTCGCTGCGCTGTTCTATCTGATGTACCCAGTGGGCCTGGTCATCTTTGCCGTCACGCCGCAAACGGGCGGCTCGGGCTGGGTCACGACACTCACTATGGCTGCGCTGTTTGGCTTCTTCGCCTACGCCACCTATGACCTGACCAACTTGGCCACACTGCGAGACTGGCCGCTGAGCCTGTCGCTGATCGACGTGGTCTGGGGCGCATTCGTCAGCGCGGCGGCGGCATCGGGCGGCAAGGCAGCGCTGGACTGGGCGACTAGCCGGGCTTGACAACACTAACCGTGTTGATGGCTGCTGTGTGCGCAGCAGCACGGAAACCACGGAGCAGGACGCCGATGATGCGCACGCATGAATAAAAAGAAAGTTCTGGCAATGTTTCGGCAGATGTTTGCGGCATGGTCGGACGACTATGTGCCCAGCATGGGAGCGGCGTTGGCCTACTACACCATGTTCTCGCTGGCGCCGCTGCTGCTGATCGTCATTGCGATCGCCGGGCTGGTGTTCGGCCAAGACGCAGCCCGCGGCGAAATAGAGGGGCAACTGCGCTCCCTGATGGGTGAAGGCAGCGCGATGGCCGTGCAGGATCTGCTCACGAGTGTGCGCAAACCGGAAGCGGGGATTGCGGCCACGGCAATAGGTGTGGGCTTATTGCTATTGGGCGCGACAACGGTGTTTGGTGAGTTGCAGGACAGCATGAACCGCATTTGGAAAGTGCCGGTGCCCAGCAAGCTGGGTGGCTGGATCAAGCTGATCCGCTCGCGGCTGCTCTCGTTTGGGATGATCATGGCGCTGGGCTTTTTGTTGGTGGTGTCATTAGTGCTCAGCGCCGCATTAGAGGTGGCCGGGCGATGGTGGGGACCTGCGTTCGGCGAATGGCAGCTGCTGGCGTCGATGTTCAATATGGTCAGCAGTTTTGTGGTGGTGGCCACCATGTTTGCGTTCATCTACAAAATCATGCCTGACGTGCATGTGCGATGGAGCGATGTGTGGGTGGGCGCGGTTGTAACCGCCCTGCTCTTCACCTTTGGCAAATACCTGATCGGGCTCTACATCGGCCACAGCGACGTGATGTCGGGCTTTGGCGCGGCAGGCTCGCTGGTGGTGGTGATGCTGTGGGTGTACTACTCGGCGCAAATTTTCTTGATGGGTGCCGAGTTCACGTGGATCTATGCCAATTCCTTTGGCTCACGCACTTTGAAGGAAGGCACTTCGCCAGCGGGGCTGGCTGACAGAGAAACTCCTCAGCAGTCGCTACAAAATCAGTAGCGCCTTACGCTATCCAGACGAGGGCTAGCGGCCGATAACACCTACAAACCAGCGTGCAAAAAGCCCCACCGCCAAAAGCCAAAGCAACACGAACAGGGCCGCGGTTGCATAGCTTACGGGTTTGCTGGCAGTTTGCAGCGCCTGGGCCCGTGCGGACACCAGCACCTCTGGCGGCGTGAGCCGCACCACCAGTGCCAAACCGAGCGGCACGATAAGCAGATCGTCCAGATAACCTATAACCGGTATGAAATCGGGAATAAGGTCGATCGGGCTGAGCGCGTAGGCCGCCACCATCAAGGCCAGCACCCGCACGAGCAAGGGGGTGCGAGGATCACGCGCAGCGAAATACACCGTCAGTGTGTGCTGTTTCAGCAATTTTGCTTGCGCTTTTAGTCTGGCCAACATAGTACCCAACTATAGTCGGCGCACTGGCTAAGACAATGTTGAACCGCTAATTCAGGAAAGACGTGTGCGTTACCGTACGACAAGACTGCTCCCATGCGCCTGCGCGGTGTTGACCGCGCTACTGGTCTCTTTCGCCGGCCCCGCTATGGGCGGCAGACCATTGTTCGTCGATGATGCCGGCATCAACGATGTGGGCGCGGCACATGTGGAGACGTGGTTGGCTCAGCAGGCGGGGAGCGCACCCGTGCTGACGGTAGCCCCAGCCTATGGCCTGGCCAACGGAGTCGAGGTTGGCCTAGCACTGGCGCGTGACGCAAGCCGTGCTACTGCGTACACCTCCGTGCAGATCAAAATGCTGTTGACACCGTCACGTCAAGTCGGTTGCAATTTCGGGACCACACTGGGGGCGACGCAATTTAGCAACACCGACACCGGCAACCGGACAACGCCCTTTGTCAATGGCATTGTGAGTTGCAACGCTGATTTGATGTCCGTGCATATGAATGCAGGCGCAACGCGCCCGGCCGATGGTCCGCCACTTGCCACGTGGGGGCTTGCAATAGAGCGGGCGTTTGGTGCGTGGACAGTGCACCTGGAGTCTTTTGGGCAAGAGCAAAGCAGCTCCACGACCCAGGTCGGGTTACGTAAAGATGTCACAGAGGGAATTCAACTCGACGCCACGGTGGGGCGTGTAGAGAGCGACACGCTATTGAGCCTGGGGATGAAATTTCGGTTTTGAGGCCCCCCTCACCAAATCGCCTCCAACCCCCTTTGCACCACCCTGTAACCGCGCGTACCCAATGCCCGTGCCTCGGCCTCGTCGTGGGTGACAAGAAGCGTGGCCATATTGAACTCCCCAATGCGTTGGCGGAATTCTTCGCGCAGTTGTAGCCGCATCTCGGCATCCAGCGCGGAGAACGGTTCGTCCAGCAATAGCACGCGCGGTCGGGTGATCAGCGCGCGGGCCAGCGCCACGCGCTGCTGCTCGCCACCCGATAGCTGCGTCACGCGGGCGCGGGCAAAGTCCTGCAGGCCAAAGCGCTGCAGCATGGCGCAGGCCTGTGTGCGGGCGTCCAGCTTGCGTACGCCCTGCTCCACCAGGCCAAAGGCGACGTTGTCCTGCACGTCCAGGTGCGGGAACAGTGCAAAGTCTTGGAACATCAGCGCGAAGCGGCGGCGCTCGGGCGGCTGGCGGGTGATGTCCTCGCCGTCACAGACGACGCGGCCTGCATCCAGCGGCTCAAGCCCGGCCACCATTTTCAGTAATGTGCTTTTGCCGCTGCCAGACGGGCCGAGTATGGCAACCGTCTCGCCCGGTGCAACGGTCAGGCTCACATCGCGCAGCAGCACGCGGGCCTGCCAGTCTTTGGAAATCGTGTGCAACTCAAGCATGGAGCAAAACATCCTGGTTATGGGGTGGCGCTGCCCACTCGATCAACACAAAGGCCAGCAGCGCCAGCGCCATCAGCAGGCAGGAAAGCACCATCGCCGCGTCGCGGTTGGTGGCGCCGGGGCGGCCCAGGTATTCGTACACCAGCGTCGTCAGCGTGGCCCATTCGGGGCGCGACAAAAACAGCGTGACGGCAAACTCGCCGACGGCGGTAGCGGCCGCGAACGCCATGCCGCGGCGCAGCGCGGGGCGTAAGAGCGGCAGCGTCACGCGGCGGAACACATGCCTGGGTGTAGCGCCCAGGGTGCGTGCGGCCTGTGCCAGGTGCTCCGGCATGCTGTCCAACCCTGCTGCGATGGACTTGGCAACAAATGGGTAGGCCAGCAAGGCATAGGCGCAGACCAACAGGCTGAAGCTGGCAGTCCACGTGGGATAGAGCAGCAGCAGACCAAATGCCACCATGACCGGCGACACAACAAAGGGCAAAAACACCAGCGTGCGCAACAGCAGGGATCTGCGTGCCGCCAGCGCATGTGCCAGCCCCAACGCGGTGGCCAGCGCCACGGCCAGCACGGTGAAGCGCAGACTGTTCCACAGCGCGGCCAGCGTCGCGCCGTCCCACAGCACGCCCCAGGCCGACGCGCCCGCTGCCAGCACGCGCCAGATGATGGCCAGCAAGGGCGCGGCACAGAGCACAGTTAGCACACCCACGGCCGCGGCCAGACTCATCCATTGCGCGACGCCGCGCGGCCGTCTGCGCACGATGGCGTCCGCGCGCACGGGTGATGCCAAGCGCCGCTCGATCAACGCGTAGACCAGCGCAACGGTGCTGGTCAGCATCACCATCCACAGTGCCAGTGACGCGGCCTGCGCCAATTGCAGCTCGTGGGCGACCAGTGTGTAGATTTCGACTTCCACCGTCGCGTATTCCTGTCCGCCCAACACCAGCGCCAGTCCGAACCCGCAGGCGCAGTACAAGAACACCAGGCACATGGCGGACGCCAGCCAAGGCGCAATGGCCGGCCATTCGATGCGCAAAAACACTCGCCACGGCGTGGCACCCAACGTGCGCGCCGCCGCTACGCGGGATGCGCTGACATTGCCCAGCGCCTCGGTCGCCGCGCGCACCACCAGACACAGGTTGAAGAACAGATTGCCGTAGATCAGCAGCCAGGGGCCACCCTGCAGGTCCGGCCCGCCCCACTCATGCAGCAGGCCTTGCGGCCCCAGCAGCGCCAGCACGCCCATGGCCGCGACCAGCGTGGGCACGACAAACGGCAGCATCAGCGCGCGCAGCACCAGCGTGCGGCCGACGAAATCAAACCGGGCCAGCACCCAGGCCACCGGCAGGCCCAAGCCCAGGGCGGCCACGCAGCACACCGCCGCCTGCAAAAAAGACCAACCCAGCCGCCAGCGCAGATATGCATCCTGCAGCGGCAACCACAGCGAGACCTGTCCCCCTTCCAGCAGCAAACGCAGCGCAGGCGCCACCAGCACGACCAGCAGAAAGCCCAGTGGAAAAGCCGCCAGGGCCAGGCGCGGACGCAGACTTGCCATGCAGTTTTACTTCAACACAAGCTTGGTCCAGCGCTGCACCCACTGCGCGTTATTGTCGGCAACGGCCTGTGCGCTGGGGATGTCATGCCGGGTGGGCTCCACGGCATGGCGCAGGGCATCCACGCGTGGCACGGCGGTGTCGGCGGGGAACATCCACATCTCTGCCTGCAGACCCTGCTGCACGGCCGGTGAGCGCAAAAATTCGATGAACTGGACGGCAGCCGCCCGCTCCTTGCCGCCCTTGACCAAAGCCACGCCCTCGACCTGGCGGAACACGCCGCCGGTCAGAGACAGGCTGCCGGTAGGCGGCTCGGTCAGCTTGGTCTTGCTGTAGAACACCTCGGCAGCCGGGCTGCTGGCGTAACTCACCACCAGCGGACGCGCGCCGCCGCTGTGCGTGAAATCCGTGTAGTAAGCCTCGCTCCAGCCCTTGGCAACCTTGACGCCATTGGCCCGCATGCCGGCCCACCACGCGAAGGCTTTGTCTTCGCCCATCGCGCCAATCGTGGCCAGCAGGAATGCATTGCCTGGGCTGGATGTGGCCGGGTTTTGTACCACCAACAACTTGGCGTAGGCAGGCTGGGCCAAATCGTCCAGGGACCGGGGCAAGGCAAGGCCCTTCTTCGCAAACCAGGCCTTGTCGTAGTTCAGCGTGACGTAGCCATAGTCCACCGCCACCAGGCCTGCGGGCAGGCTGACGGTGTTCACGCCCGCGGAGGGCTTGGCGGATGGACCGTCGTAGGCATCCAGCACCTGCGCACCCAGCGCCTTGGCCGCCAGCACGTTGTCTATGCCAAACACCACATCGGCAATCGGGTTGGCGCGGGTCAGTATTAACTTGTTCAGCATTTCGCCGGCGTCCCCCGCCTTGGTGATGCGCAGCGTGACGCCCGCTTCCTTTTCAAACTGGGCGAGCAAAGGCTTGGGCAACGTGAAGGATGCGTGGGCCAGCACGCGCAACTCGGCAGCAGAGGTTTGGGTAGTACCCAGCGCCAAAAACAGGAGCGGTATCAGGCCCAGCTTGGCGATGGACATCAGGGATTCAAATCGGTACTTCATGGCATTCGGTTTCGGTGCAAGGCGTGGAGCTTACAGGTCTGGCTTGGCAACCATCAGGTAGAAGATGGCCAGCATGGCCGCGAATGCGGGGTAGCCCAGCCCTTCCCACCACCGGGCATATCGCCAGTAGACCGCAGGCAAGCCTTCGCCCTTTGCGTGCGCCGCTTGCGCCATGGCGGCCATGCGCACCTGCAACCACACCACGGGTATCCAGCAAACACCGGCCAGGCCATACAAAACCAGCGTCCACACAATCCACGGCGTGCTGAGCGGCAGACCCGCCAGGTGCACCATCCACAGGCCGGTGGCAGGCTGCAATACGATGACCGGTGTGGTGAACCACCAGTCCGCCCGTACCACCAGGCGCGACACCACAGCCTGCGCCGCGACCACGCCGCTGCGGTTGGTGAAAAACAGGTAAAACGCCGTGCCAAAGCCAGTGCCCACCAGCACCACGCTGGACAGGATGTGCAGCCATTTGACGATCAGGTAGGTGTTCATGCGGGCCTGCGTGCCAAAACCCACAGCACTGCGGCAACGGGTACGTTTTTACTCAGTGGCCCCAAGGGGTGCAGCCACAGTGCAGGGCTGAGCAGCGTGGCTACCAGCGTCATCATCACCATCGCCGCCAAGGCCAGCAGATAGGCAGGGCGCGAAGGCCGCAACCAGAGCCACAGGCCCAGCAGGGCATCCGACGTCGCACCAGCTAACACCAGCAGGTCTGCTACGGTCGGGTCCGAAACGCCACCCGCTGCCAGCAAGCTGCGGCTCTGGCCGTGCAGTTCCCACACGCTGACTGCGGCCGTCCACAGCCAGACAAAGACCAGGCTCAGGCGCAGCCAGGACCGCTCAGCGGGCATCATGCTTCTTCCACCACATCCGTGACCATGCCCCACTTCGCAAACTCCGGCGCAAAGTCAGCCAGCGCATGCAGGCTTACGCAGGGGAAGGCGCCGCTGGCCATCGGCTCGCCGCTGGCCAGACGCCGGGCGAGCAGGATGGCGGCCATGCAGGGGATTTCGGGGCCATGGTCGTTGTCGGCCGCGATATGCCATGCGCGCTTGACCGGTTTGCCGGCAACGTCCGCGCCCGCCACACGCAGCACCATGCCGCCCAGGCCTGAGCCCAGGGGGTCGAACAGCTTGGCGCTGGCATTCAATACGCCGGCCAACGCCGCAGGGTTTTTCAACCATCCCACGCGGCGCAACCAGGCCAGTACCGCAAACGCGCGCTGCGACAAGCCCACCTCCAGCGCGGCCCTGAAGTCCACGCGCTCACGTACGCGAAAGTGTGGGGGGAACAATTCCAGATCAGGGATGTCGCACAGCGCTGCCATCCGGGAGCGCAGTCGGTGGAACGCCACCCGCGCCGGGCTGGCCCAACCGATCTGCGTGTGCCACCGACCGCCCCGCCATACCGCAATGGGGCCACCGCAGTAGCTGAGCACTGCCCGCAGCGTGGCCACGCCGCGAGGTGCGGTCTGGGCCGGGGCAATACAGATGTCAATGCTGTCCAGGCGCTGCCACCCCGCGCACAGCGTATCGACGACAGCCGACGACAACGCAGGCACCGTGCTGGCACCAGTAATGGCGACGCGGCCCGCATCGTCAAACGCCCCATGCAAAGCGCGTGAAAAGTCACAGACAAAACGGCGGCCATCGGCCAAGTCTATATAGTGCACGCCTGCCCTTGCACAGGCTTGGGCAACGACGTAATCCTGCCCTTGAAACGGCCCTGCGGTATGGATCAACAAACCCACATCGTGGTCTTGCAGAGACTGCGCAAAGCCGGCGGCCAGCATATCCAAGGCCACGCCTTTGGCACCGCCGGGCAGCTTGGCTGCAAAGTCGGCTGCACGCGCGCCATCGCGCCCGGCCACCAGCAACTCGATGCGGTCGTCGCCCGCCAACGCGTGGCTGATGCGCGCACCAAAATTGCCGTAGCCTCCCAATACCATGACTTTCATCAACGATTGTCCTTACCCACATTTTTCTAACAGCACGCACTATAGGGCAGGCGCCGCACCGCTGGCCATGCTGAATCCCATCACAATCGGCTTATGCCTTCACCCTTGTTGCCCCTGCTGATCACTTTCTCGTGGCAAGAGCTGCGCAAGCACCCCTGGCGCAACGCAGCGGCCGTGGTGTCGGTGATGCTGGGCGTGGCGCTGGCGTTTGCGGTGCATGTGATCAATGCGTCCGCGCTGGACGAGTTTGCGCAGGCCGTGCGCTCGGTGGGCGGCCAGCCGGATCTGGAGCTTCGCGCGCGTGCCGGCACCGCCGCCGGCGTTGACGATGCGCTGCTGGCGCGCATGGCCCGCCATCCGGATGTGGCGCTGGCCAGCCCGGTGCTGGAACTCAGCAGCTATGCGCTGAATGCGCAGGACGTGAACAACGCGCCTGCCCCAAAGGCTGTAGGCGAGTCCTCGCGCGTGCAGTTGCGCATGGTAGGCGTAGATGCGCTACAGGTGGGTCAGCTCAACCCTGATTTGATGCCTTTACCGTCGGACACCGCGGACCGGCTGGACATTTTTGCACCCGACACCGTGTTCCTCAACGCCAGTGCCCGCCGCAGCCTGCCCGGTGATACGGTGCAGTTGCAATGGGGTCTGCGGATCAAGACGTTGCGCGTGGCCGGCACCGTGCGTGCGGCCGGCCCGCCGCTTGCGGTGATGGACGTCGCTGCGGCCCAAGACCTTTTTGAAAAACCCGGCCGCCTCACCCGACTGGACCTGCGCCTGCGCGCCGGGGTGGACCGCGCGGCCTTTGTGCGCACCGTGCAGGCCGCACCCGACTGGCCGGCGAATACCCAACTGGCGGAGCCCGGCGACACGCTGGAGCGCATGTCGACCTTGTCCCGCGCCTACCGCGTCAACCTGACAGTGTTGGCGCTGGTGGCGCTTTTCACTGGCGGCTTCCTGGTGTTCTCGGTGTTGGCACTTAGCGTCAGCCGGCGGGCGCCGCAGTTTGCGCTGCTGGGCGTGTTGGGTCTGACTGGTCGCCAGCGGCTGCACCTGGTGCTGCTGGAGGCATTGGCGCTGGGTACAGTGGGCAGTGCACTGGGCGTTGCGCTGGGTACGGGTCTGGCAGCGCTGGCCCTGCGGCTGCTGGGCGGGGACTTGGGTGGCGGTTACTTTTCTGGCGCCACTCCGGCCCTGCAATGGAGCCCGGTGGCGGCCGTGGTGTTTGCAGCCTTGGGGATCGCCGCGGCGCTGATAGGCGCGTGGTGGCCAGCACGCTGGGCGCAAGGCCTGCCGGCAGCGCAGACGCTGAAGGGCCTGGGCACAGCGCCGTCTACCCGCAACCACGCGCTGCTGGCGGCCTGCATGTTGCTGGCAGGTGGATTGCTGGCTCTGCTGCCACCGGTGTGGGGCGTGCCGTTGGCAGCTTACGCCAGCGTTGCTCTGATTTTGGTGGGTGGCATTGCCGGCCTGCCGTGGCTGGTGGGTGTGGTGCTGGACCGGGTTGCACCGCTGGTGGCACGCCGGGCCCTGCCCTTGCTGGCGGTGGAGCGTGCACGCCGCGTGCGCGGCAGTGCCGCCGTGGCTGTGAGCGGGGTCGTGGCCGCGCTGAGCCTTGCCGTGGCGCTAACGGTAATGGTCGCCAGCTTTCGCACGTCGATCATGCAGTGGCTGGACACAGTGCTTCCCGCCGCGCTGTATGTTCGCAGCGCGGCCGGCGCCAGCACACTGGATACAGCCTACTTTGAACCCCGCTTTGTGCAGGCTGCAGCGCGCCTGCCTGGCGTGCAGCGCGTGGTCACGCAGCGCAACCAGCAATTTCTGCCTGACCCGGCCCAGCCCGCCGTGGCGCTGATTGCCAGGCCGCTGGGACCTGAGGCCGGGCCAACCCGCGGCCTGCCGATGATTGGGGACGCGCTACCAGTGCCTGCGGGGCAAATAGGCATCTATGTCAGCGAGGCCATGGCCGATCTACACGGAGCTCGCCCGGGTGCGGTTTACGCTCCACTCTCAGAGCACTTTCGGGCTCTAGCCCCCGCGGTACGGGCGCAAGCAGCTACGTTTTTCATAGCAGGAATCTGGCGTGACTATGCCCGACAGTTTGGCACCATTGCCATGGACCAGGCCGATTTTGAGCGCCTGAGCGGCGATACGCGCGTCAACGACCTTGCCTTTTGGCTGGAGCCCGACGCGGACCTGCCGGCGCTGGAACAATCGCTGCGCCAACTGGCGGATGCACAGGCCGGCACGCCAGGTGGCGAGGCCGGGCAGCTGATGGACTTTGCCTCGGCGCGCGAACTGCGGGTTACCACGCTGCGCATCTTTGACCGCAGCTTTGCGGTGACCTACTGGCTGCAGGCGGTGGCGATTGGTATTGGTCTGTTTGGGGTAGCCGCGTCCTTCAGCGCCCAGGTGCTGGCGCGACGCAAAGAGTTTGGCCTCTTGGTGCACCTGGGCTTGACGCGCCGCCAGGTGTTGGGCGTCGTGGCCGCCGAAGGCATGGCGTGGACCACGTTAGGCGCCATTGCCGGTATGGGTTTGGGTTTGGCGGTGGCCGTGGTGCTGGTGCATGTCGTCAACCCGCAGAGCTTTCATTGGAGCATGGAGTTGGATCTGCCGGGGTTGCGACTGCTGGCGTTGGCTGCGTCCGTCGTGGTGGCGGGTACTGTGACGGCCTGGCTTGCTGGGCGGGCGGCGGCCGGGCGGGATGCGGTGCTGGCGGTTAAAGAAGACTGGTAGGCTTTGTCGCGTGCACACCCTACGGGCGTGGTGAGCCGTGGAATCTTGTAAAGTTCGGCATGCCGTTTTCTCACCCCTGCACATCAATGCTTACGCTGCCGCGGCGGCGCTTTCTCGGCGCAACGCTGGGCGCGGGGATCGCACTTCAGACGGGCGCACTGGCAGCCGCATCGGCGCGGATTGTGTTTCCACGGGACGCTGGCGCCCACCCCGACTACGCAACCGAATGGTGGTATGTGACCGGGTATATCAACGGCGACCGGGGCGAGCCAGTTTTTGGTTTCCAAGTGACGTTTTTTCGCAGCCGTGTTGCCAAGACGCAAAACATGCAGTCGCGGCTGGCGGCCCGGCAACTGATCTTTGCGCATGCGGCTGTAACCGACATACAGGGAAAAAAGCTGTGGCACGACCAGCGCATCGCCCGCGGATCAGGTGCGGAGCCTGGGCCCAACACGTTGGACACCGCGTCGACTAGTACGCAGGACACAGCCATCGCGCTGCAAGACTGGTCGCTGGCTCGCGTGGGTGAGCATCTGCAGGCACGCATCCAAGGCACCGACTTTTCTCTGGCCTTGACGCTGGCAGCCACGCAGCCGGTGTTGCTGCAGGGCGCGCAAGGTCTGTCCCAAAAAGGGCCGGCCCCTGACCAGACGAGCTACTACTACAGCCTGCCTCACCTTCAAACCACCGGCGAGCTGAGTGTGCGCGGAAAGCGCCACACGGTAGGCGTTGGCAGCACGGCGTGGCTGGACCATGAGTGGAGCCAGCAGATCATGCCGCCGCAGGCCGTGGGCTGGGACTGGATGGGTATCAACCTGTTCGACGGCAGTGCGCTGACCGCATTTCGCCTGCGCGACCGGCAAAGCAACGCGGTGTGGGACGGCGGGTCGTTCCGCGCCAAAGAAAAGTTGTTCAGCTTCCACCGCGGCGAGGTGGTGTTCAAGCCGCTGCGGATGTGGAAGAGCCCGCTGAGTCAGGCCAACTATCCGGTGGAGTGGATGGTGCGCACGCCGGCAGACATTTACACCGTGCGCGCTGTATTGGACAACCAGGAAATGGACAGCCGCATGTCCACTGGAGCTATCTACTGGGAAGGTCTGTGCGAGGTCTGGGACAGCAACCAGAAACTTGTGGGCCGTGGCTACCTGGAGATGACTGGCTATGCCTCCGCTATGCGCATCTGACGGCTTGCAGGCAAACCATGCGCCCATAAAAAGCCCGCATGCAGCGGGCTTTTTTAATACGGTTGGCGGCTTTTACTTGAGGGACAGAACCCAGGCCACCAATTTCTTGGCTTCTGCGTCGTTGACCTGCGCATTGGCAGGCATGGGTACAGGGCCCCACACACCGGAGCCTCCCTTGATGACCTTGGTTGCCAGCATGTCAACGGCCTTGGCATCGCCCGCATACTTTTTAGCCACATCCTTGTAAGCGGGGCCTACAACTTTCTTATCAATGGCGTGGCAGGCCATGCAGTTCTTGGACTTCGCCAGCGCCTCATCCGCAAATGCCGGGCTGGTCACCGCAATAGTGGCAACTGCCGTCAAGATAGCCAAAAAAATACGTTTCATGTGGGAGTCCTCGTGGGTTGGATGGGGCGTCGTGCGCACGCTGTTCCCCTTAAACGGACTTCAGGCATCTGCGGTTGACGTTCCCACTCCTGCAAGAATAGCAGAGTCGTCCCCCCTGCCCCGGTGTACGCCTTTGGCCCGGCAGTGCAGCAGCTCTGCCGAGCCGCCTATCATCAGGGGCTGCTTGCATCCTGCGCCTTTCACCCCAGATACCATTTTCATGACCTCCGAACGCGCCAAATCACAAAATCCGAAGTCTTTGTCCGGCCTTCTTCCGTTCTTGCGACCCTACCGCGGGCGGATCGTCCTGGCCTTTGTGTTCCTGGTGATGGCTGCCGTAGCGACCTTGGCGTTCCCGCTGGCCCTGCGCAGCCTGATTGATGGCGGACTGGTCAAAGGCGATCGCGGCGAGCAGATCATGGCCATGCGCGAACACTTCGCGTTGCTGTTTGGGGTGGCTGTTGCGCTGGGGCTATCGTCTGCGGCGCGTTTTTACATGGTCAGTTGGCTGGGTGAACGGGTCACCGCAGACCTGCGCAATGCGGTCTACAGCCATGTGCTGAAGCAAAGCCCCGAGTTTTTTGAAACCACGCAAACGGGCGAAGTGCTGTCGCGGCTGAGCGCCGACACCACGCTGGTTCAGACCGTGGTCGGCTCGTCGCTGAGCATGGGGTTGCGCAATGTAGTCATGGGTGTTGGCGCGCTAGGTATTCTGGTCTGGACCAATCCGTATGTGATGTTCCAGGTGCTGGGCGTACTGGTGCTGGTTGTGTTGCCCAGCGTGTGGTTTGGCCGGCGGGTGCGCAAGCTCTCGCGGGCCAGCCAGGACCGGATTGCCGATTCCAGTTCTATCGCCGCCGAGATTCTGAATGCCATCCCGGTAGTGCAGAGCTACACCGCCGAGGCGCGGGAGACACAGCGCTTCACCACCTCCACCGACGACGCTTTTGATACCGCCATTCGCCGCGCCCGGGCGCGGTCGGTGCTGGTGGCTTTCATCATCATCGCAACCTCTGCCGCCTTGCTGTGGGGGCTATTCCAGGGCACGCAGGCGGTCGTCGCCGGCCGCATCACGGCCGGGCATCTGGGGCAAACCGTGGTCTACGTCATTATTCTGGCAAGTGCCTTTGCCATCTTGGGCGAGGTTTACGGCGACCTGCTGCGCGCCGCTGGGGCGACGGAGCGCCTGATGGAGCTGCTCGGCACCCAATCGCCGATAGTGTCACCTGCGAATCCGGTTCTAGCCCCCGCGCCTGTTACCGGTAGCGCTATCAAATTCGAAGCGATCACATTCAACTATCCTTCGCGACCGCTGCAGCAAGCCCTTGCAGACTTTTCGCTGGACATCCAGCCGGGCCAAACGGTTGCCATCGTCGGGCCGAGCGGGGCGGGCAAGAGCACAGTGTTCCAGTTGTTGCTTCGCTTTTACGACCCGGCACACGGCCGCATCGTGCTGGACGGCGTCAACACCCGGGAAATGTCGTTGGAGTCCTTGCGACATCGCATCGGCATCGTGCCGCAAGATGCAGTCATCTTTTCCAACAGTGCGATGGAGAACATCCGCTATGGCAAGCCCTCGGCTTCGGACAACGAGGTCAAGGCCGCTGCGCACGCAGCGTTTGCGCACGAATTCATATCCGCCCTGCCCGAGGGATATGACACCTTTCTTGGTGAACGGGGCGTACGCCTGTCGGGCGGGCAGCGCCAGCGCATCGCCATCGCACGCGCCATGCTGAAGAACCCGCCGTTGCTGCTGCTGGACGAGGCCACCAGTGCGCTGGACGCCGAAAGCGAACGCATGGTGCAGGCGGCGCTGGAATCCGCGATGCGCGACCGCACCACGCTGGTGGTGGCCCACCGGCTGGCAACCGTGCAAAAGGCCGACCGGATCGTGGTGCTGGACCACGGACGCCTAGTGGAGCAAGGGACCCACGCCGAACTGGTGACACACGGCGGTGTCTACGCAGGCTTGGCTGCGCTGCAGTTCAATGCCTGACCGGGTGCCCGGGGCGCCCATGGTGCTTGTAAATGGTGTGGTGCGTCAGTAAAATAAACGTATCCACACCCGGGAGTTCACCATGGATGTCAACGTAGTTAACAAGCCAGCGGTTCAACCAGCACCAGCTCCCAAGCGCAACACGGAAGCCCGTCCCGAACCCAAACCCGAGAACAAACCCAAGACGCCCGAGGCGCGCAAAGAGGCCCAACCACCGGCCAGGCCCGTGATCAATGCGCAAGGCCAACAGACGGGGCGAATGCTGAACGTAACGGCTTAACGGCCGCATTCCCCTCTTCCGCCTTGGCCATGGTTGCTATCACCGCCACCAACAGCGCTACGCCGTCCATCCAGGCGAGGCAGGGTCGGGCGCGACTGGAGCAGGCACGCCGCCAGGCCGACCAGGCGGAAGCCAATGCACGCGATTTACGGGCGCAGGCGGACGATGCAGAACGCAAAGCCAGCAGAAGCCAGGAAAATGTCCGCAAACTTTCTGACCGCAACCAGCGAGAAGAGCCCACCTACTCCGCGCCCAGGGCCAACAGCACGTCTGAAG
The DNA here is from genome assembly GCF_056521325.1 of Rhodoferax sp. ZS1R8. Classification (NCBI taxonomy): domain Bacteria; kingdom Pseudomonadati; phylum Pseudomonadota; class Betaproteobacteria; order Burkholderiales; family Comamonadaceae; genus Rhodoferax; species Rhodoferax sp. ZS1R8. The sequence goes on along the minus strand of NZ_JBWMBA010000002.1, from coordinate 973,278 downwards.
TACCGCTGAAGGTGCAAAAATTCATTGAGCAGCTATACAACGCGAGCGGTGAGGAGCGGGCTCAACGTGGTAACCCGCTCAAAACGGTCGCCAAGGCAGCGCCCGTGGTCAACAGTCAGGGTCAGACCACCGGGCGTATTGTCAACATCTCGGCCTAGGGCCTGCTGACGCTGCTGCCACAACCACTATTGCAACGGCCCCTTTAGCGAGGCGGGCAGCGGAACAGCCAGCACGTCGATACCTTCGTCCACCAGCGCGTGGGTTTCCTCCACCGTGGCGGTGCCGCGAATACTCTGTGCTTGCGTCTCGCCGTAGTGCATCTTGCGTGCCTCTTCCGCAAACTGGCTGCCCACGTCAGTGGTCTGGGCCAGCACACGGTGCGCGAAGGCCAGCAACGCGTCCACGGGCGCAACCGTTGCTTGCGCGGAAGGCGCCAGGGCTTCCACCGATTTACCCTCGCGTTCGGACGGGTTTGCCCGCAGGTTCGACAGTGACAGCCGCGGTGCGCTCAACTTCTTGACGACGGAGGGATCCCCGCACACCGGACACTGCACCAGCGACCTCTCCTTTTGGCTCACAAAATCGGCCTCCGACGCAAACCAACCTTCGAAGACGTGGCCCAGCGCGCATTGCAGGTCCAGCACTTTCATGCAACGGTTTGCCAGTCCAGTGACCAGGCGCCACTCAGCACGTTTTGCAGCCACAGGGTGCCGGTCAGGGTTTTGGCGTCGGTGACGGTGCCATCTGCACACCAGCCCAGCAGCTCCCCAGGTGTAGCGGTGAACACATCCAGGAACTCACCGACATCGAGGCGGCGCTCGCCCAGGCTCAAGCCGCGGGCGAACCAGATGTCGATGTGCTCGTTGGAGTAGGCGATCGTCGGATGCAACTGCCCTGCCCGTGCCCACTGTCGTGCGGAGTAGCCGGTCTCTTCCAGCAGTTCGCGCTGCGCACAGGCTAACGACGGTTCGCCCGGGTCCAGCTTACCAGCCGGGAACTCCACCATGACCTGCCCTATGGGGTAGCGAAACTGGCGCTCCAGCACCACCAGCAGACCACCGTCAGCGTCTGCCAACAGCGGGACGACCATGACCGCCCCGGGGTGCACGACATATTCGCGCACGGCGCTACTACCGTCTGGCAGCGTTACCGTATCTTTGAGGACGTGCAGGAAGTGGCCTTGGTAGACCTCTTGGCTGGAGCTACGGGTCTCTAGCAGGTTGGTCAAGTGCCCAGCATCTTGCGAATGGCGTTGCCACACAGCAGCAGTAAGCCACCGGGAAACATACCAAGAACCAGCACCAACGCGCCATTGACGCACAACACCAGACGGACATCCAGCGGGGCCACGACACTACTGGCCGTGATAGGTTCATCAAAATACATGACCTTGATGACACGCAAGTAATAGAAGGCGCCGATCAACGACATGATGACCGCAAAAACTGCGATGCCCATGTGGAAGGCCTGGCCCGAAGCCACCAGCGCCTGCAATACAGCCAGCTTGGCGTAAAAGCCAACCAGTGGCGGAATACCCATCAGCGAGAGTAAGCAAATGGCCATGACACCAGCATACAAAGGGCTACGCTGGTTCAGGCCTGCCAGGTCTGCAATCTCTTCCGTCTCAAAACCTTCTTGCGACAACAGCAACAGGATGCCGAAGCTGGCCAACGTGGTCAGCACGTAGGCGATGACATAGAACATCGCAGAGCTGTACGCATTTGCGGTGAAGCTCAGCGAATCGCCGCTGACCACGCCAGACATGACGCCCAACAGCACAAAGCCCATTTGTGAAATCGTGGAAAACGCCAGCATGCGCTTCACGTTGGTCTGCGCGATGGCGGCAAGGTTGCCGATCAGCAAGGATCCTACCGCGAGCATCAGCAGCATTTGCTGCCAATCCAGGGCCAGTGGCAACATGCCCTCGACCAACAGGCGCATCGTCATTGCAAACGCTGCCAGCTTGGGAGCACCGCCAATCATCAGTGTGATGGCAGTGGGAGCGCCCTGGTAGACGTCGGGAATCCACATGTGGAATGGCACAGCGCCCAATTTGAAAGCCAGACCCGCAACAATGAAGACCAGACCAAACACCAGAACCTGGTGGCGGACTTGATTCGACGCAATAGCCTTGAAGATGGCCGTAATGTCTAACGAGCCTGTCGCACCGTACAGCATCGACATGCCATACAGCAGGAAGCCTGACGCCATGGCGCCGAGCACGAAGTATTTCATCGCGGCTTCGGTGGCAGTTGCGTTGTCGCGGCGCAAGGCGACCAGTGCGTAGCTTGACAGCGTCAAAAGCTCCAGGCCCATGTAGAGCACCAGCAAGTTGTTGCCGGAGATCATCACCGACATGCCCAGCAGCGCAAACATACTGAGCGTAAACAGCTCGCCGCCGCGCAGCATGCCGCGGTGGGCAGAATACGGACGCGCATAGACCAACGTCACCATGACAGACACGGTCGCAAAAACCTTGAGCCAGTTACCCATGGAATCACTAACGACCATGTTGCCAAAGCCATACAGAGTCTCACCGCTGAGCGCAATATCGGCTTGCAGATAGGCTACAACCGCCAGTGTCAACAGCGTGACGGCATACGTTTTTCCGCGCATGGCGCTCTTGACGCCCAGGTCCATCAAGGCGATGACACAAGCCATCGTAAGCAAGACCAAATCGGGCAAAACCGCGATCCAACTGATTTTGTCAATCATCTTTCGTCTCTCAATTCAGTTTGATCAGTTCACAACTTGGAAGTCGCAACATGCTTGAGCAGTTGCGCGACCGAGGGGTCCATGACATCGGTAAACGGCTTGGGATAGACCCCCATCCACAGCACAGCGGCCGCCAGCAGGGCCATGGTCAAGAACTCGCGTGCGTTGATGTCCTTCAACCCCTTGACGTCGTCATTGGTCACAGGCCCCAGGTAGACGCGCTTGAACATCCACAGCGTATATGCCGCACCAAAAACCAGTGCAGAGGCTGCGGCAAAGCCAATCCAGAAGTTGAATTTGACGGCCGCCAGTATGACCATCCATTCACCGACGAAGCCTGCAGTGCCAGGCAGGCCGCAGTTGGCCATGGAGAAGAACAGTGCAAAGGCTGCGAACTTGGGCATGGTATTGACGACGCCACCGTAGCTGGAAATTTCACGCGAATGCACACGGTCATACAGCACGCCGATAGACAGGAACATCGCGCCAGACACAAAGCCGTGGGCAATCATTTGCACCAGACCACCAGACATGCCCAGGTCAATAAAGATGAAGAAGCCAAGTGTCACAAAACCCATGTGCGCGACCGATGAATAGGCCACCAGCTTCTTCATATCCTGCTGGACCATGGCCACCAGCCCCACATACACAACAGCGGTCAGCGACAGTGCAATCATCAACCACGCCCACTCGTGCGCAGCATCTGGCGCGATGGGCAATGAGAAGCGCAGGAAACCGTAGGCGCCCAACTTCAGCATGATGGCGGCCAGCACGGCAGAACCGCCCGTCGGCGCTTCCACGTGCACGTCGGGCAACCAGGTGTGGACGGGCCACATCGGCACCTTGACCGCAAACGCCGCGAAGAACGCAAAGAACAATAGGGTCTGGCTGCTGCTATCCAGGCGCAGGGCATGCCAGGTCGCCAAATCAAAACTGCCCCCGGACTTGGTGTACAGGAAGATCAGGGCCAACAGCATCAGCAGCGAACCCAGCAGCGTATACAGGAAGAACTTGAAAGCAGCGTAAATCTTGTTCGGCCCACCCCAGATGCCGATGATGAGGTACATCGGGATCAACGTGGCTTCGAAGAACACGTAGAACAACAGGCCATCTAACGTGGAAAACACGCCAATCATCAGACCGCTGAGAATCAAAAACGCGGCCATGTACTGGTTGACGCGGCGCGTGATGACTTCCCAGCCAGCAATGACGACTACCACGTTGATAAAGGCCGTCAACAGCACAAACCACAGCGAGATACCGTCCACTCCAAGGTGGTACTTGACATTGAAACGGTCGATCCACGCGACGTTTTCGACGAATTGCATTGCAGCTGTCGACGTATCAAAGTGGGTGTACAGAGGCAATGTAACCAGGAAACTGACCACCGCACCAACCAAGGCAAGCCAGCGCACGGCACCTGCCTGCTCATCACGCCCCAGCGCCAGCAAGACCAGACCGAACGCGATAGGCGTCCAAATCGCCAGGCTCAACAATCCCATTTTCTTCTTCTCCTACTTGAGCCAAACAAAGTACGTCATGAGCACAAAAATGCCCAAAATCATCACCAGGGCGTAGTGGTACAGGAAGCCGGTCTGCAGCTTGCGCACTGCCCCGGAGATCCAGCCCACTAACTTCCAGGATCCATTCACAAACGTGCCATCAATGATGGCCTGGTCTCCACCCTTCCACAAACCGGTGCCCAGCGCGCGTGCGCCGCGGGCGAGGATGTTTTCGTTGATCCAATCAAGGTAGTACTTGTTTTCGAGCAGGTTGAACACTGGCATGAACGTCTTCTTGATAGCTGCAGGCCACTCGGGCTTGAGCATGTAAAAGACGTACGACAGCGCCACGCCAGCAGCAGCCAGCAACAGCGGCAAGCTGGTCAACGCATGGATGGCCATGGCCCACGGGCCGTGGAACATCTCTTCCAACTCTTTCATGGCCGGGTGCAACGCGGTGTTGACGGTGATGGAGTCTTTGAAGAACTCACCGTACAGCATGGCGTCGATCGTCAGATAGCCGATAAACACCGATGGAATGGCCAACACCACCAGTGGCACGGTCACAACCCATGGAGACTCGTGTGGCACGTGGTGGTCATCGTGGTGGTGGTGCGGATCCGGCTCAGCATGGGCATCATCATGGTGCGCGTCCGGATTCTGGTCAAAACGCTCTTTGCCATGGAACACCAGGAAGTACATACGGAAGGAGTAAAACGCAGTCACAAAGACACCGGCCAACACAGCAAACTTCGCAAAGCTGGCGCCGGGCAAATGGCTCTCCATCACCGCTTCGATGATGCTGTCTTTGGAATAAAAACCAGAAAACAGCGGCGTACCGATCAGTGCGAGCGAACCCAGCAAGGATGTGATCCAAGTAATGGGCATGTACTTGCGCAGTCCACCCATCCAGCGGATGTCCTGGTTGTGGTGGCAGCCCATGATCACCGAGCCAGCACCGAGGAACAGCAAAGCCTTGAAGAAGGCGTGTGTCATCAAATGGAAGACTGCCACGGAGTAGGCTGATGCCCCCAGCGCCACGGTCATATAGCCCAACTGCGACAGCGTGGAATACGCAACCACGCGTTTGATGTCGTTCTGGATGATGCCCAGGAAACCCATGAACAAAGCGGTAATCGCACCGATCACCATGATGAAACTCAGGGCAGTGTCGCTGAGCTCAAACAACGGCGACATGCGCGTCACCATGAAGATACCGGCGGTCACCATCGTGGCCGCATGGATCAGCGCAGAGATCGGTGTGGGACCTTCCATGGAATCAGGCAACCACACGTGTAATGGGAACTGCGCAGATTTGCCCATGGCGCCAATGAACAGGCAGATGCAGATGACGGTGATCAGCATCCACTCGGTGCCAGGCAGGGTCAGCGCAGCCAACTCGGCAGACTTCGCAAATGCTTCGGTGTAGTTCAGCGTGCCAGCGTATGCCGCGATCAACCCGATGCCGAGGATGAAACCAAAGTCGCCTACGCGGTTGACCAGAAACGCCTTCATGTTGGCGAAGATGGCTGTTGGCTTGTTAAACCAGAAACCAATCAACAGATAGGACACCAAGCCCACGGCTTCCCAGCCAAAGAACAACTGGAGCATGTTGTTGCTCATGACCAGCATCAACATGGAAAAGGTGAACAGCGAGATGTAGGAGAAGAAGCGGTTGTAGCCTTCGTCTTCTTCCATGTAGCCAATGGTGTACAAGTGGACCATCAGCGACACAAAGGTGACTACGCACATCATCATGGCGGTTAGGCCATCGACCAGAAAGCCGATCTCCATCTTCAGGCCGCCGACGACCATCCAGGTGTAGAGGGTTTCGTTCAAGCGAGCGCCGTCTACGGCGACCGACTTCAGCGTCATGGCCGAAACAATGAAGGCGATCAACACGCCCAAAATGGTGATGGAGTGGCTGGCCCGGCGGCCGATCACGTTGCCACCAAACTGCGTTCCCAGCACGCCGGCCAGGATGGAGCCCACGAGCGGTGCCAGAGGCACCCACAGCAAGGTAGAAGCAGAAAGGGTTTGACTCATATGTTAGACCGCCCGAAGGGCCGCCCCAAGGGCGGGATGTGCCCCATCGGGGGGCAGCAAATACACGAAGTGAGAAGCGTGGGGGTACATGTAGATCTAACCCTTGAGCGTATTGAGTTCGTCCACGCTGATGCTGGACTTGTTGCGAAACAGCAGCACCAAAATCGCCAAGCCAATAGCGGACTCGGCGGCCGCCACTGTCAAGATGAAGAATACGAAGATCTGGCCATGCATATCGTGCAAGTAATGCGAGAACGCGATGAAATTGGTGTTCACCGCCAAGAGCATCAGTTCAATTGCCATCAACAGCACGATGAGGTTGCGACGGTTCAGGAAAATGCCCACGACAGACAGTGCAAACAGGATGGCGCCCAGCGACAGAAAGTGTCCAAGTGTCAGGATCATGCTTTTTTCTCCTCTGGAGCAGCGGGGGTCACAGGCGCCACTTGGGTCGCCGCGTACTTGACCACAGAGAGGCGATCCTTTGCTTTGACGCGCACCTGGTCCGACACACTGATGAATCTAGAGTCCTTGCGTGCGCGCAACGTCAGCGCAATCGCCGCAATCATGGCCACCAACAGAATGGCAGCTGCAACTTCCAGCGGGTAAAGGTATTGCGTGTACAGCAGTTTGCCCAGTTCTTTGGTGTTCGATGCGCCTACAACGGCCTGCACTGCAGCACCCGGCTCATCCACTTTTGGAAAACCACCCATCAACACAGCGGACATTTCCAAGGCAATGACAACGCCGATAAAAGCCGCCATCGGAAACTGCTTCCAAAATCCGCGGCGCAAATTCTCGATGTTGACATCCATCATCATCACCACGAACAGGAACAACACCATCACCGCACCAACATAGACCAGCACCAGTGTGATGGACAGGAACTCCGCCTTGAGCAGCATCCAGATCATCGACGCCTGGAAGAACGTCAGCACCAAAAACAGAACGGCATGTATCGGATTGCGGGCCGTGATCACGCGAAATGCTGCAAACAGCATGATCGCGGAAAACGCATAAAACAGACCAGTCGTGACACTCATGATTCAAATTCTTTCTTGCGAGAGTCAGCGGTACTTGGCGTCGATCTGGCGATTGGCCGCGATCTGGGTCTCATAACGGTCGCCTACGGCCAGCAGCATGTCCTTGGTGAAGTACAGGTCAGCGCGGGACTCGCCGTGGTACTCAAAAATTTGGGTTTCCACAATGGAGTCCACCGGGCAGCTCTCTTCGCAGAAGCCGCAGTAGATGCACTTGTTCAGGTCGATGTCGTAGCGGGTCGTCCGGCGCGAACCGTCGTCACGCATTTCCGACTCGATGGTGATGGCCATGGCTGGGCACACGGCTTCGCAAAGTTTGCAGGCAATACAACGCTCTTCGCCGTTTTCATAACGGCGCAACGCGTGTAGGCCACGAAAACGTGGCGACAGTGGCGTCTTCTCCTCTGGGTACTGGAGCGTGACCTTGCGACGGAAAGCATAGCGGCCTGTCAGGGCCAAGCCCTTCAGAAGTTCCCACATCACAAAGCTGGACAGAAAATCCTTTAGCGAAAACGCCAACGGCTTATGAGCAACGGTATTTGAAGACATAGATGAGACCGTTATTTCCAGATGTTGTAGGGGGCGGGCAATTGCATCCAGGCGCCAATCACGAGCAGCCAGACCAAGGTCACTGGAATGAACACTTTCCAACCTAAGCGCATGATCTGGTCATAGCGAAAACGCGGAAACGTTGCGCGCACCCAGATGAAGAACGACATGAACATGAAGGCCTTGAGACCCAACCAGATCCAGCCGGGAATCCAGTTCAGCAGCGGGGTGTCAATGGGCGACATCCAACCACCGAGGAACAGCAGGGTACCCAGCAACGACACCAGATAGAAATTGGCATATTCCGCCAACTGGAACATCGCGAAAGACATGCCGGAATACTCGACCATGTGGCCCGCAACAATTTCCGCTTCACCCTCGACTACGTCAAAGGGGTGGCGGTTGGTCTCGGCCATGCTCGATATCACATAGACGACAAAGATTGGCAGCAAGGGCAACCAATTCCAGGACAGGAAGGTCAACCCCATGCTTGCGAAATGGCCCTGGCCTTGACCCATCACGATGTCCGTCATGTTCATGCTGGACGACACCATCAGGACGACCACAAAGCAAAAGCCCATCGCGATCTCATAGCTGACCATTTGCGCGGAAGCACGCATCGCGCCCAGAAAAGCGTACTTGGAATTTGAAGCCCAACCGGAAATAATGATCCCGTAGACTTCCATCCCTGCAATCGCCATCAAAAACAGCAGCCCGGCATTGATATTCGACAAGGCCACTTCGGGGCCAAACGGAATCACAGTCCACGCAGCCAAAGCCGGTGTGATCGTCATCACAGGACCCAAAAAGTACAGGCCCTTGTTGGCGGCGGTCGGAACCAGGATTTCCTTGGTCAACAACTTCAATGCGTCAGCAATAGGCTGCAGCAAGCCAAAAGGTCCTACGCGATTGGGGCCATGGCGCACTTGCATGTAACCCAGCAATTTGCGCTCCCACAGCGTCGTGTAGGCAATAACGCCCATGAGCGGAAGCACGATTGCAAGAATCTTGATCAACGCCCAGACGATGGGCCACGCCAGATCCGTCCACCACTGCCCGGCAACGAGTCCCAAGCCAAAGTTGTAGAGCGCGTCGATCATGCCAACACCTCCTGGACTGCTTCGGCCTGGTTGGCGCCAGCGCGGCCGTCCGCAGTCAGCTGCAAGGACGGCGCACGCCGAACAATGCTGTCCAACTGGTAGATGCTGGCCACACAAGGCTCCACGTCCGCTGCTGCCGCAGGCGCTTGCAGCGCGCAGCTGTTACTCAGGCGGTTCGCTGGTACTTGGCCGGGCGCACCACCCGCGTTGTCGGCATGCATGTGCTGCAAAACCTCTTGCGCAGACTCAAATTCAAACCCGGGCAGATTCAGGATATTGGCCAAGGCCCGCAACACCTTCCACGCGGGACGGGTCTCACCCAGGGGCTTGGCGACGGCATAGAAGCTTTGCACCCGCCCTTCGGCGCTGACAAAGGTACCTGGCGTTTCTGTGAAGGGAGCAATCGGTAGCAACACATCGCTGCATTCCATATTGGCCTGGAATGGGCTCAACGTTACAACCATCTCGCACTGCTTCAGCGCCGACACAGCTGCGGAACCAGCGGCCGAGTCGAACTCCGGTTCGTTGTTCAGCAGGATAGCCGCCTTCAGGCCACCCGACAGCATTTGCCCAGCGTTCAGGCCCTTGGCACCGGGCATAGCGCCTGCCAGTTGGGCGCCGACGGTATTCGCAGCTTCGGTCAGGTAGCCGAAAGCTGCACCCGTTTGCGTACCAATCCAGTTGGCAAGGGCCAAAAGTTGACCAGCTTGTGCATGGTGCGCCGCGGCATTGCCCAACAAAATGGCTTTCCGTTCGCCGCCCAACAAGGACTGGGCGATGCTTTTTGCCGCGTCAGTAGCCTGACCGCTCAGAGGGGCAGGAACGCCCTTCTCTGCCGCGATGACCGACGCGATATCGGCCAAGGCCTGCACCCATTGGGCTGCAGGAACCAAGACGCTGTTGCGGATGGGCATGGCCCAATCGGCAGACTTTGCGTTGACCACGTTGACCACACATCCGCGCTTGTTTGCTTGGCGAATACGTTGGGCAAACAGTGGATGGTCTTTGCGCAGGTTGGAGCCAACGACCAGCACGCGCTCCAAGTTGGACAGCTCTGCAATAGGCATACCCAGGTAACGGACGCCGTCCTGGCTGGCGGCAAAGTCAGCATTGCGCAGACGGTAGTCAATATTCTCGCTGCCCAGGCCACGCACCAGTGCACCGGCCAGATACAGCTCTTCCAGCGTGCTGTGGGGGCTGACCAGGGCGCCGATAGACGCAGCGCCATGGGAGGCCTTGATGCCCTGGAGGCCATGGGCCACATATTCCAGTGCGGTCTGCCAATCGACACTCTTCCATACACCACCCTGCTTCAGCATGGGCGCGGCGAGCCGCTCGGGGCCGTTCAACGCCTCGTAGGAGAAGCGATCACGGTCGGCAATCCAGCATTCGTTGACCGCTTCGTTTTCCAGTGGCACAACCCGCATCACGGTGTTGTTCTTCACCTGGATCACGAGGTTGGTTCCCGTGGAGTCATGGGGGCTGACAGACTTACGGCGCGACAGTTCCCAGGTGCGGGCGCTGTAACGGAATGGCTTGCTGGTCAACGCGCCAACGGGGCAAATGTCGATCATGTTGCCCGAAAGTTCAGAATCCACCGAGAGGCCAACAAAGGCCTCTATTTCGGCGTGCTCGCCCCGGTGCGACATGCCCAACTCCATGGCGCCGGCAATCTCCTGGCCAAAGCGCACGCAGCGCGTGCAGTGAATGCAACGGCTCATCTCTTCCATGGAAATCAGCGGGCCTACATCCTTGTGGAACACGACGCGCTTCTCTTCTTCGTAGCGCGACGAGGAGCCGCCATAACCCACGGCCAAATCCTGCAGCTGACACTCACCGCCCTGGTCGCAAATGGGGCAGTCCAGCGGGTGGTTGATCAGCAAAAACTCCATGACGGACTTTTGTGCCTTGATCGCCTTGTCGCTCTTGGTGCGGACGATCATGCCCTGTGTAACGGGGGTCGCACACGCCGGCATGGGCTTGGGCATCTTCTCCACATCGACCAGGCACATGCGGCAATTGGCCGCAATGCTGAGCTTCTTGTGGTAACAGAAATGGGGAATATAGGTGCCTGCCTTCTCGGCCGCATGCATGATCATGCTGCCTTCGACAATGTCAACCTTCTTACCGTCGAGTTCGATTTCTATCATGTATTACTCGCTCAAACGTACGCGGGGACCATGCAGGTCTTGTGCGTGACGTGGTGCTCAAATTCGTGCCGGAAGTGCTTGATCATGGCGCGCACCGGCATCGCTGCCGCATCGCCCAACGCACAGATCGTGCGGCCCATGATGTCATTGGCCACGCTGTCCAGAAGGTCCATATCGGCAGGCCGGCCATGGCCGGTTTCAATACGGTCCACCACGCGTGACAACCAACCGGTGCCTTCACGGCAGGGTGTGCACTGGCCACAGGACTCGTGCATGTAGAAGTAGCTCAGGCGCTGCAGGCTCTTGACCATGCAACGGCTGTCGTCCAGCACGATGACCGCGCCGGAACCCAGCATGGAGCCGGCCTTGGCAATGGAGTCGTAGTCCATCGTGCAGTCCATCATGATGGATGCGGGCAGGATGGGTGACGAGGATCCGCCCGGGATGACCGCCTTCAGCGTGCGGCCGGCGCGAACGCCACCCGCCAGTTCCAGCAATTTGGAGAATGGCGTACCCATGGGTACTTCAAAGTTGCCCGGCATTTCGACATCACCGCTGACCGAATAGATCTTGGTTCCGCCGTTGTTGGGCTTGCCGCATTCCAGATAGGCCTGGCCACCATTGCGGATGATCCAGGGGACTGCTGCAAAGGTTTCGGTGTTGTTGATGGTGGTCGGCTTGCCGTACAGGCCAAAACTGGCTGGGAACGGGGGCTTGAAGCGGGGCTGGCCTTTTTTGCCTTCCAGCGATTCCAGCAAAGCAGTTTCTTCGCCGCAGATGTAGGCACCAAAGCCATGGGCTGCATGCAACTGGAAGCTGAAGTTGCTGCCCAGGATATTGTTGCCTAACAGGCCGACTGCACGCGCTTCTTCCAATGCTTCTTCAAACCTATCGTAGGTCGAGAAAATTTCGCCGTGGATGTAATTGTAGCCCACCGTTATACCCATCGCAAAGGCGGCAATGGCCATGCCTTCGATCACGATATGGGGGTTGAACTCCATGATGTCACGGTCTTTGCACGTGCCGGGCTCACCCTCGTCAGAATTGCAGACCAGGTACTTCTGGCCGGGGAACTGGCGGGGCATGAAGCTCCACTTCAAACCGGTCGGGAAGCCGGCACCACCACGTCCGCGCAGGGCGGATTCCTTAACCGTTGCAATGACCTGGTCTTGTGTCATGGGCTCGCCACCGCCGATACCCAAAACCTTGCGCAGCGCCTGGTAGCCACCGCGCGCTTCGTAATCCTTCAAACGCCAGTTCGCACCATTCAAACCTGCAAAAATTTGCGGATTGATGTGGCGGTCATGGAAACAGGTCTGCACGCCTGTGGCGCGAAACTGGGAAAGCATATGCTGGGCCGTCATCATTTGTTCTCCACCGCCCGCAAGCCGTCCACCAACTGGTCCAGCTTCTCAGGTGTCATGAAGCTGCACATGGAGCGGTCATTGACCAGCATGACTGGAGAGTCGGCGCACGCGCCCAGGCACTCGCTCTGCTGCAGTGTGAACATGCCGTCTGCCGTGGTCTGCCCCATGGCGATACCGAGCTTGGTTTCAAGATACTGCAGCGTGCTCTGGCCTTCGCGCAACTGGCACGGCAGATTGGTGCACACATTCAGCTTGTACTTTCCAACGGGACGCTGGTTGTACATGTTGTAAAACGTCGTGACTTCGTGCACGGCCATGGGCGCCATGCCCAGGTATTGCGCAACTTCGGCTTCGCTGTCGGTACTCACGTATCCCAGTTCTTGCTGCACGATGGCCAAACAGGCCATCACCGCAGATTGGGCCTGCTCAGCCGGGTACTTTGCTACTTCTTTGGCAAAGCGTGCCTTGGTAGATTCAGAGATCATCGATCAATCTCTCCAAAAACGATATCCAGGGTACCGATGATGGACACCACATCGGCAATCATGTGGCCCTTGGCCAGTTCATTGAGACCCGCCAAGTGCGGAAAACCAGGCGCACGGATCTTCAACCGATAGGGCTTGTTGGCACCTTCACTGATGATGTAGACGCCGAACTCGCCCTTGGGGTGCTCCACAGCCGCATATGCCTCACCTTCGGGCACGTGGAAGCCCTCCGTGAAGAGCTTGAAATGGTGGATCAGCTCTTCCATGCTGGTCTTCATGGATTCGCGTGACGGCGGGGCCACCTTGTGGTTGTCGGTGATTACCGGGCCGGGGTTGACGCGCAGCCAATCCACGCACTGCTTGATGATGCGGTTGGATTGCTTCATCTCTTCCATGCGGACGAGGTAACGGTCGTACACGTCTCCCGTGTTGCCAACGGGGATATCAAAATCCAGCTTGTCGTAGACGTCATAGGGCTGCTGCTTGCGCAAATCCCAGGCAAGGCCGGTCGCACGCAGCATGGCACCGGTAAAACCCAAGTTCAACGCGCGCTCGGGCGTCACCGGACTGATACCCACACAGCGTTGCTTCCAGATGCGATTTTCCGTCAGCAGTGTGTGGTACTCCTCCAGGCACTTGGGGAAGCGCTGGGTGAAGTCATCAATGAAGTCCAATAAGGACCCCTTGCGATTTCGATTGAGCGCCTCAACGGCCTTGGCGTTGCGAACCTTGCTGGCCTTATGCTGATTCATGGTGTCCGGCAGGTCGCGGTACACGCCACCTGGGCGGATATAGGCCGCGTGCATACGGGCACCACTGGCCGCTTCGTACATGTCAAACAGGTCTTCGCGTTCACGAAAGGTGTAGATGAGGATGGTGGAGCTTCCGCAATCATTACCGTGCGAACCGAGGTACATCAGGTGGTTCAGCAAGCGCGTGATTTCGGCGTACATAACGCGGATGTACTGCGCGCGGATGGGCACCTCAATGCCCAGCATCCGCTCCAAGGCCAGGCAATAGGCGTGCTCGCTGCACATCATGGACACATAGTCCAGGCGGTCCATGTAGGGCAGGCTCTGAATATAGGTCTTGGTTTCGGCTAGCTTCTCCGTGGCGCGGTGCAGATTACCGATGTGCGGATCGGCCCGCTGGATCACTTCGCCGTCTAACTCCAGCACCAAGCGCAACACGCCGTGTGCCGCAGGGTGCTGCGGTCCGAAATTGAGGGTGTAGTTTTTTATTTCAGCCATGGATCAAACCTAGTTAAGGCCCCCATAGTTGTCTTCACGAATGATCCGTGGCGTAATCTCTCGGCTTTCGATAGTGACCGGCTGGTACACAACACGGGCCTGCTCGGCGTCATAACGCATTTCCACGTAACCACTGGTGGGAAAGTCTTTTCGGAATGGATGGCCAATGAAACCGTAGTCCGTCAAGATGCGACGCAGGTCACTGTGGCCATCAAACATGATGCCAAACAGATCGAAAGCCTCACGCTCGTACCAATCGGCTGCGGCCCACACATCGGTCAGAGATTTCAGAATAGGCATGGTGTCGTCCGTTGCAAACACCTTGAGGCGCAAACGCTGGTTCAGGCTCACGGACAGCAATTGGATGACCACGCAGAAACGCGGCCCATCGTAGGCACCGCCCCTGTATTCAGAATAGTCCACTCCGCACAGATCCATCAGCTGCTCGAATTTGCAGCCCGGTGCATCACGTAGCATCTGCGCCGCTGCATGGTAGTCATCAGCAGACACCACGGCCTCGACCTCCCCAAGGGAGATGGAGCTGCGCTTCAGTCTGTCACCCAAGGCCGCAAGAACGGCCGCCTGAGTGGTCTCAGGCGTTACGGAAAATGTTGTCATAAACCCTTCAGGCCCGCGCGATGGTTTCAGTGCGGCGAATCTTGAGTTGCAGTTGCATGATGCCGTAGATCAGAGCCTCGGCCGTCGGCGGACAGCCAGGTACGTATACGTCGACGGGCACGATGCGGTCGCAGCCGCGCACCACAGAATAGCTGTAGTGGTAGTAGCCACCACCATTGGCACACGAACCCATGCTGATGACACGGCGTGGCTCAGACATCTGGTCATACACCTTGCGGAATGCAGGAGCCATCTTATTGGTCAGCGTACCGGCAACGATCATCAAATCGGACTGGCGGGGACTGGCGCGGAAGACCTCGGCGCCGAATCGAGCCAAGTCGTAGCGCGCGGTTGCCGAATGCATCATCTCGACGGCGCAGCATGCCAAGCCGAATGTCATGGGCCATACCGAGCCGGTCCGAGCCCAGTTCATCACCGAGTCGTAACTGGTGGTGACAAAACCTTCTTTTAGTACACCTTCAATCATTTGTTACTCCCAGTCAAGGGCACCCTTCTTCCACATGTACACAAAGCCGATGGTCAGCACGCCAACGAACTCGACACCGATCAAGAAGCCGAACAAACCCAATTCTTTGAGCGCAACAGCCCAAGGAAACAAAAACGCAGTCTCCAAGTCGAACAGGATGAACAGAATCGCGATCAGGTAATAGCGAACGTCAAACTTCATGCGTGCGTCTTCAAACGCTTCGAAGCCACATTCGTACGGGGAGTTTTTTGCCTGGTCCGGCTTGTTGGGGCCTAGGATGTAGCCGATGGCCTGCGGTGCAACACCGATGCCGATACCAACCAAGATGAACAAGAGTGCAGGAAGATATTGATCGAGGTTCATCTTGTGCTTTTCTTATCACCGCTTCAGACCTGGCTAGATTGCCAGCAGGTCATATACCAATTTGGTGCCGTCGGCGAGACTCGAACTCGCACAGCTCTCGCCACTACCCCCTCAAGATAGCGTGTCTACCAATTTCACCACGACGGCGGCTTTTATATGCGTCTGCGTTGCATGAGGAACCCGGAGGTATTTCGCTTTTCAGACAAGCATAGAGTTTACCCTGAATTTACCCCTCGCCCCTTGGGGGCAAGGCAATTAAAACAGGGATACAAGGCTTTACTTGGCGGGAATCTGCCCAACGCCCGAGGCTGCAACCGCGGGGGCAGGGGCCGCCTGCTCAGCAGCGGGTGCCACTACTGCAGTGCTTTCCAGAACGCTGCTGGACGTGGCCGTGCGCAGGTTGCCGAAATAAGCCAGCGCCAATGTGCAAACAAAGAAAATCGTAGCGGTTACCGCGGTCGCGCGGGACAGGAAATTGGCACTGCCGCTGGCGCCAAACAGGCTTCCCGAACCGCCACTGCCGAAAGCCGCACCCATGTCAGCGCCCTTGCCATGTTGCACCAGTATCAGTCCGATCATGGACAGGGCTGCCAACATTTGAACCGTCAAAATAATTGTCAAAACAACGTTCATTCTCTACTCCTAAAAACGGGAAATTCGCTGTGGGCGCTGAACTACTCAGCGCGCCGCAGCAATGATGGTTAAAAAATCTGCGGCTTTGAGGGACGCGCCCCCGACCAGTCCGCCGTCAATGTCCTGCTGAGACAGCAATTGCGCCGCGTTGGCTGCGTTCATGCTGCCGCCGTACAAAATCAGTACCCGATCAGAGTGCTCGGTTGCTGCATGCAACTGCGCACGCAAAACCGCATGCACCTGCTGCGCCTCTTCCGGGCTCGCAGTCTTGCCGGTACCGATAGCCCATACGGGCTCATAAGCGACGACGATTTCACTGATGCAATGCCCGTTGGTATGGATCACCGCCGCCAACTGGCGTTTGACCACTTCTTCGGTACGCCCTGCTTCACGCTCTGCCAGCGTCTCACCCACGCAAACGATGGGCGTGATGCCGGCCGCCAGAGCACGCTGGGCCTTGGTCGCAACCACCGCGTCGGTTTCGCCGTGGTACTGGCGGCGCTCCGAATGACCCACCAGGCAATAACGGGTTGCGAATTCGCGCAACATGCCGGCAGACACTTCGCCGGTGAAGGCACCCGATTCGTGCTGAGACACGTCTTGCGCGCCCAAATCGATACGGGTCCCCGCCACCAGCAACTGCACTTGGCCCAAATACGGTGCTGGCACACAAACCGCGATCTGGCACTGGGCATTCGCAGCACCCGCCGCCAGCGCCGACACCAGGGCCGCGTTGGACTGCGAAGAGCCGTTCATCTTCCAGTTACCTGCAATCAGCTGTTTTTTCATGCTGCACCCCAAGTTAAAACAATCTTGCCAACATGTTGGTTGGATTCCATCAGCGCATGGGCCCTTGACGCACCACTGCCGCTGGCATGGTCAGCATCCACCGCCGGGAACACACTGTGCACCACCGATTTGACGCGTCCTGCAGCCAACAAAGGCCACACCTTTTGCAAA
Organism: Rhodoferax sp. ZS1R8; assembly: GCF_056521325.1. Lineage (NCBI taxonomy): Bacteria > Pseudomonadati > Pseudomonadota > Betaproteobacteria > Burkholderiales > Comamonadaceae > Rhodoferax > Rhodoferax sp. ZS1R8. The sequence goes on along the minus strand of NZ_JBWMBA010000002.1, from coordinate 956,013 downwards.
CAAGCCTTGGCAATGGCGGCCTTGAAAGCAACCGGACGCGCACGCAAGGTCGAACCGGTGATGGTCAAGCGCTTGCGCATGACCAAGGCCGCATTGAACTCTGCCTGCACACCGCCTTGCACGGCGATGATGACCAGACGACCATCCTCCGCCAGGCACTGCACTTCCTTGGCGACATAACTGCCAGCAACCATGTCCAGCACCACATCGACGCCACGACCATCGGTCAGGCGCAAAGCCTCGGCCTGAAAGTCCTGCGTCTTGTAATTGATGGCGTGGTCAGCACCCAAGGCCAGGCACGCAGCGCGTTTTTCATCGCTACCAGCCGTGGCAATCACTTTGGCACCCAAGGCCTTGGCGATCTGGATGGCCGTGACGCCTATGCCGCTGGTACCGCCCTGCACCAGCAGGGTTTCACCGCTTTGCAAACCGCCACGGTCAAACACGTTGCTCCATACGGTGAAGAATGTCTCGGGCAGCGAAGCCGCCTCGACATCGCTCAAGCCCTGCGGAACCGGCAGGCATTGGCCGATGGGCGCCACGCAATACTCTGCGTAACCGCCACCCGCCACCAATGCGCACACGCTATCGCCCACGTTCAGCCCGGCTTGCGCCATGGCCTGTACGTCACCGCTTTCGATGACGCCCGCAACTTCCAGCCCCGGGATATCCGAAGCACCGGCAGGCGCCGGGTACATGCCTACGCGCTGCAACACGTCTGGCCGGTTGATGCCGCTCGCCCGCACGCGTACCAGCACCTCGCCCGCGCCGGCAACCGGCAGGGGGCGGTCACCCAAACGCAGAACGTCCGGGCCGCCAAAGGAGGAAATTTCGATAACTTTCATAGCTATTTCAACCGATAGCCCTCGCCCAGCGAGCGTAAGCAGCTATCGAATTGCTAGCAAATTGATGTATCAACCTTGGTCTGAGGATTGGGCCGGACGGTCCATCAAAGCTTTCATCGACAGCTTGATACGACCCTTCTCGTCCGTTTCCATGACCTTTACCTTGATGATCTGGCCTTCGGTCAGGTAGTCGGACACCTTCTCGACACGTTCGTGTGCGATCTGGCTGATGTGCAACAGGCCGTCCTTGCCGGGCAGCAGGTTGACCAATGCACCGAAGTCCAAAATCTTGGTGATGGGGCCTTCGTAGACCTTGCCGATTTCGACTTCGGCGGTGATCTGCTCGATGCGGCGTTTGGCTTCTTCGGCCTTCGCTGGATCGGCGGATGCGATGGTGATGGTGCCGTCTTCGTCGATGTTGATCTGGGTGCCGGTTTCTTCGGTCAGCGCACGGATCACGGAGCCACCCTTGCCGATCACGTCGCGGATCTTCTCGGGGTTGATCCTCATCGTGAACAGGCGCGGCGCAAAATTGGACACTTCGGTCTTGGCTTCCGACATCGCCTCTTGCATCTTGCCCAGGATGTGCATGCGCGCTTCTTTGGCCTGGGCCAAAGCGACTTGCATGATTTCCTTGGTGATACCTTGGATCTTGATGTCCATCTGCAGTGCGGTAATACCGTTGGTGGTACCTGCAACCTTGAAGTCCATATCGCCCAGGTGGTCTTCGTCACCCAAGATGTCGGTCAACACCGCGAAGCGGTTGTCTTCCTTGATCAGACCCATGGCGATACCTGCCACGTGAGCTTTCATCGGCACGCCGGCGTCCATCAACGACAGGCAGCCGCCGCAGACCGAGGCCATGCTTGAGGAGCCATTGGATTCAGTGATTTCGGACACGACACGCATGGTGTAAGGGAAGTCTTCCTTGCTTGGCAACACTGCAACCAGTGCGCGCTTGGCCAGACGACCATGGCCGATTTCGCGGCGCTTGGGCGTGCCCACACGACCGGTTTCGCCAGTGGCGAACGGAGGCATGTTGTAGTGCATCATGAAACGGTCTTCGTAATCGCCGCTCAAAGCGTCGATACGTTGTGCATCACGCTCGGTACCGAGCGTAGTGACAACCAAAGCCTGAGTTTCGCCACGCGTGAACAGGGCCGAACCGTGGGTACGGGGCAGCACGCTGTTGCGGATTTCGATAGCGCGCACAGTGCGTGTATCACGACCGTCGATACGGGGCTCACCAGCCAGAATCTGGCCGCGAACAATCTTGGCTTCGATTTCAAACAGGAGGCCTTCGATGGCGACGTTGTCAAACGCAGCGCCGTCGGCCTTCAATGCAGCCATGACTTCGGAGTAAGCGGCGCGGCAGGCTTGTGTACGGGCTTGCTTGTTGCGAATTTGGTAAGCGGCTTCCAGCTTGGCTTTGGCCAGGCCGTCGATCTTGGCGATCAGGGCTTCGTCCTTGGCAGGCGTCTTCCAATCCCACACCGGCTTACCAGCTTCGCGCACCAACTCGTGGATGGCGTTGATGGCGATATTGCCTTGCGCGTGGCCGTAAACGATACCACCGAGCATGATCTCTTCGGACAGCTGTTGGGCTTCGGACTCGACCATCAGCACAGCGGCTTCAGTACCGGCCACAACCAGATCCATGATGGAATCTTTGCGCGCGGTCTGGCCAGGGTTCAATACGTATTCGCCATTGACGTAACCCACGCGGGCTGCGCCGATGGGGCCGTTGAACGGCACGCCAGAGATGGACAGAGCAGCGCTCACGGCAATCATGGCAGCGATGTCGGCATCGACTTCAGGGTTCAACGACACGGTGTGGATAACCACGTGCACTTCGTTGAAGAAACCTTCGGGGAACAGTGGGCGGATCGGACGGTCGATCAGGCGGCTGGTCAGGGTTTCAAATTCGCTAGGGCGGCCTTCGCGCTTGAAGAAGCTCCCGGGGATCTTGCCAGCGGCGTAAGACTTTTCCAGGTAATCAACGGTCAGGGGGAAAAAATCCTGGCCGGGCTTGCCTTCGGTCTTGGCAACGACGGTGGCCAAAACGACGGTACCGTCCATGTCCAACAGCACGGCGCCAGTGGATTGCCGCGCGATTTCGCCGGTTTCCATCGTGACGGTGTGTTGACCCCATTGGAAGGTCTTGGTGACTTTGTTGAAAATGCTCATTGTTTTATCTCCTGATAGTGCGGGAACCCGCTGGCAGGTAAAGGCCACCTGCCAAGCCCGGAGGCAACAACGCAGAACACGATGCCATTCCAGAGAAACTCAAACTGCGGTTGAAAGAACCGCCAATTTCCGTGGAATGACACAGCTTCGCCCTGTTTTTGCCGTCTCCGAAGTAAAAAACGCCTGAGCTAGTGAACTAACTCAGGCGTCTGTCATTTGGTGCAGCGCTAATGTACGCAGCTTACTTACGCAGACCCAACTTGGCGATCAGAGCAACATAGCGGTCGTGGTCTACGCGGTTCAGGTAGGCCAACAGGCTCTTACGAGTGTTCACCATGCGAACCAGGCCGCGGCGACCGTGGTGGTCCTTGGCGTGGGTCTTGAAGTGGGGCATGAGTTCGTTGATGCGGGCGGTCAGCAATGCAACTTGCACTTCTGGGCTGCCGGTATCGGATGGGCTGCGAGCGTTGTCTTTGACAACAGCGGCTTTGATGCTGGATGCGATCATGTCGATTTTCCTGTCATGTCGGGACCCATGCTGGCCATTGATTAGCCGCGGGTCCCTGGTTTCTGAACTTGCGCCAGGTGCTGGAACTGCTCCTGGCGTGCGCCTTGCCGAATACAAAGCCTGTCGATTATAGCCCGGTTGGCGGTATTGTGTACAAACACCCTCCCACCACGCCCTTCTGCTCTACGGGCGCTGCATTTTGCAGCTGGTTGGCAACTCGGCTGCTTCGGGTGCAAGGGTCTTGATCACCCGAAAGCCGTAGCCCGAGCCTTCCACGTCAAATTTGACGCCCGGCGTGCCTTGGCGGTCCATGACCCCCACCACCAGTGGTTGCTGGAATTGGTGGTCAGCAGCGCGCATGCTGCCGGCCTGCCCGGCTAAGTTGACCTTGGTTTTCTCCAACTGCGCGGCTACTGCTGCAATGTCCAGGCCAGCCTGTTTGCCGGCAGCGGACTCGATGGACTGCGCCAACGCCTCGATCATCAACTGCATGCGCATGTGCACATAGTCGTCTGCCGCCAATGGGTAGCGCGTGCGAAACGACTTGTAAAAAGCCTCGCTGCCCGCCGTCTGCACATTGGGCAGCCAGTCAGCAACTGCTACGACCTTGCCGATACCCGCATCGCCAATGGCAGCCTGTGCACCCAACGCATTACCGTAAAAGGTGTAGAACTTGCCCTCAAAGCCCACCTCCTTGGCGGCCTTGATCAGCAGTGTCAGGTCATTGCCCCAGTTGCCGGTGATGACCGCACCAGCGCCGCTGGCCTTGATCTTGTTGGCATAGGGCAGGAAGTCTTTGACGCGCGCCATGGGGTGCAACTCTTCACCGACGACGGCCACATCTGGCCGCAGCACAGCCAATTGGCGCCGCGCCTCGCGCAGAACCGATTGGCCAAAGCTGTAGTCCTGCCCGATCAGGTACACGCCCTTGAGCGCCTTGTCGTCCTTGATAACGTCCATCAGCGCGGCCATGCGCATGTCGGCATGGGCATCGAAACGGAAGTGCCAGAAGCTGCACTTTTCGTTGGTGAGCACCGGGTCCACTGCGGAGTAGTTCAGGAATAGCATGCGGCGCGCGGGGTCGCGTTCATTGTGCTTGTTGACCGCATCGATCAGCGCCGCTGCATTGGCCGAAGAATTGCCCTGCAACACGATGCGTGCGCCGTTGTCGATGGCTGAGCGCAGTACCGACAAAGCCTCTTCGTTCTGCCCCTTGCTGTCGTAGCGCTCCAGCACCAACATCTGGTTGCCGCCGGCGGACGCGGGCAACTTCACACCACCGCGTGCATTGACACGCTCAACCGCCCAAGCCAGGTTGCGAAAAACAGCCTCCCCCGCATTGGCGTTGGGGCCGCTCAGGGCTTCGACCATGGCCAGCTTGATGGCCGGTGCTGCGGGGGATTGCGCTAGTGCGCTACTGACGGCAAACGGCAAAATAGATAACGCCGTCGATACCGTTTTCAAGACCCAACGGTGAAGAATAAACATGTGATTTTTTTCTTGAAAAATAGAAGACGAGTCGCAGCTTAGATTCATGCGGCGATCGCTGTGAGAGCCGCGCAGTGTACTAGGAGTACCCACCATGTTTTTCGCGACTACCGCCCATCCTCACCTGCACCGCCAAGCCTATGCCAACAATGGTCGTGCACTGGAGCGCTTCATGGAGCAAGCCTTGCACACCAGTGCGAACAAAGCTGTCAGCTATACCCAGGATGAAACCAGCTTCACGCTGACCCTGGACATGCCCGGCATTGCCAAGGACCAGTTGAGCATTTCCGTCGAAGGCGCCATCGTCCGTATGGCCAGCAAGGAAGGAGCCGCGCGCCGCTACAGCGCCGCCTATGAGCTGCCACTGGAGATTGACACCGCAACCAGCGAAGCCAAGCTCGAAAACGGCGTCTTGACCCTGAAACTGGTCAAGAAGCTTCCCGTCAGCAACGCTGCCGAACTGACCATTCTGTAAGCCCTTTCTAAAGGCTATCCAGCGGCCAACGCGGCTTGACATCAAACGCGTAGGTCCTGGTAGCCTGCTGCAAACCGCTTTGTAGGCGCATCGCAGCGGCCATGGCAATCATGGCGCCGTTGTCGGTACACAAATGCAGTTCCGGATAGTGCACGCGCACATTGCGTTTGGCGCACGCCGCATTGAGGTGTTCTCGCAAGCTGCGGTTAGCACCTACACCGCCAGCCACCACCAGGCGTTGCAATCCGGTCTGCTTCAACGCGGCTATCGACTTCTTCAACAGTACCTCCACAATAGCTGCCTGCGTGGAGGCCGCCAAATCGCTGCGTTGCTGCACCCCTAGCGCATCAAAACCTTCAGTGCTTCCGCCATTGGGTTGCACAGTCGGCGCGGGCAGTCCGGCCGCCAATGCGGCCTGCGCAGCCACCATGCGCTGCGCTTGCACCAGCACCGCAGTCTTCAACCCTGCGAACGAAAAATCCAGATCACCGCTGTGCAGCAAAGGCCGCGGCAATTTGTAGGCCGCAGGGTCGCCCTGCTCTGCCATGCGCGCCAGCGCCGGCCCGCCGGGGTAACCCAGGCCCATTAGCTTGGCGGATTTGTCAAAGGCTTCACCGGCTGCATCGTCAATCGTCTCTCCCAACAACGCGTAGCGCCCTACCCCATCCACCCGCATCAACTGGGTATGCCCGCCGGACACCAACAAGGCTACAAACGGAAACTGCGGTGGATCGGCACTCAAAAATGGCGACAGCAAATGCCCCTCCAGGTGGTGCACACCCAACACTGGCCTCTCCAGTGCCGCACCCAACGCGCAGGCCACACCGGCCCCCACCAACAGCGCACCCGCCAGACCCGGCCCGCGGGTATAGGCCACGATGTCTACGTCGGCCAATGAACGACCACTGCCCTCCAACACCTCCTGTGTCAGCGGCAACACGCGGCGGATATGGTCGCGGCTGGCCAGCTCGGGCACCACACCGCCAAAGGCCTGGTGCATGTCGATTTGGCTGTAAAGGGCATGGCTCAACAAAACGGGCACACCCTCAGTGCGCGCCTGCACCAGTGCCACGCCGGTTTCATCACACGATGATTCGATACCCAACACCAGAAAATTTTCATCAGCCATACCCCCAGAGTTTAGGCCCTCATCAGCCGCACCCGCAGCGTGCAAAATATGCCCATGTCCACCTTTTCACTCCCGCTATCCGACCGCGACATTGCGCAACTTGAGCGCGCAACCCTGGACGCAGTGGCCCCACCAACGGTTGTGGAAATAAAGAATTGGCTGCTGCCCCTCGATAACTCCACCATAGGTCGCGCCAAGAGCGCCGTGCCGCTACGCCATCACGGCTTGGATACGGCGCACATTGCCAACATCGAAGCCCTGTACGCCGATCGAGGCCTGCAGGCAGCCTTTCGCGTCGCCGATGTAACGGGCCTGGACAACATCCACGCCGAACTGCGCCACCGCGGCTACCGTGCCGAGCAGCCCACGCTGGTGCAAGTGGGCACGGTGCAGCAGATGCGCAGCATCTGCCACGCCGCGCCCGCCTATGTCAGCCCCACGCCCACTCCGGCTTGGTCTGCGGTCTACCTCGGCGACGGCTTTGACCCGGTCGACGGCGCGCACCGCGTACAGGCGCTTAGCCGCAGTCGCTATGGTATTTACGCCAGTGTGCAAGAGGCCGGCCAACCGGTCGCTGCAGGCACAGCATCACTCAGTCAGGGCTGGGCCAGCATCCACGGTATGCGCACCGCCGCGAATAGCCGTGGCCGTGGCCTGGCCGCCCGCGTGCTTGGCGGTCTTGCCGATACAGCGACACAAAAAGGCCTGACGCGCGTATTTCTGCAGGTGGAAGAAGGAAACGGCGCAGCACTGGCGCTGTACCGGCGCGCCGGTTTCACGACCGCATGGCGATACCACTACTGGCGCAAACCTTAGGTTGGCGCGGATATTGCGTGGAGAGCGCCATGCAAGAAGCCCTTCGCATCGTCGTTATTGCCCCGGACTTGGTCATCGCTGACCCTGGCGACACCCAGGCGCTAGATCAGGCCGAGCGCTCACGCAGCCTGCGCATTGGGTTGCTCGAGAGTGGCTTCAATCTGATTGCTGTGTTGCCGGCAGACACTTTTTTGCACGAGCGCCTGGCCCAGTTGCAGCCCGACATCATCATCCTGGATGCCGAAAGTGAGGCACGTGATGCACTGGAGCACGTGGTCATGGCTACGCGAGACGCCCGCCGCCCGATCGTGATGTTTACCAATGACAGCGACACATCCAATGCGCGCGCTGCTGTGGCGGCCGGTGTATCAGCCTACATCGTTGCGGGCTTGTCGCCCGAGCGCATACGTCCGATTCTGGATGTGGCCATGGCCCGCTTTGAGCAAGACCAAGCCTTGCGTGCCGAGCTGGCCGATGCAAAGACCGAGGTGCAAGACCTGAACACTGAGCTGAAGAACCGGCGCATCATCGACCGCGCCAAGGGCCTGCTGATGCAGCGCCAGGGCCTTAGCGAACAGGCCGCTTATGAAAAGCTGCGCAAGTCCGCAATGGACAAGGGGCTGAAAGTAGTGGACGTGTCCCAGCGCATGCTCGACGCGATGGATTTGTTGGGCTAGCCCAAATTCATCGCCCGAGCCAGCGCAAACACGCTGTTGACGCACAGCCTGGGCATGGCATCCGCTGGCTTGCCGCGCGACACCGCACAGTCCCGCCCATACTGCGTGATCGCATAGTGCGCACAGGTCACGTAGCGGCCTGGTCCCAGTGCGGCGGTGGACCGTGTGGCCTCTACAGCGCCCAACACTTCCAGCCGCGCCAGCCGGTTGCGCGTGGAGATCTCGGGTGCACTAACGTCATGCGCCAGTTCCCGTATCGTCAGCGCCTTGTTTTGCGCGGCCAGGTGGCGCAGTATTTCCAGCGACTCGGGCCACTGCTCAACGGGCACCTTGCGGTTGGTGTGGGGCCGGATGGTTTCGATCTTGGAGGTCATGGATTTGTTTTCGGCAGGTTGCGGGCATTTCTTGAGGCCTGCACTGCTTTGGGCGTTTGCTGCGCACAAGCTTGGTGCTGGTTGCACCCCACCCGGTGGCTAGCTTGCCGATCTGGCCTCAGAGCTTAAAAATATCTGGCACGCTCATTGCGTATACCCCTACGAGACCAAGGATGGTCATAGACAAGCGGAGCCCAACGTCGGGCACCGCGCGTCAACCCCGGACAAAGGCGTCCCCACCGGTACGCGGCTTTTCAACAAGCTGCGTGCCGTGTGAGGACGCCTTTTTTCGTTCCTGAACGCCAACTTTTTATTACTGATGAAAGCTGCTTGCTATGACTGACTTCCTGCACAACCACCTCAGCCGCCGCAAAGTGCTGCAATCCGCCGCGCTAGGCGCCGTTGGCATATCGCCCGCACTGCGCTCTGTGGTCTACGCCGCCGGGTCGGACGCGCCAGAGAAAACTGAGGTCAAGATCGGTTTTATCCCGCTGACCGATTGCGCCAGCGTGGTCATGGCCTCCGTGCTGGGCTTCGACAAGAAATACGGCGTCAAGATCATCCCCAGCAAAGAAGCCAGCTGGGCCGGCGTGCGCGACAAGCTGGTCAACGGCGAGCTGGACTTTGCCCACGCGCTGTACGGCCTGATCTACGGCGTGCACCTTGGCATCAGCGGCCCCAAGAAAGACATGGCCGTGCTGATGACGTTGAACCACAACGGCCAGGCCATCACACTGTCCAAAAAACTCGCCGACAAGGGTGCCGTGGACGGACCCGGCCTGGCCAAGTTGATGGCTTCTGAAAAGCGCGAGTACACCTTTGCGCAGACCTTTCCCACGGGCACCCACGCCATGTGGCTGTACTACTGGCTGGCGGCAAATGGCATTGACCCGCTGAAAGACGCCAAGGTCATCACCGTGCCACCACCGCAGATGGTGGCCAATATGCGCGTCGGCAATATGGACGGCTACTGCGTGGGTGAGCCGTGGAACCACCGCGCCATCATCGACGGCATCGGCATCACCGCCACGACGACGCAAGACATTTGGAAAGACCATCCCGAAAAAGTGCTGGGCACCACCGGCGAGTTCGTGAAGAAGTACCCCAACACTGCCCGCGCCGTGACGGCCGCCATTATCGAAGCCGGCCAGTGGATAGACGCTAGCCTGTCCAACAAGAACAAGATGGCCGAGACGATTGCCGACAAGAGCTATGTGAACACCAGCGTGGACGCGATCAACCAGCGCATTTTGGGCCGTTACCAGAACGGCCTGGGCAAGACCTGGGACGACCCCAACCACATGAAGTTCTTCAACGACGGCGCGGTGACCTTCCCCTACCTGTCCGACGGCATGTGGTTCCTGACCCAGCACAAGCGCTGGGGCTTGCTGAAGGACCACCCCGACTACCTGGCGGTCGCCAAACAGGTCAACCAGATCGACATCTACAAGCAGGCCGCTACCGCTGCTAAGGCGCCGATTCCAAAGGACGCAATGCGCTCAGCCAAGTTCATGGACGGCATAGTTTGGGATGGCAAGGACCCCAAGAAATACGCCGACGGTTTCAAGATCAAAGCTTAAGGAGATCACCATGGTCAGCGCAGTTTTCCACTCCCCCCTCGCCGCAGCCAGCGAAAATATTGCTATCAAAAAAGAAGCTGCTCACGCGCATTCCACGAGGGCTAGCGGCCTAAAAGACTTAGAGGTTCCAGCTGCGGACGCTCCAGCAGCAACCCGCACTGCCACCCGCGCCCCGTGGGACTGGCGCGCCACGCTGATGGCCGTGCTGCCACCTGTCATGGGCCTGGGCTTGCTCGTGGGCATCTGGGCGCTGGTCAGCATCGGCACGGCCAGCAGCATCCCCAGCCCGTGGGAAACGTGGAAACAGGCCGTGGTGCTGTTCAGCGATCCCTTCTACCGCAAGGGCCCCAACGACCAGGGCGTGGGCTGGAACGTGCTGATGTCGCTGGAGCGCGTGGCGCTGGGCTTTGGTCTGGCCGCGGCGGTGGGCATCCCTGCCGGTTTTGCGATTGGCCGCTTTGAATTTTTGGGCCGCATGTTCAACCCGCTGATCAGCCTGCTGCGCCCGGTGTCGCCGCTGGCCTGGTTGCCGATTGGCCTCTTGGTGTTCAAGGGTGCCAACCCCGCCGCCATCTGGACCATCTTCATCTGCTCGATCTGGCCCATGGTCATCAACACGGCGGTGGGCGTGCAGCGCGTGCCGCAAGACTACATGAACGTGGCGCGTGTGTTAAACCTGTCGGAGTGGAAGATTGTCACCAAGATTCTGTTCCCCGCCGTGCTGCCCTACATGCTGACCGGTGTGCGCCTGGCCGTGGGCACCGCGTGGCTGGTCATCGTGGCGGCCGAGATGCTGACCGGTGGCGTGGGCATTGGCTTCTGGGTGTGGGACGAGTGGAACAACCTGAACGTCAAGAACATCATCATCGCGATCTTTGTGATCGGCATCGTCGGCCTGGTCCTGGAATACGCGCTGATCAAGATCGCTACGGCATTTACGTTTGAAGAGGTGAAGTCATGAGCAGCCTGAAATACATCGAGATCCAGAACGTCGCCCAGACCTTCAAAACCAAGAAGGGCCTGTTCCCCGCGCTGCGCAACATCAACCTGACTGTTGCCAAGGGCGAATTTGTGACGCTGATCGGCCACAGCGGCTGCGGCAAGTCCACACTGCTGAACCTGATTGCCGGACTCACCATGCCGACCGAGGGCGCGCTGTTGTGCGCCAACCGCGAGATCGCCGGCCCCGGCCCCGAGCGCGCGGTCGTGTTCCAGAACCATTCGCTGTTGCCATGGCTTACCTGCTTTGAGAACGTCTACCTGGGCGTGGAACGCGTGTTTGGCGCGGGCTCCAAAAACGCAGGAGCCCCATCCGAGAACAAGGCCCAGTTAATGGCCCGCACTGATGCCGCACTGGCCATGGTGGGCCTGACCCCTGCCGCGCAAAAACGCCCCGGCGAGATCAGTGGCGGCATGAAGCAGCGCGTGGGCATTGCACGGGCGCTGGCCATGGAACCCAAAGTCCTGCTGATGGACGAACCCTTTGGCGCGCTGGACGCACTGACCCGCGCCAAGCTGCAGGACGAGTTGCTGGAGATTGTTGCCCGCACACAAAGTACGGTGGTGATGGTGACGCACGACGTGGACGAGGCCGTGCTGCTGTCCGACAAGATCGTCATGCTGACCAACGGCCCGGCCGCCACCATTGGCGATGTGCTCAGCGTGGAGCTGGCGCGCCCGCGCAACCGCGTGGCGCTGGCCGACAGCGCCCAGTACCTGGGTTACCGCAAAGCGGTCATAGACTTCCTGTACACCCGCCAGGGCCACGTCGAAAAGACTGCTGCCTGAGCCACCGACACGTACATCGGGAGACGCCATAATGCCCAGCTATGGAAAACACCCTGGCTGGGCAACCGACGACAAACACGCATAAACATGCGCGTTGGGACCTGATCCTGCGCGGCATGGATGCGGCGCCATGGGACTGGGATCTGGGCACGGGAGAGGTCTACTTCTCCCCCAATTGGTGGCATATGCTGGGGTATGTAGATTCCGAATTGCCTGCAACTTCCAAGTTGATGGCGAGCGTGTTCCACCCGGAGGACGCCACGGCCATAGACCACAGCTTCACCACCGCTTTGCAGGGCACGGGAAGCATCTGGCAGATTGAATGTCGGCTACGCCACAAGCGGGGCCACTACGTGCCGGTGGATTTGCGCGCGCACATCCAACGTGGCCCGCAAGGTGAGCCATTGCGGCTATCGGGCAGCAACACCGAATTGACTGAACGCAAACGCGTAGAGGCAGAGCTGCAGGACAGTGAGGCCCGCTACCGCGCACTTGTGGAATGGTCGCCCATCGGCATTGGCATCCACCAGAATGGGCTGGTGGTATATGCCAACCCGGCGGCCATTTCCATCCTGGGCGCCAGGGACGAAGCTGAGCTGGTGGGCCTGCCCATGATGGACATGGTGGACCCGCGCTACCGCGGCATGGTGGCCGACCGCGTCGCCAAAAGCTTGGCCACCGGCAGACCGATGCCCGTGCAAGTGGAGAAATTTATACGACGCGATGGCCGCGGCATCGACGTAGAAATCCAGGCATCGCCCATCACGCACAACGGCATGCCCGCGATACAGGTCAATTTTGTGGATGTGACCGAGCGCGAAAAAACCGAGACTACGCTGCGCGAAAGCGAAGCGCGGTTCAGGGCGCTGACCGAGCTGTCATCCGACTGGTATTGGGAGCAGGACGAGAACTTCCGGTTCACCGTGCTGGGCGGCAAGGTCTACCACAGCACCGGGCTCACCATGGACCAGCACCTGGGCAAGACCCGCTGGGAGATCCCCTGCCTCAACATGAGCGAGGCCGATTGGGACGCCCACCGCAAGTCCTTGAACGCCCACGAGTCTTTTAGGGATCTGGAAATCCGCCGCCCGAATACCGGTGACAAGGCGCATTGGGCCAGCGTCAGCGGGTCACCCATGTTCGATGCCGACGGGCGATTCCGTGGCTACCACGGTATAGGGCGCGACATCTCGCAGCAAAAGCAGACCGGCGAAGAGATCCACCGCCTGGCGTTTTACGACGCGCTGACCGGTCTGCCAAACCGCCGCCTGCTGCTGGAGCAACTGAAGCGCGCATTGCACACCAACGCCCGCCACCACCGCCGCGGCGCCCTGCTCTTCATCGACCTGGACAACTTCAAGACACTGAACGACACACTGGGCCACGATGTGGGCGACCTGCTGCTGCAACAGGTGGGCCAGCGCCTGTCGGGCTGCGTGCGCGAGGCCGACACCGTGGCACGCCTGGGTGGTGATGAATTTGTGCTGGTGTTGGAAGACCTAGAACCTGAATCACACGCTGCCGCCATGCAGGCCGACAGCGTAGGCAAGAAGATTCTGTCCACACTGAACCAACCCTACGACCTGGCCGGACGCGAACACCACAGCTCGCCCAGCATGGGCATCACGCTGTTTGATGCGCACAGCAACAGCGTCGAAGATCTGCTCAAACAGGCCGACCTGGCGATGTACCAGGCCAAGGCCGCGGGCCGCAACACGCTGCGCTTCTTTGACGTCAGCATGCAGACTGATCTGGAGAGCTGGGTGGCCATGGAGTTTGACCTGCGCGATGGCCTGCAGGGCGGTGAAGAACTGGTGCTGTATTTCCAACCCACCGTAGGCGCCCAGGGCCAGATCACCGGCGCCGAGGCCCTGGTGCGCTGGCTGCAGCCCACCCGGGGCCTGGTCATGCCCGAAAACTTCATCGCACTGGCGGAGTCCACCGGACTCATCGTGCCGCTGGGCCGCTGGGTCATGAACATGGCCTGCGAGCAACTGGCGACCTGGGCCCAGTCGCCGGAGACTGCCCACCTGAGCCTGGCGGTGAACGTCAGCGCGCGCGAGTTGCGTGAACCCGGCTTTGTGCCTGGCGTACTGAGGTTTCTAGAGCTCTGGAAGGTGCCACCCAACCTGTTGCGCATAGAGCTCACCGAGAGCGTGCTCGCACACCGCGCGGACGACACCATCGGCAAGATGAACGAGCTCAAGTCCCACGGCGTGGGCTTCTCGCTGGACGACTTTGGGACGGGTTACTCATCACTGAGCTACCTGAAGCAACTGCCGCTGGACCTGCTGAAGATCGACCGATCCTTTGTGCAGGACGTGCTGCACGACGCCAATGACGCCGCCATCGCGCGCACCATTGTGGCGCTAGGCACCACTTTGGGCCTGTCCGTGGTGGCCGAGGGTGTAGAGACCCAGGCGCAGCGCGACTTCTTGGCCAGCATAGGCTGCTTCGCCTACCAGGGCTTTTTGTTTGGCAATCCGGTCCCTATCGAGCAGTTCAGCCGCTACCTCCCACTACAGGGCGCCAGTACGCACCAATCCGAGAGCTAGCTGGCACGGGTTTCGCTTTGGTGCATGGGTTAAACCCATTTTTAGGAACTGTGCACCATGTCGGGATTTCGTAGCTTTCTGAACAGCGGTCATGCGCCCACGCTGTTTGCATCCTTCCTGTACTTTGCGTTCTCCTGTTGCATCTGGGTGCTCAATGGCGCGATGGCGCCCTTTATTTCCGAGACCTTCAACTTGAGCCCCGCGCAAAAGGGCCTGATGCTGTCCATACCCATCATCGCTGGCGCGCTGATGCGTTTTCCACTGGGCATCTTGTCGCAGTACATAGGCCGCAAGAAGGCCACGCTGGTCGAGATGGGCATGATCATGGTGGCCATGCTGTTTGGCTTCTTCTTCGTCAAAACCTTTAACGACCTGCTGGCCATGGGCGTGCTGCTGGGGATCGCCGGAGCCAGCTTTGGTGTAGCGCTCTCGTTGGGTTCGGGTTCGTTCCCGGCGCGCCACAAGGGACTGGCCATGGGTCTGGTAGGCGCGGGCAACGTGGGCACGGCCGTCTCGGTGCTGATCGCACCACCGCTGGCCCAGGCCTTTGGCTGGGTCACGGTGTACGGCATCGCAGCAGTTGCCATCACCATACCCATGGTCGTGATGGTCATCTTTGCCAAGGAGCCGGACGACCGCGATGCGCACGCATCCTTCAAGGAACACATCGCCTGCCTGTTCGAGAAAGACGGCTGGGCCTTCAGCCTGATCTATGCCGTGACCTTTGGCGGCTTCATCGGCCTGGCCACCTTCTTGCCCACCTACTACTACGACCAGTTCGGCGTTAGCAAGGTCCAGGCCGGCCAACTGACGATGCTGGCCGCCTTCATGGGTGCGGCCGTGCGCGTGCTGGGCGGCTGGATATCGGATCGCTGGGGCGGCGTCAACACGCTGAACGTGGTGTTGTGCACGGTGGCCGCCACGCTGGTGCTGTGCGGTTTGTCCACCGGCTCGCTGGCCGTGACGACGCTGCTGGTGATCGTTTGTTTTGCCGCGCTAGGTGCTGGCAACGGCGCGGTCTTCCAACTGGTGCCGCTGCGCTGGCCCTTGGCCACCGCTGTAGCTGGCTCCATGATCGGCGAGATCGGCGCGCTGGGCGGCGGATTGGTACCCAATGCGATGGGCCTGTCCAAGCAATATATGGGCAGCTATTCGGGCGGCTTCTTCTTGTTTGCCGTGCTGGCGGTGGTCATGCTGGCGATGCTGCGGGTGATGCAGATTCGGTGGACGCGGACGTGGGCCGAGAAGGGTGGCAGGGCGAGAACTGCTTGAAATATAGATAGCTACATAATTTGTAGCAAGGTACCTATGTTCGACGAGGGCTAAAGGGATTTTTCCCTTTATGTCAATACCGTGGCGAAGAGCCATTCGCTTGCTGAATTGCCATCGCTTTATCCTTCAACACAGGCGGCAAGTCTTCCAGTGCAACCCAAGCGATGTTCCGGAGTGTTTTAAGACCCAATAATAGTTGCAGCAAGTGCACCGCTGCAATATTAATTGCTGTTTACGGTGTATGCAGCAGGGCTGGTGTCTGGAACTGTCTCTGCGCAAACGCCCAAACCATGCGCGAAGCGTCCGGCCCCTTGGGGTCCGAATACGCCTGCGACGCGCCGCCGCCGCTCCACGCGTGCCCCAGGCCATTGATTTCACTCAGCGTCACCAATAGCCGCCGTTTGGGCCCGAGCCAGTCCATCGTCGTGAACGGATAGCGATTGCCACGGCGTAACACCTTGGCCGCCTTGGGCTGCGCATGCGTGCGCGCGGCCCAGGCCTGTGCAGCGCGCATTCCGTTGGCTTTGAGCACCACATGGTCTGCACTGCCTTGTATCACCAGCAAGGCGGGTAAGACCTGCGCCACTTTGCCAGCCGTCGGTCTGCTCGCCACCCTGTAACGCCCGTGCATAGCCCCCAGTGCGGTGGCGGATGAGTTGGCAGACATGGGCTCTACCCCCGAGTGCATGACAACCGCCGCAAAACGCTGCGGAAACAGCAGTGCCACCAAGGCGGCCATGCTGGCACCAGCCGACAACCCGGCGATGGCGACGCGGCCGGGGTCTACGGCGTGCATGGAACTGGCATGGTCCAGCGCGGCGACGATGCTGGCCGCCTCGCGCTGGGCGCGCCCGTTGCGGCTGTCAAACCAGTTCCAGCACGCTTGCGCATTGGCCAGTCGGTCCTGTTCGGGGTACAAAACCATGAACCCGTATTGCGCGGCCAATCGATTCATGCGGGTGCTGGCTGCAAAATCGTTGGCGCTTTGCCCGCAACCGTGCAGCATCACGATCAGAGGGTGCTTTTTCGCTCTTGACAAGCCCGCGGGTTTAAACAGACGGTAGCGTCGCACCCCAGCCGGACCGGTCGCGATGCCCACACCCCAAACTCCCCCTGCGGACACGGCCGCGGGCCGCTTGCGTGCCACTCGGGCCTTGGTGTTGGTAGTGGTAACGCGCGCAGTGGAACGTTTCAGCGCCTTTTTTCCTTCGCTGACTGCATGGCGCATGACCCAACGGGTCTGCTGGCGGACCAGGCGCGACCACGCCTTGCTGCCGCTGGCGCGCCGGCCCATTTAGCGGTGCAACCTACACGCCGCCGCGCGCGGGCGGGGGCGTGCCACCGGGACCGGGCACCAACGCCTCGCGTCGGGCGGCGTCCAGGCCTGGGGTTGCGCGCATGTCGGTGTCGACCATGCCGGCATCCAGGTCGCGTTTGGCTTGCTGGATGATGGGGTCGGGCTCGCGTGCTACGGCGGTGGCGGCAGATTCGTCGCGCTCATGGGGCAGCGGTAGGTCGTGCCCGCCCTTAGGCGATGCAGAGCCCTGCCCCACCGGAGAATTACCCACATTGGCCGGGCCCTTGATGGGTAGCGGCTGCGCCGGGCGCGAGTCAGCGTCTTCGTAGATAGGGGTTGTGCCTGTCGCGCTGGGGGAAGAAGGAGGTTTAGTGTCGGCCATGGGAGGCAGCTTAGACCGGTCGGATCGAGCGGTCCGTTGGATGGCGCACGGAGGCAGGATTCGCCTCTACCGGCCTGAAAGATGCTACAAATTCCGTAGCTGCTTACGCTATATCCACGAGGGCTACAGCCTATTTTGGCAAAAACAAAAGCCAATAAACCAATAGCAGGTTCAGCAGCACCGACACCGCCAATCCCGCCTTCCACAGCGCCGTCGGATCGCGCTGCAGCAGCGGGGTGGCTGCCGGAGCAGACAACGGGCGTGACGCCCCGCGCTCCAGCGCCAGACGGAACTCTTCGGCGGTCTCAAAGCGCTGGCGTTTGTCGCGCGCCACAGCTTTGAGCAATACGTGGTCCAGCCAGATCGGTATCTCGGGGTTGTGGCGGCTGGGTGCCACCGGGTCTCGGTAATAGCGGCCTGACTGGTAGGGCAGCACTTCGCCATAGGGCAGCTTCCCGGTCAGCAGCTGGTACAGCGTGACACCCAGCGCGAACAGGTCGCTCTGGGCATCGGGAAGCTCGGTAGGCACATCGGTGCGCTGGCCGCCGGTGCGGGCGGTGGTCTTGCAGTTGAAGCCCCACTGCTCGGGGTTCACATAGCTGGGCGTGCCGGCGTGCAGCTCGCGCATGCTGGCGGGCTCGCGCCCGCTCAAGGCCACGCCCAGGTCCAACAGGCGCAGCACGCCGTCTTCGCCCTGGTGCAGATTGGCGGGTTTGATGTCGCGGTGTATGACACCCTGGCGGTGCAGGCGGCCCAAGGCTTTGAGCGCCTGCAGGCCCACGGCCAAGGCTTGGGGTAGCTTGAAGCGCTTTTGCTGGGCCAGCGCGTGCTGCAGCGTCTCGCCACCGTGCCAGTCGTAGACAAGGTAGAAGGCGCTGCGAGGCCGCCCGCTGGGCAGATCGGTGTGGATATGGACCAGGTTGTCCGCCGCGCGGGACGACTGCATGCGCTTGGCCAGCCAAGCCTCGTGGGCCAGCATGGCCAGCTCTTCGCGGTCGTGGGCGCGCGCGGGGTGCAGGGCCTTGATGATGTAGTGCTTGTTGGGGTCGGCAGGGGCTGTCGGGCTAGCCTGAGCGGCAGAGTGCTCCGCTCCGTGTCCCCCGCCCACCGTGTGGGCTCCTCCTTTACCTGCGCGGAGCACTCTGCCGCTCAGGCTATCCGGCAAACAGTTCGCTACCGTAGCTTGGTAAACGACGTTGATGCCGTTGTCGGCCACGGCGGCGGTGATGGTTAAGCCATCCAGCAAGTCGCCCACTTTGAGCATCGGCGGCACCGGCAAGCTCTGGGCCGCGCGGTTCTCGTCCTGCAACGTGGCGTCCAGCAGGCCCAGCACACGCACCACCAGCGCGGTCACGTTGTCTTTGCTGCCGGCCTTGAGCGCGGCGTCCAGCAGGGCCTCGCATACCGTTTGGGAGGCGGCCTGCGCGCTGTCGCCTTCTGCCAGGGCCTTCAAGCGCTTGTCGCTCAGGGAGCCGTACACGCCATCGGTCAGCAACACAAACACGTCGCCCACTTGCAGATCGCCCTGCACATAATCCACGACCACCCGGTCCTCCAGCCCCACAGCCCGCACCAGCTGGTGCTGAAAATCGGGGTGGTTGACGACGTGGTCGTGCGTGATCTGCTGGATATGCCCCCCGCGCAGCAGGTAGGCGCGCGAATCACCGACATGGGCCAGCGCGTAAGACTGGCCGCGCAGCACCACCGCCGTCAGCGTTGTCATGCCCATGGCCGGCTGGCGGCGCCTATTGATGCCGCACAGCCACGCGTTCTGGCTGGAGATGATACGGTCCAGCGCCACGGTGGCGTCCCAGGTCTCGGGTGTGCCGAAGTAGTCGCGCAGCAAACTGACCACGGTAGTCTGCGCCGCCTCCTTGCCCATGCCGCCCCGGCTGACGCCATCGGCCACGGCGGCGATTACACCCATGCCCTCCAGCCCCGGCTCGGGCATCAGCGCGCCACAAAAGTCTTCGTTGCTGTCCTTGGTGCCGGCGCTGGATGCGAAGCCGATGTCGAGTTCAAATGCCATATGCACCAAGGGTAAGCAATATCGGTGCCCGTGCATGGGGAGCTCTAGGGTGGGTATTCCCTAGTTTGGTGCATTGCAGCTTAAGGCGCGCTGTAGCAATGCCAAACGGACCTGGCCATAAAATCGTTTCGCGCGCAAAGGCTCCCGTCTTTACGTTTTCATCGAGTAACCAGCGGATATGACATCGCCAGACTTCAACCAATTCCCGCAACCCGAGTCGAACGAATCCAGCAGCGTCGATGATGCCCTTGAGGCACTTTGGAGCGCACACGATCTGGCTTCCGCAGAGGATGCGTACGACAAGTTTCTTTGGTCGATGGGAAACAATCACGCAGGTACTTTCTATCCGGTTATCTTGGCTGTCCTGCCGCAAATCGAACAAATCCTCAAAGAGGGAGGAGATTGGGCAAAGCGCGCTGCGATGGAATCACTGATCGATCTTTGCGGTTCTTTCGTCCCCGAAAACGGCCATGCGCTTTACCTCGGGTTATCAGTCCAAGAAGCGCTTCAGGCATTTGTCCATTCAATGCGCCCCCGAGTTGCGCAGTTGGTCCACGGAACGGATGCGCTCGCCCAAAGTGCAAACGATCTGCTGGAGTTAATTGATGATCAAGTCACCTAAGCATTCCTATGGTCACTCCCAATACTTCCAACATCTAGCCCCCGGTCAGCATCTGCATGCTGTGTTCGTAGTGGGCAGACAACTGCTCCAGCACCGCCAATAGACTCTCACTGGCGTCGGCAAGGCCATTCAGTTCCGCCGTTTTGGTCGCCGCCACCAGCTTCAACCAGCCAACACCCGCAGCTTCCAACGCCGTATGGATGTCCGGCGTACTCAGCGGCAGACCGTTGAGATAGGTCAACGCCTCTTCAAACGCAGCCCGCGACGCGGCCATGCCTAGGGCGCTGCGCTCCTGCAGCGGCGCATCGCCCAGCAGGGCCAGTACGGCATCCTTGGCAAAGCGCTGCGACAGCATGCGCTGGCGGCCGGCCAGGTTCAGCACGCGCAGCGGTGGCGCTGGGCTGGCGCTCTCTAACTGGGTGGTCAGGCGCTCGGCACCTTGCAGCAGGTGCTCGGCCAACGCGTCCAGCCGTGCATAGGCCGATGCCGTCGCATCAACGCCCGGGCTGGTGCGCAGCACGGGCTGCAGTTCAGACCAGGTCTTTTGCACCTGGCCCAGCAGGTCCCCATAGGTGGCGTAAGACAGGCTTTTGCCCAAGTAAGCGAGGTTGGCGTCTATGCGCTGCACGGATTCCTGCAACTGCTGCACCCACGGTGCGCCGGCATGCGGCACCGCCTGTTGCAGCACCTGCAGCGTCACCAGACGTTGCGACAGCATGCGCAGCTGGCCACAGCGGTTCACATCCTCCGCGTTGCGTGCGGACTGCACCACGTGCTGCGACACCTGGCCCAGCCGCTGGTTGGTGTGCATGGACGCGGTGCGCAGGATGTAAAAGGCGTCGTCGTCCGACAGATGCTGGGCCTGCATCAGGATGCCCTTGGCCCGTTCCACCATCTTGCGCTCTTCAAAGCGGGTGGAAATGTCAGCCAGGGCCTGGGCATGGGCCTCTGCCTGGCGAAAGCGGGCCTGGGCCAGGTGCACCAATGACCGCAGGCGCGGCGCACCATAACCGTTGACCTCGTAGCCGTGGATGCCAGATGCAATGGCGCGGTCCATATGGGCCACATCGGCATCGGCCGTGAACACAATGACGGCGCAGGGTGCCGTCTCGGCAATGGCCGCCGTGGCCTTGAACAGCGCTTCGTCGGGCACCGGCGCGTCGCAAATGAGCACATCTGGTGCATGACGCACCACTTCCTGCAGCAGCTTGGCACGGTCTTGCACCGTGGCCAGTACTTCGATACCGGCCGCAGCCAAGTCAGCCTGCAGCGGGTGGGCCGTTTTCAAACCATTCACATGGACCAGGGCAGACGTCATAAAAACACGGTTTTGAGAGGAGAAACAGGTGCCGGGCATGCAAGACGCACACCAGCCCCCAGCACCGCAGGCAACACAACAAGGGTTAACACCATGATATGGCACAGCTCTTGCGTAAACGGTTGCGGGCGTAACGGAGCGCCTTGAGCCTTAGCGATTGCACTGCGGGTTCTGCATACAACGACGTATGCACGGTTGTATTTGGTGTACCGGCCGCATGGCCGTGTCTGAACTATTTCCTTTTTCTCTTTTGTTTGGCAGGTGGCGCATCCACGTGCTGAAGGTTTCCGATACAGGAGTGGCCGCAATGAAAAAATCCAAGTTGGTAATGATAGGCAATGGCATGGCGGGCGTTCGCACGCTGGAAGAGTTGCTGAAGATTGCACCCGAGCTGTACGACATCACCGTGTTCGGGGCAGAGCCCCACCCTAACTACAACCGCATCCTGCTGTCGCCCGTGCTGGCCGGTGAGCAGACGCTGGACGAGATCGTGCTGAACTCCTGGGAGTGGTACACCGACAACCACATCACGCTGCACGCGGGTAAAAAAGTGTTTGAGGTAGACCGTGTCAAGCGCATCGTGCGCGCCGTGGACGCCAACGGCGACATCACCGAGGCGGAATACGACCGCCTGCTGCTGTGCACCGGTTCCAACCCCTTCATATTGCCTGTGCCCGGCAAGGACCTGCAAGGCGTCATCGCCTACCGCGACATTGCCGACACCAACGCCATGATCGAAGCGGCTACGCTGTACAAGAACGCTGTCGTCATCGGTGGCGGCCTGCTGGGTCTGGAAGCGGCCAACGGCTTGATGCTGCGCGGCATGGACGTGACCGTGGTGCATGTGATGCCCACGCTGATGGAACGCCAGTTGGATACCGTGGCCGGCAAGATGCTGCAGAAGTCACTGGAAGACCGGGGCCTGAAGTTCCTGATCGGCGCGCAAACACAAGGCTTAGTCGGAAATGAGAATGGACGTGTCAAAGCGATCCAGTTCAAGGACGGCACCGAAGTGGCCGCGGACCTGGTCGTCATGGCGGTCGGCATCCGCCCCAACACCGAGCTGGCCGAAAAAATGCGCCTGCACTGCAACAAGGGCATTGTGGTCAACGACACCATGCAGACCACAACCGACGCGCGCATCTACAGCGTGGGCGAATGCGCGGCCCACCGCGGCATTGCCTACGGCCTGGTGGCTCCGCTGTTTGAACAGGCCAAGGTGGCGGCCAACCACCTGGCGCAGTTCGGTATTGGTCGTTACCAAGGCTCGTTGACATCCACCAAGCTCAAGGTCACGGGTATTGATCTGTTCAGCGCGGGCGACTTCACCGGCGGTGAGGGCACCGAAGAACTGGTGATGAGCGACCCCTACGGCGGTGTCTACAAAAAGCTGGTCATCAAAGACGACAAGCTGGTCGGCGCCTGCCTGTATGGCGACACGGTGGACGGCAGCTGGTACTTCAAGCTGCTGCGCGACGGCCGCTCCATCAGCGACATCCGCGACAAGCTGATGTTTGGCGAATCGAATATTGGCGATGCCGGCCACGAAGGCCATAGCAAGGCCGCGACCATGCCCGACGATGCAGAAGTCTGCGGTTGCAACGGCGTCAACAAGGGCACCATCTGCAAGGCCATCCGCGAAAAAGGTTTGTTCACACTGGACGAGGTCAAGAAACACACCAAGGCCAGCGCCTCCTGCGGCTCCTGCACCGGGCTGGTGGAACAGATCATCATGTTCACCGCCGGCGGCGACTACTCCGCCACGCCCAAGACCAAGGCCATGTGCAGTTGCACCGACCACGGCCACCAGGGCGTGCGCGATGCGATTCGCAACAACAAGCTGCTGACGATTGCCGACACCTTCAAGTTCATGGAGTGGAAGACGCCCAATGGTTGCGCAAGCTGCCGCCCTGCCGTCAACTACTACCTGATCTCCACGTGGCCCAAGGCCGCCAAGGATGACCCGCAAAGCCGCTTCATCAACGAACGCAGCCACGCCAACATCCAGAAAGACGGCACCTACAGCGTGATCCCGCGCATGTGGGGCGGTGAGACCACAGCCAGCGAACTGCGCCGCATTGCCGACGTGGTGGACAAGTACAAGATCCCCACCGTCAAGGTGACCGGCGGTCAACGCATCGATCTGTTGGGCGTCAAGAAGGAAGACCTGCAAAACGTGTGGAAGGACATCGGCATGCCATCGGGCCATGCCTATGCCAAGGCGCTGCGCACGGTCAAGACCTGCGTGGGCTCCGAGTGGTGCCGCATGGGCACACAAGACAGCACGCAGATGGGCAAGGACCTGGAGCGTGCCATGTGGCGCATGTATGCACCGCACAAGGTCAAGTTCGCCGTGAGTGGCTGCCCGCGCAACTGCGCCGAGTCCGGCATCAAGGACGTGGGTGTCATCGGTGTGGACAGCGGCTGGGAGATGTACATCGCCGGCAACGGCGGCATCAAGACCGAGGTGGCGCACTTCTTGGTGAAGGTCAAGACCGCGGCCGAGGTGCTGGAATACACCGGCGCATTCTGCGAGCTGTACCGCCAGGAGGGTTGGTACCTGGAGCGCACCGTGCACTACGTGAACCGCGTGGGCTTGGACCATGTGAAGAAACGCATCCTGGAAGACCATGAAGGCCGCAAGGCACTGTGGGAGCAGTTGCAGTTTGCGCTGGAGGGTGAGCCCGATCCGTGGTTCGACTTCCAGGAGGCTTCTGTCGACACGCGCCAGTTCACCGCCCTGCCCGTTTGAACTTGCCAACGCAAGAGTGCACGCCATGAATCCCACACTGTTCACGCGCAGAACCCTGCTGCTGGCCGGCGCGGGCCTGCCACTGCTCAGCGCCCAGGCGCAGGTGCACGACATGGGCGACGCCATCAACAAGGCCGGCCGCCAGCGCATGCTGAGCCAGCGCATGGGCAAGGCCTGGCTGGCGCTCGTCCACGGAGTCGAGAAGCCCATGGCCCAGCAGGTGCTGGACAAATCGCTGGCGCTGTTTGACCGTCAGTTGGTGGAACTCAAGGCTTTCGCCGCGTCCAGCGACATTGCAGCCACCTACAGCAAACTGGAGGCGTCGTGGAGCAGCTACAAGGCGGCGCTGGTCGGCAACGCTCCCTCGCGCGACAGCGCGGCCATCATGCTGCAGCTCAACGCTAGCGTGCTGGCGCTGGCCCACCAGGGCACGCAGCAGTTTGAAGCAGCCCAGGGCAAACCTAATGGCAAGCTGGTCAACGTTGCCGGGCGGCAGCGCATGCTGAGCCAGCGCATGGCTATGTACTACCTGGCCGCCCGCCTGCCGGTGGAGGAGCCAGTAGCCGCCGCGGAGATCAACAAGGCGCGCGGCGAATTTGTAACCGCCTTGGCCTTTTTACGCAATGCGCCGCAATCCACATCACCCATCCAGGAACAATTGCAACTGGCCGAGGGCCAATGGGTGTTCTTTGACGCGGCGCTGAAACGCAGCGCAGCCGCAGACGCGGGCTCCACCCGCGCCCTGAGCGAGATCTTCATGGCCAGCGAGAACCTGCTGTCAGTAATGGACCGGGTGACCGACATGTATTCGGCACTGAAGACCTAAACCATATGAGAAACCAGGCTGCAGCCCTCGCGGGCCGTGCGTAAGCAGCTATAAAAGGAATAGCAAAATGAACGAGTGGACCCCAATTTGCCAAGTCGAAGACATCCCCGTGCTGGGCGCGCGCCGCGTAGCCCGCAGCCGGGGCCTGGACGTGGCGGTGTTCCGCAACGATGCGGGTGAGGTATTTGCGCTACTGGACCGTTGCCCGCACAAAGGCGGCCCCTTGAGCCAGGGCATTGTGTTTGGCACCAGCGTGGCCTGCCCGCTGCACAACTGGACCATCGGCCTGTGCGATGGCCAGGCATCTGCGCCCGACGAAGGTTGCACGCCGAAGTTTGCGGTGCAGGTGGTGGACGGCCAGGTCTCGCTGAAGACGGCCGAGCTGGCTGGCCACGCGCTTGACCAGACGCGTCCCATAGCAGGTCCCAAAAACGGTCGCCTGGCCAACGCCGAAGCTCAATCTGCCTAGGCAACCCGCTTAAGCAACAGCCACAGCGCCATCCGCAGCACCCATGACGGTCACCCTAGAAACCAAATCGACCTGTCCCTACTGTGGGGTGGGGTGTGGCGTCATCATTGAATCAACGGGCAGCCAGATCACCGGCGTGCGCGGCGACCCGGACCACCCGGCCAACTTCGGGCGGCTGTGCACCAAGGGTTCCACACTGCACCTGACGGCCAGCGCCGCGGTGACAATGCAAACACGCCTGCTGCAACCCATGCAGCGCCTGCAACGCAACGCCGCACCGCAGCCCATCAGCTGGGATGCGGCCCTGAACCGTGCCAGCGAAGCCTTTGCCCGCACCATCCGCGAGCATGGACCGGACGCCGTGGGCTTCTACGTGTCGGGCCAGTTGCTGACTGAAGACTATTACGTCTTCAACAAGCTGGCCAAGGGCCTGATAGGCACCAACAACATCGACACCAACTCGCGCCTGTGCATGAGCAGCGCCGTGGCTGGCTACAAGCAGACGCTGGGGGCCGATGCACCGCCGGCTTGCTATGACGATGTCAACCACGCGCAGTGCATCTTTATCACCGGCTCCAACACAGCGTTTGCGCACCCCATCCTGTTCCGGCGCATCGAGGATGCCAAAAAGGCCAACCCGCGGCTGAAGATCATCGTCTGCGACCCGCGCGCTACCGACACGGCCAGCATCGCCGATCTGCATCTGGCGATACAGCCCGGTACCGATGTCATGCTGTTCAACGGCATGCTGCACGTCATGGCGTGGGAGGGTTGGCTGGACCAGGCGTTCATAGATCAGCACACCTCCGGCTTCGACGCGCTGAAGGCCACGGTGCGCGACTACACACCCGACACGGTGGCCCAAGCCTGTGGCATCAGCAAAGAGGCGCTGCTGCAGGCCACACGGCTGTTTGCAGGTGTGCAAAGTGGCGGCGCACTCCGCACGCCCACACTGAGCCTGTACTGCCAGGGCCTCAACCAATCCAGCAGCGGCACGGCCAAGAACGCTGCGCTGATCAACCTGCACCTGGCCACGGGCCAGATCGGCAAGCCCGGCGCCGGCCCGTTCTCGCTGACCGGCCAGCCCAATGCCATGGGCGGGCGCGAGGTGGGTGGCCTTGCCAATCTGATCAGCGCCCACCGCGACATGGCCAACCCCGCGCACCGCGCCGAAGTGGCCGCGCTGTGGGGCGTGCCATCGGTACCCGACAAGCCTGGCAAGACGGCGGTGGACATGTTCCAGGCCGCGGCCGATGGCGAGATAAAGGCGCTGTGGATCGCCTGCACCAACCCGGCCCAGAGCATGCCGGACCAGGCCACCGTGCGCCGCGCTCTGGAGCGCTGTGAACTGGTCATCGTGCAGGAAGCCTTCTCCACCACAGCCACCGCGCGCTACGCCGACCTGCTGCTGCCCGCCACCACCTGGGGCGAGAAGGAAGGCACGGTCACCAACAGCGAACGCCGCATCAGCCGCGTGCGCGCCGCCGTGCCGGCGCCAGGGCCACTGGACAACGGACCACGCCACGATTGGTCCATCGCCGTGGACTTTGCCCAGCGGCTCGAAGCCCTGCTGTCGCCATCCAAACCCACGCTCTTCCCCTACCCTACGCCCGAATCGGTGTGGAACGAGCACCGCGAATCCACCCGCGGCCAGGACTTGGACATCACCGGCATGTCCTACGCGATGCTGGACGCCCGTGGTCCGCAGCAATGGCCGCTGCTCGCCGGCGAAGCCACCGGCAAAACCCGCTTGTACGAAGACGGCATCTTCCCCACTGCAGATGGCAAAGCCAGGTTCGCCAACACCGAATACAAACCCGTGGCCGAGCCACGCGAGGTCCGCTACCCGCTATCGCTGACGACTGGCCGCCTGCGTGACCAGTGGCACGGCATGAGCCGCACCGGCACGCTGGGCCGCCTGTTCGGCCACGTGGCCGAGCCATGCATTGAGATGAACGCGCAAGACATGGAACGCCGCCAACTCAAAGACGGTGATCTGGTGCATGTGACCGGCAAACGCGGCTCCATCGTCGTGCCGGCGGTTGCCAGCGCCTCGTTGGCACCGCAGCAAACCTTTATGGCCATGCACTGGGGCGAAGAGTTTTTGAGTGGTGCCAGCAACAGCGGCGAACGGCTGGCAGGCGTCAACGCGCTGACCAACCCGGCTTACTGCCCCACGTCCAAACAACCCGAGTTCAAACACGCCGCCATAAAGGTGCTGAAGGCCGAACTGCCGTGGTCGCTGTTGGGCATTGCCTGGCTGCCTGACGATGTGGCACTGCAGGCCCGCGAGGCGCTGAAGGAATTGATGGGTCAGTTTGCATTCGCCAGCTGCACGCCTTTTGGCCGCGAGCGCAGCGGGCTGCTGTTCCGCGCCGCTGCGTACGAGACGCCGGATGACGCCGTCGTAGCCCGTATCGAGGCGCTGCTGGGCATGGACGGCGCGCATGTGCTGCGCTATGCCGACAAAAAGCGCGGCCAGCGTCGTGCCGTGCAACTGGTGCCCGCAACAGGCGCGGGTGATGGCAAGGGTGAAACCCGGCTCAACGCATTCCTGCTGGCCGGTGACACCAGCGCACAAAGCTGGATCAAGACCCTGCTGCAAGACGAGCTGCCTGCCCAGGCCTATGGGCGCATGCTTCTGGTGCCGGGCGCCAAGCCGCCAGTGGCAGTGCAGTCACGCGGTAAACAGATCTGCACCTGCTTCAATGTGACCGATGCTGATATATCCACACAACTGGCCCAGTGCAAAGGCAACGAAGACCAGCGACTGGGCCAGCTACAGGCTGCGTTGAAGTGCGGTACGAATTGCGGATCGTGTCTCCCGGAAGTCAAACGCATCGTGCGTATGGCCATGCCTGCGCGCAACCCTGCGCTGCAGCCATAGTCCAAGTGCAGCGACAACGCGCCACCGGGCGGCTTGAAGGCAAGTTCAAGTTCTTACAATGACAGCATGGGCATCGCACACTACATCAAAGAAATTGGCCGCGGCAGCCAGGGCGCCCGGCCACTGAGCCGTGAGCAGGCAGCCGATCTGTTTGGCCAGGTGCTCGACGGCGCGGTGACCGATCTGGAAGTGGGCGCCTTCTGCCTGGCGATGCGCATCAAGGGCGAGACCGCGCAAGAGATGGCGGGTTTTCTGGACGCCACCCACCAGCGCCTGCACCGCCTGCCGGCCAGCACCACACGCCCCACCGTCGTCATCCCCAGCTACAACGGTGCGCGCAAGCTGCCGGTGCTGACCCCGCTGCTGGCGCTACTGCTGGCCCGCGAAGGTCTGCCGGTGCTGGTGCACGGCACGGCCACCGAATCACGCCGTGTCTATACGTCAGAAGTGCTGCTAGCCCTCGCCATTCCTGCGCAGGAAGCTATTGAATCCATAGCACCGGGCACGGTGACCTTTGTTCCTACTGCGCTGCTGCACGGCGGCCTGCAGCGCCTGCTGGATGTGCGCCGCGTGGTCGGCCTGCGCAATCCTGCGCACAGCCTGGTCAAGCTGATGAGCCCGGTCGAAGGCAGGAGCCTGCTGGTCAGCAGCTACACGCATCCCGAATACGCGGTGTCGATGGCCGAAACATTGACCGTGGTGAACGGCAACGCGCTGCTGCTGCGCGGCACCGAGGGCGAGGCCGTGGCCGACCCCCGGCGCACGCCCAAGATGCAAGGTTTCATCAACGGCCAGATCGTCGACCGCCAGGACCACCAGGACGGCACACTGACCCGCCTGCCCGATCTGCCACCGGGCCTGGACGCCGCCAGCACCGCCGCCTATATCCGCAGTGTGATGGACGGCGCCCTGCCCGTGCCGACGCCGATTGCACAGCAAGTGGCCCATATATTGCATCTGGTGGATTTACTATGACGATAACGAAACACGATTTATCCAGCTCCAGCGCACGCGGCCACGTCACCCTGGTGGGCGCTGGCCCTGGCGACCCCGAGCTGCTGACGATCAAAGCGCTGAAGGCCATCCAGCAGGCCACCGTGGTACTGGTCGATGACCTGGTGAACGAGGCCATCGTCGCGTTTGCACAGCCGACCGCTCGCATCGTCTACGTGGGCAAACGCGGCGGTTGCAAATCGACACCCCAGTCCTTTATCGAGAAGCTGATGATCACGGCCGCGCTCGAAGGTGAAAACGTCGTGCGCCTCAAGGGCGGCGACCCGTTCATCTTCGGCCGTGGCGGTGAAGAGATGGAAGCCCTGCAAGCCGCTGGCATACGCATCAGCGTCATCAACGGGATCACGGCAGGTATTGCCGCTGTGTCGTCACTGGGCGTGCCACTGACGCACCGCGAGTACGCGCATGGCGTGGTGTTTGTCACCGGCCACGCCAAGCCAGGCTCAGCCGGTACCGACTGGCGCGCATTGGCCAACACCGCACGCCAGGCCAAGCTGACGCTGGTGGTCTACATGGGTGTCAGCGGTGCGGCGACCATCCAAAGTGAATTGATGCACGGATTGCCGGGCGACACGCCGGTGGCCGTCATCCAGAACGCCAGCCTGCCTGCCCAGCGCCAGGCGGTGTGCACATTGGCTGAGCTGGAGTCGACCATTGCCCGCGAGCAACTGGCCAGTCCCAGCGTGATCGTCATCGGTGATGTGCTGCAAGGTCTGCTGGCTTCGGGCCTGGAGGCTGGCCAACTGCCACTGAAACACCGGGCTGCATGACCCGGGAAGAAGAAGCGCACTAGGGGTCTGGGCGGCAAAGCGTTTTGCGCAGGTAAAGGAGGAGACCGCGTAGCGGGCGGGGGACACGGAGCAAAACGCTTTGCCGCCCAGACTCCTACGAACTGCTGCTGTCGTCCTCGCCGTTGGGCTTTGCCCCCGGAGTTTGCCCACCCACGCGCGCCCGAACGGCCTCCCGAAGCAGGTACTCCACCTGCGCATTCACACTGCGCAATTCCGCCGCGGCCAGGCGCTCGATCTGCGCCCATAGCACGGGGTCTATGCGCAACGCGAACGATTTCTTATCGGGACTGGCCATGGAGGATGGAAGTCTACAAACAACCGGGTGACTACAGCCTCAGTTGTACAAGGTTCCGGTATTGACCACGGGCTGGGCGTCGTGGTCCGAGCACAGTACCACCAACAGATTGGTCACCATCGCAGCCTTGCGTTCGTCGTCCAGAGCCACGAGGCCGCGCTCCTGCAGGCCAGTCAGGGCTAGCTCCACCATGCCCACTGCCCCCTGCACGATCAAACTGCGCGCCGCAATGATGGCCTGGGCCTGCTGGCGGCGCAGCATGGCGCCGGCGATCTCGGGCGCGTAGGCCAGGTGCGTCAGTTTGGCATCCACGACGACGACACCGGCCAGCGAAAAGCGCTCCTGCAACTCATCCACCAAGGCTTCGCCCACCTGCTCTCCGCCGGAGCGCAGCGTGACCTCTTTGTGCACTGCTCCGGCCGTGTCATCCAGGTTGTCGTAGGCGTAGGTGGATGCCAAGTGCCGCACTGCTGCCTCGGCCTGCGTGAACACGTAGGACTCGAAATCTTCAACGTCAAAGCTGGCCCGTGCCGTATCGCTGACGCGCCAGACGATGGCCGCGGCGATTTCGATCGGGTTGCCGCGCAGATCATTGACCTTGAGCTTTTCGCTGTTGAAGTTGCGCGCCCGGGTCGAGACCTTGCTGCGGCTCAGAAACGGGTTGGCCCAGCGCAGGCCTTCGTTGCGGTCGGTACCGCGGTAGCTGCCAAACAACTTGAGCACTGCCGCCTGGTTGGGGTTCAGCGTGTACAGACCCGACAAAAACCACAACCCGGCTACCACGGCGATTCCTGCCAGTACCAGGGTTGTCAAACCGGGCGCGCGGGTGACCAGAACCGCGGCCAGCCCTAGCAACCCCAAGCCCCCCAACACCGCCACAAATCCATTGGCCGTTGTCGCTACATATTCGTCAGACGCTTTTTTATCCACCATGTCATTCCCCTAAAGTGTTGCTCCAACCATGGGGCTGGAGCTGCTTTGACCGATTCAAACCGATGAAAGTGAAATCAAAGTGATATCACTATAGTAGCATCTCTTCGCTTACGCAACCCCCGCCCTACACTAGCCACTCCCCAAAACACAGGAGGCCGGTCGGCACCAGAAACCCATGCATAGTTTTGACGTTGTCATTGTGGGCGCGGGCGCGGCCGGTCTGTTTTGCGCCGGGGTCGCCGGCCAACTCGGCCTGAAGGTGCTGGTGGTGGACCATAGCGAAAAGGTGGCGGACAAGATCCGTATTTCGGGCGGTGGGCGCTGCAACTTCACGAACCGCGACGTGGGGCCCAACAACTTCATCAGCGACAACCCGCGTTTCTGCCGCTCGGCGCTATCGCGCTACCCGTCGCGCGACTTCATTGCACTGGTGGAAAAACACGGCATCGCCTTCCACGAGAAGCACAAGGGCCAGCTGTTTTGCGACCACTCGGCTGATGACATCATCCAGATGCTGCTGGCCGAATGCACGGCATCTGGCAACGTCACGCGCTGGCAGCCGTGCGCCGTGACTTCCATACGCTTTTCCGCCTCTAGCCCTCGTGGGACTAGCGTAAGCAGCTATGAAATTGATAGTGCCCGTGGGACTGTCCACTGCGGGGCCATCGTCGTCGCCACCGGCGGCCTGTCCATTCCTAAGATGGGCGCCACCGATTTTGGCTACCGCGTGGCCAAACAGTTTGGTCTGCCCCAGGTGACGCCGCGCCCGGCGCTGGTACCACTGACATTTGACGAGGCGGCCTGGGCGCCATTTGCACAGCTCTCCGGCTTGTCATTGCCAGTCAAGATTGAAACGGGCAGCAAGAAGGAGAAGGTCAGCTTCATGGAGGACCTGCTGTTCACGCACCGCGGCCTGAGCGGGCCTGGCGTGCTGCAGATCTCCAGCTACTGGCAGCCCGGCACGCCGATCCGCCTGAATCTCGCGCCCGACACCAACATCGCCGAGCGCCTGAGCCACGCCAAGGCCACAACATCGCGCAAACTGATCGCCAACGAGCTGGCAACCCTCGTGCCGTCCCGCCTGGCCGACACTTGGGTGGCCCAAGGCGCTGCGCTGGGCCACAACTGGGCACGCCCTATCAACGAGGCATCGGATAAAGCGCTTACCGCGTTGGCCGAGCGCCTGAGCCAGTGGGAACTGGGCCCCATCGGCACCGAAGGCTACAAAAAAGCCGAGGTGACCGCCGGTGGCGTGGACACCCGCGCCCTGTCGTCCCAAACCATGGAGGCCACCCAACAACCCGGCCTCTATTTCATTGGTGAGGTAGTAGACGTAACCGGGTGGCTGGGCGGCTACAACTTCCAATGGGCATGGGCCAGCGGGTTCGCATGCGCGCAGGGGTTGGCGGCGCGCATAATCCGTCCATGAACAAGTGCCCCCACTGCGGCAACGCCACCATCGGCACCTGGGCGAAGTGGAGAGCCAGCCAGTTTCGCCCGGCGCGCTGCAGCACCTGCCATGGCCAAAGCTTTGTTCCGCATGCGGTCTCCGGCGGCATATTGGTGGGTTCGATCTTGCTGCTGGCGATGGCCGGCTTTGCGAGCAGTGCGTTGCAGGACGCTAGTGTGCTTCTTGCCGGAGCCATTGCATCTTTAGCTTTTTACGCATGGCGCTGGGCATGTGCGTCGCTCACTGGAACAGGCAAATCAACCGTAGATGCGATCGCCAAGCGTAATACGCAGATCACGGCTATGGGGCTGCTGATTGCCGCGCTGTTTAACTAAATCACAGCAGAGCACGGTGGCATTTATGAAGAAGAGCGTAGTACTTCTGGTGCTCTGGTTCTTACAGAGCCTGGCCTTTGCTGGGATTTTTCAGTCATTTGCGCTGTCGGACGATCGAACCGCCTTGCACATTCAATCGTCGGACGGCACGCGCGCGCCGGCACCACAGTACGCAGATCAGGTCGGTTTCAGTGAACCTCAGATTTCCGCTGACGGAAAATACATCGGCTGGCTTGCGCTGTACCCCAACTGCTGTACGTCTTACCCCGTCCCCCTGGGCCTAGTTGTGCTGGATGCGACTGGGCAGTTGCACAGCTTTGACGGTGTCAAACTTGCAATGTTTAACTGGTGCTTTCTCCCAAATTCCGCAGAGGTGGCCTACTCACAAACAACGGTGCACGGCAGCTATCTCGAACACTTTGAGCGCCGCGCCATCGCTGACGGGAAACTGCTGGCCCAATACGTGTATCCGCACGAGGATGATGCAAACACGCTTGCACGCAAGCGTGCGCCGAGATGGGTGCAATGTGTTTCTGATCCGTCTCCAGCCCATGTCAAAAGCCATGCGCACTGATGGATGCCAATCGGTAGGGCTTGTTGCAAACTGGGTCGGTGAACGCCAATGTCGAATAAAGTTACCGCCTCTATGCGAATACGTAAAGCACAACCATCCGACCTCGGCCGCATTGCCCAACTGCATGTGCTGAGCTGGCGTACAGCCTACCGGGGCGTACTCAGCGACGCCTACCTCGACGGCGATCTGCTTGCGGATCGCATGGCATTGTGGGAGGAGAGGTTCAACACGCCTGCCGGCAACCAAACCATTGTGGTTGCCGAAATGGGTGAGTCCATCGCTGGACTGGCCTGTGCGTTCGGGGACTACGATGCCCAATGGGGCAGCTTGTTGGAAAACTTGCATGTTTCGCCGGGACTAAAAGGTACAGGCATCGGCGCGCAGTTGGTGGCTCATATCGCCGGGTGGTGCGCACAGACACAATCTTCTGACAGCTTGCACCTGTGGGTATTGCAGGGCAATACTGCAGCACAAGGCTTCTACGGGCGCATGGGCGCCACCGCGGTCCAGCAATCTGTGTGGGACGCCCCCGATGGCAACTGCGTGCCCGAGTTGTGCTTTGCCTGGCCGAGTCTTGCACCCCTGTTGCAACGGCTATAACTGGGTGAATGAAAGGAGACACACCATGCGAAACCCCCACGCTCTGATGTACGCCATGTGCTGGAATTTGCTGTGCTGCGTCAGTGGTGCCAGCCATGCGGCCGGCAGTTGCAACGCTGAGGCTTTGAATTCGCCCGGCTACGCGCACGCCCTCGAATCGGTCCGTAATCTTCCCGAGCTGACCACTTGGTCCCGCACCCACGCGTTCCCGGTTGCATTTGGCGAGTCCTTTGACAAGCAGGAACGGCTAGAGGGCCGTTGCTACTGGACCGTATCGGTGTACGCCAACCGGCCCGAACGCCTTGAGTTGTGGCATACCTTCTATGTGGAGGCGAACAACGGCAAGCGGTTGTTGGTACAAGATCCGGTTTCTGGTGACGCCATTTCACTGCAGAAGTGGCGCTCCAAAGGGGATAAATCGCGACTGGCATGAACGGATCGCACACAAGGCTTCTGGTGCGGAGCGCACTGCCCAGCGACGCCCAACGGATCGCTGAGCTGTATCGCCAGCTGGTCACGCATCCTGCTGTAAACGTATTGTCGCAACGGATCGCCGCGCTATCCAAAGACCCCAACACGGGCCTGTTTGTTTGCGAGCAAATGGGCGAAGTCGAAGGCACGGCAATGGTCTCGCTGTGCGCCGACGTCATGTTTGGCACGCAGCCTTTCGCCGTTGTCGAAAACATCGTGGTCAACGACAAACTACGTGGCAAAGGCGTGGGTTCGGCGTTGCTTTCACACATAGAAGCGTTCTGCCTGGCCGGCGACTGCTCAAAAATCATGTTGCTGAGTTCCATCGGCCGAGAAGAAGCCCACCGTTTCTTTGCGCATGCGGGGTTTGCGGGTTCGCAGAAGCGTGGATTCGTCAAATACCGCAGCGCGTTCCAAACGCAGCATTGAAAACGCGCTGTTTCGCACATCTGTCGACTTACTGGCAGCGTCAACTACACCACATGTAACTTCGGCGTCGAGAGCGCCTACCGCAAACTCACCGTTTGCCCCTTCCAAGCCGGGTCTTGCCAACGGTAAAACGTGCTGAGGTTTTTCGGCTGGTCAGCCTGCTTCTCCACTTCCAGGTTTGCGGTGCGCAGCACTTCAAAGCTGGTCTTGTAGCGGCCGTCGATCTTGGCTTCACGCGCCGCCAGCATCTGGGTCGTACCCGGCACCCAGCCGGCAAATTCCACGTACCCCAGGTTGGGATTGTCCAAGGCCGGGGGCAATACGTCCACGCCCCAACCCTTGGGGCTTTGCTGGAACACCCACATCTCGCGCCACGTGTCGAGTGGCTGCACGGCCAGTGCCAGCGCAGTGCCTTGGCGGTTGACCGTGGCGGACGCGGCCCAGACCACACCATAGGTGCAGCGGGTGAACAGCGGGTCCTTGGTGTCGTGCTTGGCATCCACCACGTGCACACAGGTTTCGCCAGGCTGGCCGGTGCTCAGGCGTACCGACAGCTTGGTGATGGGCTGTGCCACGCTGCCGGAAGCACCATCCGACAAGGCCGGCTCTGCACCCCAACGCGAGGCACCGACACGAATGGCAGCATCGCTATAGGCGGCAGCGTCTGCCTCCGCCAGTTCGGTTTTATTCACCGCAGCCAACTCTTGCAGAGCACGGGCCGCCGCCGCCTGCACGGTGGCGGGCGCAAATTCGCTGCGCCGTGCACGCTGAAAGGCCAGGCTTGCCCATACGCCCGCCCTGCGCAAGTGCATGCGGTTCTTCAGCACTTCGGGCAGGTCGCGCATCTCCACGCGGTCCAACACGTCGGCGCGCCAGTTGTCTTGCGCAAAGCGCTCGATCGGATTCAGATTCGGCGCCACGCATTCGTGCTTGGTCAGCGCCAAGGCAGCCAGCGCCTTCTGGCTGTCGGTCGCCGGTAGTGCCAGCACGCGGCGGTGCGCGTCTCCGTTGTAGCAAAGCTGAACCTGGCCGTCGCGCTCAAAACTCAGCATCTCCACGCCGTAGGCCGCGGCCACTTCCAGATGTGCGGCCAATGCGTCGCCGCCTGGCTTGCCTTGGCGGGCGGACGCGCGGCGCGCCAGCCTCTCGGCCATGGCACCCAGTGCGTCAAACGCTTCGCCATTGATCGCCTCTGCGGGAGCCGCGCGCAGGTAGGCGGCGGCGTAACCAATGCCCAGGGACTCGGACCCCGGCGTGTCGCGCAGAAAGCGCACGACCGACAACAGCTCCGGCGCTGCCTCTGGTTTCAGCGACTGGCTGCGCACCTGGGTTGCGCGGATAAAGCCAGCGCGTTCACGGCGGTGGTCATAGACCTGCAGGTAATCACCCTTCTGGCCGCGTATCTCCAGGCTATCGCCCTGGGCCAGCACGGCCTGTTGGGGTGCGGAATCGCGCGGTGCCGAACGCAAAGAAGACTGGTCTTGGGTGACGATGGCAATGACCAATAGGGATGCGGCGATCATGTTATTTACCGCCTTCGGTCGTGTCTTGGTCGGCCTGGGCAGTCTCTGCATTCGCCTCTGGCGCTTGGGTGGTACGAACGGTTTGTGCGGTGTTTGGTTTGCCCGCACCCAACAACGCGGAGCCTATGAAACCACCATCAGACGGGGTCGGCGCGATGATGACGGTGATCTTGTCCGACAACTTGTCGGCCATGGTCTTCTGGATCAGCAGTGGGTTCTTCGATATCAATGCACCGTCACGTGCCAACTGTTCGCTGGTGATCTTGCCGATGCGGTCCTGGCGGTAGGCTTCGGCGTCGGCCAGGTTCTTGCGCGAATCGGCTTCGCCCGAGGCTTCAATGCGGCGGGCCTGGGCTGTGCCTTCGGCGGTCTTGATGCGTGAGACCTTTTCGGCCTCGGCTTCCAGCGCACGTTGTTCGATCTGTTTTTGCTTGAAGGGCAGCACATGCTTCATGGCCTCGGCCTGGGCCTTCGCGGCGATGATCTGCTCTTCACCGGCGGCCTGGGCGGACGTTTCGCGGCGCACCTTGTCGGCCTGGGCTTCCAGCTCGGTTTGCTTGACTTGCTTCTCTTTCAGCTCCAGCGTGTAGCGCATCTTCTCAGTAGCCAGTTCTTCGGCCAGCAGATTCTCCATACCCGCCTTGTAATCCCGTGGGAGATCGACCTTGCCCATGGTCACGGCTTCCAGCTTGATGCCGTCCTTGGCCAGACGGGGTTTCAGTTCGGCTTCTATCAACTGTTGGATCTCGGCGCGTTTGCTGGAGAAGATCTCGCGAACCGTATAGCGAGCCAATGTTTTGTAAAGCACACCTTGCACCACGGGTTCGACAATTTCGCGGTTGATGTCTTCGGGCAGATCACGGGCCATGGCGGCAATCTTGTTGGCGTCCAGCGCATAACGCACCGAAATATCGACGCCAATCGACAAACCTTCTACCGACTGGAAAGGTGCCTGGCCGCTGGCGCTGGCGTTGGCCGTGGGGCGGTAGACCTGGTCACGCAGCGAGAAGCGGCGCAGCTCGTGCAGGCCGGGGATGATCAGCACCGCACCATCGCGCACTTCGCTCGATGATCCGGTCAACTGGTTCAAACGCATGCCCATCTCGCCGCGGGCAATGCTCTGCATCGGAGGGTGGGTGTAAATGGCATAGCCGCCGGCTGCCAGCAGCCCCAGTGCGATCAGGCTGGCGCGCCCTGGCATGCGGGCAGCGGTGTTGCGAGACAACGCCCCCACCTGGCTGGCCGAGCGCCGAGTGATGCGGCGAAACTGGGTGGCAATCGCTCTGGCAATGTGGTTGAAACGGTCTGACATGGTGGCTTCCTGGGTTGTGGTTGGGATGGGTGCAATCGTGCGCGCAGACCCCACGAGCAAACAATGGCGGCCCGGGGTAAGTCTGCTCACCGGGCGTGAAGAAACACTCACACCGACCAATCGCAGCGGCCATGCGGACAGCGGATACTCGGGGCGATACTCCCGCGTCGCAACCCGACAAGCCCCAAGGAAACATCCATGTTCAAGGTCGCCGTCATCGAAGATGACATCCCCACCAGCCAGCAACTCACGGCATGGATACAGGCCGCGCGCCCCGGCATCCAGGTGGACAACTGGTTCAGCCGCGACGATGCCGAGGCAGCCATCGCCCGCGAGACCTATGACGTCGTGGTGCTGGACATTGAACTGGGACGTGAGCGCAACGCCGGCATTGCCATCATCAACGCCATCAACAAGAGCCGCAAAGGCACGCCGGTGCTGGTGGTGTCCGCCATGCCGGCCGCCATCTACCGCAGCATCATGAAGGCATTGGACGCCTGGGACTATCTGCA
This sequence comes from Rhodoferax sp. ZS1R8, assembly GCF_056521325.1. NCBI lineage: Bacteria > Pseudomonadati > Pseudomonadota > Betaproteobacteria > Burkholderiales > Comamonadaceae > Rhodoferax > Rhodoferax sp. ZS1R8. The sequence goes on along the minus strand of NZ_JBWMBA010000002.1, from coordinate 917,498 downwards.
AAAAACTACGTTTGAAGAGAGCGATTTTGTCGACACCTTCCTGGAAATATTGCGCGCGGCCAAGGAGCGTGACCCGGCGCCCACTGCCGCACCCGCCAGCGACGAACTGTCCATAGACCCACTGCGCCAACGCAGTGCGCTATGGCGCGGCAAACGCATCAATTTGCCGCTGACGGCCCAACGCATCCTGGCAGCGCTGTACCAGAAACGGGGTCAGGTAGTGTCGTATGACGAGCTGTTTGAAGTGGTCAAAAGTGGCCGCAACCGCGACAACATCCGCAAACATATCAGCACCATTCGTGAAGCGTTTCGCGAGCTGGACGAAAACTTTGAACGGATTGAGAACATCCCCATGCGTGGCTTTCGCTGGTCTGACGATATAGGGCAGGTGCGCAAGTGAGTGGCTCCATAGCCTCCCCATTCGATGCATCCCTAGCGTGGCTGGCATCGTTCCGGCTACGAGTGCTGTTCCGCACCGCTTTCCTGCTATTGGCATTAGCTACGCTGGTGATGACGGTCTATGTTTTGCAAGAAGAAAAGCAGCGTAGTTATGACAACTACCAGCAAAGTTTTGCCAAGACCAAGGAGCAGATCGCGGCCCAGTTGCGCCATCCCACCGGGCAACTAGCGCTGCTTAACCCGGCAGACCCCAGCACACCAACTACGCCGCTGCACCCGGTGGTACTGCCGTTCTCGGCCATTGACTTCGACGACCAGAGCAAGGTGCGTAACGCGGTGGAGATGACGGGCTGCCTGGTGCAGTACCCGCATTACGGTAGCCTGTGCGTGGCCATAGGCAGCAACCCATGGGCGGGAGGATTCATCTATGCCGCCGGCACCTTTGCCAGTACGGCGCTGGTGCCGCACGCCATAGGCGACAAGTACCTGGACACGGCCCACCGCATACGGGTAGAAGTCAAAATGCGCGGCCAGACCTACCGCTGGATTGCACCGTTCGAGACGCCGGCCCAGTCCGGCAATCCGCAGCGTGAGGGCTTGCGCGGACGATTCACCGGCTATATGGACACCGGCGGGCGCGACTACACCAACGCCCGCACTGTGCGCGACTTCCGTGGTTGGGTCTGGCAAGGTGCAAACTGTCTCAACGACGCTACGCCCAACGACGCCGCACAGGCCAATGGCTGCGAGAAGAAATCGTTCTTCTCGCTACGTCTGCCGGTCGATGTGCTGCGCGACGCTTTATTTCAAAAGGAAAAGCCAGTCTGGCCGCCAGCCGATCTGAACGACATGCAGGTGCGGGTCGAAGTGCTGCCGCCAGGGGACAGCTTGGCCCTATTCGACAGCAATGCTGAAGGGGCAGTTGCCCCGTTCTCACTAGGGGACCTGCGCACCCAGTTGCTGCCCGGCGAGGCACTGAGCATCCGTAGAAGCGGCCAAACCGCCGGCGCGGAGCTGGTCCACCTGGCCGGCAGCGAGGCGGCTACGGCCGAGTCATCGCCGTTGCTGACGCGTCTGATCCGCCGCCTGCCGGTGGATAGCTATGACGCCCCCCTATCGCTCGCCGAAGATGTAGCCACCCCATTGGGCAACTACACGGTTCAACTGCAGGGTGATGCGCGCAGCGTCAACAAGAGCCTGAGCGTGGTGGCCACGCGCCTGTCGTGGTTTGTGGCAGCCATGCTGCTGGCCATTGCGCTGGCCTGGTTGGTGATTGAAGTGGGCATCATCCGGCGCATCGCACGGCTAACGAATCGCTCCATACAGTTGTCCAAAACCGTCAAAACCACGGCTGGGCTAGACCAGTTTGATCTGGCAGACCTGCGCGGCAGCGACGAACTGGGCATACTGGCCAATTGCCTCAACGACCTGTTGCGCCGCGTCAAGGAAGACGCTGAGCGCGAGCAGATCCGTGCCGAACAGGAGAAGGACATGTGGCACGCCGTGGGCCACGAGATCATGTCGCCACTGCAGTCGCTGATGGTGTTGCATGGCGCCGAGGACGACCCCAGCCAGCGCTACATCCATCGCATGCAGCAGGCGGTGCGGGTCTTGTACGGCAGCGCCAGCCCCAGCGAGGCCTTCCAGTCCACGACACTGGCGGTGCAGACGGTGGAGATTAACCGCTTCCTGCACAACGTCGCCGCCAACGCCGCCAGTGTCGGAATTGAGGGTGTACGGTACGTTGGCGGCGCCGACGAAGCCGTGCTGGTGCGCGCCGAGGAGTACGCGCTGGAGGACGTGGTGACCCATGTGCTGCGCAATGCCGAGCGCCACCGCACACCCGGCAGCGCGATCACGCTTGCATTGCAGACTACCGAAACGGATGCCACCGTCACCATCCACAACACAGGGGCGCCTATCCCCGATGGCCTGCTGGAACAAGTCTTTGAATACGGCGTATCGGGCCAGCCGGAACCGGGCGCTAACGGCAACCGTGGCCAGGGACTGTTCGTGGCCAAGACCTATATGGCCAAGATGGGCGGAACGATCGCTGCGCGCAATACCGATGAGGGAGTCAGCCTGGTGCTGGGACTGCAGCGTGTACAGCGCGCCACATAAGAGCACAGGGTTTGTACCAGCCTGCAACTTGTTACGTATTGATGGACTGGCGGTGCGAAGCCAGTGCCATAGAATGTAAATCTCAATAATCGAGTTCCTCGATTGGTGGTCCGTGGGTGTTTTCCAGATATAGGACACATGATTGAATTGCCGATTAGCGTTGCTGCACCGAACGTAAGCCATGTAGACGCATTGGCCGAAGGTACCCGATTGGGGGAGTTTGAGATCCGCGGCTTGATCGGTGTTGGCGGATTCGGCATGGTGTACCGCGCTTACGACCATTCGCTGCAGCGGGACGTAGCCATCAAGGAGTACATGCCGACGGCGCTGGCTGGCCGCGCTGACGGGGGCCTGCACATCTCCGTTCGCACCTCCAACGACCAAGAAACCTTTCAAAAAGGCCTGCGTTCCTTTGTGGCAGAGGCCCGCATGTTGGCCAAGTTTGAGCACCCTTCTCTGGTACGGGTTTTCCGCTTCTGGGAGGCCAACGAGACGGCCTATATGGTTATGCCGCTGTACCGTGGCATGACGCTCAAACAGGCCCGCCAGTGCATGCGCCTGCCTCCTACTGAGGCTTGGCTGCGCAAGGTGCTGTGGTGCATTCTGGGTGCGCTTAAGGTCTTGCACCGCGGCACCGCGTTGCACCGCGACGTGTCTCCGGACAATATCTTTTTGCAGGACAGTGGCCCACCCGTGCTGCTGGACTTGGGCGCGGCACGGCTTGCCATTGGCGACAACGCCAAGCAGCACACCGCGATACTGAAGATCAACTACGCACCCATAGAGCAATACGCCGACAGTCAGGGCGTGCCCCAGGGCCCGTGGACAGATCTGTATGCGCTGGCTGCGGTGGTGCATGGCCTGCTGTGCAACGAGGCGCCTTTGCCAGCCATGATTCGCGTCGTCAATGACAAGATGCCGCCATTTGGCAACGTCGTCAAAACAGTGGCATCGGAATTTGGGCAGGGCTATTCCGAGCAGTTCACGCATGCCATAGCAACGGCACTGAATATCCAGCCGCAGGACCGGCCGCAATCGGTGCGCGAATTTGCCCGCAGTTTGGGACTGGTCACGCCGCAAGGCATGTCGTCATTCGATTGGCGTGCGGAACTGGGCCCAGCCTGTCTGCCCTTGGGAGATATGCCGCGAAATTCCACCGGCCACACCGGCATTGTTGAGAAAACACGGCCCAACACATCCAATCCTGATTACGCCCCCACGCAGTTCATTGGCGATGATGGTGACGATGACGATCCGGATTCTGAATCCGCCAACGCTATCGCCAACTGGGGCCCTGACAGTACCCCGGTGCAGAATCAGAAACCCGCAGAGCGCAGAAACCGGTCGCGCGAACCGGTGAGCGTGCCGGCACCCATTGAAAGTTCCTCCACGGCGCGGCGCAAGAAAAGCAAAGGCGCTGCAAGCAAAGAGGGCAATACGGCACGGGTCAGTCCCGGCATGGTCTGGGTGCTGGTGGCGTCTTTGGCATTGCTGACTATCGTGGCGGCAGGCTGGGGTTGGCGCGGCTGGTCTGCTAAGGGGAAGGTGGTCGCGGCTACTGCCGCCACAACTGCGCCGGCCCTGCCGGAAGAAACCTTTCTCACGCCCCCACCACCGATCAGCCCGGCCAGCAGTGAGGTGGCTGGAGTGGCCGCTACTGCAGTGGAACCAGTCCCTAAAGCCGCCCCAGTCGAAACCATCGTCGAGAGCAGCGCGCCTGCTCGCCCTGCATCGGCAATCCCCGATAAGAACGCCAAAGCGCTTGAGCGGCCCCGCAACTCCGCATCCAAACCGAACAAGGTAGATGGTCCCCGCACGCCCGTAGTTGCCGACGCGGCCAGCGCGCCCACTCCAGCAATTGCGGCTTCACCTGCCTCCGAAGCCAAACCTGCGCCGCCGGCGGCAACACCCGAAAGGCTGTGTTCCGACGCGAATTTCCTGACCCGGCCGATGTGCATGTTCCGCGCTTGCCAGCGACCAGACTTGTCGGGAACGGCCACCTGCGTAGAGTTGCAAAAGAACCTGCAACGCAGCAAAGAGAACAACGAAAACAGCAAGTTCTAGCGCCGTGGTGGCGCTTTGATCGCCGTTGCCGGTGTGCAGATGCTGCGCGGCCCTCAATCCATGACACCATGACCAAAAAAAGTACCCTTGCCATCGTGGCCGTAACGGCCGTCGCAGTCGCGGCAGCAGCCGGTTTCGCCCTGTTGCGCAACCAGCCAGAAACTCTGGCAACGCCCGCGCCTGCCGTGGCAGTGCCGTCCGCACCAGACACCGGCGCATTGTTGGCGAGCTTCAAAGACGTGCTGGCAGCCTACCGCAAGATCATTGTGCTGTTCGCCGACGAAAAGACGCTAAGTGCCAACGAGCGCACCCTGGCCAATCAGGTCGGACAGGGTTTGTTCCATGAGAACAGGGAGCGCGTGCAAGCAGTAGAAGCCAAGCTGGATGGGTTGACGGGCACCGGCAATCCTCAGCGGCTGGGGGCCATCGCGGGCCTGCTGGACTACGTAGAGAGCAGCGCCGACCTGTTTGACGCCGACCGCCTGGCCTTTCGTGAGCTACTGCGCAGTTTGCAAACAACAGTGGCCCGTGATTCGTCGCTGCCCGCGATCAAGCTGCACAAGCGCATAGGCGAAGACCTGGATGCGCTGGCAGAGATAGAGCGCAATTACGAGAAGGAGATCCGGCTGGTGTTTGGTCGCTTTGACACGACACGTGCCATAGAACTAAAGCGCGAACGCTGGCAGGACTATGTGGCCAGCCTGAAAAAGCTTTACACGCGTGAGCAAATTCTCAAAGACTATGGCGTGGTGCTGCCCTACTCTGTGCCCAAGGAAACGGTCCGCAAGACAAAGTCCGAAGACGAAGGCGAAATCTTTGGAAGCAGCCTGCCCGCCAAAACTATTGTGCTGACCTTTGACGATGGCCCCCATGGCAGCTACACCGCCGAGATTGCAGCCATCCTCAAGCAGTACAGTGCACCGGCCATATTCTTCCAGGTGGGTACAAACCTGGGCGCCATGGGTGTTGACGGCAAGGCAAAGCTACTGCCCAAGGCCGACGTGAGCCGCAAGTTGCTGGATGCGGGCCACACGCTGGCCAACCACAGCATGACGCATGCCCAGTTGTCCAAACGCACCGGCGAAGCATTGAAGACCGAGATTGTCGGTACCGACGAGTTACTGAAAGCAGTGGATGCGCGACGCTCACCGCTGTTCCGCTTTCCCTATGGCGCACGCAACGACGAAGGCCTGGCCCTGTTGGATGCGGCACATTTGCGCTCCGTGATGTGGAACATCGACTCGCTGGACTGGGCCGACCCGGTGCCCAGCTCGATTGCCGACCGCGTGCTGCGCACTGTCGAAAAGGAAGGCCGCGGCATTGTGCTGTTCCACGACATCCATGAGCGCACCGTCAAGGCCCTGCCAGCGATATTGGACCGGTTGGTGGCAGAGGGCTACCAGTTTGCCGGTTGGGACGGCAATGGTTTTACAGTAGCCAAGGGCGCCGCACCAGTGGCCCGGCCGGTTGCCGGCAATCCCGGCTACAGCGACTCCTGGGCCATTGTCATTGGCATTGACGACTACGCGAAATGGCCCAAGCTCCAGTACGCGGCGCGCGATGCCCAAGCCATACGCGAGACCCTGATACAGAAGTTCAGCTTTGCACCCGAACACATCGTGTCGCTGAGCAACAAAGAAGCCACCCGCACCGGCATACTGGCCGCCTTCCATGACAAGCTGGCCCACAGCGGCATGACAAAAAATGACCGCTTGTTTGTATTTTTTGCTGGCCACGGTGCGACGCGCCAACTCAGCTCGGGGCGCGACCTGGGCTACATCATTCCGGTGGACTCGGACCCCAACCAAATCGCCACCGACGCGATACCGATGACCGAATTACAAAACATTGCGGAGAGCCTGACCGCCAAGCATGCGTTGTTTGTCATGGATGCCTGCTACAGCGGCTTGGGCCTGACCCGCGGCGGTGGGGGTGGCAATGCGAGCAACTTCCTGCGCGACAACGCCAAGCGCATGGGGCGCCAGATGCTGACCGCTGGCGGCGCGGACCAGTTGGTAGCCGACGGCGGGCCTAACGGGCACTCAGTGTTCACATGGACGTTGCTGCAAGGCCTGGCTGGAAAGGGCGATCTGAATGGCGACGGCATCATCACCGCGACCGAGCTGGCAGCGTATGTGGCACCCGCGGTATCCGCGGTGTCGCGCCAGACGCCAGCATTTGGGAGCCTACCGGGTTCAGAGGGCGGAGACTTTGTGTTCGAACTGGCTGCCAACGACGAGTTCTTGAGCGGAACCTCCAGCCAGCTGTCGGGTGACGCCATTGCGATGAACACCAAGCTGGACGCCACCCGCCCTGCCCCTGCTGCTACCGCGCCAGCAACGGGCGACAAACCTGCGGCGGTTGCGCCATCGGTTGCCGTAGTCATCAAAGACCTCCAGGGTGGCGAGCAGAAGATTGTGACGCCGGTCGCAGTGCCCAGCTCCACGCGTCAGTTGGCCCAGCGCGCCAATGACCGCGGGCTGCAGCTCTACAAGGAAAAACACTACGCGGAGGCAGAAGCCCAGTTCACCGAAGCCCTGAAACTCAGGCCTGACTTTGCGTTGGCTGCCAACAACCTGGGCTTTGTGTTCTACAAGCAGGACAAGTTTGCGGAGGCGGCGCGCTGGTTCGAGAACACCGTCAAGATCGACCCTTCGCGCGCCGTGGCGTATCTGAATCTGGGCGACGCATATGCCAAAGTAGGCCAGGCAGATAAGGCAAAGAAGGCCTTCGGCACGTACCTGGAGCTTGCCCCGAATGGGACCGGCGCAGCCTATGCGCGCCAGCAAGTGGACAAAAGCTAACAACGGTGGCATATATGGAGTGAAGGCGTTGCACGTTATTTGCCCCGCAGCGCAACAACTCTAAATTGAAAGGACAGGCATGAAACCCTTCTCCATGATTCGCGAATTCCACCTTGCCGACTGGTTCACGCTGGGCAATGCTGTGTGCGGAATAGGCTCCATCTTCTCCACGATGACCTACGTGTTGAGCAGTGACATCACGCACATCTACTATGCAGCGGCCCTGGTGTTTGCAGCTTTGGTGTTTGACATACTTGACGGTCGTATCGCACGTTGGCGCAACAAATCTTCTGCCATGGGTCGCGAGTTGGATTCACTAGCGGACGTGATTTCCTTTGGCGTGGCACCGGCAATTCTTGCCTATGGTTGCGGCATGCGCGGTCTGTACGACCGTGTGCTGCTGGCCTATTTTGTCGCTTGCGGTGTGTCTCGACTGGCACGCTACAACATCACGGCGGAAGAGATATCCCAAGGCACGGGCAAGGTGACCTACTTCGAGGGCACGCCCATTCCCACGTCCTTCCTGCTGGTAATCGTGCTGGCCGTGGCGGCGAATATGGGAGCGGTCGGCCAAAACCTGTGGTTCGGCGTCGTGACGATCGGTGGTTTCATGCTGCACCCTCTGGCGCTGCTGTTTGGGTTGTCCGGCTCGCTGATGATCAGCCGCATCCGTATTCCCAAGCCATGACGGTTGCGCGCCCAGATGCGCTTCTACCTACGGTCCAATGTCCGCGCCGTTAGCCACTACAACTTTTCAGACTCACCCTGGCGCGGCTGCCACTTCATCAAACGCCGCTCCAGTTTGCCCACCGCACCATCCAGCAACAGTGCGCAGGCGGTCAGTACGACGATACCGGCGAACACAGTGTTGACGTCAAAAGTGCCTTCGGCCTGCAGGATCAGATAACCCACGCCCCGGGCCGAACCGAGGTACTCACCGACCACCGAGCCGACAAAGGCCAAACCAACCGAGGTGTGCAAACTGGAAAACACCCACGCCATGGCACTGGGCAGGTAAACCGTGCGCAGCAGCTGGCGCCGGTTGGCACCCAGCATGCGCGCATTGGCCAGCACCACCGGGCTGACTTCCTTGACGCCCTGGTAGACGTTAAAGAAAACGACGAAGAATACCAGCGTGATCGCCAGCGCAACCTTGCTCCAGATGCCCAGGCCAAACCACAGCGCAAAAATAGGTGCGAGGATGACGCGCGGCATCGAATTGGCGGCTTTGACGTAGGGTTCCAGGATCGCGCTGGCCATGGGCGCAAGGGCCAGCCAGAGACCGCCGGCCAGGCCCATCACCGTGCCGAACCCAAAGGCCAATACGGTTTCCAGCAGCGTGATGCCCAGGTGCGGATAAATATCTGCCCGGCCGGCCAAGCCATCGGGGAACAATGCGCTGGCACCCTGCGGAAACGGCATGAACCACGACCACAACCGTCCCAGCACCTGAATCGGTTCGCCGATGAAAAAAGCTATCTGCTGGTCGCGCGAAGCCCATTGCCACGCAAGCAGAACCAGCACCAGCACGGCGACCTGCCAAACCCGCAGATTGGCCTCGGACGGCTTCAGGAAATTCAGCATGCGAGCGACCACACCGTTATGCCGCTTTCTTCCGTTGCTGTGCGTAGGCTTTCAGCACTTCTTCCCGCAACACGCCCCAGATCTGTGTGTGCAAGGCAATCGCACGCGGGTGCGTGCGCTGTTCCGCTACATCCCGTGGGCGCGGCAGATCGATGTCGAATTCGCCTATGGGACGGGTGGCCGGTCCGGCAGACAGCACGACAACACGGTCACTGAGCGCAATGGCTTCATCCAGATCATGGGTAATGAACAGCACCGCTTTCTTCTTGGCGGCCCACAGTGACAGTACTTCGTTCTCCATTAGCTGGCGGGTCTGGATATCCAGCGCGCTGAACGGCTCGTCCATAAGTATGATGTCCGGGTCCAAAGCCAGCACCTGGGCCAGCGCCGTGCGCTTGCGCATTCCGCCCGACAGCTGGTGCGGATAGCTTTCTGCAAATTCGGCTAGGCCCACCCGTTGCAACCACTCCTGCGCCTGTGCGCGCGCTTGCGCATCGGGCACCCCACGGTACAGCAGACCCAGCATGACATTTTGCAGGGCCGTGCTCCAAGGCATCAGCGCGTCGGACTGGAACATATAGCCAGCACGGGCATTGAGACCCTGCAGGGGCTGCCCAAACACGCGGACTTCGCCCGCCGAGGGCTGTAACAATCCAGCGGCAATATTAAGCAGCGTGGATTTGCCACAGCCCGTGGGACCCACCACCGACACGAACTCGCCGGCGCGCACCCGAAGCGTGGCGTCGGCAACGGCCGCATAGCGCTGCGCCGATGCGTCGCGCGAACGGAATACGCAGGAGATGTCGACGAATTCGAGTGCGTAGTCAGTCATGCAGTACGCAACGAGCACGGCGGCACGTCATGCCTTGAAACGCTCTTTGGCCCTGCGGGCAAACGTGTTCGTATAGGTCTGCGCCAGCTCGATCTTGTCGGCCTTGATCGCCGTATCAAAGCTGGCAAGCGTGCGCAGCGCCGTGCGGGCACCCTCGTCGGCGATGAGTCCGTCGGGAGAAATTGCCTCGCGCACTTTATCAAAAGCTGCCAGATACAGCCCACGGTCTCCCAGCAAATACCCTTCGGGCACGGTCTTGACGATGTCGCTAGGGCCTGCGTTCTGCAACCACTTCAAACTGCGCACCATGGCATCAGTCAGCGCTTGCACCGTGTTCGGATTTTTCTGAACGAATTCAAGCGGTGCGTACAGACACCCGGCCGGCATAGCGCCGCCAAACACATCGACCGTGCCTTTGAGGGTGCGGGTGTCGGCAATGATGCGGATCTCGCCCTTTTGCTCCAGCATGGTCATCACCGGATCGGTGTTGCTCATCGCATCGATCTGGCCCGAGCGAAAGGCGGCCAGCGCGCCAGCCGCCGTGCCCACGCCGATGAAACTGACGTCAGCAGGCTTGAGCCCGGCACGCGACAGTATCAAATTGGCAACCATATTGGTTGACGAACCAGGCGCCGACACGCCGATCTTGCGGCCCCGTAGGTCTGCAATCGTTTTGTAGTCTGGCATGGCCTTGGGTGAAATGCCCATGGATATCTGCGGTGCACGGCCTTGCAGAACAAAAGCCTGGAATTTTTGGCCTTTTGACTGCAGGTTGATCGTATGCTCATAGGCGCCGGAAACCACGTCCGACGAGCCACCCACTACCGCCTGCAGGGCCCGGGAGCCCCCTGCGAAATCGCTGATTTCCACGTCCAGCCCCTCGGCCTTGAAATAGCCCAGCTGCTCCGCTATCGTCAAAGGCAGATAGTAGAAAGCAGCCTTACCACCAACTGCGATCGCTATTTTTGACTTTTCCAGACTGCCCTGCGCCAGCAACGCGGGCGCAATGAGCGTTGTAGTGGACAGGGCGGCCGTGGTAGCAAAGGTACGACGGCTCAACGGGATGTCATGCATGGTGATTCCACGGGTGTATGAAGGATTGTACTGAGCGGCGGGCCATCGGCAATCGGTTAAATTGCCGTGGTTTTCCCGGCGTGAAGTGGGTAAGATCCAGCCAGGGAGGGGTAGCCGGCATGCGCTCACAGGAATTCAAGCATGGATGCTGAACAGGTAGAACTGGCACGGCTGCGCGCCGTTGTGGAACGCTGTGGCGAAGGCCTTCTCGTGATCCAGAACGACCAGTTCGTGTTCGCCAACAACCGCGCAATGGAACTCCTCCAGACCACACGCGAGGAAGTGATGGCAGAGGGATACCTGTACCGCGTTCACCCCGAAGATAGACCCTGGGTAGAAGAGCGGCGCAAACAACGCCTCGCTGGCCATGAAGTCCCCAACCGCTATGAAATGCGAGCCGTGCTGGCCAATGGTGATGTGCGCTGGCTGGATATTGGCGTCGCGATGATTCCATGGGGTGGCACGCCGGCCACGCTAACTTTCTTCTCGGATGTCACCGAACGCAAACGGGCCCATGAAGACTTGCAACGCGCCTCTTCGGAGCGAGAAGCTATCCTGCACAACGCCTTGGTAGGCATCGTGCTTTCGGTAGACCGGCACAACCAATGGGTCAACGACAAGTTTGCCGAGATGGTGGGCTACAGCCGCGAGGAACTGATAGGCGTGCCTTCGGCCATGCTGCACCCCGATCGCGAGGTGTGGATACAGCTGGGGCGCGAGCAGCGCGCAGCGCTGCTGGCAACCAGTACCAGCTCCAGCGTGCGCCAACTCAAACGGCGCAATGGCGAACTGTTCTGGGTTCACATGGAAGGCCAGTGCGTCCACAAAAACGATCCCGACGCGGGCGTGATCTGGACCTTTCTGGACATCACCGAACGGCTAAAGGCCGAGCACGACACGCAAGCAGCGCTGGAGCAGCAAAAGGAATTGAACACCCTGCGTTCCCGTTTCGTGGCAATGACAAGCCACGAGTTCCGCACGCCGCTGTCGACCATCCTGTCATCTGCCGAGTTGCTCAAATACTATGACGAGCGCCTGCCCAAGGCCGAGAAGCTGGAAATCATCAAGACCATCGAAGACGGCGTGCAGCGCATGAAGCGCATGCTGGACCGGGTGTTGTTGCTGGGCAAGGTTGAAGCCCATATGCTGGAGTTCCGGCCCCAGGCCGTCAATCTGATACAGATTTGCAAGGATCTGGTGGAGGACACGCGCACCCAGCATCCGCTGGCCCGCAGCGAGATCACGACGGACTTCTTGAACGTCGCAGACCACGGACTGTTTGATGAGAAGCTGCTAAATCACATCTTTGGAAACCTGCTGTCCAATGCGCTGAAATACTCGCCACACGGTGGAGGCGTGCACTTTCGCGTGGCTTCGGACGGAGCGCACACCGTGTTTGAGGTGTCTGACCACGGCATTGGCATCCCGTCTGATGAAATCCCCCATCTCTTTGAATCGTTCCACCGCGCCAGCAATGTGGGCGACATCCAGGGCACCGGCCTGGGCCTGGCGATTGTTAAAAAAGCCGTGGACCTACATGGCGGTAGCATCTGCGTAGCCAGCGCTACGGGAGAGGGCACCCGGTTTACGGTGCGCCTCTAAGTGGCCCCAGGACTTATTGCGGCCAAATTCTGCAATAGAGCTGCTCAAAAACGCTATAATCCAAGGCTTTTCTGGCATTCCCCCGTCGGCCAAATACTAGTTACAGACGGGGAAATCGCTGAACGTGGCATGTGGGGCTCGATCTCCCCCCGTGACTGGCGGCAGCACTTTTTGGACAACATTACGTAATGACAACCATCCGTGTAAAAGAAAACGAGCCGTTTGACGTCGCTCTGCGTCGCTTCAAGCGCACTATCGAAAAATTGGGTTTGCTGACTGACTTGCGCGCACGCGAGTTCTATGAAAAGCCCACTGCAGAGCGCAAGCGCAAGAAGGCAGCCGCCGTCAAGCGTAACTACAAGCGCATCCGCAGCATGCAATTGCCGAAGAAGATGTACTAAACGTACAGCCTTCCAAGGCCCAAAAAAAGCTCGCTTGGGGACGCTCCGGCGGGCTTTTTTTTATTCCACCTTTTTACTGAGCCCCCTTTTCAGGAAGCCTGCAATGTCATCACTCAAAGACCAAATCACCGAAGACATGAAAACCGCCATGCGCGCCAAGGACACCGAGCGCCTGGGCACGATTCGCCTGCTGCTGGCGGCCTGCAAACAGCGCGAGGTGGACGAGCGCATTGTGCTGGACGACGCAGCCGTGGTGGCCATCGTCGACAAGCTGATCAAACAGCGCAAGGACAGCGTGGAAGCCTTTGTAAAGGCCGAACGCCAGGAGCTGGCGGACAAAGAAACCGCCGAGATTAAGGTGCTGCAGGCCTACCTGCCACAACGCCTCAGCGCCGACGAGGTGCTGGCAGAGGTCAAGGCTATCGTCGCCGAACTGGGCGCTGAATTAGGACGCGCTGTGGGCTCCGGCGATATGGGCAAGGTGATGGGCGTCGTGAAGACCCGCCTCGCTGGCAAAGCTGAAATGGGCACCGTATCGGCAGCCGTCAAGACTGCGCTGGCAGGCTAAAACAAAACGGGGCCACATCGGCCCCGTTTTTATTGTCGGTACGGCGCTTTCTCAACTACCAGCCACCTTCATCCGGTTGATAAGGATTGAGCCCACAGTCTTGGCACCATAGTTGTAAATATCCGCACCCACTGCCTCAATGCCCTTGAGCATGGTCTTCATGTTGCCGGCAATCGTGATCTCGTGTACCGGATAGGCAATGCGGCCCTTCTCCACCCAGAAGCCACTCGCGCCGCGAGAATAATCACCGGTCACGTAATTAACGCCCTGCCCCATCAGCTCGGTCACAAACAGGCCGGTGCCCAGCTTCTGCAGCATTGCGTCCAAATCATCACCAGCGCGGGTCAGTCGTGATGTGAAGGTCAGGTTGTGCGACCCGCCGGAATTGCCGGTGGTCTGCATGCCCAGCTTGCGGGCCGTGTAGCTGCTCAGGAAATAGCCTTTGACACGTCCGCCTTCGATGACTTGGCGGGGGCGTACGCTGACGCCTTCGTCGTCAAATGGCGAGCTGCCTTTGCCGCGCAGCACAAACGGATCTTCCTGCACATCGATATGCTTGGGCAACACCATCTTGTCCAGCGAGTCGAGTAGGAAAGTGCTCTTGCGGTACAGGGCCCCGCCACTCAATGCCTGCACCAGGGTGCCCACCAGCCCCGCAGCCAGCGGAGATTCAAACAGCACAGGGCACTCCAGCGTGGCGATCTTGCGCGCCTTGAGGCGGCTCAGCGCCCGCTCGGCCGCGTAGCGCCCAATGACTGCAGGCGATGCCAGCGCGTCCGGGTGGCGCATGGAACTGTACCAGCTGTCCCGCTGCATGTCCTTGCCGCGGCCGGCAATCGGCGACACCGACATGGAATGGCGCGAACTGGCATATCCGCCGCGAAAACCGTGCGTGTGTGCACTGAAAAAATGCGACTGCTGGGCCGACACGGCCGCGCCTTCGCTGTTGGTAATCTTCTTGCTGGTGGCTAAAGCCGCGGCTTCACACTCCAGCGCCAGGCGCATGGCATCTTCACTGGTCAGCGCCCAGGGGAAGAAGAGGTCCAAATTGCGCTCGCGGTCGGCCTCTGGCGCGATGTCCTTCAGGTCGGGCAAGCTGGCGAATGCGTCCTCAGCGGTAAAACGGGCAATGTCATAGGCGGCGGCTACCGTCTGTGCAATCGCTTCGTCCGAAAAATCCGACGTGCTGGCATTGCCGCGGCGCTGGCCAACGTACACCGTGACGCCCAGGGACTTGTCGCGGTTGCGCTCCACATTTTCCAGCTCGCCATTTCGTACGGAGACGCTCAGACCACAGCCCTCAGACACCTCCGCACCCGCATCGGTTGCGCCCAGCTTTTTGGCTTGGGCAAGGGCTTTGTCCACCAAAGATTCAAAAAAGGGCCGACTAAACGCAAAACCGCTGTCGGCCGGCTTGGTGGATGTAGCGCCTGCGGGCGAGGATGGGAGGGAGGATTGGGGGGTCTTCATAGCGGAGGCTATGATACTTGTCTATATGAGCAAACTAAAAAAAGGCTATTTCGTCAAAGGTAAATTTGTGGCGGAAGGCAGTGAACTGGACCTGGAACTCAAGCGCGAGCTCAAGGGAACCGATGATAAAAGCCGCACCGACCTCAAACGCGAAAGCACCGAGCTGCAAAAGCTGGGTGAAGACCTGTTGACACTCCGTGCGGAGCCATTGAAGCGTTTGGAACTCCCCGACAAACTACTGGAAGCTATCGCGGAATACAAGCGCATTACCAATTTCGAAGGCCGGCGTCGCCTTCTGCAGTCCATCGGCAAGCGCATGCGGCAACTGGAACCCGCAACCCTGGACGCCATCCGTGTGGCCATTGAGGAGCAACATGCCCCATCCGCCAAGGAAACGTTGGCCCTGCACGCTGCAGAACAATGGCGCGACCGCTTGGTTGCCGATGACGATGCCGTCGGCCAGTGGGTCAATATCAACCCCGCCACCGACATACAGCAGCTGCGTGCCCTGGTCCGCCAGGCCCGCAAAGACGCCAAGCCAGAGAAACCCGGAGAAGCAGTACGCCATGGCCGTGCCTACCGCGATATTTTCCAGCTCGTGCGTGAACACCTGTTGCATGGTAGCGACGTGCCAGACCCGATTGGGCCGGAAGATGATTTCCCCAACAACCCCGGGGCGGATGCGTGATTGTTGACGCCCCCCTGCCTCCACTAGAGTCGGTCAAGATCGGCATCGTCTCGATCAGCGACCGAGCCTCCACTGGCGTCTACGAAGACAAAGGCCTGCCTGCACTGAAAGACTGGCTTAGCAGCGCCCTGCAAAACCCCTTGCAATTCGAAGCCCGACTGATACCGGATGAACGAGCGACGATCAGTGCCACGCTGATTGATCTGGTCGATGCCGGTTGCAGCCTGGTGTTGACCACCGGCGGAACCGGCCCTGCGCTGCGCGACGTGACACCCGAAGCCACGCTGGCCGTGGCACACAAGGAGATGCCGGGTTTTGGCGAGCAGATGCGCCAGATCAGCCTGGCATTTGTGCCAACAGCCATTTTGTCGCGCCAGGTGGCGGTCATCCGCGGCAACAGCCTGATCATCAATCTGCCGGGTCAACCCAAGGCCATTGCCGAAACGCTGGAAGGCCTGAAGGATGCTGACGGAAAGCAAAAGGTCAACGGCATCTTCGCCGCCGTGCCCTATTGCATCGATTTGATTGGCGGACCCTACCTGGAAACGGTGGACGCCGTGTGCAAGGGCTTCCGGCCCAAGACCGCCATCCGGTCCTTTGCTACTTCCCGACCAGCTGGTTGAGGCGTTCGGCCTCGAAGCATTCCTTGCGGGCAGCATCACCCGGTACGCAGTCCGGCACGCAATCGGAGCTATCACGCCGGTTGGCAGACAAAGTCTCTATCGCCTTCCACAGCAACGCAATCTGGTGTTCCTGGCCGGATGCCGAATCAATCAATCCGCGCAGCGCCTGGCTGACCGGATCGTCCTCCAGCGTGATGCCATAGGCGCTGAATTTGGGCTCGGTGTGTGTGACATCCGCACTCTCACCAGTCTTGCTGGGGATGATGCGCGCCGGAATGCCCACTGCGGTGGCACCCGGCGGCACGGGCTTGATGACGACAGCATTGCTGCCGATCTTCGCCCCGTCACCGACGACAAAACCGCCCAGCACCTTGGCGCCGGCGCTGACCACCACGTCCTTGCCCAAGGTCGGGTGGCGCTTGGCGCCCTTGTACAACGAGGTGCCGCCCAGCGTCACGCCCTGGTAAATGGTGCAGCCATCGCCGATTTCGGCAGTCTCGCCGACCACGACGCCCATTGCATGGTCAAAAAACACGCGCTCGCCGATGACAGCCCCAGGGTGGATTTCAATCCCCGTAGCCCAGCGCCCCAGATGGGAGATAAAACGCCCCAGCCATTTGAAGCCGTGCGTCCAGCACCAGTGCGCCCTGCGGTGCAGCACCAGTGCGTGCAGGCCGGGATAGCACGTCAGCACCTCCCAGGTCGTGCGCGCAGCGGGGTCGCGGTCCAGGATGCATTGGATGTCGGAGCGTAGGCGGGCAAACATGCGTCTGAGTCTAACTGTTGCGTTGTAGGCGCGTTGTCGCCGAGGCTAAATGTGTGCCCCCACGCTTGCCACTGCGTGTGCTGCGCTGCCCCCCGAGGGGGCGCGTATTGCCTCGGGGCGGCCCATCGGCAATACCTACCGACTATTTTTTCTCGGCCGATTGCTGCAATATGGCCTTGGCAATGCCGCGCAGAATGTGGATCTCCTCCTGCGTGACGCCGGCGCGGTTGAACAATTGGTTCAGGCGCGGCATCAGCTTCTTGGGTGCCGCAGGGTCCAGAAAGCCCAGCGCCACCAACGATTGCTCCAGATGGGCCAGCATGCCGGCAACTTGGGCGGCGTCGGCTAGTTGTAGCCCCCACGCTCCGCCGCTGCGCGGGTCGCTGCCCCCCGAGAGAGCTAATTTCCCTTGGGGCGGCCCGGCGGGAAATTGCGGCCCCCCCGGCCCGGCGGCGGCTTGCCCGCCAAAGCCGCCCAGCGCCAGCCGCCACTCGTAGGCAATGACCTGCAGCGCAGCGCCAATGTTCAGCGACCCGAATTGGGGGTTGCTGGGGATGCTCAGGCAGGCGTGGCAGCGGTACACGTCTTCATTGCGCATGCCGAAGCGCTCTGAACCAAACAGGAAGGCAATACCCTGCTGCGGTGGTGTCAGGGTATTCCCATATGCCAAATCGGCCTCTAGCCCTCGTGCAGCGCGCGTAAGCAGCTCCTGTTTTGATAGCACCTCAAAATGCTCGCGGGGTGCGACCGTCGGCGGGCCGAAGTCGCGCGGGGTCATCGCGGTCGCGCACAGGTGGGTCATGCCGTCCAGCGCCTCGTCCAGCGTATCCACGATGCGGCACTTGTCCAGCACGTCGAGCGCGCCGCTGGCGCGCTGAATGGTTTCTTCGCGGCGCAGCACGTTGGCCCAGCGAGGCGCCACCAGCACCAAATCGTCAAAGCCCATGGTTTTCATGGCGCGGGCGGCTGCCCCCACATTGCCGGCGTGGCTGGTATTGATCAGGATGAAGCGGGTAAGCATGGCGCGGATGAGGGTAAACCAGTAAAATAGCGGCTATTGTCGCCGTCTGCATCGCCAGACGGTCCCTCCGCTCTTCCCCCAAAATTTATGTCGCTTAATCTGCACCCCATGATCAATGTGGCCGTCAAGGCCGCCCGCGCCGCCGGATCCATCATCAACCGCGCCGCGCTGGACATCGAATCCGTTCGCATTTCCCAGAAGAAAGCCAACGATTTCGTCACTGAAGTGGACCACGCTGCAGAGCAAGCGATCATAGAAACCCTGCTGACGGCCTACCCCGGCCACGGCATTTGGGCCGAAGAATCCGGGCGCGAGCACGGCGCCAAAGACTCCGAATTCGTCTGGATCATCGATCCGCTGGACGGCACTACCAACTTCATCCACGGCCTGCCCGTGTACTGCGTCAGCATCGCGCTGGCCGTCAAGGGCAAGGTTGAGCAGGCCGTCGTCTACGACCCCACCCGCAACGACCTGTTCACCGCCACCAAGGGCCGCGGCGCCTTCTTGAACGACCGCCGCATCCGCGTTTCCAAACGTATCCAGCTCAAGGACGCGCTGTTGTCCACGGGCTTCCCGTTCCGCCCGGGCGACAACTTTGCCAACTACCTGACCATGATGGGCGACGTCATGAAGCGCACGGCCGGCCTGCGCCGCCCCGGTGCCGCCGCGCTGGACCTGGCGTATGTGGCCGCCGGCTACACCGAAGGCTTTTTTGAAACTGGCCTCCAACCCTGGGACGTGGCCGCCGGCTCGCTGCTGGTGACCGAGGCCGGTGGCCTGGTCGGCAACTTCACGGGTGAGGCCGATTTCCTGGACCAGCAAGAATGCCTGGCTGGCAATCCCCGCATCTATGGACAGCTGATCAGCATCCTGGGCAAATACAGCAAATTTGCCAGCGCCGGCGAAAAAGCCGCGCTGCGCCAGGCTCGCCATGCACCCGTTACCGATGCAGATGCCGCCGCCGATGACAACGCAGCGGCCGACGATGCAGCCCCCGAGGCTCCTGCGACTGACAGCGCCCCCTTTTAGGAAATATCGGAAATTACACCGGCAGGGCTAGTACATCTACGGCCACCGGACGTCCAAAGAAGTAGCCCTGGAAGGCCTTGCAGCCGATCTTCAGCAAGAAGTCGCGCTGCCCGGCCGTCTCCACCCCCTCGGCAACCACGCTGAGGTCCAGGCTGTGGGCCAGGCTCAGGATGGTGCGGGCTATCGCCGCGTCGTTCGAATCGGTCAGCACATCGCGCACAAACGACTGGTCGATCTTGAGCTGGTCCAGCGGCAGCCGCTTCAGGTAAGACAGCGACGAGTAGCCGGTGCCAAAGTCGTCCAGCGCAAAGTTGACACCAATCGATCGCAACTCCCCCATCTTGACGATGACGTCGTCAAAGTCGCTGAGTAGCATGCTCTCCGTCAACTCCAGCTTCAACCGGTAGGGGTTGGCACCGCTGACGCGTAGCAAATCCAGCAACTGCGCCGTGAAATCCGGGTGGCGAAACTGGCGTGCGCTGACGTTGACTGCCATCGTGAGTTTGCGCGTGGCGGCGCTGGTGTTCCACGCCACCAATTGCGCACAGGCGGCCTGCAGCACCCATTGGCCCAGCGGAATGATCAGGCCGGCCTGCTCGGCCACCGGAATGAACTCCGCCGGTGACACCATGCCGCGCTGCGGATGCCGCCAGCGCAGCAGCGCTTCCACCCCGGTCATCGCGCTGTGTTCGTCGACCACCGGCTGGTAGTGCAGGCTGAATTCCTGGTGCTGCAGCGCGTGGCGCAAATCGATCTCCAGCACCGCGCGAGCGCTGGCCGCAGCCTGCATCACTGGGTCAAAGAAGCGCAGCGTGTTGCGCCCGGCCGCCTTGGACTGGTACATGGCCAGGTCGGCGCGTTGCAACAACTCGTCCACGCTTTGCAGATGGTTGAAAAACAGCGTGACACCGATGCTGGGCGAGCTGTGGTGTTGCTGATCACCCAAAACAAAGTGCTTGTTGATGGAGGCCAGTATCTTCTTGCCGATGGCTTCGGCCTGCGCGGCCGCCTCGATCTCAACCGCGCCCAGGTCTTCGAGCATGACGACAAACTCGTCTCCACCCAGCCTGGCCACGGTGTCGACGGCGCGTACGCAATCGGTCAGCCTGGTTGCCACCTGCTTGAGCAATTCATCGCCCATGTGGTGACCACGGGTGTCGTTGAGCACCTTGAAATTGTCCAGGTCAATAAACAGCAGCGCGCCAAAGCAGGCCCTGCGTGCACTGGTGGCCACGGCCTGGTTCAACCGGTCAATCAGTAAACGCCGGTTGGGCAACCCTGTCAACGCGTCATAAAAGGCTAGCCGTTCAATGTCAGCCTCGGCCTGCTTGCGTGCACTGATCTCGCGCCCGGTACCGCGGTAGCCGGTGAGTACTCCCTTGTCATCAAATATAGGGGCGCCGCTAATAGACACCCACATTGCACTGCCGTCCGGGCGGCGGCGCACCATTTCAAAGTCGCGGAATGGCTGGTGTGCGTCCAGCGTCGCGCGGTGCGCCGCCCACTGGGCTTGGCTAACGCCTTCCACGCCGGATTCCCAGCGTGTCAAGCCGAGATAGTTGTCGGCCGATACGGTGCGCGTCGAGGATTGCTTGCCATTGATCCGAACAAAGCGAAACTCGGCGTCCTGCTCCCAGTACCAGTCCGAGCTCAGCTCAGTCAGGCTGCGAAAACGTGCCTCACTTTGCTGTGCGGCGGCCAACTGGTCGGCGGCAGCCTGCATTGCTGCGCGCTCGGTGGAGATGTCCTGCACGACACCAAATTCGGCCTTCACCACGCCATACTCCACCTGGCGGTGCATGCGCGAGCGCATCCACAACACTTTGCCATCCGGCCTGTGCCATTGGTATTCCACAATGTCACCGTTCATCTGCTCGATAGCATGCTGAACCAGCGGCTTATGATCCGCCGCCACGCCCTCCAGGTGCGAGCCCAGTGGTGCGGATTGCACGTCGCCCAGATTGCCGATAGCACTGTAGCCGCGGGACAGGCGCACCAGCGCATCGCCGGGGTACAACACCCAGTGCCCGACCTTCGCCACCGATTCGGTCATCTCGTGCAGCGTGACCTGGCGGTTCAACTTTTCATTGGTCTGTGCCAACTGCTGCTCGCCAGCCAGTGCCGCGGATTGGGACATCCGCTCCACCGTCACGTCTCTGAGGTAAAACAAGACGTAAGACTCGGCCTGCACGTCCACCAACACCGCGTTGATGCAGATCATCCGGTGCGCGCCGTTAGCCATCACCATCGTGATGTCCAGGTCGCGCACACGCCGCCCCTCCTGCAGCGGTTGCAGCGCCTTCGCCCGCGCCGCTTCATCAGGCCACTGGCCTATCTGCACGGCGGTCCGCCCAACCACCTCATCGCGGCGAAAGCCGGTCAACCGGAGCCACTCTTCATTAACTGCAATGATGGCGCTGTCGCGGGCCCGCGTCAGCGCAATGGCCTCCGGGCTTTCCATGAAGATGGCGTGAAAAATGGCGTCCACCCAAAGCTTTCGAATCAGTCGGGAGACCTTGCGGTCGTCAACGGTGCGATGTCGGGGTTCAAGGCCTGCTCCTGCGGTAGATGGCGCCATGGCCGCAAACTGCGGCACCACGCTGCCACAAGCGTAGCACCGATTGCGGCGAAAGGACATCGTGATAGTTGCGGGAGACGTGCTCCCTGCCCTCCCCTGCAGGGGTCGTAAGGGCCTTGGGTGCGGCCCGGCGGCGCTTCGGCTGCTACTGTTGATAGACTCCCTGCGATGAGCGACGCCGACAAGCAACACACCCCGATGATGCAGCAGTACCTTGGACTCAAGGCTGCCCACCCCAACACCCTGCTCTTCTACCGCATGGGTGATTTTTACGAGATGTTTTACGCCGACGCCGAGAAGGCCGCCCGCCTGCTGGATATCACGCTGACCCAGCGCGGCCAGTCCGCCGGGGAGCCGGTGGTCATGGCCGGTGTGCCCTTCCACGCCATGGAAGGCTACCTGGCCAAGCTGATACGGCACGGCGAGTCGGTTGCCATCTGTGAACAGGTGGGCGAGGTCACCGGCAAGGGGCCGGTGGAGCGCAAGGTGGTGCGCGTGGTCACACCCGGCACGCTGGTGGATGCCGAACTGCTCAGCGAAAAATCCGAATCCGTGCTGATGGCGGTGCACCAAGGCCCGCGCAACCGCTGCGGCCTGGCCTGGCTCAGCGTGACCCAGGGCGTGGTGCACCTGGCCGAATGCGCACCCGACGCCGTTCCCGAGTGGGTGGCCCGCGTCAGCCCCAGCGAGCTGGCCTACAGCGCCGGCGCCACCCAAGCCTTTGAAGACCGGCTCAAGCGCCTGCGCATGCACACCGGCGGCACCACTGCGCTCTACACCACGGCGCGGCCCGAATGGCAGTTTGACCCCGCCTTGGGCCAGCGCAAGCTACTGGACGCGCTGCAAGCCGCCAGCCTGGCCAGCTGGAACGCACAAGACCTGCCGCTGGCACACGCCGCCTGCGCCGCACTGCTGGGTTACGCCGAACACACCCAGGGCCGCGCACTGACCCACATCAGTGCCGTGCAGGTGCAGCGCGATGGCGAGCTGATCGACCTGCCGCCCTCCACGCGGCGCAATCTGGAACTGACCCAGACGCTGCGCGGCGAGGATTCTCCCACGCTGTTTTCGCTGTTAGACACCTGCATGACCGGCATGGGCAGCCGCATGCTCAAAAGCTGGCTGCTGGCACCCCGCCGGGACCGTGCACAGGCGCAGCAGCGGCTGGATGCCATCGCCACGCTGCGCAGCGGCACCCTGCAATCGTCTTCGCTGGCGCTGTGGCAGGGCCTGCGCCAGCAGCTCAAAGGCAGCGCCGATGTGGAACGTATCACCGCCCGCGTTGCGCTGCGCCAGGTGCGCCCCCGCGAGCTGGTTGCCCTCGTCGTGACGCTACAAAAAACGGAGCTGCTTACGCGCTCCCTGCGAGGGCTAGAGGCCTATTTGGCTACTATTTCTGACGATCTGCAGACTCCCGTGGGCTGCGCCGCACTGCTGCTGCAGGCCATTGCCGCAGAACCCGCCGCGCTGGTGCGCGATGGCGGCGTCATTGCCACCGGTTTTGATGCCGAGCTGGACGAGCTGCGCGCTATCCAGACCAATTGCGACGATTTTCTGCTGGACCTGGAAACCCGTGAACGCGCCCGCACCGGCATTGCCAACCTGCGCGTGCAGTTCAACAAGGTTCATGGCTTTTACATCGAGGTCACGACCGGCCAGGCCGACAAGGTGCCCGACGACTACCGCCGCCGCCAGACGCTGAAGAACGCCGAGCGTTTCATCACCCCCGAGCTAAAAGCCTTTGAAGACAAAGCCTTGAGCGCGCAGGAGCGTGCGCTAGCGCGCGAAAAATGGCTGTTTGAGCAGGTGCTGGACCAGTTGCAGGCATACGTGCCTATGCTGACCCGCACGGCACGCGCCTTGGCCGCGCTGGACGCGCTGTGCGCGCTGACCGAACGCTCGCTGACGCTGGACTGGTGCGCCCCGCAGTTTGTAGTGGAGCCGAGCATAGACATCACACAAGGCCGCCATCCGGTGGTGCAAGCGCGTCTGGCCGAGTTGAGCAGCGGCAATTTCATCGCCAACGACACCCGCCTGGGCCCCAAACAGCGCCTGCAAATCATCACCGGCCCGAACATGGGCGGCAAGTCCACCTATATGCGCCAAGTCGCGCTGATCGTGTTGCTGGCCTCCATCGGCAGTTATGTGCCGGCCAGCGCCTGCCGCCTGGGGCCGATTGACGCCATCCACACCCGTATCGGTGCGGCCGATGACTTGGCCAACGGCCAGTCCACCTTCATGCTGGAGATGACCGAGGCCGCACAGATTCTGCATTCGGCCACGCCGTGTTCACTGGTTTTGATGGACGAAATTGGCCGCGGCACGTCGACGTTTGACGGTCTTGCGCTCGCTTCGGCAATTGCCACGCAATTGCACGACAAGACCCAGGCCTTCACGCTGTTTGCCACGCATTATTTCGAGCTGACCGAGTTCCCAGCCACGCACCACAGCGCGCTGAACGTGCACGTCAGCGCCACCGAATCGGGCCGCGCCATCGTGTTCCTGCACGAGATCCAGAGCGGCCCAGCCAGCAAAAGCTACGGTATCCAGGTCGCCCGCCTGGCCGGCATGCCGGCTGCCGTGCTGAACCAGGCACGTCACACGTTGGATGCGCTGGAACTGCAAGCCACCGAGTCCCAGGCGCAGGTAGATTTGTTTGCCGCGCCGCCCGCTGCGGAAACCATCGCGGCTTCAGCGCTCGATATGCGGCTTGCGGCCATCAATCCGGATGCATTGAGCCCGCGCGAGGCGCTGGAGGCGCTGTACCAGTTGAAGGCCTTGGCGGGCGGGGGCCAGACGTCCTGATCAGAACGACTCCCAATCGTCATTCCCCTTGTCTGCGGCCTTGCTCTGCGAAAGCCCCAATGGCTTGGCGCTGCTCCCCCCGGGCTTGGGGATGGTGCGCTGTGCGGCCTTTGGAGGGGTAGTCCTACCGGGTGCGACTTTTTGAAGTGGCTTGGGTGCGGTCGACGTGCGGCGGACTGCACTCGAGCCTACAGAGTCGGCCGCGCCCAATTTGAAGACGGCTACCACTTGCACCAGATCAGCGGCCTGATTCTGCAGGCTGCTGGCTGCGGCGGCCATCTGTTCCACTAACGCTGCATTTTGCTGGGTCACCTGGTCCATCTGAACTACGGCCTCGCCCACCTGTGAAACACCCGCCGACTGCTCGTTGCTGGCGGCGCTGATTTCACCCATCAAATCCGTTACACGTTTGATGGAACTCACCACCTCGGTCATCGTGGTACCGGCCTGGTCGACCAGCGTAGTGCCCTGTTCAACCCGTTCCACACTGGCGTTGATCAGCATCTTGATTTCCTTGGCTGCCTCTGCAGAGCGGCCAGCCAGCGAGCGCACCTCAGACGCCACCACCGCGAAGCCACGGCCCTGCTCGCCCGCACGGGCCGCTTCCACCGCAGCATTGAGCGCCAGAATATTGGTTTGAAACGCGATCCCGTCGATCACACTGATGATGTCGCTGATCTTGCGGCTGGCGTCGTTGATGCCCTTCATGGTCTCCACCACTTTGCCCACCACCTCGCCACCCCGAATGGCAACGGTCGAAGCATTCAAAGCCAACTGGTTGGCCTGCTGTGCCGAATCTGCATTTTGTTTGACTGTGGCCGACAGCTCTTCCATGGACGCCGCAGTTTCCTCCAGTGCGCTGGCCTGCTGCTCCGTGCGGGCCGACAGATCGTTATTGCCCTGGGCAATCTCTGCGCTGGCAGTAGCCACACCTTCCGAGCCACTGCGCACATTCGTGACCACCTTGACCAGCCCGGTCTGCATGCCCAGCAAGGAGTGCAGCAGTTGGCCAATTTCGTCCTTGCTTTCGACGCGTATGGGAAAGGTCAGATCGCCCTGCTCCACTGCGCTGGTGGCCTGCATAGCCTGGGCCAAGTCGCGCGAAATGCCCTGTACCAGAACCCAACCAAACAATACGGCGAAAGCAGCTCCGCCTAGAACAAGCGCCCAAGACACGATGCGCGCCGTTTCGTAGCGGGACTGCGCGGCCTCATACTCTAGCTTGGCCTCGGCCAGCTGTAGGTCGTTCAGGGCAGCAATTGCTTTGCGGACGGGTACGTAGAGCGGGCGCACCTTCTCGAAGCTGAGCTTCTTGGCTTCGTCGTAGTTCCCAGCCTTTACAGCCGCGACGGTGACACCCAAGCCCTCCGCTCGAAACTTGGCAAGGTCCACAGCCATCTGTTTGGCGACTTTTTCTTCCTCAGGAGTCGCCTTGGTCGCCGAGTAATCCTTCCACAATCGGTCGATCTCGGACACATTTTTTTCCAGCTCGCCCACGCCGCGTTGCAGTTCTTCCGGCGTCGCATTAGCCACCATGCTGAGCAACGCGAGCCGATTTTCCAGCAGTAGCGCCTGCACATCCGCCAGCATGCCCATGGGAACCGTGCGGTCTTCATACACGGTTTTCAACCCGGCGTTGGTTTGGTCCAACCCGCGCAAACCAAACAGTCCCAGAACCAGCATGATGGCCGACACGACGGCAATCAGCATGTAGAGCCGCACGGATATCTTGAGATTTTTCATGACTTGCTTTCGGTGAAAACACGGAAGGGCTACTTTTAGCAAGCATTGCACAAAAGCTGGCGGAGCGCAAAAGTTCTCGTCCGGCGCGGGCCCATCGATACACTCTAAGTATTTCCCCTAAGCGACACAGACCATCCCATGACCTATTGCGTAGCCATCAAACTCAATGCCGGCTTGGTGTTCCTCTCGGACTCCCGCACCAATGCCGGACTGGACCAGATCAGTACCTTCCGAAAGATGATCGTCTACGAGCGCCCTGGCGACCGGTTCATGGTGTTGCTGTCGGCCGGCAACCTCAGCATTTCGCAATCCATTAGAGAGATTTTGCAGGTCGAGAAACTTAAAGACAACGACAGTGACGAGGGCATCACTATCTGGAACGCCAAGAGCATGTTTGACGCCACCCGCGTGCTGGGCGCCGCCATCCGCCGCGTCTACGACCGTGATGCCGTGTCGCTGCAGCAAGCCGGTGTGGATTTCAATGTATCGCTGATCTTTGGCGGCCAGATCAATGGCGAGGGCATGCGCCTGTTCCAGGTTTATTCGGCTGGCAACTTCATCGAAGCCACGCCCGAGACGCCCTACTTCCAGGTCGGGGAATCCAAGTACGGCAAGCCGGTGTTGGACCGTGTCATCACACCCAACACGCCGCTGGACGAGGCGGCCAAGTGCGCTCTGGTGTCGATGGACTCCACGCTCAAATCCAACCTGTCGGTGGGCTTGCCACTGGACATGGTGGTCTATGAGGCCGACCAGTTCCAGACCGACCGCATTGTGTGCATCGACGAAAACAACCCGTATTTCAAAATGCTGCACGACAGCTGGGGCCAGAAGCTGCGCGAGGTGTTTGACAGCATAGAAGACCCGATGTGGAGCGGCGGCCAGACCTATGTGCCACTACTGGTGGGCTCCATGCGCAGCCTGCCACTGCGCAAGATCACGACACCGCAAGAAAAACTAATCTAAGCCTGCGGCTCGCCATTTCGCAATTCATGTCGACCATCATTTTTTCGCACGCCAACAGCTTTGGGGCCAGCACCTACAAGGTCTTGTTCAAGGACTTGCGTTCGCGCGGCTTTGCCGTCAAGGCCATTGAAAAGTATGGCCACGACCCGCGCTACCCCGTCAGCAACAACTGGCCCAACGTGGTGCAACAGTTGCTGGATTTTGCAGAGGACGTCACGGTCAAAACTGGTGAACCGGCGTGGCTGGTCGGCCATTCGCTGGGCGGGTTTCTGAGTTTGATGGCCGCGGCCCGCAAGCCCGGGCTGGCCCGCGGTGTGGTGCTGGTGGACTCACCGATCGTCGGTGGCTGGCGTTCCACGGCGCTGGGCGTGATGAAGACCACGCAGATGTTCGGCTCGCTATCTCCCGGCGCGGTCAGCCAGAAGCGGCGCAACACCTGGCCGACGGTGGACGCGGCCTACGAGCACTTTCGCCACAAGAAGGCCTTTGCCAAGTGGGACGATGCGGTGCTGATGGACTACGTGACCCACGGCACACTGGCCCACGACGGCAAGCGCGTACTAAGCTTTGACCGCGATGTGGAAACCCAGTTCTACAACACGCTGCCCGACAACCTGGAGCGCCTGTTGACCCGCCACCCGGTCAAATGCCCGGTCGCCTTCATCGGCGGACTTGCATCGCACGAGATGAAGCAGGTGGGCATGGCGATTACCGAGAAAGTCACCAAAGGCCGCATCACGATGCTGGACGGCACCCACCTGTTCCCGATGGAAAAACCCGCTGCCACCGCAGCCGCTATCGAGGCAGCCCTGCGCAATATGGGGGCCTAAAAGCCCGAAATAGGCTAAGCCGCCCAGTGCACCACGCCGGTCCAGGCGGTGAGCAGCACCACAATGCCAAAGGCGATGCGGTAGTAAGCAAAGCCCACAAAGCTGTGGGTGGCGATGAAACGCAGCAGCCAGCGCACACACACCCAGGCGCTCAGGAACGACACCACCAGCCCCACGGCAAACAGCGGAACATCGGCCATGCTGAGCAGCGCGCGTTCCTTGTACAGGCTGTACACGCCCGCGCCCACTAGCGTGGGAATGGCCAGGTAGAAGGAAAAGTCGGTAGCCGCTTTGCGCGACAGGCCCAACAGCATGCCGCCAATGATCGTGGCACCGCTGCGGCTGGTGCCCGGCACCATGGCCAGGCACTGCACCAGGCCTACCTTGAGCGCGTCTTTCCAGTCCATGTCGTCTGCCTCCAGCACGCGCACGGCCGTTCCGCCCGCCGCCTGGCGCTTCTCGGCCCACAAAATGATGAACCCACCCACAATAAAGGTGGTGGCCACTACCACCGGCGTAAACAAATGCGCCTTGATGACCTTGCCAAACAGCAGGCCCAGCACCACGGCGGGCAAGAAGCCGACAAACACATTGAGCGCAAACTTCTGCGCCTGGGCTTGCGTGGGCAGATCGGCCAGCGTGCTGCGAATCTTCTGCCAGTAGACCAAAATCACCGCGAAGATCGCGCCGGTCTGGATCGAGATTTCAAACACCTGGCGCTTGTCATGGTCCAGAAAATTCAACAGCTCACCCGCCAAAATCAGATGGCCGGTGCTCGAAATGGGCAAAAATTCGGTAAACCCCTCCACAATGCCCATGATGGCGGCCTTGATCAGCAATGCAATGTCCAACACCTACTCCTTAAGTAAAAAATCGCTGCAGCCCCCGCGCAGCGCGCGTAAGCAGCTCATATATTGATAGCAGTTACAGCAGCCATTAGCGCCACAACTGGGCTTGGGCTACAGTCAACCCGCTATTCTCCCCTACCCACATTGCCCGAGACCCTTATGCACAGACCCTTTCGCAACTCTTTGTTCACGCTGACCCTGATAGCCGGCGGCATCAGCCTTGCCCATGCCCAGGTGGAAGAACAGCGCAGCACGCTGGCCGATCAGCAGGAAGTGGCTGTCACCATCTACAACGAAAACCTGGCCCTGGTAAAGGACCAGCGCAAGCTGCAGCTCAAG
The DNA here is from genome assembly GCF_056521325.1 of Rhodoferax sp. ZS1R8. Lineage (NCBI taxonomy): Bacteria > Pseudomonadati > Pseudomonadota > Betaproteobacteria > Burkholderiales > Comamonadaceae > Rhodoferax > Rhodoferax sp. ZS1R8. The sequence continues at coordinate 888,343 of NZ_JBWMBA010000002.1, read as the reverse complement.
CGCGGTGCCTCCAACCTGGCGTTTCGCGATGTCAGCGCCCGCATGCGGCCCGAGACTGCGCTGCTTCGCAGCACCACGTCGCCCGGCAGCGTGTCGGTGCTGGAGCAAAACTTTGACTTTGACCTACTCACCCCGCAAAAGCTGCTGGAAAAGTACGTGGGCCGCAGCGTCAGCGTCATCCGGACCAACACGGCCACCGGCCAAGAGACTACCGAGCAGGCCCAGGTGCTGTCGGCCAACGAAGGCGTGGTGATGAGGATTGGCAACCGTATCGAGACGGGCATCCCTGGCCGCATCATCTACGGCGACGTGCCAGCCAACCTGCGGGACCGCCCCACGCTGGTTATGGCGCTGGACAACACCGGCGCGCAGCAACAAGACCTGGAGCTGAGCTACCTGACCGGCGGCCTGGCCTGGAAGGCGGATTACGTAGTCGAACTCAACCCGGCCGAGGACAAGCTCGACATATCCGGCTGGGTCACACTAACCAATACCAGTGGCGCCACCTACCGTAATGCCAAGCTGCAGTTGGTGGCGGGCGACGTAAACCAGGTTGCGCCGGAGATGCGTGGGCGCATGCTCGCCATGGCGGCACCTGCGGCTCCCATGGCCAAGGCCAGAAATGACATGGTCGAAGAATCCCTCTTCGAATACCACCTGTACACACTGACCCGCCCCACCACCATTGCCGAGAACCAGACCAAGCAGGTATCGCTGCTGTCAGCCTCCGGCGTACCGGCGCGCAAGGAACTGCTGCTCAGGGGCAGTGACTACTACTACCAGAGCAGTGCCGGCGACCTGGGCCAGAAGATCAAGGTCGGCGTGTTTGTCGAGTTCGACAACAAGGAAGCCGCGCAGCTGGGCATGCCGCTGCCCAAGGGGATCATTCGCGTCTACAAAAAGGACAAGGCTGGTAACGCCCAGTTCATTGGTGAAGACAAGGTAGACCACACGCCCAAGAACGAAACCGTGCGCCTGAAGCTGGGTGATGCCTTTGACGTGACCGCCGACAAGAAGCAGACCGATTTCAAGAAGCTCAGCGGCACCGGCAAGTACAACTATGTGTTCGAAAGCGCGTATGAGATTGTGCTGAAGAACGCCAAAAAAGAGCCCGTGGTCGTCACCGTACAGGAACCCATGCCCGGCGACTGGCAGGTGCTGTCCAGCAGCCAGCCGCACACCAAGGGCTCCAGCAATACCGCCGTGTGGAAGGTGTCGGTACCGGCAGAAGGCAATACCAAGCTGGTCTACCGCAGCCTGGTCAGGTACTGATCGCTGCATTTCGCGCCGCGACGCCGCCATTTCGCGGTGTGCAGGCGCGATACCGTCGCAAGGCGGTTCTCCTCTAGGTTGTGCGCTGGCAAAGTCCAGCCATCGCAACACCAACCCTTTAGGAGAAACGCCATGTTCCTGCAAATCTTGACCAACACACCCAAATTCGTTTTTGTCCTGTTCGCCGCTTTGGTCTGGCTGGGCGTCAAGCAAATGCTGCCCCGCAGCGTCGGCCTGAACCGCATCACCATCTTGTCGCTGGCCATGACCGGCCTGTCGCTGTACGGCGTCACATCCGCATTTGGCGACACACCCCAGGCTTTGCTGACCTGGCTGGCTGGCGCTGCTGTGGCGTTCGCCATCAACTTCCAGATGGGCAGCTCGCCGCGCATCCAGTACGACGTGGCCAGCCGCCGCTTCCAAATGCCTGGCAGTGCGGTGCCACTGGCCCTGTTCATGGGCATCTTCTTCACCAAGTACGCCGTGGGCGCCAGCATGGGGATGCAGCCCGCCCTGGCACACAACAGCGGCTTTGCGCTGGCCGTTGGTGCCCTGTACGGTGCGTTCAGTGGCATCTTTCTGGCCCGTGCCGCCAAGCTGTGGCGCATCGCGGTGGTGCAATCCAACGCAGACGCCCAGAAGACTGTGCTGGCCTGACTACTCGGCTGATACCCATTACCATTGCGTCGCCCCAACACCAGGAATAAGGACGACCACCGTGACCGCAGCCCTGCCTCTCTCATCCACCATCGCCGTCGTCGGAGCGGGTGCCATGGGAGCCGGCATTGCGCAAGTGGCCGCGGTGGCCGGCCACCAAGTGCAGTTGCTGGACAACCGACCCGGGGCCGCGGATGCAGCCATCAGCGGCATCCGCGCCCAGATCACCAAGCTGGCCGACAAAGGCAAGCTGAGCCCCGAGCGCGCGGCCCAAGCCAGCGCCAACCTGGTCGCGGTGCAGCAGCTGTCGGATCTGGCAGGCGCCGGCCTCGTTATCGAAGCCATTGTCGAAAACCTGCAGGCCAAGCAAGGCCTGTATGCCGAACTGGAAGCCATCGTTGGCGATGACTGCATCTTCGGCACCAACACTTCCAGCATCTCTGTCACCGCCATAGGCGCCGCGCTGAAGCGCCCCCAGCGCCTGGCCGGGCTGCACTTCTTCAACCCCGCGCCGGTGATGGCGCTGGTGGAAATCGTCTCCGGCCTGGCCACGGACCCCGACGTGGCCACCACTTTGTCTGCCACCGCCACGGCCTGGGGCAAGACCGCGGTGTATGCCAAGTCCACGCCCGGCTTCATCGTCAACCGCGTGGCCCGCCCCTACTATGGCGAGGCGCTGCGCCTGTTGACCGAAGGCGCGGCCGACTGCGCCACCCTCGACGCCGTCATGCGCGAAGCCGGTGGCTTTCGCATGGGGCCGTTTGAGCTGATGGACATGATCGGCCATGACGTCAATTACGCGGTCACCTGCTCGGTGTGGAACGCCTTCTACAACGACCCGCGCTTTCTGCCCTCGCTGGTGCAAAAGGAATTGCTCGACGCGGGCTTTCTGGGCAAGAAAAGCGGCCGGGGATTCTTTGACTACCGGGAAGGCGCTGCCAAGCCCGTACCGCAAACGCAAGGCCCGCGCGCTGTGCCTACCGGAATCACGCTGTGCGGCGAGTCCGCCGCAGCGCAGGCGCTGGCCGAGCGCCTGACCAAGGCTGCCATCCAGTTCGACACCACCCCATCCGTTGACGGCCGCATTGCCCAGGTGAACGGCGCCGTGCTCTATGTCACCGATGGCCGCACGGCTACTCAACGCGCGGCCGACACCAACTTTGCCAACGTCGTGCTGGTGGACTTGGCGCTGGACTACCGCACGGCCACCCGGCTGGCGCTGACCAGTGCCGCGCAGTGTGCCGATGGAGCGGCAGACGCAGGCATAGGCTTGCTGCAAGCCGCCGGTTTTCAAGTCTCTCGTCTGGCCGATATGCCGGGCTTGGCGCTGATGCGCACCGTCGCCATGCTGGCCAATGAGGCCGCTGACGCCGTCAACCAGGGCGTATGCTCCCCCGAAGCCGCTGATGCAGCCATGCGGCTGGGCGTCAACTACCCCAAGGGCCCGCTGGCTTGGGCCGACAGCGTGGGCTTGCCCGCGATCCGCACTGTACTGGCGAACCTGGGCACCAGCTATGGTGAAGACCGCTACCGCATATCGCCACTGATGGCCCGCCACGTTTTCTCGGGACAACCCTTCCATGGCTGACGTACCGCCCACCCATACGCCCCTCAGCCCCGAGGAAATAGACCGCCTGGCCCGCAAGCGTGCTTGCGCCAAGCTGGGCTGGTTCTTCCACGCCACGGTGTTCGTCATCGTCAACCTGTTCGTTTTCTCGATGTCGCGGTACGGCTTTGGTGACCGGCCCTGGTCCATCAAGCCCTTCCTGGCCTGGGGCTTGGGCCTGGCACTGCACGGCGCGTCGGTCTGGCTGCTGGGGGCAGGCGGTGGTCTGAGAGAACGCATGGTGCAAAAAGAGCGCGCCCGTTTGCAGCGCGAACAAGACCAGCAGAACACACCATGAAGATCGATTGGATCGAGAAGCTGCAGAACTTGCTGCAAACGCTGGCTTTTTGCCTGGGCATTGCCGCTATCCAATATGCATTTCAGCCCTACCGCTCGTACGAAGGACCGCTCGTCTATTCGCTGGCTATCGGTATTTGCACTTGGGCTTTGGTCGACTTTGGACGCCACTTCATAGCACCCAATTCCGACACGCAGTGGCCCGATGGAATATGGGGCAAGGTGTTTCCGTTGATCGCCATCGCACTTGGATTCACCATCGGGACTACCTTGGGCGACTGGTGGTTCGGCCGGTCTACATGGGCCTCGTCATCGCACAAACAGTTGGTGTTGTCAGGTGTACTTGCAGCCATTATCGGCATCATCATTACCTACTACTTTCACAGCAAGGGTAAGAGCGCGTACCTGGAGAAGAAGATCGTAGAGTCCGACCGGCTGGCAACCGAGTCACGACTTAAGCTGCTAGAGACCCAGCTGGAACCCCACATGCTGTTCAACACGCTGGCCAATCTGCGCGTGCTGATCGCGCTAGACCCGCAACGTGCCCAAGACATGCTGGACCGCATGGTGGCCTACCTGCGGGCCACGCTCAGCGCATCGCGCGCGAGCAATCACGCGTTGAGCCTTGAGTTCGAACGCCTGCGCGACTACCTGGAGCTGATGGCCGTGCGCATGGGCCCACGCTTGCACTACGAACTGGACTTGCCCGCCGAGCTGGCCGAACAGAGTGTGCCCACGCTGCTGCTGCAACCGCTGGTGGAAAACAGCATCAAACACGGCCTGGAGCCCAAGGTGGAAGGCGGCACCATTACCGTCCGAGCCCGGCGTGCCGGCAATATGCTTAGCTTGGAGGTCAGCGACACCGGTGTCGGCTTTGACGCCAGCGCATCAGCGTTCACCGGCTTTGGCCTGGCCCAGGTGCGCGAGCGCCTGGCTGCAGCCTACGAAAGCAAGGGCCGTGTAGAGCAAACCTCCGCCCCCGGCCAGGGCGCTACGACACTGCTGCACCTGCCGCTGGCCACACCTTCCCAAGCCTGACCCTGACGCCGATGACGACAACCCCCACCGCCCTGATCGCCGAAGACGAACACCTGTTGGCCCAGGCCCTGCAAGCCGAACTGGCCCGCGCCTGGCCCGCGCTGAAGGTGGTCGCAACAGTCGGAGACGGCGCCAGCGCCGTGCGCCAGGCCCTGGCCCTGCAACCCGATGTGCTGTTCTTTGACATCCGCATGCCCGGCCTCAGCGGCCTGGAAGCCGCGACCGAGCTTGCCGAGCAGTGGCCGATCACCACCGGCCCCGACACACGACCCTTCCCGCAGCTGGTGTTTGTGACCGCCTACGACCAGTACGCGGTGCAGGCTTTTGAAGCCCAGGCGGTGGACTACCTGCTGAAGCCCGTACAAGCCCCCCGGCTGCTGAAGACTATAGAAAAACTGCAGCTAGCCCTCGCCAAACCTGGGCGAGGCGCTATCGATTTCGAAGCAACACTAAGCCAGCTGCGCGGTCTGCTGGCCAGCCCTGCGGCCCCGACCGCTGTCCTGGCGTCCACCGCCGCGCCCACCCTCTTGACGGTTATACAAGCCAGCGTCGGCAATGCCATACGCATGGTGCCGGTGGCCGATGTGCTGTGCTTCGAGGCCGCGGACAAATACGTCCGCGTACTGACCGCCGAGCGCGAGTACCTGATACGCACGCCACTCAAGGAACTGCAGGAGCAGATCGACACGAATGTGTTTTGGCAGATCCACCGCGGCACCATCGTGCGGGCGCTGGCCATAGAAGGGGTCACGCGCGACGAAGCCGGCAAGACATTCCTCACACTGCAGGGGTTGAAAGAAAAGTTCGTAGTCAGCCGGCTGTACGCACACCTGTTCAAGGCTATGTAACGCGGCTACGATGACAACCATGACGATCCAATACACCTCTGTTGCCAACCACCTGCCCGAGAGCAAAATGCGGCTCTACCCCACGCAGGTGATCAATGTCATAGGCGGCCCTGGGTGCGAGAAATCCGTCATCACGTCGGCCATCGTGCTGTACCTGAAACTGCGCGAGAAGACGGTAGAGGTGATACCCGACTTTGCCAAATCGCTGGTGTGGCAGCAAAACTTCGAGGTGTTGAAAAACCAATACTTCATCGCACAGCGCCAGTACCAGATGCTGAGCCTGCTGGACGGCCAGGTGCAGTTTCTGATCACCGAATGCTCACTCCCCCAGGTGCTGTACTACAACGAGAACTACCTGGACAACATCTGCGATATTGCCAAGACGCGCACCCACATACTGGAGTGGTACAAGCAGTGCAACAACGTCAACATCGTTGTGGCCCGTGGTGACCGCAAATACATACACACCGGCCGCTTCCAGGATGAAGACCAGGCGCGCGCCATAGACCGCGCCATGCTGGAGCTGATGGACCGCGAAGCGCTGCCCTACACCCTGCTGCCGACCGATGTGGATGCGGTCAACGCATTCGCCGCCACACTGCTCGTCTGAGTGCGATGGCGCCCCTGGCGCCCGCGCCCCAGTACGGTGAGTGCGCCCAACTAATGTGCGACTCCGGTCACAAATGCAACCGCGCTGTGCGCAGCCCGCACGAAAGCTGTGCACGAGCGAAGGCACATCGCAGAAGTATTGCTAATACCTCATTAGCCATTTCAATAAATACGCAATATTGGTAGCATCCCTAAGCGTCGGGTGATTCAGATGCGCTATCGTGTAGGAAGTGACACTCTGTGTGTTCACACTCTTACTACTGGAGAATTTATGCTGTCGAAGTTGAATATCGTTGCCGCTGCCGTTGTTGCACTGGCTTCCGGCGTTGCAATGGCGCAAGAAGTTGTGACTATCGCTCACGTTGGCCCAACCAGCGGTGCCATTGCCCACTTGGGCAAGGACAATGAAAACGGTGCCAAGATGGCCGTTGAAGAACTCAATGCTAAGGGCGTCACCATCGGTGGCAAGAAAGTCACTCTGAAGCTGATGACTGAAGATGACGCTGCTGATCCAAAGCAAGGTACTGCAGTTGCCCAAAAGCTGGCTGACGCCAAGGTTGCTGGCGTGGTCGGTCACTTGAATTCCGGCACCACCATCCCTGCATCGCGCATTTACAGCGACGCTGGCATTCCCCAAGTATCTCCTTCCGCTACCAACCCCAAGTACACACGCCAAGGTTTCAAGACAGCCTTCCGTATGGTTGCTGACGACACACAACTGGGCGGCACACTGGGCAAGTACGCTGTCAACACCCTCAAGGGCAAGGCTATCGCCGTTATCGATGACCGTACCGCTTACGGCCAAGGCGTGGCGCAAGAATTCAAGAAGGCTGTTGAAGCCGCTGGCGGCAGCGTGGTTGCCACCGAATTTACAACCGACAAAGCTACCGACTTCAACTCCATCCTGACCACCATCAAGGGCAAGAAGGCTGACGTCGTGTTCTTCGGCGGTATGGACGCTGTTGCCGGCCCGATGCTGCGCCAGATGAAATCCTTGGGCATCAACGCCAAGTTCATGGGCGGCGATGGCATCTGCTCCACAGAGCTGGTCAAGCTGGGCGGCGACGCTATTGCTGACAACCAAGTCTATTGCGCGGAAGCCGGTGGTGTTGAAGGTGCAGGCAAGGCTGGCATGGACAAGTTCAAGGCTTCTTTCAAAGCCAAGTTCGGTACCGAAGTTCAAGTGTACGCACCCTACGTGTATGACGCTGTGAACGTGATGGTTGCTGCCATGGTCAAGGCCGGTTCTGCTGACCCAGTCAAGTACCTGCCTATCTTGGCTGCTACCAAAGACTTCCAAGGCGTGACCGGCCCCATCACATTTGATGAAAAGGGCGACATCAAGAACGGCGCGTTGACACTGAAGACCATCAAGGGTGGCAAGCTGACCGAGTTGGCCGTTATCCGCTAATAACAGCTCAGCGCAGGCAACCCCGGTTGCCTAAAGCTGAAGGGCGCACCCCCATGGGTGCGCCCTTTTTTTTTAGCCATACCGGATGGGCGGTGTCGCTGCCACGCCAGACGGCCTTTAAAAACCGCAAGAGGCGGACGAAACTCTCCATAGCGGATTACAACTGTTTACACATTTGCTGGCCCCGAAGCGGCTGTTTAGAAGGTCGAATACACATGCAAGCTGTCAACTTTGCACCGGGCGACTCACAAGCCCACCCGGACTTTCTGGACGCCATCCTGAGGGCAAGCAAGACTTACTCCATCGTTGCCTCGCAAGACATCGTGGATGTGCGTGGACTGAAGCTGTGGGCCAAGGGCCTGCCTGTATCCGCCGCGCTGCAACAGCGCCTGCTGGAGCGCAAGCTGCTCAACCCCATAGAAGCTTGCCTGATGGCCGAAGACGGCGTCACGCCCTTCTACCTGATGGAACAGCTCAAAAAATTTCTGGACAGCGACCACAGCATGGCCCATGCCCTGCGCCCATGGGGCACGATCCTGGAGAAGCAGCTCAAGCAGATCCCACTGCACTCGGTGGCCCAGCTGCTGCTGACCACGGCCCTGGCCACCCGCCCCGGTGCCGTAGAGCATGCGGTGCAAGCCATGGCACTGGCCGGTGGTATGGCACAAGCCCAGAGCCTGCCCGTAGATATGCGCTTAGCCATGTTGGGCGGCCTGCTGCATGACATTGGCGAAGCCTATATCCAACCCCAATACCTGGACGGACAAGAGGCGCTGGACCTGACCGGCCACCAGCACATGATGGTGCACCCCCGTATCGCCCAACTGCTGCTGGACGCCACTACCGACTACCCCGCAACGCTGTGCCGCGCCGTGGGCGAACACCACGAGCGCTCCAATGGAGCGGGCTACCCCGCCCGCCTGCACGGCGAAGACATCTCGCCCCTGGGCATGCTGCTGGCTGCGGTGGAGACCACCATGGGCCTGTCGCAGTCGCCTACAGCGCCACTATTTCGCGCCAGCTTCGCGCTAAGGGTGGTTCCTGGCGAATTTCCTTCACGCTTCAGCAGCGTGGTGTTCAACATGGCGCGGGACGCAAAAGAGAAGATACCCACCAACATTCGCGTGCCAGCCGATGCCCTGCAGCACATCAACGCCACACTGGAAAAAGCCCAGCGGACCACCCAAGCCCTGCAATCGCCCAACGGCAGCAAAACGCGCTCGGCCATTGTGCTGCTGGCCGAAGAGCGCCTGGCCAGATTGCGCATGGCCTGGAACGCCTTAGGCGTGTGGGGCCTGGCCCCGGACCAACTGACGCCACAAGACCATTTTGAGATGGACCTGGCCTGGGCCGAACTGCGTTTGCGCGTGTTTGAGCTGCAACGCGAATGCATGCTGTTGGCAGAAAGCCTAAGCGAGCCAGAAAAGACCGAACTTACGCCCATTTGGGCCGACTTGAAGGTTCAGCACGCCTAAAATTGGGCGGATGAGCATTCCCACACCTACGCCCAGCACCACCACGGCCACTCCTGGCGGCAACGACGTCGCCAAACCCAGCAATTTTCTGCGCCAGATCATCCAGAACGATCTGGACAACGGCACCTACGCCCAGCGCCGCTGGGCTGGCAGCCCAGGGGACGCCGCCCACCACGCGGCAGGCCAGCCCGACCCTGCCAAAATCCGCACCCGCTTTCCGCCCGAGCCCAACGGCTACCTGCACGTAGGCCACGCCAAGAGCATCTGCATCAACTTCGGCCTGGCGCGCGATTACGACGGCGTCTGCCACCTGCGCTTTGACGACACCAACCCCGAGAAGGAAGACGTTGAATACGTCAACTCCATCCGCGACGCCATCAAATGGCTGGGCTTTGACTGGAACGGCAGCGCCACCGCCGAGCCCTACCAGGCCAGCGATTACTTTGGCTTTATGTACCAGGCCGCCGAGTACCTGATCACTGCAGGCTTTGCTTACGTGGACGAGCAAACCGTGGAGCAGATGCGCATCAACCGCGGCGACTTCGGCAAGCCCGGCACCGACAGCCCGTTCCGCACCCGCACGCCCGAAGAAAACCTACGCATCTTCCGCGAGATGCGCGACGGCAGGCATGAGGATGGATCGATGGTGCTGCGCGCCAAGATCGACATGGCCAGCCCCAACATCAACATGCGCGACCCGGCCATCTACCGCATACGCCGCGCCACCCACCACAACACCGGCGACACCTGGTGCATCTACCCCATGTACACCTACGCGCACCCTATTGAAGACGCGCTGGAGCAGATCACTCACAGCCTGTGCACACTGGAGTTTGAAGACCAACGCCCGTTTTATGACTGGCTGCTGGAGCGCCTGACCGAGGGTGGCCTGCTGGCCAGCCCGCCCCCGCGCCAGTATGAATTTGCACGGCTCAACCTCACCTATGTCATCACCAGCAAACGCAAGCTGGCGCAACTGGTGTACGACCACAAGGTCAACGGTTGGGACGACCCCCGCATGCCAACAATAGTCGGCCTGCGCCGCCGTGGCTACACACCTGCAAGCCTGCAAATGTTTGCCGAACGCATTGGCGTGACCAAGAGCGACAGTTGGATCGACTACAGCACGCTGGAAGGCTGCCTGCGCGAAGACCTGGAAGCCAAAGCCCACCGCGGCTTTGCCGTGTTGAACCCGGTCAAGCTAACGCTGACCAACTGGGACGAGGTGATGGGCGCTGGCCACCTGGAGCCCTGCACCCAGCCCACCCTGCCCCATCCACCCGAGGGCGTGACGCCCCCACCCCCACGCCACTTCACCATCGGCAAAGAGGTGTGGATTGACCGGGAAGATTTTGAAGAAGTGCCACCCAAGGGCTACAAGCGCCTGTTCCCCGGCAACAAGGTGCGCCTGAAGGGCGGCTATGTCATCGAATGCACCGGCTGCATCAAAGACATCGACGGCGTCATCACCGACGTGCTGGCCAGTCTAGTGCCCGACACCAAGAGCGGCACCCCCGGCAGCGAAACCGTGAAGGTGAAAGCCGCCATCACCTGGGTGGGCGTGGCCAACGGCGTCAACGCCGAAGTGCGCATGTACGACCGGCTGTTCTTGGACGCGCAACCCGATGCGGGTGGCAAGGATTTCATCGAGAGCCTGAACCCGAACAGCTTGAAGGTGGTGACTGCGATTGTTGAGCCATCGCTGGCCAATGCGCTACCTGATCAAAAGTTTCAGTTTGAGCGGCATGGGTACTTTGTGGCGGATCGGGTGGACCATGTGACGGGGTCCAAGCCGGTGTTTAACTTGGCGGTGGGGTTGAAGGATAGTTGGGGGAAGTAGTACGAACTAAAGGGAAAAAGTGAAAGCAGCACATCAGCAAGCGTCATTCGATGACGAAGACTATCAAGACGAAGACACTCTTTCGCAAGAGGATGCCAGCGCATTACTCGCCGGAAAGAACTATGACGCTGTTGTCACGTCTACGGACTGGACAGTTGAAACACTTATTTCTCAACTAAAAAAACGAAACATCAAACTCGACCCAAGTTTTCAACGCCGAGACGCGTGGACTTCAAAGAGGAAGAGTGAATTTATTGAATCCCTATTCTTAGGGCTACCAGTACCCCAAATTGTTCTTGCCGAAAGTAAAGAAAAAAAGGGGGCGTACATCGTCTTGGATGGCAAGCAACGACTACTCACCTTGCGCCAGTTCAGCGCCACTTCTCAAGACCCCGAATTCAAACAACTTCGACTAAGCGGGCTTGCACTGCGCCCAGATTTGAATGACATTTCGCTTGTCGATGCAACCGAGGATCAGACACTAAATGATGATCTGCGATTTTTTGAAAATCAGACAATTCGCACGGTTGTTCTCAGAAACTGGCCATCCGAGGAATACCTATATTTAGTTTTTCTTCGACTGAATAGTGGCAGCCTTCCTCTTTCTCCTCAAGAGTTACGGCAAGTGGTAAGCCCTGGCCAATTTACAGAATTTGCCACTGACTTCACAACCCAAAGTGCCGCTGTCATGGGACTATTCAACTCGAAACAACTGCCCGATTTTCGAATGCGTGATGTCGAATTAACTATTCGATATTTCGGCCTCGTTAACTATTTACAAGACTACACAGGCAATCTCAAGTTGTTCCTTGATGAGACCAGCCTAAAGCTCAACAAGAACTGGGCCGCAATGGAGGGCCTAGTGCGCGCACAGAGCACTGAACTTGAAACCGCGATTCAAACCACTTGGGAAATATTCGCCGAAGACGCTTTCAGGAAGTGGAACGGAAAAGATTTCGAGCGCCGTTTTAATCGTGCAGTATTCGATGTGATGGTCTACTATTTCCGTGACATAGGGATACGGCAAAAAGCGCAAGAAAACCCCGCAATCATTGTCACTGAGTTCAAACGTCTTTGTGAGAGTTCACGTCCTTTTAGGACTGCCGTAGAAACGACCACAAAAAGCATCGGAGCTCTGTCGACAAGGCTTCAACTGTGGGGTGAAAGCCTATCGACCGTCCTTCAAGTAAAAGTAAGAACACCAGCCATCGACCCAGAAACAGGTCGAATTGATTTGCGGATACGAGTTTGACCCCGCGATTTGCGGAGCTAAATGAGCGTATCGATGACCTGCATTTTCGATTCGTTCCGCCCTTAGATCCTACGGGCACTTACACCGACGCGGAGTATGACCGCATGAGTGCATTCAGGCTTCTCGCTCACGCGGAGATTGAGCGCTTTATCGAACTATTGATAGAAGATGCGCTGTCGCGCTTTACTGCAAATATTTTGGCATGGAAGACCGCCGGTTGCAGTTCACAACTCGTGGACTCGCTAGTTTCGCATATGGACAAGGAGTTACGAAAAGAGGTGCGAAGTAACAATGGGGTGAAGAGCAAAAATGTGCTCTCCCTACTAAAACCAGTAGGCCTAAACGGGACGCACCTGGACAATCTTTGGCTTCAAACAATGGATACCTATGGTGAGATTCGTGGAGGGCATGCGCACAACTCTCGTCGCGCTACTCAACCGATTGATCCAAAAACCGAGCAAGATCTAATTTACATGCAAATTCTTCCCGAGCTAAAGCGCCTTGAAATACTTGTTGCTGCTGTACTGTGATGCCTCGCCCCCAAACCATCCAAATCTTCCTCCCCGCTGGTGACCCGCGCGGCATGCGCGTGGCCGAAATCACAACCCGCATCGTCCGCGTCATCGAAGTGCCACGCAGCCAATTGGCAGACTTCCTCAAGATGCCGGAGGCTCAGCAGGTTGGCGTGTACTTTTTGATGGGCGAGTTATCGGAGGCTGGATTGCCTCGGGTGTACATCGGCCAGTCTGGCAACGTGGGCAATCGGCTGGTTCAACACAACCAAAGCAAAGACTTCTGGAACCGGGCGCTGGTGGTCATATCGCTCACCAACAGCATGACGCAGACGCACGCGCTGTTTCTGGAATGGTTTGCCATTGCCGAGGCTACCAAGGCTGGGCGCTACAACCTGGAAAACGGCAACGCCGGCGCTCGACCCCACACACCCGCCCCGCTTGAGGCGGACTGCCACGAGATCCATGAAACCGCCGCTACTTTGCTGGCAACACTGGGCCAACCCGTTTTTGAACCACTAACCGGTACCCCTGCGCGGTTAGGTGTCGAGCTTAGGCCACCCGAGCTGTTCTATTGCAAGGGTCCAGAGGCCTATGGCGTGGGCGAATACACCTCGGAAGGGTTTGTAGTTCACAAAGATTCCACTGCACGAATTGAGATCGTTGCCTCCATCAAAGGCACTTCGCAAGAACGATTTCGCCAGCAGTTAGTTACTGACGGCGTTTTACAACTGAGCGGTAGTCACTACAAATTCACCCGCGACCACCTGTTTTCCAGCCCCAGCATGGCCGCCATTGCTGTGTTGGGTCGCTCTGCAAACGGGTGGATTGAATGGAAGACCGAACAAGGCCAAACATTGGACGGCGCCAAGCGCCAAGTTGTGGGTATTACGGGCTAGACCCGTCAGTTTGACTGACTATGCCAAGCCAAACCACACCAGCCCCACGCGTTGTGATATTTGCTGGCCCAAACGGCGCTGGCAAATCAACGCACGCTGACGCCATCCTGGCGGCGCTCGGCATTGAGACCTTTGTAAATGCCGACTACATCGCGCGTGGGTTGTCGGGCCGCAACACGGATGCCGTAGCGTTTGAAGCTGGGCGCATCATGCTCACGCGCTTGCGGCAGTTGGGCGAAGCGAAGGCCGATTTCGCTTTTGAGTCCACGCTATCCAGCCGCACATTTGCTGCGTTTCTGAGCGCGCTCAAACTGCAAGGCTACGCCGTCGCAATCTTTTACTTCTCTTTGTCCAATGCGCAACTGGCCGTTCGACGAGTCAAGCATCGCGTGGCGCAGGGTGGGCATGATGTGCCTGCGGACGTTGTGCGGCGACGGTTCGGGCGGAGCCTCCATAATTTTTTCGACTTGTACGTACCGTTGGCAGACGAGTGGACATTGTTCGATAATTCAAACACTCCCCATGCTCGGGCCATAGCGGCGAAGTCCGCTGACCAACTCACAGTGATGGAACCTACAACATGGCGAAAACTAAACAAACTCGGCAAAATCGTCTGACGCCCACGCCGAAGGCGTTGCAAAAGGCTTTGGAGCAATCCGCCAAACAAGCGCAAAAAATGGCAGATGCATTCGGCTTGGTCGTCCCGTATAGCAAATCCAAGGCAACCAGCCGCACACACACTGCGGGTTGATACTGACTTCCTGTACTACTTGATTTGCTACGTTTTTCGTAGCTGCATGCGCATATTGCACGAGGGCTGCCGGCCTATTTCTCTCCAGCGATCCTAGACTTTGGCCCCAGCGGCCTTCCGCCGCACATGCAAATGCGTCTGCGCCGCATCCCCTTTCCCCGACTTCACTTCTTTCACCTCCAGATACGTCGCCTGCTGGCGTATCAGCTCCCCCAGTGTGGCAACGCCATAGTTGCGCGGATCAAAAGCGGGGTTGCTTGTCGGCGTCGATCAGGACGGCTAGCTTCTGGTTGGTGTTGGTGGCCATGGCGGACTATCCCTTGCTTTTCGCCATGGTACAAGGTTTGATCTGCTACGCTTTTGGTAGCTACTCACGCATATTCCACGAGGGCTAGAGGCCTGTTTGACACAAAGGAACCCAGCAACGTTAAACTCCACCCATGCGCCCCTCCGATGCCCTGTCCCTTCACCGCACCCGCATCCGGGAAATTGCGCTGAGCCACCGCGTTAGCGGCGTGCGGGTTTTTGGCTCCGCATTACATGGCGATGATGTCCAGGGTAGTGACCTGGACTTGCTGGTTGAACCCACTGCGCAAACCACTCTGATGGACATTGGCGCTATCCGGTTTGAACTGAAGAAGTTGCTGGGTATCGAAGTAGACGTCCTCACTCCCAACAGCCTGCCCGCCAGCTTTCGCGATCAGGTTCTGCGTGAGGCCATCGCCGTATGAGTCGTGCGCACCCGTTGCGAGTAGCGGATTACCTGCAGCACATCCATGAAGCAATAGCCAATATCCAGGAATACACGGCGGGAATGGATCTAGCTGGATTCATGGCGGATCGCAGGACTTGCGATGCGGTGATTCGCAATCTGGAAGTTATCGGCGAGGCCTGCAATAACGTCTCCAAGAATCACCCCGACTTTGCCGCACAACACGCAACAGTTCCATGGGGTTTCGTTTACGAAATGCGCAATGCGCTGGCTCACGGCTACTTCAACGTGGACTTGGCGATAGTCTGGCAAACCATTCAAAACGATTTGCCGGCACTCAAGGCACAAGTTCTGGCGCTGGTCTAGTTTGCCTTGGGATTGCTACGCTTTTAGTAGCTGCTTACGCGAGTCCCACGCGGGCTAGAGGCCCATTTGATACATAAATAGGAGCAATACGCAAAAGCCAATCTCGAAGATTGGCCGAAGCGTTCTTGCGCCAAAGGCTTCATCTTTTGGCGTAAACCGCGGAAAAATCTTCCCCTGCGTTCAACTGGGCAATCAACTCGAGCAAACCAGCAGTGCCCACCTGCGCAAGCCAGGGTCGCACTTCATGGCCGGCCGCTGCATACAGCGCGTGAATTTCTGGCTCGCCGCGCGCGCGGCGCTCGGCATTCTTGCCGTCCTGAAAGCGTTCGCCCGCCGCTAGCCACTGGGCCAGCTTCTTGTAGGTGAGCAGTTCGTCCCGGCCGGGTTTGGCAATACCGCGGGCATCCAGATACTGCCAATGCTGCTCAGAATGCTCAGGCGCCTCGCTCACCACCACCGCCACGCCCTCATCAAACCACTGTGGCATCCCCCGCCAGGCTGAAAGACCAAGGCGTTTGCTCAGTTCTGCATGCGACCATTCGTGCGCAATGAAATGCCAGTTCATACCCCGCTTCGACAGCAGAATGCGGTTGCCATAAACCTTGGCAAAGGTACCCTGACCGCCAAATCGGTAGAGGCATTGCTCAGTCAGGCAGGCGTGAACTACGGGGCGCGACAACACCTCACCATACGCTGCCTGCATGGCCGCCTCGGCGCGGCGCATGGCGTCTTGCAGTGTCGCCTGGGTGGGTGCATCTGCACCAGCCTCGATGTATAAGTTTTGCGACACGCGGACCAAGCCAAATGTCTCGGGTGCCCACAGCTTTCCCCCGCGCAGGGTGGTGCAACCGCCCAGAGTCAATGCCAACATAGCTGCAAGCAACCGTGGGCGCGTGACCCGAACAATGAATGGTGTTTTTACCATCATCTGCTTGTACATCATGGTGTTGGTGACTCTGACAACGGTGCGCGTAACGACTCCCACTGCACTTCAACAAAGCGGACTTTCTCTACGCCGGACGCGTTGTACGGGGCCAGGTCTGTCTGCGCGTAGTCCGGGCGCACCGCCACGTTGTGCAGGCTGAAGCGGTCCATGTCCTGCGGAGCCAGAAAATAGGTGTCACGCACGTTGTAGGGCGCAAGCTTCCCAAACCAGGTGACGAAGGGGTCTACACCGATGGTCTTAAAAAACTCGGCCTCGCGCGCGGCGAGCGTCGTCACTTCCTCCAGCCAAGTGCCGGTGAGGGGTGCCTTGCCGGTGCGGTGCAGGTAGAGCAGATGCTGCATGTTGCCATGCCAGCCCACCAGGCCCAGGCCGGTGATGGACTTGTTCTTGCCTGCCGGGAAAATGTAGTTCGCACACGACGAGAAGCACTGGCCAAAGACCTCTACATCCATACCGCGGTCGTATATGACTTGCGCCATGCGCAAGGCGGGCGCCACGTGGCCGCCGCCGGATGCAATGAGCACCCGGTTGGCGCCATGCTGCTCGACGGCACGCACAAATTCGTCCACCGCACTGGCGTATATCAGGCCCTGGAATACAACGGTCTTGCCGGAGACCAACACAGGTGCAAATTTTTGAGTTGCGCAGCCCGTGAGGGCTAGGCTGAGTAAGGCAATGGCTACAGTCTTCACATTGGAATCAATTCTTTAAGGGTTCGACCCCATCATAAAGTGTTTCTCATAGTTGACAAAAAGCAATTTTTGTAAATAATAAGAAACATAATGGATCAAGACGAAGCGATTCCCGGCGACCCTCTTGCTGCCCAGTTGCAAGCGCTAGGCGAGCAGATCCGCGGCCAGCGAAAGGCCTTGCGCCTGAGCGCCACGGTGACTGCCGAAGCTGCAGCGGTGTCGCGGGTCACGCTGCACCGCATCGAAAATGGCGAACCATCAGTTGCCATGGGCGCCTGGGGCAGCGTGATGGCTGCGCTGGGCATGGCGCTGCGTGCGGGCCTGGCGTCTGACGGCAATGCCGCGGCCACGGCGCAGAAGACAGACCGCGCGGGCTGGATACCAGCACGTGTGCCGCTGGCCGACTACCCGCAGTTGCGGTCGCTCGCGTGGCAAGTGCATGGCACCGACACGCTCACGCCCACAGAAGCGCTCGACATTTACGAGCGCAACGCCCGTCATATTGACCTGCAAGCCATGTCCTCCGACGAGCATGCACTGTTGCAAGCGCTGAGGTTGGCCTTGACACCCGGTGCTAGCAGCGGCTCCGGTGAAAACCATGCAGTTTGAACGCCCCCACCACCAGCGCATAGCCCATGTGCTGGGCGCCCTCGACGGTGCCATGCTGCTCCAGCACGGCTGCCTGTTTGGCGGCGGCACCTGCATCGCGCTGATGTATGGCGAATACCGCGAGTCGGTGGATATCGACTTCCTGGTGTCCGACGCTGCGGGCTACCGCGAACTGCGGCAGCTTTTGACCGGCCCCGACGGTCTGGCAGCCATCACCCACGCAAACGCCTTGCCCCTTGTGGCCCTGCGAGAAATCCGCGCAGACCAATACGGCATTCGCACCCAGGTGCAAATGGACGGGCAAGCCATCAAGTTCGAAATCGTGCGCGAGGCGCGCATCACGCTGGAGCAAACGGATGCGGCCGACAACGACACCATCTGCGGGGTAAGCACCCTCACCCGCCTGGACCTGGCTACCTCCAAACTGCTGGCCAATTCAGACCGCCAAGCCGATGACGGCGTGTTCAGCCGCGATGTCATTGACCTTGCCATGATGGGCCTGCCGCTGCCCACGTTGCGCGCCGCTTTGGAGAAGGCGCAGCAGGCCTATGGCCCTTCGGTCGCGCGCGACTTGGGCAAGGCCATCGAACGCTTGCAAAACCGGGCGGGTTGGCTGGAGCGTTGCATGCAGGTTATGTCCATGCATTTGCCCAAGGCCGTGCTGTGGCAGAAGGTGCGCGCATTGCGGCGCATTGCGCCACCAACCTAGCGCTGCCTGCGCTGCATGGTCTCAAACAATCCCATCAACCAGCACATGGGGCAACCGCGTAGCAGCACAACCGCCCCAATGCCCGCAAGGGCGGACCATACGATGCCATAGGGACTCATGTAAATGGCCGCAAAAATCAAACCAATGGCGGCGCCGCCGCGCAGTAGGTGAACCGAGACTGAAGTGCTGCAATACATGGTGAAAGTGCATTGGAGAGTGGATGACTCTTACCTAGAGGCGCGGTTTTCACCAAAGGGTTCATCATTCTCAAAATAACGTCAGGGGGACACAGACGCCGGCGGGCGCAAGGATTCCCACTGGACGTGAACAAAGCGGACCTTCTCCAAGCCTGATGCGTTGTACGGGGCCAGGTCTGTCTGGGCGTAGTCCGCGCGTACGGCCACGTCGCGTATGCCGAAGCGGGCCATGTCAGACGGAGCCAAAAAGTAGGTGTCGCGCACGTCGTAGGGCGGCAGTTTTCCAAACCAGGTGATGAAAGGGTCCACGCCAATGGTTTTGTAAAACTCCGCCTCTTGCGCGGCCAGCGTGGTAACTTCTTCCAGCCAGCCGCCGGTTATTGGCGCCTGGCCGGTGCGGTGCAGGTGCAGTAGGTGCTGCATGTTGCCGTGCCAGCCCACAAGGCCGAGGGCGGTGATGGACTTGTTCTTACCCGCCGGAAAGATGTAGTTCGCGCAGGAAGAAAAGCATTGTCCAAAGACCTCGACATCCATACCGCGGTAGTGAATGACGCGCGCCATGCGCAAGGCGGGCGCCACGTGGCCGCCGCCCGACGCGATGAGCACCCTGTTGGCGTCATGCTGCTCGACGGCACGAATGAAATCGTCCGCCGTACTGGCAGAGATCAGGCCCTGAAAGACAACCGTCTTGCCGGATACCAATACAGGCACAGGCGCAAACTTTTGGGTAGCGCAGCCCGTGAGGGCCACGCTGAGCAGGGCAATGGCTACAGTTTTCACATTCACATCAATTCTTGAAGGGCTCTGGCGCACCGTCTTTCAGCCAATAGCCGCTGGCTAGTGTGGACGAATGTCTTTCCATCGATCTACCGACCAGACCAAACCACACATCCAATACAAGGCTAGCGAAGCGGGCCAGTTCACGTCGCGCATCAGCTCCAGCGCCGCGGGGTTCTGAAAACTCCAGTACAGCGCATAACACCCGTCTACGGTCCACCATGTTGCAAACAACATCAACGGCCAATGTTTCCAGGCACGAAACACAATGACCTGCAGCGACCACGCCGCTGACAGGTAAGAAAACCCGGCCATGATCAGGCTGATGGGGATGTCCCAATCCGGCGCCTGGTAATAAAAAGAGCCCACAATCAAAAGCACGATTCCGATGGCCAACGTCGCCAGGTTCCATAGGCTGCGGTACAGCATGCGGGGCGTGGGTGGTGCGGGTTTTAGAGTGTTCACGGTGTTGATGCGCTGTTGGAGCCGAGTCTACCGGGGCATGCGCCACATCTGCGTGCAAAACATCCGGCTTGTAAAATCGTGGCCTCTGCCAGCCTGGACACTGACACCCCCATGACCCCACCCAACAACAAGCCTTTCGTGATCGGTGTCGCCGGCGGCAGCGGTAGCGGCAAGTCCACCGTCACGCGCGAGGTGCTGGCCTCCATCGGCCCGGAGATGGCTGCGGTCGTGATGCAAGACGACTACTACCTCGACCAATCGCATATGTCGCCGCCCGACCGGCGCAAGACGAATTACGACCACCCTGCAGCGTTTGACTGGCCTTTGATGCTCCAGCACGTACAGGCGCTGTGCAATGGCCAGGCGATTGAAATGCCCGAGTACGACTTTGCGGCAGACAACCGCTCCAGCAAGACCATCACCGTCAAGCCCGCTCCGGTGATCGTCATCGAAGGTCTGTTTGCGCTGTATGACGCCGACTTGCGCGCCATGATGTCGCTCAAAATTTTTGTCGACACCGCGGCCGATGTGCGCTTCATCCGCCGCCTGCAACGCGACATGGCCGAGCGCGGGCGCAGCGCCGAAAGCGTGATCAACCAATACCTGGAAACGGTGCGCCCCATGCACAAGCAGTTCATCGAGCCCACCAAACGCAATGCCGATGTGATCTTGCCGCACGGCGCCAACGGGCCGGCGGTGGACATCATCACCACCAAGGTGACGAGCCTGATCCGCGATCTGGATCGGGGCTGACGCCCAGCTCCCTCGTTCGCCATGCCCCGCCGTAAGCACCACCACGTCTATGTGGTCGAACTCTCCAAAGACGTGTTGCTGGAGCCGCGCTTTCGCAGAAACAACCCCGGTTACATCGATGGCAAGCCCTGTGTGTACGTAGGCATGACGGGCCTGGACCCGGACGTGCGCTTCGACAAGCACAAGGCTGGCATCCAGTCCAACAGCTATGTGCAGCACTACGGCCTGCGCCTGCTGCCCGATCTGTACGAGGCTTTCAACCCCATGAGCTACAAGGACGCGGTGGACAAGGAGATCGATATCGGCATCGATCTGCGCTCCGCAGGATTTGGCGTGTGGCAGGCTTAACCCTGGTGGCATTGCGGGGGTAGATGCGTTAGAGCGCAAGCGGTACGATAGCAAATATGCCGATGCTCGTCAGCCTTCAACTCGCCCTGTATGCCCTGCTGTGGGCCCTGATCGGCTTTGCAGTCAAGGACGCACGCCCAGCCATTGCTCAGTGGACGGGTTACGCACTGGCCACCGCTGCTGCGGCCGCACTGCTGGGCTGGCGGCCAGACGGTCCGGTTTGGCTCACACACACAGGGTCTAGCGCGACCACGCTGCTGAGCCTGATCTTGGCGGGCCGGGGTGTGGTGCTGTTTTTAAAACTGCGTCCCCCAGACAGAGTCTTGCTCGCCATTGCAGCCGCGGCCGCCGTGTGCTTTGGGTGGGTCGGGCCGTACAACACGGACCACCGATTGGCCGTCATGGGCTTCTTCAACATCGTTGTGCTCATCGCTATTTTTGTGCAATGTGCCAAACCCTTCATCCGAGAATTTGGCTGGCCGGTATCGGCGGTGGCCGCTTTCCCGGCGCTGGCTTTGGTGTGCCTGAATGGGTATTTCCTATCCCGCGGCATATCGCGAAGCGGGCTAGACCTCGCAGGGTCGGGCACGGCGTCAGCGGCCACTTGGATGGTGACTTTGGTGAGTGCGGCAGCGTTCAATTTTCTATTCATGTTTCTGGTGAGCTTTCGCGCGCAGCAAGACCTGCGCCGCCAGGCCAGCCACGATGCCGTCACCGGTCTGCCTAACCGCCGCGCCATGGAGCAGCGGCTGCAATTGGAGTGGGACCGTTCGGTGCGCTACGGCAAGCCCATGGTAGTGATAGCGGTTGATGTGGACCACTTCAAGCGCATCAACGACCAGTATGGCCACGCCATGGGAGATACGGCGCTGATCGCCGTAGCTCAGGCCCTGCAAGCCAGCGCACGCGAGACCGATCAGGTCAGTCGCTGCGGTGGTGAAGAGTTTTTGATTTTGATGCCAGAGGCCAACGTGCAGACCGATGGCATGACCATGGCCGAGCGCCTGCGCGAGGCCGTTGCGGGGATGGCGCTCACCAGCCCGGGTGGCGAGGCGATTGCGCTGAGCGCAAGCTTTGGCGTGTCGGGCTGGCTGGCATCCGACCAGAACCGCGAAGACATGCTGCGCCGCGCCGACAACGCAATGTATGCGGCCAAGGCCAAAGGGCGCAACTGCTCCGTGATGCAAACCAGTTAAAAACCATCTACGCGATGACGATTGTGCGTGCGACGCAGAAATTGCAATAAAGCGCATTCACAATCACGCCCATCGGCTCTCTTGAGCCCCGCAACCATTCCCAATCTGGAGTTCACTTTTGAAGCCACATTTCAGCACCTGTGCGTGCACCATGACCCTGCTCAGCCTCGCCCTGGCGTCTGCCTGGGCACAAGAGATTCCCGGCGGTGCCGTTGAGCCGGGAGGCCGCCCACCGGGCGGCAAGCTGGAGCGCGTGGAGATTCTGGGCAAGCCGGCCAGCGACAACGACCTGCGACGCCGCTCGCAAGTCGCCAAACAGATTTACGGCCGCGAGGAGTTGGACAAATACGGCGACACCAACGTGGCCGATGTGCTTAAACGCCTGCCCGGCATCACCATGCAGGGCAATGCGCCGCGCATGCGGGGCCTGGGGTCGGGCTACACGCTGATTCTGCTCAACGGCGACCCGGCCCCACCGGGGTTTGCACTGGACCAACTGGACCCGGCGCAGGTGGAGCGCATTGAGGTGACCAAGGGCCCCACGGCCAACCAGAGCGCACAGGCAGTGGCCGGTGCCATCAACATCATTCTGAAGGACGCGCCCAAGGTGTCGCAGCGCGATCTGCGGGTGGGTGGGGGCTACAGCGTAGACCGGCCCACTGTGTCGGGCAGCTTCACGCTGGGTGAGAAGTGGGACGGGTTTTCGCTGTCGCTGCCCGTCTCGCTGTTTCAATGGCGCAACCGCAACGACAGCATTGCCTGGCGCAACGCCCCGGGGCTGGATGGCCAGGCATCGCTCGTGCGGCAACAGGGCGAAACTCTGGTGTTTGGCCATGGCATCAACATAGGACCCCGACTGCACTGGCGTATCAGCGATGACGAAACCCTTACCTGGCAGAGTTTTCTGCAAAAGGGCATCTGGAACAACCAGAACACCTACCAGAGCCAGGTGTTTGCGGGCACCCCGGCGCTGGAAGACGACGGCGAATTCCGCGGCGGCTGGCAAAATGTGCGCAGCAATCTGCAGTGGGTCAACCACTTCAGCACCAGTGAGCGGCTGGAGCTGAAGGCTGGCGTATCCCACTCCAAAGGGTCGTTTGACGGCCAGACCGTGCGCCTGGGTGCACCCCAGCGGCGCACGGTTGCAGACACTGCAGACCAGAGCGTCACGCAGGCGGGCAACTACAGCCGCCTGCTCAATACCGAACACAACCTCACCGCCGGATGGGACCTGGAATGGCGCCAACGCGAAGAGACGCGCGCCGTCACCGAGAAGGGCGTTCCCTTGGTTTCAGAATTTGAGGGCCAGCCCTTCGCAGCCCGCATTGCCCGGCGGGCCCTGTTCGTGCAAGACGAGTGGGAGATCAACCCCCAGTGGTCTACCTACCTGGGCGTGCGCTCGGAGCAAATAGTCAGCCAAAGCGATGGCATTGCCGCCACCTTGCGCAACACCAGCGATGTGCTGACCCCGATGGTGCACCTGAACTACAAACTTACACCAACGGGCCGCGACCTGATCCGCGCCAGCATTACCCGAAGCTACAAGGCGCCTGATTTGTCGGCCCTGATGGCACGCCCCTCGATCAGCAGCCAGTTCTCCGACACCAGCAAGACCAATACCGAGCAGTCGCCCGACCGCACCGGCAACCCCGCCTTGCTGCCCGAGCTGGCCACCGGGCTGGATATTGCGTTCGAGAAATACCTGCCCGCTGGCGGCCTGATCAGCGTGGGCGTGTTCTACCGCAAGGTCGATGACCTGATCCGCAATGTGACCGGTTTGCAAAGCGTGGGCTGGTCCACTGCACCGCGCTGGGTGTCGCAGCCCCTCAACTTCTCTAAGGCCACGACCCGGGGCTTGGAGTTTGAAGTCAAAGGCCGCGGCGGCGAGTTGCTGCCCGACCTGTTTGATGCCAAGCTGCCGCTGAACCTGCGCGCCTCGGTCAACTTCTACCAATCCAGTGTGGACGCCCTGCCCGGCCCCGATAACCGGCTGGACGGCCAACAACCCTGGTCGGGCAACTTTGGTTTTGACTACCGCATGACTGCGATGGGCGGCATGCCCGTGGTCCTGGGTGGCAGCCTGGCGTTTACGCCGGGCTACACCACACGGCAAACCCTGTCGCAAACGCTGGACACATCGCGCAGCCGCAGCGTGGACCTGTTTGCCCAGTTCGTCATGAGCCCCAAACTGTCGGCGCGCGTGTCGGTGAACAATCTGGCACCCGTGGACGGCGAATCGCTGACGCAAACCAGCGATGGCTATTCCACCAGCAGCTTGCGCAGTGGGCGCAGCAGCCTGAATTTTGGGGTCGAAATCAAGCTGTAGATACCCGCTGCAAGACCATGCCGCCCGCACGACGGGAGGCGCCAGAGCGATGGAAGATGCAACGGTCCGGCAAATCCAGCATGACCAGCCGAGGCTGAAACTCTAGATGTCGCGCTTGGCTTGAGAAAACGCTACGCTTTTAGTAGCGCCTTACGCACATCCCACGAGGGCTAGCGGCCAGTTTGGCACTCAACCCTACAGCACAAGCGCATACCGCTGCTTGGTCGATGCCGTAGCCCCCAAGACGCGCATAGAAACGGATGGCACCTGCATTCCAATCCGGCGTTTGCCATTGCAGCGTGCTGCAGCCCTGCGTATGGGCAAAGGCTTTTACGGCCTGCACCAGCAGCTGGCCTCCACCCTGGCTGCGGACCGCCGCAGCCAGGTACAAACAATCCAGGTGTGCAAAACGATGGCCGCTTAGCGTCGCAAAATCCAGCGTGACGCTCGCGTAACCGACGGCAGCCCCACCACCGCCCTGCTCTAGCAACAACCACGCATGCAGTCGGCCGCTCGCCAGCGCGGCGCGCAAGCGGTCCGCATGGCCTGCTGCGCTGTAGGGCATGCGCTCATACGCAGCATGGGCTGCGCACAGCGGCGCCAGCGCTTCGGCATAAGCCGGCACCGCCGCCCGCACGTGCTGCAGGGTTGGCGGCGCGATGGCAGCTTCTAGCAGGCGCACTCGATGGCGGGGGCGTCCACAGGCATCGCACTGGGGGCGCTGCCTGTGGCGACCGGTTGGCCATCGCGCAACCAGAAGTCCAGTCCGCCCAGCATTTCCTTGACGGTCAGGCCCAGCGCGGCCAGCTTGTAGGCGCCCTTGGTAGAGCCGTTGCAGCCAATGCCATCGCAGTAGGTCACGTATACCTTGCTGCGGTCCAGCTTGGCGTTGCTTTGCGCGTCCATCAGCCGGTGCGGGAAGTTGATCGCGCCGGGCACATGGCCTTTGGCGTATAGCTCGGGCGAGCGGGTGTCGACGACGACCAGCGTGTCAACGCCGTTGCGCAGGTCTTCGGCCACATCCCAGGCGTCGGCATGGAAGCTGAGCTTGTGCCGCATGTAGTCGGCGGTCTGGGCTGGGCTGGCAGGGGCAAAGTCAAGGACTTGGGATGCGGCAGCGGCTTGTGGGCTCATGGTCTTCTACAGCCAGCCCGAAGCGGCTGACGACGGATGGCTGCTGGGCTTTGCGGCGCTGCAGCCGGCGGAAATTGAGGCGGCGGTGGCCACGCTCAGCGCAGTCAAATGCCCTTGAGCCGCTAGCCGCCATAAAACCGCTATGTTTTTGGTAGCGGCTTACGCGCTATGCACGAGGGCTACAGCCCAATTCGACCTCTAACGGTGCGGCGTCCCACAGACTTTGGGGTGCGGCGGGAATGTAATCAAATTCTGTCGCGCCGCAGTGCGCCCCTTAACCACCAAGCACCCCAAGGAGCACGACGATGACCCAGCACGCCACGATCCACGACAACGTTACCTACCGCGCCGGCGACGGCGTTCCCATCGAGATTCCTCAGGGCCCCGCCGAGATAGAACTGGCGCCCGACAGCGCCACACTGAGCTGGCGCGAAGAGAACGGCGCCGCTGGCGTCACCGCCATTCCGCTGAGCGAATACAAGCAATACATAGAGCACCAACAGATCACGCTGGAGAACTGACACCGCCTGCGCTTTCACGGCGCAGACCTTGGCAGTGTGATACTCGGTCCATGCCCTTTCTGAAAAACACGCATGGACAGTAGCTGGATTACCCAACTTCTGCAGCAGGACAGCCGACTGCTGGTCTTTGTCAACGTCTTGCTGCAGCAGTTGGGCTTGCCCGTGCCGTCGGTGCCCACCATGGTGCTGGCCGGCAGCCAGTCTGCAGGCATGGCGGCGTTGTCCACGATGTTATTGGCGGCGGTAGTCGCGTCGCTGCTGGCGGACTGGGTCTGGTACCAGTTGGGCCGACGCTTTGGTTACAGCGTGCTGTCGCTGCTGTGCCGAATGTCGATCAACCCCAGTTCCTGCGTCAACCAGACCGAGGCACGCTTTACCAAATGGGGGGTATGGTCGCTGGTGTTTGGCAAATTCATACCCGGTTTTGCCACTGTGGCGCCACCGGTTGCCGGAGCGCTGGGCATGGCGCCGTCGTCTTTCTTCATGGCATCGGCCGTCGGCGCGGGCTTGTGGGCTGGGCTGGCGTTGGTGGCAGGCTACGCCTTCCAGGCGCAGATTGAAGGTCTGCTGGCATGGACGGCTGCGCACGGCATCCATCTGGCTGTGATTGGGGGCGCTGTGGTGGCTGCCATCATCGGCTGGAAATACTGGCGCAAGCTGCAATTCGACCGCCTGGCGTCCATGCGCCACATTGATCTGGACGAGTTTCTGCGGGCAGTTGCCAGCCAGCACCCACCACACATCATCGACCTGCGCACCCAAGGTCTGGCCGCAGAAGCCGGTTACATCCCCAATGCCCACTTGACCGAATACAAGGCGCTGGCGCTGTCCTTGTCCGGTGTCGACAAGAACTACCCTATCGTGACCATCTGCGCCTGCCCGCAGGATGCAGGCGCCGTGCAGGCCGCGCAAAGCCTGCAGAAGCAGGGCTACCGCAACGCCTACCCATTGCGCGGCGGCTTTGATGCATGGAAGGCGGCGCAGACCCAGGGTTCAACGTGGGCCCGGCCCACCTAAAACAAGCTGCGTGGCCAAGACAGGGTGCCCAAAATAGTAACCCTGGAAAGCCTCGCACCCCATTTCAATCAGGACATCTCGCTGGTCTGCTGTCTCGACGCCCTCCGCGATGACCTTAAGCCCCAGGCTGCGGCCTAATGCAATGATGGTGCGCGCTATGACAGCGTCGCTGGCATCGTTCAATATGTCCCGCACGAAGGACTGGTCGATTTTCAATTGGTCCAGTGGGAGGCGCTTCAGGTATGACAGTGACGAGTAGCCGGTGCCAAAGTCATCCAGCGAGAAACCCACACCCATGGCTTTGATCTGGTTCATCTTGGCGATAACGTCAATGACGTCGTCTACCAACATGCTCTCTGTCAACTCCAGCTTTAACAAGTGCGGGGCCGCGCCGGACTCTGATAACGCAGCAGCGACGTTGGCAACAAAGTCAGCTTGCGCGAATTGGGAGGCACTGACGTTGACCGCCATAGCCCACGTCCGGGAGGCATCGTGTGCCGCCCATTGCTTGAGTTGATGGCACGCAGTACGCAATACCCATTGCCCCAAGGGCAAAATCAATGCAGTTTCTTCAGCCAGTGCAATAAAGTGCGCGGGCGACACCAGTCCCCGCGTGGGGTGCGCCCAGCGGACCAGGGCTTCGGCACCAATCGTTTGTCCGGCCCTGTCGACTTGAATTTGATAATGCAGAACGAACTCACGGTCTGCCAAGCCGCGCCGCAGATCGGCCGCCAACTCGGCATACGCCGTGGCAGCCGCCTGCATGGTCGGATCAAAAAATCGGGCGGTGTTGCGTCCGGCGGATTTGGCCTGGTACATGGCCACATCGGCCTTTTTGAGCAGTTCCTCGATGCTTTCGTGCTCTTTCGAAAACACCACGATGCCAATGCTCGGCGTGCTCTCGTAATTTGCATCGCGCAATACATAGGGCTGCCCCAGCGCATCCAAAATCTTGTTGGCAATTTGCTCGGCTTGCGTTGCGGCCTCGGGTTCGTGCTGGCTCAACGACTCCAACAGCACAACAAATTCATCGCCACCCAGCCGCGCCACAGAGTCTCCCTCGCGCACACACCCCTGCAAACGGTGCGCAACCTGTTGCAGCAGCAGGTCACCCACGTCGTGACCGCGGGTGTCATTCAATTGCTTGAAGTGATCCAGATCCAAAAACATCAAAGCGCCGTGCTGCCCAGTGCGGGTTGCGCTCAAGACTGCCTGGCGCAACCGATCCGTAAGCAGTCTCCGGTTGGGCAGCTCGGTCAACGCGTCAAAGAAGGCCAATCTGCGGATTTCTTCCACATCCTGCCGGTGTTGTGTAATGTCGCGGACCACACCAACGTAGGTCGTTTTTCCGCCGACCGATATTTCAGACACCTGCAGACTCATCGGAAACAGCTCACCGCCCTTGCGACGCCCTTCCAGCTCCAGTGTCTTGCCTATGGCCCTTCGTTCGCCCGTTCGGGCATGGTGGTTCAAATAATCGTCATGGCGCAGTTGGTGGTGCTCGGGCATCAACATGGAGATGTTGCGCCCAATGATCTCGCTCGCCGTATAGCCAAACGCCACACCGGCCGCCACGTTGACGGACTCCACTACCCCTCGGGGATTGATGGTAATGACGCCATCCATCAAATTGTCGAGGATGGTCTGCGTGTGCAAGGCTGCTTGGCGCAAGGTCTCTTTGGTATGCCGCAATGCCTGCTCCGCCTGCACCCTGGCGCTGGTGTCATGCATGGAAACTTGTACGGCAGGCTCGCCGTTGTACATGATGCGAATTCCTTGAACCTCGAGATACAGCGGCGAACCGTCGAGACGCAAAAACACTTCCTCCAACATCGGCGCCGCAATTCCGGTCTGCGCTACCGCCTGGGTGCGCTGCATCACCACATCCCGGAAGTCGGGATGCACGCGGTCGAGAATGGGCTGGCCTACCAACTCGTGCGGGGCTTGGGCGCCAAAAAGGCGCAGCGCAGCGGGGTTGGCGTAGACGATGACGCCGCGCACGTGTACGGCAATAGGGCCTGGTGTCCATTCAATCATCGTGCGAAAACGTTCTTCGCTCTCGGCCAGCGCCTGGCGTACGCGGTACTGCTCCGTGACATCACTGAAAACAAGAACGACACCGACAATCGCTTGCTGGGCATCACGGATAGGCGCGCCGCTATCTGAAATCTGGTACTCGCGCCCGTCACGTGCAATCAGTGCGGTGTGGTTGGCGAGCCCAACGACACGGCCGTGCTGCATCACCATTTCAACAGGGTTGGGGGCTGGTAGCCGGGTCTGCGCGCTGACAATATGAAAAACCTCTGCCAGAGGCCGACCCCGCGCTTCGTCAAACGTCCAGCCCGTTAAGCGCTCAGCCATGGCGTTCATTTGTGTGATGCGGCCCGATCGGTCCGTGGCGATAACCCCATCACCAATAGACTGCAGCGTGATCGCCAGGTTTTCTTCACTCAGACGCAATTGCTCGCTCGCCAGCCGTGCTTGCGTGATGTCTGTGCGCACGCCCAACAAGCGCGTGGCTCTGCCATCGGGTCCGCGCTCCAGCACACGCCCGACAACACTCATCCACCGCCAAGATCCGTCGGCATGCCGAAGCCGCGCTTCGTATTGGTAAGGCGTATCGTGGCCGGCAAGAACGTCTTGGATTTTGGCTGTCACCGCGTCACGGTCTTCGGGGTGCAGCCGTTCCAGCCATTGCTGGCGATTGCCGAGCCCTTCTTCAGGCTCGTATCCCAGCATCGTAAAGTAGGTCGGCGTCGTGTACCAAACGTCTGTTGTGATGTCCCAATCCCACACCGCGACGCCTGCCGCATCCGTACCCATACTCAGCCGCCGCGCCATGTGTTCGACGTCGGCGCGCGCCCGATCTTGTTTCAGCCAACTCTTTGCCAGGGTCCAGCACAAGAGTGCTATGAGGGTGGACGCAGCCAGCCAAATGCAAGTAGACATCACCACGTATTGACGCCAAGGCGCCAGCAGGCGGTCCTGTGACGTGCCGACAATGATCAGAAAGTCCGTCTGCACGGCCAAGGTGCGGAATACGAAGAGGCGGTGCAGCCCATCGATGGGACTTGGGTCCAGGAAATGTCCTGACGCGGCCTTAGGCAAGTGCTCTCTGAACAAGGGGCTGTTGGCAAAGCTCTTGCCCATGGCGGCATCGTTGAATGGGCTGCGCATGACCAGTTCGCCGTCGCGGTGCAAAAGCGCCACCGAGCCGCCCTCGCCCAGCTCTACTTGGCGCCACAGTTCATCAAAATAGGGTGGCTCTATCGCAGCGACGATGACGCCTTCGAATTGCCCGCTTTCGGACAGCATGGGCCGGGCGGCGCTGATGAGCCAAGTACCGGTAGATCGGCTGCGGATCGGTTTACCCAGGAAAAAAACAGTCTGCGGTTGGCTCTTGTAGATTTGAAAATACGCGCGGTCCGCGAGACTGATGCCGATGTTTCCAATATCCGTGTCGTACTGGATGCGACCCTGTGCGTCGAGCACCCATATCGCCCGTACAAACGGCATTTCCTTCAGGTGTTGGCGTAACGATGTACGCGCGGAGTCTTCATTCAGCGTTTGCTTGGCTTTCAATTGGGTCAAGCTACTGGCTGCCAGCTGAAGGCGCTGGTCTACCGTTTGAATCGTACGTGTGGTTTGTTCTGCCAACACCAAAGCGAGTGATTCCGTTGCGCGCAAACCAGTTTGCACGGCTTGGTTGCGTTCGTAATACAGGTTGGCAGCCAACAGCAGGCCGGACCCAAGCACGAGCAAAGCTGCCAGCCAAAATATTTGGCGACGAATCGGTCGTTCGTTGCTGGGTCGCATGCAGATCAGTGTAACCAGTGCTGCTGTGCGATCAAGGGATAAGATACCGGCCCATGCAACATGTCACCACTGCCTGCCCCTCGTGCCGCGCATCCATGCAGACTCAGGCGCTGCCCGGCAACAACGGCCATCCCGTGGAGATAGACCTGTGCTTCCAGTGCCAAGGCATGTGGTTTGACCCGCAAGAGAACCTGAAGCTGTCGCCAGCCGCAGTGGCGGACCTGTTCAAGCTGCTGCACGAGCAGCGTGGCGCGGCGCACCAGCCGCTGGCTAACCATCTGGATTGTCCACGTTGCCGCGGCGCGCTGACGCAGGGCTTTGACCTGGTACGCAGCGGGCGCTACATCACCTACCGGTGCGGCAGTGGCCACGGGCGGTTTAGCCCGTTTTCGTCGTTCATGGTAGAGAAAGGTTTTGTCCGCCAGCTGACCCGCCCCGAGATCGAAGACCTGGCCCGGCGCGTTGCCGTGATCCACTGCAGCAGCTGCGGTGCGCCGGTGGACATCCGCAAAGACGCGGCCTGCCCGCACTGCCGTTCGGCCTTCTCGCTGCTGGACCCGCAGGCCGTGGAGCAAGCCCTGCAGGGTTATGCCAAAGCCAGCAAAGCGCCGGCGGTTGGATCTGCCGACGGCGGCAAACGGCCAGACCTGGCCGACGCATTGATCATGCTGGAGCGAGACCGCCAACGCACGCTGCGCGAACAGCAGGCCGAGGCCGCATCCGACCGTGTGGATCTGTGGTCTTTGGGCATTGCGCTGGTGGCCGGCGTGCTAGCCGACTGAGGCCGGTACCATCCTCGCGCTAAGCCAACACCACAGGGTGTCTGGGTTTGCCCGTAGCCGCAAAGGCATCCAAATTGTCCAGTGTGGCGCTGGCTATGGCGGCCAGCGCGTCCTCGGTGAAAAACCCCTGGTGCCCGGTCACCACGACATTGGGAAACGTCAGCAGGCGGGCAAACACATCGTCTTGAATGCCCGCGCCAGACAGGTCGCGGAAGAATAGACCGCCCTCTTCCTCGTACACGTCCAGCCCCAGGCTACCCAGCTGGCCAGACTTGAGGGCGGCAATGGCGGCTCGGGTATCGACCACCGCACCACGGCTGGTGTTGAGTAGCATGGCGCCGCGTTTCATGGCCGCAAAGGCGGGGGCGTTGATCAGGTGGTGGGTGTGGGGTGTCAGCGGGCAGTGCAGGCTGACCACATCGCTACGCGCCAACAGCTCGGACAGGGGTACATATTGCACACCCATCGCCAGGCAAGCCGGGTTGGGCACGGGGTCATGCGCCAACAGCGTGCAACCAAAGCCGGTCATCAAATGGCAGAAGGTTTCGCCAATACGACCGGTACCGACCACGCCCACGGTGCGCCTGTGCACATCAAAACCCATCAGACCATCCAGCGCGAAGTTGCCTTCGCGCACACGGGCGTAGGCGCGGTGGATTTTGCGGTTCAGCGTTAGCAACAGGGCCAACGTGTGCTCGGCCACGGCGTGGGGCGAATACTCGGGCACGCGCCCCACGGCGATGCCCAACTTCTGCGCAGCCACCAGGTCGACCTGGTTGAAGCCCGCACAGCGCAGTACCACCAGACGTACACCTAAGTCATGCAGGCCTTGCAGCACCGTGCGATCTAACTGGTCGTTGACAAACGTGCATATGGCGTCCGCTCCGGCGGCTGTAGCCACTGTGCTGGCTTCCAGCCTAGCCTCCAAAAAATTGAAACTGTGGCCGCCAAAGCCTGGGGCGTGCTCCAGTGCCTGGCGGTCATAAGTGCGGGTGCTATAGACGGTTACGTGCACGAGAGAACCAGTCTAAAGGCCGCTTGTCGGCGCACTACGCATACCCCAATAGGCCTTGAGCGTTGCGATCACCAGCGGCACGGCGCCAAAGACGATAAAAATCACATCGCCCGGCATGCGCATCCATTCGATAAGGTGGGCGCGCTCCGTACCGATGAAGTCCAGGCTGCGGGCGTGCCAATAGCCGTTTTGCAGCACGTCCCAGACCTGCAACACGCCACCTGGAAACAGGCTCAGGCCTACCATCAAGGCCAGCCCAACATTGGTGCCAAAGAATGCCACCTTTATGTATGCCTCCAGACTCGCCCAGACACGGTCTTCACTGCACTGGCGCAACACAAACACCATCAACGCGATGCCCAGCATGCCGAACACGCCCATCAGCGCCGCGTGGCCGTGGGCGGGGGTCAGCAGCGTGCCCACCTCGTAGTAACTGACGATGGGCAGGTTCAGCAAAAAGCCCAGCATGCCAGCGCCGACAAAGTTCCAAAAACCCACCGCCATCAAGAAGTAAAACGTCCACTTGTGTGGCACCACCACTGTGGCGCCTTCAGCATCGCGATCGCCGCGCGTGGTGCGGATAAAGTCCCAAGCATCCAAGGTGAGTAGCGTAAGCGGCACCACTTCCAGCGCCGAGAAGATGGCTGATACCGCCATCGTGGCGTTGGACTGACCCGTGAAGTACCAGTGGTGGCCCGTGCCCATCAGCCCGCCTAGAAAATACAGAATCGCATCGAGGTAAATCACGCGCAGTGCTACGTTGCGCCGGGTCAAGCCCAGTTGGTAAAAGGTCAGCGCCACGATGGTGGTGGCGAAGAATTCAAAGAAACCCTCCACCCACAAATGGATGATCCAGAAGCGCCAGGTGTCGACCACCGTGTAGTTGGACTTGGCGCCGATAAACAGCGCCGGCACATAAAACACCGGTATGGCCAGCGCCGCCACCAAAAACATTTTGACAATGGGTTTGACGGCCGAGTCGGCCAGCGTGCCGGAGCGCACCAGCGTAAACACCATCGCAAACCACGCGAACAGGCCACCCACCAGCAGGTACTGCCACACGCGGCCCAGCTCCAGGTATTCCCAACCCTGGTTGCCGAACCAGAACCACCAGTCACCCAGCATTTGATTGATGCCGAGCCACTCGCCGAACAAGCTGCCGCCAAAAACCAGCGCGAACGCGACAAACAAAATGTGCGTACAGGGTGCGAGCCAGCCAGGCTCGTCACTGCGCAGCGTGCGCCCGAGGAACAAAGCCGCAGCCACATAGGCGGTAGCGATCCAAAAGATGGCCGTTTGCAAATGCCAGGTGCGCAGCAGGTTGCTGGGGAATATTTTCTCAAGCTGAAAACCGTAGAAGCTGCCGGGGTCCGCACGGTAGTGCGCTACGGCGCCGCCCACCAGGGCTTGCGCCAGCAGCAGCACGGCCACCACCACAAAAAACTTCAGTAGCGCCTTTTGGCCAGCACTGGCACCACCTGGCATCAGGAACAGGCGCTTGCGGGGCTCGTGACTGATCCAGCCCAGAAAGTCAAACTTGCCAAAGGCCATCAACACCACCGCAATGCCGGCCAGCAGCACGGTCAGGCTCAGCGCACTCCACAACAGCGCGCCCGAGGTGGGCACGTTGCCCACGCTGGGGTCATACGGAAAGTTGTTGGTGTAGGAATAGGGTTCGCCCGGGCGCTGGGCCACCGAGGCCCAGGCCGCCCAGGTCACAAAGGCGGCGAACTGACGCAGCTCGGTGGGGTCGGTGATCAGGTCGGGCTTGAGGCCCCCGTTGCGCGCGGGATCGTGAAAGTAATTTTTCCAATGGCTGATTTGGGCCAGGTAGGCGGCGGACTCGGCTGGCGTAAACCGCAGCGTCTGGGTCGTTACATCAAAACGGTTGGTCTTCAGCGTGGCAGCGGCCTCACCCGTGACCGCAGCCTGCTCGATCGGTGTCAGCGCCGCAAAGGCCCGCTGGAAACGCTGCTGCGCAACCGTCTCGGCCATGTGTTGGCCCAGTCGGTGCAGTGCATCGGCTGAATAGTCCGGCCCCAGATAGGCGCCGTGTCCCCAGATGCTGCCGTTGGCCATCAGGCCATATTTGAGGAAGACCGTCTGGCCTTCACGTACATCATCGCCTGTGAAGACGGTACCGCCCTGTGCGTTTTGCACCAACTCGGGCACGGGCGGCGCGTTGCGGTAGGCAAATAGGGTGATGGCCATCAGTCCGCAGAAGCCAATCACCATGACGATGAGCACCGCGCGCATCCACCAGGGTGACAGGGGACCGTCGTCGTCGGTCACGGGTTGTGCGGCAATCGTCATAATAGGTCTCCAGACAACGCCATAGTGACGTTGCTAGCGACAGTGCATCTTTAAACCCGGTCCATCGGTGCGCCAGAGCGCTTAGCGCATCCAAGCATGTGCTCGGCGCAACTGATAGGTGTTCCGTGGATTTCTACGCTATCTCAATAGTTTTGATCTTCTACAGGCCTGTTAGCCCATCTCAAAATCAATAAACCCGTGCTCCACGTTGGTAGACACCAGCTTGATGCGCAGTTTGTACCCTACCTTGAGCCCATCCACTGCCCTGAGCAACTTGCCCTCCGCCGGCGGGTTCAGCAGACGGACCCACACGCCGTCTGAGGCATACCCCGTGACGATGGCATCAAAACGCTGGCCCACACGCGACTCCAGCAACAGCGCAGCCTCGGACTTGCGCACCTGACGCTCCACTTTTTGGGCCGCGTCTTCCTGGCGTGTGCAGTGCAGCGCCAGGGCCTCCAGCTCGGCATGCGAATACGGCGCAGGCTGTTTGGCGAGCGCCGCTTTGAGCAGGCGCGCGGTGATGAGGTCGGGGAAGCGCCGGTTGGGCGCGGTGGAGTGGGTGTAGTCCGTGACCGCCAGGCCGAAGTGCCCTACAGGCTCGGCACCGGGTGATTCCATCACGTATTCACCGCGGCCCATCAGCTTGACGATGACCAGCGACAGATCGGGGAAACGCAACGGGTCGGCCCGGCGGCGCTTGGCCAGAAAAGCCTCCAGCGCCTTGGAGTCAGGCTCGGCCGGCAAGACCTCGCCATAGTCCTTGGCCACACCCACGATGCGCAGCCAGCGCTCGGGCGAACGCACCACGCGGCGCAACGAGGTCACACCCTGCCCGGCCAGGTAGCGCGCGGTGCAGGTGTTGGTGGCGATCATCACCTCTTCAATCAGCTGGCGGGCTCGGTTGTGCACCTGCAGGTGTATGTCGGCCACGCGCTCACCGTCAAACGTGACGCGCGGCTGGAAGCTTTCAAACTCCAGCGAACCCTCGCCATGGCGGCGCGCCCGTAGCTGCTGGGCCAGCGCATCTTGCGTGCGCAACTGGGTGTCCATGCCCGGCACCGCGGCCGCAGCGGCGGGTAGCGCACCTTTGCCATCAAGCCAGGCGCTCACGGCGTCGTAGGCCAGCTTGGCTTGGTTGCGCACCCGCGCACGGTACACGGTGGAGCCGGCCAGCGAGGCGTCGGCGTTGAACACCATTTCGGTCACCATGGCCAGGCGGTCCTGGTGGGCATTGAGCGAGGTCAGGTCGGTAGACAGGCGCTCGGGCAGCATGGGGAAGATGCGGGCCGAGGTGTAGACCGACGTGGTGTTGGTGCTGGCGTGCTGGTCAATAGGGGTGTCGCGTGGCACCAGTGCGTCCACATCGGCAATGGCCACCCACAGGCGCACGGCGCCACCGGTCAAGGGTTCGGACACGGTGAGCTGGTCCAGGTCTCGCGAGTCGTCGTTATCGATGGAGCACCACAGCATGTCCCGCAGGTCATGGATGGCGGGGTCGTCATCGGCACGCGTGCCGGTGATGGTGGCCAATTGCTGCTCCACACGGTCCGAGAATTCGGGCAACAAGCCGCGCTCGGTCATGGCGTTGGTGGCAATGCGAACCAGGTCGGCGCGTTGGTGGGGTCTGGGGTTGTGGTGGGTATGCATCGCACCAATATACGCTTGTGCCTATTGACCCTGCGGGTCGGCCAAACTCTTCTGGTATTCGCCCGGTGCCATGCCCACCAGCTGACGGAAGTCGCGCACAAAATGCGCCTGGTCAAAGTAGCCCAACTCCAGTGCCAGCTCGGCCCAGTTCAGCACTTGGCCAGCCTGCACCCGGGCAATGGCCTCGTGCAGGCGGTAGCGTTGCACCACCCACTTGGGGCTTACGCCCACATACTTCTGGAATAGGCGCTGCAGACCGCGTTTGTTCAGACCGCAAAGGGCAAGCACGTCTTCCACCGAAGTGATGGCGCTGTCTTGCGCAATGCGCACGAGCAGCTTGCTGACGCGTGCAACCTGCGGGTCGGTGGGTGGCAGGTGGTGCAGCAAGAAGTGTTCTGCGGCTGCGCACATCGCCGCAAAGTCGGGCGCGGCCAGCACCTGGTGCGTCAGGTCGGCACCGTTAGGTCCAAAACAGGCACCTACGTCCAACGACTGGTTCTGCAACTGGGCCACCGGCTGGCGGTAAAACGGATAGAAACCACCCGCCTTGAATTTGATACCAAACACTTGGTCTTGACCCTGCAACTGCCGCACAAACCGGCCGTGGTGCACACCCCATACGCGCGCCTGGCCATGCTCCACGACCAGGTGCACATTGGGATGCGGCAGCGTGGCCTGCTGCTGGGCGGGCAATCCACGCAGATCCCAGCGCACATGCCAGTAATGCTCCACCAGAATCGAAAGGGCAGCGCACGGCAGTTGTCGGTGGTGTTCAAACTGCCCCTGGCTGAAGCTTGGTCGCAGCACGCCGCGTGGTTGGGCAGAGGGGACGGATGAAAACGATGTCATTGGGGGTGGTCAGAAACCGCTGTCGCGTTTTTCCTATCATGCACGGGCTCGGGCCTGTGTAATCCGCACTGTGCCAAAAACGGCGCTTTGAAAGAAGACTGCATGCAACAAACACAACACATCACCGGAAATTTCGACGTCAAGCTCGTACCCCAGCCCGCCACACAGGCAACAGAATCTGCCAAGCTCGGCCGCAACACACTGGACAAAACCTTCCACGGCGACCTGAACGCACACAGCGTCGGCGAGATGCTGGCCGCCACCACCGAGGTCAAAGGCTCTGCGGGCTACGTAGCCATTGAGCGCGTTACCGGCAACCTGATGGGCAAAAAGGGCAGTTTTGTGCTGATGCACACCGGTGTCATGCACCGCGGTACGCCGCAATTGCTGGTGCAAGTGGTGCCGGACTCGGGTACAGACGAGTTGACGGGTCTGACGGGCCAGATGGGCATACAGATCACCGCTGGGCAACATGTCTATACGTTTGACTTCACGTTGCCTTGATAAGTCAATAGCCAAATACAAAAAGAAACTTACCCCTGCCCTCTGTGGGCAGGCTTGTGGATAAGCATGTTCACAAGCCCAAAAACCCACGCCAGCCAAGGCCTGCCAGACCGTGCCTTGTTTTTAGGCGGCAGTAGCGTCTGCGATTTTTTAGGTGGACAAGTGTGTTAAGGCAGCCGTGACGGACGCGGGACGCAGCGCCAGACCACCGTGCAGATGCCGCACCTGGGCAAAGCCCTGGCTGTGCAGCCATTGCGCGGCTTTCAGGCTGCGCTTGCCACTGCGGCAGACCAGTACCACCGGGGCGCCCTTGGTCGTCATCCAGGCGGCGGGCAGCGTGGAGATGGTGCTCATCGGGACGTTGATCGCGGCAAGATTGCCGTAGCGCATGCCACGGCCCGCATGGTGCTCGGATGCCTCACGCACGTCCAGCAGGCGCGCCCTGGGGTGGGCAGACAGAAACGCACCCAGCTGGCTCCACTGCAGTGTCATGGCTGCGACCTCTTCTGCACTACAAGAACTTGCGTCCACCAAAGCCGACTCGGACGGCAGCGGCGCATTTACGTCGGCTTCGTGCATGGCCATCAGCACTTGGCCGCAGCGGGCAATCGCAGCGCAGGCGGCGTCTACCAACTGCGTGCTGGCCAGGGGGCCAATGGACAGGCGCACCGCTGATGTGGTGCGCCACTGGGGCAGGCCCATGGCCTCCAGAACATAGCTGGGCGCAGCCTTGGCAGAACTGCAGGCACTGCCAGCGCTGACGCG
Source organism: Rhodoferax sp. ZS1R8 (assembly GCF_056521325.1). Taxonomy (NCBI): domain Bacteria; kingdom Pseudomonadati; phylum Pseudomonadota; class Betaproteobacteria; order Burkholderiales; family Comamonadaceae; genus Rhodoferax; species Rhodoferax sp. ZS1R8. The sequence continues at coordinate 849,414 of NZ_JBWMBA010000002.1, read as the reverse complement.
GACGCCTGCAGCATCAAACACATCCAGCATCGCCTTACTGCTGATGCCAGGCACAGAGAAGTTCAACGTAGTCGGCAGACTGCGCGCCAGCGGCACATTGAACACGATGGCAGGGAAGGCAGTGCGCAGGCTGTGCTCGAGGCGGTCACGGTAGCCGCGCAACGTGGCGTGGCTTGCAAAGGTGTCGCCCTGCTGCAGGGCGTGGAGCACGGCGCCCAGCGCCGCAATACCGGGCATGTTTTCGGTGCCGCTGCGCATGCCGTCCTCTTGCCCACCGCCGGCCATCAGCGGCGTGAACGGCGCACCGCGGCGTACATACAGCATGCCCACGCCTTTAGGCGCATAGAGTTTGTGGCCGGAGAACGGCGCATAGTCGATACGGCTGTGCTGCAGGTCCAGATCGACTTTGCCCAGCGCCTGAACGCAATCCACCAGCCACAGGGCCTCGCTGTGAGATTGCACCAGCAAATCTTTTATGGCCGAGAGGTTTGTGATAACGCCAGTTTCGTTGTTGGCAGCCATCGTGCACAGCAACGCGGTGTCGGGCAGCCACTGGGCCAACGTTTGCAGATCGTGCTCGCCCTGGCTGTCGACCGGCAAGACGCGCAATTCCAGACCCAGCCCGAGCACGTGGTTCCAGTGCTCCAGCGCCTGCGGTACAGCCTTATGCTCCGTGCTGCCATACACCAGCAGCTGGCGGCCCTGCTCCGTGCGGCGCGGGCCAATGGCGCGCAGGGCCGACAACACGGCCGTCTGTATGCCTTCGGTGGCGCCGCTGGTAAACACCACATGGCCATCACCCGCACCTATGACCTGCGCCGCTGTGGCACGGGTTTGCTCCAGCAGATCCTTGGCCACGATGCCGTGCGAATGGCTGCTGCTAGGGTTGCCAAACTGCTCGCGCATGGCTCGGGTAGCGGCATCCAATGCTGCGGGCAGCACATGGGTGGTGGCATTGGAATCCAGGTACAAGGTATGGGTCATGGTGTCAGTGCAGTTGCTGGCGGGTGTGGCACAAGTGTAGAAAACTGCGGTGGAGAAAGCATTCCAAATTTCACCGAATTGCCGGACAATAGAGCATAAATATCCTTTGCCAAATCAAATATTGAGAAAATCATGCTAGACCGACTCGATATGCAGATATTGGATGCGCTGCAACGCGATGCCACGCTGTCTATGGCGCAGTTGGGCGCGCAGGTGGGGCTATCCAGCACACCATGCTGGAAGCGCGTGAAGCGGCTGGAGGACGAAGGATTTATCGAGCGGCGCGTGGCCGTCATCAACCGGCACAAGGTGGGCCTGCCGGTTACGGTGTTTGTCAGCATCCGTGCCGGCCAGCACGACGAGAAATGGCTGGCCCGCTTTGCCGCCGTGGTCAGCACGCTGCCCGAGGTGCAAGAGTTCCACCGCATGAGCGGCGATGTCGACTACCTGCTGAAGGTCGCGGCCTCCAGCATCGATGGGTATGACCGCTTCTACAAAAAATTGATAAGTCTGGTGGACCTGGCCGGCGTGTCTTCGGCATTCTCCATGGAGCAGATTAAAAGCAGCACCGCCCTGCCTCTGGTGTGATGCGCCTGTCGCTTGCCAAGCCAGACCGCGATGGCGATACTGCGCGGTCTGGACGAGAGGGGCTTGTGTGGTGAATGTGGAATTTGCGGCCAGCCTGCGCCGCCACGTGCAATGTGCGCCGCAACGCGTGCCATCCGGCAGCCTGCGCGCGGTGCTGGACGCGGCGCTCGCCGCCGCCCCTGCGGAGCTGCGCCACTACGTGCTGGACGACCAGGGCCACATCCGCAAGCACGTAGCCGTTTTCATCAACCAGACCATGGTGCTGAACCGCCAGAAGCTGGACCAGGAACTAAGCGACGGCGACGCCGTGCTGGTCATCCAGGCGCTGACAGGTGGCTGATCTATTACCGAAAGACACAACAATGCAAACACTATTGGTAGCCACCCGCAAGGGCCTGTTCGTTGTCCGCGGCCAAGGCACGCAATGGGCCGTTGCCGCACACCACTTTGCCGGTGACCCTGTCAGTCAGGTGTTGGCAGATCCGCGCAACGGCGACTGGTACGCGGCACTGCGCATGGGTCACTTTGGCGTGAAGCTGCGCAAGAGCGCCGACCAGGGCGCGACCTGGACCGAGATGGCCGCACCGGCCTTCCCGATCAAACCAACCGAAGGCCCGCTGGCTGACGACCCCACGCCATGGAATGTGGAAATGCTGTGGAGCCTGGCGCCCGGATCTGCTGCAGAGCCCGGCACGCTGTGGGCCGGTTGCATGCCCGCGGGGCTGTTCAAATCGGAAGACGGTGGCCAGAGCTGGAAGCTGAACACCGCGCTATGGGAACACCCCAAGCGCCTGGGCTGGTTTGGCGGCGGCAACGACTACCCCGGCATGCACTCGGTGCTGGTAGACCCGCGCAATGCGCAGCACATCACGCTGGGCATTTCATGCGGCGGCGTCTGGCAAACCACCGATGCCGGACGGACCTGGAGCCTGACCGCCGACGGCATGAAAGCCGACTACCTGCCGCCTGACAGTGAGCAAGACCCCAACACCCAAGACCCGCACCGCATCGTGCAGTGCGCCGCCCAGCCCGATGTGTTGTGGACGCAGCACCACTGCGGCCTGTACCGCTCGACCGATGGGGGGAAATTGTGGAACAGCATTGCTGCGCCCAAGCCCTCCGGCTTTGGCTTTGCCGTGGCCTGTGATCCGGTGGACCCGCTGCGCGCCTGGTTTGTGCCGGCCCAGGCCGACACGCACCGCTATCCGCTGGAAGGAAAAATGGTCGTCAACCGCACGGACGATGGCGGCAAGACCTTCACCACCTTCGCCAGCGGCCTGCCGCAGGAGCACGCCTACCACCTGGTCTACCGCCACAGCCTGGAGCTGGCTCCTGATCGGCAAACGCTGGCCATGTCGTCCACGACCGGCGGCCTGTGGATCAGCGCCGATGCCGCAGAGCACTGGCACTGCGTGAGCAGAGACCTGCCACCGGTCGCTGCGCTGGGCTGGGTGCCTGCCTAGATGCCGTTTACGCCGCTGCACATGGGGCCTGGCCTAACCTTCAAGGCCGTGCTGAACAAGCGGTTTTCGCTGATGGTGTTTGGCTGGTCGCAGATCGTCATTGACCTGCAGCCGCTGTTCGTACTGACCACAGGGCGGGGCGAGCTGCATGGTTTCTCGCACACTTTATTGGGCGCAACCCTGATCGGTCTGCTGTGTGGCGCCACCGGCAAACATCTGGGTGAGCTGGGCCTGCACATATTGCGCGAGCCACGGCACCTGCCTATTGGCTGGGGCGTGTCCTTTGCCAGCGCCTTCATCGGTACCTACAGCCACATCTTCATCGACAGCATCATGCATGTGGACGTGTTACCGCTGCTGCCCATCAGCCGCGAAAGCCCCTTGCGCGGCATCATCCTCATCAATGACTTGCATGTGGTGTGCATGGTGGCCGCGGTGGTGGGCGCCCTGGCCTGGTATGTGGTGGACCGCCGGGCACGTCGCCAGCAATAGCCAAGGATAAATCGCCACCGGGCTTTCAGGACGCCCAGCTCGCAAAAGCCGATGCACCTGACACGCAAGCCTTCCGCTTGCATACCCCTCCTACCGACCCTGCGCGGCTCGCTCCGAGCCGGGCGAAACGCCTGAGGCGGGCAGCATGACCTCCAACACCTGGGCAGCCATGCTGGGGTCATCCGGGTCGGTCACCAGCGTGCAGACCCACGTGTCCCCATCGGCCCGCACGGCCAGACCCTCGACCTTGGGCGCGCCTTCTATCAAATACAGGTGTTGTAGATGGCCATCTGCGCCGACTGTGCCGATGGCGGAGGCCACGCAAGCACCATCCACGTAGCTGTTGTCGGTGCGCTCTGCGACCGCGGTAAACGCCCAGGCACCGCCGTGCAGCGCAGCGCCATCGGTAAAGCCCAAGGGCACCCCGTCCACACCGCCCAGGTCGAGCATCTGCACCCGCTTGGGCGGTGGGGGACTGGGCTGCAAGCCTGCCAGCCAGGGCGCCGTCTGGTTCCAATCGAAGTGGATGCTGGCATTGAGCGCGTTTCCCTTGTTGCCCCGTTGCAGCAACAACAGCTCGCCACTGACGAGCAGAGCCCCTTCGATATTGAGATCGGCAAAGCGTTTGTGCAGCGGCGCATACAGCGCGGCCAGGTCCACGGTCGCCATGCGGCCATTGGGCTGGCCGTGCACGTCTAGCGCGACCAGCACGCCGATCTCACGGTTGGGCTTGGAGCCAGAGCCCAGGGCCAGCAGAGCACCGGCTGGGCAACCCGGCAGCGGCGGCAGGTGGACCAGGCTCTCGAAATCGGGCTTGGCCTTTTTGCGCTTGTCTTTGCCCTGGGGTAGCTCGCCGTCCAGCAGGCGAAGCAGCGAGCCGGTTGCAGACCCGTCGAACACACCCAGGTGCAGCTCATCGTCTGCCACCACGTACAGCCGTTCGCGCACCCGTACCAAGCCGCTGGCCGCGCTAAGGTAGGCCTTGCCGCGCGGGTGTTGCGCGGGGTCGATTTGCAGGGTCTGAACGAGGCGCGCCGACCGTGCTGCCAGGGTTGTATCGATTGCCATAACAGCCTCTCCATGTTTTGTGGCATGGTACAGGCCAGTTAGGTTAATCTCGCCGCCTCACATTACAAAGTCACACCATGAAAAAACTCAAAGTCACCATCCAGTTGGAAATGTCCGTACCCGATGACTGGGAGCTTTCCACTACCTCCGAAGGCGGGCAGGTTCTCAAGCTGTCCAATGCCCAGTACCTGGACCTGGCAATCGAACCGCTGTTCGCCGGCGATCCAGAAGATACCTGGAGCAGCACCGAAGACAATGACACACTCAACGATATTCTGGACATGGTAGAGAGCGAAGAAGTGGTCTACGAGTTTGTGACGCACTAAGCCCCCACTACCTGCCCGCCCATGGGACCGCTGGCGCTCCATGCCGTCAATGCCAACGTGTACAGCGTGCACGCGGCAGATGGATTGCACGTGGGCAACCTCAAGCACATCGGTAGCATCTGGAAGTTCAAGGCCGTGGGCTATGAAGCGGACGGCGGCGTGCTACCAGGCGGCGGGCCGCTGACGGAGCACCACAACACGGCGTTGGATGCACCAGACGCCGCAGAGCTCAACGCCCGGCTGTGCGGCTAAATCGCAGGCTCTAAGCAGCGCCACACCATGCACAACAGACCCTACCGCTACTTCATACTGCGCTGGCTCGGCGGCCTGGCGGCGGCGCTGGTGTCGTTGCTGGTGCTGTTGGGCGGCAGCACGCAGGCCACGGCCGCGGATGGTGACGGAACGCCGCTGAGCATCGGGTCCAAACGCTTCACTGAATCCTACATCCTGGCGGAATTGCTGGCGCAGCAAGCCGCACCCCACGCACGCACGCCACCCCAGGTCCGTGCGGGTCTGGGCAACACTGCCATCGTCTATGAGGCGCTACGCGCCGGCCAGATCGACCTGTACCCCGAATATGCGGGCACGATCAGCCAGGAGATTCTGAAGAGCAGCGCGCCGCTGACACTGGAGCAGATGCACCAGGCCCTGGCGCCCTTGGGTCTGGGGGTGGCCGTGCCGCTGGGCTTTAACGATGGTTACGCACTGGCGATGCGCGCCGCGGATGCCAAGAGCATCACCACGCTGAGTGCCCTTGCCGCCCACCCGGAACTGAAACTAGGTCTGTCCAACGAATTCATCGGTCGGGCCGACGGGTGGCGCGGCCTTGCCGCGCGGTACAAACTGCCGCACAGCCCGCAGGGGCTGGACCATGGCCTGGCGTATGACGCGATAGGGGCCAAGCAGGTGGACGTCATTGACATTTACACCACCGATGCCAAGATCGAATCGCTGGGTCTGCGCGTGCTCGTGGACGATCTGCAGTATTTCCCGCGCTACGACGCCGTGCTGCTGTATCGCCTGGACGTGCCCCAACGCCATCCACAGGAATGGAAATCCCTTCAAATGCTAACCGGCCGCGTGGACGAGGCCGCGATGATCGCGATGAACGCGCGCGCCGAACTGCAGGGCCTGGCGTTTGATGTGATCGCACGGGATCATCTGGCGGCCATGGCGCGCAACAGCACTACGGCCACCGCCACGCCTGCCGGGCCTGGGCCCGATGCCGGCCAGCGCGGCTTCTGGGCCAAGCTGTTCGCACCCGACCTGGCGCGCCTGACCTCGCAGCACCTGTTGTTGGTGCTGGTAGCCGTTACCCTGGCCACGCTACTGGGCGTACCCATCGCCGTGCTGACACACGGGCATCCGCGGCTGGCAGCCGTGGTGCTGGGCAGCAGTGGTTTGCTGCAGACTGTGCCGTCGATTGCGCTGTTGGCCGTGCTGATCTCGCTGCTCAGCACCATAGGCACACTGCCCGCGCTGATAGCGTTGACGCTGTACGCGCTGTTGCCCATCATGCGCAATACCGCTACCGGCCTGGCCCAGGTGCCGCCGGGCCTGCGCATGGCAGCCCAATCGCTGGGCCTGACAGCCCGGCAGCAGCTACGCTTTGTGGAGTTGCCGCTGGCACTGCCCACCATCGTGGCCGGCATCCGCACCGCTACCGCCATTGCCATAGGAACCGCTACCATTGCCGCCTTTGTCGGCGCCGGAGGCTTTGGCGAACGCATCGTCACCGGCCTGGCCCTGAATGACCGCGCCATGCTGCTGGCAGGCGCCCTGCCCGCTGCCCTGCTAGCCTTTGTCAGTGAAGCCGTGTTTGAGTTGCTGGAGCGCCGACTGCGCCCGCGTTACTAGTATCCGATTACCACCATGCCCACCTACCATCGACGTCCTCTGCCAGACACCCTGGTTGCCCTCCCATGACTAACCCCCAATGGTTTATGTTGATCGGAGGCCTGCTGCTGGTGCGCGGCCTGACGGCCAGCCTGGTCCAGCGGCTGCCGGTGACACCGGCCATCATCTACCTGGGCGTGGGCATGCTGGTGGGGCCGAGTGCGTTGCACCTGTTCCATTTCAACCCGCTCAAGGAGTCTGCGCTGCTGGAAGTGCTGACCGAAGTGGTGGTGCTGATATCCCTGTTCTCGGCCGGCGTCAAAATGCCAGGCGCATTCACCTTTGCCCGCTGGCGCGCGCCCATCTTGCTGGCCACAGTGTCCATGGTGGTGACGGTGGCACTGGTAGCAACTTTTGCCGTGCTGGTGCTGGGTTTGCCGCTGGGCGCCGGCGTGCTGCTGGGGGCCATACTGGCACCCACTGACCCGGTGCTGGCCACCGATGTACAAATCCGCCACCCCGGTGACCGCGACCAGTTGCGCTTTACGCTCACCTGCGAGGCCGGCATGAACGACGGCAGCGCCTTCCCGTTTGTGATGCTGGGCTTGGGCCTCTTGGGTTTGCATGATCTGGGCGAATCCGGCATGCGCTGGGCGCTGGTGGAGGTGCTGTGGGCCACCGTAGGTGCCATAGCCATCGGAGTCGTCGGCGGCGTTGCACTGGCGCGCATTGGCTGGAAGTTGCGCCAGGGTCCGAACCAAATGGCGCTGATGGATGACTTTTTGGGTCTGGGCTTGATCGGCGTGGTCTATGGTGCTTGCGTGCTCGTAGATGCCTGGGGTTTCTTGGCGGTGTTCTTTGCCGCTGTGGCGCTGCGCCAAACCGAACAGCGGCTGGCCAAAGCGAACAAGCCGCAACAGGGTGAAGAACCACTGGAGACCGTCAGCGAAGGCTCACTGGTCTTCAAGGAGCATTTAGAGCGCCTGTCCGAAATGGTCCTGGTCATATTGATTGGCGGCACCCTGTTCACCAATTCGTGGACTTGGGCAGCCGTGGGCTTGAGCATGTTCCTGTTTGTCGTGGCGCGCCCGCTCAGTGTGATGGTAGGTCTGGTGGGCACCGGCACCACGTGGAAGATACGCGGCCTGTCGGCCTGGTTTGGTGTTCGCGGTGTGGGCTCTTTGTACTATCTGATGTTCGCCATCCAGCACGGCTTGCCAGAGCCACTGGCATTGCAGTTGATGCAGCTTACGCTGATCGTGGTCACGCTGTCCATCTGTCTGCATGGCACCAGTGTGAAGCCGCTGCTGGGCCTGTTTTGGAAGCGGGCTCGGCAGTTGCCGCAAGACGCCACCTGAACAAAAAAAAAGGGCCAGGCAGCCCCCGCTGCACTGGCCCCAGCCCCGATCAAAACATCTGCCGAAGTTCACGCGTTCGCGTGGCCGACGGCGTTACGCAATGCTTTCAATGCCCTATTCATGAAAGCGCTTTCATTTTCTAGCATTGACGTCACAATCCAAGCTATGGTTTTCCCTAGCCTGCATTCGCACCCTGCGATAGGCGGTCATTTGTTCTCGGGTGCACGGGGTCTTTCACTAACCGGGTAGATACCCTAGGTCACATTGCTTGCGCTCAATGCTACATTTATGAAAGCGCTTTCAAAATGAAGGCAAATCGTTTATCACTGTCCATGTTCTTACCGATCCCACTATGAAGCTACCGGCACCCCTGCGCTTGTCGCCGACCTGGACGCCCTATGTGCTGCTAAGCCCATTTGTGATTCTGTTTGTGGTCTTCGGCGTATTTCCGCTGGGCTTCTCGATGTACCTGGCATTCCAGACCTGGGAGCCCACCAGCGGCCTGGATGCCATGGCCTTTGTTGGCCTGGACAACTTTGCATTTGCACTGCGCGACGAATGGTTCTGGAAGTCGCTGAAGAACACGGCCTGGCTGGCGCTGGTATCGGGCGTACCACAGCATCTGGTGGCTATACCGCTGGCCTATTTCATCCACTCCTCGTTCAGGCGCTTGCGCAACGGTGTGGTCGGCGCCTACTTCATGCCCTACATCACGTCATCGGTGGCCATTGCGATTCTGTTCAGTTCGCTGTTCTCTACCGACTTCGGTCTGATCAATGTGGCGCTACAGATGCTGCACCAGGTACCGGTGCTGGGCTGGTTGGTGCCCGGCACTCCGGTCGACTGGCTGAACCAGCCCGACAACATCAAGCCTGCCATCGCTTTGATCGTGTTTTGGCGCTATGTGGGTTTCAACCTGGTGCTTTACCTGGCAGCGTTGCAGACCATACCGCCCGATCTGTACGAAGCTGCCACGATGGACGGCGCCGGCCGTTTTCAGAAGTTCTGGTACATCACGCTGCCCAGCCTCAAACCCATGATGTTCTTTGGCGTGACCCTAAGCGTCATCGGCGGCCTGCAGTTGTTCGAGGAGCCCTTCATCTTGACGGGTGGCAAGGGCGGTTCAGACCAGGCCGGCATGACAACGGCCGTCTACCTGTACCGCATGGCATTTGACTTCAATGACTTTGGTGCTGCCAGCGCCATGTCGTGGTTGCTGTTCGTAGTAGTGGCCCTGCTGACCTGGATCACCAACCGCATCTTCCGCCAGCGCGGCCAATGACACAGGCATGCAAAACCCAATGAAAACCGACCGTCTGGCCCCCTGGGCCGCCTATTGCGTGGTGGGGATCGGCATGCTGTTCATGCTGGCGCCCTTCTATTTCATGTTTGTCTTTGCGACACTCGCGCACCGAAATCTTCAGCCTGCCACCGCCTGTCTTCTTTGGTGATGACTTCTTCAACAACCTGGCCATCCTGACCAAGAAGATCGCCTTCTGGCGCAACCTGGGCTGGAGCGTGTACGTGGCGCTGGCATCCACGGCGCTGACGCTGCTGTTTTGCTCCATGGGCGGCTATGCCTTTGCGATGTTTGACTTCCGCTTCAAGAACGCATTCTTCGGGCTGGTCATGGGCACGATGCTGCTGCCCTCATTCATGAACATGATTCCGACCTTCATGATCATGGACATGCTGGGCTGGATTGACCAGCCCCGTGCGCTGTACATACCAGGCGCTGCAAGTGCGTTCGGCATTTTCCTGATGCGGCAGTTTGTCACATCGTCCATCCCACGTGAATTGGTGGAGGCCGCCCGCATGGATGGCTGCAGCGAGCTGGGCATCTATTGGCGCATCGTGCTGCCGCTGCTCAAACCTGCACTGGGCACGCTGGGTTTGATCACCTTCATTGCGTCGTGGAACAACTTCATCGGGCCGCTGATCGTCATGCGCTCACCCGACATGTACACGCTGCCATTGGCACTGCGCAGCCTGCAAAGCCCGGTGGACACCGAGTGGGGCGCGCTGATGACAGGCTCTGCAATCGCCACATTGCCGCTGATTGTTTTGTTCGTCATTTCTTCCAAGCAGCTGATTTCCGGGCTGACCGTAGGCGCTGTCAAGTAAGCCCGCTTGCGCCCTTCCCTATTTCATTTTTCGAATCCATGACCACGTTTGTGCCCTCTCTTACCAAATCCCAGTTTCCAGACGACTTCGTATGGGGCGTTGCAACCAGTGCCTTCCAGATCGAAGGTGCGGCTGCGCTGGACGGCAAAGGCCCCTCCATCTGGGACAGCTTCTGCCGCCAGCCTGGCGTGATTGCCGACCACAGCAACGGCGACGCGGCCTGCGAGCACTACCTGCGCTGTGCCTCGGATCTGGACATGATTGCCAACCTGGGCGTGGATGCCTACCGCTTCTCCATCGCATGGCCACGCGTACGCCCTACCGGTGAAGGTGCGTGGAACGAGCAGGGTCTGGACTTTTATGAACGCCTGGTCGACGGCTTGCTGGACAGGGGGATCAAACCCTACCTGACGCTGAACCACTGGGATCTGCCGGATGCGCTACAAGCCAAAGGCGGTTGGGCACACCGCGACACAGTGCACCGCTTTGTGGAGTATGCAGAGGGCATACAGGCGCGCATGGGAGACCGCCTGGCCTCGATCGCTACGCACAACGAACCTTGGGTCGTGGCAGTACTAGGCCACGAGACCGGCGTGTTCGCCCCTGGCATCAAGAACCGCGCCACGGCCGCCCAGGTATCGCACCACCTGCTGCTGAGCCACGGGCTGGCGGTACAAGCCCTGCGTGCACAAGACAGCAAGGCCACGCTAGGCATTGTGTTGAACCTGTCGCCGATGCACCCGGCCACCACGGCCGCCGCCGACCAGGCGCAGGCCCAGTTGGAAGACGGTAAGCTGTTGCGCTGGTACATGGACCCGTTGTTCAAGGCACGCTATCCGCAAGATGTGCTTGACCACCTGGGGCCCGATGCCCCGGCCATGCAAGCGGATGATTTGAAAAACATCGCGGTGCCCATCGACTTCCTGGGTGTGAATTACTACACACGGTCGGTGGTCAGTGCGGACAAGTCCTGGAAAGCCGAGTCCAGCGGCCTGGAAATTACCGACATGGGCTGGGAGGTCTACCCCGAGGGCCTGACCGAACTGCTGGTGCGCATGCACCGTGACTACGCTGTACCACCCCTGTACGTGACCGAAAACGGCGGCGCGTTCAAGGATGTGCTAGAGGGCGGACGCGTGCACGACCAGGCACGCACCCGCTACATCCAGCACCACGTTGCGGCGGTCGCAGAGGCCATGCGACAGGGCGTGCGCATGCAGGGCTATATGGTGTGGAGCCTGATGGACAATTTTGAATGGGCCTCTGGGTACGAGAAACGCTTCGGCATCGTACATGTGGACTACGCAACCCAGGAGCGCACACTCAAGGACAGCGCCCGCTGGTACCGGGACTTTCTCGCCACAGCCCAATCGCAGCACGCTGCGGCTTCACGCTGACCCCCGCCAATTTCCAACAAGGACACCACCATGGGCCAGGTTTCGCTGCGGGCCATCCGCAAAAACTTTGACACGATAGAAGTCATCCGGGGCATTGACCTGGACATTCGGGAGGGCGAATTCCTCGTCTTTGTAGGACCTTCGGGCTGCGGCAAGTCCACGACACTGCGCATGATTGCCGGGCTGGAGACAATCTCTGGCGGCGATCTGCTGATCGACGGTGTGCGGGCCAACGACATGCGCCCAGCCGACCGGGGTGCGGCCATGGTGTTCCAGAGCTACGCGCTTTATCCGCACATGACGGTTGCTGAAAACATGGGCTTTGCGCTGAAGATGGCCGGCGTGTCCAAGGCCCAGCGCACCGAGCAGGTAGGCCGTACGGCAGAGATTCTGCGCATCACCGATCTGTTGGAGCGCTACCCCAAGGAACTCTCGGGCGGCCAGCGCCAGCGCGTCGCCATTGGCCGCGCCATCGTGCGCAAACCCAAGGTCTTTCTATTTGACGAGCCGCTGTCCAACCTGGACGCTGCGCTGCGCGTCAACATGCGCATCGAGTTGTCGCGCCTGCATAAGGAGTTGCGTACGACCATGGTCTACGTGACGCACGACCAGGTGGAAGCCATGACCATGGGCGACCGCATCGCCGTGTTCAACCAGGGCAGGATCGAACAGATTGGCGGCCCGATGGATCTCTACAACCGGCCCGCCAACGAATTCGTTGCCGGCTTCATCGGCTCGCCGCGCATCAACTTCATTGACCGGCCGCAAGCCGGCACCGCGTCTGCTGCGCACACCGAACTGTGGAAAAGCCTGGCGCAGGGCACGCACGCCGACGCCCACCGCATTGGCATTCGTCCGGAACACCTGGGCGTGGGCGCGCCCGAACAAGGTATACCGGCTACCGTAGAACTGGTGGAGCAACTGGGAGACTCGGCCATGGTGCACCTGCGGGTTGACCGCATCACCGCACTGCTGATTGCCAAGGTAGCGAGCAACGAAGCCATGCTCGTTGCGGGTCAGACAGTGGGCCTCGTGGTGGGGGCGCCACTGAAGGCGCTGGCATTTGACCAGCAAGGCGTTTTGATGGGCACCCGATGACCCGCGTTCGCTACTTCTTAACCGCCAAAGACAAGGGCCCGTACCTTGCTGCACAAGCCGAGTTGGTATTGGATGGAAGCCAACCGGCTCCTCAGGACATGCCGCATGTGCTGGTCAACACGGATCGGCGATTCCAGGTCGTGTTGGGGTTTGGCGCCGCCTTCACCGAAGCCGCTGCCGTCACCTGGAAAGCCCTGCCCAGCGCCCAGGGGGACCAGGTGCTGCAAGACTACTTCCACCCCACCCTTGGCCACGGCTACAGCCTGTGCCGCGTGCACATGAACAGTTGCGACTTTGCGCTGGGTAACTATGCCCACACCGAAGTGGCCGGCGACGTCGATCTGAAACACTTCAGCATTGACCGAGACCGCAAGGCGCTGTTGCCGTTCATCAAGGCAGCACAGAGGGTATCTGCACGGCCACTGCAGCTGCTGGTGTCGCCCTGGAGTCCCCCCGCCTGGATGAAATCGAACGGCGAGATGAACCACGGCGGCAAACTGCTGCCAGCCTTCGCCCCGGCCTGGGCCCAATGCTTCGTGCGCTTCATACGCGAATACGAAGCCGAAGGTGTCCCGGTATGGGGTGTATCAGTGCAAAACGAACCCATGGCCACGCAGCGCTGGGATTCCTGCATCTACACCGCCGAAGAAGAGCGCGACTTTGTGCGCGACCACTTGGGGCCAGCGCTGGCCCATGCCGGTCTGGGACACATCAAGATCGTCATCTGGGACCACAACCGCGACTTGATGGTGGAGCGCGCCAGCGTGGTGTACTCCGATCCACTGGCGGCGCAGTACGTGTGGGGCTGTGGCTTCCACTGGTACGGCGAAGACCACTTCGACCACGTGCAACTGGTGCACGATGCCTGGCCAGACAAGGCGCTGCTGTTCACCGAGGGATGCCAAGAGGGCGGTCCACACCACGGCTCATGGGCCCTGGGCGAGCGGTATGCGCGCTCAATGGTCAATGACCTCAACCGCTGGACCACCGGCTGGATCGACTGGAACCTGCTGCTGGACGAAACCGGCGGGCCCAACCATGTTGGCAACCTGTGCAGCGCGCCGATTCTGGCGGACCGCGCCACAGGAACCCTGCAACACCAAAACTCATTTGCCTACATTGGACACTTCAGCCGCTTCGTCCAGCCAGGCGCGTACCGTGTACTGTGCGCGGCCAGCCGGCAAGACCTGGAAACGACTGCTTTCGTCAACCCGGACGGCAGCACTGCCGTGGTGGTCTTGAACCGTACCGAGAACGCTATAGCTTTTACGCTGCGCGTGCGAGACGCCCACTGCGCCACGGAACTACCAGCGCGGGCTATTGCGACGTATGTACTGGCGTGACGCGCTGGGCCCTGACGTACTGCATGATGCGCACAAAGGTATCAGTCCAGTAAATGTGGCGGTGGCTGGCAAGGTAGGCCAGCAGCTCTTCATGCGCCTCGCGCGATACCGACAGGTAATCCCCACCCACGCCGTGGAAGGTGATGTTGACCATCGTGCCCGCCGATGCGGCGCGCTGCACCAGGGCAATGAGTTGGGCACCGCTGACGTCTGACACTGCCTCGACCCCGACCGTATAGGGGTCGAGTGCTTGCATATCCTGCACGAGGCCTCCAAAGGCGGACTTCATCGCGACGAAGTCACCCTGCAGTTGTTGCAGGTAGGGCTCTCCCGACGCTTTCAAGTCGCCACACGGCGCGGCAAAGCTGCGTGCCTGCCGGCCATCGATGGCGCGCAACAGGGTGTTTCCTAAGCGTATTTGCGCGACGAGTTGTGCGACGCTGGTCGTGTCCAAATCGTTGTCCACATTTACCCAGCTCCTATCGGGTGCCGAGCCGGAGCATTGGTGAAACAGCGTGTGATTCCCGAGTTCATGACCCTGTGCTGCGACCTCTCTCCAATCGGCCAAGCGCCTGGCTACGGTGTCACTGCCCAGCGTGAGATAAAAGCTGGCTTTCAGGCCATGCCGGTTCAGCGCAGGCACGGCTACATCCAACTGCGAGCTCAACGCATCGTCATAGGCCAGACTGACGGCGGCGCGCACTTGCTGGGGCCACACCAAGGGCTGTTGAGTGGTTTGCGCTACCGCCGCAACGGATACCACCCACGCGGCCGCGGCTAACAGCGCCGTAATACAACGGGCAAGAATTACCACTGCAAGCTCAAGCGTTGGCGGCGGCAACGCAATCCAAAGATTCCAGCTCGCCGGTTTCGCGGGCTTGCCTTCCATACACCCACTCAAATACAGGGGAAGCCATCAACGTAGTCACAATAGCCATCAGCACCAGCATGGAAAAGAGACCAGTGCCGATCACGCCCTTCTGCAAGCCGATGTTGATGATGATCAGCTCCATCAGCCCACGCGCGTTCATCAACGAACCGATACCCAGGGCGGTGCGATTGTCCTGCCCGCACAGCCGGGCGGCCACATAACAGGCACCTCCTTTGGCAAGGATCGATCCCGCCAGAACAGCCAGGGCAATCAGTGCCAGCTCTGGGTTGTTGATCATCGTGAGCTGGGTATTGAGGCCGGAAAAAGTAAAAAACATCGGTAACAGAACGACCACGGCAAAGGGTTCGATCTGCTTTCGCAGTTCGGTGGCAAACAGACCGCGTGGCATCACTGTACCAAGCAGGAAGCCGCCGAACACAGCGTGCAAACCGATGCCATCGGCGATAAAAGCGCACAACATGAATGCCATCAACGTCATCGCCATCGTGGTCGAGCTGAACTTGCCGTCGCGCTCCACGGTGCGACCCAAGGGCGCGAGCAACCGCGGGCCCAACAGCAACACCACGCTTGCAAATACAACACCCCCCCCGATGGTCTTGATAGCTAGCTCTGGGCCGGCACCAAAGCTGGCCAACACGATGGCCAGCACGCACCAGGCACCGGCGTCATCAATCGCGCCTGCGGACAGAGACAGGGTTCCCATTTTGGAGTTGCTCAAGCCGCGCTCATGGATGATGCGGGCCAGCATTGGGAACGCGGTGATGGAAATAGCCGCGCCCATGAACAGCGTGGCGTTAAATTGGCTAGCACTGCCCGAGAATAGGCCGGGCACAGTCATCAACCACGGGGTGATCAGAACAGCGACGAGGAATGGTGCAGCCATACCGGAGATAGACACTGCAGCGGCGGCGCCAGCGTTGGCTTTGAACTGGTCGGTACGAAAGCCCAGGCCCACCAAAAACATGTAAAGCCCTACGCCCAACTGCGCCCCGACATAGAGCACGGTGATAGATTCTTTAGGAAAGAGCACATGGTGCCACTGCGGTGCGAGAAGGCCAAAAAGGGTTGGTCCCAGCAGAACACCGGCAATCATTTCGCCGACAACTTGCGGTTGGTGCAGATACCTTTGGCCGAACCAGCCTACTGCCCGGCAAGTAGCCAGCACGACAAACATTTGTATGAAGAATACAACCGACAGTTGTGCGTTAGACATTTTCTCTTCCGTGGGGCAGGGTGTTCATGTTACCGAGCTTTTTGGTATACCCGAACGTACTCCACGTCCATCTGGACTGGGAAAATGCTGTCGTCCACCGCACCACCCAGGTCCCCGCCAACCGCCACATTGAGGATCATGAATTGCGGCGCGTCAAAGGGCCAGGCATCCACACCGGTTCCCGGGTTCTTATAGATGAAGTGCACCTTGCCATCGACGGCAAAAACAATCTGCTGTGCCGTCCAGTACATCTGGTAGTTGTGGAAGGTATTGCAGGCGTCCACCACAGTGGTGTCTGCACCTTTTCCATTGCCGCCACTGCCGGCCGTCGTATGAACGGTACTGAACGCCCGCTCGGGCCGGCTACCGACCCACTCCATGATGTCCAGCTCGCCACCTGCGGGCCATGTGCCTTGGCTGCCCACCATCCAGATGGCGGGCCATGTGCCTTTGCCGCAGGGCAGCTTGGCGCGGATGTCAAAGAAGCCGTATGTCCAGTCTTTTTTGCCCAATGTTGCCAGCCGCGTCGACGAGTAGGCCTGCCCGCCCCAGTCTGCCTGGTCGGCGCGTGTTTCCTTGCGTGCGGTGAGGGTCAGTACGCCATCGTGGACGCGCGCGTTCTCCAGGCGCGGGCCGCTGTAATACTGCTTTTCATTGTTGTACCAGCCTTCTTTGTTGCGTCCCGTTTCGTGGACCCACTTGCTGGCATCCGGGAAGCCATCGTTCGCAAATTCATCCGACCACACCAGAACGTGGTCGGCAGGTACGGAAAGCGTGGTGGGGTTGGTGATCATAGGGGTGGGCATTGCAGGTTCGGGCGCTTTAGCGGAGGTACTGCCCGCACCGCTACAGGCCGTGAGGGCCAGCAGCACAAGAGAAGCGGACAGAGAGAAGAGTCTTTGCATGGTTTACCTTCAGGCGGCTAGCGGTGTGCGCGCTGCTCCAGCAGACGCTGTGCATCGGCGAGTGCGGTGCGGATGTTCTTGCCATTGAGCATCACCTTGTCCAGTTCAGTGTTGATGACCTCATCGGCAAACGAGCTTTGCTTGTGCACCTGGACCGCGGTGATCTTGCGCGCGGTGTCGCGCCACAGCATGCGCGCCTGCTGCCCCCCGAGGAAAGCCACCGGTTCTTCGAAAAATGCTGCATTGTGGGCGTCCAGCAGCGCTGGGAAAGCATCGTATTGGGTGAATGCTTCCAACTGGCGGTCACGGTTCAGCGTCATGAACTGGATGAACTCCCACGCCAGTGCCTTGCGCGCCGGGTCCGAGCGGCGCGGAATGGAATAGAACGAGCCGCCATACGAGACGGTAGAGCCCTCCGGCAGCGCCGCGGCGCGCCACAGGCCCGCGGTTTTGGGAGCCACCCAGTTGCTGAGTTGTCCCACCATCCAGGCGCCGGTGACCTCAGTCGCCACGGTACCGCGCTTAAAGCCTTCGGACCACTCGTTGGACCATGCGGTGGTGCGTGCATCCAGCTTGTGGCTGCGGGCCTCACGGGCCACTTCAAAGGCGCGCACGAATCGATCAGACGTGACCAGCACATTGGAATCCTTGTCAAAATACTGGCCCTCACCAGGCTGGATGCCAGAGCGGATCAAAATATCCTTGACGCTTTGCACGGTGCCGATCAGATACGCACCGGTCTTGGCCTTGATGCGCACACCCGCGGCCACATAGCTGTCCCAAGAGCGCGTCAACTCTTCCTCTGCGACGCCTGCACGCTCCAGAATGTCCTTGCGGTAGAGCAAGGTGCCAGGGCCGATGTCGGTGGGCATGCCGACCACGGCACCCCTGCTGTTGGTCGCCTGTTGGTAGGCGAACGGCACCATGCGGTCCTGGAAGCGTCCGATGGCAAACGGCTCTCGGGACAGGTCCTCAAGCCCCGCCCCTTGGGAGAAGCGGCCCAGGAAGCTGGCCTCCAGCACCATGACATCGGGCAAATTGCCGGATGTTGAGAGCGCCGTTGTCATGGCCGTGTGGTGGTCCTGGTATTGCCGGGTCTGAATCTTGACTTCCACATCCGGGTGCAGCTTTTTCCACTGCGGCAGCGCAGCACGGGCGATCTCATCAACCAGAGGAAAGGCTGCAACATTGAGCACAGTGGGCGCTTGGGCACGCACGCCAGCGGCGGCGAGCGCACCGGTGGCCAGCACCGTGCGGCGGTTAAGACTAGAGGGTTTGTGAAAGTCGTGCATTGTCAGACCTTGGGCGCGCCGCAGTATTTTTGAAAGTAGGCTTGGTGCGTGGGCAGTTGCGCCACCGTCCTGTCGATACTGGACTTGATACCGTCCAGAAAGCGCGACAGTTCGGCATCTCCCATCAGGTCTGCCGATTGGTGGTGCTGCTTGGGCATGATGCCCTGCCCCAGCATCACCTGTATCCAGGAGTTCTCGGCAAACAGTTCGTTGGGAATGCGGAACACGCGCCCGGTTTCGCGGAACAGGTCTATGCGGTGCTGCAGCGACGCCGGCACCTCCATGTTGCGGCAGGCGTTCCAGTAGGGCGAATCAGTCCGGTTCGTCACCTTATAGTGCAACACCACAAAATCGCGGATGTGTTCGATCTCGTTCAGCGTCTGCTGGTTGTACTCGTCCACATCGGCCTGGCAGATTCCGCGCACCGGAAACAAGCGCATCAGCCGGATGATGCCGCGCTGGATCAGGTGGATGCTGGTGGACTCCAGTGGCTCAATAAAACCGCTTGCGAGGCCGATGGCGACACAGTTCTTGTGCCAGGTTTTTTGGCGCTGGCCGGGCTGGAACTTCAGCACCCGAGGCTGCATCAAGGCCTTGCCCTGCAGGCTACCCATCAGTGTGGTCTTGGCCTGTTCGTCGTCGATGTAGCGGCTGCTGTACACCAGACCATTGCCAACCCGATGCTGCAGCGGAATGCGCCACTGCCAGCCACAAGCGTGGGCGATGGAGCGGGTATAAGGCACGGCATCGCCAGCCGACTCGGTCTGAACGGCCGCAGCGCCGTCATTGAAGAGCCAGTGAGACCAGTCCTGGTACTCGACCTTCAAGGTTTCACCGATCAACAAACCCCGAAAGCCGGTGCAATCGATGAACAGATCGCCCTCAATGTCCGCCCCTGAGTCCAGCGTGATGGACCGGATGTGGCCGCTGTCCGCGTGTGTGTTCACGTGGACAATCTTGCCCTCCACACGCTGCACGCCAAAGCCTTCGCTGAACTTGCGCAAAAATCGCGCGTACAGCGTTGCGTCCAGATGGAAAGCGTAGTTCATACCGGTGCGCGGCAGGTGGGCGAACCGGCCTGCCAGTGCCGCCTTCAGTTCCAGGCAATAGTCGCCATAATCGCCCGCCAGTTTGCGCTCTCTGCCCTTGTGCCAGAAGTGCTGAAAACCGGCGGTCCAATGGTCCGTACCTGTTGTACCAAAAGAGTGGACGTAGTTTTCGCCAACATTGCGCCAATTCTCAAAGCCAATACCCAGTTTGAACGTTGCCTGGGTGGCGGCCATGAACTCCTGTTCGTTGATTTCCAGCAGTTCGTGGAAAGTCAGCAGTGTGGGGATCGTGGCCTCTCCCACACCCACGGTTCCAATCTCATCCGACTCAACCAGCTTGATATGCAGCGACTTGCCCAGCGTTTTGGACATCAGCGCGGCCACCATCCAGCCGGCCGTACCTCCACCTGCGATCACGATGCGTTTGATGGGTTTGGCGTCGCTATCGGCGTAGCCTTGTTCGTTCAATTCAGTCTCCTGTCAGCGGTTCATTTTTTTGAGCAGATACGCCCGCAGCATGCGTGTGGTGTTCGCATCCAAGGCGCCCAGAATGCCCCTCGCGTTTGCAGGAATATGTGCAAGGGATTCGCTATCGGCATCAAACACGTAATGGTCAAAGAGGTTGGCCCAGGCTTCGCGCTGCGCGGGCGGCAAATGGCGCACGCTCATGATGGCCAGCATCAGCGCATTCATTGCCGGGTCCATATAGTCCGGCGTCTGCTTCCACCAGTAGTTCACCAGGACGTTGAAGCAGTCCAGTGCCTCGACGTGGTGCCACCACATGCTGGGGATGAAGATGGCGTCGCCGGGCTCCAATTCGGCTACCTGCACGCTTTCCATCGCGTCTGCAAACCTGGGGAATTTCTCCAGATCCGGACGGGCAAAGTCGACCAGGCTTACAGGCTGGCCCGCCGGTGTGAGATCCAAAGGGCCGACATACAGGTTGGCCAATTGCTCGGGTGGCAGCACGGTAAAGCGCCTATGCCCAGCAACCACAGAGGCCAGGTTGTCGGGCGCATCGTAGTGGGCGGCAATACGCGTGCGGTTGCCGATCCAGACACTGGCCAGCGCGTCCCTGTCGCCCAGGTTCACGTCATTCTGCACACGGAATCCCGGCAGGCAACTGTCCAGCGTGGCGGACCCCACGTATAGGCCAGGCGGTTGCGCGTCTGAGGCATGGCGGTCAAGGTCGTCCAGCACGGCATCCAGCTTGAGCCGTTCTGTGCGGAAGTTGAAACCCGTCAAATCGTCGTTGTAAAAAAAACGGCCCTCAAATTGGGGGGCGCCCACAAAGGCTTCGACAACGGCTCCTCGGTAAAAGCGGCGAAGGTACTGCCCTGCCGCCGGCGGCGACTGCTGCGCGGCCTGCACCATGGGCCAGTGCGCCACCAAGCCCTTCAGGACCAATGGCTCTGTGGAGTGCAGCACCGCGTCCGGTAACGCCTGCGGATCCAGACCCGAAAGCGTGCGGACCGGCTTAACGGCTGCCAGCATCGTGAACACGGCGTTTGCGTTCTGCCAGTGCTTGCAGGTTCGACAAGGACGCAATCACCATATAAATAGGCTGCAGAAACCCGGATCGGCTCAGCCGCTCCAGGGCCTGACCATCCAGCGCCTGCAGGCGCTCTTCGTTGATCGTGTAGCAACCGGCCAGGCGGTGCTGCGATCCGTCCATCAGCTCCACATCAAAGACAAACGATTCCAGCAAATTTAACTCCACCAACGCGGCACTGAATGCCGGTGCCTGCTCCAGGCCGTCGTGGATGGCGCGCAGCATGGAACTCACCTGCTCCAAAAAATCCGTGTGCCCCCCGTACTCCAGGAAAACCGGCTCCCCCTCGGTGCTGCTCACCCGCGGGCTGTCCAGGTTCACGTGCAACAGCATCTCACCCTTGACGTTGCCAATCAGGAAGGGCTGGCGTGCAACTGTCAGTGGCACATAGGCAGCGTCCCAGCTGCCATCCCCGAGAAAAAGGTTCTCTCCCTCCTGAAAACCCAGGAGCGCTGCCGAATGGAAGCTGGTCCCGTCCTCAGACTTGAAGAACACGATGGGGTAATGAGCCTGCAGGTTGCGGAACTCATGCGGAAACGACAAGGCGGTCATCACGTTGTCGCCGTACAGGGCACCGCGCGTGGTGATGATGCGCAGGTCCTTGTGGTCTACGTTGTTGAGCAAGGCAGGAAGGGACATGGGATTTCTCGGGGTTCAGCGGCTCGGTATGGCAATCCCATTGTGCGGCCATTGCAGCGGCTGCTGCAATGGCCGCTCATCATCACAGCTTGTAGCGCAGTCCAAACATGTAACGGGGCCCTGTCTGGGTCACGTAGTTCACTTGCGACTGCGAGCGTCCATGCAGGCGCTGGATACCGTCATTCAGGTTGATGGCTTCAAACTGCAGCGACAGGTGTTTGTCCCATTTATAGGAGACATTCAGGTCCAGCTGGCCATAGGCTTCGGTGTACAACGGGTTGGCTCCGGAGCCGTCGTTGAGTCCCGACAAGAATTCACCGCGCCAGTTATAGGCTCCCCGCACCGACCATTTTTCGTTCTCGTAAAAGCCGACCAGGTTGGCAGAGTCGCTGACGCCCAAGAGCGCAAACTGCTCAGTCGTCTGGCTGTTGTCGAACTTCAGACCAGACCCCACCTTGGTGTAGTTGCTGGATACGCCGAACCCGCTGTTGCCAAACATATGCTGCACGTTCAGCTCCCAGCCGGTCAGCGTATCGGCCCTCTGGTTGGACGGCGTGTTGATCAGGAAGTTTGCGACCGGATCACCAGCCTGCCCCGCGATGGTGCCGGTCTGATTGCCGTTGGCGTCATCCGGTCCCCGCACAACGCCTTGCTGGCCGTTCTTGTTCTTGAAGATGTAGTTGCGGATGCAGGTGACATCCGTTGCTGCACAACCTTTGGCGACCGCTTCGTTCCAGAACAGGCCATTGGCCGGCGTGCGAAGGTTGAACGGCGTCGCCACGGCTTGGGAATTGCCAATGTAGTTTTCGATGGATTTGCGGAAATAGCCGATCGATGCAAAGCTGCCCTTGCCGTAATACCACTCCAGCGACAGGTCGATGTTGCGCGACTTCAACGGTTTCAGGTCTGGATTGCCCTGGCTACCGGTTCCGCCGTTTACGCGCGCCAACGCATCCAGTGTTTGGCCCCCCTGGATATCACCCCAACCAGGGCGCCCGATGGTCTCGCCATAGCTGGCGCGGAACTTGAGGTCTTTCGACAAGTCGACGTCATAGTCCAGACTGGGCAGCAGGTAGCTGTAGCTGCCTTCCAACGTCGTGAAGCCTGGCGCACCAAACGTGACGGTGTACTCATTGTTGCTACCCCAGATGATGCCAGTGGCCGTGGGCACCAGCGCCGAAGATACGATGTCCGTCTTCTCGTAACGCACACCTACGGCCGCGCGCATGGGAAGTGCGGTGTCGAAGTCACGGTTGTACTGCACGAAGCCGCTCATGGACTTCTCGGTGACGCGCCGGTCCGTTGTGAACTCGGTTGGCGCCTTGTACCACTCGGGATGGCCAGACTGCGTGAGAGCCTGCTGACGGAGCGCCGCGAAGTCACCAAAAAGTATCTGGTTGAACAGCGCTGGGTTGTCACTACCACTGATCTTGGAGAAATACTGGCGCAGGGTGTCGCGACGCCATGAACTGTCAGCATAGTTGGCCGGCGTACCTTGGCCACCCCAGGCGCCGTTGTCTACGTTGGCGTAGGCTGAGCGGTTGTCTACCCGTGTGCTGGCAAGGCCAAAGTTCAGGCCCGAATCCTCGTCAATCTTGAATGCACCCTTGACCTGGGTCTGGTCAACCTTGGACAGCATGTAGCTGTTGCGGAACGATGAGCCGGTGACCAGCATCTTGGACGGGTCCACATCCCCGCCCGTGATGCTGATGACGGGAAAGTCCCGGCTGAAATCGATGGTGTTGCCGGTACGGGTGAACTGCGCGCCCCCCAGGACCGAGCTGGAGCCGTAGGGGCTGTCTGCGCCTGATTCTGCCGACGAGCGGTGGGTATCGAACTCCAGCTTCAGACGGTTGGAAACTTTCCACTCCACATTGAAGCCTGTCGATTTGTTCTCGCTCTTGGTAGCGAACTCTGCCGCACCCATCGCGATGTCGCTGGGGTTTGCATAGGCCTCGGTGTAGATCAGCGGGCCTGCAACTGGGCCCGCCGACCATGTAGCTTTGGTTACGTCGCCGCCAAAGTTCTGCCAAACACCCAGATCATTGCGCTTGCTTTGCAACTTGTTCTGGGAATAGGTGTAGTCCACCGTAGCCTTGATATCGGCGCTGGGTGCGAACTGCAGCGTCAACTGGCCGTTGTCACGCTGGCGCTGCACGCCAGTCATCGAGTAGTTGGGATTCTGCGGGGTGGAGTACAGCTGAACATCGGAGCCCGGCCTTTGGGACGGGGCAACGGAGCCCCAGTCATTGCTACCTGCATTGATCGCGCGCCAACCATTGGGCACGCCGGCCTGGTTGTAGCCCAGGCTACGCTCCTGGTGGCTGCCGGTGATAGCAATGCCAAACTTGCCATCGGCAAACGTCTCGCTGTAGATGCCAGAGATCTCAGGCGTTGCATTCTTGCCCTGCAGATGGCTGGGCAGGTTGTTGTTGGAGGTATCGAGCACCTCCTTGAAACCGATGCTCGCCACCGAGGGGCTGCCCAGCGGACGCGCCGTCTTGATGTTGACCGTGGCACCAATGCCACCGGCCGGTGTGGCGGCGCGGCTGGTCTTGTAAACCTCAATGCCCGAGATAGCTTCGGATGCCAGATTGGCAAAATCGAAGGCGCGCGAGCTGGACGCATTGGTGTCCAGCAGCGTGGACGCAGGCATCTGGCGGCCGTTCAGCAACACCATGTTGAAGTCAGGGCCGACGCCGCGCACCGTGATCTTGGAACCCTCACCAATGGAGCGGTCGATCGACACACCGCTGATGCGCTGCAATGACTCCGCAAGGTTGGTATCGGGAAATTTGCCGATCTCCTCAGCATTGATGCCGTCGACCACGCCCTGACCGTCGCGCTTGAGGTTCATCGCAGAATTCAAGCTGGCGCGAATGCCCGTTACCGTCACGGTTTGCAGCGCTCCCGTGTCAGTGGCGGCCGGCGACGCAGCTGCGGCCTGCTGGGCATAGACACCGCCGGACTCGGCCATGAGCAATGCGCACGCCGCAGCAAGCGTCCCCAGGCGAAACAGTGGGCGCCCGTTGCGCATGCGCAGCGGCGAGGGTGATTTATTCATTCAATGTCTCCAGATTTTCATGGATGAAGCGAGCGGATACGGTCAGAAGCTAAATCGTCAGTCCTTTATGTATCCTCACTTTGGGACTGATTCTTGAAAGCGCTTTCATGATCGTTGAAATCGCTTTCAAGTGTCAACTTGGGGCTAACCCTATACCTCGGCCAGCAGCCCCTAAAAAGCCGTTTTTGTGTTGCTTTTGCCTGACAAACGCGCGGTCGATTCACGCGCAATCAGCCGGGGCAGCGGAACCGTGACGGTCGGGCGCGCGCCAGCCAGCAACTGCAGCATGGCGTGGGCCGACAGGCGCCCCTGCTCGTATGACGACTGGTGGATCGTGCTCAGCGGTGGCACCGCATAGCGCGATGTGGGCAAATCATCAAATCCGACGATGGAGACATCCTCGGGCACCCGCACGCCCTTGCGGTGCAAACCCAGCACCGCCCCCGACGCCATCTGGTCATTCGCGGCAAAGATGGCTGTGAACGACTGCCCGCCTTCCGTCAACCGCTCTACGGCGCGCAAGCCGCTGCTCTCCGTATAGTCGCCAACAATCACCAGCGCCGGGTCGTAGGCGATGCCGGCCTTGTCCAATGCAGCCCGATAGCCCCGGGTGCGCTCGTTGGAGTCGGGGTGCAAGGGGTCCCCGGTGATCAGCGCAATGCGGCGGTGCCCCAGCCCTATCAGGTGCTCGGTGGCCATTTGCCCACCGGCGAAGTTGTCGAAATCCAGCGAAAAGACACCGGGGCCCTTCAAGGTACGGCCGGTCACCACCACCGGCAGGTGCTTGGCGCAGGCCTTCAATGCCTGGTCGGTCAGCCGCCCCGTCAACACAATGATGCCGTCCACGCGGCGCGAGCGCAGCACGTCGATGCAGCGCGCTTCGGCTGCAGCGTCCCAGTGCGCGCTGACGAACAGTGGGTTGTAGCCCACCGGATCCAGCTCTTCCTCAATGCCGCGCAAGGATGCGCCGTAAAACGGGCTGTCGATGGTTTGCGTGATGACGCCAATGCTGTAGGTACGCCCGCCGGCCAGGCCGCGGGCCACCGGGTTGGGTACGTAGCCCAGCTTGGCAATGGCATCCTTTACGGCCTGCTGCTTGACCTCGCTGACAACGGCCGTGCCATTGAGGATGCGGGAGATGGTGCTGGGTGACACACCCGCCAGCTGCGCCACCATTTCAATGGTCACCGTCCCAGGGTCGCGTGTCGAGCCGGGTTTGGCACTGCTCTTTGTCGTAGGTTTACTCATCCGATAAGTTTAGTGCCAGCGCGGCCGAAACCGCTTTCACGCAAAATAAACTTGCCCCTGCCCGCTGTGGGCTAGGTTGTGGATAAGCGTGTTCACAAGCCCGGAAAGCCGCGCCAGGATTGGCTGTGCAGACCGTGCCTCGTTTTTGTGCACCCTTGCGCTGGCTGCGTTTTGCGCGCCCGAATTGTGCTAGGAGAAACCTGCCCTTCTGCCGGAAAAAACGCTACTCTTTTTATAGCTGCTTACGCTCGCTGCACGAGGGCTACAGCCCGATTTGGCAACCTATCAATAGGCCACAGCCTGCCCGTCCTTGCGTGGGTCCGAACCGGCGATATAGGTGTCGCCGTGTTTCAGGATCAGCTGTGCGCCCCCAAACGCAAACATGCCGGCCCCGCCTTCCGTCTGCACCGCGTGGCCACGCTCTTTAAGTGCGCGCACGACATCGGGGTCAAAGTTGGGCTCTACGGCCACACCGCGGCCGCCAGTTACCCGCCAACGCGGTGCATCGACGGCGGCTTGCGGGTTTTGGCCGTAGAGCAATACGCGCAAAGCCATCTGCAAATGGCCTTGCGATTGCATGGGGCCACCCATGACGCCAAACGCCATCTGCGGTGTGCCGTCTGCATGCATGGCGAATGCGGGGATGATGGTGTGCGACGGCCGCTTGCCCGGCCCGACTTCGTTGGCGTGGCCCGGCTCCACACAGAAGCCATTGCCCCGGTTCTGCAGGCTGATGCCAGTGCCGGGCACGACGACGCCCGAGCCAAAGCCCATATAGTTGGATTGGATGAAGGACACCATCATTCCCGACGCATCGGCCGCAGCCACATACACCGTGCCGCCAGGTTTGGGGGCGCCGTAGCCGGGGTCACCGGCACGCTGCAAGTCAATCAACGTGGCGCGCTCGGCCAGGTATGCGGGGTCCAGCAATGCGCTGGGCGCCACACGCATGGAAGCGGGGTCGGCGTTGTAGTGGTTCAAGTCGGCCAACGCGAGCTTCATGGCTTCTATCGCGCAGTGCACCGTGTCCACATGGTCCACCGGCTGCCGGCCGATACCCAGGGCTTTGAGCATGCCCAGCGCCATCAACGCGGCAATACCTTGACCGTTCGGAGGTATCTCGTGCACCATTGAAGCGGCAAAAGGTTGTGCCAGCGTGCCGCACCAGTCCACGCCGTGCGCGGCCAGATCATCTGCGGTCATCGCGCCGCCGCAGGCTTTGGCGTGCGCAGCCATGGCGTGGGCCAACGGCCCCAGGTAGAACGCCTCGCCGTGGGTGTCGGCGATGGCCTCCAGTGTGCGGGCGTGGGCTTCGCTACGGAACAACTCGCTGGCCTGCGGCGCGCGGCCCTGCGGCATGAAGCATTCGGCAAAGCCCGGCTGGTCACCCAGGCGCGCCGCGCCCAAGGCCCATTGCCGCGCAATGGTCGGCGACACCGCAAAGCCATGGCGCGCATAGGCGATGGCCGGCGCGGCCAGGTCAGCAAACGGCAGACGGCCAAAGCGGCGCGACAGCGCACTCCACGCCGACACCGCGCCGGGCACGGTCACCGTATCCCAACCCTTGTCCGGCATCACCGCTTGGCCCTTGAACCGGTCAGCACTCCACGCTGACGGCGCGCGGCCTGATGCATTGAGGCCATGTAGTTCCTTGCCGTCCCACACGATGGCAAAGGCATCACTGCCTAACCCGCAACCGGTGGGCTCCACTACTGTCAAGGCCATGGCCGCAGCGAGCGCCGCGTCCACCGCGTTGCCCCCGGCAAGCAGCATGCGCAAGCCAGCCTGCGCCGCCAGGGGTTGTGAGGTGCTGACAACATTGCGGCCCATGACGGCCGAACGGGCAGATGCGTAGGGGTTGATCCAATCAAGATTCATGCAGCCATGATCACACAAAGTGCAGACAACCGCAGGGAGCTGCCTCGCTATGATGAACCACCAACACCATTTCTACAGGAGACAGCCGTGGGCCCCATGCGTTCGAACCGGAGACTCGTTGTACAACTCGCCGCATTGGCCAGCACCTGCGCCATGCTGGGTGTGAATGGCATGGCGGCTCATGCACAAACTGCCTGGCCCAACAAGCCAGTGCGCATCGTCGTACCCTTCGCACCGGGCGGCACCACCGACATCCTGGCGCGCGCCGTGGCGCCTGAGCTGTCCAAGGCCTTTGGCCAGCAATTCATTGTGGAAAACAAGGCTGGCGCCGGCGGCAATGTGGGGGCCGAGGCGGTCGCTAAATCTCCCGCAGACGGCTACACATTGCTGATGGGCACGGTGGGCACGCATGGCATCAACCGCGCGCTGTACCCCAAGCTACCCTTTGACCCCATCAAGGACTTTGCACCCGTGACGCTGGTGGCCAGCGTGCCCAATGTGATGGTGGTCAACGCCGAGCTAGCCCGCGCCAACGGCATCAACAGCGTGCGTGATTTCATCAAGCTGGCCAAAGCCCGGCCCGGCAAACTGAACATGGCCTCCAGCGGCAATGGCACGTCCATCCACCTGGCCGGCGAGTTGTTCAAAAGCCAGACCGGCACCTTCATGACCCACATTCCCTACCGCGGCTCCGGCCCCGCGTTGCTGGACCTGGTGGGTGGCCAGGTGGACGTGATGTTTGACAACCTGCCCTCCGCCATGCAACTCATCAAGAGCGGCAAGATCAAGGCCCTGGCCCTGACCAGTTCTACACGCTCAGCCGCCCTGCCCGACGCACCCACCATCGAAGAAGCGGCCGGCCTCAAGGGCTTTGAGGCCACCAGCTGGTTTGGCCTGTTGGCCCCGGCTGGCACACCACCCGAAGTTGTCGGCCGCATCCAGCAAGAGGTTGCCCGCGCGCTGAGCAGCCCGGCGATCAACGAGAAGATGTTGGCCCAGGGCGCAATACCCAGCGGCAACACGCCCGCGCAGTTTGCGGCGCTGATTGACAGCGAACACACCAAGTGGGCGCAGGTGGTCAAGGCGTCCGGCGCGCGGGTTGATTGATTTTTTTCCGCCATGCGCCAACCCAAACTGTGGCGGTTTTGCACGGCCTAGGGTTAGTCCTATGTTGGTGCATTAAATATTAATTAACAATTAATTAATTCAAGAACAACGGTGTTCTTCGAATTCAACCCCGCTCGTGGCCTAGACGCCAGATGAGCACACAAGGAGACGACATGTTGAAAGTTTCACGTATGCGCCTGACGGGCCTGTCGATGGCCGTGTTGGCCATGGCGGCAGCCGCTGCGGTGCACGCTGGCGAAGTCGAAGTGCTGCACTACTGGACCTCCGGTGGCGAGGCCAAGTCGGTCGCTGAGCTAAAGAAGATCATGCAGGCCAAGGGCCATGTGTGGAAAGATTTTGCAGTGGCTGGCGGCGGCGGTGACAACGCTGCGACCCTGCTGAAGAGTCGAGTCGTGTCGGGCAACCCACCCGCTGCCGCACAGATCAAAGGCCCCGCCATCCAGGAGTGGGCATCTGAAGGCGTTCTGGCCAATCTGGACGCTGTCGCCAAAGCAGAAAAATGGGACAGCCTGCTGCCCAAGATCGTAGCCGATGGCATGAAGTACAAGGGCAATTACGTGGCCGCGCCGGTCAACGTGCACCGCGTCAACTTCGTCTGGGCCAACCCCGAAGTGCTGAAGAAAGCAGGCGTGGCTGGCATGCCCAAGACGTACGACGAGTTTTTCGCAGCCGCCGACAAGATCAAGAAGGCTGGCCTGATCGCCGTGGCCCACGGTGGCCAGAACTGGCAAGACTTCACGACCTTTGAGTCCGTTGCGCTGGGTATCGGTGGCGTCAAGTTTTACCACGAGGCGCTGGTGTCCCTGGACCCCAAGGCCCTCTCCAGCGACACGATGACCAAGACGCTAGAAACTTTCCGCAAGATCAAGGGATACACCGACGCTGCCTCCCCCGGCCGCGACTGGAACCTGGCAACCGCCATGGTCATGAAAGGCGAAGCCGGCTTCCAGTTCATGGGTGACTGGGCCAAGGGCGAGTTCCTGGCGGCTGGCAAGGTGCCGGGCAAAGACTTCCTGTGTGCAGCTGCACCGGGCACGGCCAACGCCTACACCTTCAACGTCGATTCGTTTGCCATGTTCAAGCTCAAGTCGACAGATTCGCAAAAGGCCCAGGGCGACCTGGCTGCCGCCATCATGGGCCCCGAGTTTCAAGAAGTGTTCAATCTGAACAAGGGCTCCATCCCCGTGCGCCTGAACATGAAGCTCGACAAGTTTGACGACTGCGCCAAGCTTTCCAGCAAAGACTTTGTTGACACCGCCAAGACTGGCAGCCTGCAGCCCTCCGTGGCACACGGCATGGCCATCAAACCAGCAGTCGAAGGCGCGATCAAGGACGTGGTCAGCCAGTTCTGGAACGACGACAAGATCTCCGTCGCCGAAGGGCAAAAACGCCTGATCGCCGCAGCCGCTACCAAGTAGCCCAACCCCATCCGCAAGGCAGGTCCGAGGACGGCGCAAGCCGTCCTCCGGGGACACTTTTTTCCAAAATTTAACAACATCCCATCATGAAACATACTTTTTCCATCAGCGCCATTGCAGTGGCCGCTGCACTCTGCGCCACCGGCGCACAAGCTGACGACGGCACATTTGAATTCCACGGCTACTCGCGCGGTGGCCCCGTGTTCAGCACGTCGGACGGCATCAAGGGCAGATTCCAGCTCGGCGGCGACATGCAAGGCTACCGCCTGGGCAACGAAGGCGACAACGGCATTGAAATCGACCTGATCAAGACTTTCAAGACCGAAGGCGCCAATTACAAGGTGCAGTACATGCCTGCCAAATGGAACAGCGGCAATGTGGGCACCGAGCAGGCTTTCGTTGAAATCAGCGGACTGAGCTTTGCGCCCGAAGCAAAGTTCTGGGTTGGCCAGCGCCGCCTGCGTCTGCAAGACATCCACATCCTGGACTACATCCTGCTCAACTACGGCGATAACCAGGGCGCTGGCGTGACGGACATCCCGTTGGGTGGCGCCAAGCTGGGCTTGGGCGTCTTCACCGGCGACAAGTTTGACACCGCAGCCGTGGCCGGCGTCAACGCCACCCGCTTCAATGCCGACATCTCGGACATTGCCACCAACCCCGGCGGCAAACTGCGTGTTTTGATGACCGGTGTCAACGGTTCGGGCTTGGCCGACTCCAGCACCGGTGCGGGTATCTCTCTGGTGCACAACCAGTCCGACTTCTTGACCCAAGGTTTGAACAACGCACTGTTCCTGCAAACCTCCAGCGGTCATGCACGTATCGACGGTGAGTTCGAGGGTATCGACGGCGTGTCGGCTGGCAAAAAGGTTACACGCATTGCAGATTCCTTGAGCTGGCAATTGGGTGCCTTGGGTGGCCAAACCGTGCTGTCTTACCAAACCAACAAGGATGAGAAAACCGGTATCGAGACCAAGGACACCTCCATCGGTGGCCGTATCTCCTACGCGTTCTCCAAGAACTTCAAGCTTTTGGTCGACGCTGCAACCACCACCCGCACGGGCAATGGCCCAGACCAACGTCTGGACAAGCTGACGATTGCACCAACGCTGTCGGTTGGCCCCAACTTCTACAGCCGTCCAGAGTTGCGCTTGTATGTGACCATGGCAAACTGGAACGATGCAGCCGCCGCGGCCAACGCCAGCAGCTTTGGCGCCGGTGGCAAGACATCGCGCACAGTTGCGGGTGTGCAGTACGAAATCTGGTGGTAATTTCTTAATTTTTCTCGGGGGTTAGGCGTTTACACGGCGGTCTCGCGACCGCCGTTTTTTTCATGAAAACTTTTGAAAATATTTTGCCCAAATTGGTGATTGCACCCGGCTTCGTGATCGGCTTCGCATTCATCTACGGCTTCATGATTTGGAATGCGGTGCTGTCGGTGACCGGCTCCAACATGCTGCCCAATTACGACGCCTTTGTCGGACTGGACCAGTACGCCAAGCTGTGGGCCTCGGACCGCTGGTATGTGGCCCTCAAGAACCTGGGCCTGTTCAGCGCCATGTATGTCGGCGGCTCCATGGCACTGGGCATGGGCATGGCCATCTTTCTCGATCAAAAAGTGCGCTTTGAAGGCGTGCTGCGTACGGTGTATCTGTACCCCATGGCCCTGTCCTTCATCGTGACCGGCACTGCATGGAAATGGATTTTGAACCCAAGCCTGGGCTTGGAAAAACTTATGCACGACCTGGGCTGGAGCAGTTTCCATTTTGATTGGCTGGTGCAATCCGACACCGCCATTTACTGCGTCGTCATCGCAGGCATCTGGCAATCGGCCGGATTTGCGATGGCGCTGTCGCTGGCAGGCTTGCGTGGCATTGACGACAGCATCATCAAGGCCGCGCAGATCGACGGCGCATCGCTGCCCCGGATCTACTGGCGCATCATTCTGCCCATCCTGCGGCCTGTGGTGTTCTCGACTGTGCTGGTGCTGTCGCACCTGTCCATCAAGAGCTTTGACCTGGTGATGGCGCTTACATCGGGTGGCCCCGGCTACGCGACCGATGTGCCTGCAACCTTCATGTATGTGATGAGCTTTACCCGCGGGCAAATTGGCCTCGGGGCTGCCAGCGCCACCATGATGCTGGCCACAGTAGCTGCGATTGTCGTCCCCTACCTCTACAGCGAGTTGCGTGCCAAGCCGCATGACCGCTGATCAGCTTCTGGAAAACCCTCCCATGATTGCCAAACACCTGCCACGCGTTCTGATCTACGGCACCTTGCTGCTGGCCGCGTGCTTCTTTCTGGCCCCGCTGTATGTGATGCTGGCCACATCGTTCAAAGACGCCGAGCAGATTCGCACCGGCAACCTGTTGAGCCTGCCACATGGCTTGAATGTCGAGTCCTGGCTGTCGGCCTGGTCGACAGCCTGCACCGGTGTGGACTGCCGTGGCTTGCAGCCGTACTTCATGAACTCGGTCGCCATTGCTGTGCCCGCCGTGCTGATCTCAACCGCCTGGGGCGCGATCAACGGCTACGTGCTGAGCATGTGGAGGTTCAGGGGCAGTGAACTGCTGTTTGGCTTCATGCTGTTTGGCGTATTCATGCCCTTCCAGGTGGTGCTGCTGCCGATGAGCCAGGTACTCGGTTACCTGGGCCTGTCCAGTTCGCTGACAGGCTTGGTGCTGGTGCACTGCATTGCAGGCCTGGCCGGCACAACCCTGTTTTTTCGCAACTACTACACAGCCATCCCCAAGGAGCTGGTCAACGCCGCGCGCATAGACGGTGCGGGCTTCTGGCGCATCTTCTTTCGCATTGTGGTGCCCTTGTCCATTCCCATCCTGATGGTCACATTGATTTGGCAGTTCACCAATATCTGGAATGACTTCCTGTTCGGCGTGGCCTTTAGCGGTGCCGACAGTAAGCCCATCACGGTAGGTCTGAACAACATGGCCAACACCACCAGCAGTGTCAAAAGCTACAACGTGGACATGGCCGCTGCACTGATTGCCGGCCTGCCCACGATGCTGGTCTACATCCTGGCCGGCCAGTACTTCGTCAAGGGACTCACAGCCGGCGCTGTGAAGGGCTAAGCCCTCCATCCCCCTTCATTTTCATCGCATCACAACAACACAGACATGGCAGCTTCTCTACAAATTTCTGGCGTACGCAAGGCGTTTGGCAACGGCAACAAGGCGATTGAAGTGCTGCAACGCATCGATATCGATGTACAGCCCGGCGAGTTTTTGATACTGGTCGGCCCCAGCGGCTGCGGCAAATCCACGCTGCTCAGCATCATCGCTGGGTTGGAAGACCCGACCGAGGGCCAAGTGCGCATTGGCGGCAAAGATGTGGTTGGCGTAGCGCCAGCCCAGCGCGATATTGCAATGGTGTTCCAGAGCTATGCGCTGTACCCCACGATGAGCGTCTACGACAACATCGGCTTCGCGCTGGAAATGCGCAAGGTGCCCAAGGCGCAGCGCGACCAGCGCATCCGCGAGGTGGCGGCCATGCTGCAGATCGAGCCGCTGCTGGACCGCAGGCCCGCACAGCTCTCCGGCGGGCAACGCCAGCGGGTTGCCATGGGCCGCGCGCTGGCGCGCCAACCGCAGATCTTCTTGTTTGACGAACCCTTGAGCAACCTGGACGCCAAGCTGCGCGTGGAGATGCGCGCCGAGATCAAGCGCCTGCACCAATTGAGCGGCATCACCAGCGTGTACGTGACGCACGATCAGATCGAGGCCATGACGCTGGGCTCGCGCATTGCTGTCATGAAGGGTGGCGTGCTGCAACAACTGGGCACGCCAGACGAAATCTACA
The DNA here is from genome assembly GCF_056521325.1 of Rhodoferax sp. ZS1R8. Classification (NCBI taxonomy): domain Bacteria; kingdom Pseudomonadati; phylum Pseudomonadota; class Betaproteobacteria; order Burkholderiales; family Comamonadaceae; genus Rhodoferax; species Rhodoferax sp. ZS1R8. The sequence goes on along the minus strand of NZ_JBWMBA010000002.1, from coordinate 815,243 downwards.
ACCGCCCGGCCAACACCTATGTGGCCACTTTCATTGGTTCGCCAACGATGAACCTGATTCCCGGCCACAACGGCACCACAGAGAGCGACAAAGGTTTCCAAATCGCGTCCGCGCAAATGCCGATGTCCGCACCGCAGGCCGGCAATGTGCTGCTGGGCGTGCGGCCCGAACACCTGTCGCTGGTGGACGATGCACCCTGGCGTGGCGAGGTCAGCGTGGTCGAACCTACGGGGGCAGACACCTACATGGTCGTCAAGACCAGCGCAGGTGACGTCACGGTACGGGTGTCGGCCCAGACCCGGGTCAAGGCCGGTGACCGTATCGGTCTGGGCGTGGCGGCAGACCATGTCAGCTGGTTCGACGCGGGCACCGGCGTGCGCATCTGAGCGCCGCTTGCGGGAGAATTCCACTGTGACGGTTCCCGCACCACCTGACTTCCGCTCGGCCGCCTTCCTGCGTCAGCATGCCCGCTGGATCATGGACTTTTATACCCCCAGGGCCCATGACGCCAGTGGCGGCATGTACCACTATTACCTGGACGACGGCACGGTGTACGACAAGCGCACGCGCCACCTGGTCAACGCCACGCGCTTTGTCATCACGCATTCCATGCTGTACCAGCTCACCGGTGCGGCGCACTACCAAAGCAGCGTGCGGCATGCGGTAGATTTCCTGCGTAACGCCTTTCACGATCCGCACACCGGTGGATACGCATGGATGATCGACTGGCACGAAGGCCGGGCAACGGTGCTAGATGGCACGCGGCATTGCTACGGCATGGCCTTTGTGATGCTGGCTTACGCCCATGCAAGTACCTGTGGCATTGAAGCGGCGCGTGGCTGGCTGGCCGAGACGTTTGATTTGGCCGGCACGCACTTCTGGGAGCCCGCTGCAGGCCTCTACGCCGATGAGGCAACGCAGGACTGGACACTGGCGCCCTACCGTGGCCAGAACGCCAACATGCATGCCTGCGAAGCCATGATTGCCGCGTACGCCGCGACCGGCGAGTCGCGCTACATCGAACGTGCCGAGTGCTTGGCGTACAACATCACCTGCCGCCAGGCTGCTCTCGCCAATGGCCTGGTCTGGGAGCACTACCACCAAGACTGGTCGGTGGACTGGGACTACAACCTGCACGACAAGTCCAATATCTTCAGGCCCTGGGGCTACCAGAGCGGCCATCTGACCGAGTGGGCTAAACTGCTGCTGCAGCTGGACGCGCATGCCCCCGCAGACTGGCATCTGCCGCGTGCGATAGCCCTCTTTGACGCCGGTATCGACAAGGCCTGGGATGCCGAACATGGCGGACTGCACTATGGATTCGGGCCCGACGGCGGGATTTGCGATGCCGATAAATACCACTGGGTCCAAGCCGAATCACTGGCCGCAGCGGCACTGCTGGCCATGCGTACCCACGACGCAAAGTATTGGGTTCGGTACGACACCATCTGGGCCTACTGCTGGCAGCATTTTGTAGACCACCAGCATGGCGCCTGGTTCCGCATCCTGGACCCAGCCAACCTGAACCACACGCGTGAAAAGAGTCCGGCGGGCAAGGTCGACTACCACACCATTGGCGCGTGTTGCGATGTCTTGCGTGCCATGGGTTCCTTTACGGTTCACACGCAATGAACAGCGACCGCGCCCTGCCCCACTTTGTAGCCTTCGGTGAAGCTCTTACCGACATGCTGCGCACAGGTTCGAACACATGGAAGAGTGTGCCCGGCGGCGCACCGTGGAATGCGGCACAGGTCATGGCCCGCTTTGGCATTGCCAGCGCATTCGGCGGCGCCATCAGCACCGATTGTTTTGGCGACACTTTGTGGCATGCCAGCACCCAAGCCGGCCTTGACTTGCGATTCCTGCAGCGCGTTGCCAAATCACCGCTACTGGCCATCGTGCACCAAACGCAGCCACCGGCTTACTTCTTTGTCGGCGATGACAGTGCCGACCTGCACTTCGATGAGGCCGCTTTGCCGCAAAGCTGGGAAGAAGCCGTGCGCTGGGCGCATTTCGGTGGCATCAGCCTGACCCGCCAGCCACTGGCCGAACGCCTGGTGGCACTGGCTGAACGCCTCAGCGCACGTGGCGTGAAAATCAGCTACGACCCGAACTTTCGCAAGGTGATGGATCGCAACTACGACCCCATCCTGTCGCGCATGGTTGCCATTGCCGACCTGGTCAAAGTTTCCGAGGAGGACGTGTGCGGACTGTTTCGCACGCACGATGCGCAAGCGGGCCTTCTGCAATTGCGCGCCATGCGGCCTTCGGCAACCTTCCTCTACACGCTGGGTGCGCAAGGCGCTGTGTTGTATGCAGGAAGCCGGGCTTTGCGCGCAACCCCGCCCAGCATTACCGTCGTCGACACCATAGGCGCGGGCGACTGCAGCCTGGCCGGACTTCTCAGCAGTGCCATGCACGCGCCCCATGCGGGCTGGGATGTGCATTTGCGCGCAGCTGTGGCCGCTGGCGCTGGCGCCTGCCTGGCCGCTGGTGCCACACCCCCCTCAGCACAAACACTTGTTGATCTTTCCCCCAAGGTTCATGTTCAACCGGAATAATCCATGAAAGACAACGCCGCCCTGCCATTCACAAACCGCCATTGCGTGCGCTGTGCCATGCTCTGTCTGGCGCTGTGGATCAGCGCAGTGGGCCATGCTGGAGAGGTCGAGGTCTTGCACTACTGGACCTCTGGCGGCGAGGCCAAATCGCTGGCCGAACTCAAGGGCATGATGACCAACCGCGGCCACAGCTGGAAAGACTTCACCGTGACCGGTGGCGGAGGACAAAACGCTATGACCGTGCTCAAGCAGCGCGTGCTCAACGGCACAGCACCGGCGGCCGCCCTGATCAAGGGGCCGGCCATACAGGAGTGGGCGGAACTGAACGTATTGACCAATCTGGACGCGATGGCCGCCTTTGAGAAATGGGACGCGCTGCTACCCAAGGTCATTGCCGACCAGATGAAGCACAAGGGCCGCTATGTGGCGGTACCCGTGAACGTACATCGCGTCAACTGGCTCTGGGCCAACTCCGCAGTGCTGAGCAAGGCGGGTGTCACCGCTTTGCCAACCAGCTACGACGAGTTCTTTGCGGCAGCCGACAAGATCAAGGCCGCCGGGTTTGTGGCTGTCGCGCACGGTGGCCAGGATTGGCAGGACTTTACGGTCTTCGAGTCTGTGGTGCTGGGCGTTGGCGGCGCAGCCTTTTACAACCAGGCGCTGGTTGAGCTGGACAAGCGCGCCCTGGCCAGCGACACCATGCGCCAGGCGCTGGAAGCGTTTCGCCGTATCAAATCCTACACAGACGACAAAACCAGCGGGCGCGACTGGAACGCGGCGACGGACATGGTCATCAAGGGCAAGGCCGGGTTTCAGTTCATGGGTGACTGGGCCAAGGGCGAGTTTCTGGCAGCCGGGCAGCAACCCGGCGTGGACTTCAGCTGCTCTGCGGCGCCGGGCACGGACAAGGCCTACACCTTCAATGTGGATTCATTTGCGATGTTCCAGCTCAAAGCCTGGGAGGCGCAGAAGGCCCAGGGCTATCTGGCCTACCTTCTGATGGGGCAAGAGTTTCAGGAGAAATTCAATCTGCGCAAAGGCTCGATCCCCGCACGTCTGCACATGGACATGGACAAGTTCGATGCCTGCGCCAAGGTCTCCAGCAAAGATTTTGTGGCCGCGTCCAAGGCCTCTACCCTGGTGCCATCGGTTGCCCACGGCATGGCCGTTTCAACCGCAGCGCAGGCAGCACTGCGCGGGGTCGTCAGTGAGTTTTGGAACAACGACAAGACCGCTGTTAGCGACGCCATGTCCAAGCTGGTGCCGGCTGCCAGTACCAAACCACGCTAGGCCAAGCCCCATCGCTTTCGACATCCCGCTCACGCCGGCGTTGTGCACTACGCCACCGGGTATGACAAAAGCCTCGCCAGCGGCGACCTTGCGGAGTGCCTGGCCGGCGATCATCAGCATGGGTAAAAGCCCAGTGTGCGGCCCGCCCGGTGGCCAATCAATGCGTAGTTGTACCGATACGCCGGCCCAACACCAACGCAACAGCACCCAGCACACCCATGCCCAGCGTCAGCGCCAGCATCACGCCTTGCGCATCCACCCTGCGGGCGAACAAGCCCACCAGCAAACCGGCCAGCGGCTGGCTCAGGTTGTTCAGCATCACCACGAGTCCGGTTGTTTTACCCAGGTCCGGGGACGGAATGACGCTCTGGCGGCGCACGCGGATATAGACGCTGAACATCTTGTCAAACCCCACGACGACTAGAAATCCCAGCGTATACACCCAGATGTTGTGGCTCAAAGCCATGACCAGCGCACCGGCGAAGATGCAAGCATAGGACAGCAGTCCCAGGGTCCGCAACGCCATCGCCTTGCGCGCAATTATCAGCAAGATAGCAACCGTCGCCACCGCGCCGGCCGTTTGCAGCAGCGCATACGTCTGGGTGGGCTGCTGCAACAGGCCTGTGACCACCGCCGCGGCAGTGGCCATCGTCACACCAATGACCAGGTTGACGCCCGACGTCAGCACAACCAGCGGCGCCAGGCCGGGCAGGCGCAGCACATGCGCCAACGCGGTCCGGTAGGGCTGCAGCCAGTGCATGCCATCTGCAGGCTGGGGTTCCACCAGTTGCGCGTTGCTGGCTGTGCGCCAGAGGTGCATGGCCCCGTCAGCAGCAAGAAACAGCACGGCAGTGACCGCGACGACCCACTCCCAATGCCACCACTGCAAAGCCAGCGCCGCCAGCATGGGCCCCAGCACCATGCCCAGCTGGTCGGCAATCTGGGCGTGGGCCAGCACCTTGTCCATGCGCTCGTCCCGAAAGATCTGCGGCAGCATGACCTCGCGCGCCATCAGGCCCTGAGTGGTCAGCACGCCGCACACGGCAGACAGCAACACCAGCCACACGACGCCGCCGGTCAGCGCCGATGCCAGCGCGCCGCCCAAACACACGGCGGCGCGCAAGGTCTGGCTGCCGCGCAGCAGGCGCAGCGGAGCGATGCGGTCGCACAGCGCACCACACACCGGAAAGGACAGGAAGCGCGGCAAGGTCTCAACAAAGAACGCCATGCCGGACCACGCTGCACTCTGCGTCGTCTGAAAGACAACCAGTGGCACCAGGAACAGCAAGATCTGGTCGGCCAGGCGGGACAGGAACAGCGACGAGAAGAACGCGGAGTGGTCAATGCGCATGGGCAAAGGTGGCTGCAATAGTGGCGGCGGTGGCGGCAAAGAAGCCGGTCAACCGGGAACGGTTGGCATTGAGCATAGCGGCGCCCCGGCGTTAACCGGGCATGAAACCGAGTTCTTTGTGGTTACAGCCGGATCGAAGGGATGAACAGCCACGGCGAAATATCGCTATATATTTGATAGCTACTTACGCTCATCTGGCGAGGGCTACAGCCCAATTAGGCATTGAATGTATCGGTTAGGCGGGCAGGGGCAGCTCCACCCGCACCGTAAGCCCAGTGGGCTGTGTCGCCAAGGCATTAGCCCGCCCGCCATGGCGGTGCGCGATCTCGGCAACGATGGCCAGGCCCAGGCCGCAGCCACCGGGCAACTCGCTGGCGCGCCAAAAGCGCTCGAATGCGCGGGGCAGATCGGCGCTCGACAGGCCGGGGCCGTTGTCCTCCACCTCCAGCACGCAGTTGGCCGCCTCACGCCGAACACGCACGGTCAGCGTGGCACCGGTGCCAGCGTAGTGCAACGCGTTGTCGATCAGGTTGTTGAGTACCTCGCGCAGCAGCAGCTTCTCGCCCTGCACCTGCACACTGCCTTCGCCCTCGTAGCCCAGGTCCACGCCGGCAGTCAGTGCGCGTGGCGTCCACTCACGCGCCACCTCGCGTGCAAGCTGCGCCATATCCAGCGGTTGCAGCGTGACATCGGCCTCGGTTCGCGCCAGCGAGAGCAGCTGGTGCACCAGGTGGGCGCTGCGCAAGGCGCCCGCATGCACTTTGCCCAGACGCTCCCGCACGGCACCCAGTTCGCTTTCGTTCAGCGCCAACTCGGTCTGGCTGACCAGACCGGCCAGCGGGGTGCGCAGTTGGTGGGCGGCGTCGTTGACGAAGCGCTTCTCCTGGCTGAGGCTGCGGCGCACGGCGTCCAGCAGCTGGTTGACCGCGAGCGCCAGCGAATGCACCTCGTGCGGGGCCTGGGCCAATTCAATGGGCGGCAGGGCAGACAGGGCCAGCCCCGCGCGGTCGCCCAACTGCGCTTCCAGGCGCTTGAGCGGGTGCAGGCCGCGCGCAATGCCGGCGTTGATGATGAGACCCAGCAGCACACCCAACGCAGCCAGCGGCACCAGCATGTCAAACACCAGTTCGCGCGCAACGCGCTCTTGCACGGCCAGGCTCTTGGACACCTGCACACGCAGGCGCTGCGGCGAATTGGCTTCTCCGTAGGTCACCTCCAGCACAGCCACTCGAACCTTCTTGGCGTCCAGGCGGGCGTCGTAGATCAGGGGTTCCCCCGTCTGTATCAGCACGCCTTCTGGCGGCGGCGGCAGCTGGCCATTGCCCAGCACGAAGCTGCCGGGCGGGGACGACACCATATAGCCCATGCGGTCGGTCGGGTCCTGCTCCAGCACATCCTGCGCGGCGCGTGGAAAATCCACCAACAGGCCGGAGCCCACCGGCTTGACCTGCCGGGCCAGCGCACGCACGGATTGCTTCAGAGACTGGTTGATGCCCGTGTCGGCATAGCTCAGCGCAATGCGCCAGGCCAGCAGTCCACCTACCGACCACAGCAGCAGCTGCGGCAACAGCAGCCACAGCAGCAACTGGCGCTTCAGGGAGAGCCCTGGCAACACAGAGCGGCCAGCTGGTTTCATAGATGCATCAGCTGCCGTCGGTTTCCAACAGATAGCCCAGGCCGCGTACATTGCGTATGCCCAGGCCTGAGTCGGCCAGCTTGCGGCGCAGGCGGTGCACGTAGACCTCCAGCGCGTTCGATGCCACGCCACCCGTGGGCTCACCGGGCTCGGACTGCCAGGCGTTCAACACGTCCTCGCGGCTGACGACCTGGCCGGCGTTGGCCACCAGCAGGGACAGCAGCGACCATTCCCGCTGCGTCAGCTCCATCTCGTCGTCGCCCAACCAGGCGCGGGGCTGAACCGCGTCCAGCCGCAGCTTGCTGGTGTGGGGGCCAGCAATCTCCAACGATCCACCAAAGGCCGGCATGCGCGAGCGGCGCAGCATGGCGGCCAGCCGCGCCTGCAGCTCGGCCATGATGAAGGGTTTGGTCAGGTAATCGTCGGCGCCGGCGTTCAGGCCAAGGACACGGTCATCGACGCCATCGCGGGCCGTCAGTATCAGCACCGGCAGGGCCAGCACGCGTTGGCGTATCCACTGCAGAACGGCCATGCCGTCCAGCTTGGGCAGGCCCAGGTCCAGGATCACACCGTCAAAGCGGGTACTCTCCAGCAGTTCGCGGGCCTGCAAACCGTGGGCCGCGCTGGCCACGCTATGGCCGGCCTGTGTCAGCTGGGCGGACAGCGCATCGCGCAGCAAGTCATCGTCTTCGGCGATCAGAATGTGTGCCATGGGGTGTTTCTATTGCCGGTAGTAGGAAGGCAATGCCTTCAGGTACTTGGGCAGGTTGGGGTTTTTCATCAGACGCGACAGAAACTCGGGGTCTTCATTCGTGGTCAGTGGGCTCAGGCGAGTCTTCTCGAACGGCAGGCCAAAGCGGCAGGCCAGCAGACGTTTGGCATCGGCCGTTGTGGCAGCCGCACCCGAAGGGACCGGCAAACTGCACTGCGCAAAGTCCTTGGCCAGTTGCTCGGGTGTGAGCTTGGCGGCCAGTTGTGCGGCGTCAAACTTCAGGCCCTGCTGGATGCGGGCTCGGGTTTCGGCCACGCCCATGGGCGGCAGGCTGGTGGTGGGGCAGTTGGGCGTCATCGCCTTGCTGCGTTTGGCCCGGGTGAAGGTGGCCGCGGTCTCAATGTCGTCACCGCCGCGCACCTCCTTGAGCAAGGCCACATCGCCATACAAGGGTTCCCCCCGCACGGTCACTAACTGGACGTTGTCTTCGATGGCAGTGATGAGGTTGCGGTACGGGTCTGCCTGGCGGTCATCAACCACCAACACGTCGGCCAGGTAGCCTTCGCTGATCTGACCCAGGCGCTGGCCCCAGCCCATCGCATCGGCAGGCTTGCGCGTCACCATTTCGACAAGGTCGCGGTCGCTGAACAGTCCGTGCAGCGCATGCTTGTTGACCAGATCAGCCACTTTCAGCTCACCCAGACTCGACTTGCTGCCCGAAGGCGCCCAGTCCGGCGCCAGGCTGATGGACAGACCTGCACGCTTGGCGGCCGCCACATTGGCGGTCTGGCCATAGAGCATGAAGTTGGACAACGGAGACCAGACGAGTTTGGCGCCTACCGACGCCATCTCCTGCAGCTGCGGCTCGGTCAGGCCGACACCGTGGATGGCAATCAACTCAGGGCCCAATAGGTTGCTGTCCTTGATGGCGCCAAATTCGGTGGCCATGCGGGGCGACGGGCCTTCAGCCAAATGCACGACCAGCGGGCCCTTAGCGCGCTCGGTCTGCATGGCCGTCCATTCCTTGGCACTGCGGCCGATATCCACGCGGCTGGCGGCCACGCGCGACTCCACCGGAGAGTTTTCGATATTGCGCACCAGACACTCTTCCTTGGAGTAGGCCAGGTTGGTGCGACCGCCTTGCAAGCTGGTGGTGCCACCGGCCAGAGCCTTGTATTCGCCGTAGCGACCGATCTCAATACCCAGATCGAGGTAGTACGGGCGCGTCAGCACCTCTTGCGGGAAGGTGATGCGCTTGTTGTAGATGTCGTCGTACCAACGCCATTCATAGCGGTCACGGTACTTGCGATGGATGGGAAAAAGCGGGTAAATCGCATACTCAGGGTGGTTATGCAGGTCAATGATGCCGGGGTAGATCACGCCTTTGCTGTCCACCACCGGCGCATCCTTGGCACCGTCTGGCAATGCCTCGCCGGCACGTGCAATGGCCATGATCTTGCCGCCAGCCAACCAGACCCGGGCATTAGGCAGCACATCCCCCGCGTCATTCATCGTGACTACCTTGCCGACCATGACCAACCCCACATCGGCATTCCACCGGGTCTGTGCGCCGACCGCAGTGGCCACCGTTGCGAGCGCTACAAAATGTGTCAAATGCCGGATCGCGTGGTTCAGAACGCTGCGCGACGTGGGTCCCCAAAAGGGTACTGGAATGTGCATGGTGGTCACAACATGAGTGTGGAAATACGGGGATGCTAAGCATCATAGCGTCGGGGGAAACACCAGACGCTGGTATTCTCGGTGGCGCCGCGGGATGGTGTGTCTCGCTTTCATCCTGACAACATCCGTGCCATCTTCTGCTCCACAACTCCCCGCCCATCCTGGGCCAACCCGGCGCCGCGCTGTAATCGCCGGCCTGGGTCTGTTGACACTTCGGACCGCGCAAGCAGCGCCTGCCCAGCCAACACAGTGGCCCCAGGCCTCGGCCGTCCCTGGCGGCATTGCCCGCCTGGACCTTGGCCCCGCCCAGCTTCGCCCAACCGCACACTGGGGCGACGTACCGCTGCTCGTATTGGGCAATGCCCAGCAATGGACCGCATGGGTTGGCATCGCGCTGACCACAGAACCCGGGCCCGCAAGCATCGTGGTGCAGTCCGAAAACGCAGCACGGCGTCAGGTGGATTTCACGGTCGTGCCCAAGTTTTACCCAACACAGAAACTCAAGGTAGCCCCAGGCAAAGTCGACCTGTCGACAGCCGATGAGGCACGCTTTGAGCGGGAACGCGAGCACATGGCTGTTGTGTTGGCAACCTTCAGCGAGCCTTCACCCGGAGGCGCCCTGCCGCGTATGGCAGCACCGGTACCGGGACGGCGCTCCAGTTCATTTGGCCTGCGTCGCGTGTTCAATGGCCAGCCCCGCAGCCCGCACAGCGGCATGGACATTGCAGCACCCGCGGGCACGCCGGTGCTGGCGCCGATGCCGGGGCGTGTCATCGACACCGCTGACTATTTCTTTGGCGGCAACACCGTGTTTTTGGACCACCGCGGCGGCCTGTTGACGATGGTCGGCCACCTGAGTGCCATCCATGTCAAGGTGGGCGATACCGTCAACACGGGTGACCGCATAGCTTCCGTCGGCGCAACCGGACGCGCAACCGGCCCACACCTGCATTGGGGCGTAGTGTTGAACCGCAAGATGGTGGACCCAGCGCTGTTCTTGGGTGCTTGAGGTATCCGCACGCTCAGCCCTGGAACGCAATTTCACAAAATTTGCGTGTTTGCGCATTAGCAACTCGTAACCAATACCTTTGTAAATCCCCCGTCTATGGGAGGTAGAAGGCTCTTCCCTCGCATATAGTTCACACCCGCGCGCCTGGACGGCTTACCGAGCCTGCAGATCTCCACGCGCAGCACGCGACGACAACATTTCGCGGTAGGTGAGGGCTGGTTTTTGCATTCCAAACAGTTAAAGGGTAGTAGTAACCCAGCCGGGGGCCATGAACGCACGACGCGCAAGCTATGGCGCGACCCATGCCTGCATGTTCTTCTGCTGGTGCTGGCAATGGTTGGCTACAAATTGTTTGCGCTCGAAGTGGTGTCGCGCACCTACCTGGACTGCCAGTGGTGCCTGTCTCCCAAGGCGGTGACACACGAATTTGAACTTGTCTTGCTGCTGCTCACCATCCACCTGCTGTCGTGCATCTCTCGACTGCGTCTTCCCCGCCTGATGCTGCGGCTGGCGTTAGTGCTCTGCCTTGTGATTGCGATGGTAGATCTGGTGGTAACGAATGCGCTGTGGACCCGCCTCACATGGTCCGAACTGCGCCAGTTCGCTGGCGAGCTGGGGGCCGTCTGGGGCTTCTTGCAGCAAGTGCTGCACAACGCCTGGACACTGCTCGCCGGCATTGTGTTACTGGCCCTGGTGCTGGTGATTTTTGTGCGCTACCTCAGGGACACCCGCGGCTCCGTGCCACCGGTGTTTTTGTATCTGCTGATTGCCGCCGGCGTGGTCGGCTGTGAACTGGTAGAAACGCGCGAATACCACGACGCTTTTCTACAAAATTCGATCCAGGTTTTCTTCAGTCGCCAGACCAGTAACACACCGTATTCCAAGGCATTCGCCAGTACCGTGGCTGCAGCACCACCGCCCCAGAGCGCCAGTTGCTCCAAGGCGGCCCACGGGCGTGGTGATGTCATCCTGCTGGTGTTCGAGTCGCTGTCCATGTACCACAGCGCGCTTTTTTCCGGTATCAACGACTGGATGCCGGAGTTTGACGCGGTTAGCAAGACCGGCGTTCGCTTCACCAATTTTTACGCCAATGGGGTGACCTCCGAGCAAGGCCTGGTGGCGTTGCTGACCGGCGAGCCACCCATTCCAAAAGGCAAGGAAACCCGCACCCTGTTTGAACAGTTCCGCAACCCGGCAGACAGCGTACCGCGCATGCTGCACGGGCTGGGCTATGACACGGTATTTTTGACGACCGGCAACCTGGACTTTTTGGGCAAAGGAAAATGGCTCAAGGGCATAGGATTTGATACCGTAGAAGGCCACGAAGCGCCAGCCTACCGAGGGCTCAAACGCTACCAGTTCGACGCCGCATCGGACGATGCGCTGTATGCCCGCGCACTGGCCCAGTTGCAAGCGCACAAGGCCACGCCCACTTTCATGGCGCTGGAGACCGTGACCACGCACCTGCCCAACGTCGACCCTGAAACCGGCGCCCATTCGCAGGAACTGACCTACCGCTATGCGGACCGGCAGCTGGGCAACTTTGTGCGCAGCCTGCGCGCCCGCGGCTTCTTTGACCATGGCACGCTGATCATCACCGCGGACCATAGGGCCATGGTGCCGCTGAGCCTCAAAGAGCAGAATTTGTACGGTGACCGCGGCTTTGCGCGCATCCCTATGGCGGTGCTGGGTACCGGGCTGGTGGAACGGGAAGAATCGGCAGGATTTTCTCAATCCGACCTGCTGCCATCGCTGCGCCGTGCCATGGGCAACGGCCAGGACTGTGCAGGTGCTAACCAGGGCGTGTTTTTGCCAACGGTGGAGCGCGCGCCCCAGTGCATCTACACCAACCGCAGCTATGACCTGAGCAGTGTGTTCGTGCACTGCGGCGCGGCGGACTACACCATTGCGCTGGATGGCGATGCCACCCGCTTCATCGCTGCGGCCTCATCGCCCCCCCCTCCGCCAGGGCTGTTGACCGAGCTGCACCGGCTGCGTTTTGGCAACGGCTTTCATTAACAGACCACAGCTGCTCAACGCTGGCTGACGCTTAGTTCGGCGCGCGGCTTCCAGTCTGCGTCGCCCGACACCGTTTTGGCGGCGCCAACGAACAAACGCTCCGTCGGCAGCTTGCGGCTGGCCAGATAGTCCTTGACTACCACGCCACGCTGCAATGCCAACTCGCGTATCGCGTCTTCGTTGGCCGGAATGCTGGCCAGCAGCAGGGTCTCCATTTCAGCCACCGGCAGGTCTTTGGCAAGGCCCACCACATTGCGCGGTTTCTTGATGTCGGCGCGGCGGTAAACCTGTGCCAACAGGGCCGGGTATTCCGCATCGCCCAGTACGTCGGCCGCAGCGCCGTCATCTTGGCCAGAGACCACGGCCCGGCGGCGTTTCTCAACCAGCACCAAGGCTTTGAGTCGCTCGCGCTTGAGGGCATCGCGCTCCTGCTCCAGGCTCGCCGTGCCCACCACCGTCACATGCAGTGCGGGTCGTGTAGCCAAGGCCTTCGCAATCTGGTCCAAGCCCTGGCCAGCTTCGGGCGACAACCTGCTGCTGCCAGGCGCAAAGGCCACCGTGCTGGCCTCATCACCGGTGACACCACCGCCGCCCATGGCGTGGGCCAACAGGCTGAACGGCGATGTCAGCGCCTTGCCGATCAGATTGGTGATGACCTTCCAGGCCAGCGTACCAAAGCTGAACTGCGGGTCGTTTAGCGAGCCGCTGATGGGAAGATCGATGTCAATGACGCCATCACTGTCGGCTAGCAGCGCCACCGCCAACTTTACCGGCAGGCTGTTGGGTGCATCCTTGACTGCGTCGCCAAAGCTCAACTGGTTCAACACCAGCTTGTTGCTGGCAGTCAGTTGGCCGTTGGGCAGCACGGTGTAGTTGACGTCCATGCTCAGCTTGCCGCGTTCAATGCCGTAACCCGCGTACTTGATGGAGTAGGCAGTCAGTGGCGGCAGATCCAGGTCGCGCACCTTGCCCTTGATGTCCAGCGCCAGCGGTTTGGCCAAGGGATTGACCTTGCCGGTGATCTCCAGCGACGCAGTGCCCTCCGCCCGGCCGCGCAGTTCCAGCTCGGCCATTTGCACGCTGCCGTCTGTGGCCTGGGATGCAAAGCGGCCCAGCGCGCCTTGCAGCTCGCTCAAGTTGGCCGAGTAGTTGGGCCGGATGAAGCGGTCTGAAAACAGCACCTTGCCGTTGGCCAGCGTGATCGGCCCTATGCTGATGACCGGGTCCAGCGGCGAAGGGGCTGTTGGTGTGGGCACACTCGCAGGCACTGTGGGTGCAGCGGCAATAGCGGCATTCGCAGCCTCGGACTGCCGCGTTTTGACGAGGTCCTGGAGGTTGATACGCCCACTCGGGCTGACAATGACACGGGCGAAAAAATCCGACAGCGCCGCCTGGCGCACCTGCACGCGGGTCGCAACACCGGGTGCCATGTTCAGTGCAATGCCAGGCACGGTCAGCGACTTCCAGCTCAGCAATTCTTCGGTCATACCCAGGTCTGGCGACTCCGCCGTGGGCATGCCGGCGCTGGGCGATCCCGCAACGGTGTTGGCGCGGAAATCTTCCAGCGCGGCATCGCCTTGCACCTGTACCTCGGGCCCTGTGGCGGTGGCTGCATAGCGCACCTGGCCCTTGAAGCTGGCGTCGGCCCGCAGAACGGCGATATTGAGCTTCTCCGCCAGATATGGCGCCACCGCGTGTAGCGGCAGATCAACGGCATCCACGCTACCCTGCACTGCCACCGGTGCCCACATCACAGTGCCGCGGTAGCTCAGCGTGCCGGGCTCGGTGCGGCCGGATTTGACACGGGCCGACAGCGCCAGTGGTGCTGGCTTGCTGCCATCCAGCGCCGCAGATGTAAGCTGCACTTTCAGGCCCGTCAGCTCCAGCCGCACCGGCCGGGCCAGGCTGCGGTCATCCAGCTTGACGGTCCCATCGTCCACTACAAGTTCACCCAGGCGCACCTGCCAGGGCCCAGGCGCGGCTTCTGCTGTGGCCGACGTAGCTGCAGTTGCGGTGGTCGGCTGCGCCTTCAACCAGCGCTGCACTGTCCACTGACCCTCGGCGCTACGGTGCAGCATCGCGCTGGGGTTGCGCAGCGCCACCTTGGCGACCGCCCCACTACGGGCAGTCAGGTCCAATTGCGCACCAGTGATTTCCAGCAGCTTGAAGCGGGGCATCTCGGCCGCCGCACGCTCAGCGGCGGTGCTGCCGGTAGCGCCAGCTTCCTTGCCGGCCATCTTCAGCGCAAAGTCTCGCACGGCCAGGCGCGGCGCAGCCAGTTGCAGCGTGTCGCCGTTGGGGCCAGTTGCCCAGCGTGCTTCGATCTCGGCGTCCAGCAGGCCCTGCACGCCCGGGAGCAGAAACTGTGCGACGTACGGTGCCGCCAGTCCCAGTTCAGCATCACCCACCGTGGCGTGCAGCCTTGCCTGCGCCACCGTGCCCTCGCCGTTGAACGCCAGTGTTGCGGTCTGGCCGCCCTTGGCAGGCACGCTGGCTGAGCCTTCGAAGCGGGCAGCCGCCGCCGTCAGCGGCCATTGCAGTGCATGGGCCTGCAGCTCCAGCTGCGCCAGCGCAAGCCGTGCGGGCTGGGGGGTGCTGTCGTCGGCCCACGCCACTTCCCCGCGGTGCAGCGTGAAACGATCCAGCGACACCATCCAGGGCAGCTCCTTCGCTGGAGACTGTATGCCTTTTAAGCCTGCAGCCCCCGTGGGATGCGCGTAAGCCGCTACTGAATTGGTAGCATCTTTGGTGGCCTTCGGCCCGGAGCCAGCGCGGTCCAACGCCAGGTTGATTCGCCCGGCACGGTCGCGGCTCGCCTGCAGACGGGGTGCCACGACTTCCAGCGAGGCCAGCTTGGCTACCCGCTCCAGCGGCCGCACATCGGCCAGCTCGGCGGCAACCGAATCCACCGCCAGCAGCGGCGTACCCATGGCGTCAGCCAGCGCCAGACCCGACAGCTTGAAGGTGCCACTCAGTTTGAGTTTGGGTTGCTTGGCTGCCTGCTCAAAGGCCAAGCGCAGATCTGCGTCTACCACTGCGCTTTGCAAGCGGACCGGCAGGCCGCTGGGAAGATAGGGCACGTAAGGCGCCAAGTTCAGGTGGCGGATCTTCAGCGAAGCGTCCCCCTTGTTGGTCTGTGCAAAAGGCGTGCCCTCAGCCGCCGTATCAAAGGCGCTGCCATTGAGCGTGAACGCCAGGCGTGGCAACACCTTGACCGTACGTTTGGATTCCAACGTGCTCAAAAACGGCACGGCCAGATGCAGTGCGCGCACGCTGTGCTGGCGCACGCCAGTCGGCGTGTGGTCCACAAAATCTACCGCACCGTCGTTCAGGCTCAGGTTGTACAGCGCAAACTGCAGCGGCCCCGATGGGGAAGACGGTGCCTTGTTCAGCGTCTCCAGAATGTCGTCAATGTCGTATTTCCCCTCGCCGTTGTGAGTGACGCGCAGCACGGGGCCATCGACCGTGATGGCATCCAGCACCGGCGCAAGGCGCAGCACCGACTCCAGCTCCGCATCCGCATACACCCGTGCCACGGTCAGCTGCTTGGCTTTGCCGTCGGTCGTGGCCACGGCTACATCGGACAGCATCAGCTCCAGAGACCAGGGTCGAAACGTAACAGACCCCACCGAGACGGCGCGGCCCAGCGCCTGGCTGCCCTTCTCCTCCACCAGCCGCTTGACCAGTGGCGGCACAGCGAGCCAGCCCACGACCCATACCACCAACAGCACTCCGGCAAACCACTGTGCCCGGCGCAACCACAGGGGGGAAATCGACAAGGGGAACGGCATGAGCGGGTGCGCTTTCAAGGGAGCAAGGGAACGACAGGTCACAATTTTAAATGGCGCGTCTGTGCGCCGCGGCGCCATAATTTGCCAAGCCGCGTTGGCTGCCAAGGAACACTGTGACGATATCCCCCCGCGAACTTTTGACTGCAGCAGCCATTGCCGCCCTGCCCGCACAGACCAAGGTCCATGCACTCAACCCGAACGCGGTTCGCAGCAGCCGTTCGCTGGGTGATGCCGTCGGCCTGGCCCATGTCGGCGTGCACCTGGTCACCATACTGCCCGGCCATGACAGCACCGAGTACCACCGCCACTGGTACGAGGAAGAATTCTTGTACGTGTTGTCGGGCCACGGAACAGCCGACATTGATGGCGAGTTGCATCCGGTGGCGGCGGGGGACTTCATGGGCTTCGGCAGACAATCTGCCGCACACGGCCTGACCAACACCGGCACTGAGCCCCTGGTGTGCCTGGTCGCCGGCCAGCGGCTGGAGCAGGATGTGTGTGAATACCCGCGCCAGGGCAAAAGGCTGTACATCAATGGGCAGCGGGAAGACATGGTGGGCCTTTAATACCCCCTGACCCACCTCAAGGACGCACATCTATCGGACCCCAGCGATGATCCAATACCTACTGCGTGCCGTACCGGGCGCTCCTGGGCAACACGATCACTATCTTCTGACTTGCCCATGCCCCAGCCCGCTGTGGGCAATGTCCGTCGCGCTACTGCTATCCGGTAGCCCCTGCGCCCACGCACAGGAAGAGCGCCGCAACTATTTCAACGACCCTTTTGTACAGGTAACCAGCGGTATAGCTGCCTGCCCCGTGTCCAAAGGCCCACAGATCACGCTGAACGAGATGCGGGCTGCGGCCCACTACCGGGCAGAGCGCGGCGCAAGTTGCTACCAATCCGGGCGCTGCCGCTTGCCCAATGCCTACCAGTACGACCAGGAAATCATCCCCCGGGTGCACAAGGCCCTGGTCGCTGATGGCAGCTTTGCCAATACCAGCGTGTGGGTTGAAGGGCAACGCCGCTGGGTGTGGATCACCGGTTGTGTGCGTGATGCCGACCAGTCCGAACGCATAGAGCGTACGGTACGCTCCATCGACGACGTGGAGGCCGTTATCAACGAACTGGTGGTAATAGATGACAAGGATGACCGCTGAGCCAACACAAGCTCAGGCCTTGCCGAAGGCCTCGCGCAGCGGCAACGGGGGGGGCCACCGCGTAGCACTCACCGGATCGAGGCGGTAAGCCAAGTGCCTATCGAATACCGTCCAGCGCGGCAAACGTGCGCGTGAGCTCTGCGGAAAGGCCTTCCAGCAGGCTGGCCAACAGCACCGGCTCACCCTCTGCGGACTGCGCATCAGCCGGTGCGTTGTGCAAGGGACTCAACGCGTTTTCGACTTGCTCAGCGTGGGCCGACAGGCCCATGGCCCCTACCGTTCCGGCCAGGCCCTTGAGGGTGTGCGCACAGTGCATGGCGTGTTGGTAATCCCCACGAGCGACCAGGCTGTGCAGGCTGGTCAGCTGTTGTGCGGCCTCTTCCCGAAACGAGTGCGCCACCTTGTCGTAAAACTCCCGGCTACCGCCCAGACGACTGACGGCCCCCTGCACGTCAATGACGACCGTAGCGGCGGGTTCCCGTCGTGGTTCGGGGTCGACAAAAGTGGCTGACCGACGCAATTGGACATGGTGAAGAATGGTTGCAATGAGGCTTTCCAGGTCAAAGGGTTTGGACACGTGGTCGACCATGCCCGCATCCAGGCATGCCTCTTTGTCGGAATGCATGGCGTTGGCCGTCATGGCGATGATCGGCACGGCCTGCATGGCAGCATGGCTGCGCAGGCGGCGCGTAGCCTCCAGACCATCAATATCGGGCATCTGCAAATCCATCAGGATGGCGTCAAAGGGCCGCTGCGCCGCCAGCGCCTGTTCCACTCCGTCCAGGCCGCACACGGCGATCTCTACCTGCGCGCCATTGCTTTGCAGCAGTTCCTGGGCAATCTGCTGGTTCAACAGATTGTCTTCCACCACCAGCAGCCGCAGGCCTTGAAGCTGCTGCCCTGTCAGCTGCGCCAACTGCGGTGGGCGCTCGCCGGTGCGGTCGACCATCGCATCTGACACGGCCTCGTACAGCATGGACGCGGTAATGGGTTTGACCAGATAGCCATCCAGCAGATCGGAGTCCTGCTTGGCTTTTTCGGCCAGCAGTTCCCGACCCACTGCAGTGACCATGATGACCACCGGCGGTTTGCCATTGCGTTTGAGTTGGCGAATTCCGCGGGTAGCCTCCCAGCCGTCCATGCCGGGCATGCGCCAGTCCATCAGCACCAGGTCATAGCCCTCTGCACCTTCGGTGCCCAGTCGTCGTACCGCTGCTTCGCCACTGTCCAGTGTTTCCACCAGCCAGCCCATGGATGTGGCCATGTTCTGCAAGATCTCGCGCGCCAGCGCGTTGTCGTCCACGATCAGCACCCGCAACCCGCGGCCAGCTGGCACCTTCTGCACCGGAGTGGGAATGGGTACGTCCGGCGCTATCGATAGCGGCACGCTGAAGTAAAAACGGCTGCCCTGGCCCAGCGCGCTGGTCAACTCCAGCGTGCCCCCCATCAGGGTGACCAATTGCCGGCTGATGGCCAGCCCCAGGCCGGTACCACCAAAGCGCCGTGTGGTCGATGACTCGGCCTGCTGGAAGGCTTCAAAAATATGGTCTATCTGGTCAGCGGCGATACCAATGCCAGTGTCGCGTACCGAAAATTCCAACACTACCTGGTCCGCACGGCGCTCCACCACTGAGACACCCAACACGACCTCGCCTTGCGCGGTGAACTTGATTGCATTGCCGAGCAAATTCAACAAAACCTGGCGCAACCGCAGCGCGTCGCACAGCAACACCGGCGGCACATCCGGCGCCAGCGCAAACAGCACTTCCACCTCCTTGGTGGCCACACTGGCCGACACCGCCGCCGACAGATCTCGCATCAGCTCGCCCAGCACAACCGGCTCGTTGTGCAGCTCCAGCTTGCCGGCCTCCACCTTGGAAAAATCCAGGATGTCGTTGATGATGCCCAAGAGCGCGTGCGTTGCGCCCTCGGCCTTGCGGGTGTAGTCCAGCTGGCGGCGCGACAGCTCGGTGTGCTGCAGCAGCTTGAGCATGCCCAGCACACCATTCATCGGGGTGCGGATTTCATGGCTCATGGCAGCCAGGAATTCGCCCTTGACCTTGTTGGCCGCATCAGCCGCATCGCGCGCCATCTGCAATGAATGCTCGGATGCCTTGTGGGCTGATATATCGGTGTAGGTCAGCAATGTCCAGCCTGAAAAGATGGGCACGCCACGGACTTCGATGTGGGAGCCATCCGGCAGCCGACGCTCAAGCAAAATGGTCTGGCGCGCATCGATCAAATCCACATAACGCCTCAGTACCGACTCAACACTGTCCGTGGTTCCAAATTCCCCCCGCGCGTACAGCAGGGCCACCACATCGGATAGGCATAGCGGCTCGCGCTGCAAGAATTCCGGCGAAAGTTGCAGCAACTCACCAAACCTGCGGTTGCGCAACCGCACGACGTGCCGTTCGTCGTACGCCACCACGCCAAAGGGCAGCTGGTTGATCACCTCGTCCAGCAAGCGGGTCTGCTGCTCCACCTGGTCTTGCGCCAGCTGCTGGCGACGCATGGCGCGTTTGACCATCAACAGCATGGCGCCCGCCATCAGGTACAACATCAGCAGGGCCAAGATGGAAAACTGGGCCCTCTGCCGCCACTGCCCCAGCACACCATCCACTCCCGAGCGCACCGCCAGGTACATCGGGTACGGCGCGATGGCGTTGAGCTTGGTGATGTATTGCTGGCCATCCTTGCCGGCGTCTCCGAGGTATGGCGCAATGTTTTGCCCACCCAGCAGCAGGGGTTCGATCCCGGGGGGCAGTTCGAACAACCCCTGGACATCGCCCGGAGCAGCCCCAGACCGGTGCAGGACCCTGCGCGTGGCGTCAAACAGCGTGATCTCGCCATGGGTGCCCGCACTGAGCGCAGAAAACATGCTGGCGATCTGCGCAATGTTGATGTTGGCATACACCATGCCGCCAAAGCGGCCGTCCTCAAAACTCAGCGCACGCGCCACTGGCAAAACCCACTGGCCGGTGATGCGGGATTTGACGGGCAGGCCCAACACCAGGTTACGGTCGACCTGCGTATGTTCAAACATTTCCTTGCCGGTGTTGTTGGCCGTCAGCTGCACGGGGTGTGCGGGGTCAACACCCTCCCCGTAAACGACCAGACCATCAGCATTGGCGCCGCGGATGGACGCCGCATCCGGTATGCGCTCTTTCAGCCCGCGCACGTAGGCACTGAAGGCTTCGGTGCCAAATCGCTGCTCCGCATGCTGGCTTCGGAATTCCACCTCTGCCCGGCGCAGTGCCAAGTCAATATCGCGAACGCTGGCGTGCAGGTTGGACTGCATCAGATCGGCAATGGTCTTGGAAGTCTCTTTGGCAGTGGCGATGTACTGGCTTCTGCCCAACAACAAGGTATAGACCACCAGCACAGTCACGATCACCAGCGCGACCACGACTCCTGCGGCAAGCCAGGAGAAGAACCTGTGTTCTAACGAGAATGCTTTGGTCTGCATGGGTGGTGCGTATCGCGCCCCAGTCAACCGGTGCGCGATGCCACCGGCACGCTAAAGGCAGAGCGCGCGACCAAGGCCCGCTCCCGAGCGCTGCAGCCTTCCAGGTGGTCATTGACCAGCCCCATGGCCTGCATAAAGGCATACATGGTGGTCGGGCCCACAAAAGTCCAGCCGCGCTTGCGCAGGTCTTTGGACAGCGCGATGGACTCCGGCGATGTGGTCATGCCACTGAGCGTCTGGTGCGTGATCTGGCCAGGCCGTGTCGTGGCCTGCGGCTCAAACTGCCAGAAGTAAGCGGCCAGCGATCCGAATTCCTGGCGCAGTTCCTGGGCCCGCTGGGCATTGTTGATGGTCGATGCAATCTTGCCGCGGTGGCGTACGATGCCGGCGTCCAGCACCAGCCGCTTGGTGTCGTTGTCGTCAAATTTGGCGACCTTGTCCATGTCGAAATCCGCAAAGGCTTTGCGAAAGGCCTCGCGTTTGTTCAGAATCGTCAGCCAGCTCAGGCCGGCCTGGAAACCCTCCAGGCAAATCTTCTCGAACAGGCGTTCGTCGTTGTGGACAGGGATACCCCATTCGTCGTCGTGGTAGCGCTGGTAGTGGGGGGTTGCGCGGCACCACACGCACCGCGTGACGCGGCTATCGTCGGTAAAGAGTCCTGTTGGCGCAGTGGTGTCGTCGAGCATGGAGCACTTCCAAAATATAAGAACGGCCAACGGTTCTCATGCCGGGCCCGGTCACACGCCCAACACAGACCATACCGCCGGATTCGGGGAAAACAAATACTGTTAATAATTACAGTATAAGAGAACTTCTCCGCCTATTTTGAAGGTGAACATCCGCCGAAAAATCCGCACCCCATCGGCGCGCTACCGGGCTTTAAAAGCCTTCCAGTACCACCTTGCCTTGGGCCTTGCCGCTCTCGATCAGCGCGTGGGCTTTGCGCAGATTGGCTGCGTTGATCGTGCCAAAGTTGGCCTGCACTGTGGTGCGGATGCGACCCGCATCGACCAGTGCCGCCACTTCGGCGAGCAATTTGCCCTGCTCCCCCATGTCCGGCGTCTCGAACATAGCGCGGGTGAACATCATTTCCCAGTGCAGCGCCAGCGACTTTGGTTTCAGCAGCATCAAGTCCAGCCCAGCCATGTCGTCGATAACTGCCAGCGCGCCCTGCGGCTTCAGGCTTTCGATGATTTGCGCATAGTGTTGCGGCGTATGGGTCAGGCTGGCCACCCAGTCCACCGGGCCCATGCCAGCGGCCTTCAGCTCGGCGGCCAGCGGCTTCGAGTGGTCGATGACGGCATGCGCACCCAGGTCCAGGCACCACTGGCGGGTCTCGGGCCGCGATGCGGTTGCAACCACGGTCAGCTGCGTCAACTGGCGCGCCAGCTGGATCAGTATGGAGCCCACGCCTCCGGCACCGCCCGTGACCAGCAGCGTCTGCCCGGCGCCGCCGCCTTTGGCCACACGCAGGCGATCGAACAGCAGCTCGTATGCGGTGATGGTCGTCAGCGGCAGTGCGGCGGCTTGGGCGTCGGTCAGCGATGCCGGCGCCTTGGCGGCGATACGCTCATCCACGGCGTGCAGTTCGCTGTTGGCACCGGGGCGGGTGATGGAACCCGCGTAGTACACACGGTCACCCGCCTTGAACTGGGTGACGGCATTGCCAACGGCTTCGACGGTGCCCACGGCGTCCCATCCCAGCACTTTGCTTTGACCGGATGTGGGTGCGGTGTTGGCGCGCACCTTGGTGTCCACCGGGTTGACGGAAATGGCCTTGACACGCACCAGCAGGTCGCGCGCACCGGGCGTGGGATCCGGCAACTCCAGGTCTTGCAGCGAAGCGGGGTTGTCGAGGGACAGGGCTTGGTGGTAACCAACAGCTTTCATGAGGGTTCCTTGTAGGAATAAGTGGAAGAAGACGCAACTGTAGATTGCCAATTCAATTTTGATAAGTGCAAAACAAAAGTATCATTTACAAATGAAAATTGAAAATTTAGCCGACCTCAATGTGCTGATCCACACCGCGCGCAGTGGCAGCCTGACCGGTGCTGCCGGCGCACTGGGCATCACACCTGCTGCGGCTAGCGCCACGCTGAAACGACTGGAAACGCAGCTAGGTACGCGGCTATTTGAGCGCTCCACGCGCGCCATGCGTCTGACCGCCCAGGGGCAGACGCTGCTGGACTACGCTAAACGGGCTTTCGACCTGCTGGCTGAAGGCGAATCGCACATAACCGAAGCGCGCGGCGCGCTGGTCGGTACGCTGCGCGTGGCCGCGCCGTCGGACTTGGCGCGCAATACGCTGCTGCCGTGGTTCAGCGAGTTCCTGGCCCTGCACCTGGGCCTGCAACTGAACTTGAGTGTCGGGGACCGCCCGCTGGATGTGGTGCGCGACGAGGTGGACGTGGCGTTGCGTTTTGGCACACCACCCGATTCGCGCCTCGTGGCGCGCACCCTGGCACACTCCAGCCCAGTGCTGTGCGCGTCACCCGACTACCTGGCACGCCGCCCTGCGCCGCACAAGCCGCTGGACCTGCTGCAGCACAACTGCCTGGTGTTCGAGCGCGGTGGCCAGCGGCACCGGCTGTGGCGTTTTGCGCAGCATGGCCATTGGACCGACGTGCGTGTCAACGGCGACCGCAGTGTCGACGACGCATCCCTGGCGCGCGACTGGGCCGTGGCTGGAATGGGCGTGCTGCTCAAATCTGCGGTCGACGTGCGCAACGATCTGGCAGATGGCCAACTGGTGCGCCTGCTGCCCGATTGGCAGACCGAGCCCTACCCGCTGCACGCGCTGCTGCCCAGCGGCCGCTTCATACCCAACCGCGTGCGAGCGTTCGTAGACTTTTTGGCGCAGAAGTTTGCGGACCTACAGCCGCTCTGAGCCCGCTATATTTTTAATAGCGGCTTACGCTCGTTCCACGAGGGCTAGCGCCCCATTTGGCACTGAAGAATTGCTGGAGACGCCGCCGCACCGGGGCCAATGCGCGCAGAAACACGACAGGCGCATTAAATTCAGCTAACCTCTGGCTCTGCGGTTCATTCCGAACTGCAGCATTCGCAGCAGGAGCACAGCATATGGCTTACACCGTCATCGCCTTATCTCTACATACGGTAGTGCGACACCCCGTCGCCAAGCACCATGGGACGTAGCCTGCCAGAGCTCGTCCCTGGCGCCAAGGACGAGACCGACAACGCCAAAAAACTGGTCGCCTTGGGCTACCCGGCGGTCGCATCAGTGCTGACCGAAATATTCGAATGGGTGGAAGACGCCAACTGGCCCGTGGCCAAGGTATTCCTGCCCTTTCTGGCCGGCATCGGCGCCCCGTTGGTACCCCACGTGCGCTACGTGTTGCAGTCGCAAGACGAGCAGTGGAAGCGCGTGGTACTGGACCACATCGTCAGCGAGTCTGGCGACCTGGCACACGGCATTTCGGTCGACCTGCTGCGCCTGATCGACACCCCTACCGACGCAGAGCGAGCCGAAGGCCTGCACACCAAGGCCGACGAGCTGTTCCAGAAATACTGCCGCAACACAGCGCCCTAGCCTTCCGTTTTTCTTCGCAGCATGACCCAGCGCGACCCTCGCTACGACATTCTCTTCGAGCCCATACAGATCGGCCCAGTCAAAACCAAAAACCGCTTCTACCAGGTGCCGCATTGCAACGGCATGGGCCACGGCAAGCCGCAGTCTCTGGCGGCCATGCGTGGCGTCAAGGCCGAGGGCGGGTGGGGCGTGGTCTGCACCGAAGAAATCGAGATCAGCCCGTTTTCCGAAATCGCGCCGCACTTTGAAGGCCGCCTGTGGGACAACAGCGACATCCCCGCGCAGCGTTTGATGACGGACGCCTGCCACGCCCACGGTGCGCTGGCCGGGGCCGAGCTGTTTTTCAACGGCTACGCCACGCCCAACCGCTACAGCCGCGAGATACCGATGGCGCCGTCGCACACGCCGGTCAAGGCTACCGACCCCATCCAGGCGCGCAGCATGGACAAGACCGACATCGCCAACGTGCGCCGCTGGCACCGCGCCGCCGCGCTGCGCGCGCGCGATGCCGGCTTTGACATCGTCTACGTATACGCCGGCCACGACCTGGGCCTGCCCATGCATTTCCTGTCGCGCCGCACGAACCGCCGCACCGATGAATATGGTGGCAGCCTGGAAAACCGCGTGCGCTTTTTGCGCGAGTTGATCGAGGACGCCAAGGACGCCGTGGGTGACCGCTGCGCCGTTGCCGTGCGCCTGGCCGTGGACCAACTGCTGGGGCCGCTGGGCATCACATCCGAAAACGAAGGGCGCGATGCCATCGCCCTGCTGGCAGAGCTGCCCGACCTGTGGGACGTCAATATCGCCGACTGGTCCAACGACAGCCAGACCGCGCGCTTCTCGGCCGAGGGCTACCAGGAGCAATACATCGCCCATGTGAAGTCGCTGACCACCAAGCCCGTGGTGGGCGTGGGCCGGTACACATCGCCGGACGCCATGGTCTCGGCCATTAAACGCGGTGTCATGGATTTGATTGGTGCAGCCCGCCCTTCGATTGCCGATCCCTTTTTGCCGCGCAAGATTTTTGAAGGTCGCTTTGACGATATCCGCGAGTGCATAGGCTGCAACATCTGCGTGACGGGCGACAACCTGAGCGTTCCGATACGCTGCACACAAAACCCGACCATGGGCGAAGAGTGGCGCAAAGGCTGGCACCCGGAGCGCATTGCGCCTGCGCAATCCAAAGACACCGTGCTGGTGGTCGGCGCCGGGCCTACCGGCCTGGAATTGACCCGTGCCTTAGGCCAACGCGGCTACGCAGTGGCGTTGGCCGACGCTGGCAAGCGTGTCGGCGGCAGACTTATCCATGACGCCGCCCTGCCGGGCTTGGCCACGTGGATGCGTGTAGCCGACCACCGCATGCTGCAGATACAAAAAATGGTGAATGTGAGCCTTTACCTGGACAGCCGGGTCTCGGCGGATCAAGTGCTGGAGTTTGGCTTCAACCGCGTCTTCATCGCCACCGGCGCCCGTTGGCGCAAGGATGGCCTGGGTCGCCAGCACCGCACAGCCATTGCGGGCGTTGATGACGCGCAAGTGCTGCCCCGAGTCTTCAGCCCCGACGATGTGTTTGCCGGAGGCCAGCTGCCCTCGCCTGTGCTTGTTTATGACGATGACCACTACTACATGGCCGGTGCATTGGCTGAGCGCTTGCGCAAGCAAGGGCTGGAGGTGCATCTGGTCACGCCATCGGTGAAGGTGTCTGAGTTCACGGACCTGACAATGGAGCAGCAACGCATACAGGCCGGGCTGTTGAATATGGATGTGGATGTTCACACCTCCACATCCATAGCCAGCGTGTCGGCTACACCAGATGGTGGACTGCACGTGGAACTGGCCAACACCTATACCGAGAGGCGCAGGCCGCTGCAATGCGCCAGCCTGCTACTGGTCACGATGCGGGACCCGGTTGATGATTTGTTTACGGCGCTGCAAGCACGGCAAGACGAATGGCACAACGCGGGTATCAAGACGGTGGAGTGCGTCGGCGACGCGTTGGCGCCTGGCACTGTGGCTGCCGCGGTGTATGCGGGACACAGGGCGGCGCGCAATGTTGATGCGCCAGACGCGCCGCTGGATGCAATACCCTTCCGTCGGGAAATGATGGCGTTGTAGCGCAAACTTGCGCCGCCACGGCCAACATCAATCCAGCAAGATCAGCTTGCCATCGTCTCGGGCATTCTCCACCACTTCAATCGGCAGCGAAACAAAGTTTTGCCCATCCGATCCCCAGACGATATCCATTGAGCGGGCGCCAAAGGACTCGACCAACACGGGGCCAACGGGAATGTTCTGCATGCGACCGCCCACCGCCACATAGGGCATGGGGGTGGTAACGCGGGCGCTATGGGTGATGTGTCGCATGGTTTCCCTCCACAAGGTTGCACAGAGCGGCCGTGGCCGATCATTGTTCAGATGTGTATGCAAGTCTGTGGATGGTGAACCCAAAGGTCTGTACGGCGCACAACAAAGGTGCGCCTCACAGGTTTGCGTGTGGCGCCGCACAGACCCTTGTCCAGCCCACCGACACCATCGGCGCACTGTCATACGTTGGCCATTTTGTTGCCAACAATCCGAAGGTGCTCCATGCTGCGCAATACGCAAGAACTCAATAGTTACACCATAGCGGCGACCGACGGTGAGGTCGGCAACGTGGCTGACGTTTTCTTTGACGACAAGTCGTGGGTGGTGCGCTACCTTGTCGTTGACACAGGCTCCTGGTTGACCAGCCGCAAGGTGTTGATCTCGCCGTACGCGGCGCAGCGTGCGGACTGGAACAGCAAGCGTTTGCGCGTCAGCCTCAACAGGGAACAGGTAAAAAACAGTCCGGACATCGACACCGACCGGCCGGTATCGCTGCAGCACGAGGCAGCCTATGCCGACTACTACCGCTACCCCTACTACTGGGCAACAGACGGCTGGGGCGAGGGCTTGTACCCCCCGCTGGAGGCTGAACAGGCGGTCACCGCCGAACTGGATGCATTGGCCGAGCGTGCCCGCCAGCACAGTGACGACCCGCATCTGCGCAGTTGCAAAGCCATTGTCGGCTACCACATCCACGCGACCGATGGCGATATTGGCCATGTCCAAAGCCTGCTGGTTGACGAGGGGACCTGGGCCATCCGCTACCTGGTGGTAGACACCAGCAACTGGTGGCTGGGCCATAGCGTGCTGGTGCCCCCCGAGTGGATCACTGCTGTGAACTGGGCCGACTCCAGCGTCAGCGTCAACTTAAGCCGCGAGACGGTCAAAAACGGGCCGCGCTACGAGTCGACGGATGACATCAACCGCAGCCGTGAACTTGAACTCCACAGCCACTACGGTCGCCCCACGTACTGGGAACGCGAGCACGCACGCGAAACCAGCCCTGCAGAACTGTCAACTGATTCCTAAAGTCCACCCTATGGCTATCGTTCCATTTTTCCGCGCGACCAATCCTCCTACCATGGAGGCGGTACACATCAATTCCGGCGCCATTCTTTTTGCAGAGGGCATGCCGGAGAACCAGGTCGGCCACACGCTGGTGCAAGTATTTGGCCAGACCGAACAAGGCATCCGCGTGGTGGAGTCCGTGTCTCAGGTTCTGCAGATGCTGCCGGGCTCGGTAGCTGCGTACCGCCACTACCATGCGGGCGCCCCGGCCGATGGTGAAAGCGTCGTCCACATCTACCCGTTCAACATCGCGTCCATCGTTCCCAACACGCCGCATGAACCCGTGTTCTGGACGATCACATTCAAGGACCAATTCACACTTCGGATCATGTCACCGTTGCCTATAGGCTTGTAAAGGGGAGGCCTGGCGCGGTCGGGGACAATACTGTCCTGAACCCGCCATTAGCCAAGCCCGCCATGCATCCTACGTCCGAAGATTCCCCGCAAACAGCCACTTCTCCAGATTTCGCCGGCCCTGTACCAGTTGGCGGGCCTCCGACTTCCCTTCCTCCCCCGCCCGAGCAGTTGAGTTTGCTGCGATGGATAGTTGCAGGCCTCAGGGCAGCTTGCTGCCTGCCGGCACCTATAGGACGCGCCACGCCCAGCCCACGGCAATTGTTCTGGCTGATTGCCCTCTCCGCAGCGGCCCAGGTGGGGATGGCACGGCTGGAGATTGAGGGTGACGCCTCCTTCCAGCTACTGGGTTGGCTCTATCCGCTGTGCACCGCGAGTTTTTTGCTATTTGCGGTGTGGGCGAGTCTGGGGGGCTCAGGCAGGCCCCAGACGCACCCTGCGCCGGTTCCAGCATGGTTCGGGCTATGGAGCATGGCCGTTGTGCCGATGGCGGCCGTCGGCGCGCTGATGAATGCGCTGGCCGCACGGGAGCAATTGCCGACCTGGTGGCTGGAAGGCGCATGGCTGGCGTGGCTGCTGTATTCCCTGGTTTGGGTGTGGACCATGCTGGTGGCGTGGCGCGTGAGCGCTGCTGTGACCACATCCCGCAGTGCCCAAACCTTGATCATCGTTGGCGTGTTGCTGATCGAAGGCTTCGCCACCGCCCAAATCGACAGCCGTCCCTGGCAGGCCGACTACGCAGAGCAGGAACAAGCCAGCACATCGGAAACACTGACGCTGAGTCAGGACGTCTTTGAGGACCAACGAACCCTGCTGACCGAGACGCTGGCCGCCGTGACCCCGCGGCAGGCAGACCGCATCAACGTGTTCGGACTGGTCTACGCGCCCTACTCACAAAGTGTGTTTGTTCGCGAAAGTGCCATGGTCGCCGACGTGTTGCGGCAGCGCTTTGGCGCTGGGGGCCATGTCGTGCAACTGGTCAACCACCCGTCGGTGACCGACAGCATTCCCTGGGCCACCAACCAGAACCTGCGCGCCAGCCTGCAGGCGCTGGCCCGGCAGATGGATCGCGAAAACGATGTGTTGGTGGTCTACCTCAGCTCGCACGGCGGGTCTGATTTCAAGCTGGCCACCCAGCACTGGCCGCTGGATGTGGCGGAGCTGACACCGCACATGCTGCGGGGCATGCTGGACGACGCCGGCGTACACAACCGCGTGATTGCGGTATCAGCTTGCTATGCGGGGGGCTGGGTAGAGCCACTGGCCAGCGACAGCACGCTGGTCATGACCGCTGCCGATGCAACCCACACTTCGTATGGTTGTGGCAGCCGGTCTGAGCTGACCTTTTTCGGCCGCGCGCTATTTGATGAGCAATTGCGCCAAACCTATTCATTTGAAGAGGCTTTCGCGGCGGCCGGACCCATCATCCAGCAGCGTGAGATTGAAGGCCACAAAACGGATGGATTCTCCAACCCGCAGATCGCGGTGGGCCACGAGATCAGGGGTGTGCTTGCCAAGCTGGAACGGGAACTCAAGCAAACGCGCCAATGAAAAAGCCGCTACGTTTTCCATAGCGGCTTACGCACATTGCACGAGGGCTAGCGGCCGATTAGGCCTTTAACCAACAGGTGACGGCAAGGCTGTAGACTTAGGTCGACAGGCGATCGCGCATCACGTGGATGGTGTCATGCGCCTGCTTGACGCTGTAGCTTTGGCGTTGAACAATTTCACGCACATCGGAAGGCAGCTTTGACGCCAATGCCTTCTGGTAAGCGCGCACGGCCAAGTCTTCGCCAGTTTCAACGACGGACAAAATGGCGTGATCACCACCGCCCAGGGCGGCCTTCAGGTTCAACCAACCGCGGTGCAACGCGCCTGTGACCGTACCGCTGTTCTCGGGCTCCTCGCCCAGTACGTGGACCAGGGTCTGGAGCTCGCCTACAAAGTGGGCGCGCACGCGGCTTTGTTCCAGGCAGAACGTTTTGGTATCCGGAGAGTCAATCTTTTCAGCGGCCTCCTGGAAGCCCTTTTGGGCGTCACGGCTCAATTCGATGAGACCGTTCAGTGTGTCGATCACATCGCTGGGTGACAAAACTGTTTCGTTCATAGGGTGTCCTTTCGTTGTGAGAGCAGCGCAAACAGAAGTTGATGCGGAGCCACGGAGCAAATTTACGTTTGCAGGCATTTAGGGTCTGTGCAACACCGCACATTGATGGCCGAGTACGCGCAAATGCGGCTATGCTCGCCGCAGCACATCACTGCAGACCATCCCCATGCAAAACTTTCTCAAGGCAAGCCTTTCCTTGGCGCGCGCGCTTGGCCTCCCACTCGCCCTCCCCCTCGTATTTGCGCTGGCAAGCCACGCTGCCCTGGCCGACAGTACCTCGTCTGCGTCCAGTGCGTCGTCCACATCGGTAGGCAGTTCATCGGCGTCCATTGAGAAATCCAGCAACAGTTCATCTACCAAGGACAAGGTTGCGCAAGGTCCCTACACCGTGGTGGAGATGGTGGCAGTGGCGGACCGTCCGGACATGCTGCGTGTGCGCTTGCAGGCCCAGACACCCGCAGCTGATCCGGCCAGCGCCTTCTTCTTGTTGCTCCCCCGCCAGGCGGCTGAGCGCGGCCAGTTGGCGGTGGGCCAGGTCGTGTTGGCAGAGCACCGGCCCTATGGCCTGGCCTTTGCCTCGGCTACGACAGACAGGGCCGCAACGCCGTTCTTCCTGGTGCTGGATGACGCATGGTTCGGTGAACTGGAGAGCCGCCCGCTTGGCGTGTAGCGTGCGCACGGTACGCAGTGCACTTGTGTTCCTTGCCTGCACCGTGGTGACGCATGGGGTGTGGGCTGGCTCCCTCGCCTACTGCCAAGGCCAGACCGAACCGGGGGCCGGAACCCAAGATCGGCTGATCCAGGTTGCAGCGGCGGTCAAGACAGAGCTGGACCGTTCGGGCCATACGGTGGCCATCGTGGCGCGTTCAGGTCTTGCGCTGCAACGCTTTGGACACCGCTATTCCCACGCCGGCGTGAGCCTCAAGGCCAGCCCCCATATCCCGTGGTCAGTGCGCCAGCTGTACTACGCGTGCGACGAGAAGCGCCCCCGCATTTTTGACCAGGGGATGTCGGGCTTTGTGATGGGTGCGCTGGACCCGGCAGAGGGCTATGTGTCCATCGTGCTGCTACCCGAGGATGCCGCCCTGGCGCTGGAACGCTCTGCCATCGATGAGCAGCAGGCCTTGCAGCTCCTGGGCGGCAGCTACAGCGCGAATGCCTACGCCTTTGACCAGCGCTATCAGAATTGCAACCAGTGGCTGGCAGAACTGATGGCCACGGCTTGGGGAGCGCTGGATATTGGCAGCGAAGCGCGGGGTCAAGCACAGACATGGCTGCGCGAACAAAACTACCAGCCCAGTATCTTCAACCTGGGCTGGGGTCCCGTGGCGGCACTGGCGGGGCTATTGCCCTGGCTGCATACCGACGACCACCCAGCGCACAACATCGAGGCTGCACAGTTCCAGGTCAGCATGCCAGCCTCCATCGACGCGTTTGTACGCACCCGATGGCCCCAGGCAGAGCGCTTGGAGCTGTGCTACACGCCCCGGCACATCGTCGTGCACCGGGGTTGGGAGCCCATCGCCCCGGGTTGTACGCCGGGTGCAGGAGATACGGTCACGTCGCTGGTTGCCGTACAGCCGCAGTGACACAACGGCCTGCAGATTAGCTGTTGCGCCCGGCCATCACGCCGCCGTCCACATTCCACACGGCGCCGGTCACCCAGCTGGCCTTGTCCGATAGCAAAAAAGCAACCACGGTGGCCACGTCATCGACTTGGCCAATGCGGCCCAGCGGGTGGAAGGCGTTGAAGCTGGCCAGCACGGCATCGTGTTGCTCCGGCGGCACAAAGCTGTCGTACACGGGGGTATCGACAATGGCGGGCGCCACTGCATTCACGCGGATACGGTGCGCGCCCAACTCCATGGCCAGGTGCTGGGTCAGCGCGTGAATGCCGGCCTTGGCCATGGAATAGGCCGAGGACGGCGTGGCCAGTATCGCCTGCTGCGCCCACATGGAGCCAATGTTGACAATGGCCCCGCGCTGCGCGGGCACCATGCGCCGCGCCACCGCCTGGGTTGCAAAGAACAAGGCCTTGCTGATGGCCAGGTAGCTGTCGTAGTCTGCCTCGCTGTGGTCCAGAAAGGCCTTGGGCGAGAACACGCCGGCTGCATTGACCAGCAGGTCGAACGGCTTGCTGCGGGACTGCACCGCATCCGTTAACGCCTGCAAGCCCCCGGGCGTCGCGATGTCGACCTGCAAGGTGCTGATAGACGCCTCGCGCTCGGCAGCTGTGCGCGCCAGCTTCTGCGCACTGCGCCCGGCGACCAACACCTGCGCTCCGCCGTCTGCCAAGCGATGGGCCACGGCGCGGCCTATACCGCTGGAGCCCCCGATAACCAATGCGCTCTTGCCAGAAAAATCCTGATTCATATTCACTCCTATACCTACCAGTAGGTAGTCTTTTGGGCCAAAAAAAAGGTCAGCCCTTCCTCATAAAACCATTGATCAAAATAGCTGTGGTGCGGTCGAACGCATCCATGTCACCGCTGGAGCGGCACACCAGCGATGCGCCTTGCAACATCGACAACGCGGCGCGGGCGTGGTCCGCGGCCGCGCCGTCAAAGCCCAGCACACCCTGCGTGCGGCCTTCGGCGAGCAGCTGCGCCAGCCATTCGGTATTGCGGGCAAAGAACCGCTGCAACCGGGGCAGCATGGCTGCGTCCAACGTCAGCACCTCGGTGGCCAGCATGCCGCACATGCAGATGCGGTCACTGTCCAGCGTAGCGCGGTAGATAGCCACGTAGGCCTTCAACTTGTCGGCAGCGCTGCCACGGCTTTGCTCTATCGCCGCCAAGGCCTGGTCAAACTGCGCCGCATAGGCTTCGACCAGAGCAACGCCCAGGTCCGCCTTGCTGGCGAAATGGTGGTGCAGGCTGGCTTTGCGGATACCCACTTCGTCGGCCACATCGGCGTAGCTGAAGCCATTGAAGCCGCGCTGCTGCACCAACCGTTGGGCGCTGGCGAGTATGTGTTCTTTGGTTTCCATGGGTGCAGTATAACCTACCTAATGGAAGGTAGTCAATAAACATGCCCACGCGGCCAATTCCCCAAGGGTGTTGAGGACACAACACCCGATTTGGGGACGGCACCAGAACCGCGCCACTAGACTCTTCTCTTTATCTCTACACGCGACGGCTTTGCCATGGAACTCCTGACTGATCCCAACACCTGGATAGCCTTCTTCATGCTGGCAGCACTGGAAATCGTGCTGGGTATCGACAACATCATCTTCATCAGCATTCTGGTGGGGCGCCTGCCGCCCGAGAGCCGCGATTTGGGTCGACGCCTGGGCATGGGCTTCGCAATGGTTTCACGCATTGCGTTGCTATTCAGTCTGGCGTGGGTCATGACACTGACCACCACGTTGTTCACCACACTGGGCCAAGAGATCAGCGGCCGCGATTTGATACTGCTGGGCGGAGGGTTGTTCCTGCTGTACAAGGCTTCGCATGAAATCTTCATGGAAGTGGAGGCCATGGACTCAGACGAGGTCAATGCCGGCGACAAGTCCGCCAAGACTGGCTCGGCACTGTTTTGGGGAACCATTGTGCAGATCGGCATTGTGGACATCGTGTTCTCGCTGGATTCGGTGATCACCGCCGTCGGCATGGTGGACCAGATCGGCGTCATGGTGGCGGCAGTGATTGCTTCGGTGGCCGTCATGATGTTTGCGGCCAAGCCGATTGGGGATTTCGTCGACGCGCACCCGTCCATCAAGGTGCTGGCCTTGGCCTTTTTGACGATGGTGGGGACCTTGCTGATCGCTGAGGCATTTGATGTGCACGTGCCCAAAGCTTACGTCTATGTGGCCATGCTGTTCTCGCTGGGGGTGGAGGTGCTGAATATTCGCGCCCGTTCCAAGCGCAAAGCCCTGCAGACAAAGGCCTGAGCACCCTACCGGTGCCACGGGTACCGGCGAGGTCTAGAATCAGAACTCCCGCAAGGAGACTGACAACAATGCACAACGCACGCACGGTGTTTGATACCCTCAACACTGAATATTTGGCCGTTCACAAGACCAAAGAAGACCTGTTCTGGGACACCTACATGGCGGTCTCCAGCGATGACGCAGGTTTTGCCCGAGCAGAAGGGGCGTACAAGAATTTCATCTCCGATCCAGCCCGCTTAGCCACGGTGCGCAAGGCGCTGGCCAGTTTGGGGGACGTGGACGAGGCCACGGCCGCCCTGCGCCACGGTCTTAAAGGCTGGCTGGCGCTGTTTGAGAGCAACATCATCGACAGCGACGCCGCCCGCACGATGATGGCTGAACTGATCCAGCTCGAGTCCGACCTCTTTGCCAAGCGCCGCGAACTGGTGCTGCAGCACACGAACGAGGCCGGCCAGGTCGAAGACGCCACGCTCAGCATGTTGTCCACGAACATCGGCACTAACCGCGACGAGGCAGCACGCAAGAGTTCACACGACGCGTTGATGCAGCTGGAGCGCTGGGTGCTGGCCAATGGCTGGCTGGATATTGTGAAAAAGCGCAACGCCTTTGCGCGTGCCCAGGGCTTCCCCAACTACTTTGACTACAAGGTCCAGAAGAACGAGCAGATGTCCGCCGACCAGTTGTTCACGATATTGGACGATTTTGAGGAGCGCACCCGCGCGGCCAATACGCGCGCGCTGGACGACCTGACCCAGGCCCACGGATCGACCGCCACCGAGCCATGGAACCTGCGCTTCTTTGTCAGCGGCGACGTCACGCGCCAGTTCGATCCCTACCTGTCGTTTGCCAAGGGCCTGGAGCGCTGGCTGCAGAGCTTTCGCCGACTGGGCATTGCCTACCGCGGTGCCACGATGCAACTGGACTTGCTGGAGCGCAAAGGCAAGTACCAGAACGGTTTTTGCCATGGGCCCATTCCCCCGTTTTATGACGCGCAAAACAAGTGGGTTGCCGGGCAGATCAACTTCACGGCAGGTGCGCAGCCAGACCAGATCGGCAGCGGCGCGCGCGCCATCAACACGCTGTTCCACGAGGGCGGCCACGCTGCACATTTTGCCAACGTGACGCAGAACGCGCCCTGCTTCTCACAAGAATTCGCGCCTACATCCATGGCCTATGCCGAGACGCAATCCATGTTTTGCGACAGCTTGCTGGACGATGCCGACTGGCTCAAACGCTATGCGCACAACGCCAAGGGAGAGCCGGTTCCGGATGAGTTGATCCACGCCCGTATCCAGACCACGCAGCCCTTCGCCGCGTTTGGTGAGCGCAGCATTCTGGTCGTGCCCTACTTTGAGCGCGCGCTGTACCGCTTGAACGATGATGAACTGACTCCGGACACGGTGTTGGCGCTGGCCCGTGCGACTGAGTTGCGCATCCTGGGTGTGGCCGTAGGTCCCCGCCCGCTGCTGGCGATCCCGCATTTGTTGAACCAGGAATCTGCAGCTGCTTACCATGGCTACCTGCTGGCCAACATGGCGGTCTACCAGACCCGCGCCTACTTTGAGCGCACCTATGGCTATCTGACCGACAACCCCGCCATTGGCCCCGCGCTGTCCCAGCACTACTGGTCACGCGGCAACAGCATCAGCCATAACGACACGCTGATGAGCCTGACCGGCGAGCCATTTAACGCCAAATACCTGGCTGACAGTTGCAACCAGACTGTGGAGGAGGCTTGGGCCGAGGCGCAGACCAAGATCGCACAGGCGCGTTCGCGTAGTTACCCACCCCCGCCCGCTCCAAATCTGGACGCTACGATCCGCATCGTGCATGGTGCAGAACTGATTGCCGACAACAGCGAATCCGACCAGGCCATGTGCCAGCAGTTTGAGCGCTGGGTAGGCGAGCGCTACCCAGCGAGCGTGCAATAAACGGGATCTACCCCAAACGGTCCAGGCACCGCATGCTGGCTTTACTTCACAACGCCAAACTGGCGCCAGGACTTAAGCGCGGCCATCGTGTTGGATACATGCTTGGCCGGGTTGAGGCTGTTGTATTGGTAGATGATCTTGCCTTCGGGCGAGATGACGAAGGACACGCGGTTGGCATAGTCGCTGCGAAAAAATAGCACCGCATCATAGGATTTCATGATGCTCTGGTCGACATCAGACGCTACGGCAAACTTGCCACGGCAATCCGAAACAGAGAATTTTTTCTGGGTTTCAATATCGTCACGCGACACGCCAATCACCGTGGCACCCAGCGCGTTGTACTGATCGATAGCTTCTGCAAAATTGTGGGCTTCGATGGAACAGCCTTCAGAAAATGCCAACGGAAAAAAGTACAAAACGACTGGGCCTTTTTTCAGTTCTTCGGCCAGTGAGTACTTGATCACATTGCCTGCGATGGCGGCTTGTGTCGTAAACTTCGGAGCGATCTCTCCAACGTCCAAAGCCGCATGTGCGCAAGCATTGCCAGCCACCAGAGCAATCGACACAACTACTTTAGACCATGGTCCCATCGCGCAGCCTCACATATCGAAGAGTTCAAAACCAGTATAGCGGAACGGGTGGCAAGGGCCTTCTACGCAGCTTACTGGTCGTACTGACTTTGGTGGGGCTCGGCGCGATCCTGACAGGCTGCGCCACCGCGTTGCCGAGCGTAAACCGTGAAGCCATTACCTCTGAGGCGATTGAAGGTTCAGACAACACCACACTCGGCCGCATCGCAAATGCATCCTTGCCCGGACCCGCGTTGTCGGGTTTTCGGTTGATGCCGCTGGGCACATTTTCATTGGACACGCGTGTGCAGCTGGCCGAGCGCGCCGAAGAGTCACTGGATGTGCAGTACTACCATATTGAAAATGATGAAACCGGGCGCTGGTTTTTGCGTGCGCTGCGAGATGCTGCCAAGCGCGGTGTTCGGGTTCGCCTTCTCATCGACGATCTCTATACAGGTGGCCTGGATCCATTGTTCCTCGCACTGGCCTCCCACACGAATATTCAGGTGCGGCTCTTCAACCCGTTCTGCTGCGCCAGAGATCGTGGTCAAACTAGCCGCTTCCTGGCATCGCTAGGCGACATTTCGCGGGTGAACCACCGCATGCACAACAAGCTCTTTATTGCGGACGGTGCCATGGCGGTGATTGGAGGGCGCAATGTCGCCAATGAATACTACCTGCGCGGCGCGGCCGAAAACTTCGTGGACCTCGACGCGTTTGTCATCGGAAACGTGTTGCCCGCCATGGGCGCATTGTTTGACCGCTACTGGAACAGCCGGGCCGTGTACCCGTTGGAATCCATTGCCAAGACTGAACACACGAAAGAAGAGTTGTTGGCCTTCTTTGAAAACGAAACAGGCCCGGTCAAGACACCGGCGCCCCTTCCCCTTGCCACAACAGACGTGCTTGGCTATGCGCCCATAGCAGACGACCTGGACGCTGGCCGTTTGGGTTTGCATTGGGGCACGGCTTATGTATTTGCGGACCATCCCGACAAACCGTTTGAGGGGACTGCCGGCGGCGAACTGCTGGAGACCAGTGTGACCTATAACGTGCTGGAAGCTGTCGGTAGGGCCAAACGCGAAGTGGTTGCTTCCTCTCCGTACTTCGTTCCGGGCGTTAAGGGAATGAAATTCTTGAAGCAACTTCGCGAGCGAGGGGTCAAGGTAACGGTGATGACCAACTCATTGGGGTCTACCGACGAGCCTGTGGTGCACACGGGATACAGTCGCTACCGGGAACAGATGCTTGCAGAAGGGATTGAGTTGTACGAACTGAGCTCGACACGGGTGAAGGACAATAAGCGGCCCTTCCTGTTCGGTAAATCTTTAGGGCGGCTGCATGCCAAGCTGTTCGTCATGGACCGCCAGACCTCGTTCATCGGCTCCATGAACCTGGACCCGAGATCAGCCACTGTGAACACCGAATTCGGTGCCGTCATCGACTGCCCTGAAATCGCCCGCGAAATCATACGGGTCATAGACATCGACAGGTTACAAAGCGCGTACCAGGTACGCCTGGCCAAGAGCGGCAATGGTATTGAATGGCTGGGCATGGATGACGACAGGGAAGTGCTTCTGACAACCGAACCCGACACGTCGTTCTGGCTGCGTTTCAAGGCGTGGATACTGAGCCCGCTGGTGCCTGAAGAACAGCTATAAAAGGAAAAGGGCCCGCAGGCCCTTCTTGGAAACAAACGCCTCGAGCGGGTCGAGGTCTGTTTGTTTATTTTTCACCCATCTTGACGGTGCCCTTCTTGACGGCGTCCTTGGCTTCAGCCTTCACGCTGGCGCGCAGAGCAGCCATTTCTTCCTTGGACAGCTTCGCTTCAGCCTTGGCTACCAAACCGTTGGCTTCGCCACCGGCGGTGTCGCCCTTCTTGTTGGCGTCTTTGGCTTCAGCCTTGACGCTGGCGCGTACAGCAGCAGCTTCTTCCTTGGTCAGCTTGGCTTCAGCGGCTTTGGCCATGCCATTGGCTTCGCCCATGGCAACTTCGCCACTTTTGGTTGCTGCAGCAGCTTCGACCTTGACTTCAGCGCGGGTCTTCTTAGCGTCGTCAGCAGCGTACGCGCCCACAGCAACCATACCAGCCAACAGAGCGACAAGAACTTTATTCATATAAGAACTCCAAAGTGAAAATTGATAACTTCTAAAAACACGGCGACCGTCCGAACGAGAAGAACCGTCAAAACCAGTATACAAGCTGGCGTATCCGCCTCTGGGAGCTCATCTTCGTCGTGTCTAACTGTAGCAACGCTGTAGTCCGCACAAGCGTTGACGCGTGCCCAAAGTTCTGCCACAAAAGTCGGGCGAGGCCATTTGCCCGGGGCATCTAAGCATTACCATCGGCAAACTCGCGGCGCCGCACGTACCACGCAACCCCATGCAAGCACAAGATATCCTCCAATTTTGGTTTGAAGAACTGAGCGCAGCACAACGTTTTGCAAAAGACAGCCTGCTGGACGCCCGAATGGGTGAACGGTTTGGGGCGCTTTTGACGTCTGCGTCCAGAGGAGAATTATTCTCATGGCGCGCCACGCCGCAAGGGCGACTGGCCGAAATCATTGTTCTGGACCAGTTTTCGCGCAACATCTACCGCGACACCCCCACATCTTTCCTTCAGGACGCTCAAGCGCTGACGCTGGCACAGGAACTGGTCGCCAGTGGTCAAGACTATGTGCTCGAACCCGCACGACGCACCTTTGCTTATATGCCCTACATGCACAGTGAGTCCCAGCTGATTCATGCCCAGGGGATGGCGTTGTTTGCGCAGCCAGGAATGGAGGGAACACTGGCATTCGAGCTACGGCACAAAGCCATCATTGACCGATTTGGCCGATTCCCGCATCGCAACGCGATATTGGGGCGTCTTTCGACCCCAGAAGAGCTTGAATTCCTGACGCAACCCGGCTTGGCCTTTTAACATTTGCCTGACCTGTGTCCCATTCCCCGCTCGGTCAGCATTGTGGATAACAAAGCACCACGGCTCGCGCCTTTTCTGGATTTTCTAACATACCAGCATTTGAAACACCATTCCAATACAGGGTTAACCCGGGGAGTTCGTTGCCAAATTTACCAATGACGCGTATGTCCGTGATAGGGAAAATTATCTCCCAACCAGTTTTACGACAAGGAACCACCGTGATGCCAGCCTCGACAATTTTTGTGGAGCACTTTGTGGATAACTTTGTTCATAACGCATCCAGCCAAGCCCAAATGCACTTCCGCGAATGTTTCAAAGGCACGCTTTTGACAGTTTTTGCAAAAAACGGCGTTGCGGCAAATTTTGTCGACTTGAAAGCCACATGACATGAACATCACCTTTAACACTGCATGCATCGTCGGGTGCGGCGCCATAGGTGGCTGGATAGGGGCGGGTCTGTCGCGGGCGGGCTGCAAGGTCAGCGTATTTGCGCGCGGCTCTACACTCGCGGCCCTCCAATCCCAAGGCCTGCGCATCGGCACCGAACAGCACCCCGTCAGGGCTAGCGATGTGGCAGCGGAGCTCGGTCCGCAGGACCTTGTCATTGTGTCGGTAAAAGCGCCGGCCTTGCGCGAAGTTGCGCTGCAGATAGGCCCATTGATAGGCCCGGACACTGTGGTGCTGACCGCGATGAACGGCGTGCCGTGGTGGTTTTTCGAGGGCTTCGGCGGCGCACTGTCTGGCACACAGTTGCAGTCGGTTGATGCCAACGGCGATATCGCCGCCGCCATTCCCGCGGCCACGGTCGTCGGCTGCGTCGTGCATGCCAGTTGCTCGGTAGATGCGCCCGGCGTCATACACCACCACTTCGGCAATGGCCTGATTCTCGGCGAGCCCTCGGGCAACGTCAGCGCCCGCGCACAGGCCCTGGCAGCGCTACTGGTGCAGGCAGGGTTTGCCGCCTCAGTCTCACCACAAATCCAAAAAGACGTTTGGTACAAACTCTGGGGCAACATGACGGTTAACCCCATCAGCGCACTGACAGGCGCCACCACCGACCTCATTTTGGGCGACGAGCTGGTGCGAAACTTTGTCTCCAGCGTGATGCTGGAAGCCAAAGAGATCGGCAATCGCATTGGTATCCCGATTGAGCAGCAGCCGTCGGACCGTCACCAGGTGACATTGAAGCTAGGTGCTTTCAAAACATCGATGCTGCAAGACATTCAAGCGGGAAAGGCAGTGGAACTCGATGCCTTGGTCACGGTAGTAAAAGAGTTGGGCACACTGACCGCCGTAGCAACGCCCTTCACCGACGCCTTGCTGGGCCTGAGCCGTTTGCAGGCCCGTGTCCGGGGTTTGTACTGAGCGTCCACACCACCGCGAGAAAACTTTTAAATTGACCAACTGAAAAAAAGGAAACTTCCATGGCCACCTACCTCATCGTCGATACCTTGCTTGACAAACCGGAGCGCTATGAAGCTTACAAGCTCAAGGCCAAACCGCTGGTAGAACAGTATGGCGGCGAATACCTGGCCCGTGGCGGCAACCTGACATTGAAGGAAACCGATCTGTGGTCTCCGACGCGGATGGTGCTCATTCGTTTCCCAGATGCCGACTCGGCCAACCGTTTTTACGACTCTGCTGAATACCAAGCGATCTTGCCGATCAGCCGCGAATCCGCGCGCCGCACCATGGTCATGCTTGAAGGGATATAGACCCGCTTCACCACCCTGCCGGGTCGACCTTGTAGTAGCCACTGAGCTCGCGGTACAGCGCGGGATATTCGGTTGCAAGCTCCCGCGGCTGTTCGAAAAAGACTTCGGACACCACCGCAAAGAACTCGGCCGGGTCTTGCGCACCGTAGTGGTTGAGCAGCCCTTGCACGCCGTTGAGAACTTCGGATTGCAGCTGGGCGTACGCAGCGTGGAATACTTGCGACCAACGCCGCGCGTCGTATTCCCGGTCCCCCAAGGTGGGCGGCGGTGCGCCGCGGGCAGCGCCATTTTCCTGGTCCAGTTGGTGGGCAAACTCGTGGATCACCACATTGCGGCCATCGTCGGGCACGGCTGCGCCCTCCACCGTGTCTTGCCACGACAAAATGATCTGCCCTTGGGACCATGATTCGCCAGCAAGCGCCTGGCGGTTTTCTTGCTGCACACCCGCATAGTCCATAGAGGTGCGGTTGACAAAGAAAGCCCCGGGGTAGACCAGCACCTGGCGCACGTTGGCAAAGTAATCAGTAGCGCGGTTCAATATCAGCAAGCAAGCCTGCGCGGCTATGACCACACGCATCTCTTCGGTAATGCGCAGGCCCGCACACCCTAGAAAAGATTTCTCGGCGATGAAGACCTGCATGTTCTTCTTCAACTGCATTTGGAGATGGGCCGGAAGCTTGCGCACCAGCGGCACGCGCCGCTGCAGGATTTTGCGCCAGGTGGCAGGAAAAGCCGCGGCGCGCACGCGGCTGCGGCGGTAGGCCAGCCAATAGGGCTGGCCCAGCAAGCCTGCAATCAGGAGCAGCGCCAAGCCACACAAAAGAATAAAAGCCATGGCACGCTCCAGTCCATACGTCGTTATCAGACCCTGTAGCTGGGCACCAAACCCACTATTTCAAGTAGCGCCCCGCGCCTGCTGGCTGATGAAATATACCGCCTTGCGCGCGCGCATCACATCGCCCAGCGGCCGGTGCGCTGCCAACGCCTGCCACGGGTCAAAGATAGCCGACTCCACCTGCTGGACAAACGCCTGCCCCTGCGCAGAGCTGTTGTCTTGCTTGGGCAGCGTCAAACGCGCCACCGTCGTGTAGGGGCTGGGCCAGTTGACAGAGGCATCTTCAATAGGTGTGCGCTGGGCATCCACAAACGGATGCAACTGCAGATCCCATTCCAAACTCTGCTCGCGTAGCTTGGCGGTAAAGTCCGCGCCCCAGTCCTGCTTGGCGTCGGCACGGGCCGGTCCATTGCCGGCAGCGGGCAGGATGCGCACCCGCACGGCGTAGGGGCCGCAGGCCATAGGCGCAGCGCTGAATACGGGCTCGGTAGCAAACCCGCTAAAGGATTTGCCAACTGTCTTGACCATATTGACTAGACGCACCGGTGCGCCGAACACACCATACCGGGCAAACAGATGCTTCAGCAGCTTGCCGCCGCCCTGCGAAGCCGCCACAACAAACTGCACGAAATCATCCGAACCGCTAAAGCCAAACACCTCCTGGTTGATCAGCGCAAAGTCCTGGCTTACGGCAAGTCCGTTGCCCAATGCCGATTCACCTTGCACGCCAAGCACGCGCAGCGCAAATCCACGGATATCGGGTGTGCGGTCAGGGGCCTTGTCCAGGCCGCCGTTGGACAACCGCACCCATGTCTCGAAGCTGCCGGGCTTGGCAAACAAGCCGTGGCGCGCAAACTCGGGCACAACGGCCAACACCTCCAGCGTGCCTTTGGCCGCAGTCAATTGCTTGCGGTGCAGTGCCCGGCCATTGCCATACTTTTTTGATTTTCTGGCCTGTATTTCGGCGAACTGTTGGCCATACCGGGCATAGCGCTCGGTTTCATCGGGGGCCACGTTTTCCTGCCATTGGGTGCTGGGGATCAGGTCTTGGGCCATGGCGCGCGTTCCGTAAATGGTGTGGATGCGCATGGTAGACGCAAGCGTCCGCCACAACAAGCGGGGGCATCTGCATATTGGCCTGTTTCTGCCGTAATATCCTCCCTTGAATCCCATGTCGGGATTGAATTCGGAGGACATATGGCTAAAGGTGATCAGCGCAAGGAAAAAATGGCAAAAAAGCCCAAGAAGGACACGTCTGAGCCCAAAAACTCAACATCGGACCGCCCGATGGCTCCGGTCACCGCAGTGATTCCACGCGGCAAGATCAAGACGAAGTAAACACGCCGCTCAAGAGTTCGGGCAAGCGCTCCTTGCCCATCTTGAAGCCGCAGGCCTGAGCATGGCCGCCGCCGCCCATGCTGCGGGCCAGCGCGATGCAGTCAAAGTCACGCTGCGAGCGCAAGCCAGCCTTCACAATCCCCTCTTTCGATACACACCACAGCAGCGCAAAACTGCCGCTTTGGCGCGACAGCATGTCACCCACGACGCTGTGGAAGACGCCCGGCGCATTGACCATCAGCCCGTGCTGGCCGTTGAAACAAAGGGGTTGCGCGCCCTCTGCAATACCACTGGCCAATTTGTTGAACTTCTCATCCATAGCCTGACCCCGGGCCATGAATGCGGCGACCTGTTCCTCGGTAAAGGCGGCCATCGCTGCCCAGTGGGCAAAATCAAACGGCTCCATGTCCAGGGCGGCCAGGAAACCGGCACTCTCGGGGTATTGCCAGGTCCAGATGTCACGGTCTTCAATGAAACGCACCAGGTCTGGCAGGGGTCGGTTGGGCTGAAAGAATTCCCACGCCAGACGCGAGCCGGACTTGTCCATGTCGAAGTGCACGACGCCACAGCGGCAAGCGAAGCCGGTCAGTTGCTCGGCAGCGCTCTTGTGGTGGTCCAGCAGCACCAGCTTGGCGGCGCGCTCTTCAATGCCGCGCAGGATGTCGGCCGAGAACGAAAAATCGAGGATATAGACCGCCCGGCCCTGCAGCGCCGGCAGGTCGTCCAGCGTACGCACGTTGCCATGGTCCAGCCCCAGAAACTCGGCCTTGCCTTCATAAAATAACCAGGCAGCCGACGCGGACGCAAAACCATCAGGGCAGCTATGGCCGTGGTAGATGATCAGCGGATCGGGGTCATTTCTGTCGGGGGCAAACAGCAGTTGCAGGGGCAATAGGGTTCTCATGGGCCGTGGATTGTCGCCCATGCAACGCCCCGGTGTCCCGCGCCCAGGGCGAATCTCCCGCGAAGACTCCCCACCGTAGCGAAAAGGGGACCAAGTAGCTATAAATTTGGTAGCTGCTTACGCGCTTCCCACAAGGGCTAGCGGCCGATTCAATCTGAAGACTCGTTGTCGGAACCATTTTTGCGGGGTGGCCGCGGTACCTTCTTGAAACGTA
Organism: Rhodoferax sp. ZS1R8; assembly: GCF_056521325.1. Taxonomy (NCBI): domain Bacteria; kingdom Pseudomonadati; phylum Pseudomonadota; class Betaproteobacteria; order Burkholderiales; family Comamonadaceae; genus Rhodoferax; species Rhodoferax sp. ZS1R8. Next base: position 770,800 of record NZ_JBWMBA010000002.1, on the reverse strand, counting down.
TCGCGCGGTCGAATTCGATAGCCTCTTTCTTGACCTGACGCTCGGCATCGAGCTTCTGGCCGTGGGCCAGCCATTGTGCGAATTCTGTGGGCGTCTCCAGCGTAACGCTCCCCATGACGGCCGAGCGGAAGTCGTGGATCACCAGGTCCGCAGTTTTTTGCAGGTTGATCTTGCCACCGGGCAGCAGCGCGCCACGCTTGCGCCCTATCGCCTCCAGAATCTGCTCGTCGGTCTGCTGCGCCACGCCCGTGATCTTGTAGCGCGCCTCCACCTGCGGGGCGTAATGCTGGCGCAGGTAGTCCAGCAGTTCCAGCGCCACCTCTTCTTCGTCAAAGGCATTGCGGCCAATGGCACCACTGGCCGCAAGGTTGTAGCCGCTCTTGGCCACGATGATGCGCGGCCACAGCACGCCGGGCGTGTCGAACAGGTAGAAACCGTCCTGCAGCACGATGCGCTGCTCGATCTTGGTGACGCCAGCCTCATCGCCGGTCACCGCCGAGCGCTTGCCCTTCAAGGTGTTGATCAGCGTGGACTTGCCCACATTGGGTATCCCGCAGATCAGCACGCGCATGGGCTTGGTCATACTCTGCCCACGGCTGGGAGCCAGGGCGAAGCAGGCATCTATGAGTGCGCGGGCGGGTGCTGTCATGCTGGCGTCCAACCCTATCGCACGCGTGCCGGGCAGAGCATTGAAGTGGGCCAGCCACTCCAGCGTGCGGGCCGGGTCAGCCAGGTCCTGCTTGTTCAGCACCTTGAGCGCCGGCTTGCCAGCGGTCAACTGCGCCAGCATAGGGTTGGCGCTGGAGCCAGGCAGGCGTGCATCCAGCAGTTCGATGACCACATCAATCTCTTTGATGCGCTCTTCGATTGCCTTGCGCGTCAGGTGCATATGACCTGGGAACCACTGAATCGCCATACGCCTAAAACCTCTTCTTGGATGCTGATTGGGGGAACACTCGATTGTCGGACAGTTTGCGCAGACTGGGCCAAATCTCCGCCCGGGCCGACCCACGATGAGTTAGTCCCCTATGGGCAGCGCCCCGCGTAGCGGTGGATCGTGGAGGCGTACTAGGCACACGCCTCTAGGAAAACTGCCCGAATTAAGGTGCCTGCACTAGGACGACCCGACAGAATCCAACCCAGCAAAGAGGTTTCTCATCTTTTTCATTTTTTCTTCAGGAGCATTTTCATGGCCAACCAAAAACTCGCAACCGTCACCAACGAACTGATCGAATCCTATGGCAACACTGCCAAGAACGTCATCAACGCCTACCGCGTGGGCAATGAGCGCGCTGCCGTGTTCATGGACCAAAGCTTTGTGGCTGCCCTGGAAAAGGCCGGTTCGCGCCTGAGCGCCAAGACCCGCAAGAATGCGTTGTCTGCTGAGCAAAAGCTGACTGCCTACTACGTCCGTGGCGTGGAAGTGACTTCTGACAACGCTAACCTGGTCGTCAACAAGGCCGTGGAACTGGCTGGCAAGGGCGTCGTGCAAGTGTCTGCCAACGCCGGCCGTTTCGAAAAGTCTACCGGCGTCACCACGCTGAGCAGCCTGGCTACCGCCGCTGTGCCAGCCGCCCAAGCCGTGACCAAGGTCGCTGCCAAAATCGAAGCCAAATCCGGCGAACTGGCAATCAAACTGGCAGGCAAGCCCGCGCGCGCCAAGGCAGTTAGGACAGCCAAGGTTGTCAAGGCTGCGAAAGCAGCACCAGCCAAGACCGCTACGGTTGCCAAGAAGGCCGTTCGCACAGCCAAGGTTGCTGCTTAATCACAGCCACGCATCCGGCCACTGCAAAGTGGCAGGACCGCAGTAGAGAAGGGTCTGAGTGCCATGCGCTCAGACCCTTTTTTCATTCACGCCAACAGTGACTACGCCGCCTTGGCCGCGCCCAGGCGGTTGTGCGACAAATACTCCTGCAAGTAGATGTCAAACGGCATGGTGTCGGCTGCCTCGATGTTGCGCTGCGCCTCCCAGGACTCGCGTGCCAGCGTCTCAAAGCGCGCTTGGAGCTCCTCGGACATCGGCATATCCAGCATGGCTTGGCGTATGAGCAGCGATTGCGCCCGCGCAAAGGCGCCAAACGAACCGTCGAATTGTTCGGTAATCGCCTGCAACACACGGGCCGACGGCAGTGTGTCGGGGTGCTGCAAGCCGTGAACGGCGGCCTGCACCGCGGTGCTGTAGTCACCAGTGCCGTGCGCTGCATCCAGCGCCAAGGCGATGGGGCCCAGTTGCTCCACCAACTCCAGTCCCCAGTCCTTCAACGTGACGGTGCCCGAACCACGCTCTAAAAGCAGCCCCGGCTCGCGGCCGCGCTCGGCTACGTTGTGCTGGTTGTACGCCAGTGCAACAATCTCTTCGGGCGAATCGTTCGGGCTGTCGCTGCGCAGGCAGTGCAACAGGAAAACGTCCAGGAAACGCATGGTCTGGGCGTTGATGCCTACCGTCTCGAACGGGTCCAGGTCCATCAGGCGCACCTCGACATATTCCACGCCACGCTCGCGCAATGCATGCAGCGGGCGCTCGCCGGGGAAGATGACACGCTTGGGGCGTATCGTGCCGTAGAACTCGTTTTCAATCTGCAACAGGCTGGTGGCCAACTGGCGGTATTCACCGTCCGGTCCGCGCACACCGATGGCTTCATACGCCGGATAGGCCTGCGTAAGCGCCTCCTCCAACGAGCCGCCATAGCCCTGCAGGTTGTTGTAGCTGACGGCGAGCGTGGCCTGCGCATCACTCTGGTAGCCCAGGCGCCCCATGCGCAACGACGTAGCATAGGGCAAGTACATGGTGTGTGCATTGAGCGCCTGCAGCTGGTGCGGGCGCCCGGCGACAAAGGTGGAGCACACGGCAGGCGACGCGCCAAACAGGTACAACAACAAGAAGGCATGGCGGCGAAAATTTCGGATCAGGCCAAAATACTGCTCGCTGCTGACATCGGGCAATGACCAGTTGTAATGGATGCCCGAGATGGTCTGCATGCGCCGGCCGTAACGGTAGCCCAGGCCCATGCGGTACACGGTTTTGGACCGGCCCACATTAGACGTGCCGTACTGCCCCAGTGGTATGGCGTCGTCTTCGGGAAGTCGACACGGCATGCTGGACACCCACAGCATCTCGTCGCCAAGCGCGCGCATCGTTGCCTGCTGGACCTGCACCAGTTCATCCACACAATCTTGCACGCCAGCATGCACACCGGTGATCAATTCGACCTGCGATTCGCTGAAATCTGTTGTGATGTTGGCATGCGTTAGCGCCGAGCCCAGCGCCTTCGGATGGGGCGTGGTCGCCAGGCCACCATTAAGCAGCGTGCGCAGGCTTTCTTTTTCCACACCACGGCGGATGCCGTGTATGCGCGATGCGGTAAGCGACCCCAGGGCCTGTGAAATTGAATGCATGCCGATGGCCCTTAACTTTCTGTGGGGCGCAAAGTTACCACAGCCCAAAAATCGTTGCTGGCCAAGGTTAAGTTACCACCATAATCCCGCATGCAGCCCGCCGAACTCATTCTTTGGTCGGCCATGCTGGGAGGCGTGGCGACACTGGCTGCGTTCGCTCTGGCGGATGCCGTGATACGGCGCAGCATTGCATCGGCCCGCGCCTTTGTGTTCGTGGTGCTGACCGGCGCGGCATGCGTCGCGCTGACCGATCTGGCGCAAGCGCTGTTCCCCACGCTCTCATCCCAGATACTGCACCTGTTGCAAAACAGCCTAGGCCTGTTCAGCGGCGCGCTGGCATTGAGCTATCTGGGGTTGTGGATGGGGGTTGCGGCCGAAGACCGCGTCGTGCGCCACACCGTGCGCTGGGGCGCCTGGACCCAGTTTGGGGCGGGCGTGGTCATGGTCGTGCTGACGCTGCTACGCCCGCCGGAAGATTGGCCCAGCCTGCTGGCCATTGCCTTTGGTATCACTGCCCTAGCCGTGCTGCTGAGCGTAGTGATTGCCTTGCGTGCTGTTGCGCTGGGAGACCGGCTGGCTATGGGCATACTCGGTGCCAGCGCTTTGCTTGCCTGCATGATCGCCGGGCTGTATGCGCACGCGCTGCACGCCGACCTGGGCATGGGCATGTGGACACTGACCGCGGTCTGCACGGTGGGCTACTTCATGGTGGGCACCTACCTGGGATTGCGCCGTGACCGGCTGAACCGCCGCCTGGTACGCCTGGCGGGTCTCGATCAGGGGGACGACGCCGCCACCGGCCTGCCCAAGGGTTCGGTGCTGCTGTCCAAGATGGATGATGCGTTCTGGCGCAGCGCGCGCCGGCACCAGGAATGCACGGTTATCTGCCTGCATGTGCGCAACCTGTACGAACTGGCCGAAGCCGCGGGCCACAACGCCGACAAGCAGATACTGGCAGCGATGTCGGCCCGGCTGCGCCGCTCGGTGGGCTTCCGCAACGTGGTGGGGCTCTACCACCCACGCTGCTTTGTGGTCGTGATCTCCACCGACAGCAAGACGCGCCTGGTGGAGAAAACCCTGCAGCGCCTGCACTACCTGATGGGCAAGCCCTTGAACATACTGGGGCCCGATGGCGACTACCACTCTTTTGTACCCCTGTTCGGCATCGGCGCCGTATCGATACACGCCGACAAGACCGACGCCGCCGCCATCATCGACCAGGCCGAGCGCATGGCCCTGTCCGCCAGCGAACAGCCCGACATGCGGCCCACCGTAGCAGGGCCGCTCAGTTCTTAGGCAGACTTCAAACCAGCTTGGCCATCGCGCGGGCCACCTCGTGCGAGCCTTGCGCGGAGCCGTTGGGCGGCACGGTCTCGCCATTGCGGTCCAGCACGGTCTGCAGCTGGGCTGCCAAGCGCTCCGGCGCATCGCTGCCAACGCCAATCCAGTCGCCCTGTGTCATCGTGATGTGGGCGGCCTCCACACTGCCGGCGCCAGCGCACAGCGTGGTGCGCGTGGGCGCGCCTTCGGACACCAACACCAGCATGGCGGGAACCACCGCCTCGGGCTTCAACGCGGCCAGCACGGCCTCGGTCATCAGGTCTTGTGTCATGCGCGTGGCGGCCGTGGGCGCCAGCGAATTGACGCGGATGTCGGACTTGGCACCTTCAATGGACAAAGTCTGCATCAGGCCCACCACTGCCAGCTTGGCCGCGCCGTAGTTAGACTGGCCGAAATTGCCGTACAGCCCGGAACTGGACGTCGTCATCAGGATGCGGCCGTACTTCTGCTCCACCATGTGCGGCCACACGGCCTTGCAGCAGTGCACGGCACCCATCAGGTGCACGTCCATGACGAGGCGAAAATCAGCCAGCTCCATCTTGGCAAAACTCTTGTCGCGCAGGATGCCGGCGTTGTTGACCAGAATGTCGACGCGGCCCCAGGTGTCCACCGCCTGCTTCACCATGGCCTGCACGGCGTCCCAGTCTGTGACGGATGCGCCGTTGGCAATGGCCTCACCGCCCGCAGCGCGGATCTCGGCCACCACGGCCTCGGCGGCGCTCAGCGAACTGCCAGAGCCATCACGTGCGCCGCCCAGGTCATTGACCACCACCTTGGCGCCACGCGCCGCCAGTGCCAAGGCATGTTCGCGACCCAGGCCGCCGCCCGCACCCGTCACAATGGCAACACGCCCTTTGAAATCGATCGTCATAGACACACTTCCTTTTATTGGCAAACAACACAGCAAGGCAGATCTGCGGCGCAGAATCGCGATTCAGCAAACACTGTAAATCACCGCTGGCCGCCGTTGCGTCAACACCGAGACACCCTGTCATAACACCATGGAACTGAACTCCGAAGTACCCACCGCCCCACCCCGCGACGCCGCCACCGTCGTCATGCTGCGCGATGCGCCCAGTGGCCTGGAGGTGTTCCTCGTCAAACGCCACGGTTTGTCGGACGTGCTGGGCGGTGCCTACGTGTTCCCTGGCGGCAAGCTCGATGCCAACGACGCCCTGTTGGACGCCGCCGCCCACCTGGACCAGGACCCGGGCCAATTGCACGCCGCACTGGGCGAGCCGCAAACGCCGGTCAGTACGGCGACCGGGCTGTACGTAGCAGCGCTACGCGAGGCCTTTGAAGAATCCCGCGTGCTGTTCACCCCCGACATCGCCACCGCCCGCGCCGCGCTGCTGCATGACACGGCCAAGCCCTTCAACCAGTTGCTGGCCGAGCTACAGGTGCGGCTGCAGACACAGCACGTGTTGCCGTGGAGCCGCTGGATCACGCCGCGCATGCCGTCGGTTACCAACAAGCGTTTTGACACCCGTTTCTTTGTGGCGGCCGTGCCAGCGGAGCAAGAAGCTACCCACGATGCCTACGAGGCCACCGAGAGCGTGTGGCTGGCGCCGCGCACCGCGCTGCAGCAGTACTGGGATGGCCAGATCGAACTGGCGCCACCGCAGATCATGAGCCTGTCGCACCTGTCCCGCCACCACACGGTGGCCAGCGTCATGGATGCAGCGCGCAAGCAGCCGCCGCCGCTGGTGCTGCCCGAGTCATTTGACGAAAACGGCACACGCGTGCTGTGCTACCCAGGCGACCCGCGGCACTCGGTCGCGCAGCGCGCGCTGCCAGGCGTGACGCGGCTGCTGTTTCGCAACAAGCGCTTCGAACCGGTGGCGGGGTTTGAGGCCCTTTTCAGCTGAAGTCATATGACAAATGGGGCTGTAGCCCTCGTGCAACAAGCGTAAGCAGCTATCAAAACTGTATCGAATCCTAGGACTTACTCCAGCACCACCACGCGGCCACCAGCGGCGTTCAGCGCCTGGACCTTATCTGCGGACACCCCTGGCTGCACCATGATGGCAGACACCGCCCCGACGGCCGCCACCACATAGGGCGACGCTGTGCCCAGCTTTTCGGCAGATGCCAGCACGATGGTCTCGGCCGCCTGCGCGTGCAGCGCGCGTTTGACCGCCGCCTCTTCAAAGTCGCCAGTGCTCAGGCCGGCCGTCGCGTGCACACCAGTTACGCCCATGAAGTACAGGTCGGCGCTAAAGCCGGCCACCGCGGCCACCACGGCCGCACCCACGTTGACCATGGAGTGCCGGTATAGCGTGCCGCCCAGCATGATGATGTCCAGCAGCGGCTTGGTCGCCAGCTCCAGCGCTACGGTGGGGCTGTGCGTGACGAAGGTAGCGCGCAGGTCGTGGGGCAGATGCCGGGCCAACTGCAGGGCCGTCGTGCCGCCATCCAGAAACACCAGTTGCCCGGACTTGACCATGGCCGCGCCGGCCCGCCCCAGCGCCTGCTTGTCGGCCGCCCCAATATGCTCGCGCGCATCCAGCGTGGCCAGCGCTCTGGACGCCGGCAGCGCGCCGCCGTGCACGCGCTGCAGCTTGCCCTCTTGGGCCAACTCGCGCAGGTCGCGGCGGATCGTGTCCTCGGACACACCCCACTCCTGGCTCAGGCTTTTGGCGATGATTTCGCCGTCTTGCAACAGGCGGTCCTGAATCAGTTTTTTGCGTTGGGTGGTCAGCATGGCGTTTCGTTTTACTTGCATGAAATTATACTAAACTGCACGTTTTTGCACGAATCACCACCATGCCACCTACCCTGCCATCCACCACACCAGTCCATACCCCAGAAACCCCTTCCCGTGTCAAAGTTGTGGATGTCGAACTGCTGTCCGACAACTGGTATGTGCTGAAGAAAACCACGTTTGACTACCTGCGCCGCGACGGTAGCTGGCAGCGCCAGAGCCGTGAGACCTACGACCGTGGCAACGGCGCCGTGCTGCTGCTGTTCAACGCCAGCCGCAACACCGTCGTTCTGACGCGCCAATTCCGCTTTCCGACGTTTGTGAATGGCAACGCAGACGGCATGATGGTCGAGGCCTGCGCCGGCCTGCTGGACGGCGAGGACCCCGAGACCTGCATACGCCGCGAGGCAGCGGAGGAAACGGGTTTCCGGATCCGCAACCCGCGCAAGCTGTTTGAGGCCTATATGAGCCCAGGCTCCGTCACCGAGAAGCTGCACTTCTTCGCCGCGGCGTACGAGGCGGCCGACCAGCTTTCACAGGGTGGCGGACATGTGCACGAGGGGGAGGATATTGAAGTGATCGAACTGACGCTGCCAGACGCGCTGGCACAGATCGGGACCGGTACGATTCAGGACGGCAAGACCATCATGCTGTTGCAGCACGCGGCCCTGGTGGGCTGGGAAAAGCTTGCCTAGGTTTCATGCATACCGCCAGTCAATACAAAGGTGGCGTGAGCTATTTGCGCAAGATGCTGGGGTTGGTGTTACTCCCCGAGAATCTCCATTCTTCTTCAGTCATGAGCTCCATCTCAACCTCCGCACTGCCTGATCCCAAGATGCCGAGTTTGTTTGCCGCCGCGTGGCTGAGATCCAGCACACGCCCCGGATGAAACGGCCCCCTGTCATTGATACGCACAGTGACCTCCTCCCCGCTGGCCACCCGGCGCACTCGCACGTAGCTGGGAATGGGCAGGGTGCGGTGCGCAGCGGTAAAACCCCCAGCGCTGAAGCGCTCGCCACTGGCCGTGCGCCGGCCGTTAAACCTTTTACCGTACCAGGAGGCTATTCCCCGCTGCCTCCAGGGCTCACCGGCTACCAGAGGCGTTTGGGTCTGATCACCCATTAGCGCGCTCGTGTCACTGCCCGCGGGTGCGGAGGGTCGCGCCGGAGCTGGCGGCACCGCCGGGGTGGCGTAAACCAGGAGCGGCGGAACAAGGCTCGCTGGCGGCGGAACTGCGGCGGGCAAAGGTGTCGCACACCCCACCAGAACGGCCGCACCCAGCCCAATAAGCACCTTAAAGCACCGATAGATCATTTAGAAAACACTCGTTTTGGGGCTCCCATTGGTTGGACCGGATTATGACCAACCCAATGTTGGTACCGGCAGCGTAAGCTACCTGCGCACGATTTTGGACGCCTGGGTGTCCACAGGCCCAACTGCAGTCGTTCTCGTAGGACTGCTTACGGAAACAGATGAGTAAATTCAGGCCCACTCACTTTCGACAGCATCCGAGCAGAGCAGCCGTCTAAAACCGTCTACATCAGATAAAGCTTCAATGGATCAGCGGTCATGGACAAACATTTTCTACACCATCGCACCGCCCTCAAAGTGCAACGCCCCGTGGTGAAAGAGTTGCCGGGCTCCGACCCAATGGGCAAATTCTAGGACCTTAAAGTGTTAAACCGACACCCTCACAATGGTCCCAGAAAGCCTGCAGCGGCCTGGGGCGAAAGGTCTCTTCCAGTAGTTCCGAGCTTTCAATGCGGTCCAAGCGAAAGGTGCGCACCAAGTTGCGATCAAGATCCCAGGCTAGCACGTACCAGAACGGCCAAGCCAGAAGCAGCGCGTGTGGCTCGATACGACGCTGGCTGCTGCGCCCGTCCACCGCGCGATAGGCAATCGCCAGCCGCTGGTAGCGCACGAACGCGGCGTGCACCACGCGGCGAACGCGTGGGCCCTCTGGGCGCAGGGTTTGCCGCACCGCATCCGACGCGGGCGTGCACACCCGGATGCGCTGGCGCAGTTCGCGGATGCGCGCCCGGTCCGCCGGTGCAAAGGCTCTCGCCAGCTGCGCGCGCACGCCGGCTAGTTCGGCCGAAAGCGACAACCCCAGCGCCTCGCTAGCCGCCATGGCCAGCAGCAGTTCCACCGCCTGCTCCTCGCGCAACAGCAGTGAGCTCAAATGAACCGAATCGCGCGACAGGCGCACCCCTCCGCCGTGTCCACTTGTGCTCTCGAGCGACAACCCGCGCTGGCGCAGCAACTGCAGGTCGCGCGCGAGCGTCCGTTCGCTCACTCGCAGCATTTCAGCCAGTTCCGGCACTGCATGTGGCAGTCCGTCGGAAAGCAAGGCGGTGAGTGCGTCCAGCCGCTCCAGCCGATTCAGAAGCGACGGATTGCCGGCCGTAGCGCGAGGGACAAGGGTCATGGCCGCATTGTGCCCAACTTGACTGCCGTGTTATGGCAGTCAAGTGCGCAACATCTACGTCTTGTTCAACCCACAAAAGATACATCGTCATGCCGCACACCACCGAATGGGCCGAGTTCGCCCTGCACCCCCATGCCACCGAAGCTGCCCTGCTTGAAGCCTCTACAGCCATGCAACGCGAGTTCCTGGACCAACAGCCTGGCTTCATCGCCCGCCAGACTTTGAAGCTGGCTGATCGGCACTACGCCGATCTAGTGACCTGGCGCTCACTGGAAGCCGCACATGAGGCCATTGGAAAGGCCACGTCCTTTCCCGCCTGCGGGGCGTACTTCGGATTGATGCAGGCGGACGCCGCGCCACGCATCGGTCAGCCGGTGGCCGTGCACGGTACAGGCCCGACCTGGGGAGGACTCGAGTTTTCGCACTTCCGGCTGCGCGCGGGCTCTACCGCCGCAGAGTTGCCGTCCGCCGCCCGCGAGATGGTGCAGGGCCTGTACGAAGGCCAGCCAGGGTTTGTAGAACATGCCATCCTGCACAACGGCCGAGGCGAGTACGTGGATCTCGTGCTGGCCGAAAGCGCCGCCCGCGCCGAAGCCCTGTGCCAGAGTTGGCACAGCGGCAACGAGCCTGGGGGTTTTGCGAAGGCCTGCCAGCACTACCTGTCGCTAATGGAACCAGGAAGCGTGCAGATGGGCTTCTGGAGCCGCGTACAAGGTCTGTAGGGCGCTCGGACTAATTGAACGTCCAGGACCGGGCGTCGAGTATGACGCTCAGGGACAGGTCCCTCAGACACTTAGGGGCAGATGCGGTCCTTTGTGAATGACTGGTCATTGGAAGTAAACATGCATTACTTGGCGCCCCCTGACCGGCGGCTTCATTGCTTCACGTCCACACGAGAAGGAAAATGTGCGGGCAATTCACAGCACCCCATGCGCAGCGCATCGCGCAGTGGCAAAAAAACGTCTTGCCATAGCACGCCGGTAACGTGTCTAGCGTTGCGACTAGATGCAGCTCTTCGCAACTTTGCTATCGTGTAATTACTTGATTTGCCGCACTTGCAGTCCGTGTTTCATCAGCAAATCCGTCACACTGTTCTCACCTACCAAATGGCCTGCACCAACGACTACGAAAAGTTTATCGCCATGTTCTAGCGCCGTGGCAATTTTTTTTGCCATGCCGACATTTCGATCATCAAGCAAGACCTTCCAGACTTTTTTTGAGCCAGCATCTTTGTTGGCAGCATCGCGCACCAGCGTCGCTACCCTGGCCGCGTCACCAGATTTCCAAGCACTAACCACGTCAGCTATTTCACGCAGCGCCTCACCGCTACGCCATCCATCGAGCGTTTGATCAAGGATCGCATTTCCATCCTCATCACTCAAACCACCCAGAATTCGCAACTGAAGGTCGAAGCCCTCAAGTTCGACAACCTTCTTTTTATCGATTTTTGCACGCTCAATGAAATGCAGATCAACCGCCATTTTGGGATCGTAACCCTGCCGCGTGTACGCCTGCATCATCAACTTCATCGACAGGAACGCGGGCTTGAGCGACTGGAAAGTTTCAGCTGCGGGTCCCGTCGCCGACCGAAGCTTTTGCCATGTAGCTGCGGTCACATGATTCTCCAGTTTGTCTGGTGGGGAATACATGCTCAATGGCGGCAACTTCATCACTGCGGCGTTGTCAGAAACGTCCCACTCCACGGACAGCACATCGGTCTGGCGATAAGCCACCTCGACAGTCTCAGATAGAGGATAGAAATCTGCTTTTCCCACGTGAAGGGAACCGAACAAATAAACGGTATTCGTCGCCGATTTGACTTCGTACAAGATACCCTTGGCAGCCGTCTTCTCTGGAGTTTGCGCGATAGCCGGGACGCTACTCGCTAGTGCGACGCTTAGAAACAAGGCGGGAGATATGGTCAGAAAAAAAGTCCATGGCGATTTCATGATAACTATTCAAAATAGGTGAGCCACCGGTTTTCAAGGCACTCAAAGCCTGCTTCGGGGCGCCAATTTCGCACTAGTCTACGCCCACTTTGGGTCGAACCCAGAAAAGGTAACCGCCTCCACGGGGGAGCAGATAGCCCCGTGCAGTGGGCGAACGTGGAGGCTAATCCAGGCTCCCCGGCCCCACGCTCAGCACGCTCAAGTCCAGCGGGCGCACTGCGCCCATCCACATCGCGCGGTCGGTATGGTCCAGCACCTCGTTGTCGCTGATGGGGTGCACAAACACCACCAGGCCGCCGCGGTGCATGGACAACCATGGCACCAGTTCGGCAAACACGGCAGGCGAGAAGGCGAGCTGGCAGCTCCAATCCGGGTGCGGGCCTATCGGCCGCTCGTGTACACGACCCATGGCCACGCGAAAACGCTGCTCCGCGGCCTCACACAGTGCGCGGGCTTGCGCCACGGTGTCTTGCGCGAAGTAGATGTGGGCGTGGTAGCCGCGGATGGTGGGGGTGGACGCTTCTGCAAGTGGATTCATGGTCGGCAATTCCTGGTGGCAACTCACCACATGACGACGCGCTGTTCAGGCGGCAAGTACATCTTGTCACCAGGCTTGATGCCAAAGGCCTCGTAGAAGCCAAGCTGGTTGGCCACCGTGCCGCGCACGCGGAATTCACCGGGCGAATGGGGATCGGTCTTGACCTGCACAATGGCCGCATCCTCTCGCTGCAGCGAGCGAAATTTGATGCCAAAGCCGATGTACAGCCGCTGCTCCCCCGTCAGGCCATCCAACACCAGGGACGGCTTGCCGCCCAGCGATCGGCGGTAGGCCTTGTAAGCAACGGCCACGCCAGAGTTGTCGCCAATGTTCTCGCCCAGCGTCAGCTTACCGTTCACAAAATACCCCGGCACCGGGCTGAAGGCCGAATACTGCTGCACCAGGCCTTCGGCTCGGGTCGCAAAACTGGCACGGTCTTCGGCCGTCCACCAGTTGCGCAGATTACCCAGGCCGTCGTACTGGCTGCCCTGGTCGTCAAAGCCGTGACTGATCTCATGGCCGATGCTGGTGCCGACCGCACCATAGTTGACGGCGTCTTCAGCGTTCACATTGAAGAACGGTGGCTGCAGCAGCGCGGCCGGGAAGGTGATGGTGTTCTTCAGTGGGCTGAACTGCGCGTTAACGGTCTGCGGCAGCATGGACCATTCAGTACGGCGCACCGGCCGACCCAGTTTGCCCACGCTGCGTTGGTACGCAAATTGGTACGTGGCCCGCACATTGGCCACGAGGTCATCCGGCCGGGTCTGCAGCGCGGAGTAGTCGCGCCATTTGTCGGGGTAGCCAATGTTGGCGCGGAAGCCAGCCAGCTTGGCCTGGGCTTCTTTCTTGGTGCCTGGGCCCATCCACTCCAGCGCGTCTATACCCTCGCGGAAGGTCGCCAGAAAGTTATCGACCATGGCCTGCACCCTGGCCTTGTTCTCTGGCGGGAAAAACTTGGCGACATATAGCTTGCCTACCGCCTCACCCATGGCGTTGTCGACAAAGCGCTGCGCCAACTGCCACTGCGGCTCGCTTTCGGGTACACCGCGCAGTGTCTTGCCGGTAAAGGCAAAGCGCTCTTCTACAAAAGCGGTCGACAGATACGGTGCGTAGCTGGCCAGCAGATGCCAGGTCAGGTAGCTCTTCCAGGCCTCCAGTGGCTGCGTGTTGACAACGCCGGCCATGGCCGCGAAGTAGCTTGGCTGGCGCACAACCACAAAGTCTGTCTTGCCTTTGAGACCAGCAGCGTCCAGATACGCCTGCCAGTCAAAGCCTGGTGTCAGCTCTGCAAGTTTGTCCAAGGCGATGGGGTTGTAGGTCTTCAGTGCATCGCGGCTTTCCACCCGGCTCCACTGCACGTTGGCCAACGCGGTTTCCAGCGTCAGCACATCGGACGCGTGGGCCGCTGCCTGCGCATCGCCGCCCATGGCCAGCATGGTCTGCACATGCTGCAGGTAGGCCGTGCGCGCAGCCTTCAGCTTGGTGTCATCGTCCTTCAGGTAGTAGTCGCGGTCGGGCAGACCCAGACCGCTTTGGCTTGCGTATACGGCGTGGCGCGTAGCGTCTTTGGCATCTTGGTGAATGTCCAACCCAAACGGCATTGCTACGTCGCTGCGGCTGAGGTAGGCCATCAGCGCCGGCAAGTCCTTCTTGTCGCGCAGTGCAGCGATGCGGTCCAGGTCCGCCTGCAGCGGTTTGATACCGTCAGCGTTGCGCGCCTTGTCGTCGACAAAGCTCATGTACAGGTCGGCGATCTTGCGCGTCTCGCTGCCCGCGGCGCCTGGGTTCTTTACCGTTTCGTCAAGGATGGTGCGCACCTGCTCTTGGGCGGTTTCGCGCAGTTGGTCATACGTGCCCCAGCGCGCCTTGCTGGCCGGGATGGTCGTGGTCCTGGCCCACAGGCCATTGATGTGGCCGTAGAAATCGTCCTGCACGCGCACCGAGGTGTCGAATGCCTTGGTATCTATGCCAGAGACTAGTGGTGAAGTGGTTTGTGCGAACGCGGGTATTGCAAGCGCAATGCAGGCTGCAAACGTGGCGGTTTTCATGAAGATGTCTTGGTCGGTGTGGTGACCCCTGCCGCAGGCCGGGCGTTACACGCCGGTAATTTGCCAGGGGTACGCGCCGCCTTTACGGCCGCGGTATCGTCCGCGGCCAGCGTGTTGTCGGTAAAGGTGCAACCGTAGTTGGCGCTGGCAATGGTGGGGGGTGTGGTGACGTCATCGCCGGCGGGTTTGACACCCTGCTCTACCCATCGGGCCAAATCCGCAAATGCCCGTGCCTGCTCTGCCACGGTGAAGTCGCAATGGCTGGGCGCGCGTATGGCGCGCTGCACCAGTAGGCCGGCATGGCCCTTGGCCGTGGCGCGCGCGGCGTAACTCTGCTCCTGGCCGAAGGGCACGTACATGTCGCCCAGCGTATGGATGGTCAATACCGGTACATTGAAATCCGCATGCACTTTGGGAATCCAGCGCAGACCATCGCGGCGCAGGCGGTTGGCATCGGGCGCGGGCGTGGACTTGCCGATGGACGCGTTGAACGCAGCCACCACGGCTTCAGGCGCATCAAAGCGGTAGCGCAGGCCACGCGTATCGACACCATTGGCATTGAGAATGCCGCGCACGGTGCCATCGTCACCAAAAGTTCCCCAGACCACGTTCTGCAAACTGTCGTTGGCAAAGCCTTCATCAAACAACGGGCGCTCACCACCAGTCAAATTTTTGACAATGCTCTTGAGCAGCAGGCCCTGGGGTGTCGGGGTGGCAAAGGACGTGGTGCTGTTGAACAACGCCATGCGCACGTGGGCAGAGATCGGTTGCCAGTTGCTCACGGGCAGCGACGCCGCCGGCAGGCCCGCCAACTGCTGCGCGGCTAACTGGTAGCCACCGAAATAGGCCCATAGGCCTTCGTCGTCCAGCACGCCGCAAGTGGGCACGGCGCCGTCGTAGCGAACCTTGTTTCGCGCAGTGGCCAAGGTCTCGGTCTCTACCGCCGCAGCAGCGATGTGGCCGCCCATCGAGCGGCCAAAGATGTAGGTCTTGCTAGGAGCTGCCAACGGACGCCCGTTGCGGGCGGCGATGTCGTTGAAGGCCAGGGCCAACGCATTCGTGTCTTCCACGCCAGCACGCACGTCGTAATAGTTTTTGCTGTAGCTGGACGCCGCCCAGGCGTAGCCGTTGTCGATCAGGTAGCGGCGTATCGGCGGGTCTTGCACCACCAGGCTTTTGCCGGTGCCCGCATAGCCGTGCGCGTACATCACTAGCTTGCCATTCCACCCGGTAGTGGGCACCTCTACACGGTAGGCCGCACCACCCAGCACACCGTTCCAACGGTCTGTGGGCGTGGAGCTATTAGCCATCGCCGCGAACTCGCTATTGGCGGGCACGAAGTCGTTGCGGGCGTCGTGTGGGCGCGTGTCCTCTGGCACATTCACAGTCTGGGCGCAACCAGCCAGAACAAGTGACATGGCAGAGAGCACGGTGGCAGTTTTCAATAGCGTGGGCAAGGCAGTCTCCTCGTTGTATTGGTGTCGATGAAAGCAGCTGACATGGTACCGACTTGGCAGCGTAGCCCAGCGAGACCGTAGCGCGGGAAGGCAGCAAAGCCGCAGTATATTTGCCCCAGTCCAAAAAAGACTTACCCACCGTTTTTGCAGTGAGCTGATACCCCCCGTGCCCCAATTGCCTACTGCGCTGCGCAGTTTTCTATTCACAGATGCCCTGGTACAACTGGCAGAGCTTTGCGCGCTGGTAGTAATCCCCTGGTGGGTGACCAGCAGCGCCGGCGCGAGCGGTGTTGCCATCTACGGCACCACACTGGCCGTCGCTATGCTGCTGTCAGTTCCGCTGGCATCTCCGTTTGGTGACCGTATCTGCAAGGCACGGCAGATCCAGTTTGCTTTGGCTGCCATGCTTGCCATTGCGCTGGCCTATATCGTGTTGGCCGCATGGGGAAAGTTCAGCCTTCCGCTACTGATGGCGCTGGCAGCAGCGCAGGCTGTAGCGGCGGCGTTTGTGGATCAGGCGCGCGCAACTATCCTGGCCGAGTTGCTAGCAGCAGACAAACTGGCCGGTGCGATACGCATGCGTAAAACCTGCCAATCGTTGAGCGGCATTGGCGGCCCGCTACTGGCAGGCTTGGCATTGGGTGTGGGCGGTGTGGTGGGAGCATTGGGCGTCTATGCCGTGCTGCTGGTGTTTGCCATAGTCGGCGCTACCCGCATCCCTACCCGTGCCATGCCGGCAATGCACGGTGTGGGCCTTGCCCAGTGGTGGCAAGGACTGCGCAGCGGCATATCCGCCAAGTGGCAGGTGCCAATGGAGCGCGGCTGGACGGCGGTGAATTTTGTGGTGTGGATCTTCCAGGGCCCGGCCGTTGGTATTCTGATTCCCATCAAGGTGCATGCGCTGGGTCTGGGCGGCAACTGGCTGGGGGTGTGCCTGGGTGCCCTGTCAGTGGGCGTGCTGATGGGCAGCGTCTTTGGTTCAGAGTTACTGGTGCAGCAGTTTGGGCGCTACCGGGTGCGCCTGGGTCTGGGGTTTTGCGAGGGTCTTGCGCTGGCGATGGTGGGGTTTGCCACGTCACCGTATCTGGTGGTCATGGGCTTGGCGCTCACAGGCTTTTGCAACGCCAGCATGGGCCTGGTGGGCGCCACGCACCGCGCGCTGGCGATTCCACAAACCCACCGGGTACGCATATTTGCTGCATCGTCCATGGCCGCGCAAACAGCTGGAGCCCTGGGCCCAGCATTGGTTGGCCTGGCGCTGGCCCATTGGAGCGTGGATGCTGTCTACACCGCCTTCGGTTTGCTGATGGCCACCAGCGTGCTGGGTTTTATGTGGGTGCCGCGCCTGAAGGAATTCTTGAGCCTTGGGCATGAGCAGGTGGTGGACTGGTATTTGCACCAATACCCAGGAATATTTTTAAGAAAATAGCCCGCAGCCCTCGTCCGATGGGCGTAATACGCTACTAAAAATATAGCACGTCCAGCGCTGACGCGCTACCCCGAAGCGCCACGTTCAGGCATGCCGGCGCGATGGCTCACGAACGTGCAAAAACTTGGTCAACAAATCACGTGGGGGCGAGACCGAAATGTCTTTGAGGATTTGGCCTACATTGCCGCGGTGGTAAGACCCGTGGGTCAGCACGTGGAACAGCATCTCTTCACGTGTCATGGTGCCCGAGTCGCCATCGGTGAACTGGAAAACCACGCTTTGTGCGAGGTCGGATTCTGTAATGTCCGCAACATGCTTCTCAAACCAACCGTCGGTTTCGGCAACAGCGAAGTGCAGCTCGCCCAACTCGGGCGTTTCCGTCGTGTTCGTGGCAGCGTAACCGTGCATCTCGCCCAACAGGTGGGCGCGGAAGATGCGATCGACGACATAGATGTGGTTCAACGTGCGAATCGCAGCGTGCAAGCGATCCCCGTGCTCCGTTGGCGAGACCGAAGCCACAACATCAAACAGTTCGCGGTTGGCCCAAGACTTTTGGGCAAAAAGGGATGACAAAATTTTCTGGGACATGCTCATTCACTCGATGGTCTCAACAGGGTGCGCCCGGTTCGCAGGCGCTACGTAAGGTTCCGGCCAATACCCGACCAGCCGCGTAATTTTGCTCCTATCGGGCTGTGTATCGCATGCTGAGACTGCAATAGGCACGGCCGGTGTGCCCCTTCGCAGCATGGCGTATACCGCGGAGCAAACGCCCAAGTCTTGGGCCAGCGCCACAACGGGCCGCTCACGGAGCAAGTGGATGTCCGTGGCACAGGACGTGATAAACGGGAGGGATGCTCCGGCGAGCACAATGCGTCGGCGATGGATGGGCATGAGGACTGACGGACAAGTCCGTAAAGGGTAGGTCAACTTTCGGTTGAAGCATGTAGCGCCTTGGCGAACACCCGGTTCCCAAATTGCTCGTCCTGAAAGACATACATGGTTGCTCCAAGGTCGGAGTAACGGCACCTGGCGTAGAAGGCAAGTGCGCGATGGTTGCCCTCCCAGGCCGTGAGCCATAGCATTGATGCCCCCTGCAATGCTGCGCGATCTTCCGCGCAGCGCAGCAACAGCGTGCCGATACCCTTGCCGCTGAACCGCTCCAGCACATAGAGCCGGTCCAACTCCGCTACTTTTTCTGCGGGGACCAGTACATGCTTGGAGCCAACGGTGAGCTGCGCAAATCCAACCATGTGACCCGACAGCTCTGCAACGATGAAGGTAGCATGGGGCTGCCCAATCTGCGCGGAGATTGCGCTTGGAGAGAAGTGTTCAAGAGCCTCTTGGGCAATGGATAGCCGGATGCCATCGGTCGCATAGGTGTCCAAAAAGACCTGTGTGGCTAGGACGGCAATGCAAACGGCGTCTGAGGACTCTGCGACTCTTGTCGCAACTGCAGAAAATGGGGCATGCGCTTCAACAGACATTTTTTACCCGCGGGTCGACCAATACCGCGGCTATGCCCGCCCGTCCCACATTCGCCGAAGCCGCGTTTGGTGGCCTACCTGCAGCGGCCGACGGACGTGGGCCCACAACGGCGGCCATCCACCCAGATCGCTCCGTCCAGGAGTGCCCCCTCCCAGTCAACATTGGTCATTTGTGCGCCCGCCAAATTCGCTCCACGCAAATCCGCGTTGGAGAGATCAACATTGGTCAACGTAGCCCTGGACAGATCCACCCCCCTGAAATTGGTTCCAACCAACTCCACATTGGTGAACGATGCACCCGCGTAGTTGGCACGGCTCAAATCCTGCCCTGAGAAGTCACTGTTCACAAACACCTTGCCGCCCTTGCCCATGGTGGACACACTGGCCGACCTGCCAACATTCGTTACAGTGGTTGTGCCACTTCCGCTTACGACCGTACGATGGCTTCCGATAGTAGTTTCAGCAGTTGCACCATTACCGACTGCAGTAGTGACCACGTTTTTACCATCGATCACCACGCTGCTTGAAGAGTCGCCGGCAATAACCTCGGTCTTGCTCTTCTTGCTGGCGGTAGCCTTGTTGGTAGTGACCGTTGCCTTGCTGCCGGTACCTGCGTCCACCCGGATATTGCCGCCGTCAATCACGACGGACTGGCTGTAGGCTGCGCCAAAAGAGGCTGCCAAAATGACGAAAATTTGGGTCTTGCGAAAAAATGCCATTGAAATTCTCCTTCTTACTTACGAACTTTCTCGGCCTTGATCGGCCGGGGAACCGTTGCAGACTTGGCGTCTGGTTTAGCGGCTGTTGCTGCGTTTGCATTGGCTGAAGCAGTGTCTGCACCGGCTTCAGGCAAAGTCTCGAAAACCATATCGACTAGGCCTTCCAGCAGGTCTTCGTGGCGTTTCGGTCGCTCCAGACTCGACATGGCTCGATCGTTCCTGTCGGATACGCCGCCAATCTTGGCACCAACTTCAATCATCCATGCTGGAGAGAAGGATTGCCCTGCCTCAGCAGGGGGTTTGCTCAAGATCAAGGACAGGATTTCTTCTGCTCCACGGTGACCCAAGCCCGCCGCCTGGCGGTACAGGCGTAGCGCCTCATTCAGGTCGCGCGGCACACCATCTCCCTTGTGGTAACGCACCGCAAGCTCGTAGACGAGCGATGGATCGCCATCAGCCACGCCATCGCGCAACCGATCAAACTGGGCCCGTCTACCGCTGCGGGTAGCGTTCTCCAACCGCGCCAAGTTGCCCTCTGCCACCACACTGCCGCTGGCAAGGGCAGTGGTGTACCAGGTGCGGGCGTTGCGAACGTCACCATCCATTTCGTACTCTATGCCCAGCGCGTTTTGGGCAACGTAGTCGCCGGCCTGTGCGGCCAGCGTCAGCAGGCGCCGCGCCTCGGCTCGCTTTCGGCTACCGGGCACCTTTGCCTCCAGCACCGACAAAATATAGGTGGCGCGGGGCAAACCTCGAAGCGCAGCGCGCTGCAACAGTTCCTTGCCCTCAACCAAGTCGCGCGTACCGCCGTAACTCAGGCTAGTCAAGTACCCCAACGCCATCAGTGCACGCGGGTCTTCTGCGTCGGCGGCCAAGTTGAACCATTTGCGCGCGCTCGCCATATTTTGAGGCTGGCGCCCGACGTAGTAGCTGTACCCCAGCCCCACCATGGCATCCAGATCCCCTTCGTTCGCACGGCGCAAGAGGTCTTGTTGCCTTAGGGAGCCGCCACCGCCCCTGTTCATCTGGATGGAACTCCTTGGGGCCGCGGGTGCGTCAGCGTCCGTTGTCTGCGCGCTTGCGGCTTCGGGTGCATTAATGATGGCTGCGTGAACACCCACCGCCAAGAAGCCGCACAACGCCAATAAAGTGCGCCTCATGGCACTACCCTGCGGGTGCGGGTTGCACAGCGCGCGGACTGGATGCCGCTGTGTCGTGTGCGGTAGGTGTAACCGGTCGACAGCACGCTGCGGCGGCTCTTTCTGACAGCCCTGAGGCCGAACGCCTTGCGCGCAGCGGCCTTACGATGCGGGCGTTGCGCACCGTAGTATGTATAGCCCATAGCCAACATGCCCCCACTGTCGACTTGGTGCAGTCGGTAGAGTCTGCCGTTTGACCGGATCACCCCACGCGAGCGACCGTGACTGTTATTGGCTTTGAGATTGCCACGGCACGTTGCTTCCTCATGCGGATTCACCGTGGAACTTTGCTGGACGACGGCTGCCTGGCCAATCATGGGCACCAAGAAGAGCATCAACATGGTTGTGGATCGGCTCATGGCGTACTCCCTTTTGATGACCCCCTTTTCGCTCCAGTTTTTGCGCTGCCAGGTGGCAGCCCTACAACTTGCCACTTCAGACCGGTGGAGAACAATTTGCCGGCCAACGCCGGGTTGGCCAATGAAGCTTTTACGACATCGAGATCGCGGGTCGAGACGATAGGCTCAAGGTTTGCCGCCGAATAAGGATCGGGCAAATAGGCATCGGCCGGCAACTCTCCAATACCGCAAAGAACTTCTTCGTCGCCAGGCTTGGTGGCTTCGATCAGGAATGTATTGGGGTTGGTAATGTCGGGTATCAATACGCTGCGCCCGCCCTGCACCTGCTTGGCTTTTTGCAAGGGGTTGGGATAGATTTGGCTGACCACGTTGCCCGCGTCCCTGTAATAGCAATAGAGGTAGCCGGTGCGCGATGGCACCACGCGCAACGTAACCGGGTCCCCGACCCTAAGGCTATTTTTGTTGTTGTTAATCAACGTGATTTTGGTCTCTGACCATGGGCGTAGCATTTTGGGTTTTACGGTTTGGGGCAGTGGTAGAGCAGCCTCTACACGGGTTTCGCTCGCCGATCCGTCGGCGTCTTTGCCCCAGCCCACGCGCTCAAATTTGCCATCTTTCCCCGCCACCACGTAGCTGGACAGCAGACGCATATAGGTTTCAAAGGTGATGCGACCGTTGGGGACCAAATCAACCGCAGATTGGTACCGCATCAACGCAGTGCGCATGTCATCGGTAATGTCGCCGTCTGGCACACCTTTCCAGTAGCCCAACGCGGTCAAAGCGCGTTGCAGGTTGTACGCCCGTTGCGACACAGACATGTCGTCATACCATTGGCGCATCTGGCGCGCGAACTCGGGATGGTTGTGGTCGTACTGCACACACTGCCAATAGGGTACGCGCGACCATTTGCCCACCAACTCGATGGCGGCCAAGTCAACGAGCGCGCGAATGGCGGCGCCCGCGCCCTGGTTGCTGTCAGCAGACATGTCAAACTGCACACCGATCCGTTCAACGTCCTTGGGCAAGCCAGTCGCCTTGGCACCGATCTCGATCGCCCGGCCTCCGGTGGCAACTACCAGTTCGTTCGCTGAATCCAACCCAGGATATAGCGTTCGCGTCGTCATGTCGCCCAGGTGCAAGTCCATACCGACAACCGATCCCAGCGTGTCCCAGCTGTAGCCGGTATCCGTAACTGCGGTGGACACGCCTATGCTCTTGCGTTTGGAGATGACAGTCTTATCCCCAAAGCTGATGGAACCGCTGATGTATATCTGAGGCTTCTGCAAATCAATCAACCCGGCCGACAGCAGCAGGTTGGTCATCGTCTGCACGGTGTCCTGGCGCAATGGATCGGTTTCGTAATCAACCACCCGGAAAGCATCGCTGGTACGGGACATGCGCGACAGAGCGGTGATCAGCATGTCCTTTGTACCGGTGCTGAACAGGCCTGAGGAATCTGGAATATTCTTGATGGCGATCAGCGTGGTGGGAGCGCCCTCTTCGCGCAGCATTTGATCCATACACGCCAAGCCGTCCCGCAGGATCGAAACCGACTTAAGCGGTGCGACCAGAGGCGCTTGCTCGATCGAGCCTTTCTCGATCAGATCCACCCGATGCTCCAGACCCGAAGTAAGTGTGCACCCCGAAACGGCAACGCCCAGGCCCAACGTACAGACCCGCAAAATGTGATTCAAAACTGCGCCCCTTTTTCCAAAGTAATTATTCGAACGTTCATTTGCAAAGATTGATAACCGGACCTTTGACGACCACTATTTGGTCGGACCCTTTGTTGGGACCGAAACGGTCGCCAGTCTGGGGCGCTGCATTGTTTGGCTTGCCGCCAACGTTGGTCGTGCAGCTGGACCCGCTAGGGCCAGTAACGAGAGACTTCTCAACCACGGCCTCGGTGCCGTCGGCCTCAATGCGGGCGCGTGACTGAACGGTGGACAACTTGGAGTTGGCCGAGGGGTCCAGGCCCACCCGTCCGGCCGGCGGCTTTTGCTGCGCTATAGCCACGCCCGAGACAGCGACAAAAGCCAGCGAAATACCGAACACTTTGAACAACATGAGACACCTCCAGCAAACAAAAAACTGCCCCCGCCTGGCCTAAGCCCGCAGGGGCAATCAGATACACCCTGTAAAGGAATTACTTGCCGTCGTTGGAGGCCAGGTTCTGCTCGGCCTTGGCACCAGGGCCGATAGCCATATTGGCGACAGCACCATTCTTGACGGTGACTTCCTGCTTGTTGCTACCGCCAATATTGACGTTGCCCTTGTTGGAAGCAAGGTTTTGTTTGGCAGTAGCCATGGGGCCGATAGCCATATTGGCAACAGCGCCGTTCTGGACTGTTACCTTTTGGTTGTTCTCCTGACCAATTTTGATTTCGGCCATAGCGCCGGATACCAAAACCATGGAAGTAAATACAGCTGTTGCGATAATTTTCATACAATTTCCCTTAGAACAAAAAGAGGACTATCTTGGTTTAACTGCGACTAACCCCGCGCTAAACCGCCTTTACCAGGGTGGGGTCGTTAGAAGGGCCCCACCCCGATTCTTTTGGTTAACCGGCGGCTATTTGCCACCTAAATTAACCTCGCTATGCACACCGCGCCCCGTAGCGGTGGTGAACACAGCTCCATTGATTTGCACGTGCTGACTGCCCGAGGACCCAGCGCGTGTTTTAGATGCGACATTGAGCGTGCTGGAGGCACCGTTGATCGCGCTGTTGACGACCACGCCCTTGACATCCACGCTTTGTGAGTTGGAACCCATGACCTGTGCACCGGTGTTGGACCCGAGGTTCATGGTGGCCTGGCTTCCAGCGCCGATAGCCGTGTTGACTGCACCACCAGTGACTGTCACTTTTTGTTGGTTGCTGCCATTGATGGTGACGCCAAACGCCAAACCAGAAGCTGCAGCTAGAGCGACTCCCACGAGCTTTTTGTAATGCTTCATTTGTTATTACCGTTTGTTACTGCCGGTTAGTTTATGTGTGGAAGTTGCTAAAGTTTGTGACAAGTCGATCGAACACTTGGTAACCTCTGTAAGGGTTTGTAAATACAAGCTCTTCAGTTGATGAGACGCAACGGTAGTTGCTAAGTTGCGCGGAGTATGTGCGATACATCACATACAAGCGATGCGGTTGCCGTCATGGAACTTGCGTTGAGAGCCCAGCGTTTTTCTGAACTTGCCGCTGGGTGTCGCAGGTCATCAAGGCTTAACTGAATGGCGGTATGGATCGCCAGGCGCGCTTGACAGGTGCTACTGTTTTTGTAGCAACTTCGCATCCAAAGCACCCTGCACATGTAGCCACTGCGTTACCAACTCCGGGTCATGCAGCGTGCGCAAAGTGTCATAAGCGTCCTGCGCTTGTGGATGGCGGTGGCGCATGAAATTTAGCCACTGCTTCAAGCGCCCAGCCTGCTGGCGCCGCTCCAGGCGGGCGACAACCAGTTGCCAGAAGCCACCCATCAGCGGCAGTATGTCGGTCCACGGTACCTGCAGGTCAGCGGAGCCCTCTTGCCCAGCATCACTAAGGCGTATGGCAAGCGCCAACCCAGGGTCAGTCACCATCCCCCTACCCAGCATGAGGCTGTCGCAGCCGGAGGCTTGGCGGCAGCGACGGGCGTCGTCTACTGTCCAGATTTCGCCGTTGGCCACCACCGGAATCTTTACGGCAAGGCGGATGTCGTTAACACGTTCCCAATACGCAGGAGGGCGGTAGGCGTCGGCCTTGGTACGGGCATGCACCACCAGCTCTTCGGCACCGCCAGCCTCTAGCGCCTGCGCGCATTCCACGGCGCGCGAATCGTCGTTAAAGCCCAAGCGCATTTTTGCCGTGACTGGCATCTGCGCGGGCACGGCACGGCGCACGGCGTTGACGATGGCGTGCAGTTGCTCGGGGTATTGCAGGAGCATGGCGCCACCGCCATGCCGGTTGACGACCTTGGCAGGGCAACCAAAGTTCAGATCAATGCCGTGCGGCCCCAGCTCGGCCAGCCGAGCGGCGTTTTCGGCCATGCTCACAGGGTCTGACCCCAGCAACTGCGCGCGCACCGGCACACCCGAAGGCGTGCATCCACCATTGGCCAGCTCGGGCATGATGCGCAAAAATGTACGCTCGGTCAGCAGCGTGTGGGTCACGCGGATGAACTCGGACACACAGCGATCAACCCCACCCACGCGGGTCAGGATGTCGCGCAACACAAAGTCAAGAAGCCCTTCCATAGGGGCAAGGTAAATTCTGGCGGGCATGAAAGGTTGTGGTCGCTATGGCAAAAGATAGCCATATCGAAGGTGGCATGTGGTCGTGTGGCGGCGCTACTGGTCCGGCCTTGAATGGTAGCGCAGCCCTGTAGTCCGCCCTGCCGAGTGTTGCCTACTCAGGCAAATGGCAAACTGCCTCGATATTGTTGCCCTCCGGATCAATGACAAACGCCCCGTAGTAATGGGCGTGGTAGTCCGGCCGCAGTCCTGGGGGGCCATTGTCCCTTGCGCCAGCGGCGATCGCAGCCTTGTAAAACGCATCCACTTGCGCACGGTTCTTTGCCCGCCAGGCGAGGTGGCAGCCAGAGCTGCTTGATGGGCCACCATACGGCGAAGGGCCGTCCAGGAACCAGACATCGGCCTTCTTGCCATCCGGTTCGGAAGGATCCGGATAGGCAAACCCCAGTATATTCGTACCGTAGTTGCCTTCAAAGCAGACGCTGTAACCCAGGGGCTCTAGAGCAGCGCTGTAAAAGGTTTTGGTGCGTGCAATATCGGTCACGCGGAAGGTCATGTGGTCGAGCATCGTGAATCACTCCTCTGGTTGGTTCGGCGCATGTGCGCCAAACCGCATAACTGTATACGCATACAGTTACTGACGCGACAGACGGGCGACCCGTACGAAGCTGCCAAGCATTTTTTTGAGCCAAGCGCTCATTCGTCGAGGAATTTCCAGGTGTCTGCACCGTCGAACTTGCGAACGCGGACAGATTCCATCAGCGCCGAATCAAAGTTGCCGAGGTTAACGCCGTGCTTACAGCCCGGAGTCGGCTCCAGGGGCTCCCAATGGGTGACACAGCCACAGCTTGTGCAATGGACGGTGCGCAGTGTTTTGTCGCCCCAGACATACGATGCGGTAGCCTCGGGATGGCCCGTGATTTCGACCGTGCCGAATTCATAGAAGACCCATGGCCCACCAATGCGTTTGCAAAGTGAACAATTGCAGTCAGTAGCCACTTCGGGTGTGGAGGGTAATTTCATCCGAACTGCGCCACAGTGGCATGAACCTTCGTGCATTTGCGATCTCCAGGGTTGGCGAAGCAGCGTCCACGGCCCAGTTGCGCGGCCCTACCTGCTCACTGAGATTCTATTTCGATCCCGCAACCGAGGCGGCAGCCCCGGGGGGGGGCCGCGCGCCCACTTACGGCAATCAGGCCACTGCTGGCGTGCGGATCAAGTAGTCGAAAGCACTCAGCGCCGCCTTGGCGCCCTCACCCGCAGCAATGACGATTTGCTTGTACGGCGTGGTGGTGCAATCACCGGCTGCAAACACGCCGGGCAGGTTGGTGTGGCCCTTGGCGTCCACGATGACCTCGCCGAACTTGCTGAGCTCGACCGTGCCTTTCATCCACTCGGTATTGGGCACCAGGCCGATCTGCACAAACACGCCTTCCAACGCGACCAGATGCTCGGCGCCAGTGGCACGATCCTTGTAGCGCAGGCCGTTGACCTTGCCATCTGCGCCCGTGATCTCGGTCGTTTGCGCATTGGTGTGGATGGTGACGTTGTGCAGGCTTTTGAGCTTGTTGACCAGCACGGCGTCTGCTTTCAACTGGTCGGCAAATTCCACCAGCGTGACATGGGCCACGATGCCTGCCAGGTCGATAGCGGCCTCCACACCCGAGTTGCCGCCACCAATCACGGCCGTGCGCTTGCCTTTGTACAACGGTCCGTCGCAGTGCGGGCAGTAGGCCACGCCCTTGTTCTTGTACTCTTGCTCGCCGGGCACGTTGACATTGCGCCAGCGGGCGCCGGTGGACAGAATCACGGTCTTGGCCTTCAGCGACCCGCCATTGGCCAGCTTGATTTCGATCAGGCTACCGGGCAGAGTGCCGGGCACGATTGTCTCGGCCCGTTGCAGGTTCATGATGTCCACGTCGTAGGCGCGTGTGTGTGCCTCCAGACCCATCGCAAACTTGGGGCCATCGGTCTCAAGCACTGAAATGTAGTTCTCGATCGCCAGCGTGTCGTTCACCTGGCCGCCAAAGCGCTCGGCCACAATGCCCGTGCGTATGCCCTTGCGGGCCGCGTACACAGCCGCAGCAGCTGCGGCAGGGCCGCCGCCGACCATCAACACGTCGTAAGGAGCCTTGGCCGA
The DNA here is from genome assembly GCF_056521325.1 of Rhodoferax sp. ZS1R8. NCBI lineage: Bacteria > Pseudomonadati > Pseudomonadota > Betaproteobacteria > Burkholderiales > Comamonadaceae > Rhodoferax > Rhodoferax sp. ZS1R8. The sequence continues at coordinate 743,384 of NZ_JBWMBA010000002.1, read as the reverse complement.
CAGCTTTTCGGCATCGCGAGCAGCGGCGCCAGTGTCGAGTTTGGCAACGATTTCTTCCAGGATCATGCGGCCGGAGCCAAACATCTGGCCATTCAAAAACACCATGGGTACGGCCATGATTTCGCGGGCCTTGACCTCATCCTGAAAGGCGCCGCCTTCGATGACCGTGGTCCTGACCTTGGGGTTCAGGATCGCCATCAGGCTCAGTGCCTGAACCACGTCTGGGCAGTTGTGGCAGGTCAGGCTCATGTAGACCTCGAAATTGAAGTCGCCCTCCAGCGCGGTGATCTGGTCGATGACGCTCTGCTCCACCTTGGGTGGGTGGCCGCCGGTCCACAGCAGGGCCAACACCAGGGATGTGAATTCATGGCCCAGGGGCAGGCCAGCAAAGCGCAGGCTGCTGCTAGAGCCTGTGCGCTGTAGCGTGAAGGATGGCTTGCGCGCATCCTGGCCGTCCAGCCGCAGCGTGATCATGTCGCTGCGCAGGCTTTGGATGGTTTGCAACAGGCTCAGCATGTCGCGTCCGGTTTCGCTGTCGTCCAGCGACGCCAGCATCTCAAACGGCAGTTTCACGCGTTCCAGGTAGCTGGCGAGCTGTGTCTTGAGTTCTTGGTCGAGCATGGCGGGATCCTTTTTCACTATAAATTTGATAGCGGCTTACGCGCGGCCCATGAGGGCTAGCGGCATATTTCGCCAATAAAAAAGCCGGACGGCAAGGTGCACATGCACCTTGACGCTGTCCGGCTTGCTGCCAGGTCGATTCTTTGCAACGACCCGCGATATGGGGGTCAGAGCGGTCTGCGCTTCGCTGCGCGGATCCGACCCCTGGACTTGGGGTCTTGCCAATATCGCTAGCTTTAGATCTTACCGACGAGATCCAGGGATGGAGTGATCGTTTTGGCGCCTTCATTCCACTTGGCGGGGCACACTTGGCCGGGGTGGGCGGCGGTGTACTGGGCTGCCTTCAGCTTGCGCACGGTTTCCTTGACGTCGCGGGCGATTTCGTTGGAGTGGACTTCCATCGTCTTGATTGTGCCGCTAGGGTCGATGATGAAGGTGCCGCGCAGTGCCATGCCGTCTTCATCAATATGCACGCCAAAACCACGGGTCAGCACATGGGTAGGATCGCCGATCAGCGGGAACTTGGCCTTGCCCACGGCGGGAGAAGTCTCGTGCCACACCTTGTGGGCGAAATGGGAGTCGGTGGTCACGATGTAGACCTCTGCGCCTGCCTTCTGGAACTCTGCATAGTTGTCAGCAGCGTCTTCCACTTCAGTGGGGCAATTGAACGTGAAAGCTGCAGGCATGAAAATGAACACGTTCCACTTGCCCTTCAGGGTTTCGTTCGTCACGGTAGTGAACTTGCCATTGTGGAAGGCTTCGTTCTTGAACGGCACAACTTGGGTATTGATCAAAGACATGGTTTTTTCCTCTTGAATTGATTGTTCTAAAAGCTGAACAGGTTGAATCTTAGGCGTTCTGGATCATTTAGTGGGTTGATTAACTAAATGATTTCGATTGCCAAAAGCTATTTATTACGAAATACGCGTTGGTGCATACGGCGCAGAGACCACCACACGCCGCCTGCAACTACTGGAATGGCGCCTGCAGCCGTCAATTCAGGGCTCCACAGCCAACCCCAGTGCTGCGCGCCCTTGGCCAAGTAACTGACCAGGCCGACGATGTAGTACGTGATGGCCGCAACCGACAGCCCCTCCACCGTGGCCTGCAGCTTGATCTGGATATCCTGACGGCTATTCATCGCCGCCAGCAGGGCTTGACTGCTCTGCTGTTGTTCGATTTCCACCCGCGTGCGCAGCAGGTTGCTGATGCGCGATACGCGCTGCGACAGCGCGTCTTGCCGCCGCGCCGACCAGGCGCAGGTACTGCGCGCAGGCGTCAGACGTCGGTCCATGAATTCACCAATGGTCTGCATACCAGCCAGACGCGACTCGGCAATGTCTGCAATGCGCTTGTCCAGCAGCTCGAAGTAAGCGGCACTGGCCGAGAAGCGAGAGTGCGTGGCGGCGTGCTGGCTCTCCACCGCACCTGCCAGCCGCGTCAGGCGGTCCAGCAGCATGGGCTCGTCATTGCGCGTGGCCGAACGTATAGCCTGCGCCAGCTCAGCCAATTCGCGTTCCGCAGTCGCTAACACCAACGACGCTTCGCGCGCGGCGGGCAGGCCCAGCAACGCGGCCATGCGGTACGTTTCGATCTCCAACAGGCACTGCACCAGGCGCCCCAGCCTGCGAGGGGCCATCGCACCGGCCAGCAGCACCATGCGCGAGAACCCGTCGGCATGCACCGCGAAGTCGGTATAGACCTCGGCAAAGCCGTCGGCCACCGTGGCAGCTACCAGCGTGTCCTCGTACAACACGTCCTTTACCATGGCGCCCGAAGATTCAAACGCTGCACTGGGCAGCACCCACAGGTGCAGGTTGGCCAGGCATTCGCCAGGCAACGCAGCGAACCAGCGCTGGGGCACGGCGTCGAGCGCGGTCTCCGGTTCACGTTCGCCAAAGCGCTCGGTCTGCAGCCGGCGCATAAAGGTCCAGGTTACAAATTCGGTGTGCAGCTCCCAGCGCACGCGGTATGGGCCCACATCCATGCGCACATGGGTGGAGCCCGCCACCGGCTCGGGCAAGTGGTGGTCACGCGCCAGAGCCGCCATGTGACCCCAGCTAGCCTCACGCTGGCTGGCGTCGCAGACCATGACCACATGGGAAATACTGAGCGGGACATCCATGGCCTCGGGAGGCCTGGCATGGATCTCATTGTGCAGCGCTACCCGCTGCGCGTGCTGGGGCAACAACACATCAGTCTTCAACAAATGCCTCTTCCCGTTTGGACTTGACCGAAGGCAGCAGCACTACGACCAACAGCAGGGCTGCCGCGGCCAACAAACTTGCCGACAGTGGCCGCGTCACAAACACGCTCCAGTCGCCACGCGACAGCAAGAGTGCACGGCGCAGATACTCTTCCATCATCGGCCCCAGGATGAAACCCAGCAACAGCGGCGCCGGCTCGGTACCCAATTTGATGAACAGGTACCCGATAAAGCCAAACAGCGCCACCATCCAGATGTCAAAGGTCGCGTTGTTGGTGGAATACACGCCCACGGCGCAGAACAAAACGATGGACGGGAACAGCCAACGGTACGGTACGCTCAGTAGCCGAATCCAGATGCCGATCAGCGGCAGGTTCAGGATGATCAGCATCAAATTGCCGATCCACATCGAAGCGATGAGGCCCCAAAACAGCTCGGGGTTACCGGTCATGACCTGCGGGCCGGGCTGAATGTTGTGGATAGTCATGGCACCGACCATCAACGCCATCACGGCATTTGGCGGTATGCCCAGCGTCAGCAGCGGAATGAAGGACGTCTGGGCACCCGCGTTGTTGGCCGATTCGGGTGACGCTACGCCACGGATGTTGCCTTTTCCAAAGGGAACTTCGCCTGGTTTTAGCGGAATTTTTTTCTCAAGTGTGTAGGCCGCAAAAGCTGCCATCACGGCACCGCCGCCCGGCAGAATGCCCAACACCGATCCCAGTGCCGTGCCACGCAATACAGCTGGAATCATGTGCTTGAAATCGTCACGGGTCGGCCACAAGCCGGTCACGTTGGCGGTGAATACTTCGCGCTCGCTCTCGTGCTTGCCCAGATTGCTGATGATTTCGCCGTAGCCGAACACACCCATGGCGATGACGATGAATCCTATGCCGTCCGTCAGCTCGGGGATCCCGAAGCTAAAGCGTGGCACGCCGGAATTCACGTCCGTGCCGACTACGCCCAGCAGCAGGCCGAGCACAATCATGGCGATAGCCTTGATCAGCGAACCGGATGCCAACACAACGGCACCGATAAGCCCCAAGATCATCAACGAAAAATACTCGGCCGGGCCGAACTTGAAGGCCAACTCGGTCAACGGCGCGGCAAAGGCCGCCAAAATCAATGTGCCCACGCAACCGGCGAAGAACGAGCCCAGACCGGCAGCCGCCAAGGCCGGCCCGGCCCTGCCGTTACGCGCCATCTGATAGCCATCGATGGTGGTCACCACCGATGAGGATTCTCCGGGAAGGTTAACGAGGATGGCGGTGGTGGAACCGCCGTACTGCGCGCCGTAGTAAATACCCGCCAGCATGATCAATGCGGCAACCGGAGGCAGGGCATAGGTGGCCGGCAACAGCATCGCAATGGTTGCCAAAGGCCCGATGCCCGGCAGCACGCCGATGACCGTCCCCAAAAAACAGCCAATGAAGGCATACATCAGATTGACTGGCGTGAACGCCACGCCAAACCCCACCGCCAGATTGTTGAACAAGTCCATGGAATAGTCCTTTAATCAGGCGCCAATGAAGGCAGGCCACACGGGGAATTGCAGGTTCAGCAACTTGATGAAGGCAAAGTAGCTGAAGATGGCCAGTACGGTGCCCAGCACAACGGCCTCCTTGGCGTTGAACTCATCACCAGCCAGGCAGGCGATAAAGGTCAGCGCATAAATGCCAGCGATCAGGCCCATCGACGGAAATCCAATACTGGGCAGCCCCCCCAGGAAGGCGCCAAAGACCAGGTTGGCCAAGATGATGAAGACCAGCGGTTTCCAGGCAAAGGCGCCAATCTTGTCGCCGTCCACAGTTTCTACGACAAGTGCCTTGAACGTGACGATGCCGCCCAGGAAGGCCAGCAACACACCCAGCACCAGTGGAAAGTACCCCGGCCCCATGCGGGCCCCATTACCTATGGTGTAGCCGCTGGCACCCCACGCAAAGGCTACCCCAACCCCCATGAACATGAGGCCGGAAAAAAAGTCTTTTTGGCTTTTGATATTCACTGCAGCGTTCTCCTCAGTTATCAACGACGGCGTCGCGCTTTTTAGCGGTCCAGTGTGCCACAAAGCGGGGACCCCACCGCCATGAAGCAGTGCAGAAATTACGCCGCCGCGATGCACCGCCAGATAGCCTCAGCGCTGCTGGATGTTGCGATCTTCTTCGCGCTTTCTTTCCATTTCCTTGAAACGGATGCATTCGCCGGTCTGGCGGAAGCGGTCGGTTTTGCACTGCTCGGCAATGCAGGCGATGCGGAAGACGAACACCTTGTCTGAACAGACTTGCCCGTTGGCAGAAGGACCGATATTGCTGCTGCTGCCGCTGTGAAAAACGGGTGCCGCAGGCGCTGGCACCACCTCACGTTGAACGACGGGTGCAGGCTGTGGAGCCTGGACTACCTGATTGGAAGGCAGCGAGGAAGCTGCGCTGGCAACTACCCTGGGCTTAGCCGGACTTGGGGCGCCGGCAGACGCGGCGGCCAGGGGTCGGAAGGCCTTGGGCTCGGTCGCGGAGGCCGCGGCGGAAGGCTTTGTCGCCACCGCTACGGTCTGCGATGCCGGAAGCGGTACCGAGTCGGATTCCTTTTCCTCAATCATTGGCTGTGGCGGCGCCACGGTGGGGGCGGCCACCGCGGGTACGTCCTGGGTTGCAACATTCGTCACGACCGGTGCGGCTGTCATCCGCAACCCCACGTACACGGCCACCACGGCGCACAAGGCGACACCTCCAGCCAGCACCGGCCAGCCCAAACGGCTGAGCCCAGGCTTGGCCGACGTCGATTCGTCGACAACCGCCGCCCGGCTGACCGCCGGCTTAGCTTTTTCAGGTTTAGACCCGGACGGGAGAGGCTCCGCAGCCGCAGAGGGGCCCACCGTCGAGTCAAGGTCGTTTTGGTCCGCCATGGGTCGAAATTGCGGCTCTGTCTTGGCGCGGGTGAACGAGTTATCCAGCGCCAACAGTTCCAGGCGTTGCTGGGCGCGCCGGGCGTAAATGCCGGCCGGAAAACGCGCCAAATAGTTCAGTAAGTCCTGTGGCACCGTGGAATCCTTGATGCCGCTCCAGATGCCCAGTTCTTCCTCGTGGTTGACCGTAGCTACCAGCGCAACATCCGGTGCTGGGCCAAATATGCCAGTGCTGGAGCCGTCTCGCAGCGCAGCCGGTGACGGCGCTTCTCCCCGACCAGCTACGATACGGCCCAACTCGGCCGCCACATCGGGCTCATGGTTGCCAGAGGCCGCCCCGATACCCTGGGCCACCACCCGTAACGCCAGCCCGAATTCGCGGGCCGTGGCATAGCGTTCGTCGGGGTTCTTCGCCATCGCACGGGCAATGACCTCATCCATCGCAGCAGGAACTTCGGGGTTCAACTGACTGGGTGGCGTGGGGTCATTGCCGACGATCTGGTGGATGATGACAAACTGGTTTTCCCCGTTAAAGGGCAGCGCGCCGGTCAGCAGTTCATACAGGACGACACCAGCCGAAAACACATCCGAGCGCGAATCGCCCCGCAGCCCCTTGGCCTGCTCAGGTGACATGTACTTGGGCGTGCCCACGGCCCCACCCACCTGCGTCAGATTGGTTTCGTCGGGTTCCTGGATGCGGGCCACGCCGAAGTCGGTCAGCTTCACCCGGCCGCTGAGCTCGATGAGCATATTGGCGGGTTTGACGTCGCGGTGAACAACATTCTGACGGTGGGCATGGTCCAACGCCATCAGCAGATCGTGCACCATCGTGATGGCCGAGCGCACCGAAAAACGGGCGCCACACTCCAGGTGGTGCTTAAGATCCTGCCCCTGGATGAATTCCATGACCAGGTAGGCAGCGTCACCATCCTGACCGGAATCGAACACGCTGACGATATTAGGATGGTGCAGCCGTGCAGCAGACCGGGCCTCGGTGCGGAAGCGGCCTTCGTACTCGACCGCGGCGTCCGGCGACAAGCTTTGCACGCGTATGGTCTTGATGGCCACCTGGCGGTCCAGGTTGGGATCGCGCCCTTCATAGACGACGCCCATCGCGCCTTTACCGAGCACGCGAACGATGTCGTATCTGCCTAGTTTTTCAATTTCCGCCATATTGGGTTCGAGAACCTCAGAATTCCTTAAAAAGCCGGACCAGCTACAAGCATGCTAGCAGACAGACGCTGGCCCAAGCCAGTCAAATCGGGGGCGTTCAGGGTTCTATTGCGTGGGGCAGTTGAACCAGATACGATCAGCCAACCACTGCCGAGTAGGCGCCCCACGCCTTACACCTCCCTGTCGAAAGCCCATTGATGCCTACCGTTGTCTTTGCCGATATCGTTGGAAGCACCGGTTTATTTGAGCAAATGGGCGATGCCAACGCCTCCCTATTGATGAATAGCCTGACCGGTTTACTGGGAAAGGTGTTTGAGCAGCACCAGGGGCGCGTCGTCAAGCTGTTGGGCGATGGCGTGTTTGCCGTTTTCCCAAATGCGGGTAGTGCCGTCACCGCATGCGTGACGTTGCAGTCGCGTTTCCAGAACGATCCTGTTATCCCCGCCGGCGCTACACAGCCGATACAGATGCAGATGGGCGTCGAATCCGGCGAACTGGTGGAGATCGATGGCGATTGTTTTGGTGATGCTGTCAATAGCGCATCGCGACTCGCCGACCTGGCCGGCGCCGACCAAATTTTGACGACGCAAAATGTGTGGGACGAACTGGTGGCGGCCCAGCGGCCGATGCTGCGCAGCCTGGGGCCCATGCACCTGCGCGGCAAGACCCAAACCTCGCACATCTACCGTGTGGAATGGCAAAGCGGCCGCGATGTGGACGTCACTGCCATGGGCATGTCCATGTACACGCCCAACCTGCGCCAGACGCTGGCACTCACAGTACAAGGGCGCACGCAGGTCTTCCAGCTAACGGCTACCGGTATCACGATCGGTCGGTCCACCGATGCATCTTTGCCGGTGCTCGACCCGCGTGTTTCCCGGGTGCACGCCACGATACGCAGCCGCGGCGGCCAGATCGTGCTGGCCGATGCCTCCAGCTTCGGCACCTGGGTGTATTTCGGCAACCAGGCAGAAGCCGTGGCGCTACGGCGTACCGAGTGCTTCCTGGTGGGCTTCGGCCAGCTGTCACTGGGCTGCAAGATCGAAGCCGACAAAGCGCCACTGGTGGCTTTTGAAGTCAGCTGACACTGGCACCCCGCGGTGCACAGGGCCTACTAGCCGGACAGCGCACCCAGCGGCTTGTGCGGCGCGTAAAATTTACAGAGCCTGGTAAAATTTACGGAAACAACTTACCCGGCTGGCCATTTGTCAGACCAGCCCAGCAGTGCATCGTTACGTGAAACCTGCGGCGCTTGCGGCTAAGCATAAAGCGCACCCGCTACTGTTTCACCTGCGCTGGCGAACGCACCATTGGTATAAAAGTTGCTGAACTTGCCCATGCTGTATGGGAAAACACCTAGAAAACCTCACCCCCAATTGCGAATCTATCTTTTTGTGGCATGCCTCTCGCTATGTTTGGGGAACCCACTCGTGTATGCCTACGAAGTTGAGTTGAGCGCTCCGGAGCCGCTCAAGAAATTACTGTCCGAACACCTCGACCTGTACCGATACAACACCCGTAAGGACATCAACGCCGACCAGTTGAACTTCATGCTTGCCACCGCGTCCGCACAGGTCACGCAACTCGCATCAACCGAAGGCTACTTCTCCCCGGTCACCACGGTCACAACCGACACGCAGGGCGAGAAAACCGTGGTGCGTATTGTGGTGAACCCGGGGCCTGCAACCCAGGTATCGCAAGTGCGCGTGGATGTGAGCGGTGTAGCCACAGCCCGTTCACCCGCGCAAGTGGAATCGCTGCGCAGGCGTTGGTCGCTGAAGCAGGGAGGCGTATTTCGCCAGCCGGACTGGGCAACGGCAAAAGAAGACGGCCTGCAGATACTGCAACAGCGCCGCTACCCGGCGGCACGTATCGCGCGTTCTGAGGCCCGCATCCTGGCCGACGAACACGCGGCCCAGCTAGCGGTGGAGTACGACAGCGGCCCACTCTTCACGCTGGGCGCACCCAGGGTAGGCGGCACTCAGCGCTATCCCGCAGACATTGTTCACAACGTCAATCCGGTGCCCGTCGGTGAGGAATACAGCAGCGACCGGCTGCTTGAGTTCCAGCGCCAAATCCTCAGAACCCCCTACTTCAGCAACGTGGTGATTGATATCGACAGGGACGCGTCGAATGCGGACCTGGCTCCCATCAACGTCCAGGTCACGGAGTATCCGACGCAGCGCATCCGCGGCGCCGCGGGGTACACCACGGACACGGGCGCTCACATTGGAGGCTTGTACTCGAACAATGACCTGTTCCGACGTGCCTGGGTCTTCGACGCGCAGATTGATCTAGACCAGCGGCGCCAACGGGGTTCACTGAAGCTGGCCATGCCGCCGGCGGCTGGCGCCACGGTTGACAGCTTGCACAGTTCGTTTGAACGAACGGCGCTGGAAGGCATTGACCTGCGCAGCCAGCGCTTCGGCATGCGCCGCTCCAGCACCACAGACCGGCGCGAAGACATCTACGCGATTGACTTGTACCGCGACCGGCTCGCGCAGTTGGACGACGCGACACCGCCACCGGATACGCTGGTTCAACCGGGAAGCCACCAGGCCCTCGTAGCCAGTCTCAGCCAGAGCTGGCGGCAGCTCGACAACCCCGTGTTTCCGCGCGAGGGGCGCATAGTGGCGGCCCAGGCCGGCGTGGCACTCAAGGGCGTGTTGAGCGACCAGAGTTTTGTCCGGTTGGATGGGCAGTTGCACGAATACCTTCCCGTGGGTCGGCGCGACGTTGTAATTCTGCGCGCCGAACTGGGCGCAGTCCTGTCGGAGAGCGGCAACGCGGCCATTCCGGCGTCATTGCTGTTTCGCACCGGTGGCACCGAGTCGGTACGTGGCTACGCATTCCAGAGCATTGGCAACGCCCGCGGCGGCACGGTCTACCCTACCCGCTACCTGGCGACCGGTAGCGCCGAATACCAGCACTGGCTGTCCGCGAGCTGGGGCGGCGCAGTGTTCTATGACGTCGGTATGGCAAGCGATACGTTGGAAGACAAACCGCTGTTCCACGCGGTGGGTGCCGGCGTGCGCTGGCGCAGCCCGGTCGGCACGGTCCGCCTGGACCTGGCTTATGGGTTCCAGAAGCAACAGATTCGGCCACATTTTTCACTCGGTGTCGCATTTTGATTGCTGGACAAGCCATGCAAGAATCCGCGGCGATTGCTGATCAACCAGGGCCCGTCAAGAGGCGCAAAACGCGCGTCTCAGGCTGGCTGGTTTGGAGCCTTGGCGGGCTTGCAGCCTTGGCATTGCTGCTGGGTGCTTGGGCCGTGGTGGCTGTTCAGACCCAGTGGGGTACGCGCCTGCTATGGCAGGCGGCTCCATCCTTTGTGCCGGGTCAGTTGTCGGGCGAGCTGGTTGGCGGCACGCTGCGCGACGGCGTAGGGCTACGCAATATCGTTTACCGGAACGACACCACGCAGATTCGCATTGACAGACTCGACTCTGGTTGGAGTTTGACCCGCGCGCCACTGGCACTGGTGGTGCAATACCTCCACGTGGGCAATGCCGAGGTAACCCTGCTGCCGTCGCCATCTACTCCCCGCACGCTACCCACTCAACTCACGCTGCCGCTGGCGATCCAGGTGCACGACGCAAGCCTGCAGCAGCTTGCTATCGACGAGGCCGACGGCGGCGAACTAAGCCGCTTCAACAACATCCGGCTGCAGGCGGCGTACGACGGCGCAGAGCACGTGCTCACGGTAAAACATGCAGAAACTCCTGTGGGCGTGGCCGCAGGTACGCTGCAAGTCAAGGGCACGGCCCCCTTCACCGTTGCGGGCACGATAGGCCTGACCAGCCAGTATGGCAATGCATCGTACCGACTGGATACCCGGCTATCAGGCACGCTGCAGGCGCTGGGCCTGCAACTTGACGTGGCCGGCAACGACCTGCAGGGTCGCGCAAGCATCGATGCAACACCGTTTGAAGCCATACCCGTCCGGCGGGCGCAAGTGACGATCCGTGGGCTAGACCCGCGGGTGTTCAACGCGCAATGGCCGCACGCCAAGCTGGATGTGAATGCCACGCTCACGCCATCCGGCGCAGCGAGCGGCGACTTGTCGCAGCTCACTGTCACCGGGCCGGTATTGCTCAAGAATGCGCTACCCGGCCCTATTGACCGCGGCCTGCTGCCGCTGGAGTCGGCCACGGCGCAGGTCTTGCTGAGCGGGCGCACGCAGCAAATCTCACAGCTGGCGATTCGCCTAACTGGCAAGGCCACGGTAGTGGGCGGCGGTGAAATCCATGGTAACGGCGAGGGACGGCTTGCGCTGCAGGCCCAGGGCCTGAACCTGAACACTTTGCACACCCAGCTCAAGCCTTCACAGCTCAGCGGCCCCCTCACCGTTCAAATAGCGGGCGACACGCAGCAGGTGGACGTCAAACTTGCCGGACCGGCCCTATCGGTAACTGCACAGGCGACGCTGAACCCGCAAAAAATCACGCTGCACACGGCACAACTGCGCTCGGGCGCCGCGCGGCTTGCGATCACTGGCACTTTGGCGCGTGATGAGAAGGCCGCGTACGCATTCAGCGGTAGCCTGAGCGATTTCAACCCGGCGTTGTTTTTTGCAGCAGCGCCCCGCTCTACCAGCCGCAATGCGCGTATCAACACCGATTTCAGCGCACAGGGGGCACTGCAACCCGCGCTCAGCACCACGCTGCGCTTCACGGTGCACGACAGCGAATACGACGGCCTGCCTATGACGGGCGGTGGCACCCTGCAAACGCTGGGCAAGCGACTGCTGCCAAGCGAGGCTCAGCTCTCCGTCGCGGGCAACACCGTGCAGCTCAAGGGCAGTTTCGGTACGCCTTCAGATCGGTTGGCGCTGGACATCCGCGCACCGGCGCTGCAGCGTATGGGCTTTGGCTTGTCGGGGATGCTGCAAGTCAACGGAACGGTTGGCGGCACGCTGGACCGCCCGATTGCGGATGTGCAATACCGGGCCGAGAACCTCGCGGTTGGCTCCTACCGCCTTGCCTCGCTATCCGGACAAGCCAACACCCAAGGCGTACCCGGCAAAAGCCCAAACGCACGGGTCGTGGTGAACATCGACGCCCGCGGCCTGCAAAGCGGCGATCTTCAGTTCAGCAAACTCACAGCCAACGTCGACGGAACCTATGCCGACCATGCGGTTCGCGTCAACGCCGACGGCCGCATGCGCAACCAGCCTGTTCAGCTCGTGCTGGCTGCGTCTGGCCGGCTGCGTGAACTGCCGCAGGGCATGGCGTGGGACGGGGTGCTGCGCACGCTGGAAAACCGGGCGTCACCCCGTATACAGCTGGAGGCTCCGTTGCAGGTGGCGGTGGGGGGCGGCCGCATAGAGCTGGGCAGCGGTCGCCTCACTGTCGCCAAAGCCTCGATCAATCTGCAAAGTCTGGTCTATAGCGAGGCCCAGCTCAGATCGGAAGGTAGCGTACAGGCGCTGGACGTAGGCCAGATACTCGCACTGTGGAAGCAATTCGGTGGTCAGGCGCCTGCATTGGCTACCGACCTGGTACTGGACGGCCGGTGGAACGTGACCTTGGCCGACCGCGCCGACGGCTTTGTCGAGATCAACCGGCGCAGCGGCGACGTGCGTTTGGCTGGCCAGAGCGCGCTGGGGTTGGATGCGCTCGCATTGAACGCCAAGCTGCAAAACAGCCATATCGCGGTCGACGCACGGGTCAGCGCGACCCGGCTGGGCACCGTCTCCGGGTCGGGGCAGATCGGGCTGCAGCGAGAAGACAACAAGCTCACGCTGGCCCCGCGCTCGCCGGTATCGGGGAGCATCAATGCATCGCTGCCCAACTTACAGACCATTGCCTCGCTGGCCGGGCCCAGCATTGCGCTGGAAGGCAGTGCCCGCATGGCGTTGACCGTGGGCGGCACACTGGGCGAGCCACTGCTGTCGGGCACCGTGGAGGGAGACCGCCTGGCGCTGACGCTGTACGACCAGGGTGTGCGCCTGCGCGACGGGGTGGCGCGCCTGCGGCTGGACAACAACATTGTCGAACTGCAGCAATTGCAATTTCAGGGCGGCGATGGAACCTTGCGCGCAACCGGCCGCGTGGCTTTGGACGGCACAACACGCGGCCTGGGCGCGAATATCGTAGCCAGCAAGCTGCAATTGCTCGCCAGCCCGTCCGCACAGTTAACTGTCTCCGGCCAAGCTGTGGCCAGCAACATAGGTGGCCAGCTCCTGGTCAAAGGAAAGTTTGACGTCGACCAAGGGTTGTTCAGCCTGCCTGAAAAGTCGGCACCCGAATTGGATGCCGACGTAGTGGTCGTCCGTAGCGGCCAGGCGCGGACAGCTGCGCGCAGCCAGGGAGCGCCGGCCGAGCGCCCCGCCGGCGCGTTCACCCCGCGCATCGATGTAGAACTGGGCCTGGGCGACAACTTGTCCTTCAGGGGTTCCGGGGCCAAATTGCATTTGGCCGGTACGCTGGCGCTGCGCAGCGAGCCGGGCGCAACGCCGCAGGCCTTCGGCAGCGTGCGCGTAGTGGATGGCAGCTACGAGGCGTTTGGCACGCAGCTGGCCATCGAAAGCGGGGTGATCAATTTCCAGGGATCGCTGCGCAATCCCAACCTGAATATCCTGGCAATGCGCCGTCAGCAGGACGTGGCCGCGGGGGTGCGTGTGAGCGGCACCGTGCGCAGCCCACGTGTGCAACTGGTGTCTGAGCCAGACCTGCCACAGGAACAGAAACTCTCGTGGCTGGTGTTCGGACGCAGTGATGGGGGCGGCGAAGCGGGACAAGCGCAATCTGCCGTCCAGGGCGCCGCTGTGGGCCTGCTCAACAAGTTCGGAGCCGGGCGCGCCGCCCAGAGTCTGGGGCTGGACACGCTGGCCATTGGCGAGAGCAAGTACGGGATGCCCGGCGCGCAGGTGGTCAGCCTGGGCAAGGAGATATCAGAGCGCCTGTATATCGGCTATGAACAGAGCCTCTCCGGTGCCGAGAGCGTGCTCAAACTGATCTACGAACTGACGCCACACTGGTCCGTCGTGCTGCGTGGCGGCGCAGTTGCCAGCCTGGACGTGTTGTACAACAAGCGTTTTGACAGGCTGCGCAGCAAGCCGCCCTAGCGCGCGCCCGTGGCATGGTGCAGCAGCGGCCAGCCTCAAATTTGCTACACTATTTGTAGCGGCTTACGCACTCCCCACGAGGGCTACAGCCCGATTCATCAAAATTCCTGAGGGAGTTTGAATACCGCCACCGCCTGCACCAGCTCTCGAGCCTCACCACTCAAATTGCCGGCAGCAGCGGCCATTTCCTCGACCAGAGCCGCATTTTGCTGCGTGGCCTGGTCCATCTGGTTGACTGCCTCACCCACCTGGGAAACGCCGGCGCTCTGCTCGGCGCTTGCGGAACTGATCTCCCCCATGATGTCAGTCACCCGGCGGATGCTGGACACCACTTCGCCCATCGTGTTACCGGCCTGATCGACCAGGGCGCTGCCCTGCTCCACCCGCTCCACACTGGCTGAAATCAACGCGGTAATCTCTTTCGCCGCTTGCGAAGATCGCCCTGCCAGGCTACGTACCTCGCTGGCCACAACCGCGAAGCCACGGCCCTGCTCGCCCGCCCGAGCCGCTTCCACTGCCGCGTTGAGCGCCAGAATATTGGTCTGGAAAGCGATGCCATCGATGACGCTGATGATGTCGGCAATCTTCTTGGAACTGTCGTTGATGTCTTTCATCGTGTGCACCACTTTGGCGACCACTTCACCGCCCCGTAGTGCGACGGCAGATGCACTCTGTGCGAGTTGGTTGGCCTCCAGCGCGCTGTCTGCGTTCTGCTTCACCGTGGCACTCAGCTGCTCCATCGACGAGGCGGTCTGCTCCAGCGCACTGGCCTGGCTTTCGGTGCGGGCCGACAGATCGGTGTTGCCCTTCGCAATCTCCGAGCTTGCAATCGCGACCGCTTCGGCGCTTTGGCGGACGTTGCGTACGACATTCGCCAAGTCGGTGCTGATGCCATTGATACTGGTGGCCAAGTCCGCCAATTCGTCCTGTGATGTCACGGCTATGCGCTCTGTCAGATCGCCACGTGCAATGGCCTTGGATGTTTCCACCGCACGCTGAATGGGCCGCACCACGATCTTGCCGATCAACGCTTGCGACATGGCGGCGGATAACAGGATCAGCAAACCGCCGGCAACAATGAAGCCAATAGTCAGTGTGCGAACTTCTTGCGTTAGCTCGTCCGAATATGCGCTGCCGACAACAATCCAGTCCCAATTGGTCACATAGGTAAACGCAGCAATTTTTTCTCGCTCGTCCGCACCAGGGTCGTTGGGATTGCGGTAGCCGTATGTGGTGACTCCCTCCTTTTGGTTCAGTATGGTTTTTATGTAGGTTCGACCTTGGGAGTCTTTTTCTTCCAACACGTTCTTTCCGGCGGTAACCGGGTGCACGACCATGGAACCGTAGCCGCTGCCGGGCTTGGCATCCAGGATGAAGAAGTAGCCGGTTTTACCGATTTTGAGATCCGATACTGTCTTGCGCAGGTTGGCCGAAAACTCAGAAAAATCCAGCCCAATGAAGCTGATACCCACTATTTGCTGCTTGTCATCCAGCAAGGGTTCGTAATGGGTCATGTACTGGCGGCCAAAGAGTTTGGCAAGCCCGGTAAAAGGCTTGCCCGAACGTATGGCCGCGTATGCCGGGTGCGCGTGGTCGAGCGAAGTGCCCACAGCCCGTTCGCCCTTTTCGTTCTTGACAGACGTCGTGACGCGAACGAAATCCTCGCCTGATTTGACAAAAACTGTGGCCACGGCGCCGGTAGTCTCGGTAAATCGGTCGACGATGCCAAAATTCATATTGATGGGCTGATCGCCCACCAAAAGGGCTGGCGTCTTCTTGCCCTGGATGTCGATCTCCATGTCAGGTTTGATCTGGATAGGGCCTTGCAAGCCCTTGCGGAAACCCTGGGCGAATATCTGCACCCGGCCCCGCAAATCGCGATCGGTTGAATCGATGAGCCCGGCCAGCAGCTTGGCGCTCTCTTGCACGCCGGCTTCCACTTTTTGCTCGATCAGCCGTGAGGTCAGAACCGAACTTGTAACAATGAATCCACCCAGAATAAGGGTGAACAGTGCCAAAGAGGCAACAGAAAGTTTGGAGCCCACGCGCTGCATCAACATGAAAATTCTTTCGCATAACAACCGGGAACCCATCGGGAAATAAACCCTTGAGAGCGGCACAACCGCAGTATGGCGCTGCGTTTTTCACCGGACAGCCTGAATTGTCCGGTGGTTATCCTCGAATTCAGTCAATCAAATGATGGGCAATGGCTATGGGTCCCATAGTGGCTGCTGGACAACAGGTTACGCTCCGCTGGCACGCACACCCGTCAGCTCAAAAGTCTGATCAGTGAATCCGGATGGATGCCCAAGCCCATCAGGCCCGACAGGCCCATCAACACGCCAAAGCCCGACGGCACGAGGGCCAGGCCAAACAACCACGGCAGTTGGGTCAACGATGCCACTGCCAACAAAGAGATGGCAATGGCGATCAGCGCATCCGACAGGTCAAACTGGTCGTCCTTGAAATTGAGCGCGTCGTAGGTCGCCTGCGCTTTCTCGGCCAGAACTTTTAAGTCGTCCTTTTTCTTGTGCTGCTCCGCCGCCAGTTGTTCGTAGGCCGCGATCTGCGCCTGGTACGCCGCCTCCATCTTGGGCGCAGCGGCAGCGGCCTGCAGCCGCAACTGGGTCAGCGTGGACTTGGCGATTTCTTCACGGACGTTGCGCGCCTGGTAAAACTGCCAGTGATCCAGCTTGTCGGCCTGGGCCTGCTGCATGGCTTGGACAATGTTGTCGTCCTTGACCTTGCAGATGCCCATGAAGGTTGCCAACAGGGCCACGGTAATGGCGACTGCCGGGTTGAGCCAAGCCCGTTTGGCTGCGGCGGCAGTTTCGGCTTTGGCGGCTTCCACCGCACTCATAGGGTCGATGTCCATGGGTGATTCCTTGTGGTTCAAAAACTGGTCGCAAGCATAACCACAACTGCCACCGCCATGACAGCCGTTGCGGCCCAGCCAAAGCAGCGGTGTCGCAGCGTGATCGTGTATTCGCCCATCAGCCGCTCGGACTGCCCTATCCACATCAGCACCGCCATGATGGGCACCGAGATCACGCCA
Organism: Rhodoferax sp. ZS1R8; assembly: GCF_056521325.1. Taxonomy (NCBI): domain Bacteria; kingdom Pseudomonadati; phylum Pseudomonadota; class Betaproteobacteria; order Burkholderiales; family Comamonadaceae; genus Rhodoferax; species Rhodoferax sp. ZS1R8. The sequence goes on along the minus strand of NZ_JBWMBA010000002.1, from coordinate 726,355 downwards.
TTGACGATCGCACTCCAGACCAATGCCTTGAGCGGGTCCAACTCCAGATAGCCCATCACCGTGCCAATGCCGGTGGCCGCGACGATGATCAGGTAGAAGCCGCGTGCCTCGCGAAAGCCTTGGGACAGCCCGGCCTTCCAGCCATACAGCTCGCTGACCGCGTAGGCCGCCGAGCCGGCCAGCACCGGCACCGCCAGCAAGCCCGTGCCGATGATGCCCAGCGCAAAAATAGCAAACGCGAATTCGCCGGCCACGGGCCGCAGCGCCTCTGCAGCCTGCGCTGAAGTCTGGATGTTGGTAATGCCCTGCATGTTCAGTGTGACCGCCGTGGCCACGACGATGCACAGCGCTATCACGTTGGAGAACGTCATGCCCACCACCGTGTCCTGCTTGATGCGGGACAAGTGTTCTGCGGCATATTCGGGGTGCAGCCGTAGCGCCTGCGCTTCCGGGCGGCGGTGGTTGTCTTCTACTTCTTGCGAGGCCTGCCAGAAGAACAAATAGGGGCTGATCGTGGTGCCCAGCACGGCCACCACCATGGACGCGTAATCTTTCAGCGAAATATCTTTAGGTACAAAAGCCCATGGGCGCACCGATTCGGACAGCGCCTGGCGCCACGGCACATTCACGGTGAGGATGACTGCTACATAGGCAAACAAGGCCAGCGTCAACCACTTGAGGATACGCACCGAACTCTCGTACGAAAAAAACACCTGCATGGCGATGCACAGCACGCCAAAGCCCACCACATACAAGGGCTGCGAGCCACCGGCGAACAACCGTGCGGCCTCACCCATGGCACCAATGTCAGCCGCAATGTTGATGGTGTTGGCCACCACCAAAAGGGTCACCAAGGCCGTGGTCAGCCAGCGCGGGCACATCTTGTTGATATTGGCCGCCAGGCCTTCACCCGTGACCCAGCCAATGCGGGCCGACAGCATCTGGATGCCAATCATCAGCGGCGTGGTGATCAGCAGTGTCCAGACCATCGAGAACCGGAATTGCGAACCGGCTTGCGAGTAGGTGGCAATGCCGCTTGGGTCGTCATCCGCCGCACCGGTGATCAGGCCAGGCCCGAGTCTGCGAACAAATGCTTTTGCTTTTTGGGTCACCATAGCTATTCCCCTTGCGCCCTTGCTTGCATGCATACGCACGCAAAGGCCGTGACGCCCATCGGAGCGTCTGTTTTTTTAAACCTGGGGGTGACCGCGGTACCTGGATCGTTAAGACCCAAGAGAATTTGCGCATCGCCTGCCAGGCACTTCTAGCATGTAAGCCTCCGTGCCGACCGGGATACGCCTGCCAAACAAAACTATGTTGAGACGCTAATCCGTTGCGGGGGAGGCCTGGAACTGTCTGTGTTCATAGAAAAGGCCCGTTGTGAATAACGGCCGGAGTATAGCGAAGTGCCCCGGCCCTGGGTGGGCCTGGGCGGACCTGGTTTGTAAACCTGGGGTAAAGCCCATAATTGCGACACCGTAGGCATTTGCAACCCTAGAATTCACCGACCCTTAAAAAATCGGACACATCCAGATGAAACGCATACTCTTAGCAAGTTTTCTAGTCCTTGGACTACTCGCCAGTGGTTGTGGCGGCGGCGGCGACTCGCCCCCGCCCGCACCCGTCGCAACAGGCCCCACGACGCTGCAGATATCCGATACGGTGGCGGGTTCCGGCACCAGTGCAGCAGCGGGTATGACCATTACAGTCCATTACACCGGCTGGCTGTATGACGCGTCAGCCCCCAATTTTCGCGGCGCACAGTTCGACACATCGGTAGGCAAAGCCCCCTTCTCGTTCAAGCTGGGCGCGGGTCAAGTCATACAGGGCTGGGACCTGGGGGTAGCTGGCATGCGGGTCGGCGGCTCCCGTACGCTCATCATCCCCAGTGCATTGGCTTACGGTAGTGCGGGGGTCAGAGGCGCCATACCGCCGAACGCGGCCCTGGTGTTTACCGTAGAGCTGTTGGTCGCCCAGTAAACAACGGGCGCCTCAGGTCAAGGGCGGAGTGGAGGTCAGCACCTCTTCGATGACCGTCTGACCTTCGGCCACACGCAGCGCACCGGCCAGCCGCAGCGGACGCATGCCGTCTGCAATGGCCTGCTTGCGCAGTATGTCGATACTGGGGTCGGCGGTGACCTTGGCCTTGAAGGCATCCGACACGACCAGCAGCTCGTACAAGCCCATGCGGCCCATGAAACCAGTCATGCGGCAGTCCACACAGCCCACAGGCTTGTAGGGTTTGTAGCCACCGTTGATGTTCCAGGGCTTGATCATTTCGGTCAACGCATCGCGGCTGGCTTCTTCGTCGCGAACCTTGCAGTTTTTGCACAGCGTGCGCACCAGACGCTGGGCCAGAACGCCCAGCAGCGTGGCGTTGATCAGGTATTGCGGTATGCCCAGCTCCATCAGGCGCGTGATGGCCGATGGCGCGTCATTGGTGTGCAAAGTGGAGAACACCAGGTGGCCCGTCAGCGCGGCCTGCACCGCCATTTCGGCTGTTTCAAGATCGCGGATTTCGCCGACCATGATGATGTCCGGGTCCTGGCGCATCAGTGCGCGCAGGCCCTGCGGGAAACCAAAATCGAGCTGCGGCTGCACCTGGGTCTGGTTGAACGAGGCCTCGATCATTTCAATCGGGTCTTCCACCGTGCTGACATTGACCTCTTCGGTCGCCACGCGTTTGAGCGTGGCATACAGCGTCGTCGTCTTGCCGGAGCCGGTAGGTCCGGTGACCAGGATGATGCCGTGCGGCCGCTTGACCAGCCCCTCCCAACGCGGGCCATCGTGGCTGGAAAAGCCCAGCGCCTCCAGATCCTTGACGGTGTTGTCGGGGTCAAAAATCCGCATCACCATTTTTTCGCCAAAGGCGGTGGGCAACGTGGATATCCGCATTTCGACCTCGTCACCACTGGGGTTGCGGGTCTTGATACGGCCGTCCAGCGGGCGGCGTTTTTCAATCACGTCCATGCGGCCCAGCAGCTTGATGCGCGCCGTCATCGCATTGAGCACGCCCATCGGCATCTGGTAGACCTGGTGCAACACGCCGTCGATACGGAAGCGGATCACGCCCTGTTCGCGCCGGGGCTCCAAGTGGATGTCACTGGCCCGCTGGTCAAAGGCGTACTGCCACAGCCAGTCCACGACCTGCACGACGCTCTGGTCGTTGGCATCCAGCTGCTTGTTGGACTTGCCCAGTTCCACCAGCTGCTCGAAGCTGGCACCGTTGTTGACGCCGGACTTGTTGGCGGCCCTAACCGATTTGGCCAAGGCATAAAACTCGGCCGTGTAGCGGTGTATCTCTTGTGGGCTGGCCAGCACGCGGCGCACGCTGCGGCGGGACTGGCGCTCTACCTCGGCCACCCAGTCCACGATGAAGGGCTCGGAGGTCACCACCGTAATCTCGCTGGCGTTGATGGCCACGGTCAGGATGCGGTGGCGCTCGGCATACATGGCACCCATGGCGTCGGCCACCTTGCTGACGTCGACCTTCAGTGGGTCGATACGCAGATAGGCCATACCTGTACGCTCGGCCAGCCACTGGGTCAGCAGCTCGATATCCAGCAGCTTGTTGTCCGAGGCGCGGCGCATGGAGACGGCGGTCAGGCGCACCAAGGGGTGCTGCACGCTTTCGGCCTGGGCGCAGCGGGCGATCGTTTTGCTGGCCTGTTCTTCGGAAATCACGCCGTCTGCGTGCAACCACTCGACCAACTGCCGCCAACCCAGAGGCCCGGCGTGCGCAGTCTTGGCTGGGGGATGGGGATGTGTTTTAGTGTTCATGGTGTCACCGGTTTAAAGACGCGAACCCACTTGTCAGCTGGCAGGCCCCATTGGCGCAGTATGGTGTCGGCACGCTCCATCAGCACGGCGCGCGTAGGGCGCAGCGGTGTGCGCTGGGCCAGCACCACGGTGTTGCCCTCGCGCGTGGCCTTGAAGGCCCACAGCGCATCGCTGCCAAAAGCGCTGGCCATATTGTCCACGCTGCGCTGGAAGCTGGAGGAGCGACCGAACAAGTTGACCGTCATGCAGCCGTCATCAGTCAATGCTTTGCGGCAGTCGGCATAAAACTCGGCACTGTCCAGCACCGGACCTGCGGCCTCCTGGTCGTACAGGTCCACCTGCAGGGCGTCGACCGCGCCGAGCCAGCGGGGTTGTTTGATTTCCTGCTCGGCATCGGCCAGTATGACCTGCAGGCGGTTGTCATCCTGCGGCAGCTTGAACCAGCCGCGGCACGCTGCAAGTACCTGGGGATTGAGCTCTATCGCCGTCGTTTTCATGCGCAGAATTTTGTGACAAAACTTGGTCAACGACCCGGCGCCCAAGCCCAGTTGCAGCGCTTGGCGTTTGGACACGGCGCTAGGGTCTACAAACAGCAGCCAGGCCATCATGCGCTGAATGTATTCGTGCACCAGCACGGTGGGGGCGTCGATCAACATGGAGCCCTGGATCCAGATGCTGTCCAGGTGCAGGTGGCGTATCGGGCCTTCGTCGGAAAAATTGACTTCGGGTAGCGTGGGCGATTCTTTGCGGGCCATGGACGTATTCACAATCAGTGCTGGGTTTCAAAAGCAGCTTGGCGTACATCTCGTGCATGGTGCAGGATACGAACCACCACTATGCCGTCTGTGGTGACTGTGTAATACAGAATGTATGTGGTAGTTGTCGGCCAGCTGCGAACACCGTCTGCCAACTCAGGACGTGCACGTCCCATCAAGGGTTGTGTCGCGAGGATATTGGCTTCGCGTTCGATCGCATCGAGTACACGGTCTGCAGCCTCCAGGTTTTCTTCAGCGATAAAGAGCCAGGCTTCCAGTAAATCGGTCTGTGCGCTGCGCGCAAACAGGACGGCAGCCATTATTTGTTCGATCTCGCCTTCAGCGTCGCTCGACCTTTCTCCTTGATGGATGCTATGTCCATCGATTCGACGCGGCCCGCCTGCACATCAGCCAAGCCTTGGGCAATATCCGCCTTTAACGCCAGCAAGCTCGAGGTCTGTACCGACTGGTAAGCCTCAAACAGTCGCAACGCTTCACGGATCACTTCGCTGGCAGAGCCGTAGAGTCCAGACGCAACATGCTCACGCACGCGCGTTTCCAATTCGATGGGCAGCGATATATTGAGCGACATAGCTTACTCCTGTGAATGGCAGACTTTGCCATTTTATGCCGTATCGGGTTAAGCCACCATCTCTACTCTAACGCCACAACAGCACACCCAAACGCGGCAAAGCACCGCACGCATTGGCCATTGCGGCCTGCGCGAGTGCGTCCACTGAAATGCCACGCAACTGCGCCACCACAGCGGCAATGCGGGGCAATTCGCCCGGTGCATTGCGGCCCTGCCCTACCCCGGTCTGGCGCTCACTAGCCGTGGTGTAAAGCCAATGCGGCGGAATGTCGGGGGCATCGGTCTCCAACACGATGGACTCCAGCGGCAGCGTCTGGGCCAGGTGGCGCAGCTGCAGCGCGCGCTCAAACGTCACAGCGCCACCAAAACCCAGCTTGAAGCCCAGCTTGATGAACTCGCGGGCCTGTATTTCGCTGCCATTGAAGGCATGGGCGATGCCGGACCAGGCCGGCCCGCTGTGGGCCAGGTCGCGCAGGTGCTTGAGCACGCGGTCGGCCGAGCGGCGCACGTGCAGCACCACGGGCAGGCCGAACTGGCGCGCCAGTTTGAGCTGTGCGCGGTAGATCTGCTCTTGTTGTTCGCGCAGCGGGCTTTGCGACAGTTCGGGCACAAAGTAGTCCAGGCCGATCTCACCCACAGCCACGAGACGTGGATCGGCATGGTGGGCCTGCAGCTGGGTTTCCAGCGCAAGCAGATCCTCCACTGTGGCCCGCTGGCTGCAAAGCGGGTGGATGCCCAGGCAGTAGCTGTCGCCCCCAGCGTGGGCCAACGCGCGCACGGTGTCGAAATTGCTGCGCTCCACGGCTGGTATCACACAATGGGCCACGCCGGCGGCGTGGGCGGCGGCGCGCACCGCTGAGCGATCAGCATCGAACTCTGGCGCGTCCAGGTGGCAGTGGGTGTCTATCCAGACCATGGTCGCCCAGGAAGGGGAGTGCTCAGGCTCCTGCGAGCGCCAAGCGCCCCGACACCAGCGTGAGCTGCCGGCTGCAACGCGCTGCCAACGTGGCATCGTGCGTCACCAGCACAAAGGCCGTTCCGTGTTCGCGGGCCAGCTCCAGCATCAGGTCGAAAACGCCATCGGCCGTGCTGCGGTCCAGGTTGCCGGTGGGCTCGTCGGCCAGCACACAGTCGGGCTGCGTGACCAACGCGCGGGCGATGGCGACACGCTGGCGTTCGCCGCCCGACAGCTCGGCAGGACGGTGGTGCATGCGGTGTTCCAAGCCCACGCTTGCTAGCATTTTCATAGCTGCTTGCGCGCACTGGTCGGGGGCTAGACGCCGAATCGTCAATGGCATGGCGACGTTGTCCAGCGCGCTGAACTCAGGCAGCAGGTGGTGAAACTGGTAGACAAAGCCCAGGTGCAGGTTGCGCAGCCGGCCCTGCTCGGCCGCGCTCTGGCTGGCCAGGTCTTTCCCGTGCAGGTGCACGGTGCCACTGGTGGGGGCGTCCAGCCCGCCCAGCAAATGCAACAGCGTACTCTTGCCGGAGCCGGATGCACCGACGATGGCCAGCGTTTCGCCGGCGCGCACCTGCAGGTCGACGCCGTGCAGCACGGTGACATCCAGGCGGCCTTCGCTGAAGCGCTTGGTCAGGCCCTGGGCTTGCAGCACGACCTCTCCCGCGCGCACGGGCTCCGGGGCAGCCCCTCCCATTCCAGCAACCATGCGGTAATGCGCGGCGCCAATGGCCGCCGGAACAACAACGGAATCACTCATAACGCAGGGCCTCGGCGGGGTTGACGCGGCTGGCACGCCAACTGGGGTACAGGGTGGCCACAAAGGCCATGATCAGCGCGATGATGGCGATCGGCAAAATGTCGGCCTGCTGCGGTTCGCTGGGCATGCGGCTGATCAGGTAAATGTCTTTGGGCAGGAAGGTGGCGCCCAGCACATGCTCCAGTGCCGGCACGATGACATCAATATTGAATGCCACACCCAGCCCCAGCAGCAGCCCGGCCAGCGTGCCGATCACGCCCACCATGGCCCCCTGCACGACAAAGATGCCCATGATGCTGCCCGGGCTGGCACCCAGCGTGCGCAGGATCGCGATGTCGGCGCGCTTGTCGGTGACGGTCATTACCAGCGTGCTGACCAGGTTGAAGGCGGCCACGGCCACGATCAGCGTCAGGATGATGAACATCATGCGCTTCTCGACCTGCACGGCGGCAAACCAGGTGCGGTTCTGGCGGGTCCAGTCGCGGATATAGAGATCACCCGTCAGGCTGCGGCTCAGCTCGTCGGCCACGCGGCGGGCGTCGTGCAGGTTGCGCAGCTTCAGGCGCACGCCGGATGGGCCTTCGAGCCGGAAAACCTTGGCAGCGTCATCGACATGGACCATGGCCAGTGCCGAGTCGTATTCAAAGTGGCCGGAATCAAAAGTACCGACGACTGTCATCTGCTTGAGGCGTGGCACCACGCCGGCCGGTGTGACCTGGCCGCTGGGCGAAACCAGAGTGACCTTGTCGCCCCTGCGCACGCCCAGCGATCGGGCCAGCTCGCTGCCCAGCACCACACCAAACCCACCCGGCAGCAGCTGGGCCAGCACGGCGGCCTGGGCGCCGCTGGTCAGGTCGGTCACGGCGGGCTCTTGGGCCGGATCCACGCCTCGAACCATTACGCCCTTCATGTCCTCACCCCTCGCCAATAGGGCTTGTGCTGCTATGAAAGGTGCAGCACCGATGACCTCGGGGTTGGCGCGGGCCTGGCGCAGCGTCAGCGCCAGATCTGGCAAGGCCTGGCCGCCCTGGGCATAGACCTCGATGTGGGAGACGACGCCGAGCATGCGGTCCCGCACCTCTTTCTGGAAGCCGTTCATCACGCTCAGTACGATAATGAGTGCTGCCACGCCCAACGCGATACCGAGCATGGATACACCCGAGATGAACGAGATAAAACCGTTGCGCCGGGTGCTGCGTCCGGCCCGCGTGTAGCGCCAACCGATGATCAACTCATAAGGAAATTTCGACATTCCCGGATTGTGGCATCCATGCGGGACAATCTAGCCATGCACCTGTTTATTTCCCATGCGGCCCCGACGGGCCCAAACTGCCAAGCCGCCATTGCCGAACTGAGCCTGCCCAACCTGAATGAACTGCTGGGTCAGCTGACGCCAACGCCACCCATGCTGGGCTCACCCGACACTTTGACGCCCCTGGCCGAGCGCATCCGCGCCAACGGACTGGGCCTGCAGGGACCGGACGGTTTGATACCCTGGGCCGCCACCGATGCGCAGCATTTGGGCCTGACCAAGATCCACGGCGACGCCGGGTGGGCCTGGATCACGCCCTGCCACCTGACCCCCCAGTCCAACCAGGTGCGTATGGACGACCCGAACGAGCTGCACATCAGCACGCCAGAGTGCGAGACGCTCCGCAGCGCGATGAAACGCTATTTTGAAGAAGACAAGATCACGCTGCACCCGCTGACCAACGGCACCTGGCTGGCCTTTGGCGCTATCTTCAAGGACCTTCCCACCGCATCGCTGGAGCGCGTGGCCGGCAACAGCATAGATGCGTGGATGCCGCAGCAAGAGCATGCCAAGCACCTGCGCCGCCTGCAAAACGAAATGCAGATGCTGCTCTACACCCACGCCGTGAACGACAGCCGCACGGCCCGCGGCCTGCCGACGATCAATGCGTTTTGGATCAGCGGCACCGGCACCCCCAGCCCCGCCCCCACCAAGCCTCCGGTGCGCATGGACTACCTGGACAATCTGCGCAAGGCCGCCCTGCAGGATGACGCCCATGGCTGGATGCAGGCCTGGCAGGAACTGGACAGCACCCGTCTGGCCGAACTGCTGCGCAGCATCAAGGCCGGCAAGGCTGAGCAACTGACGCTGTGTGGCGAACGCACCGCCGTCACGCTGGAAACGCAGGACAAGCCCTGGTGGGGTCGCATTCAGCAGCGCTTCTCCACCGCGTCATCACAGCAACTCTTGCAGACACTGTGAACATCATCCCCCGCGACATCCCGCCGCGCAGCGTGTGGGTGCTGGAGCAGGCTGGCATACACCCGCTGCTGGCCAGGCTGTACGCGGCGCGCGGGGTTATCGGCACCGAAGAGCTGGACGATGCATTGGCCAAGCTGCTGCCACCTTCCACGATGCTGGGCCTGCCGCAAGCCGCCACGCTGCTGGCCGACGCCATTGCACAGAACAAACGTTTGTGCATCGTCGCCGACTACGACTGCGATGGAGCCACCGCCTGCGCGGTCGCCATGCGCGGCCTCAAGCTGTTGGGTGCCCAGCACGTGGCCTATATCGTTCCGGACCGCATCGTCGACGGCTACGGCCTGACCGCGCCGATTGCCCAGCGCGTCAAGGACAGTGGTGCCGATGTGCTGATCACCGTGGACAACGGCATTGCCAGCATGGACGGTGTGGCGCATGCCCGTGCGCTGGGCCTGCAAGTGCTGGTCACCGATCACCATCTGCCTGCAGCCGAATTGCCGAATGCTGATGTCATCGTCAACCCGAACCAACCGGGTTGCAGCTTTGCTAGCAAGTCCATTGCCGGCGTGGGTGTGATGTTCTATGTGCTGATGGCCTTGCGCGGTGAACTGCGTGCACGTAGTGTGTTCGATGCCGCGACGCAGCCCAAGCTCGACGTGCTCTTGCCGCTGGTTGCCCTGGGCACGGTCGCCGACGTTGTCAAACTCGACGCGAACAACCGCCGACTGGTAGCCCAAGGACTCAAACGGGTTCGAGCCCTCGCCATGCCTAGCGGTCTAGCTAGTCTTTTTGTAGCATCTGGCCGCTCCGCCCCAATCGCCACCACCTTCGACTTTGGCTTTGCACTAGGCCCGCGCATCAACGCAGCTGGCCGCCTGAGCGACATGACGCTAGGCATTGAATGCCTGCTGACCGACGACCCGGCCCGTGCCGACGAGCTGGCCAAGACGCTGGATGGCATCAACCGCGAGCGTCGCGTCATTGAAGGCGACATGCGCGAGCAGGCCATGCTGATTGCCGAGTCGCTATTTGACGAGGGTGATGAAGCACCGCCCGCCATTTGCGTCTTCGATCCCGACTTCCACGAAGGCGTAGTCGGTATTGTGGCCAGCCGCATCAAGGACAAGCTGCACCGCCCCGCCTTTGTGTTTGCGGCCAGCGCTGCACCCGGCAAAGAGCACGAACTCAAAGGCTCCGGCCGCTCCATCCCCGGCTTCCACCTGCGCGACGCCCTGGACCTGGTAGCCAAACGCCACCCCGGCGTGCTGCTGCGCTTTGGCGGTCATGCGATGGCGGCCGGTTGCACCATCCACGAAGACGGCCTGGACACGTTTGAACAAGGCCTGATCCAGGTCGCGCAAGAATGGCTGGACGCCGCCACGCTGACCCGCCGCCTGGAAACCGATGGCCCGCTGAACCCAGAGTATCGCCGCGTGGACCTGGTCGATACCTTGCACAAGGAAGTCTGGGGCCAGGGCTTTGCAGCACCAACCTTCAGCGAAGAGGTGGAAGTGTTGTCGCAGCGCCTGGTCGGCGAAAAGCATTTGGCGCTGAAACTCAAACACCAGGGCCAGCCGGTGGACGGCATCTGGTTCGGCCATACCCAGCCCTTGCCCGCGAAAGTCGTCCTCGCATTCCGTTTGGATGCCGACGAATGGAATGGTGTGCGACGCGTCCGTTTTCTGGTCGAAGGCGCGCAGAGCTAGAAGCCTGGGCGGCAGAGCGTTTTGCGCAGGTAAAGGAGGAGCCCGCGCAGCGGGCGGGGGACACGGAGCAAAACGCTTTGCCGCCCAGGCTTCTAGCTTTCTCTAATACACCTCAGGCACCAGAATGTCCTGCGGCACCGGCTGACGCTCATAGTCATCATGGCGCACCCGCGGCGGCAACACCACCGGCGGATGTTCTATTTCCTCATACGGCATTTGCTGTAGCAGGTGGTGGATGCAGTTCAAGCGGGCCTTCTTTTTGTCCACGGCATGCACCACCCACCACGGTGCTTCGGGGATGTGGGTGCGTGCCAGCATCACCTCTTTGGCCCGTGTGTAGTCTTCCCAACGGGCGCGTGATTCCAGGTCCATGGGGCTCAACTTCCACTGCTTCAGCGGGTCGTGGATGCGGCCTAAAAATCGGCTGTGCTGCTCTTCGTCTGAAATAGAGAACCAGTACTTGATGACCTGGATGCCGGAGCGCACCAGCATCTTCTCGAACTCGGGCACGGTGCGGAAGAATTCCTCCAACTGCTCGTCATTGCAAAAGCCCATGACGCGTTCGACCCCCGCGCGGTTGTACCAACTGCGGTCAAACAGCACGATCTCACCGGCCGCTGGCAAATGCGAAACGTACCGCTGGAAGTACCACTGCGTGCGCTCGCGGTCGTTCGGTGCTGGCAGCGCCGCCACGCGGCACACGCGGGGGTTCAGTCGCTGCGTGATGCGTTTGATGGCGCCGCCCTTGCCGGCCGCATCGCGCCCTTCAAAAATCACCACCACCTTGTGGCCGGTCTTGACCACCCAATCCTGCAGCTTGACCAGCTCCCCCTGCATGCGAAACAGTTCTTTAAAGTAGTTGCGCCGTTCCTCGCGCGCATCGGCACTGAGCTTGTGGGGAGCGCCGTCGTCCAGCTCCATCTCCAGCTCTTCGTCGTAGCTGTCCAGCATGTCGCTCTGGATGCGGCGTACCAATTCGTCTTCGCTGGAACTCACGGGCTACTCCTACATGGGCGGGTGTTTACCAGTTGAGACTAGATAAGTCTTGTGTCAAACGTGTGAACAATAGATGACGCAACCGAGTCGTAAAATCACGACCGACGGGCTCCACGCCCCCAACTCTCCCCCAAAAAATCTCTGAGGAGCATCCCCATGACCCGTGAAGTAGTAGTCGTCAGCGCAGTGCGCACCGCCATCGGCACCTTTGGCGGCAGCCTAAAGGACATCGCCCCTACCGAGTTGGGCGCCCAGGTTGTGCGCGAATCCCTGGCCCGCGCCAACGTGGACGGCAAGGATGTAGGCCACGTCGTGTTTGGCCATGTCGTCAACACCGAGCCCAAGGACATGTACCTGAGCCGCGTGGCCGCTATCAACGGTGGCTGCGGTGAAGGCACGCCCGCCTACAACGTGAACCGCCTGTGCGGCTCCGGCCTGCAGGCCATCGTCAATGCCAGCCAGAGCATCCTGCTGGGAGACACCGACATTGCCATTGGCGGTGGTGCAGAGAACATGAGCCGCGCACCGTTTGCATCGCTGAACATGCGCTGGGGCGCGCGCATGGGCGACACCAAGATGGTGGACATGATGATTGGCGCATTACACGACCCCTTCCACACGATCCACATGGGTGTTACGGCCGAGAACATCGCCGCCAAGTGGGGCATCAGCCGCGAAGAGCAGGACGCGATCGCTGTGGAAAGCCACAACCGCGCCCAACGCGCCACGGAAGCGGGCTACTTCAAGGACCAGATCGTGCCGGTGATGCTCAAGAGCAAAAAGGGTGATGTGGCTTACGCGACCGACGAACACTTCCGCGCTAACGCCACGCTGGCTGACATGGCCAAGCTCAAGCCTGCCTTCCTGAAGGACAACGGCACCGTCACCGCCGGCAACGCGTCCGGCATCAACGACGCGGCCGCCGCAGTAGTGCTGATGGAAGCGGGCGCCGCCAAGGCCCGCGGCGCCAAGCCGCTGGCACGCCTGGTGGCCTATGCCCACGCCGGTGTCGACCCCAAGTACATGGGCATTGGCCCGGTGCCGGCCACGCAGGCCGCGCTGAAGAAGGCGGGTTTGACCGTGAATGACCTGGACGTCATCGAGGCCAACGAAGCCTTTGCCGCCCAGGCCTGCGCCGTAACGCGCGACCTGGGGCTGGACCCGGCCAAGGTCAATCCCAATGGCTCCGGCATTTCGCTGGGCCACCCGATTGGCGCCACCGGCGCGCTGATCACGGTAAAAGCCATTTACGAGCTGCACCGCATACAGGGCCGCTACGCGCTGGTAACGATGTGCATCGGCGGTGGCCAAGGGATTGCGGCCATCTTCGAGCGTATCTGACGGAAAATTGCTACGCTATTGATAGCGCGTTACGCGCGCTGCACGGGGGCTGCAGCCCGATTCAACCACCAACAATCTGGTTGCGCCCCTGCTTCTTGGCCTTGTACAAGGCCTCGTCGGCCAGTTTGACCAGGGCCTGGCCGCTTTGGCCAGGTGCCAACTGTGCAATGCCGCAGGAAAAAGTGCAGGCAAACGAGCTCGCATCCACCGGGTGGTGAAACTGTGAAAAGTCGACCCGGATACGGTCCAGCAAATGGTGGGCGCGTTCAACGTCGGCCTGGGGCAGTATCACCAGGAATTCTTCCCCGCCGTATCGGCCCACTGAATCGGTCTTGCGCAAACGCTGCTTGAGCAGCCAAGCCATGCTGCGAATCACCTGGTCGCCCATCGGGTGGCCATAGGTGTCGTTGACCTTCTTGAAGTGGTCAATATCGATCATGGCCACACACAGCGGCGTGTTGTCGGCCAGTGCCGTGTTAACGGAGGCGTCCACACGCTGCTTGGATGTGGTGTGGTTGAGCAAGCCGGTCAGGCTGTCCAGGTACATGGAGCGGCGCAGGATGCGGTAGCGGTCAATCTTGCTCTTGACGACGGCGTTCAACACGACGGGATTGAACGGTTTGGTAAGGAAGTGGTCGCCGCCCAGGCGCAGTGCGTCCACCTGCAGCGCGATGCTGGTGTCGGCCGACAGATACACCACCGGCGTCGATAAAAACTCTTCGTGCTGGCGGATCACGCGGGTCACCTCAACCCCGGTGCAGCCTGGCATGTACATGTCCATCAGCACCAGATCGGGTTGGAACTTAGCCAGCGCCGTCAGCACATCCTGCGGTTGGGAGATGGCCATGGATTCCACACCGGACTCTTTGAGCGTGCGCTGGATCAGCGTGCTGGCAGTCACGGAATCTTCGACGACCAGTACGCGGTAGGGCGGCTCCTCTTCGGTCCCGCACAGCTTGACGATGCGGGCCATGACGGCCGACTGCGCAGTACCCACCGGGAAACAAAAGTCGCAGCCCACGCGCAGTGCAAGCTTGAGGCCGTCAAAATCAGACGGCAGACTCAGGCCCACGATGCTGCTGGCTGAAAAACGGCCGCGCAATGCCTGTACCCGAACGATGAAAGCTGTGGGCTGCAAGCCATTGGCATCGACCAGAACGATAGTCGGGTCTTGCGCGGCCTTTTGGTCGTAGACCGGTCCGCAGACTTCGACCTGAATATTGAAATAGCCGGCTTGGGTGACTACTTCTTGCCAAGCCTCTGGAACCGCGGTGATCAGCCAGATCTTTTTCACCGGCAACAGTTCGGAGACAACCTCGCTATCCTGGTGCAGACGGCGCTCAGGGTTGAGGTCGCTCTTGTCTTGCAGAAACTCGACGATGCGGGTGCTGAACTCGGTGATCTGGCCGTCCAGATCGCTCATCGGTGCGTCGGGGATGGGGTCGGTGTTCCACCGGTCAAATTGCGACAGAACCTGCTGCTCGAGTGTGCGCGCTGTCTGGTGCAGGCCCGGCAGGCCCTTGGCATCCAGAAACTCGGTGAACGCAGAAACAGCCACCGCAAACTCCACAAAACCATCAATGCCCGGGTGGTCTTTGCAAGCCTGCCACTTGGATAAAAATTCGTCGCTCTTCTTCTTCAGCTCAGCGGGCGAACACGACATAAATTTCCTCTTTGGACCGGTTAGTCCGGCTCTACCCCCATTTTAGGTTGCCTATCGTCTTGGAACCCTTGTGCGCGCAAAGTGATGACCAGTGTGTCGCGGTGGCCACCGTCCTGCAGCGGCTGGATCGGTGTGGACTCGTGGATGACGCGGGCATCGTCCAACAGTAGCAGCGACCAAGGCTCTGTCAGTGTGAAACGCTGGCCGTTGGGGCCGGCGGCCTCAAACACGCGCGTTTCACCTCCCTTGATGCCGTGGCGCCCGACCAGAAACACCGCCACCACGTCAACGCCATCGCGGTGCGCGCCCTCGGGCGTGGGGCGGCCAATGCCGTCAGTGGTGTCAATGCGAAATTGGTGCGCCTCAACGAACCAGGCTTGCGCGCCTTTGAGCGATGAAGCGATGCTGCCCAGGGCCTTCAGCAGCGCGTTCCAGCCGGTGTGCGCTGCCGTATCCGCAGCTACCGGCTCAAACCAACGCTGCATGCCGCCATGCAGTGCGTTGTAGTCCAGCGGTTGCCAGTGCGCGCGGTGGGGCACGGCCTTTACGGTATCACCATCCACCTGGTAGCTGGCATGGCGGCGACGGCGGTAGCGGCCACCGTCTTTCAGGTATTGGTCTGGCGGCAGATCGTTCCAGCTGGGCAGCAGGGCATTCAGGTCGGCCAGGCTTAGCTTGGCGAGCGTGGCGAAGCTTGGTGCATCGAGTACAGCATAGCCTTGCTGGCGTAGAGCAGGAATTACAGCATCGGGTGCTACGCAAGGCGGCGAAAAACTATTGGTCGTCATGACCAATAGCTTAACAACCCAAAAAAGGCCCTACAAAGCCTTGCGCCCGATCAGGCCGCCGATGCGGCGCACCAGCCACTTGGGTGTGCTGCGCGACGCAATCATCGCCGCCTGGTTGACGATGCCGGGCACGCAAATAGCGTCGCCGCGCATCGTGGCAGCGAACGCCATGTCGGCCACATCCTGCACCTCACCAACCAGGAAGCTGGGCAGCTGGCCCAGCTTGGCGTTGGCACCGGTTGCCTGGGTCAGCATATTGGTGGCGGTGATGCCAGGGCACAGCGTGGTGACGGTCACACCGGTGTCGCGAAGTTCTTCGGACAGCGATTCGGACAGTGACAGCACATAGGCCTTGCTGGCCGCATAGCTGGCCAACGTGGGCACCGGCTGGAAGGCAGCGACCGAGGCCACGTTCAACACCCGGCCACGGCCGCGCTCCACCATGCCGGGCACAAAGGCGCTGAGCATCGCGGTCAGGCCTGAGATGTTCAGGTCGATGGTGGCCTGGTGCTTGGCATGGTCTATGGAGGTAAAGGCGCCCTGCTCCAGCACGCCGGCGCAGTTGACCAACACATCGACCTTGCTGCTGTGCTTGCGCGACAGTGCGGCCAGCAATTTCTCTGCCGCGCCAGGCTGCGACAGATCCGCGGGCTGCACGCTGACGGCCACGCCGTGTTGCGCGGCCAGTTTCTCGGCCAATGCCTTGAGCTTGCCCTCGCTGCGAGCGACCAGGATGACGTCGTGCCTGGCGGCGGCAAAGCATCCAGCCAGCGTCTCCCCGATGCCCGAGGATGCGCCGGTGATCAGCGCAGTGGGGTTGCCGGAGGCAGAAGTATTCTTCTTGGGCATAGTCGTTTCCTCTTTTTGGGTTGTTTGAAAGATTCAAGGCTTGGCGGGGTCAACCTGCAGCACCATGCCGGCTGCGCGCAGGCGCTGCACCAGCACATCGCCCAGGCCGCTGGCGGGCGTCAGCAGTCCGCCGTGCTTGCGGCCACCCGGCAGTTCGTCCATTTGCAAGGCCAGCGCCAGCGCTGACTCGCACAGCATCTTGGTGGTGGCGCGGTTGCCGGGGTCGCCCTTGTCGGCCACCATGCCCCGCACCGTCTTGCCGCTGGCGCTGTGGCCCACCCACAGCGCACGGAACGATCCACCGTCCATGCTGGCCTCCGACGGGCCGGCGCCGGGTGGCGGTGCAAACTTTTGCGCCAGTTTGCGGATGGGGCTTAACCTCAAGGCAGCCTGCGATGTGAATGAACCCACACTCAAACTGGTGGCCGCCAGCGCGGCGACCGGGCCTTTGCCAAGACGCAAATACTCCTGGTAGGCATAGCCCGGTGCATAAGCCAGCAAGGCCGCGCTACGCCGCACGACACGGGTGTTGATAGTCGACATCATGAACGGGCCCAGCCAGGCGCCAAAGTCGGAATCGCGGCGCGGAAGCAAGGGGTCGGCATGGGCCGCCGCGTTGGCGGGGCGAGCGTCGGAGGGGTTCAATAAAAATGGGTCGGCCATCGCCTGCGACTGGCCCGACGCCAGCATATTGAACAGCGAGGCCAGCGTGCCACCGTTGAAGCCGCCGCGTATGCTGAACGCGACTTTGGTCTCCACACAAACCTCGCCATGGCGCTCTTGCATGGCGGCATTGGCCAGATGAGCGCTCAAATCGGACGGAACGGAATCAAAGCCGCAAAACGGAATGATGCGCGCGCCCTTGCGCTGGGCGGTGTCGTGGTGCAGGTCGATCATGCCCTTGACCCAAGGCGTCTCGCCGGTGATGTCTACATAGTGCGTGCCGTGGCGCACGCAGGCCGCCACCAGCTCGCTGCCATACAGCGCGAAGGGGCCCGCGGTGCTGAGTACGACCCTTGCATTGCGGGCCAGCACGTCCATGGCCTTGGCGTCGTGCGCCTCTGCGACCACGATGCCAGCGTGCAAGGCACCGCTGGACTTGCGCACGGCTTCCAGCTTGTCCGCGGAGCGGCCGGCCAAAGCCCAGCGCAAGCCTGCGGACTGCACATCCGCACTCTGCGCGAAGTAATCCACCGTCTGGCGGCCGACGAAACCACTGGCGCCGTACAACACCACATCGTATTTTTTTGCCGAAGATTTACTGGTGACCATCGTTGACTCCCCTCCTTTGTCCGGGGGTCTAAGCATAGACCCATTCAAACTCCGGCGGCACACAGGGCCTGTCGCCTAGGCAACGCGCGCCAGCTACAAGCCGGGCTACGATGCTGCTCCAGTGCGGTTTGCTTGCCAGCCGCCCATTTTGTTACCCCCAGCCCACTGCGGAGATAGAACCATGTCCTCACTCGCCAACCTCGTCAACCACCAGATCCGCCTTGCCGCACGCCCCGTGGGCATGCCCAAGCCTACTGACTGGAACCATACCACTGAGGCCGTCGCCGAGCCGGCAGAGGGCGGCATCGTCGTCAAGACCCTGGCCCTGTCGCTGGACCCTGCCATGCGCGGGTGGATGAACGAAGGCAAAAGCTACATCCCTCCCGTCGGCATTGGCGAAGTCATGCGCGCCGGCGGTGTCGGCAAGGTGGTCGCCTCCAAGAGCGACAAGTTTGCCGTGGGCGACCTGGTCAGCGCCACGCTGGGTGTACAGGAATACGCCACGCTAGGCGCAGATGAATTCAAGCGCAACGGCATCTTCAAGATCGACCAGCGCGCCGGCACCGTGACCCAATGGCTCAACGTGCTGGGCATGCCTGGCATGACCGGCTACTTTGGCCTGATGGATGTGGGCATGCCCAAGGCCGGTGAAACGGTCGTGGTGTCTGGCGCAGCGGGCGCAGTCGGCCAGACCGTAGGCCAGATCGCCAAGCTCAAGGGCTGCCGCGTGGTCGGCATTGCCGGCGGTGCCGCCAAGTGCGACTGGGTGGTGAAAGAACTGGGTTTTGATGCCTGCATCGACTACAAAGCCGGACCAGGCGCTGTGCGCGCGGGCCTGAAAGAACACTGCCCCAAGGGCGTGGACATTTACTTCGACAACGTCGGCGGTGAGATTCTGGACGATGTGCTGGCCAAGATCACCCGCGGCGCTCGCATCATCATCTGCGGCGCCATCAGCCAGTACAACAACACCACCGCCGTGCAAGGCCCCAAGAACTACCTGAGCCTGCTGGTGAACCGCGCGCGCATGGAAGGCATCGTCGTGTTCGACTACGCCGCCCGCTACCACCTGGCCGTGGCCGAGATGGCGGGCTACATCCGCGAAGGCAAGATGAAGAGCAAGGAAGACGTTGTCGTCGGCCTGCAGACCTTCCCCGACACACTGCTCAAGCTGTTCAACGGCGAGAACTTTGGCAAGCTGGTGCTGGAAGTGGCGAAGGACTGAGCGTTGCGCTGAACGGTTGGAGCGTGAGTTGCTACATCTTTAGTAGCTGCTCACGCATATCCGACGAGGGCTAGCGGCCTAAATAACCATTAGGCCGCCAGCGCGGTCGCTCGAACGTGCTCCAGGCAGGCCATTCAGCTTGCAGGAAAGAGAAATTGGATGTTGTCACCATTGCCTTCCCTGAATGCCTGCGTCTTCAGCGCTCGGTCATTGATGTTGCGTGATCACAATGTAGTTGGAATACCTGCGTCATCTTGCGCAGCACTTCCGTTTCAGCAGCGGTTGTGCCCCGCGCTTTGAGAATGGGTTCACAGACCTTTTCCCACGCTGCTTGGAGCGCCAACGCCATACGCCGGAATTCGACTTGCAATTGCACATAGCTGAATCCACAGTCGGCACATAGTGCCTCCCATGAATGGGCACCCACTGCGTCAAAGCTTTCTTCATCCCCAATGAACAGCGCCAGCCCGGTGTCGCCATATACGCGTACACACAACAGGTCGTAAAAGGGAGCGAGCTTGAAACCTTTTTCGTCGATCAGCACTGACAGATTCTTGGCATGAGCATCTGCGTTACCAATGAGGTAGTTGAACATCACCCAACGTTGGAGCTGCAGCAAATCGTTGCCGCGTACACGCAATGCACGCATCGCATCCACCAGCTTGGAAATGCTCACCAATCCACCCATGCGCTGGTACTTCCAGCCTGGGCCATGGCCCAGCAACTGACATCCATCGATCTGATGCAAACCAACAATATTTCCGGCAGCCGTAAAACGGTCGTAGCGTTCCACCACATAGCATGCCTCCGGCACCCGGAGCAGCCACACATCGGGCACCGGCAGTTTCAATGCGCGAGCCAATTTCATGCAAGCGTATTCATTGATGGCGCTGGGTTGATAGCGCGGCTGCCGTGTGTCGGGCTTGAGAATGTGTGTAGTGGGAGAGTGGCCCAGACTGTCGCTGAGTCGCCTGGACTGTTTGTCAAAGCGCAAGCCAATCTTGTCCTGCGCACCTGCGAGCGACATGGTTGCGTCCACATTGGACACCAGCAATGGCGTGCGCCCGCGGTCGGCCAAGCGGGCACTCAATGCATCAAAACTCAAGGGCCGGTATTGCTGCTGGTTGTCGGGGCGCGCATTTTCGGGCAGCAACGAAAGAACCCCGGGCAACTCGGCACCCAACCGGCCCAGCACCTCGAATGAAGACGCGCCCCGCAGATGAATGGCGCTGAGAATGTCCTCCAGCGCCTCGCCCTCAGGCAGCAAATTCTGAAAAAACGTTTTGACTGCCGCCCCTGCAAATCGCTCCAACCGCAAAGGGAACTGGGGCGCTAAAACGTAGCCACCCGGTTGCTCGATCCATTGCGGGTCATATTCAAAAAAGTAATCGCTGGCAGCGTGGCCAAACCACCCCATGGGTCGCACATTGGCCCAAACGCTCAACCGGATCATGGCTCGCCCACTGAATCTGCCGCGTCGGCAGAACTGTGTGCTTCTGGGGGTGAGGGTGCAACTTCCGCAGCTTGCCAACCGTCAACGGACATAGAAAGCCCCAAGCCTTGAAACAATTGCATCAGCAATGCAAATGAGCACCGACTTGGGTCGTCTTCTGCATCGCGAATGAAGGAGGTGCTGACATTGCACACCGATGCGGCCTGCGCACGCGACAAACCCTGGCGCTTTCGCTCCAAAAGCAGCCGTTTGGCTAGTTCAGTAACTGAGTCCGGGGTGACCTGCATTTTTTGACCTCTACGGGTCAGTTTAGCTTACTTAACTAGCAAATAGTCAAAAAATGATCTTATGAGGGCAAGTATTTCGGCGTCGTGAACGCTACTTGAGCCGACTTAGTCCGTATCGCCAGGGGGTAGTTAAAAACTGATCCCAAAAGAACAATATCGCGTAAACATTAAGCAATCTCTGAATAAATGACCCCACGGGATCAAAATATTAGGTAATCCTAACTTTAAATGAAACGCAGCTGCGCCGTCTCTGGCAGCGTGCGGATGATGTCTTCCCATGCCATGGGCATTGGCCGCCATCTTGTGCCAGGCGGCATCGTGCGACGCCGTCTGAAGCTCATCAAATAGGCCTTTCTACGCCAATATGCTGCAAATTTGATAGCTACTCACGCACATCTGACGAGGGCTAGGTGCCTAAAAGACCAACATGCCCCAGCATGGTGGCCAGAGTTCGTGCCTACACTCATTGTCACAAAAACTGTGCGCCAACACTCTAAATAGATAAGGACCGCTGCATCGAAGCGTTTTTGGTGGGCTGCCCTACATTTGGAGATGGATATGACACACCACACAGCCCTGCGCGCGGGCGCAGCTTTACTGGCCACGGCCGCCTTGGGAACCAGCGTCTGGGCCCAAACCACCGCACCGCAGATGGCAAACGTGCCACCCACCGCATCCCCAACCCCCGTGGTGGTGATCGTGCGTGTACCCAAGCCATGGTATGCCCCACGCGCGGTGGTTACGGGCAAGATGCGCGACACCATCCCGCAATACGCGCACCTCTCGGGCCTGGCGTTCAAGGCATTCTCGTTTGAACGCGAGAGCGGCGACTATGGTGGCGTGTACTACTGGCGTGATGCGGCCAGCGCGCAGGCGTGGTTCAACCCGGCCTGGTTTGCCCGCGTGAAGGCCGAGCGCGGTGCCGATGCCTCGGTGCGCATTTTTGAAGCACCGGTGAGCATTGACAACACGCCATCTGGCACCCCCGCCAGCACCGACGGCAGCGCGGTTGCCACGCTGGTGGAGATACCACTACCGAAGGGCATAGGCCGGGAACGCATGCTGGCGGAATTTAACGCCGCCGTGCCACAGTACCAGAAGGTGCCCGGTTTGCTGCGCAAACACTTCATCCTGAGCCAGGGCGATAGCAGCAATGGCACATTTGGTGGTGTTTACCTGTGGAGGGACGAGGCCAGTGCCAAAGCCTGGTTCAATCCCGCCTGGCACCAGCGCGTCACCCAAACCTATGGGCACAGCGCGAAAATCGAGTGGTTCGATGCGCCCATCCTGTTGCCAAGTCTGGACGCGCCCAACACTATCGCCCCGCCCGCCCTAATCGTTGCCGCACCATGAAAATCACTGCCCCTGCCCCCGAGACACTGCGCGCTGCCACCCAGGGCGATCTCGCCGCGCTGGACCAGGTGCTGTTGGCCATCCAGCCGGGCATCTTCAACCTGGCAGTGCGCATGCTGGGCAACCGCGACGATGCGGCCGACGCATCGCAGGAAATCTTGCTCAAGGTGGTGACGCACCTGGGCGGCTTTCGGGCGGAGGCGGCGTTCACCACCTGGGTGTTCCAGATCGCGCGCAACCACTTGCTGAACGCCAGCACGCGCAGCCGCGAGTCCCCGGAGGTCTCGTTGGAAGCCATCGAAGAGCGGTTGCAGCAGGGCCTGGCCTACCACCAACATGGCAACCGCCTGGCAGACCAGCAGGCGCAAGAGCAGGCGCTCACGCCCGAGGACAAATTGGCAGCCCGGCAAGTGGCATTGGGCTGCACGCAGAACATGCTGATGGCGCTGGACCGCGAGCAGCGACTGGTCTATGTGTTGGACACGCTGTTTGGCCTGTCATCCCAAGAGGCGGCGCGGGTGCTGGAGACAACGCCCGCCGCCTACCGCCAGCGGCTGGCCCGCACGCGGGCGCGCATCGACGGCTTTGCTTCAACCACCTGCGGCCTTGCCAACGCCAATGCTGCATGCCACTGCGAAAAACAGTTGCCCGCCATGGCGCATCTGCGCCAGACTGGCGCGCAAACTGGCGCGGGTAGTGCCGCCCCGCTGATTGCCATCCACTCTGCAGAGCGGGAACAGGCCGCGGGCGCTTTCGACGCCTTGGTGCGCGTGGGGGATGCTGCCGCCGTCTTCCGGGCACACCCCGACTACCAAGCGCCCGAGAGCCAGCGGGCGGCCATTCGCGCCGTGCTTAGCGCAGAAGGCTTTTGGGGCGACGACCGTGCAACGCATTGAGCCATGACGCAATCCACACCATTGCCGTTTCACGCTGCCGATGGAGCGCCGCTGATGGGTACGCTGTTTGGCGACGCGGTCAAGCAGGCAACGCCAGTTTTGATTGCCGGTGGCTTGGGCATTGCCCAGCGCTTCTACCTGCCGTTTTCCCAATGGCTTGCCGCGCAGGGCCAGCGGGTGATGACCTTCGATGTGCGCGGCATGGGCGCGTCGCGTCTGCCCGGTCAGCACCTGTGCGATGTGCAGGCCGACATGCTGACCTGGGCCCAACAAGACTTTGCGGCTGCTGTGCAGACCCTCTGCCAGCAGACGGATGTAGACCAAATCACCGTGATCGGCCATAGCCTGGGCGCGCACCATGCGGCGATGGCCGGATTGCAGACGCAGGCTCGCATTGCCAAGTTGCTGTCGGTGGCAGCGGGTTCGGGCTACTGGCGCGACTGGGCTGCGCCGTCGCGCAACAAGGCACCGCTGATGCTGCATCTGGCAGGGCCTTTGCTGACACCACTCTTGGGCTACTTTCCGGGCAAGCGCCTGGGCATGGTGGGCGATCTACCCGCCGGCGTGATGCTGCAATGGAGCCGCTGGTGCCGCCATCCTGAATTCGCTTGGGGCGCGGAGCCCGACAAGCTGATGCCCGTGCTACAGACGGCGCGCTACCCCATCCACGCGCTGAGTTTCAGCGACGACGAAGCAATGACCCTGGAATGCACGCGCAAGCTGCTGGCCGCCACACCCCACGCCGCTGCGCGCCTGGAGGTGATCACACCGCAGCAGATGGGTGTTACCCGCGTAGGGCATGTAGGCGCATTTCGTCGGGATATGGAGCAAAAGCTCTGGCCGCACATGGCGCAGTGCATGCCATTGGCAGGCTGACTACGCTATTGAATCGATAGCTAACAGCGCAATAAATACGAGGGCTACAGCGCACCGACGCGGAAAAAATCTTATTCCAGCAGTGCAGCGTAAACCAGATTGCGGAAAAGCGGCCGGTAATAGTCCCGCTGGTTGGGTGCCTGCAACATCATCAGCGCAAAGAAATCCTTGGCCGGGTCTACGAAAAAGGTGGTGCCAGCTATGCCGCCCCAAAAATACAGGCCTTTGGAGCCGGCCTGGGCCGCAACGCCCTCCTCCAGCCGCACTGCAAAGCCCAGGCCAAAGCCGTGGCCAGGCGGCAGCAGTTCCCCCGAGCGGCCGGCCCGGTGCACACCGACGCTTCCAAGGTGGTCGGCCGTCATGTAGCGCACGGTGGCGGTGCTGAGGATGCGCTGGCCGTCCAGTTCGCCGCCACTCAGCAGACACTGCAGAAAGCGGGCGTAGTCGGCGGATGTGGAGGCCAAGCCCGCACCGCCCGCCTCCAGCGCGGCGCTCTGGCGCAGGTCGATCAGACGCGGGGCGATACCGCCGTCCGGGTCTACCGCAAAGGGCTCGGCGATGCGGTGGTGTTTGTCGGGTGGCACCACGAAGCTGGTATCGACCATGCCCAGCGGGCCCAGGATGTTGTCTTGCAGAAAAGCGCCCAGCGTCTGGCCGCTGACCACCTCCACAAGGGCGCCCAGCAGATCCGTGGCGCGGCTGTATTCCCACACCGTGCCGGGTTCAAACATCAAGGGAATCGCGGCCAGCGCTTTGGAAAATTCCCGGTTGCTGCGCGTGCGCGATGCCAGCCGGGCCTGCGCGTACTGGCACTGGATGGGCTCGTTGCCTAATATCTCGTATGTCAGCCCGGCGGTGTGGCGCAGCAGGTCCTGCACGGTGGGCTCGTTCATAGGGCGCTGCTGCACGGCTTGGCCATCGATCACCGTACTGAGCTGCACATCGGCAAACTCAGGCAAATACTTGGCCACCGGGTCGCTGAGCAGCAATTGCCCGCGCTCCATCAACTGCATGACCGCCACCGAGACGATGGGTTTTGTCATGGAGTAGATCCGGAAGATGGAATCCAGCTCCATGGGCACGCTGTGCGCGGGGTCCTGCTGGCCCACGTTTTGGTGCAGCAGCACCTTGCCATGGCGGGCGATCAGCGCGACAGCGCCGGGCAGACGGGCACCAGCCACTTCGGACTGCAGCGTCTCGACCAGGTGGCGCACGCGCTGCGGGCAAAAGCCCAGGTCCTTGGCCGAGCCCAATGGCAGATGTTTGCTACCGGATGCCGTCATGCGCCGCTTCCCGCCCGGCCGTAACGTTGGCGGGCCAGCGCCGCACCTTGGGCCAAAGCTTGCAATTTCTTGACGGCAACCTCGCGGCTCATCGGCGCAAGCCCGCAGTTGGTGCACGGGAAAATGCGGTTGCGCGGCAGGTGCTGCAGTGCCACGCCAATCGTATCGGCCACCTGCTCGGGCGTCTCAATGACATCACTGGCCACGTCGATGACGCCCACCATGACGTCTTTGTCCTTCAACAACGCCATCAGATCCGGCGGCACGTGTGAGTGGTAGCACTCCAGGCTTACTTGTTGGATGCAACTGGCAGCCAGCGCCGGGAACACCTGTGCGTACTGGCGCCACTCTTGGCCCAGGGTTTCCTTCCAGTCGTTATTGGCCTTGATGCCATAGCCATAACAAATATGCACGGCGGTGGTACAGGTCAGGCCCCGCGCAGCAATCTCCAGGGCTTTCACGCCCCAGTCGGCCGCGTCTTGCATATAGACGTTGAATGCAGGCTCGTCGAACTGGATGATGTCCACGCCATCGGCCTGCAACGCCAATGCTTCCTGGTTCAGCAGTTCGGCAAAGGCGAAAGCCATCTTGCGTTTGTCGCCATAAAAGCGATCGGCCACCGTGTCCACAATCGTCAGCGGACCGGGCAGCGTGAACTTCAGCTTCTTTTTGGTGTGGGCACGGGCTAACTGCGCCTCGAAGGCGTGGACCCGGCCCTTGAGCCGCAGTTCGGCAATGACCTGGGGCACCTGGGCGTCGTAACGGTTATTGCGTATGCCCATCGTGACCTTGTTTTCAAAGTCAATGCCGTCTACCTGCTCCAGAAAGCCGTGTACGAAATGCTGGCGGCTTTGCTCACCGTCGCCGACGATGTCCAGCCCGGCGTCTTCCTGTTCCTTGATCCACAGCAGCGTGGCATCGGCCTTGGCCTGCTGCAGCTCGGGCCCGGCCAGCTTCCACTGTGGCCAGAGTTTTTCGGTTTCCGACAACCACGAAGGTTTGGGCAGGCTTCCGGCGATGGCGGTTTCAAACATCGTTATTTCCTTCATTAGCGCCAACAGCCACGGATCGAGCAGCAGGCCTGGGGTAAGTGCCAAAGTGAGGTAAAGGAGGAGACCGCAGGTCGGGGGACACGAACGGCGGTACTTGTCCCAGGTCTGCTGCGGGCGCAACCGTGGGGGCTATTTTGCTTCAGCTTCTTGCAGAGTACGCCACATGACTTTACCCGCACCGCTCTTGGGCAGTGCGTCGACAAACTGCACCACGCGCGGCACTTTGTAGACAGCCATGTTCTCTCGGCACCAGTCCACAATGTTCTGCTCAGTGACCAAGTCTTTGTGGGTGGAGCGCAGCACGACGACGGCCTTCACGGACTCGCCACGGTAGCTGTCGGGCGTGGAGATGACGCAAGCCTCCTGGATGGCGGGGTGGCGGTACATCAGCGCCTCCACCTCGGCCGGCCAGACCTTGAAGCCCGACGCGTTGATCATGCGCTTGAGCCGGTCCGTCAGGAAGAAGTATCCGTCCTCATCGACCCGACCCAGATCGCCGGAGCGGAAGAAGCGTTTGCCATCGATCTCGATGAAGGCCGCCGCCGTAGCGTCCGGGCGCTTCCAGTAGCCGTTGAACACCTCGGGGCCGTGCATGATGATTTCGCCGGCCTCGCCCACCGGCATTTCCTGCAACGTGTCGGGGTCAATGACACGCGCATCGGTGCCCATGAAGGGTATACCCAGGCACTGCTGCTTGGGTGCATCGGGCGGGTTGCTGTGGCTGGGCGCGGCGGTCTCGGTCAAGCCATAGCCTTCGACATAGCGCAGGCCAAACTGCTCCAGCAGGCGCTGGGCCACAGCCTGCGGCATGGCCGCGCCGCCGCCGCCGATGTAGACCAGGCTGGACAGGTCGTAGCTGGAAAAATGGGGGCTGCCCAGCAGGTCTATGACCATGGTCGGGATGTTGGTCCAGTGCGTCACCTTCCAGCGCGAGATAAGGCGTCCGGCCAGATCTCTGTCCCAGCGCGGCATCACGACCATCGTTGCACCACCGCGGATGCTGGTGTGCATGATGCTGACCATGCCGGTGATGTGGAACATGGGCACCACGACCAGCACCACGTTTTCAGCCGAGCCATTGCCCCACATGCCGCTGGCCACCGCGTTGTGCATGATGCTGCTGTGCGGGTGCATGCAGCCCTTGGGCAAGCCAGTCGTGCCGCTGGTGTACGGCAGTATGGCCAGGTCGGTGGGACCTACAGTCAGCTCGGGCAGTTCGCCGTCGGCTGCCATGGCATCGTTCCAGTCCAGAACCTGGCCCCCCTGCAATTCCGGGGGGCGGTGGCGGCCCAGCAGCCACTGGCTCCATGCAGCCGGGGGTGCATCGTCGCCTACCACGCCCGTATCGAACGCATCGGCGAAGTGTGTGACGATCAGGTGGCTCAGACGCTCCTTGGCGTCCAGCGCGTCGCTGGCGTGCACCCACTCAGGCGCCAGGTCGGCGGTGGTGATGGCGATGCGTGAATCGGGGTCGGTGATGTAGTGCTTCAACTCCTCCGCGCGGTTCATCGGGTTCACCGGCACCACGACGGCGTTCGCCCGCAGGATCGCAAAATGGGCAATGACCAGTTGCGGGCAGTTTTGCATGCACAGCACAACCCTGTCGCCCTTTTTGACCCCCAGCCCGCACAGGGCACGCGTAAGCCGCTCCGCTTTTTGTAGCAGCTGTGTGTAGGTCAATACCGTGCCGAAAAACACCAGCGCCGCCTTGTCGGGGTAGCGACGGGCATTGGTCTCCAGGTTGTCCCACAAGGACGTGGCCGGCGGGGTGATGGAATGGGGTAGCCGCTTGGGCCAAAACGTGTAATGGGCGCGCACCGAAACTCCTCAAACGAATGGATTCTGCAAGACTAGCGCGCCCAAGCATCCACCGCATCGGGGTAGGCCCCAAACCGGGCCCCAAACAGTCGCCTGCGCGACGTGATGGGCACAGAAATTGCGAAGCCTCTGTAAACGTCTCGAAAACCTGGCCGTTATTGGGGCATGCGCATTTTGCATGATGACCCGGTAAAAACCCATGGTTATATCGGCCCGCAAGGGACTAACATCAGCGGGTTGGTTCCGGGTCACGTTTTAAAACGCATAAACCGTTGGGATACAACATCAACCGAAGACTATTAGGAAAAGACATGAAAAAACATCTGTTTGCCATTGCTGCCGCAACCGTCGCCGCAGCTTTGATTCCCTTTGGCGCGCAAGCGCAAGCCGTGGACACCATTGCCAAGGTTAAGGCTTCGGGCTCCGTCACCATGGGTGTGCGTGATTCCTCCGGCGCCCTGTCGTTCACGCTGGGTGACGGCAAGTACGCTGGCTACCACGTCGAAATCTGCCAACGCATCATTGCCAACCTGGAAAAGGCTGCTGGCAAAAAGCTGGAGACCAAGTACCTGGCCGTCACTTCGCAAAACCGCATCCCACTGGTGCAAAACGGCACGGTGGACATTGAGTGCGGCTCCACCACCAACAATGCCACACGCCAGAAAGACGTGTCCTTCGTCGTGACCACCTATGTGGAAGAAGTGCGCATCGCGGTCAAGGCCAACTCCGGCATCACGTCCATCAACCAGTTGAAGGACAAGAACGTCGCCACCACGACCGGCACCACCTCGGTGCAGTTGCTGCGCAAGCATGAGCGCGCCAATGGCGTGGATTTCAAGGAAGTGTTCGGCAAGGATCACGCAGACAGCTTCCTGCTGCTGGAATCCGGCCGCGCCGATGCGTTCGTCATGGACGGTCAAATCCTGGCTGGCAACATCGCCACCTCCAAGGCACCTGCTGACTACAAGATCGTCGGCGAAGTGCTGAACGTGGAACCCATCGCCATCATGATCCACAAAGACGACGCAGCCTTCAAGAAGCTGGCCGACGACACCGTGAAGGATCTGGTCAAGTCCGGCGAGCTGGCCAAGATCTATGACAAGTGGTTCATGCAGCCCATCCCACCGAAGAACACCAAAGTTGGTCTGCCCGCCAGCGATGCCACCAAAGCGGCTTGGGCCAACCCCAACGACAAGCCAGCTGAAGACTACGCGAAGAAATAATCCCGTTCGCAAAACCCAAGCCGCAAAGCCCGCCCGAACTCTGGTGGCGGGCTTTGTTTTTGGCTTGTGGAGGTATAAGATTTGTGCATAAAGTAGAGGAGCAGCCTGAATGAATTGGCAATGGGAAATCTTCTTGATGGACCCTGGCGGCAAGCAGCCGACCTACTGGGAGTGGATGTTGTCAGCATGGGGTTGGACCGTAACGGTCTCGGTAAGCTCTCTGATTCTGGCGCTGAGCATCGGCTCCATCATCGGCATATTGCGCACGCTGCCCAACAGCCCCTGGCTGGTGCGCTTCGGCAATGCCTGGGTCGAATTGTTTCGCAACATCCCTCTACTCGTGCAGATTTTCCTTTGGTACCACGTGATTCCGGCACTTGTGCCACCCATGAAAGACGTGCACGGTTTCTACTTGGTGGTGTTCGCGCTAGGTTTTTTTACCTCTGCGCGGATTGCCGAACAGGTACGAGCAGGTATCCAGACGCTGCCCAAGGGCCAGCGCTACGCCGGCATGGCCATGGGTTTCACGACGCCGCAGTACTACCGCTACGTGATCCTGCCCATGGCCTACCGCATCATCATTCCGCCGCTGACCAGCGAGTCCATGAATATTTTCAAGAACTCGTCGGTGGCCTTTGCTGTGTCCATATCAGAACTGACGATGTTTGCCATGCAGGCGCAAGAAGAAACCTCGCGCGGCATCGAGATTTACATGGCCGTTACCGCGTGCTATGTGGTTTCGGCCTTTGCCATCAATCGCATCATGGCCTACATCGAAAAGAAGACCCGGGTACCAGGCTTCATTGTCCAGGCCGGCGGGGGAGGACACTGACATGAATTTGGACTTCTCTTTCTACAACTGGGAACTCATCCGCACCTTCATCATCAAGGGCTTTTACTTCAGCGTGGTGCTGACGGCCGTTGCAACAGTGGGTGGTGTCATATTCGGCACGCTACTGGCCATGATGCGCCTGTCCGGCCGCAAGTGGCTGGATGTGCCGGCCACTTTTTATGTCAACGGCATGCGCAGTGTGCCGCTGGTCATGGTGATCTTGTGGTTCTATCTGCTGGTGCCGGGCTCTTTCTACGCGGCCATTCCCTGGCGCCTGGGTGAGAACTACCGCTCCGAGATTTCCGCCGTCATTACCTTTGTAGCGTTTGAGGCGGCCTACTTCAGCGAGATCATGCGCGCCGGTATCCAGTCCATCTCGCGCGGCCAGGTGTTTGCCGGCCAGGCCGTGGGCATGAGCTACGCACAGAACATGAAGCTGATCATCCTGCCCCAGGCTTTCCGCAACATGCTGCCGGTGCTGCTGACGCAGACCATCATCCTGTTCCAGGATACGTCACTGGTCTATGCCATCGGCGCCTACGACTTGCTCAAGGGCTTTGACGCGGCTGGCAAGAATTTCGGCCGCCCCATCGAGTCCTACTTGCTGGCAGCGGTCGTCTATTTCGTCATCTGCTACAGCCTGTCGTTCGCGGTTAAGCAATTGCACAAGAAGATCGCCATCATCCGCTAAATTGATTCAGACAAATTCAGAAAAAACAAAGAGGTTGCGCACATGATTGAAATGAAAAACGTGTCCAAATGGTATGGCCCGGTGCAGGTGCTGACAGACTGCTCGGTGAGCATCAAAAAAGGCGACGTGGTGGTGGTCTGCGGGCCTTCGGGCTCGGGCAAGTCCACACTGATCAAGACCGTCAACGCGCTGGAACCCATCCAGCAGGGGATCATCACCGTCGATGGCACGGCTGTGAACGACCCGAAAACCGACCTGCCCAAGCTGCGCAGCCGCGTGGGCATGGTGTTCCAGCACTTCGAATTGTTCCCCCACCTGAGCGTGACGGAAAATCTGACCATTGCGCAAATCAAGGTACTGGGTCGCAGCGCTGACGAAGCCAAGGTGCGTGGCCTGAAGATGCTGGACCGGGTTGGCCTTATGGCACACAAGGATAAGTACCCGGGCCAACTCTCCGGCGGCCAGCAGCAGCGCGTGGCCATTGCCCGCGCGCTGTCCATGGACCCCATTGTCATGCTGTTCGACGAACCCACTTCCGCGCTGGACCCTGAAATGGTGGGCGAGGTGCTGGATGTCATGGTCGGCCTGGCCAAGGAAGGCATGACCATGATGGTCGTGACCCACGAAATGAGTTTTGCCCGCAAGGTTGCCAGCCGTGTCATCTTTATCGATGTCGGCGGCCACATTCTGGAAGACTGCGGCAAGGATGAGTTCTTCAACCACCCCGAGAACCGCCAGCCCCGCACCAAAGACTTCCTCAGCAAGATCTTGCAGCACTGAGCAACACCGAACGAGGATCACCTGCCATGCCAAGCGCCAACAACCGATCCATTTCCTCTCGCCTGACCTTGGGCTTCGGGGGCATTCTCATTTTGCTCATTGCGGTTGCCGCCGTTGGCCAGTTATCGGCCAAGGCGGTGCAAAAGCGCATGCAGGAAATCACCGGGGTCAACGCCACCAAGACCAAGCTGGCCAATGCCATGCTGGCCAGCGTCAACGCGCTGGGTATCGAGAGCCGCTCTGCTGTGATGCTCGATGCCGTGGATGCGGCCCGGTCCAAGGACCAGGCCAAGCGTTTCGCCGAAACCTTCAAACGCTACCAGACGCAAGAGAAAGACCTGTCTGCGCTGGTGCAAGAGGGTGAGGTCAATGCGGACGAGCAGAAGCTGTTGAAGGAAATCGCCGACATCAGCCGCAAGACGGGTCCCGAGATGCAGGAGGCGGTTGGTCAGGCATTGGATGGCGATGCGGTCGCGGCCAACATGACCTTGATGGTGCGGGTGAACCCGGGCGAACTGGCCTGGAACCAGAAGCTGGCCGGCATGGTCGAGCTGCAATACGCGCGCAGCCAGGAGGCAACCCAACTGGCCGAGAAGACGCAGTCGCAGGCCCTGTTCACCGGCAGTGCGCTGGTGGTAGCGGCCTTGGCACTGGGGGCCTTCATCGCCTGGCGCATCACGCTCAGCATCACGGCACCCATCGGCCGCGCGGTGGTGGTTGCGGAGCGCATTGCCAATGGGGATCTGACGTCGCAGGTGGAAGTGCGCATCAACGACGAAACCGGCCGCCTGCTGGAGGCTATTTCCACGATGCAAGACAAGCTGCGCCAGCTGGTGAGCAATATCAGCGTTACGGCCAACAACATCGAGTCCAGCAGTGCCGAAGTGGCCAGTGCCACGCTGGACCTGAGCCAGCGCACCGAGGTGGCATCGCACAACCTGCAGTCGGCCGCCGGCAACCTCGAAAACCTCAACACCACGGTGGAGCACAGCGCCGAGTCCGCACGCAATGCCAACCGCCTGGCCTCCGCCGCGTCCGAGACGGCCACCCGCAGTGGCGAAGTCGTCAACAAGGTCGTGCAGCGCATGGACGACATCAGCGCCAGCTCCCGCAAGATTGCGGACATCATCAGCGTCATCGACGGCATTGCCTTCCAGACCAATATCCTGGCGCTGAATGCCGCGGTTGAAGCCGCCCGTGCCGGCGAGCAGGGCCGTGGCTTTGCAGTAGTCGCCAGTGAGGTGCGCAGCCTGGCCGGGCGCGCCGCCGCATCGGCCAAGGAGATCAAGGCGCTGATCGGCAACAGCACCGAGCAGGTGGAAGCCGGCACGGCGCTGGTCGCGCAAGCCGGCCACATCATCCAGGACATGGTGCAGTCGGTCAAAGACGTGTCGGCCATCGTCGGCGAGATTGCGGTCGCTACCGGCGAGCAAAGCGGACGCATAGGCTCCATATCCCACGCAGTCACGCAGCTGGACGACACGTTGCAACAAAACGCCGCCATGGTTGAGGAAAGCGCCGCTGCATCGGAAAACCTCAAGGAGCAGGCACGCAACCTAACGGACATCGTCAGCACATTCCGCCTCAGCCGGACCGAGTCTGGCTATGCTGACGCACCCCTCACGAGTACGGCGCTGGCTGGCCAGCCCCGCCTGCTGGCGCAGTAAGCAAAGCAGCCGACAGCATGTCAGTAGCGCATATTCCACAAGCGCATATACACATACGGAATGTGCCCCTTGCACCCGCGTAAACTGATGCGGTTCCTTTGTTCTTTACCGGAGTACTTGTAGATGAAACTCAATACCGTGAAAACCGCCGCCGCTGTTGTGGCATCCCTGGGCCTGGTATGGGCCGCGCCTGCGCAGGCTGGTAAAACGCTGGACGGCATCAAGGCCCGCGGCCAGGTGATCTGCGGCGTGCACACTGGCTTGGCCGGTTTCTCTGCAGCCGACTCCAGCGGCAAGTGGAATGGCCTGGACTCTGATGTTTGCCGCGCCATTGCCGCCGCCGTATTGGGCGATGGCGAAAAAGTGAAATACGTGCCCCTGCCCGCGCAAGCCCGCTTCACCGCACTGCAGTCCGGCGAGGTTGATGTGTTGTCACGCAACACCACCTTCACTTTGACCCGCGACGCTTCGCTGGGCCTGAGCCAGACCGCCGTCACCTACTACGACGGCCAAGGTTTCATGGTTCCCGTCAAGAGCAAAATCAAGAGCCCCAAGCAGCTCAAGGGCCAGACCGTCTGCGTACAGTCCGGCACCACCACCGAGAAGAATCTGACCGACTACTCCAAGGCCAATGGCCTCAACGTCAAACCCGTGGTGTTTGAAAAACTGGAAGCCGTGGAGGGCGCCTACTTCTCTGGCCGCTGCATCGCCTACACGACCGACGCGTCGGGCCTGGCATCGGTGCGTAACAAGTCCGCCAAGGACCCTGCCGACCACGTCATCCTGTCAGAAATTATTTCAAAAGAACCGCTGGGCCCTCTGGTGCGCCGCGGTGATGATGAGTGGTTCGCGATTGTCAAATGGGTCATTTACGGCCTGATAGAAGCCGAAGAATATGGCGTAACCCAGGCCAATGTGGATGCGATGAAGACAAGCCCAGACCCGGTAGTGGGCCGCATCCTGGGCACGACCGAAGACACCGGCAAGCTGCTGGGCCTGGACAAGGAATGGTTGGCCCGCGCGATCAAGACAACCGGCAACTACGGTGAAATCTTTGAACGCAATGTAGGCCCCAAATCAGCACTGCAACTGCCCCGTGGCCTAAACAACCTGTGGAACAAGGGCGGCATCATGTACGCCTACCCCGTGCGCTAAACCGTGGCGCGGCAAGCCCCGCCCAGGAAGAAGAAGTTCTCCTGGCGCAGCCAGGCCTTTCGGGGCCTGGTGTACCAAATCCTGGCGGTCACGGCCATTGGCCTGGCCGTCTGGTTTTTGGCCCACAACACCGCTACCAATATGCGGATACGGGGCATCCAGAGTGGCTTTGATTTCCTGACGAGCGCCGCCGGTTTTGACATTGGCGAAAGCCTTTACCCCTTTGATTCGGGCGAGCCCTATTGGCGCGCCTTCCTGGTCGGCCTGACCAACACCTTGCGCGTCGCAGTGTTGGGCATCATCCTTACCACCATCGTCGGCACGCTGATTGGCATTTGCCACTTCTCGCGCAACGCGCTGGTGCGCGGCCTGTGCAGTGTGTACATCGAAGTGTTTCGCAATGTCCCCATCCTGCTGCAACTGCTGATGTGGTATTTGCTGTTCACCGAGCTGCTGCCCGCCTCCACTGAGCCCATCGTCGTCGGGCCGTTCTACCTGAGCAAGGGCGGTCTGAACTTTCCCATTCCCATCTGGGCTGCTGGCCATGCCTGGGCGGCCTGGGGCCTGCTGGCTGGCCTCGTGCTGGCCTGGTGGCAGCGCCAACGCTCCGTGCTGGCATTTGAACGCACGGGGCAACCCCGTAGCCTGTTCTGGGTGCCGTTGACCATCGTTGTTGTTGCGTCATTGGCGGGCTGGCTGCTGGGCGGTGCCCCCACCGAGCTGGACAGCCCCAGGCAGGGCGAATTCGCGATTGAAAACGGCGGCGCGCTGACGCCGGAGTTTCTGTCGATCTTGCTGGGCCTGACCGTGTACACCGCCGCCTTTGTGGCCGAGGTGGTGCGCGCCGGCATCCAGTCCGTGCCGCGCGGGCAGGCCGAGGCCGCCGACGCCCTGGGCCTGAGCCCTATGCAAGAGATGCGGCTGGTGATGCTGCCCCAGGCCTTGCGGGTCATCATCCCGCCCATGACCAACCAGTACCTGAACCTGACGAAGAATTCATCACTGGCCGTGGCTATTGGTTACCCGGACGTGGTGTCCATTGCCAACACGGCCATCAACCAGACCGGCCGCGCCGTGGAATGCATTGCCGTCATCATGCTGGTCTACCTCACAACATCGCTGGCCACGTCGCTGCTAATGAACTGGTACAACGCCCGCGCGGCCATCAAGGAGCGCTGACCCCTTATGTCGTCCTCCACTGGCCAAACCTTCCAACCGATCGCGGCGCGCCCTGCCCCCGTCAACAACGACGGTCTGCTGCCGTGGATACGCGTCAACCTGTTTGGCAACTGGCAGACCACCATTGGCACGTTGGTGCTGGGCGGGCTGCTGCTGTGGATACTGCCCAAGATGCTGGGCTGGACGCTGCTGCGCGCCGTCTGGGAGCCCAACGCCGACGCCTGCCGCATCGACGGTGCGGGCGCCTGCTGGGGCGTGATCGCCGAAAAGTACCGCCTCATCCTGTTCGGCCGCTACCCGTTTGAACAACAGTGGCGCCCTCTGGTCGCCACGCTGATGATGGTGGCGCTCCTGGTGGCCAGCTGCATGCGCGCCTTCTGGAAGCCTTGGCTGGCGATCCTGTGGATTGCCGTGCTGGGCACCTTCTTCACAATCATGTTTGGTGGCGTACTGGGCCTCTCCCGGGTCGAGACCGACCGCTGGGGTGGCCTGCCGCTGACGATTCTGCTGGCCTCGCTGTCCGTGTCCATGGCCTTCCCGATTGCATTGATCGTGGCATTGGGGCGGCGATCGAACCTCCCGGCCATCCGCAGCGCCTGCACCATTTATGTGGAACTGATCCGCGGCGTGCCGCTGATCTCGGTGCTGTTCATGGCGTCCTTCATGTTCCCGCTGTTCATGCCGCAGGGATTCACAATTGATGTGCTGATCCGCGTGCTGGTGGGCATCACGTTGTTTGCCGCAGCGTACATGGCCGAAGTCATTCGCGGCGGCTTGCAGGCCATCCCCAAGGGTCAGGTCGAGGCCGCGGCCACGCTGGGGCTGAGCTACTGGCAAACCCAGCGCAAGATCGTGTTGCCCCAGGCGTTGGCCATGGTGGTGCCAGGCATCGTCAATGGGTTTATCTCCACGTTCAAGGACACGTCGCTGGTCACCATCGTCAGCCTGTACGAGCTGACCGGCTCGATGGGCCTGGCACTGAACTCAGACGCCGACTGGCGCCCCTTCAAGATCGAAGGCTACTTATTCATCGCATCGATCTACTTCATCTTCTGTTTCTCGATGTCGCGCTACAGCCGCTGGGTCGAGAAGCAGGTCAACAAGAGCAAGCTCCGCTAACCGCAGCACCGTCACCCTATGTCCGAACCCATCATCACCTTCGACAAAGTCAACAAGTGGTACGGCAACAATTTCCACGTGTTGCGGGATATTGATTTGTCGGTGGCCAAAGGCGAGCGCATTGTGGTCTGCGGGCCATCGGGCTCCGGCAAGTCCACACTGATACGCTGCATCAATCGGCTCGAGGAACACCAGCAGGGTCACTTGACTGTCGATGGTGTGGAGCTGACGGACGACGTGAAGGTGATTGACGACGTGCGCAAGAAGGTCGGCATGGTGTTCCAGCAGTTCAACCTGTTTCCACATTTGACGGTATTGGAAAATTTGACGCTGTCGCCGATGTGGGTGGGCAAGATGCCCAAGAAGGAAGCCGAGGAAAAAGCCATGGAGCAGCTGACCCGCGTGCGCATTGCAGAGCAGGCGCACAAGTACCCGCTGCAACTCTCAGGGGGTCAGCAGCAGCGCGTGGCCATTGCGCGTGCGCTGTGCCTGACACCCAAGATCATGCTGTTTGACGAGCCCACCAGCGCGCTGGACCCGGAGATGATCAAGGAAGTGCTGGACGTGATGATCGAGATGGCCAGCCACGGCATCACGATGATTTGTGTGACGCACGAAATGGGTTTCGCCAAGGCTGTGGCCGACCGCGTGATCTTTATGGACCAGGGGCAGATCGTGGAGCAGAACAACCCGCACGACTTCTTCAACCATCCGCAGAATGAGCGGAGTCGAGACTTCCTGTCGAAGATTTTGGGACACTAACTAACACCTGCCACGACAATAGTTGCTGGATCAGCACCCTGGAATGGGTATCCAGCCTAGCCAACACTAAGCTCACGCTGGTTTGCACGGGTTAGGTGCATCCCCATATTGGAAGCATAATAAATCGGCACCCCTGTTAGTCTTTACCTCGAGCTCGAACTCGGCAGCATGACAGCATATGAAGGAATAAAGAAAATGTTCAATTCATTCTTTCAATCCATGTCATTGGCCCGTCGACTTTCTTTGGGCTTTATCAGTGTTTTAGTACTTCTGCTGGCAGTGGCCATCACCAGCTCGTACGCGCTGAAACTGCAGGGCAACCAAGTACAGCGTATTGTCCAAGTCAACAACGTAAAAGCTAGGCTGGCCAATAATTTGATGGAAAACATCAATGACCTGGCAATTCGGGCGAGGTCCGCTGCGTTGTTCACGGACATGGACCGCAAACAGCTTCAGGTTGAATTCGACGCGGCAAAGAATGCCGAGAAATCTTTTCTCAAGACGGAGGATGCGCTCAACGCGTTGCTGATAGGCGACAACGCGACGGACAGGGAACGTGCGCTGATGAGCGATATTTTGGCTGCCGGGAGCAAGGTGCTGCCGTCGACCGCAGAATCGCTGGAGCAAGCCCTTGACGCGGACAACGTGGCGGCTGTCCTCACATTGAGCAATCGGGTGAGACCTGCCGAGGCCATCCTGCGGGCTAAGGTCACCGAACTCATAGACCTGCAAAGCAAAATAAACCAGGAAGCCAACAGTGCCGTGCTTGCACTACAGAAACAGGTATTTGTAACGTTAGGGGTGTTGGTTGTCGTGGCCTTGGCAATGGGCGGTCTCATTGCCTGGCGCATCACCAAGAGCGTGACCACCCCGATTACCCGCATGCAGTTTACGGTGACAGAAATCGCGAGCAGTCAAGACTTCTCTCGGCGTGTACCGGTCGATCAAATGGATGAAATCGGACTCTCTCTCGTTGCGTTCAACGCCATGATTGAAAAAATCCAAGAGAGTTCAGCGCAGCTCAAGCAGAAAACTGCTGACATCCAGGCAATGATGCAGTACATCCCCCAGGGCATTCTGACGATCGAACAAGGCGAAACGGTACATCAGGAGTTTTCGGCCTTCCTCGAAACGATATTGGAAACCCAGTATATTGCTGGCCGCAAAGTGATGGATCTGGTCTTCGCGGGCAGCCAATTCAATGCTGAAATTTTGTCGCAGGTCGATGCAGCTATTACTGCGTGTATTGGCGAGGATTCAATGAATTTCGAGTTCAACGAGCATCTGCTGGTTGCCGAGGTCGAGAAGAAAATGCCTGACGGGCGAATCAAGATCCTTGACCTCAATTGGTCTCCGATAACGGATGACACCGACACTGTGGTTCGGTTGATGTTATGCCTTAGGGACGTCACAGAAATAAAGGAACTGGCCGCGGAAGCAGGCCAACAGAAACGCGAGTTGGAAATCATCGGCCAGATTCTGGCGATCAACCAGGAGAAGTTCCACGAGTTTGTCGACAGTTCTGCAAAATTCTTGGCTGAGAATAAGCAACTGATAGACGCGATCGGCAGCGAGGCAGGTGGCGTGCCCGATCCTGAAGTTATTACCCAGCTGTTCCGCAACATGCATACCATCAAGGGGAACGCGCGGACATACGGCTTGCTGCACTTGACCAATATGGTGCACGAAGCCGAACAAACCTATGACGAATTGCGTAAAAACCCCGAGATTGGCTGGGACCAGGAGAAGTTGCTGGGGCAACTGTCTGGGACATTTGCTGCCATTGAAGAGTATGCCCATATCAATGAGGCCAAACTCGGCCGAAAGGGCCCTGGACGCAGGGGCGGGGTCGACAAGTTCCTTATGGTCCAGAAAGACCATATTCAACAGGCGATGCAAACATTGGAGACGGTAAACTGGGACAGTCCGATCGCCGCTCGTGACGCCATCGGGCGGGTGCACCACAGCCTAGCGCTTATAGGCACAGAAAGCATCGACAGCATACTGCTTGGCATTTCTGACTCGCTTGCGTCCCTCGCCAAAGAGTTGGGCAAAGAGGTCCCGCACAGTACCATCCAAGACCACGGCATTGCCATCAAGAGCCAGGTCTCTGACTTGGTGCGAAACGTCTTCATGCATCTGTATCGCAATTCAATAGACCACGGTATTGAAACGGCTCCCGAACGGGTTGCGGCGGGCAAGCCGCCGGCCGGTCATATCCAATTAGAACTGTCGATGACCGGTGATCGATTGCAATTCAGTCTGAAAGACGACGGCCGCGGACTGGCCGTTGCATTCATCCGAAAGAAGGCGATTGAACAGGGACTGATCACCGAAGATCAAAAACTTTCTCCTGAAGAGATTGCGCAACTTATCTTTGAACCTGGTTTTTCTACTGCTGCGCAGGTCACCGAGGTTTCCGGACGGGGGGTTGGCATGGATGCGGTAAAGAGCTTTGTGGAGCGGGAAGCAGGTACCATTGAATTGCGCTTTCCTAGTGCTGAAAGCACAGGCTCCACCGATGGATATCGTCAATTTGAAACGGTCATCAGCCTACCCGCGAAACTCGCAGTGCAAGGCAAGGCTTGAGCCCGTTAATCGATACCACAGCTCGCAAGATATAAGCCTTCCAGTGGTACAGCTGCGGACAAAGCTGGCCGAAAGACCATTACTTCGGACTGTGTGAGTCTGGTACAGCGGTTGGAATTGCAATCGCGGTGGCAGAGCCCAGCCGCTCGGTGGACCAGCGCAGCAGGTCCAGCCACATCTGGCGCATCTCGGCGTCCTGCGGTGTGCGTGAGGCGCTGGGCAACTCGATGGTGACGACGGGCACACCCTTGTGAACGCCGCCGTAATTACCCAACGATCCCGGGAAGATGCCGACCTGGTCCAGGTACAGGCGGCCCAGGCGGCTGGGCGGCACGGATGGGCCGTCAAAGTCCAGCACGCCGTAAGGTGCATGCACGCTGACGATCAGGTTGGGCTTGAAGCTGTCGATCTGCTCCAGCAGGAAGCGCGATTCGGGCTCGGACAGCGGCTGGTTGCCGGGCCAGCGGCGCGGGTCGCGGCGGGTGCGCTCCTCCCAATACTGGCGTGCGTCGCGCGACCAGTTGGGCGTGGGGAAATTGCGGTTCAGGTCCACGCCGCGGGCATTCACACGGCGCGCCGGCTTGGCAAACATGCCGTCAGGGTTCAGCGTGGGGATGAAGCGCCACGAGATGGGCACGGGTGTGTCGGCCGGCGGTGTCTGCGCCAGCGCTATCCAGTGGAAGACCAGCGAGCTGGACGAAGCCTCATCACCATGGATGCCGCCCAGCACCAGCACACGCAGGGGTGCGCCTTCGGCCGGCACGTCACGGCTCCACAGCGGGCGGCCCAGCACCGAGCGGGCTTTGCTGTCCTGCAACTGCGCGGCCTCGCACAGGGCGGGTTTGACGTTCGGGATTTTGGCGGAATAGTCATTGCAAGACCGCATGGGTATTGCGTGGACGGCTACGCTATTGATAGCAAACAACACCAGGCAGAGGGTTCTGAATCGCATGCCGGGATTGTAGGGTGCCGGTAGTCGCCCGGGCTTCTTGTGCGGGCTTGCGCAAAACGCCATGAATATCGGGTAAATTGGGCCTCCTATGCCTTCGCCAGTCCGCCCGCCAGGGGCCCTCCCCCCCAATTTCTCGACCACCGAATTCCGCGACGCTTTAGGCATGTTTGCAACCGGGGTCACCATCGTCACCGCCCGCAGTGCCGACGGCACCTTCATCGGGCTGACGGCCAATTCGTTCAACTCGGTCTCATTGACACCACCCCTGGTGCTGTGGAGCCTGGCCCGCTCGGCCGGGTCGATGGCGGCGTTCAGCACCGGTTCGCACTACGCGATCAACATCCTGAGTGCCGACCAGCAGGATCTGGCCCGGCAGTTCGCCGCCCGCGGCAGCGACCGGTTCTCCGGCGTGCAGTTTGTAGAGGGAACTGGCGGCGCACCGCTGCTGGACGGGGCTGCGGCCACCTTCGAGTGTTTCAACCGCAGCCGCTACGAAGAAGGCGACCACGTGATTTTTGTTGGCGAGGTGGAGCGCTGCGCCCACCGTGCGGGCGCGTCACCGCTGCTGTTCCATGGCGGCAAGTTCTACGCGGAGCACGCGCTCTGACTGCATCCCGCCGTGTGGCCCGCTAGCAATTGCTACCAAAACAATAGCTGCTTACGCACATTCCACGGGGGCTACAGGCCCAAAATACTTAAGACGATAGCCTAGAACGTGGAATTGATGCTGTTGCGCATCGCCATCTGCGCCACGGCATTCAGGGCCCCATCCACCACTGGTGGGCCGGAGAGTACGCGCAAATGACCGGTCGCAATCAGCTTGTCGCGCGAGCGGCGGGTCATGGATTGCGACTCACCCGCAGCATTGGTGAACAGGAACAGGCTTTCGTGCGAGCTGATCCAGGTCAGCTGCGTGCGTACCCACTGGTCGTGGACCAGCAGCTCCACCCAGGACCCCAGCGCCAGCGCCGCCTGCATTTGCTCGACACCGGCTGGCATCGTCGCCATGACTGTGGTGGCCATGTCGGCAGGCTCGGTGCCATCGGTTTGTGGGCTGGTTGTGTCTGCGGCCGGCGCATCGGGCAGGTCCATGAAGTTGGAGGCCCGTGCCTCTTCGGGCGCCAACCAGGGGTTGTCGTCTTCGACCAGATGGGCGCGCCCCGACGTGGGTGTGCCGCCCGGTGGCTCGTCCACGGTCGCTGCGGGCAGCTGTGGCTTGTGTTCGGCGCGGAAGGCGCGCTGGTGCAGGCCCATCAGGGCTTCGAAGAAGGCGCTGGTCTTGGTGGATGGGTAATGGATGGTCTCCAACCCCTCGCGCAGCGTGCCCAGCAGCGGTGGCACCAGGCGGGTCAGCTTGGGCGTGTCCTTGCGGCTCAGGTCGGGGTGTGTGCTCCACAGCAGCGCCGAGACCAGTGACTGGTATTTGTCAGCCGGGCTCCCGGGCGTGGCCAGCCCGGTCAGCCGCGCCTGCGCGACCACCTGCGCCCAGGGACCGCACAGGAAATCCAGCACGACGGCGGGTACCCGCTCGGCGTCGCGGTGGGCGGCAATGTCTCGGGCGATTTTTTCAGCCAACAAATTACGCTCCTCCGCGTTTTGCAATGCCTGCACTGCCTCGTCGCGGCGACGCGCATGGGCGCGTGCGGCGTCGCTCCACTCTTCACGCAAGACGTGCAGCACTTGCTCAAAGGGCTCGGCATTCTCAATGGGCGCCTCGTTCAAAATGGCAAAGGCCTGCTGGATGCCCGACACAAATCCGGCAAAGCCCTTGGCTTGCGGTGATGCATAGGCCAGGCTGTGGTCGGCAATTTCCTGTACCAGTACCCGTGCAGGATGCTGCTTGTTGGTGAACAGCCGAGGGTCGACAAGCGCCAAGCGCAAGAGCGACGGCTCCAGTTGGCGTATCAGTTGCTGGATGGGTGCCAGCAGGCGGCCATCGCGAGCGATGTTGTCCACCATCAGGGTAATGACTTCCAGGCTGAGCGACTGGGCGACCCCACGGGAATGGCTGCGCAGATGGGCACGGACGGCCTCGACCGAGTTGTCTCCCACGGGTACAGATGCCGGCGTGGCAATGCGCCGCTGTTGCAACCGCTGCACCACCTCGTCGACCTGCTGCATCTCTTTAAGCGCCTCCAGCGCGGCGGGCACAGTCGAATCGAATTCCACTGCAGCAGCAGGCGCTACTGCGTTGCCGTCCTCGAACTCGCGCGAAAACCGCTGTGCGAACTGCTCCATCGGGGACAACTGCTGCTGCGGGGCGTCCAGCTGGCCGGACAACAGGCGGCGCAGTTTGTCCAGCGTCAGCAGCGTGGCGTCTTTGGCCGGGGCTACGATTTCGGTTGGTGCACCCGCGGCCGGCGCCTGCACACGCGCCGCTAAGCCAGCAGGCGTCTGCAGACCTGGCTCCAGATACGCATATTGCGCAACGCCACGGCCCACACCGGCTGCGCTTGCGCCTGCAGCGCTGGGCGTCTGCACCACAACATAGCCGGCAGCCACCACGCCCTGGCTGTGCAGCGAAGCGGAAAGCTGGGTGTACATCGCGCGCAATTCCTGGCCTAGCGTCGTGCCCATTGCATTCAGCCAATCCAGTTGCGTGGCGGCTGGCAGGCCGGTCTGCTCGATGACAGCCTTGAGCGCATTGACGTAGAGCTGGGGGCGCAGCGGATTGCGTTCTGCGTTGACATAGCCCAGGCCCAGCGTGCTGCAGATCAGGGTATTGAGTTCGGCCAGGCTGGCCTCGACCGCGAGCAGTGCCACCTGCTGCGTACGGGCCAGCGTGATGCTGGTCAGCACCTGCACCTCGTCCATCAGCTCCAACTCGTCAAAGCCTACATTGGCGCTGACGACGACGCCAGCATGCTTGGCTGGCTTCATCTGGGTGAATGCATCCAGCAGTGCATGCGGGTAGCGCTCGCACAGCTTGGCTTCCCAGCTGCGCAACTGCTTGCCTGACTGGGCCAATGCGTCGCGCTCACGCAGGTCGCGGCAGGCAGCTTCGCGCTCCTGCAAAGTCTGGCGTGCAGCGGCCACCAGTTTGCCCATCAACATGTAGCCCCCCGCAGCAGCCTCTTGCACCGTGGCGCGGTAGAGCGCCTGGTATTGCGAAGGGGCTGGCTGGGCGGCAGCGGACATGGCGGTGGAGAAAAACTTTACTTCAGTGCCTTGTAACGCATGCGCTTGGGCTTGGCGCCCTCTTCACCCAGACGCTTCTTCTTGTCGGCTTCATACTCCTGGTAGTTACCGTCGAAGAAGGTCCATTGGCTGTCGCCCTCGGCCGCCAGGATGTGGGTGGCGATACGGTCCAGAAACCAGCGATCGTGGGAGATCACGAGCATGGTGCCCGCAAATTCCAGCAGCGCATCTTCCAGCGCGCGCAGGGTTTCAACGTCCAGATCGTTCGATGGCTCATCGAGCATCAGCACATTGCCGCCGGCGATCAGCGTCTTGGCCAGATGCAAACGGCCGCGTTCACCACCCGACAACATGCCAACCTTCTTTTGCTGGTCGCCGCCGTTGAAATTGAAGCGGCCGCAGTAGGCCCGGCTGGCCATCTGGAACTTGCCGACGTTGATGATGTCCAGCCCGCCGGAGACGTCTTCCCACACCGTCTTGTCGTCAGACAGCGCATCGCGGTGCTGGTCTACAAAAGCCATCTTGACGGTCTGGCCGATCTTGACCTCGCCCGAATCGGCCTTCTCTTTGCCGGCAATCAGCTTGAACAGTGTCGATTTACCGGCGCCGTTGGGACCGATGATGCCGACGATGGCGCCGGCCGGAATCTTGAAGCTCAGGTTGTCGATCAGCACACGGTCACCAAAGGACTTGGTAACGCCGACGAATTCGATCACCTCATGGCCCAGGCGGTCAGCCACCGGGATGAAGATTTCATTCGTTTCGTTGCGCTTCTGGTATTCGAAATCGCTTAATTCTTCAAAGCGCGCCAGGC
This sequence comes from Rhodoferax sp. ZS1R8, assembly GCF_056521325.1. Taxonomy (NCBI): domain Bacteria; kingdom Pseudomonadati; phylum Pseudomonadota; class Betaproteobacteria; order Burkholderiales; family Comamonadaceae; genus Rhodoferax; species Rhodoferax sp. ZS1R8. The sequence goes on along the minus strand of NZ_JBWMBA010000002.1, from coordinate 681,518 downwards.
GGGCCTTGCTCTTGGCCTGGCGTGCTTTGGGGTTCTGGCGCGACCACTCCAATTCCTTCTTCAGGGCCTTGGCACGGGCTTCCTCGCCCTTTTGTTCGGCTTCCAGGCGGGCTCCCTTTTGCGTCAGCCAGTCGGAGTAATTGCCCTTGTACGGGATGCCGGAGCCACGGTCCAGTTCCAGAATCCACTCAGCGGCGTTGTCCAGGAAGTAGCGATCGTGGGTGATAGCCACCACGGTGCCGGAGTAGCGCTGCAAGAACTGCTCCAGCCAATCCACTGATTCGGCGTCCAAGTGATTGGTGGGCTCATCGAGCAGCAGCATGTCGGGTTTGGACAACAGCAAACGGCACAGCGCGACACGGCGCTTTTCACCGCCGGACAGCACACCGATGTTGGCGTCCCACGGCGGCAGGCGCAGCGCGTCGGCGGCGATTTCGAGTTGGTGTTCGGAGTCGGTACCACCGGTGGCGATGATGGCTTCCAGCTCGGCCTGCTCGGCCGCCAGTGCGTCAAAGTCGGCGTTTTCATCGCCGTAAGCGGTGTAAACCTCTTCCAGGCGCGCCTTGGCGGCGAACACCTTGCCCATGCCCGCTTCCACACTTTCACGCACCGTCTGCGTGGGGTCCAGTTGCGGCTCCTGGGGCAGATAGCCGATATTCAGGCCGGCCATGGGGATGGCTTCGCCTTCGATTTCCTTGTCGATGCCGGCCATGATCTTCAGCAACGTGGACTTGCCGGAGCCGTTGGTGCCGAGCACGCCGATCTTGGCGCCGGGGAAGAAGGACAGCGAGATGTCTTTCAAAATATGCCGCTTGGGCGGCACGATCTTGCCGACGCGGTTCATGGAAAAAACGTATTGGGCCATGGGGTTACCGGTTAAAAGTAAGAAAAAAGGGGTGTGAAGCCGCCACCCAGCCACGCGGGTGCAGCACTTTGGCTGCAACGCGGGGCCGCTGGGAATCGGATTCAGCGTTGGAATGGGCTCTATTATCGGCTGAGCCGCGCCAATCGCTGCCGGATGGCCCGATTAGTGGGCCGCGCCACCCGCTTTTTCAACGTCATTGCGCAGTGCGGCCTGGGCCACTGCGTCCAGCGCATGGTCGACGACCCGGCCATCCGACACCAGCCGTATCAGGCCCAAGCCCCGCAAACGGTCCATCGTGCGCCGGGACATGGAATGCGCCATTCCGCCCGAAGAAATGAACATGAACAGCGTCTTGTGCGGGCTGGCCCATGTGAGCTGGGCGCGCACCCACTGCCCACCGAGCGCCAAGTCGACCCACGAACCCGTAAGCAAATTCTGCGCGCTCCAGGCCATCTGCGCGGCGGGGTCAGGCACCTCGTCTTCTTCGACCTCGGGGATGCGTTCGTGGCTTGCGAGCAGGTAGCTGGAGTCGGTCGCTTCGCCGTCCGCCATCCAGAACTCTTCCACAGGCAGGCCCACGCTGTCCACTACTGCAATATCGGCCGCCGACGTCGCTGGCTTGTCGGTTGACTCGGCAGTCGCTGCAGGGCGCGCGCCTTCGAAGGCCTGCTCATGGAAGGTGATCAATTCGTCAAAAAATACTGGAATGCGCTCTTCGGGATAAGAAATCAGTCCCAACCCCTGGCGCATCTTGACGAGCATGCCGGGCACCATGTCCACCAGGCGCGAGCGGTTGCGCCGGGCCAGCTTCAGCTGCACGCTCCAGATCAGGTCATCCACAAGGGCCAAGTAGCCGTCGGGGTCCGTCGTGCCATCCGCGCACTTCAGCTGGGACTCTGCCACCACCTGCGCCCACGGCCCACGCAGGAAAGCCACCACGATGTCGGGCACCTTCTTGTTCTTCAGGCGCTCGGCAAAATCTTCGGCCAGGCGCAGTGCCAACAGGTTGCGTTGTTCGGCGTGCAGCAGACCGCGCGCAGCCTCTTCTGCGCGTTGACGTTGCTCATACTCTTCTTTGGCCCACACCGATTCCAGCTTCTTTACAACCTGGGCAAACGTGGATGCATCGCCCGGGCCATTAGTCAAGATGTTGACCGACTTTTCCAGTGTTTTCTGGAAATGCGCAAAGCCCGGCTGGTCTTCCGACGTGAAGGCCAGGCTGCGGCTGGTCATCTTGTCCATGAACTGGCGTGCAGGGTGCTGGCGCTCACTGAAAAAACGGGCGTCCGATTGCGACAAAGCGATCAGCACCGGCTCCATCAGCTTCAGGTTCTTGCGCACGCCGCCCAGCATACGGTGGTCTTGCGCGAGGTTCTCCAGCATCATGCGCACCACTTCTTCGCCCAACTCGCGACCCAGCTTTTTGCTCTTGGACTTTTTGCGCGGGTCTGCGCCGTCGCCCTCCAGCATGTCCTTTGGCCCCTCTTTGGGTGCAGTAGCCGCAGCCTGGCTGGCGCGCTCCTGCAGGCGCTTCATCATCGGCTCCATCAGCTTCATGTCTTCCAGCGCAACGAACGATGCCGGTACGGTGTGCGTGAAGTCCTTGATGTTGCCGTTCAGTGGCCCCATGTCCAGCTCGCCGGACAGCAGGCGGCGCAACTTGTCCAGCGTCAGCAAGGTACGGGTGACTGAATTTTCAGCCGGCTTCTGCGCGCCATGGGCTGCACCCTGGTGTTGCGCTGGGCCTACGGGCTCCACGCCCTGAGAGCGCAGCCATTCAGATACCTCTTTGTACAGCTGGCGCATCCCTATGCCCAGCATACCGGCGGCAGGCGTCATGATGCTGGTGCGGGCCTCATCACTGGGCACATGGGCCAGCAAGGCCTCTCGCAAGGCATAGACAAAGGACTCTGGTTTGAGCGGGTTCGACAACGGCTGTACCGTCATCCAGCCCAGCAGGCTGCTCATCAGCGCGTCCAGCGCTGGCAGCGCATCGTCCACAGCCAGCGCAATCTCCTGTTGTGTCAGCGCAAATTCTATGTTGGCGTCAATCTGCTCTTCTTCGAGAAACTGGAAGTCGTCAAAGCGTAGCGGCTGGGTCTGGGCACGGTGTGTATCGCCGCCGTACAGTGCCGCGCGCAATTTTTCGGCGAAAGTGGCTTTGAAGGCGGGTCCGTTGGCGAAGAGGCGTTCTATGGTGGGCTTGGCCGCCGGATTGGGCACAGACTGCACCGACTTGCTGCGCGTTTGCGACAGGGATGTCTTCAGCCCCAGCAGCACGTCGTCCGCGAGCGTATCGCTTTGCTCAAGCACGGCTTCGATGCAATCCTGCAGTGACGGCTTATGACTGCCGGGTTCGTGGGCTACGCCCAACCTTCGCAACATGAACTTTTTCATCGTGTGCAGATTCTCCCAGTTGCCAACCGCAATGACCAGCGTTTTACCGGCATTGTCACGCTTAAGTCACACCCCAGAAACACCCGGTTGCAGCTTTTTGCCGAGTTGCCGAGGAACGTGCGACAATACGCGCTGTTGCGGCGCTTCAGTTGCCCACAACGTCAGCACATTGCTGGGGATTCAGGATTTGCATCCAACGTCCCGCCTTTGAATCCATCTGCCTTTGACTGATCTGGTGCCCAGGTACCTGAACAGGCCGATATCCCAAGCGCCCTGGATGGGCGCCACTACCCATGACATTTGAAGAATTGAACCTGGCTGCGGCCATCGTTAAAGCCGTGCGCGAGCAAGGTTACGAAACTCCCACCGCTATCCAGGCCCAGGCCATTCCGCTGGTGCTTGAGGGCCGCGACCTGCTGGGCGGCGCCCAGACCGGCACCGGCAAGACCGCGGCCTTTACCCTGCCCCTGCTGCACCGCCTCACGATGAGCCGCAGCGCACAAAACAAATTTGGCGGCACCGGCATCCGCGCCCTGGTACTGACCCCCACCCGCGAACTGGCCGCACAGGTCGAAGAATCCATCCGCACCTACGGTAAATACCTGCAGCTGAGCTCCACCGTGATTTTTGGCGGTGTGGGCATGAACCCCCAAATCTCCAAACTCAAAAAGGGTGTGGACATTCTGGTCGCTACCCCCGGCCGCCTGCTGGACCTGGCCCAGCAAGGTATGCTGGATCTGGGTCAAGTGCAGATGCTGGTACTGGACGAAGCCGACCGTATGCTGGACATGGGCTTCATCCATGACGTCAAGAAAGTGCTGGCCATGGTGCCCAAGGAAAAGCAAAGCCTGCTCTTCTCGGCCACCTTCAGCGACGAAATCCGCGAACTGGCCGCCGGCCTGCTCAAAGACCCACAAAGTGTGCAGGTCACACCCCGCAACACCACGGTGCAGCGCATCACGCAAGTGATCCACCCGGTGGGCCGCGGCAAGAAAAAGGCCCTGTTGGCCCACATCATCAATGAGCACAACTGGAGCCAGGTGCTGGTGTTCACCCGCACCAAGTTCGGCGCCAACAACGTGGCTGAGTTTCTGGAAAAGAACGGCATCACCGCGATGGCGCTGCACGGCAACAAGAGCCAGGCTGCCCGCACGCAAGCGCTGGCTGGCTTCAAGAGCGGCGATGTGCGCGCCCTGGTAGCCACCGACATTGCTGCACGCGGCATTGACATCGACGAGTTGCCACACGTCGTCAATTACGAAATCCCCAACGTCAGCGAAGACTACGTGCACCGCATCGGCCGTACTGGCCGTGCCGGTAACGATGGTGCTGCCGTGAACCTGGTGTGCCTGGACGAAGAAGGCTTCATGCAGGACATCGAACGCTTCACCAAACAGACTATTCCGGTCCAGATCATCGAAGGCTTTGGCCCCGAGGCTGGTGAAAAGGGCGAGCCCATCGCCATGGGTCGCCAGACGATCTGGGGCGGTGCAGGCAAGCCACCTAGCCGCGACGTGATGCAGGCTGCCGCCAAGGCCGCCCGCACTGAAATGTTGCAACGCGTGCGTGACAACCGGACCGGCCAAGGTGGCGGCCAGGGCGGTGGTGGCGGCGGACGTGGAAATGGCGGCGGCGGTGGCGGTGGCCGTGGCGCACAAGCCCCCCGTGGCAACGGTGGTGGGAATGGCGGTAATGGTGGTGGTGGCGGTGGTGGGCGCGGTGGCGAACACCATGCCCCACGCCCACAAGGCGCACGCGGTCCGCAGGGCCATGGCGGTGGTGGTGGCGGCGGTCAAGGTCGTGGACGCCCTCCCGTGGGTGACGCGCAACCGCGCAGCCATGAAGGTGGATTCGGCAGCGGCATGGGCGAGCGCCCTCCCCGCTCTGCGCCCGGTGGTCAGCCAGACCCGATGCGTACCAGTGTCGATATGATGGCTGAACGCGGCGGTCGCCGTGGCGGCGGCGGTGGCTATGGCGGCAACCGCGGCGGTTCAGGCAACGGAGGCGGCAATGGCGGCGGATCACGGTCGGGTGGTTTTGGTGGCGGGGGCAACGGGCCTCGTGGGTCGGGAAATCCTCGCGGACCTTTTAGCCGATAAAACGGTAGCGGCGGTTCACTGCGTGGGCCGCCGAGCACTAGACATCAACAATGCCAAGCTGACCACCCATGTGGTCGACTTCGCAGCCCTGCCTGCCCTGCCCAAAGTCGATGAATGCTTCATCGCGTTGGGCACCACCATCAAGGTGGCCGGCAGCAAGGATGCCTTCCGCGCCTTGGACCTCAAGGCCGTTGAGGCTGTAGCCCTCGCCGTTAAACGCTCAGGCGCTGCAAAATTAGGAGTAATCAGCGCCATGGGCGCCGACTCCAACTCCCGCGTTTTCTACAACCGCATCAAAGGTGAGATGGAACTGTCGCTCGCGCGCATGGGTTTCAAAAGCCTGGTGATTGCGCGCCCTTCGCTGATCGATGGCGACCGTGCTGTGTTGGGACAAGCTGAACGCGCTGGCGAAGGTCTGGGCCTAAAACTGGCGCGGGGCCTCAGCCCTTTTTTACCTTCCAATTACAAAGCCATCAAGGCCAGCGACATTGCACATGCCTTGATCCGCCATGTCAAAGCCGGGGTCCCCGGCGTCGTGACGCTGATGTCCGGCGAGATGCAGGGCGGCTAGTCGCGCACAAAGAGCGTGATCAGAGGATCATCCCCCACCTGGCGACTCCAGTGCCCGTGCACCTCTGGATCAAACGTAGCCCCTTCGGGCAGCACATCGGCCGAATAAAAATGTTCACCGGGCTTGAAGACGCGTGACACACCGCCCTGCAAGCCAATCTCCATCTGCCCACCCAGGATGAAACACCACTGCGGCGCGGTTGTGCAATGGAACTGGCTGCGAAAACCCACTGGGCTGGTGCGCAATTGGTAACCGCCCGACGCAAATACCTCGGACAACATGGACTGTGGGGTTCCCAGGTCCAAGGCTAGCGCCTCTTCACGAAACTTGGCGCGACCATCGGTGTCGGTGAAGAGAATGGTTTTATGGAACATAGTCATAGCCGCGAGCTTACTACTGGCGCTTGCATTTCTGGCGTTGGCGGGGGGCTTGGAGGGGCAACCACCCGCGCAGGCAACTCAGCCTCCCGAATCGGCAGATGGATCAACGCAGCCCCCACCGCCAACACAATGTCCACGTACCAGATCCAGTTGTAGCTGCCAGTGGCATCAAACACCTTGCCACCCAGATAAGCCCCCAGGAAACCACCCACCTGGTGCGTCAGCATCACCACGCCAAACAGCGTCGCCATATGGGCCGTGCCAAAGAATTTTGCGACCAACCCCGCCGTGGGCGGCACCGTGGACAAAAAGCTCACACCCATCACCGCGGCAAACACCAACACCACCGGACCAGTCTTGGGCGCCAGCAAAAACACCAGCACCGCCACGGCCCGCACGGCATAGACCAGCGACAGCAGCGACTTCATGCGCCACCTACCTACCGCCCAGCCCATGGCGAGGCTGCCGACGATGTTGAACAAGCCCAAAATGCCCAGCGCCCAGGCGCCCCATTGAGTTGGCAAACCGCATGCCGCCACCACACCCGGCAAGTGCGTGGCCAAAAACGCCACGTGGAAACCGCACACAAAGAAACCCGCTGCCAGCAACAAAAAACTGGGCGTGCGCAAGGCCAGCCGAACGGCATCGCCGGTACCCATGGACTTGACGCCCGGCACCGCCACTTGCACGGTATTACCCTTCAGGAAAAAGGCGGCAGGCAGCGCCAGCAACACAATGCCCGCCATCACCTGCATCGCATTGCCCCAGCCCACGCTGACCATCAGCGCACCAGCAATCGGCGCCATCACAAACTGCCCGAACGAGCCGCCTGCATTGACGACACCGGTGGCCATGCCGCGCTTGTCGGCCGGCAGCAGGCGCGTGGTGGCGGCCATCAGCACCGCAGGTCCGGCCATGCCAGCGCCGCCAGCGGCCAGCACACCAATCGCAAAGATCAGCCCAGCGGTGCTTGTCATGAACGGCGTGATGAAGGTGCCCAGCGCCACCAGTGTCACACCCAGCAGCAGCACGCGCCCAGCACCCACGCGGTCGGCAAAGGCTCCAGCAAAGGGCTGCGTCAGACCCCACCACAACTGACCAAATGCAAAGGCCAGGCTAATGCTGCCCACGCCCAACCCGGTGGCGGTATTCAAAGAGCTCAGGAAAAGACCCATGGTCTGGCGAACACCCATGGTCAGTGCAAAGGTGCCGGCTGCAGCCAGCAGAACCAGCCAGACGGCCCAGGGCCTGTGCGAAGAAGACAGGTTGCGTGGCTCAGACATCGTCAGCTCCGGGTTCGGTATCGGTTTCTGGGTTGGCCAGCAAGGCCAAGGATTCTTGAATCAAGTCATGCAAGGCCTGCACCCGCTGAACACCCAGCGTCTGGTTCAGACTCTGCTGCGCCAGCTTCCAGTGGCGCTGCGCCTGGGCGCGTTTCTCACGCCCCGCTGGTGTGGCGTGTATGGAGCGGCTGCGGCCATCGTCACCAGCGGTCAGCTCCACCCAGCCTGCGCCGATCAGGGGTTTTAGGTTGCGCGTCAACGTGGACGGCTCCATTTCCATGGCCTTGGCCAAGTCCGCCGGTCGAATAGGCCCCAGCTTGACCACATACGACAGCAGCGAATACTGCGTGGTCTTGAGGCCTATCTGCGCCATCTCCACGTCGTAGCGCTGGGACACACGGCGCGTGAGCTGGCGCAGCTGCAAGTTGGTGCAACCCCGCGGCTTGACCTGCGTAGCGGGAATTTCTGTAACGGTTGTGACAGTGTTCATGTTTCAATTGTAGCTACAATAATTGCATATGCAACTGTTATTGCACTAACCCACCATTCGCGAAGGAAGACCATGAACACCACCCCCAACGCCCTCGACACCTGGCTGGCACAGGAACAAGCCGTGCGCGCGCTGCTCGACAAAGGCCCCGGGCCCGGCGTTGCCAAGCCCGAGCAGATCGCCGGCTTGAACGGCCTGGAAGTGATGCAGGCCATGTTGCGTGGCGACATTCCCTATGCCGCCATTGCCAAGACGCTGGACTTCCTGATCATCGAGGTTGAGGCTGGCCGCGCCGTGTTCCAGGGCACGCCCGGTCCCGCCCACCTGAACCCCATGGGCACGATACACGGCGGCTGGTACGCGACGCTGCTGGACTCGGCGCTCGGCTGCGCCATCCACACCCTGATGCCACCCGGACGCGGCTACACAACGGCCGAATTGGGCGTGAACCTGGTCAAGGCCATCAATCCAGCCAAGGCACCACGCGTACGCGCCATCGGCACCGTTATCCATTGCGGCCGCCAACTGGCAACGGCCGAAGCCCGCATCGTCGGGCCAGACGGCACGCTGTACGCCCACGCCACCACCACCTGCCTGGTGTTTGAGCTGAAAGCCCCGCAGTGACCCAGTACAGGCAGCGCCGCAGGGTCGTCGTGACAGGCCTGGGCATCGTCAGCCCGGTCGGCAATACTGTGCAGGAGGCCTGGGCCAGCTTGATCGCCGGCCGCTCGGGCATCGCCGCCATCACGCGGTTTGACGCGTCGGCATTGAGCACGCGCTTTGCAGGCGAGGTCAAGGACTTCAACGTGGAGTCCTACATCCCGGCCAAAGACGCCCGCCATATGGACCGCTTCATCCACTATGGCATGGCAGCAGCCATACAGGCTGTGCAGGACGCGGGGCTCGCCACCGGCGACGCGCTCAACGAAGAGCAAGCGGAACGCATAGGCACGCTGATCGGCTCCGGCATCGGCGGCCTGCCAGCAATTGAAGAAACCCACCGCGAATACCTGGAGCGCGGTGCACGCCGCATATCCCCCTTCTTCGTACCCACGTCCATCATCAACATGGTGTCCGGCCATGTGTCGATACGCTTCGGCTTTACCGGCCCCAACCTGGCCATCGCCACCGCCTGCACCACAGGCTTGCACTGCATAGGCCAGGCCGGCCGATTGATTGAGTATGGCGACGCCGATGTCATGGTCGCGGGTGGCACCGAGAGCCAGATCACGCCGCTGGGCGTGGGTGGCTTTGCGTCGGCACGGGCCTTGTCGACCCGCAACGACGACCCCACCGCCGCATCGCGCCCATGGGACCGCGACCGCGACGGCTTTGTGCTCGGCGAAGGTGCCGGTGTACTCGTGCTGGAAGAATACGAACACGCCAAAAAACGCGGCGCAAAGATCTATGCCGAACTGGTCGGCTTCGGCATGACGGGCGATGCACACCACATCACGATGCCCAACGTCTCCGGCCCCAGCCGCTCCATGCGGGCGGCGCTGCGCAATGCACAAATCAACCCGTCGGACGTGCAGTACCTGAACGCGCACGGCACGTCGACACCGCCGGGCGATATCAACGAGACCCGGGCCATCAAGCAGGTCTTCGGCGACCATGCCAAAAGCCTCGTCGTCAGTTCGACCAAGTCGATGACAGGGCATCTGCTGGGTGGTGCGGGCGGCGTGGAGTCTGTGTTCACGGTACTGGCGCTGCACCAACAGACCGTGCCGCCCACCATTAACCTGAGTAACCCCGACCCGGAGTGCGACCTGGACTACTGCGCCAACACGGCGCGCGACATGCCCATGGAATATGCCGCCAAGAACAGCTTTGGCTTCGGCGGCACCAATGGCACCCTGGTCTTTCGCCGCCACTGATGCGGGCCAGTTGGCGGCGCGGTATGCTCGGCCGCTGGCTCCTCCGGAGCACTGTCCGTTTCCAAGAGAAAGACCAAGACCCATGCAACTCCTCCACACCATGCTGCGCGTTGGCAACCTGCAACGCTCCATCAATTTCTACACCCAGATTCTGGGCATGAAGCTCAACCGGACGTCGGAGAACCCCGAGTACAAATACTCGCTGGCGTTCGTCGGCTACGGCAGCAACCCCGAGCATGCCGAGATTGAGCTCACCTACAACTGGGGCGTGGAATCCTACGACCTGGGAACCGCCTATGGCCACATCGCACTGGGCGTGCCCGACGTGGCGGCGGCCTGCACGGCCATCAAGGCAGCGGGTGGCAATGTGACGCGCGAGCCCGGTCCAGTCAAAGGCGGAACCACGGTGATTGCCTTTGTGACCGACCCTGATGGCTACAAGATTGAATTGATACAGCGCCCCCAGATTGCAAAGCAATAAGGGCTGTAGCCCTCGTGGGACAAGCGTAAGCAGCTATCAAATAAATAGCAAATTCCAAGGACCGATATTAATCGGTCTGCAACAGCGTGCCGGACTGGTCTTTCACCGCGGCGGAACCCGCAGCCTATTCCCGAGCGCGGCAGTCACGGCCGCGCATGAACCTCTCCTCGTAGGCGCGCCCGCAGCGCGATAAGCTCACCAACGCTGGCGATCTGCGCCAGGTGCTGTTGCCACGCGTCTACCGCCGCACACGCCCAGGGCCGGTCGAGATGGCGGTTTTCACTGGTGCTGCGCAGCAGCGCCCCCAATTCTTGTTGTAGAGCGTGCTGGCGCTCCGGGGGCCAACCCAATGTCTCTGCCAGCCTTTGGGCTGGCACCAAGGTCTGAGGCGAGTCACTGCGTTCGACCATCAGCTGTACGAGTTGCTCGCACTGTGCCCGCCGTTGGGGCACTTCCAGGCTGCATTGCTCCAGAACAAAACCTTCCCCGGGGGTAGGCGTGTTGCCTACGCGGGCGCGTACTTCTGAGCCCAAGGCCAAACGCAGATAACCCGGCAGGTGGATGGGTAGCGCCGCCTGGCTGGCAAGTACCAGCGCCGGTTCGCCCTCATGCCAATACTTGGCTTGCATCAAGCCGACCCATGCCTCTTCTTGTACGTTCGCATCCTCATCGGCTAATGCGGCCCAGTGGCGTGCGTTGTCGGGCTCGACACGCAAGCGCGCACGGATCAAGCCCAAACGGCAGGCTTGGGCGTCTGGCAAATACCCGCACGCCGACTCCGCGGCGGCCAGACTAGCCCCATCGTGGCTGGCATGCGCTTCGCGCAACAGAGACTGGGCCCAAGCCGCACGCTCCGCCCAGTTGTCGGACGTTGGAGGGCTTAAAACCAAGGCGGCCATCCGTGCGCGGGCATCACCTGCACCCAGTGCAGCCAACATGGCGCTACGGGCAGCGCCAAGCAAGTCCCGGCCCACCGGTGCGGGCAAGATGTCCAGTTTTGGCTCGGTGTCGGAATCGTTGCTGGGCGGCGCTTCAGCAGCCGCCGACCGCGCCGCGATCGAAGGCTCCAAGCCGCAGATATCGAGCCCCGTGTTGGAAACGAATGTGTCGAGCGCGGGAGCAAGTGACAGAATTGGCTGCGCGTTATCCCAATTGGTGGCCCCAGGTTCCGGACGGGAGACCGCGACAGGCGCCGCCTGCTGTGTTGGCGCAGAGGGCACATCACTTATCGCCCACCAACCACCCGCCGCAATGAACAGGACCAGGGCGAGCAGTGCCCCGCCCCGATAGCCCGGATTCGGCAAGTGGTTGCGCACGACCTCGCCTCCTAACCCAGCCGCTTATTCGGCCAGGTTCTTGCCCGCGCCCGCTGTGGCCAAGACCTTAGCTTTGACACTTGCGGCGGACGTAAGGGTGTAGGCGTAGCCAGTCGAACCGAAAGCTTTGGTGGTAGCCCAGTTGGTGGCGTTGACACCGCCGCTGCCGGGGCTGGTCCAGGTGATACCACTTCCAACAAAGTTGTCACGCAACTCCCAGTATCCGACAGCGGAGCTATCGCGCGACGTAACGGGATTTGCCACGTTCTCAAAATAGTTCGATTCGATCAGCGACAACCCACCCATGCGCACATTGATACCCGATGTACCTACGTTGTCAAAGTAGTTGTTGTAGATGTGGGTGCGCCCGCGGCGTTGCAGGGGCAGGCGTGACTTCACATGCTCGAAGCGGTTGTGGTGGTAGGTCACGCGCATGCTGGCATTGGTGGTGTCGCTGTCACTGTGCCCGTTCAAAGCCACTTTTTGGTGGTCGTGGATGTAGTTGTAGGAATAGGTGATGTTGTAGGCACCCTTTTTGGTATCAATGGCGCCATCAAATGACGCATCACCTGCGCCTGGGCAACTGACGAGATGGCTGAAGATGGTGTTGTGGTCAATCCAGACCTTGTGGGGCGTGCCGCTGCTGTCGCCCTCAATGGAAATTGAATCCGCAGCCTCGCCGCCACGCAACAGACCAATGGTCATGTTTTGCACGATGATATTGCTGGACGCACTGAGGATGCGCACGCCGAAATTGGCAGACGAGCCGTTCGCACCCTTGATTGTGATGTCGCTTTTATCTTTAATCAGCAGGGTTTGGGGGTCCAGCTTCCACTGTGTACAGGGGTCGGTGATGCTGGCGAAATTGAAACTACCGGTGTAATTGAGCACCAGCCCGCCGCTGCCCGAATACGCATCGATGGCTGATTGCGCAGCCGCCAGCGTTGCCACGGTGACAGGCGTCTTGCCGCCACCACCTGTGGTGCCTGCCCCGTAGCCTACCGGGCCGGCATACGCGGACGTAGCCAATGCGAGTGCCGAGAGCAGCACGCTTGTGCGAAGGCGTTGTTGTGGGTTCATTGTTTTTGTCTCCTGATTCGAAATAATGGTTGGAACACGCGTTTGCTACCGAATTGGTCTCCGTAAGCCAATGTGCAACAAACCAGTCGTCAACCCTTTAACTCGGGCAACAGGAAGCGAATGCGATGTTATGGCCACCAAGAAAAACACGGCGCAAACAGAAAACCGTGTTTTGTTTCAAATGTAGCACTCATAATTAATTTTGAAACGATGGTCCACTAAGTACAAACCAGCATATCGGCGCGCCAAAAACGGCCATGTGACAGCCCTGACACAAGAATCTACCTTGACCCGGTACGATTAGTTTGCTATTTTATCGATAGCGTACTTTGCTTATTTAGCGAGGGCTTCTGGCCTATTTTCCCAAAACGGCTGTCCACAGGGCGTGCCCTGATGCCGTGGATCGCCCTGACTCGGCGCAGGAGAGCTACGCTTTGCGCAGCGCCAGCGTATCGCGCGCCAGTTGCGCCACACGTGCCCAGTCGCCCTGGGCCAACGCATCGGCCGGCACCAGCCACGAGCCGCCCACGCACACCACATTGGGCAGCGCTAAAAATTCGGGCGCATTCTGCAGCGTGACGCCACCGGTGGGGCAGAACTTCACGTCGAAGAACGGTCCGCTCCATGCCTTCAACATGGCCGGCCCGCCGGCTTGCATCGCCGGGAAGAATTTGAGTTGGGTGAAACCCTCTTCCTGCGCGGCCATGATCTCGCTGCCCGTGGCCACACCGGGTAGCAAGGCCAGACCCGCATCGCGGCAGGCCTGGCCCACGGTGCTGGTGTAACCGGGGCTCACGGCAAAGCGGGCTCCGGCCTGTGCTGCAGACTGGGCATCGGCGCGGGTGCGCACCGTGCCGGCACCCACCACGGCCTCGGGCACATCGCGGGCAATCGCTTCAATGCAGGCCAAGGCCTGGGGTGTGCGTAACGTCACCTCCAGCATGCGGATGCCGCCGGCTACCAGCGCGCGCGCCATGGGCACTGCATGGGCCACATCATTGAGCACGATGACGGGGATGACGGGCGCGTCCTGCATCACTTGCAGGGCGGTAAAGGCGGGGGCAGATGGCATGGTGTTTTTTGAAAGGAACAAGCAAGATATTGGAGAGCGGTTAGAGCCAGCTGCAGGCGCCCTCTTCGGCCGTCAGCGCATTGCGGCGCATGCCGGCAAACAGTTCACGGCCCATGCCGATGCCGTTGGCCGTGCGCAGAGCCTCTGGCATTGCGGCCAGCGGGCGGGCGTCCCACTCGGCGGCATCTACCAGCACCTCCAGCGTGCCGGTTGTGGCATCCAAGCGTATGCGGTCACCGTCCCGCACCTTGGCCAAGGGGCCACCGGCCGCCGCTTCGGGCGACACGTGGATGGCAGACGGCACCTTTCCTGATGCGCCACTCATGCGGCCATCGGTCACCAGCGCCACCTTGAAGCCCTTGCCCTGTAACACTGCCAACGGCGGCGTGAGCTTGTGCAGCTCGGGCATGCCGTTGGCCCGCGGGCCTTGCCAGCGGACGACACAAATCAGATCCTGGTTCAGCTCGTCTGCATGGAAGGCTTGGTGCAGCGCGTCTTGCGAATCAAACACGCGGCACGGTGCCTCAATGACGTGGCGGTCCTGTGGCACGGCGGACACCTTGATGACGCTACGCCCCAAGTTGCCCAACAACAGCTTGAGGCCACCGCTGGCGCTGAAAGGCGCAGTGGCCGGGCGCACCACGGTATCGTCCTTGCTTGCGCCCGGGTCCGCCCACTGCAACGCGCCATCGGCACCCGCGCTGGGGATGCCGGTGTACTCGCGCAAGCCTCCGGAGCGCACGGTCAATACATCGGCATGCAGGTAGCCCGCATCCAGCAATTCGCGGATCACATAGCCGGGGCCACCGGCCGCCTGGAACTGGTTCACATCGGCGCTGCCATTGGGGTAGACGCGGGTGAGCAAAGGCACGACGTCTGACAGGTCCGAGAAATCATTCCAGTCGATGGCAATGCCGGCCGAGCGGGCCACGGCCACCCAGTGGATCAGGTGGTTGGTGGAGCCACCGGTGGCCAGCAGCGCCACCATGGCATTGACGATGCAGCGCTCATCCACCAGCTTGCCGATGGGCGGGCACTTCGCCCCCACGCTTGTCGCTGCGCGTACTGCGCTGCCCCCCGAGAGGGCACTTGCGTCTTGGGGCGGCTCGGCGACGCGCGACGCTTGCTTTCCGAGCACGGTGCGCACCGCCTCACGCGTCAACTCCTGGCGGACATCGGCACCGGGGTTGATGAAGGCAGTGCCGGGCACATGCAGGCCCATGGCCTCGAGCAGCATCTGGTTGCTGTTGGCCGTACCGTAGAAGGTGCAGGTGCCCATGCTGTGGTAGGCGGCGGACTCGGCCTCCAACAATTCGGCGCGGCCCACCAGGCCCTGGGCGGCTTTCTCGCGCACCTTGGCCTTGTCATTGTTGGACAGGCCCGATGTCATGGGGCCAGCCGGAACAAACACGGTAGGCAAATGGCCGAAATGCAGCGCGCCAATCAACAGGCCAGGCACGATTTTGTCGCACACGCCCAGCATCAGCGTGCAGTCAAACACGTCGTGGCTCAGCGAGATCGCGGTAGCCATGGCGATGGTGTCGCGGCTGAACAGGCTCAGCTCCATACCGGCCGTGCCCTGGGTCACGCCGTCGCACATGGCCGGCACGCCGCCAGCGACCTGGGCGGTAGCACCGTGCTTGCGGGCTTCTTCTTTGATGAGGTCGGGGTAATGCTGAAACGGGGCGTGCGCCGACAGCATGTCGTTGTATGCATTGACGATGCCAATATTGGGACCCTTCTCGGCCACGATACGGAATTTGTCGATGCCGGTTACACGGGCCTTGTCAGGATCTGGCATGGCCGCAAAGGCGTGCGCCACATTGGCGCAGCCCATGCGCTCCGCGCCCGGCTTGCGATTGGCCGCCACATCCAGCTGCTCCAGGTAGGCGCTGCGCGTGGGCGCGCTGCGTGCACGGATACGCTCGGTAACGGCTAGAACAACAGGGTGAATGGCAACGGTATTTGGCATAGCGTGATGTAACAATATTACAAACTGGATGGTAACTTGGTTACTTTCCTTTGGCACTGACTTTAGTTACCAGCGTAGAACAAGTTTGTGTGCCACCGAACAAGCCGTGCTTTGTGCGCTTGCAACATTTGGTGGCATTTGCGTGAGGGATGTTGCAATAAATAGAGGGCTTGCACCGGGCTATAGGACTAGTATCAATTTCTCAATTTTTTGAAGGAAACCTGATGTCGATGCAACCTCCTTTTTTTGGTAAACGCCCCGAGACTCCGGCCAACAACAGCAACAGCGGCAACACCATCGGCAGCGCCCGCACGAACGGTATGTCGGGCTTGCAATCAAGCAACGCCACTGGCACTGCGCAGTCCCAGGCTGCGGCAGCTCACACCGAACCCGCCAATGTCGCACCCATCGCAGCCGCTATCCCCGTATCTGGCGCGCCCACCAAGGAAGGTGGCAGCAAGCTTACCGTCGGCCCCAACATCAAACTCAAAGGCGTAGAGATCACCGACTGCGACACATTGGTGGTTGAGGGCACGGTTGAGGCAACAATGGATTCACGTGTCATGCACATTACCGAGATTGGCGCCTTCAAGGGTTCCGCCGACATCGACTATGCCGAGATCCATGGCGAGTTCAATGGCGACCTGACCGTGCGCCAGAAGCTGGTGATCTACGCCACCGGCCGCGTGACCGGCAAGATCCGCTATGGCAAGGTCGTAATCCAGGAAGGCGGCCAGCTGATGGGCGACATCCAATTCGGCGCTGCCAATGACTCCAAGGTCGTACCCGTCAAAAGCGGTCTGATGGCCGCCGTGTAGACCGCAGGAGTCTAAGGGGCTATAAGGGCGCTTTTATACTGCGCCCCATGACCTCTATTGCCGATCTCCGCAAAAGCTACGAACGTGCCGAACTTGATGAATCGGCCTCGCAGGCCGATCCCCTTCAGCAATTTGACCAATGGCTCAAAGAAGCCATTGCCGCCGAGGTGCCCGAACCCAACGCGATGACGCTGGCCACCGTGGCCAGCAACCTGCGGCCGTCCACCCGCATTGTGCTGATCAAGGGCTACGACGCGCAGGGCATTACTTGGTTCACCAACTACGACAGCCGCAAGGGCCACGAGTTGGCGGGCAACCCGTTTGCCGCTTTGCAGTTCCACTGGGTGGAGCTGGAGCGTGTCGTGCGCATTGAAGGCGTCGTAGAAAAAATCAGTGCCGAAGAGAGCGATGCTTACTTTAAAACCCGGCCGCTGGATTCGCGCATCGGCGCATGGGCATCACCGCAGAGCGAGGTCATATCCGGCCGCGGTGTGCTGGTGGCCAATGCGGCTAAATACGCTGCGCAGTTTCTGCTGCAACCCCCACGGCCACCGCACTGGGGCGGGTACCGGTTGAAGCCGGACAGCTGGCAATTTTGGCAGGGGCGCAAGAGTCGGCTGCACGACCGGTTGCGGTATACGCTGGTGTCTGGCGGCGCGTGGCAACGTGAGCGGTTGGCGCCCTAGCAGCGACGCGCTATGTAATGAAGCGCATCCAGAGCACCAGCGCCGGCTGCCCAGTAGGACAACTCCCACACGAGATTCAGGCTTTGGCCGATAGTGCAACTCATCCTTTGAAGGAAACATAGAGGCATCGAAACACCTTTTTGGAGAATCTCATGGGCACTACTCACCACAGCGCTTCCGTCCAACAGCAGCACAAATGTGCAGTATCTGGCGGTGCATTCGATGACGCGCAATTCGACGCCTTGCAAACATTTCGCAACGCAGATGCAAGCCAGGCAATGGTGGCCGGCGCCCCGATGACTCCCGTACAAACTGTCCCAGCGGCGACGGTTTTTGCAGGGATGACCGCGAAGCTGACTACTTGGCGTTTGGCGGAAGATTCCTGGCGTACAGACGACGAGTGAATCCAACCAAAAAAGGGCTCTACTTCACCACCGTCGCGTCATTGATGCGGTAGTAGAGTCCGTACGGGTCGTCCTTCAACACCGCAAACTGCCCCTCAACGACCACTGGCTCCAGCGAATATTTGATCGGCGTCTTGGTCTTGACCTCAACCATGCTCTCGGGGCCGCCCGGTACGCAGAACGAACAGGTCAAGGGCACGGAGCTCAGCAGAAAATGCTTTTGCTTTTCGCCCGGCTCCAGTGGCATCATGAAGCCCTGTATGCGCTGGCTCTTTTGGTTCAGCGCCAGCACCGGGGCCGGGAACACCGGCAGCATGCGGTTCTTGTCCACCTTGGTTTTGACATCGGTCAGTACCGACCAGGCCAGCACGTCAGCGCGCTCTTGCAGCGGTGCAAACGGGCTGTTGGGGCTGTGCACGCCGGCGCCGGTGCCTGCGGGTATGCCCAGCGCGCTGGGACCGGCGTTGGGGGATGCCTGCTGCGCGTGCGCAGCCACTGACACCAGCGCAGCAAAGGGCGCTGCCACTGCTATGCAAACCGTAGCAGCATAACCAATAAGTACGGGGGCTAGAGGCCTATTATTCATAAACATTTTTTCTGAAACGGTATCCGTGTGACTTAACGGGCCTGCAGAAGTTCCAGCACGCTGACACGGTAGGCGCCCCATGCGGGCAGCAGCGCCGCCCCCAAGGATACGCCCAGCGCCAGCGCAGGTACGACGGCCAGCGCGGCTGGCCACACCATGCCGCCGATCAGCAAGCTACCGCCCAGCTGCAGAAACCAGGCCAGCGCGGCCGCAAAGCCCTGGCCCAGCAGCAGACCGAGCACCGCCGCCAGCAGGCCCAGCCACAACGCCTCGCACAGCAGCAGCGCCGCAATCTTGCCCGGTGGCGCGCCCAGCATGCGCAGTAACGCCAAATCACCCCTGCGT
Source organism: Rhodoferax sp. ZS1R8 (assembly GCF_056521325.1). Taxonomy (NCBI): domain Bacteria; kingdom Pseudomonadati; phylum Pseudomonadota; class Betaproteobacteria; order Burkholderiales; family Comamonadaceae; genus Rhodoferax; species Rhodoferax sp. ZS1R8. The sequence continues at coordinate 662,796 of NZ_JBWMBA010000002.1, read as the reverse complement.
TCGCGCACGGCACTCCACAGCGCGATGAAGACACTCAAGGCCGCGGTGAGCAGCAGCACGCCGGCAAAAGCGCGCAGTACGTCGGTGCCCAGGCCCAGCATGTGCAGCAGGCGGGTCACTTCCACCGCCGGCGCTGCGGCCTGCAGGGCGGTGCTGGTGTTCACAAAGCGCGGAAAGCTGACGGCCGCCAGCGGCGTCTTGTAGCGCACCAGGGCCATCGTGACTTCGCGCTGGGCGTCGTGTTCCGGCCCACCATGGGCCGCGTCGCCATGGTCCTCGTCCGCATCCGCATCGCCATGCACCTGCCACACCGAAGCGAGGCCGGTCAGCACCAACCGATCGATCACGCTGCCGCTGGGTGCCAGGATGCCAACCACGGTGTAGTGGCTTTCGCCATGCGCGTGGCCACCCGCGCCCAGGCCATGTGTGCCGTCGAAGTGGCTGCCCAGCGTGGCGCCCAGTTGGGCGGCGGCCGTGGCGCCCAGCACCACCTGCAGCGGCTTGTCCCACAGCGCGCCCTGGGCCAGCTTGGCCTGGTACAGGTTCAGGTAATCATGCGAGGTGCCGACAATGCGAAAGCCCTGCACGGTATCCCCCAGGCTGATGGGGATGACGCTGGCCACCAGCGGGTGCTGGCGCAGCGCCTGCACGGCCTGCAGCGGCACATTGCCCGGGGGCACGTCCACATGCAGCACCCCGCTCAGAATCAGCTGCATCGGGCTGCCCTTGGCGCCCACCACCACGTCGATGCCCGCCAGGTCTCGTTCAAACGCCTGGCTGATCTGGTGACCCACGAGCAGCAGGAAGCTGATGGACGCCAGCCCCAGGCTCAGCAGCAACACATTCAATGCCGCACCCAGCGGGCGGGACCACAGGTAGTGCCAGGAGAGTGCTATTATTTTCATAGCGGCTTACGCGCGTCTCGCGGGGGCTGCAGCCTGATTTGGCATATGATTTCGGGTGGAAGCAGCGCCGCCACCCGTGCGTCGTGCGTGGCGATCACCAGCGTGGCGTTCTGCGCTGTAGCGGTGTCCAGCAGCAGGCCCACGGCGTCGGCCGCGGCCGCATCGTCCAGGCTGGCTGTGGGTTCGTCTGCCAGCAGCACCTGGGGCTGCAGCAGCACGGCGCGCGCCAGCGCCACGCGCTGCGCCTGGCCGCCGGACAGCTGGGCAGGCTTTCGCAGGGACAAGTCCCGCACACCCAAGGTCTGCAGCGCAGCGTGGATGCTTGCAGCATCTTCGGCTCTCCCTGCCGCCCACTGTGCCAACGCCAGGTTTTGGTAGACGCTGAGCGCAGGGCTCAGGTGCAGCCTCTGGGGCAAAAAGCCAACCGTTCTGGCTCGCCACGCATCGGTGGCCACGGATGGCAGCGCATGCAGCGCCTGCCCGGCCACGGTCAGCGTACCCGCGGTCGGCGCCACCAGGCCCGCGACCATAGCCAGCCACGTCGACTTGCCGCAGCCCGACGGGCCGCTGAGCAGCAGCACCGCTCCGTGGGCCACGGCCACGTCCGGAAAAAACAGCTCCGCGCCGCCGCCGGGGTAACGGTATGACAGCTGCGTGGATGCAATCATTGCGCAGCAGCATCCAGCGGCAACTGCACGCCATACTGCCGAATCTCGGGGTCACCGGCCGCCAGCCGGACCATTTTTTCGAATGTGAAGCCCAGCTTTTCCAGCATGCGGGTGGATTCCGCGTTGTCGGGGTTGACGACGGCAATCACGCGCGTCATGGCATGCACTTTGGCAGCGGTGTCGAGAATCCCTCGCACCGCCTCGATGGCAAAGCCCTGCGACCAGTGTTCCGGCAAAAAGGCGTAGCCGATATCCACATCGGCGAAATCGGGCCGCTGGATCAGGCCACACATGCCGATGGCCTCACCCGTGTCCTTGCGCGTGACCCTGTTCAGCCCAAAGCCGTGGATGGCGACGCTGGCCATCGGACCCTTGCGCAGATAGCCCACCGCATCGTCCAGCGTGCGCACGCCCTTGTCGGAAATGTGGCGGATGAAGGACGGCTCGTTGAGCAGACGCAGGATGAAGGCCGCATCGTCCTCGGTGAAATGGCTCAGCTGCAAGCGCTGGGTTTCGCAAATTTGCACAGTGGGGCTCCAGGCTGTCGGGAATTGGGCGCGAGTGGGGACGCCATCGTACCCCGGTAAAATCACAGGCTCCACCGAAATACCCCACCATGACCGACACCGCATCCACACCCATCGCTCAACCGATCCAGCCCGGCCTGCAGTCCCTGTCCAAATCCTTCGAGCCCGTCGCGCTGGAAGCCCATTGGGGACCCGAGTGGGAGAAGCGCGGTTACGGTGTAGCCGGCTACCGCGGCACCCAGGCACCAAAGGCGGGTCAGCCAGCGTTTGCGATCCAGTTGCCGCCACCCAACGTGACTGGCACGCTGCACATGGGCCATGCGTTCAACCAGACCATCATGGACAGCCTGACCCGCTACCACCGCATGCTGGGTGCCAACACGGTGTGGGTGCCCGGCACCGATCACGCCGGTATCGCCACACAAATTGTTGTTGAACGCCAGTTGCAGGACCAGAAGCTCAGCCGCCACGACCTGGGCCGCGAAGCCTTCGTCAAGAAAGTCTGGGAGTGGAAAGAGAAATCGGGCAACACCATCACCAACCAGATGCGCCGCATGGGCGACACAGTGGACTGGAGCCGCGAATACTTCACGATGGACCCCAAACTGTCCAAGACCGTGACCGAAACCTTCGTGCAGTTGTACGAACAAGGCCTGATCTACCGCGGTAAACGCCTGGTGAACTGGGACCCGGTGCTGCAAAGCGCGGTGTCGGACCTGGAGGTGGAGAACGAAGAGCGCAACAGCTTCATGTGGCACATCCTGTACCCGTTCAGCGACGGCCCGCAAACCGCTGCGGACGGCACGCCCCTGCGCGGTATGCACATCGCCACCACCCGCCCAGAGACCATGCTGGCCGACGGTGCGCTGTGCGTGCACCCCGACGACGAGCGCTACAAACACCTGATCGGCAAGATGGTTGACTTGCCGCTGTGCGACCGCAAGATCCCCATCATTGCGGATGATTTCGTGGACAAGGAATTCGGCAGCGGCTGCGTCAAGATCACCGGCGCACATGACTTCAACGACTACGCCTGCTCGCAGCGCCACGGCCTGCCGCTGATCACCATCTTCACACTCGACGCCAAGATCAACGAGAACGGCCCGGCCGCCTACCGCGGCCTGGACCGTTATGACTGCCGCAACGCCGTGTTGAAGGACCTGGAAGCACAAGGCTTCCTCGAAAAAGCCGTGCCGCACAAGAACATGGTCCCCGTCTGCGCCCGCACCGGCCAGGTGGTCGAACCCATGCTGACCGATCAATGGTTTGTGGCCGTCAACAAGGTCGGCGAAGGCGACGCCACCGGCAAGTCCATCGCACAGAAAGCCATAGACGCAGTCCACAGCGGTGACGTCAAGTTTGTGCCCGAGAACTGGATCAACACGTACAACCAGTGGATGAACAACATCCAGGACTGGTGCATCAGCCGCCAACTGTGGTGGGGCCACCAGATCCCGGCCTGGTATGACCAAGAGGGCAATGTCTGGGTTGCACGTAACGAATGCGAAGCGAAGCAAAACTGGTTGCGCGAAACCGAGAACAGCCTGCTTTCCGCGCGCAATCTCGACCAAACATCCGACATCGCACGTTTGCAAAATCTGTTGGCGGTAGGCCCGCAACTGCGCCGCGATGAAGACGTGCTGGACACATGGTATTCATCCGCACTTGTCCCGTTTTCGACAATGGGCTGGCCGCATATTGCCCCCACGCTCCCCGCTACGCGTGGTTCGCTGCCCCCCGAGGGGGCTCTCGCGCCTAAGGGCGGCCTGTCGGCGCTCGGCTCCGACGCAGCTGGCGAACGTGCCGGTGTCGGCCGCAGCGACTTGGCAAGCGAAGCGCCTCTGAGCAAGGCCGATACCGGCACGGTCGCCAGCGGGGCCAGCTCACAAAGCCTCGATGACTTCGACCTTTACCTCCCCTCAAGCGTCCTGGTAACAGGCTACGACATTATCTTCTTCTGGGTAGCAAGAATGATCATGATGACCACCCACTTCACGGGCAAAGTGCCGTTCAAACACGTCTACATCCACGGCCTGGTCAAAGACGCCCAAGGCAAGAAGATGAGCAAGTCCGAAGGCAACGTGCTCGACCCAGTCGACTTGATCGACGGCATCGAACTAGCTCCCCTGCTCGCCAAACGGTCGGAGGGCCTGCGTAAACCCGAAACCGCCCCCCAAGTCCGCAAGAACACCGAAAAAGAATTCCCCGAAGGCATCCCCGCCTACGGCGCTGACGCCCTGCGCTTCACCTTCGCTGCGCTCGCATCGCTAGGCCGGTCCATCAACTTCGACAGCAAACGCTGCGAGGGCTACCGCAACTTCTGCAACAAACTATGGAACGCCACCCGCTTTGTGCTGATGAACTGCGAAGGCCAAGACTGCGGCCTGCTGGAACACACCAAGGAGCAATGCGCTGTCGGTGGCGAGGCCCACGGCTACCTCGACTTCAGCCCCGCAGACCGCTGGATCGTCTCCATGCTGCAAAAGGCCGAAGCCAACGTGGCCCAAGGCTTTGCCGACTACCGCCTGGACAACGTAGCCAACACCATCTACGACTTTGCGTGGAACGAGTTCTGCGACTGGTATTTAGAAATCGCCAAGGTGCAAATCCAGACCGGCACACCGTCCCAACAGCGTGCAACCCGCCGCACATTGATCCGCACGCTGGAAACTCTGTTGCGCCTCGCCCACCCCATCACACCCTTCATCACCGAAGAACTGTGGCAAAAAGTAGCGCCCGTCGCGGGCCGCCAAGGTCCTTCCATCGCCATTGCGGCCTACCCTATCAGCCAGCCGGAGCGCATTGATGAGGCGTCCATTGCCCACGTCGCAAAGCTAAAGCAACTGGTGGACGCCTGCCGCAACCTGCGCGGTGAGATGAATGTTTCGCCCTCTACCAAGCTGCCACTGTTTGTATTGGCGCAGACGCGAGCCGAAAGCGCATTCCTGAAGGCATCAGCACCCGTGCTGCAAGCTTTGTCCAAGCTCAATGAAGTCCGCCTTTTCGACGACGAAGCCGCATGGCAAGCCGCAGCCCAGGCCGCGCCCGTGGCCGTGGTCGGCGAGGCGCGGATCTGCCTGCACATGGAAATTGACGTGGCCGCCGAGAAACTGCGCCTGAGCAAAGAAGTAGCCCGCCTGGAAGAGCAAATCAGCAAAGCCCAAGTCAAGCTCAGCAACGAAGCCTTTGTAGCCAAGGCCCCTGCTGCCGTGCTGGAACAAGAGCGCAAACGCGTGGCCGACTTTGCCGACACGCTGACCAAAATGCGCGAGCAGTTGTCACGCCTGGTCTAAGCTGAGGCGTTTCACCGCCAACCGGTCCAGCAATAGACCGGGGGCGGGTACCAAAGCGAGGTAAAGGAGGAGACCGAAGGGCGGGGGACACGAGCGGCGGTACCCGCCCACGGTCTATTGCGTGCGAACGCTACAAGTTCGACTTATCGCCGACGCAACACATGCACAAACTCGTTGTTGATCGTCTCCTGTCCCACCAGCTCATTCCCCGTCTGCCGGGCAAAGGCCTGGAAGTCGCGGATGGAACCCTGGTCGGTGGAAACCACCTTCAGCGTCTGCCCCGTGGACATGTCGGACAAGGCCTTCTTGGCCTTCAAGATGGGCAACGGACAGTTCAGGCCGCGGGTATCGATTTCTTTGTCGGCTTGCATGGTGTTTGATCAGTCTCGCTTGGGAAATTCTATGAAGGTTGGCGTGTGCCCTTGTGCGGTCAGCCAGTCCGCCAGAGCATAGCCGGTGCCCGCAGGCCAGCACTTGACATCCTGCGGCGCATACAGCCGGTAGTCGACCAGTTCGGGCGACAAGCGCACCTCACCCTGGCACACCGCATGGTAGGCAATGATGATCTGGTTCATGCGCTGGAAATCGTAGACGCCAATCAAGTCCAGCGAGTCGGTGGTCAGATTCGTCTCTTCTGCAATCTCGCGTGCGATGCCCTCTTTGGGTGTCTCCCCGGCTTCCATGAAACCGGTAATCAGCGCATACATCTTGCCCGGCCAAGCCGCATTGCGGGCCAACAAAATCTGCCCGTTGTATTCAACGACCGCAGCCAGTACAGGTACCGGGTTGTTCCAGTGCGTGTAGTCGCAGGCCGGGCAGCGCAGCCGCGTCTTGTCACCGCCGTCTTCCGCCCGCGCAATCAAAGCCAGCTCCGTGGCGCATTGCGGGCAGAACTTGAAAGATGCAGGTGCCGTCATGCGGGAAACACTCCGGTCGACAGGTAGCGGTCGCCGCGATCGCAGACGATGAACACAACCGTCGCGTTCTTCTCGCGCTTCGCGATTTCCTGCGCAACCCAGCAGGCACCCGCTGCGGAAATGCCGGCAAAAATGCCCTCTTCGCGCGCCAGGCGGCGGCACATATCCTCAGCATCGGATTGGCTCACATACACCAACTCGTCCACATTCGCCGGGTCATAAATCTTGGGCAAATATTCTTGCGGCCATTTGCGTATGCCGGGAATGCGCGAACCCTCAGACGGCTGCGCACCGACGATGCGAACGGCCGGATTTTTCTCTTTCAGGAACCGCGACACACCAGTGATGGTGCCGGTAGTCCCCATGGCACTGACGAAATGGGTGATGTGCCCCGCGGTCTGCTCCCATATTTCGGGCCCAGTGGTCTCGTAGTGGATGCGCGGGTTGTCGGCATTGGCGAACTGGTCCAGCACCAGGCCCTTGCCGTCGCGCTGCATTTGCTCGGCCAGGTCCCGTGCGTACTCCATGCCGCCGCTCTTGGGCGTCAGGATCAGTTCGGCGCCAAAGGCCTTCATGGTTTGCACACGCTCAATGGACAGGTCTTCGGGCATGATCAGAACCATGCGGTAGCCCTTGATGGCAGCCGCCATGGCCAGTGCAATACCGGTGTTGCCAGAGGTAGCCTCAATCAAGGTATCGCCGGGCTTGATGTCGCCGCGCTCCTGGGCGCGCTGGATCATGGACAGGGCCGGTCTGTCCTTGACCGAGCCTGCGGGGTTATTGCCCTCCAGCTTGCCCAAAACCACATTGTTATGGGCAGTGTTGTGGTCAACGCCGATGCGTTGCAAGGCGACCAACGGGGTTTTACCGATCGCATCTTCAATAGTTGGGTATTTCATGCCCTTAAATGTGCCATAATTTAGGTCTTGGTTTTAGCGTCGCCCGGGTGGTGGAATTGGTAGACGCACGGGACTCAAAATCCCGCGCCGCAAGGCGTGCCGGTTCGATTCCGGCCCCGGGCACCATAGCATGCACGCTATGGTCTAGCTAGCAGTGGTTTTCTACCACACTGCACTTCCCTCTTGAAATTTCGATACCGCGCCCACGGCACAGCCTATGCCATGGACGTGTAGCACTCAGTTCGTCTTCAGAAACCGTGCCAGTTGCTTGCCGGACTCGTCCGACAACACCAACTGGTCGCGCTCCATACGGACCTTGCGTGTCAATTCCAGCGCCTTGAAGAACAGGTCTTCCTGCGAGCCGGGCATGCTCAAACAAGCCCTGCCGGTGGATGCCAGCGGGCCCAACACGAGGCTGCCGGGGCTGGCGGAGACCGATGGTCCGGTGAAGCCATTGCAGCCGCCGGTACCGGACACTTTGTCGGCGCTAAGCCAACGCAGCTTGGGTTTAGGGTTTGTCACCTCGGCCTTGCCGTCGATAGCGAAAGCCGCCCATTCTGTTCCGGCCAAAACCAATGTCGAGGGCGCCGCAGGTACCGATGGTGCCGCCACGGGTGCGGGCGACGACGCGGGGCCTGTGTTGCGCGGTGCCACGGCACAGCCGCCCAATACGACCGCGACCGACAGGGCGGTGAGCGTCAAACGCAGTTGCGCAAATGCCATGAGTGCTCTCTCCTTCAATCAAAGAACTTGGCGGTGGCCCAGGTGTTGCCTGCCGCATCTTTGGCGGACAGCTTAGGCGCCTCGCCCAGATCGGGCCACTGGATATTCAAAAACGGATCGTTCCACGCGATGCACTGTTCATGCTCGGGCGCGTAGTAGTCGGTGGTCTTGTACAAAAATTCGGCCGTTTCCGACAGCACGACAAAACCGTGGGCGAAGCCCGCCGGCACCCAAAACTGGGCCTTGTTGTCGCCGGACAAATGCGCGCCCACCCACTTGCCAAAGGTAGGCGACGAGCGGCGAATGTCCACCGCCACGTCATACACCTCGCCGGCCACCACACGCACCAGCTTGCCCTGGGATTGTTGAATCTGGTAGTGCAGGCCGCGCAGCACGCCGCGGGCCGAGCGGGAGTGGTTGTCCTGCACGAACTCGGTCTGTACGCCGGTGGCCTCGGAAAACGCGCGTGCGTTGAAGCTCTCGTAAAAGAAGCCCCGGGCATCGCCAAAAACACGTGGCTCGATCAGACACACATCAGGGATTGCAGTGCGTGTGACTTTCATGGGTGCATGCCTTCCTTCAGCAGACCCAGCAGATATTGGCCGTAGCCGTTCTTGGCCAGCGGCTGCGCCAGCTTGTAGAGTTGTGCGTTGTCGATGAATCCGTTGCGCCAACAGATTTCTTCCAAACACGCAATCTTCAGCCCTTGGCGGCGCTCCAGTGTGGCGATGAACTGACCGGCTTCCAGCAGGCTGTCGTGCGTGCCCGTGTCCAGCCAGGCGTAACCGCGCTGCATGATCTGCACGCTCAGCTGGCCCAGATCCAGGTAGGCTTGGTTCACGGCGGTGATTTCCAATTCACCACGGGGGCTTGGCTTGACAGCCTTGGCAATATCCACGACCTGCTTGTCATAAAAGTACAAACCCGTCACCGCGTAATTGCTCTGCGGTTTGACAGGTTTTTCCTCGATGCTGCGGGCCTTGCCTTTTTCGTCGAACGCCACCACACCGTAACGCTCGGGGTCGTGCACGTGGTAGGCAAATACGGTTGCGCCACTCTCCTGCTGGTGCGCATTGCTCAGCAGGATTTGCAGGTCGTGGCCATAGAAGATGTTGTCGCCCAGCACCAGAGCGCTGTCGTTGTTGCCGATGAACTTGTCGCCGATGATGAAGGCCTGTGCCAGACCATCCGGGCTGGGTTGCACGGCGTATTGCAGGTTGACACCCCACTGGCTGCCGTCGCCCAGCAACTGCGTGAAACGCGGTGTGTCCTGCGGCGTGCTGATGATCAGGATGTCTCGGATACCGGCCAGCAGCAGTGTGCTCAGCGGGTAGTAGATCATCGGCTTGTCATACACCGGCAGCAATTGCTTGCTGATGGCCAGTGTGGCCGGGTGCAGGCGGGTGCCGGAGCCTCCCGCCAGGATGATGCCCTTGCGGTTGGATGCTGGGGAGTTAGTTGCGGCCATAGTCAATCTCGTTCAACATGCGGGTAACGCCTGCTTGCCAGTGGGGCAGTTGCAGGCCAAAGGTGGTTTGCAGCTTGGTAGTGTCCAGCCGCGAATTGTGGGGGCGCTTGGCCGGTGTGGGAAAGGCCGAAGTGGGGACGGCGCTTATTTCATTTGCTATTATTTTGATAGCTGGTTGCGCGCTCTGGGCGAGGGCTACCACGTGTTTTGCATATGCATGCCAGGTGGTGATGCCATCAGCGACCAGGTGGTAGATGCCGGCCAGCGACACGTCACCGCCTCCCGCAACCGCCTTGACGTGGCGCAGCGCATGGGCCGTCACATCGGCAATCAGATCAGCACCGGTAGGGGCCCCGAACTGGTCGTCAATGACCTGCAGCGTCTCGCGCTCCTTGGCCAGGCGCAGCATGGTCTTGGCAAAATTGCCGCCACGTGCGGCGTAGACCCAGCTGGTGCGGAAGATCAGATGGCGCGTGCAGCGTGCCACGGCCTGCTCGCCCTCCAGCTTGGTCTGGCCGTAGACGCTCAACGGCCCGGTCGCGTCGCCCTCTTTCCAGGGTTGCTCGCCACTGCCGTCAAACACATAGTCGGTGCTGTAGTGCACCAGCCAGGCGCCCAGCTTTTGCGCTTCATCGGCCAACACGCCTGGCGCTTGCGCATTCAGCAGGCGGGCAAAATCAGGCTCGCTCTCGGCCTTGTCCACAGCCGTGTGGGCAGCGGCATTGACGATGACATCGGGGCGCACCGTGCGCACAGTCTCGGCCAGTGCGTTCAGTTGTGTGAAATCGCCGCTCAGGCCACCGGGATTGGTAGCGCGGTCCAGCCCCATGACCACCAGTTCGCCCAGCGGCGCCAGGCTGCGCTGCAGCTCCCAACCGACCTGGCCGTCGGTACCCAATAGCAGTATCTTCATGCCAGGGCTGCCGTAGGGCCGTATTGCGTTTGCAACCAGTCGCGGTAGCCACCGCTTTGCACGTTGGCCACCCAGTCCTGGTTAGCCAAATACCAGGCCACCGTCTTGGCAATCCCAGTCTCGAAGGATTCGGCCGGCTTCCAGCCCAGTTCGCGCTCGATCTTGCGGGCGTCGATGGCATAGCGGCGGTCGTGGCCGGGGCGGTCGGTGACGAACGCGATTTGCTCTTGGTAGGGCTTGCCGTCAGTGCGGGGCTTCAGGTTGTCGAGCAGGCCGCAGATGGTGCGCACGATGTCCAGGTTGGCCTTTTCGTTCCAACCGCCGACGTTGTAGGTCTCGCCCGGCTTGCCGGCTTCGAGCACGCGGCGGATGGCACTGCAGTGGTCTTTGACATACAACCAGTCGCGGATTTGTTGACCGTCGCCGTACACGGGTAGCGTCTTGCCAGCCAGCGCGTTGACGATAACCAGAGGGATCAGCTTCTCCGGGAAGTGGTAGGGGCCATAGTTGTTGGAGCAGTTGGTCGTCAACACCGGCAGGCCATAGGTGTGGTGCCAGGCGCGCACCAGGTGGTCGCTGGCCGCCTTGCTGGCGCTGTAGGGGCTGTTGGGTTCGTAGGTGTGGGATTCGGTGAAGGCAGGGTCGCCCTTGTGCAGCGAGCCATAGACCTCATCGGTAGACACATGAAGGAAGCGGAAATCGGCCTTGGCGGAAGCGTCCAGCGTGCTCCAGTAGTTGCGCACCGACTCCAGCAGGTGAAAGGTGCCGACGATATTGTTCTGCACAAATTCGCCTGGGCCATGGATGGAGCGGTCCACATGCGATTCCGCGGCAAAGTTGACGATGGCGCGCGGCTGGTGCAAGGCCAGCAGCGCCGGCAGCAGTGTGGCGTCGCCAATATCACCCTTGACGAAGACGTGGCGCGGGTCGTCCTTGAGGCTGTCCAGGTTTTGCAGGTTACCGGCGTAGCTGAGCTTGTCGAGGTTGACGACGGTCTCGTCCGACTGGGCCAACCAGTCCAGCACGTAGTTGGAGCCAATAAATCCGGCGCCGCCGGTCACGAGAATGGTCATGGGGATAGGGTCCGTTCAAATGGAGTCTAGATATTATCTGCCCGGCATTTTCGCATTCAATCGGCGGCGCCCTTTGTAAGCAGGTGTTAGCCCGCGCCAGGGCTGTCTGGGCCGCAAATCACCGACAATTGCGCCTCTTTCGCCGAACGCCCTTCCCATGCCAACCGATGCCGAACCAGCCCTGCCCCGCAGCCTCACGCCCCCGTTGTTCTGGTGGATAGTCGGCGCAGGCGTCGCCCTGGCCCTGCTGCCCACGGCGTGGACCATGCTGGATCTACGGGCCGCCGCGCTGTTCCTGGGGGCTGAAGCCTATACAGGGGTTGCCGCTTGGTGGTGGGTGGAGTTGATCAACCTGTACGTGCCCGCGGTATTCAGGGTTTTCGTGTCCGTTGCGCTGGGCGGTTGGATCTGGGCCAGCATCAGCAGCAAGGGCAAACAGTGGCGGCTGGGCCTGGCCTTCATTGTGCTGGCCGGTGCGCTGGGGCCGGGCCTGGTGGTCAACATCGGCTTCAAGGACAACTGGCAACGCGCCCGCCCCTACCAAGTCCAGCCATTCGGTGGCACACAGCAGTTCACCCGCGCGGCGATGATGACAGACCAGTGCAACAACAACTGCTCCTTCGTGAGTGGCCATGTGGCCTGTGGCTTCTTTGTGGTCTCGCTGATGCTGATCGACCGCAGGCGCCGACATCTCTGGGGTGCACTAGGGGTGGCGGCCGGGTTGACGATAGGTTTTGCACGCATGGCGGACGGCGCGCACTGGTTGAGTGACGTGCTGTGGGCTGGCCCCATCACGCTGGTGACGAGTTGGCTGGTCTGGCGCCTGCTGCTGCGCGTGTACCCCGCCTAGTACCCCCGCGGGTAAGTAATCTGCGTAGAATCTTCTGCAGCTCCGAGTGCCCTTTGCACAAACTGCAGGACCCACCCCATGGATTTGATCTTTGCCGACGAAGAATCACCGCCCCCCGGCAACGCCCGGGCAGTGCAAAAGAAGCCTTGGTGCATCTTGCTGGTCGACGATGACGCTGAGGTGCATGCCGTCACCCGGCTCGCACTTAAGGGCTTCGAATTCCAGGGCGCAGAACTGGAGCTCCTGAGCGCCCATTCCGGCCAAGCGGGCCGCGAAATCTTCAACAGCCGCGACGATATTGCGCTGGCCATCATTGATGTGGTCATGGAGACTGACCATGCAGGTCTGGACCTGGTGCACTACGTACGCAACACGCTGGAAAACCACCGCACACGCCTGGTCATGCGCACTGGGCAGCCTGGACAGGCCCCGGAGGATCGCGTCATCCGCGAATATGACATTGACGACTACAAGGAAAAAACCGACCTGACGATCCAGAAGCTGCGCACGCTGCTGTACAGCAAGCTGCGGGCTTACCGCGACCTGTGCATCATTGAATACCAGCGCGACGGGCTGGCCCGCGTGCTGGGCGCGACGGCCATGGTGCAAACGGCAGAATCGTTGACGGTTTTTGCATCGGCCGTGCTGGACCAGCTGACCTCGCTGTTGCATCTGGACAAGTCGGCGCTGTACTGCATCATCCTGCCCAACGCAGAGAATGGTGCGCACGAAACCAAGACCATTGCAGCCACCGGCGATTTCGTCGACTACAGCAGCAACCTGCCCGACCTCGTGACCAAACGTTTTGCCGAAGTGTTCGCCAAAAAAACAGGGCAACACTTTGACGATGCCTACGTGCTGTACACCGCAGCCAAGAACGGCGGCGGCAATCTGCTGTACCTGAAGCACGCGACGGAATTGGGCAAGCTGGACCAGCAGCTGCTGGAACTCTACACGCAGAGTGTTGCCATCACCTTTGAGAACATAAACCTGCAGGATGATTTGCGAGAGACGCAAAAGGAACTGGTCTACACACTGGCGGATGCCGTGGAGGCACGCACGCAAAAGACTGGTGCGCATGTCAAGCGCGTAGCGCTGGCCTGCGAAATGCTGGCGCGCTTGTATGGACTGCCCGAAGCACAGGTGCTTTTGATACAGGACGCATCGCCGCTGCACGACATTGGCAAGGTAGCCATTCCCGATGCCATCCTGCACAAGCCCGGCAAGCTGGATCCCGACGAGTGGGCACTGATGCAGCAGCACGCCCAGTTTGGATTGGACATTCTGCAGCGCTCCCTGCGTCCGCTAATGAAGCTGGCGGCCGAAATCGCACTCTCGCACCACGAGCGCTGGGATGGCAGCGGCTACCCCAACGGGCTGGCCGGAACCGCCATCCCCATATCGGCCCGCATCACCGCGCTGGCCGATGTCTTCGATTCGCTGGGCTCGCACCTCAGCTACCGCGAACCCTGGTCGCAGGAGATGGTGGTTCAGGCCATACGCGAGGGCAGCGGGCGCCAGTTTGAGCCTGCGCTGGTCGACCTGCTGCTGGCCAATCTGGATGCCTTCAACGCCTTGCGCCAACAACACCCGGACGAGGTGCCCGCGCAGGTTGCCGCTTAAGCCAGACCCTGGTGCACGGTGGGGTAGTGCAGGTTCAGGCGTAATTCGCGCTTCATGCGCGTGTTGACCATGCGGCGCGATTCGTTCATGAAGCTCAGCAGTGCCAGCGATAGATGCTCGGACGCCCCTTCTCGCGCAATGCGCGGGGGCCGCCGCAGGCCATACAGATCAGCTGCCAGGTCGAAATAGTCGCCCATCTTGAGATCACTGTCGTCGTTGACGTTGTAGACCCTTTGGGCCGCTCCGCGCCACAGCGCGCTGCAGCAGGCCCGCGCCAGATCATCGGCGTGGATGTGGTTGGTGTACACGTCGTCCTGCGGGCGCAGCACCGGTGTCCCTTTCAGCAGCCGTGCGCGGGGTGTGCCGCCTTCGCGGTCTAGTGCGTAAATACCCGGGATGCGCAACAGGCTGGTGCGTACGCCACTCGCCCGCCCCCAAAACCGCATCGCCGCTTCGGCATGGGTGCGCCGCTGCGCACGGGGCGTGCCCGCACGTACCGCTCGGGTTTCGGTTACCCATGCGCCGTCGCAATCGCCATATACGCCGCTGGTCGAGCCGTAGACAGCGCTGCGCGGCTGGCTGCGCAGGCGCAGGGCGCGTACCAGCGCCCGCGTGCGGGTATCCGCCCAGCCTTCGGACGGTGGCGGCGCCAGATGCACCAATCGCGTAGCCAGGCCGGCCAGTCTGCGCAGGCTGTGCGCGGTATCCAGATTGCCCTGCAACGGAGTCAGGCCATGGGCACGCAGGGCCTCCACGCGACCGGGCTGCGAGGTCAGTGCGAACAGGCGCACCATGCCCCGCATCTGCTGTGCCACGCGCATGCCGACGTCGCCACAGCCGACAATCAGCAGGCGTTCACGGCGAAATCGCGCGGGCAAGGCGCCAAGGGGTGTCTGGTTTGAAGGCAAAATCGCTGATCCGTTCCAATTTGAGTGTTCCTAGGATACCTACAAGATGACAGCAAGCAGTTCAGACGCCACACTTTTTTCAGTCGTGGTGCAACCCAGCGGCCGCACATTTGACGTGGCGCCCGGCGAGGCCGTGCTGGCCGCTGGCATCCGCCAGGGTATTGGTTTGCCCTATGGCTGCAAGGATGGCGCGTGTGGGTCGTGCAAATGCAAACTGGTCTCGGGAACCGTAACCCACGGAGCGCACCAGCAAAAGGCACTGAGCGTGGAGGAAGAGGCCGCTGGCTTTGTATTGACCTGCTGTGCACAGCCGCAGACGGATCTGGTGCTGGAGTCGCGCCAGGTCACCGAGCTGGGGGCATTGCCGATCAAGAAGATGCCGACGCGCGTGATCTCGCTGACGAAAAAATCGGACGATGTCATCGTGCTGCAGCTGCAACTACCCGCCAACGACAGCTTTGCCTACCGCGCCGGCCAATACGTTGAATTCATACTGCGTGACGGTGCACGGCGCAGCTACTCCATGGCCAGCGCACCCAACCTGGGGCCCAGCATGGAACTGCACATCCGCCACATGCCGGGCGGCAAGTTCACAGACCACGTTTTCGGTGCGATGAAAGAGAAGGAAATCCTGCGCGTCGAGGGTCCGTTCGGCTCCTTCTTCCTGCGCGAAGACTCCGACAAACCCATCATCCTGCTGGCATCCGGCACGGGCTTCGCACCGATCAAGGCCCTGATCGAACACATGCAGCACCTGGGCACCACGCGCAGCGTCAGCCTGTACTGGGGCGGCCGCAGACCCGCTGACCTGTATATGCAAGACTGGGTGCAGGCACAGCTGCAAACCATTCCCCACCTGCGCTACATCCCGGTGGTATCGGACGCGGCGCCGCAAGACCAATGGACGGGGCGCAACGGCTTCGTGCACCGCGCTGTGTTGCAAGACTTTCCCGACCTCAGCGGCCACCAGGTCTATGCCTGTGGCGCACCCATTGTTGTTGAATCGGCGCGGCGGGATTTTGCTGCGCTGGCCCAACTGCCGGCTGAAGAATTTTTTGCCGACTCGTTTACATCTGAGGCCGACAAGGCGCAGGCTTAAGGCATAAAAAAGCCACCCGAAGGTGGCTTTTTGTGTGCGGGCCGTGCGGCCTACTCGCCCAGATACGCAGCGCGCACGCGTGGATCGGTCAGCATATCTGCGGCATTGCCCGACATCGTCACGATACCGGATTCCATCACGTAGCCCCGGTTGGCGATACCCAGCGCGCGGCTGGCATTCTGCTCGACCAGCAGCACGGTCACGCCCTGCGCGTACACGTCTTTCACCACCTCGAAAATCTTGTCCACCATGATGGGCGACAAACCCATGGATGGCTCGTCCAGCAGCAGCACCCTGGGGCGGCTCATCAGCGCGCGGCCCATGGCCAGCATCTGCTGTTCGCCGCCGGACATGGTGCCGGCCAACTGGTCCTTGCGCTCGCGCAGACGTGGGAAGATGGTGAACATCTTTTCCATATCCGCCGCAATGCCGTCCTTGTCATTGCGGATGTAGGCGCCCATCTGCAGGTTTTCGATGATGGTCATGCGGGTGAACACACCCCGCCCTTCGGGCACCATAGCCAGGCCCTGTTTGACCAGGTCCCAGGGGCCTTGGCCCTTGATGCTTTTGCCCAGGTACTCGATGTCGCCCGCATTCAGCGGCAGCGTGCCGGTGATGGCCTTCATCGTCGTGGTCTTGCCGGCACCGTTGGAGCCGATCAGGGACACCAGTTCGCCCTCGCGCACTTCGAAATCCACGCCCTTGACGGCCTGGATGCCGCCATAGGAAACCTTCAAGCCGGTTACCTTGAGCAAAATATTAGATGCTGCTGTCATTGTCTTGTTCTCCTGAAGCCGCCTAGTGGCCGCTGGTGCCCAGATACGCTTCAATCACTTTTTCATTCTTCTGCACGTCGGCCGGTGTACCTTCGGCAATCTGCTTGCCGTAGTCCAGCACCGTGACGCGGTCGCACAAGCCCATGACCAGCTTCACATCGTGCTCGATCAGCAGAATGGTGCGGTTGTCCTTGCGGATGCGGTCGATCAGCTCGCGCAGCATGACCTTTTCGGTCGCGTTCATGCCGGCTGCCGGCTCGTCCAGCGCGATCAATTGCGGATCGGTTGCCAGCGCACGGGCAATCTCCAGGCGGCGCTGGTCGCCGTAGCTCAGCGTGCGGGCCTTGTAGTCTGCAAACTTGCCAATGCCCACGTAGTCCAGCAGTTCCTGCGCACGCTGGGCAATCTCCGCTTCCTCTTTCTTGAATCCGGCGGTGCGGAAGACCGCGCCCATCAAACCGGAGTGTGTGCGGATGTGGCGGCCCACCATCACGTTTTCCAGCGCCGTCATTTCTGCAAACAGGCGGATATTCTGGAAGGTACGCGCGATGCCAGCCTTGGCTACGGTGTGCACAGCGGTGGGGTGGTAGATCTTGCCTGCCAGCTCAAAGTTGCCACTGTCCGGCGTGTACAGGCCGGTCAACACATTGAAGAAGGTCGTCTTGCCGGCGCCGTTGGGGCCGATCAGGCCGTAGACCTGGCCGCGTTCGATCTTGATGCCTACATCGCTGAGCGCCTGCAAACCACCGAAGCGCTTGGAAACGCCGGAGACGTTGAGTACTGTATCTGTCATGTTCGTGCTTCCGTTCAGCTCTTCGCGTTCTGCAAGGATTTGCCGTGTTCGGGCGATGGCCACAGTCCACGGGGGCGCATCAGCATGACAATGATCATGGCCAGCGCAATCAGCAACTGGCGCAGGATGGATGCATCCAGCCGTCCACCCGTCGCGTCCTGCAGGGGGCCTGCCACATAGCGCAGCACCTCGGGCAAGGCTGACAGCAGCACGGCACCCAGAATGACGCCGGGCAGGTGGCCGACACCGCCCAACACCACCATCGCAACAATCATCACCGACTCCATCAGCGTGAAGGACTCAGGGGAGATGAAACGCTGGAACGACGCAAACATGGCGCCGGATACACCACCGAAAGTCGCGCCCATGCCGAACGCCAGCAGCTTCAGGTTGCGGGTGTTGATACCCATGGCTTTGGCCGCGATTTCGTCTTCGCGAATGGCCATCCATGCGCGGCCCACGCGGGATAGTTCCAGGCGGTGGCAGATCACCACGCTGAACACGACCAGCACCAGGAACAGGTAGTAGTACAGCGACACCGATGCCACTTCGAAATCGCCAATCATCAGTTTCTTGCCCAGGTCCAGGCCGAAGAAATGGAAGGAGTCGATCTGGCTGATGCCCTTGGGGCCGTTGGTAATGTTGTAGGGGTGGTCCATGTTGTTCATGAACACACGGATGATTTCACCAAAGCCCAAGGTGACAATCGCCAGGTAGTCACCGCGCAAGCGCAAGGTGGGAGCGCCCAGCAATACGCCGAACAAACCCGCAACCGCTGCCGCCACTGGCAATATGACCCATAACGGCATGTGCAAACCATCGGGGAACATCGCCGCCAGCGCAGGGAAAGTTTCGGTCAGGTGTGGCGACGCCATCAAGCCAAACGTGTAGGCGCCTATGGCGAAGAACGCCACATAGCCCAGATCCAACAGGCCCGCATAGCCGACCACGATGTTCAGGCCCAGCGACAACAGTACGAACAGCAAAGCCATGTCTGCAATCCGCACCCAGGCATTGCCGAAGCTTTGCAGGACGAGCGGCAGTATCAGCAAGCCGGCCGCAGCCAGGAAGAACAAAATGATTTTTTGTTGTTGTTTCATGTCGGTGTGCTCCTCAGGCCCGGTCTGCCACGCGCTCACCCAGCAAGCCCGAGGGTCGCAGTGTCAGCACAATGATCAGAACGATGAACGCAAAAATATCGGAGTAGTGACTGCCCAGCACATTGCCGGTCAGGGCACCGATGTAACCAGCACCGATGGACTCGATCAGACCCAGCAGGATCGCGCCGACCACCGCACCGGCCAGGTTGCCGATGCCGCCAAACACTGCAGCGGTAAAAGCCTTCAGGCCGGGCAGGAAGCCCATGGCGTGTTGGGCGGTACCGTAGTTGGACGCGTACATCACACCGGCAATCGCGGCCAGCACGGCACCGATGATGAAGGTGGCAGAAATCACCATGTCTGGCTTGACGCCCATCAGGCCGGCAACGCGTGGGTTCTCTGCTGTAGCCCGCATCGCGCGGCCCAGCTTGGTATGGTTGACCAGCCACATCAGCACCGCCAGCGACACCGCGGTAAAGACCAGAATCATGATCTGCGTCGGCGATATCAGCGCGCCGCCAATCTCAACCGGCGTGTTGGGCAATAGCGTGGGGTAGGACTTGTAAGTAGGCTTCCACAAAATCATTGCCAGCGTCTGCAGCAGGATGGACATGCCGATGGCCGTGATCAGTGGGGCCAGCTTGGGGCTGTTGCGCAAGGGGCGGTAGGCCACCTTTTCAATCACAAAATTCAGCGTGGCGGCGACTACACAGGCGATCAGCAAGGAGATGATCAGGATGACGTAGCCAGGCGTGCCGGGCATGGATTCCTGCATCAGTGTGATGATGGACCAACTGGTCAGAGCCCCGACCATCATGACTTCGCCGTGGGCGAAATTGATCAGGTTGATGATGCCGTACACCATCGTGTAGCCCAGGGCAATGAGCGCATACATGCTGCCCAACACCAGACCGTTGATGATCTGCTGCAACAAAATATCCATTTGAGTTCTCCGATTTTTTGGCCGGTACGTAAGTCACGAATGTATTGGACAGCCATTTGAAGACGACCGGCGTGGCCTTGTGGGCAGCACGTGTCCGCTAGCAAAAAGCCTGCCATCTTCCATGTTGCGACAGCCGAGTGGGAGGGATTGTAGCCAAGGGCACATGCAAGTCGAGGCTCGATACCCTTGGGTTTACCCCTAGCAACTGGTGTGCATCAGTCGATTCATGCAGGGGTTAGCGGGGCTAATACTCGGCGCAAAACAAGCAACTCACTTATGCCGCATCATCGGCACGGCCGTGCGATTGGGCCGCATTGCGCGCCTTCAGCTGGCGCAGTTTTTCAGCGATGCGGATCTCCAGCCCACGTTCTACAGGCTGGTAGAAAACGGGTGCAGCCATGCCGTCCGGAAAGTAGTTCTCTCCGGCGGCAAAACCGTCTTCTTCATCGTGGGCATAGCGGTAGCCCTTGCCGTAGTCCAACTGCTTCATCAGCTTGGTCGGCGCATTGCGCAGGTGCATGGGCACGGGCCGCGTGCCGTCCTTCTTGACGAGGGCTCGGGCAGCGTTGAAGGCTTTGTAGACCGCGTTGGACTTGGGTGCCACGGCCAGATAGACCACGCACTGCGCCAGGGCCAGCTCGCCCTCGGGTGTGCCCAAGCGCTCGTACACATCGGCCGCATCCAATGCCATGCGCAGCGCACGCGGGTCGGCCAGACCCACATCCTCGTTAGCCATACGGATCAGGCGGCGCGCCATATAGCGCGGATCGGCACCTCCATCGAGCATGCGGATCAGCCAGTACAGCGCGGCGTCCGGGTCCGAGCCGCGCACCGATTTGTGCAGCGCGCTGATCGAGTCGTAGAACTGCTCACCCCCTTTGTCGTAGCGCCGCATGCGCTCGCCCAACACCTTGAGCAGCCATGCGTCGGTGACCAGCTCCACCCGCTCCTGCTGCGCGGCCACGGCCAGTGTTTCGAGTGTGTTCAACAGCCGTCGGGCGTCACCATCGGCATAGGCGACCAACCGGTCGACTGCTATGTTGTCAATAGCTGGTTGCGCACTATCCGCGAGGGCTACAGCCACAATCTGCTTAAGATCTTCAGCGGTGAGCGGCTGCAGCACATAGACTGCCGCACGGGACAGCAAGGCCGAATTAACCTCGAACGACGGGTTCTCGGTGGTGGCGCCGATGAAGGTGAACAGGCCGCTCTCAACATGCGACAAAAACGCATCCTGCTGGCTTTTGTTGAAGCGGTGCACCTCGTCGACAAAGAGGATGGTGCGCCGCCCCTGGCCCAGCGCCACTTGGGCCTGTTCCACGGCTTCGCGGATGTCCTTGACGCCGCCCAGCACAGCGCTGATGCTGATGAACTGCGCATCAAACGCATCGGCCATCAGCCGCGCAATCGTGGTCTTGCCGACACCGGGTGGCCCCCACAGAATGCAGCTGTGCGGTTGGCCAGACTCGAACGCGAGGCGCAACGCCATGCCTTCGCCCAACAGGTGTTGCTGGCCAATCACCTGACCCAAAGTCTTGGGGCGCAGGCGTTCGGCCAGGGGTTGGTGGGACGACGGAGTAGGCTTGGGCACGGGAAAGCAGTAAGTAGACGAACTCCAGTTTAATAGGGCGGCTCAGCTCTGCACTCCTCCATCTGTTAAAAGGGTGGCAACGATCTGTAACCATTGCGCCCATGCCCCCTGCCTCCTCTTCCACTACCCCTTTTGGCTCTGACAACAATGCCGATCCGGCTACCGCCTTGCGCTGGACCGACGGCGATACACCGTGCTCTGCGCTATGGCGCTCCGAACGCGGCGCGACACCACCAAAGAAAGTGTTGCTTGCCGATGACACGCTGACCGCCGATTCAGCCTACCGCCTGGCCTGCGAGGGCACGGCACTGTTATGGCGTGGCGACTTCCAGAACGCCCGCCAGCTGCTGCAAGCCATGGCACGTCGCGTGGACCAACCCGCCAAACGCACGCAGCGCAAGCAATCCGCGAAGGTCTCGATGGCCGCCGAAGGCACTGCGACCAAGCCCCCGGAGAGTGCTTTCAATTTACACCGCCAAGCCCAGGCGCAACGGGCACGGGTCTTGGGCATGGTGCTGATACCTGTTGGTGCGGACCTGGGCATTCCGCTGCGGCGTGCACCCGATGCGCGGCAAGCCTTTGCTGAAGCTTGGTATCCGGATGGCATTAATACGTCGCTCGGCGCCTCGGTGGTCTCTCTTCGGGAACTGCTGGGCCTGATCAGCGCGCACGAGTGGCGCAAAAAAGGCGTCGAGATTCCTGCGTTGGGTGCGGCCCCCAACAACCGTATCCACCCCCACTATGGCGTGTTCTCGCCGGTGCGTGGCGAGTATGTGGACCTGGTTGCGGCGGCATTGAAGACTTCTTCACCCGCTGCGAATAAGGCGTTTGACATTGGCACCGGCACCGGCGTGTTGGCAGCCGTCATGGTGCGCAGCGGTGTGGCGCAAGTGGTCGCAACTGACCAGGACCCGCGCGCCCTGTCTTGCAGTGAGGACAATCTCAAACGCTTAGGCGTCAGCGGACAGGTTCAAGTGGTGAAAGCAGACCTCTTTCCGGAAGGTCAAGCGCAATTGGTCGTATGCAACCCGCCATGGTTGCCAGCACGGCCCAGTTCACCGATTGAATACGCGGTGTACGACGAGGGCAGCCGCATGCTGCTGGGTTTTCTGAACGGCTTGCGTGCACATTTGGCACCCGGCGGCGAAGGCTGGTTGATCATGTCTGATCTGGCCGAGCATTTGGGTTTGCGGTCACGTTCGGAGCTGTTGCAGTCCATCGACAACGCCGGCTTGGCGGTCGTGGGGCGGCTGGACGCCAAACCCCTACATCCGAAGGCGCGTGATACGACCGATGCATTGCACGCAGCACGCGCTGCGGAAGTCACATCGCTATGGCGCCTGGCTGCGAAATCGGACTGAGCCCGCGAAGAAAGCTGCGGAAAGAGTGACCCGGAAATAGAAAAAGCCACCAATCTTGCGACTGGTGGCTTTCCAATTTGGCGGAGTGGACGGGACTCGAACCCGCGACCCCCGGCGTGACAGGCCGGTATTCTAACCAACTGAACTACCACTCCTGGTAGCGGTAACCATTTACTCTAAGTCTTTCAACTGTTGAGCCAAGTCGCCTTCTTACGAAAGCCGTTACCAACTTGTGCCGTTTTGCACTGCTGCAAAAACTTGGCGACCCCACGGGGATTCGAACCCCGGTACTCACCGTGAAAGGGTGATGTCCTAGGCCTCTAGACGATGGGGTCAAAACCTTGGACTAATTCCGCTCTCGAAAACTTTGGTGGAGGTAAGCGGGATCGAACCGCTGACCTCTTGCATGCCATGCAAGCGCTCTCCCAGCTGAGCTATACCCCCTAAACCTTGAGGTTACTACCGATTTCTCTGTAGCAACCTGAGAAAACTTCTTTGAAGTAATCTCAATTTCCGAGCCTCAAATTATAACCCTAGAAATCAGGCTTTCGCAAGTCTCGCAATTACTTTTTCTCTTCCGCACATTTCCAGCACCGAATCCAGTGATGGCGTTTGCGCCGTGCCCACGACCAGCACGCGCACCGGCATGGCCAGTTGTGGCATCTTCAACGCGTTGGCAGTTAGCACCTCTTTGATGACGGTTGCAATGGAAGCCTTGTCCCACGCGCAGGTGGCCAACTTTTCGGCCAGCATCGCAACTGCGGGGCGCACGGCGTCGGTCACGTGTTGCGCCAGTTCAGCCGCATCGGGCGTGATGTCGCTGTAAAACTTGGCCGCCCAGGTGGCCAGGGTCACCGTCGTGTCGCATCGGTCTTTGAGCAGTGCGCAGACCTGCGGCAGATGATTCTCGATGGTGGACGCATCCAGCGCGATACCCTGCTTGGCCAATTGCGCGGCAACCAGGCCGGCCAGACGTTTGTTATCCGCCTGCTTGATGTACTGCGCGTTAACCCACAGCAGCTTGACAGGGTCCCACTGCGCGGGACTCTTGTTCAAATGCGATCCATCAAACCAGGCCACCAGTTGTTCGCTGGTGAACAACTCTTCATCGCCATGGCTCCAACCCAGGCGGGCCAGGTAATTGAGCATTGCTTCGGGCAGATAACCGCCCTCCTCGTAAGCCGTCACGCTGACCGCGCCACGGCGCTTGGACAGCTTTTGACCATCGTCACCCAAAATCACCGGGCAATGGCCAAACTGCGGCAACGGTGCGCCCAGCGCGTGGAAGATATTGATCTGCCACGGTGTATTGTTGATGTGCTCATCGCCACGGAATACATGGCTAATCTCCATGTCCCAGTCGTCGACGACCACGGCGAAGTTGTAGGTCGGGACACCGTCGGTGCGGGCGATGATCAGGTCATCGATCTCGCGGTTGCTGATCGTGATCGGGCCTTTGACCAGATCGTTCCAGGTCACGTCGCCATCGGGCGGATTGCAGAAGCGCACCACTGGTGGCACACCGGCGGGAATGGGCGGCAGCGTCTTGCCCGGCGCGGGGCGCCAGCGGCCGTCGTACAAGGCCTTCTCGCCACGCGCCTTCTTGGCCTCGCGCACGGCGTCCAACTCCTCAGGCGTGCTGTAGCAATAGTAGGCCTTGCCCTCGGCGATCAGCTGGTCAATGACCGCCTTGTAGCGGTCCAGCCGCTGCATCTGGTAGATCGGGCCTTCGTCGTAGTCCAGGCCCAGCCACTGCATGGACGCCAATATCTGGTCCACCGAGTCCTGCGTGGAGCGGGCCACATCGGTGTCCTCAATACGCAGCACAAACTCGCCGCCGAAGTGGCGGGCATAGGCCCAGGAATACAAAGCCGTGCGGGCAGTGCCCAGGTGCAAAAAGCCGGTAGGCGATGGCGCGATGCGGGTGCGAATTTTTCGTGATGTCATGTCAGGGTGTCCAGGCCGCGCGCGAGGTCGGTCTTGATGTCTTCAATATGTTCCAGGCCCACAGCCACGCGGACCAGGCCTTGGCCAATGCCAGCCGCCTGGCGCTGCGCCTCGGTCATGCGGCCGTGTGAGGTGCTAGCCGGGTGGGCGCACATGGTCTTGGTGTCACCCAGGTTGGTGGCCAGTGACAAGACTTGCATGGAGTCCAGCACGTGGAAGGCCCGCTTGCGCGCTTCGTCTGCATGGCTGGCCTTGACGGCGAACGACAGCACCGCGCCACCCAAGCCGCCCTGCTGCGCCATCGCCAAACGATGTTGCGGATGGCTGGCGAGCCCGGGGTAAAAAACGCGGTCGACCGCAGGATGGGACTCCAGCCACTGGCCCAACGCCAATGCCTGTGCCGACTGCGCCCGCATGCGGATACCGAGCGTCTCAAGCCCTTTGAGCACAACCCACGCATTGAACGGCGCCAGGGTCATGCCACCACTCTTGAGTATGGGCAAAAATTTCTCAGTCACCAGTTGCTGGCTGGCGCACAAGGCGCCCGCCATGACGCGGCCCTGGCCATCCAAAAACTTGGTGCCCGAGTGCATGATGATGTCGGCACCCATCTCCACCGGCCGCTGCAGCGCGGGGGTCGCAAAGCAGTTGTCCACTGCCAGCAGCGCACCCGCCTTGTGTGCAATGTCGGCCAACGCGGCAATGTCACACACTTCGGTCAACGGGTTGGTGGGCGTCTCGGCAAACAGCAGCTTGGTGTTGGGCCGCACGGCTGCGCGCCACGCATCCACATCGGTCTGCGACACAAATGTGGACTGCACGCCAAACTTGGCCAAGTCCGAACCAATGAGCTTGATCGTGGAGCCAAACATGGACTGCGAGCACACCACGTGGTCACCCGATTGCAGCAGGCCCATGCACATCATCAAGATGGCGGACATACCGGACGCGGTAGACATGGCGGCCTCGGTGCCTTCCATGCTCGCCAGGCGTTGCTCGAAGCTGGCCACGGTGGGATTGCCATAGCGGCCGTAGGTAAAGCCTTCTTCTTCACCGGCAAAGCGGCGTGCCGCGGCCTCGGCTGTAGGCTGCACGTAGCCACTGGTCAGGTACAGGGCCTCGGAGTTTTCTCCGTATTGGCTGCGCTCTGTGGCCTCGCGAATGGCCAGCGTGTCCGGGTGCAGGCCCTCCGGTAGCTTTCTTTGGATCATGGTGCTGGCGAACCCTTAGTCGTTGTGGTTGGGCAGTGCCAGACGGGACGTGTCTTCTTGCGTCTCTTCGCCACCCACGCGGTTTTCGTTCAGGCGATTGATGTCGTCCGACGTGATGTCACCTGTGACATACACACCGTCAAAACACGAGGCATCAAATCCCTTGACCTTGGCATTGAGCGAACCAATCGCTTTCTTCATGCCGTCCACGTCCTGGTAAATCAGCGCATCGCAGCCAATGATCTGGCGGATCTCTTCCACGCTGCGGCCATGCGCAACCAGCTCGCTGCTGGTGGGCATATCAAT
This sequence comes from Rhodoferax sp. ZS1R8, assembly GCF_056521325.1. Classification (NCBI taxonomy): domain Bacteria; kingdom Pseudomonadati; phylum Pseudomonadota; class Betaproteobacteria; order Burkholderiales; family Comamonadaceae; genus Rhodoferax; species Rhodoferax sp. ZS1R8. The sequence goes on along the minus strand of NZ_JBWMBA010000002.1, from coordinate 636,902 downwards.
GCCATACACATTGGGAAAGCGTACGGGTGGCGCGGCGCTGGCCAGGTAGACCTTGCGGGCACCGGCGTCACGGGCCATTTGCACGATCTCTTTGGACGTGGTGCCGCGCACGATGGAATCGTCCACCAGCAACACATTGCGACCTTTGAATTCGCTGGCAATGGCGTTGAGCTTTTGGCGCACGGACTTCTTGCGCACCGATTGGCCCGGCATGATGAAGGTGCGGCCCACATAACGGTTCTTCACAAACCCCTCGCGGTACGGCAGGCCCAGCAGATGCGCCAATTGTGCCGCGCTGGGTCGGCTGGATTCGGGGATGGGAATGACGACGTCGATCTCGTTCGGCGGCACGGTGGAAATCACACGCTTGGCCAGCGATTCGCCCAGGTTCAGACGCGCCTGGTAGACGGAGATGTTGTCCATCACCGAGTCGGGGCGGGCCAAATAAACGAACTCAAAAATGCAGGGGTTTAGCTGTGGGTTGTCCGCACACTGCTGTGCGTGCACCGTACCGTCCAGCGCGATGAACACAGCCTCACCCGGATCTACATTGCGCTCAAACTGAAAGCCTGTGCCTTCCAGCGCAACCGATTCGCTGGCCACAATAGTGCCCTCAGGGCCCTTGCCGATACAGAGTGGGCGGATGCCAAACGGATCACGGAAAGCCAGCACGCCATGGCCGGCAATCAAAGCGATGACGGCGTATGAGCCCTTGACCCGCTTGTGCACATTGCGCACGGCGGCAAAGATGTCCAGCGGCTGCAGTGGCAGGCCGCGTGTGGTTTTCTCGATCTCATGCGCCAACACATTGAGCAGCACTTCGGAATCGCTCTCGGTGTTGATGTGGCGGTGATCGGTGATAAACAACTCGCTTTTCAACGCGTGTGCGTTCGTCAGGTTGCCGTTGTGCACCAGCACGATGCCAAATGGCGCATTCACGTAAAAGGGCTGCGCCTCTTCTTCGCTATACGCATTGCCGGCGGTGGGATAGCGCACCTGGCCCAGGCCGCAGTTGCCGGGCAGCGAGCGCATATTGCGCGTGCGAAACACGTCGCGCACCATGCCCTTGGCCTTGTGCATGAAGAACTTGCGCTCTTGCTGCGTGACGATGCCTGCAGCATCCTGGCCGCGGTGCTGCAAAAGCAGCAAGGCGTCATAGATCAGTTGATTAACCGGTGCATGGCTGACAACGCCAACGATTCCGCACATAGTGTGTTTCTCATTTCTAAGGTAAATACTTTCCGAACTCTTCCGGCAGCACGGGCTTGAGGCCCTTCAAGACCACGATTGCAACATCGGCGCCAGTGGACTCTTGCCACCACGGGCTCTTGACCACCGGCGTCATGCCGGCCACAACCGTCAAGGCCAGCAATACCACCACGCCACGCACCACGCCAAACGCTGCACCTAGCACCCGATCCACCGGACGCAAACCAACGGCTGCCACCAACTTGCGCACGAGAAAGGCGATCAGCCCGCCGGCAAACAGTGCCGCGATAAACACCACAACAAACCCGGCCGCGTAGCGCACTACTTCGGTGGCGTTACTGAACGGCAAATAGTGCGCCACGTCCGGCGCAAACCATTGGGCCAGTACAAAGGCTGCGATCCAATTGGCCAACGACAGCAACTCGTACACCAAACCACGCCAGGCGCCCACGACCAGCGAGATCACCAATACGGCGATAAAAATCCAATCCAACACGGGCATAGCGGCCACGGTTTGCGCTTCGCTTGCTGCTTACAGCTCCAGCACCGAGGCAGGCAAGTCCAGCTTGCGGATCTTGTCGGCGGTCTTGTCCGCGTCACCCTTGGATCCAAACGGCCCCACACGCACACGGATGCGTTTGCCCTCTTGGGGGTTTACAACTTGGGTATAGGTCTTCATACCGGCCTTTTCGAGCTTGACGCGGGCCTCATGCGCCTTGACCGCATCGGAGAACGCACCGATCTGCACCACAAAGCGGCTGCTGGCAGCCGCAGCGGCCGCGGGGGCGGATGCGGGCTTCTGCACGGTAGTGTCTTTGCCTTCCAGCAGGGCCTGGGCCTTCGCGCCGTCGTCGTTGCGCGCGGGCGGCTTGTCCGCTGGTTTTTCGGCAGGCTTGGTGGCTTCGGGCTTCACCTCCGGCTTGGCGGCTGGCTTGACCGGAGCGGGCGGTGCGGGAGTTGCAGTGGCAGACACTGTGCCTGCAGACGTGCGCGATGCCGCGGCCGCAGGGGCGACAACGGCAGGCACCACGGCGGGCACTACCGCAGGCTTGGCGGCAGCAACGACATGCTCTTTGCCGGCATCGGACTCAACAACGACATCGGTCGCCGGTTTGACAGCTACCGCAGTGCCCAGCGGTTTGACGGTGTTCTTGTCCGGGATTTCGATGGGGATATCAACCGAAATCGGCCGTGGCTGGCTGTCAAACAGCAGCGGGAAGCCTATGACCCCCAGCAGCACCAGCACCGACGCGCCAATGAGCCGGTGGCGGGCGCGGGTGCGCATGGCCTCTACGCTCTCAGTGGCGGGAGCGGGGGTGGCATGCTCGTCACCACCCTTGCGAAATTTGAAAAAAGCCATGGATGAGGGTGTTCTCAGGAATTCAGGTGTTTGGCCTGCAGCCGGGGCACGCCGTTTGCGAGCACGCCGCCCACGGTGTGGAACGATCCAAAGACGACGATTCTATCAGCGGGGTCTGCCACAGCTATGGCCGCCTGCAATGCCCCCATGGGGTCGGCAAAGGCCGCGGCCTGGGTGTCTTTGCGGGTGTTCAGGGCCTGCCATTGCGCCATCAGATCGACACCCTTTGCGGCCCGTGGCAGTGGCAAATCGGTGAAATACCAGCGGTCCAGCAGCGGCAGCAGCTTGCTGAACATGCTGGCAAGGTCCTTGTCGGCCATGGCGCCAAACACGGCGTGTGTTGTCGGGAAGAACCCCATGGCATCCAGATTGGCCGCCAGCGCCGCCACCGAGTGGGGGTTGTGCGCCACGTCCAGCACCAGCGTGGGCTGACCCGGAACGATCTGGAAACGACCCGGCAGCTCGACAAACGCAAAACCATTGCGCACGGCTTGGGCAGTGACGGGCAGGCGTTCGCGCAGCGCGGTCAGCGCCGCCAACACGCCCGCGGCATTGACCAACTGGTTTGCGCCGCGCAGTGCCGGGTAGGCCATGCCGCTGTAACGCCGTCCGCGCCCCGCCCAGCCCCACTGCTGTTTGTCGCCGGACACGTTGAAGTCTTCACCCACGCGCCAGAGGTCGGCACCGATTTCCAGCGCATGGTCCAGCACGCTTTGGGGCGGAACCGGGTCGCTGACGATGACCGGGCGGCCGGTGCGCATGATGCCGGCCTTCTCGCGGCCGATGCTTTCTCGGTCCGGGCCCAAAATTTCCATGTGGTCCAGGTCGATGCTGGTGATGATCGCGCAGTCGGTGTCGATGATGTTGGTGGAGTCCAGCCTGCCGCCCAGGCCGACTTCGAGGATGACCACGTCCAGGTTGCTGCGCGTCATCACTTCGAAGATGGCGAGCATCGAGAATTCGAAGTAACTGAGCGACACCACTTCGCCATTTAGTGCTCTAGCCCTCTCCACTGCTGCAAAGCCTGCTATCAGGTTAGTAGCATCCACGGGCTGTCCTTGCAAACGCAGGCGCTCTTCAAAGTGGACGAGGTGGGGTGAGGTGAAGACGCCAGTGCGGTAGCCGGCCTGGCCCAAAATCGACTCCAGCATGGCGCAGGTAGAGCCCTTGCCATTGGTGCCGGCCACGGTGATGACCGGGCAGTCGAAGCGGATGCCCATACGCTGGGCGACGGTGCGCACGCGCTCCAGGCCCATGTCGATGGCGGTGGGGTGCAGGCGCTCGCAGTGGGCGAGCCAGGCTTCTAGTGTGTTTGGGGTTTCCATAGCGGGACTGATTGTCGCTGAGCCCGTCGCAGGCAGTGTGCGTGTGGCTTCCGGTAGGACCAGATGGCCCGGGCATTTTGCGCAGGTAAAGGAGGAGCGCGCAGCGCGGGGGACACGGAGCAAAATGTCCGGGCCATCTGGTCCGTCCTTGGTATGCGCTGGATGGGATGCCTAGGGCGTTCTGCTCCGTGTCCCCCGGCCTGCGGCCTCCTCCTTTACCTGCGCAGAACGCCCTAGGCATCCCATCCCGGGGCTGTGGTCCGCGTAGTGCTTTAAAACCGCTACAAAATCAGTAGCGGCCTACGCGCTCTGTACGGGGGCTGCAGCCTGATTTGGCTTAAGAAAAGTGCAACCCCGACACGCGGACCCACGGCATGCACCAGCCGCCGGTGTCAATGCGCTCCAGGCTGACGGCCACCACGTCGCGCAGCATCTGGGCCACGTTGCCATTGATCATGGTCTCCGACAAAGCCGTGCCGACCACGCCACCGTCGATGGCGAAGCTGTTTTTGATGACGCCGGAGAAGTCGCCATTGGCCGCCGGGTTGCCCATGGACAGGCGCCCTACCACCGCACCGCGCGGCACGCCGCGCAGCATGTCAGCCAGCGGTGTGGTGCCACCCGCCAGCTCCCAGCCGCCTGCTGCGGTGGGCACGTGGGTCAGGCCGGTCTTGCGGCTGCCGTAGAGGCTGGGGGTTAGCGCTTGCAAACGCCCGGCTTGCAGCAGCTGCAATGGTGGCGCTACAAAGGCGTCGCCCGACAATGCGGCGATGCCCGGTGCGTCGAAGCGGCTGGCCAGGTTCAGCAGCGGTGATGCCACGACATCGCCCACTTTGTCGCGATACATAGAGCTGCCCGAGATCAGCGCCATGTCGCCCACCTGGCCGTGCAGCCAGCCCAGCAGCGTGGCTACGGCACCGGGTGTCAACACCACATCGCCAACAAACTTGCCACCAAAACAATCCGCCACACCGTGGGTGACGACCGAGCGGGTCAGCTCGCGCATCATGTTGGCAATGCCAAAGCGGCTGTGGGCCGGATCGCCCCGCAGGTCTTCGGTCTGGCCGCCTGCGTCGTTGAAGGAGCTGGTGCGCACCTGGCCGTCCGGGCCTGGGCCACGTGCCGTGCCGAATATGCTGACGCCGTACCAACCCAGCGTGCTCTGCAGATGGCTGCCGCCGCTGGTCAGCATCTGGGTGTCGGCCCGGGTGTGGCTGACGGCGCCCTCTTCGATGTTCATCGTGGGTGTGGCCTTGGCGCGGAAATCCAGCACGTCGTGCGCCGCGTCGGCCAAGGCTGTCAGATCTGCGGCCATCGGGCCGCGGGTGATAGCCGTGTGCTGGCCGCTGGATACGGCGTGGGCCGTGTCTTGCGGTGCGGCGGCGGCATCGCCCCGCAAGGCGCGGGCGGCGGCGGTCAGGCTTTCTGGCGACAGGTCGGACAAGTCTGTGCTGGCCTTGCGGCCATCCCAGATGCCGACGAGGCTGAGCTTATGGCTCTGCGTGCTGCGCAGCAGGCTGGGCTCGCTATGGTTGATGTTGAGCTCCGTCAGCGCGCTGGTGTTGACGGTGGCTTGTGATGCGTCTGCGCCTTCGCTCTTGAGCGCGGCCAGGGCTTGTTCGGCAATGTGTTGCAGGTTCATGTTGTGGGTCTTTCCTGAGATGGTCCGTGCTTACTCACCACCCATGTGCGCACGCGCACGCAGCGCGGGGCCGCCCGAGGACACAACCATCACCTGCTTCTTGCCGCAGTAGCCACCGGCCTCCCAATGCATGTCGTCGGACACGGCATCCACACTTTGCAGCACCTTGATGGCCGAGCCGGACACGGTGGTGTCGCGGATCGCGGAGCCCAGTTTGCCGTTTTTGATCTCATACGCCAGCGTGACGCTGAACATGAATTCGGTGGTGCTATCGGCCTGGCCGTTGCCGGTCTTGGCCAGCAGGTAGCCGTCGTCCACACCGGCAATCATGTCCTCCAGCTTGGACGAGCCGGGCAGGATGACGGTGTTGCGCATGCGCACCAGCGGCTCGTCGCCCGGCGCGTAGGCGCGGGCGCTGCCGGTGGGGGCCTGGCCCAGGCGCTCGGCGGTCTCGCGGCTGTGCATGAAGCCGTTCAAAATACCCTTGTCAATCAGCACAGCGTCACGCGCGGGCGTGCCTTCGTCGTCCACATATACCGGCATCAGCGCCTCCTGGCCCTGCCAGGTGTGGGCGACGTCCACCATGCTGACCAGCTCGCTGGCCACACGCTGACCCAACAGGTTGGCGGTCACTGCACCGCCCAGCACGATGTCGCCCTCGCAAGGGTGGCCCATGGCCTCGTGTGCCAGCATGCCGGCCAGCGCAGGCGCCAGCACCACGGTCTGCATGCCGCCGCGGGCCGGCACGGCGTGGCGCTTGGCCTGCAGGTGCTGGTAGAGCTGGTCGATCTGCGGGGCCAGGTGTTCGGGCGACAGATAGCCATCGGCAGCGCTGCCCTTCCAGGAGAGAGGCAGACCCAGTTCAATGGGGCTGCCGTCCTCGGCGTTGTTGCTCATCAGCGTGACGTAACACATCGCGCGCTGGATGCTGGACAGCGAATCGCCGCCGCGGCTGGTGGTGAGCCACTTGCTGTGGTGCTCGTCGGCCAGCAAAAAACGCGTGCTGCGCACATCTGGGTAACGCTGTTTACAAAAGCTGTGCAGGGCCCGCAGCCGCTCGTTGCATTCGGCGGGGGTCAGCTCGGGCTTGCCTTTGAAGCTGTGCTGGCCCACATAACTCTCACCCGGCAGCGCCAGCGTGGAGCGGGTGCCGAAGCGGCCCATGGCCTGGGCATTGCTGCGCGCTTGCTGCACGACCTGGGCGATCTGGTCCGGGCCGCCAGCACCCGGCACGGCCGAGAAGCCCCAGTAGCCGCCGTGGTGCGCACGTGCGCTGACACCGCCCTCGGTGCTGCGCAGGTTGGTGGTCAGGTTGCCGTCCACCATCAGCATGCGCATCTTGCGCAGCTCGTGGCGGCGGGTCTCCAAATAATCGGTGGTGGTGCTGGCCGTTGTTACGGTCTGTGGCATGTGGGTCTCCCGTTTGTTGTGAACGGACATTCTAGGGACGAGCGCCTGGTGAAACACGCAGCACGCCCGATTAGCCGTGTGGGCTCGGGTGGTGCCACCCACCCCCAAGGGATGGGCAGACTCACTTAGGAGCACATTGCATCAATTTGTCTACGGTCCACACGCGATTGGCTGCCCACAAGGCAACGCCACTTAGCGCCAGCATCACGCCGAAGCTGTCCCAGCCCCAATAGAAAAGTGCCGACGAGAAGGGCGGGGCTGACTCTCGGAGGACTACATACAGAGACACCGGCCAACCCACTACCAAGACTGCGAGCAACACAAACCACAACATCGATTGGAAGAGACCGCGCAACAGGGTCGCGACCGAAATAGCAAAGATCAACTGCACCGGCAACATGGAGAAATTGGAAAGGTAGCCCAGTACCTTCACCCAAGGAATGTCCAAAAATCCCCAAGCCACAGCGACAGCACCGGTAGCTATAGACAACAACGCCAACGCCCAAAACGTCGCGGTACTAAAAGCAATATGCCAAGCCAATCGCCCCCGATGCAGGCCCGCCGGGGCCAATAACATGCGCCAGTGCAAGTCTTTGCAGACCAACATCATCCCGGCAATCAACGCAAAAATTCCAAGAGTCCAGAGCTTCACCCAGCCAACCCCGCCGCCCCATTGCGAGCCGAACATGCTCGGGTTCACCAGCACCCAAGCGAGCGGATAAGCGGCCTGCCAGACCGTTCGGCGTGTCCGACCAGGCGGGACAAACGTAAAGCGCGTCGAAATCGCCAAGGGAACGTAACGACGCACATATTTTTTGCCCCAAACCCACAGGATGGCGGACGGCATAGCAGCAACCGTTTGGGTGTCAGGCATGCGCTCCAACCATTGACACCACAGTACCCAGCTCAGCGATGGCCAAAGCACCCCCAGACCAACGAGTACGGCGACGGGCCAGGTATTGATCCACTGCAATGAGTCTGAAAAACCATGTTTGCCAGCAATCAGCACGCACACAACTCCGATAGCCGGTCCCCAACGCCAATAGTAGGGAACCAACCCCCCGGTCGCAAGCGCAGCAGCGGCAGCCACCCCAAGCACCACAGAAACCAAAGCGAAGCCCGTCAGCCAGTGCCAGGGGGTAGGCCCTGCCCACGACACCGTGGCGACCGCAAGCCCCAACAACGCCCACAGTTTCAGCGCGTCTGTCAGACCCCACTGCAACCGTTGGCGCCAGAGTCGCATTGGCACTTGTCGCTGCCCCAACACCTTGACCCAGGATGCAAGGGAATCGACCAGTGTGTTGGCCTGCCATGCCGCCAAGTAACAGACGGCGGCAAAGAAGAACAGAGCCACCGGCGCGATGACGTGCAGAAGTGAGGTTGGCAACACATAGCGCGCTGGCGCAAGGAACAACCACAACAAACCCAGTGCCCAAGTTGCAATCGTCAGCGGAGGCGTGACAGGTTTGCCTCGCACTCTGCGCCAAGGTTTGGTCGTGCTCATGCGTTCAGTTCCACAAACAATTCGTCGAGCAACAGCGCGCGCCCGACGCCCGCCCATGCCGGGTCCAGACGGGTGTCGACCACCCGGTAGCCGGATTGGCGATGGGTCCACACCACAGATGGCGATGCCCCCGGGCCGCTCTGATGACCGCTTTGGTGACCAGCTGCAACCGGTGGCACCAGTCGCAGATGTTCTTGCATCGCGTCCCACGCGTCGAACAGCTGCAAGCGCCCTTCGCGGATGAACGCAACGTGGGTTACGACCCGCTCCAGATCTGCCAGCAAGTGGCTGGAGATCAGCACCGTGCGTTCACGAATCGGCGCGCTCTCGTTGTTATCGGCCCGCAGGGGGCTGGCAAACAGCGCCAGCATGAACGCCCGCCGGCTCAGAGGGTCCAGACTGGAGACCGGCTCATCCAGCAGCAGCAAGTCGGGGTCGTGCGCCAGGGCTAGCACCACCGACAACTTTTGTTGGTCGCCACCCGACAAATTGCGCACGGAGCCACCCAACGGCAAGTCCAATTGCAGTGCCAGCGCCAATGCGCGCGCCTCGTCCCACCGTGGGTAGGCGCGGCCGATGGTCCTGACCATCTCAAACACTTCCATCCATTCGAAGAGATCGGGTGTTTGGGCGACAAACCCCAGTCGTTCGCGTATGGCGTCCGTAAGGCCAGAGGAGGGGCAAGTCAGCAGCTCACAGCTACCGCTACTGGGCTCGACCAGACCGGCCAGGCATCGCAACAACGTCGACTTGCCAGCCCCGTTGCGTCCAACCAGTCCAACTACCGAGCCAGCGGGAAGCGACAACGAAAGGTCTTTAAGGATGGTGACGCCGTCGCGGTGTACGGTCAGGCCTTTAGCGCAGACTGCGATGTCGGCGTCCGGTGCAGTTTGGGGAGTCATATCAGTATTGATTAGCGGATAGGAGTTACGGAGTTGCGGCACTGTCCGCAGGCGATGCGTCATTCAGGGCTTGCTCGAAAGCCGCAAGAGCAGCGACGTTGTCAACCCCAAGCTGCTGAGCGATCTGGGCGGCCTGGGCCAGCGCTGGCTTGAGCAGGGCAATCCTTCCGCGGGCCTGATCAGCGCCCTCGCCTTGGCGCGCGACAACCATGCCAACCCCGCGGCGCCTCTCCAGCACACCCTGTGCCTCCAACAGGCTATATGCCTTGCTGACGGTCATGGGGTTAATCGCGTGCTGCGCAGCCACCGCGCGCACGGATGGCAAATCCACCCCCACCGCAAGCTGACCGCTGGCGACAAGCCGATTGACCTGCTCGACGATCTGGCGGTAGATCGGCGTTGTGGAGGTCGGAAGGATGTCTATATTCATTGCGCATTAGTGTATCACTACAATAATACACTACCGCTTGAAACTAAGGTGTTGTGCGCGCATGCAGGGTAGATCACCATGCAGCCTCTGCGCCGATGTGACTATGAAATTCATAGCGGCTTACGCTCTCTGCACGGGGGCTGCAGCCCGATTTGGCTTAAGGATTCGTGGCAGAATCGGCCCATGATCACCCTCTACGGCATCCCCAATTGCGACACCGTCAAAAAAGCCCGCACCTGGCTGACGGACCACGGCGTGGACTACACCTTCCACGACTTCAAGAAACAGGGCGTGCCTGAAAGCCAGCTCGACCACTGGCTCAAAACGGTGGGCTGGGAAACAGTGGTCAACCGCAAGGGCACGATGTGGCGCGGGCTGGATGACGCCACCAAGGCATCGGTGGTGGACGCGGCCAGCGCACGCGCTGTGGTGCTGAACGCGCCCAGCGTCGTCAAACGCCCGGTGGTGGTGTGGGCGGATGGCACGGTGACCGTGGGCTTCAAGCCCGAGGCGTTTGCCGAGCGCCTGGGCTGATCTGCATCGCCGGGCCATCCGGCCGCCGGACGGGGTTCGCCTAAAATCGCAGGCTGACTACCCCACCCCTTCCCCCTTCTCCCTCTCAGACCGCAGCAACGACCATGACCACGACCACCCAGATCCCGAATGTGACCGTCACCACCCAGGCCAATGTGTACTTTGACGGCAAATGCGTGAGCCACGGCATCACCTTTGCCGATGGCAGCAAGAAGTCGGTCGGCGTGATCCTGCCGTCCACACTGACATTCAACACCGGTGCGCCCGAGATCATGGAATGCGTGGCCGGCAGCTGCGAATACAAGCTGGCGGGCACCGATGCGTGGGTCAAGTCATCTGCCGGTGAAAAATTCAGCGTGCCGGGCAATGCCAAGTTCGACATCCGCGTGACCGAAGGCTTTGACGCCTACCACTACATCTGCCATTTCGGCTGATCCTGGCCCCCCCATCACTTCAACATCGCTACATTTTTAATAGCTGCTCACGCACATCCGGCGGGGGCTAGAGGCCAAATATGTCAAACACTATCCTGCAAAACATCCCCGTCGGTCAAAAGGTCGGCATCGCATTCTCTGGCGGCCTGGACACCAGCGCCGCGCTGTTGTGGATGAAGCAAAAGGGCGCCCTGCCCTACGCCTACACCGCCAACCTGGGCCAGCCCGACGAAGCGGACTACGACGAGATCCCCAAGAAGGCCATGGAATACGGCGCCATCAAGGCCCGCCTGGTGGACTGCCGCCCGCAGCTGGCCGCCGAAGGCATTGCCGCGCTGCAAAGCGGCGCCTTCCACATCACCACCGCCGGCCAGACCTACTTCAACACGACGCCGCTGGGCCGCGCCGTGACTGGCACCATGCTGGTAAGCGCCATGAAGCAGGACGATGTGAACATCTGGGGCGACGGCAGCACCTTCAAGGGCAACGACATCGAGCGCTTCTACCGCTACGGCCTGCTGACCAACCCCGCGCTGAAGATCTACAAGCCCTGGCTGGACCAGGCATTCATTGATGAGCTGGGTGGCCGCTCCGAGATGAGCGCCTTCATCACCGCCAACGGCTTTGGCTACAAGATGAGCGCCGAAAAGGCCTACAGCACCGACAGCAACATGCTGGGCGCCACGCACGAAGCCAAAGACCTGGAGTTCTTGAACAGCGGCATGAAGATCGTGAACCCCATCATGGGCGTGCCGTTCTGGAAGGACGACTGCGTCGTCAAGGCCGAAGAAGTGAGCATCACTTTTGAAGAAGGCCGCCCGGTCGCGCTGAACGGCGTGCAATACCCCGACCTGGTCAGCCTGATCCTGAAGGCCAACGAAATCGGCGGCCGCCACGGCCTGGGCATGAGCGACCAGATCGAGAACCGCATCATCGAAGCCAAGAGTCGCGGCATCTACGAAGCCCCCGGCCTGGCCCTGCTGTTCATCGCCTACGAGCGTTTGGTCACCGGCATCCACAACGAAGACACGATTGAGCAATACCGCGACAACGGCCGCAAGCTGGGCCGCCTGCTATACCAGGGCCGCTGGTTTGATTCGCAAGCCATCATGTTGCGTGAGACTGCGCAACGCTGGATCGCCAGTGCGATAACCGGCACGGTGACGGTGGAGCTGCGTCGGGGGAATGATTACTCGTTGTTGAACACCGAGTCGCCGAACCTGACGTATGCGCCTGAGCGCTTGAGCATGGAGAAGGTGGAAGATGCGCCGTTCTCGCCACTGGATCGGATTGGTCAGTTGACTATGCGCAATCTGGACATTACGGATACGCGGGCCAAGCTGGGGATTTATTCCAATGCTGGGATGCTGGAGTTGGGTAAGGGGGATGACTTTTTGAAACTAGGCAAGTAAGCCCCGGTTAGAGCCCCAACGACAAAGCCCGCCGAGTGTAAGCTTGGCGGGCTTTGTCGTTTCAATTTCTCAATTCATATTCAATAGTTCGGTGAGTCCAGCTTCAAACTCTGGCAACCTTGCCGCCTGATTGAAGAAAGGCAGACCCCATACGATGTACTGACGGTTTTCCATCAACTGCTCGATGCGCCCTTCGTCTTTCAGTGCGCACAGGAAGCGCTCCTTCCACTCGTCCATGCGCAACAGATGTTGTCCCTTGGGCTCCACGAACACCTGCCAGTGCCGCGTGTTCGCGGCCTCCTTGCCGATCAAGAAGAGCACAAAGTCAGGCTCCAAGGCCCTTCCATCACTGAAGGTATAAACCTTGAAGTGCTTTTCATTGCGCACCAAGTACACGTGAGCGTATGAAGTAGCCAGTTCCTTGTGGCGCTTTTGCACGTACTGGATGAGCAACTTTTCCTCGGACGTACCGAAGCAGTCGTCGAAAACATACCAGTCGTGTTGCCCCAGGTCCATGTGATAGGCGGAGCCTTCGGCAGGTTTGCTCATCGATACCCCAAACTCCTGGTCTTCCCCGGCTTCGCGGTTGAATGTCAGGGACTTGTCCCGGAACACCTGGTGGACCATGTAGGGCTTGAACACGGTGCTACCTTTGAACTCGCGCTGGTCCCTGGCTAGCACCTCGGCCAGATTGTGCAACACCTGCAAGGCCACGTCCAGGCGCTGGTCCGGGTTCAGGTTTTGCACCATCCCTATGGGGCCACTGACTTCCACCTTGACGGCGCCCAGATACTCGGGTGCGGTCAGAAACTGAAGGATGCATTGCAGTTGGGGCAGATGCTTGCGCAACCGGGCAAACTCGTAAAACTCGATGCACTGGATGGCTTTGCGCAAGACCCCTAAGCCTAGGTCAGTCATGACATAGTCCTGACGGTCCACCTGGACCACAGTGCCTGCTGGACTTGCAGTGGCATCAAACGCCAGGGTGGTTCGGGTGAACCCCGTGCGCAAGGCCACCTGGTGCAGCGTGCGCACAAAACCCTCCGGCAGTCCCTGCACGTCTTCCTTCGCGTAGGGAATGCGCTCGTTCAGGAAAATGAAGCCCCCCTTGTACAGCGGGGTCTGCTTGAAGGACTCCTTCACGCGCATGTGCACCGTGCGGGTGTTGGGGGCCTTGATGCCTAGTACGGTCAGTGCAGTGTGCAATTCCTGTACGTATTTGGGGTTGTGGGCGCAGTGGTAGTAAAGCTCTTCGAGCACGCGGTGCTCGTGGTCCACGTCGCTGTCGTGCTTACGCATGTACAGCGGCTCTTCGGGACTGGCCTGGAACGGGCAGTAGCGTGCCCCCCGCCCAATCAGTTGCGCCTCGCTCATCGTGGTCTTGCCAATCGCGTTGGCCTTGCCGTCGCGGGTGTTATACAGCCGCACGATGTCATAAAGATTGAGTACATCCCAACCCTCGTTGAGTTTGTCCACCGCGAACACCACACGAAGGCCGTTGGTCTCCATGGAGTTCACCAGCAGTTGCTTGGCTTCGCTTTCCTCCTTGGAATTGACTTCTAGCAACTTGTCCGCACCGAAGTCCGCGCACAGCTCTGTGGCCAGGTTCTCCGGCGTGATGCCGTTGGCCTGGAAGTATTCGAAGGCCTTGCGGACCATGGCGTCCGTACACTGAGCTTGCAGTTGGACCAACTCCGCTTCTTTGATGGCCTGCACTTTGGCGATAAATGTCTTGTGAAACGCCTTGCTCTCTGCGATGGTCTTGGACTTCATCAGCAAAACCGGCAGGATGGGTTTGCGCAGGCGCTCAAAGAGTTTGCGCCGATACTGGCTCAACAACATGGCTTGCAGAGCACGGGGCCACGGTTCCAGGTCAGCCTGCAGGACTTTGACCTCCTTGGAATAGCGGTCCTTGCGGAACTCGCGCAGCGGGTAATCCACCAGCAGGCGCGGTTGGTACTTTGTCGCCAGGTCCGGGTCTGTCAGGTCCACCGTAGCGGTGTACTCCAAAAGCACGTTGGCCGGATTGGCCTTAAATATCTGCATCACCGTCTTTTCCCAGGACACGGTTTCGAAAAGGTCGTCCTGATTGACCGGCACTCCCCGCCTGGTGTCCACGTTGATGTGGTGCGCCTCGTCGGAGATCAACACCACGCGCTGCCCTTGGAAGTCGTCCAGGCTAATGCTGTTTTCCTTGGGATTGAGGATGGTAGTGTGCAGCCCCTGAATGGTGGTGAACAGGATGTTGATGTCGTGGGGTGAAGTGGCCTGGAAGTTGTCCACTTCGCGGATGTTCACCCGCTTGTCGCCTATCACAATGGACGGCGCAAACAGGTACTTAGGAGACGCGGCGTTGAGGAAGTTATCCCGCGTCTTGTTGATGATGTTGGCACTGTTCACAAAGAACAGAAAGTTGCGGTAGCCCTGGGCGTAAAGGTAGACGATGCTGGCAGCCATCACCAGGGTCTTACCCGAGCCTGTCGCCATCAGGAAAAGCAACTGGTGGTTGGCCCTGGGCTTGCCATCGAAATCTTCTTGCCAGTAATTCAGGAGGTAGCGCAGAGCGCTTTCCTGGTAGGGGCGCATCCCAAAACGTGGGTTCAAGTTCTGGGTGACGTCCAGCGGCAGCGGCGTGCGCCCGATATGGATGGCACCCAGTTGATCGCGTAGGATTTTGTAGAGTTCAAGTGGGGGCGTTAGCATGTCTTTACATCCCAAAGAAACCACGGTTGAGTAGTTTCTCTGCTTGGCTCACGCCCCAGCTTTCGTCGTCTATTTCGCTCAAAGGGACGTAGAGCATGTTCTTGTCCAGTGTCTCCATGAGCAGGCGCTTCTTGTCGTCCAGCGACAAGGCCTGCCACTCCCTGGTACTGGGGTCGAGGGAGCGCATATCGACGCGATATGACAAGAAGGCACGTTGCTGCATGTCCTGCCACACCATAGCCAGGTCGTCCTCGCTGGCGCTGACCTGGATGCGCTGCATAAAGGCCTCGTTGGCCTGGGCGAGTTCGGCGTACACAAATGAGCCGCCACCCTGCCACTTGACGTCCTTGGAGATACCGCCTTGCTCCCCCTCCATCACCCGCTGCAAGCGGGGCACCGTGAAGGTGTCGATGTAGTCCATCTGTTCCACACCAATGAAGCGGCGCTTCATCTTTTGGGCGACGGCTGCTGTGGTGCCGCTACCTGCGAAAAAATCAACCACAAGGTCGCCTTCTCGGGTTGCTACCGACAATATCTTCTTGATGACACGCTCGGGCTTGGGCGTCTTGAACAGGGAACTGGTTGGCAGGCCTGGATACAACTTCTTCTGTTCTGACTTCGCTTGCCGCGTGTGTCCAGTCTCATCTAGGTCGTACCAGCCGTTGTCGCCTTCAACATCCCAAAGTGTTGAAGGTGGCAGGGCCTTCATTTCCCAGAGGTACGTGATGCGCTTAATACTGGTCTGGGCTTCGTTGAAGAAGATTTCGCCCGTGGCCATCTTTTCCATGAGCGTGTCATTTTCCCAGCGCCATCCGTTGGCTGGCGGTTGAATGAAGTTTCCATTCGGTGCCTCAATGGTGTAGCGAAGATTGGGGCGTGGATTGGGTGAGTTCACCGGGTTGCCATCAAACCAAGGCCCCCGCGGGTCATTGTCTGGGTTGGAAAAGTGGCTGGCGTTTTCTTCACCTCGATCTGCCTTGATGCTTTCCCATTTGGGGTTTTTGGCATAGACCAAGATGTAGTTGTGATCCGTTGAAAACTTCTTGGCATCGTTGTTGCTGTTGTCACTGTGCTTCCACACCACGGTTGTGATGAAGGAGCCACGACCAAAGATGCCGTCGCACAAAACACGAAGGTACGCATGTTCGGAATCGTCACAAAACAGAAACATTACCCCGTTTGCGTTAAGCATCCGTCTGGCCGCTTCTAGCCGACTTTTCATGAAGGTCAACCAAGTTGAGTGGTTGAAGCGGTCGTTGTAATTGAAGGTGTCCGTTTCGGTGTTGTACGGCGGGTCGATACAGACCAGTTGCACCTGACCTTCGTACAGCGGCATCAAGGTATGCAAGGCCAGCAGGTTGTTACCCTTGATGATGAGGTTGTCGTCTTTGGACAGACTGGTGGCGTCCGCCACGCCGTCCTTGGTGTAGCGCTTGGCCCCCACTAGGACCTTGGGCGTCAGAAGCCGGTCAATTTGATCGGGGGCCAGCGTCTCGTTCCAGAACACTTCCTGGCGCTGGGCGTCCTCCCGGTCCTGGCCCCCTTCCAGAACACAGTCCTTGTACGGCCAGGACAGCACCACGTCCTGACGCTCGACCATGTACTGGTCCCCGTGCATCAAGCCAATCTTGTTCTTGAACGCCGTATAGGAGTCCGGCAGGAAGGCCTTGTTGCTGACGAACTGCTGGAACTTGACCTTGTCGAAGATGACCACGCCATCGACTTCGACAAAGAAATGCTGGCGCAGCCGTTCGTGGGAGCGCACCAGGCGCAACAGGCCTGCGTCCAGCCGCAGCGCCAGTTCAACCACCTTGTTCTTCATCACGTGGCCATCGGCCACGAGGCGGTCGTCCGTGGTTAACAGAGCTACAAGATCTTCGTATAAGTTTTGCATGCTTATGTTTTGAAATAAATGGGGCGTCAATGCAAGTAAAACTTCAAGCACAGATTGAGCTGGGCTCGCTTACTAGTTGCGCTGGGTGCAACGTTGATATTGCGGAAGCAACATCTTCGAAACGGAGAGCAAGAGTAATCAAATAATTCACCGGACAACTCGCCATTGTGACGGGCCTGTAGCAGGGTGGATTTTTGCAGGTCTTGCAGACGGATCAGGCGCTTGCTTTTGTCGTTGGCTGATTTGAGCAACATGTTTGCCTCTCCCCTCGAACTTCTTATTCAGCCAGCAACGAAATGTACGCGGCGTAACTGTAGCTGCGGTTTTTCTTCTGCCCCGTCAGCTCGGTAACGATACCCAAATCTTCCAGCACCTTGACCGCCGCAGTGGCGGTGGGGAAGGTGGTGGCCAGCCTCTGGCGCACTTGGTCGATGGTGAAGCGCGGCATCATGGGCAACATCTCAAACAAGCGGTAGCTGCTGGGCCCGGCTTTGGGCGCAGCCAGCAAACTGCGGCGGTCGGTGGCCAGCAGCGTGGCGATGGCCACGATGTTGCGCTCCGCGTTCTGCGCAGCCACGGCCAAGCCTTCCAGGAAGAACGCCACCCAGCCCTCCCAGTCACCCTCCGTGCGCACGTTAGACAAGCGGCGGTAATACTCGGCTTGGTGTTGCTTCAGGTAGCCGCTGAGGTACATCAAGGGCTCGGGCAACAAGCGCCAATGCTCCAGCAGCGCGGCAATCAGCAGCCGCCCGATACGGCCATTGCCATCCAGGAACGGGTGGATCGTCTCAAACTGCAGGTGGATCAGTGCCGTCTTCACCAGCGGCGGCAAGGGCTGCGCTGCGTCATGAATGAAGCGCTCTAAGTCTGCCAGCAGTGCGGGCACCCGCTCAGGCGGGGGCGGCACAAACACCGCGTTGCCAGGCCGGGTGCCGCCAATCCAGTTTTGCGAGCGGCGCAACTCGCCCGGCTGCTTGCCGTTGCCGCGGACGCCGTCCATCAGCAGCCGGTGTGCATCGCATAGCAAACGCACGCTTAAAGGGAGCCCCGCCGGGTCACGCAGCTGCGATTGCACCAGCCGGAAGGCGCGCAGGTAGTTGGTGACCTCTTCAACGTCGTCGGTGTTGCTCACCGCAAAGCCGGCTTCTTCGTCAAACAGGTCTGCCAGCGTGGCTTGGGTGCCTTCGATCTGCGAGGTCAGCAGCGCCTCTTTGCGGATGGCGCTGTAGAGCAGCCAATCTACCGAAGGCACCAGCCCGGCCACTCCGGACAACCGCGCCAGCGCCAGCTCGGCCACTCGGTTGGCTTCCACATAGCTTTCGGGCGCCAGCACGGGCTTGGCGGGCGGCAGTGCGTGCGGCACGAATGCCTGCACCAATTCGCCCATGGTGGTGGAGGGTGAGTAGGTGCCGGTAGTGCGCATGGTGTGAAAGACTTCTTTAATGCAATTAAATCACATTAAAGCATTCTTTAATATTTGGCGCTAGTATGAAAGCGGGCTTGAGTAGAGTAGCAGGTGGCTTGGCAAGCCGGTTTGGCGGGATATCTTAGATGAAATTGGCCTGTAGCCCCCGTGGAATATGACTAAGAAGCTATCAAAAATGTAGTATCTGCGGAACGGCCAAGGTCACCCTCGGTTTGAACCGTCAAGTACAGCAGGGGGTGTTCAGGTGTCTAGCAGGCATAACGCGTGAGCACGATGTCTTCGATCTCACGCTGGCTGCCAGAGCCTAGGTCGACCATTTTCCTGACGTCGGGAAGATGGTTTGCAGTGTTATGTCCGGACACCTCGCAAGCCATTTTTGCCTAATGACTACATTGAGAAAGTTCTCCCATTCGGTGTAGCCCAGCAGATGCTGAATGTCGCGAGCCAAGCGGAGGCAGCGTCAGTCATGGTGCAAAAAACTTGTTTTTGCGACACGTTCTGGATTCAGGTCATTCTGGACGACATGAATTGCACGGCGTGTCGACAAATTGCAATTTAGGGAACTTCAAAACACGCTCCAGCGCAGCACAAACAGGCTTTGGTTGCGGCTGGCGGCGCTGCTCTGTTTCGGTCTCTAGGCGAAACCGCTTAGGAGAAATTGGCCTGGAGCCCCGTGAAATATGACTGAGAAGCTATCAAAAACATAGTAGGCGCAGAGCTCATCGGCGCTTTTAGACTGGTTTAGTCGATGTCTTTGGTCGGATGGAGATCCAGAGCCTAGGCATGCGGTCATCGTCCATCACATAGGCCTTGATGGTGAACTGCCCACGGCAAAGATGGTGGACAGACTGTAGTGCTGGGTGTCGTAGCTCTTTCCGTCAGAGGCAGTTATCCGGAATTTCCGGATAACTAAAGATTCCTCCAGCTCTCTATCGCCAAATACTTTTAACTGGCGTTCTGTTCTCAATGCGCTGGGTGTCGCGCTCGCCACTCTGAATGATGGCATCCACTTCTGCGTTGGCAACCCGCACGGCTTGGCGGAACAGGTGCACCATTTGCCCGGCCAGTTGACGCAGGTCATGGGTCATGCCTTGTCACGGCCATCCAGCCCCAACTCCCACTCAATCGCCTCAATGCTGGGCAGTTAGTCGCGCAGGGCTTCAGGCAGATTGTGGCCCGATGGGAGGGACAGGATTTGCGATGCATGCTGTTTCGCTAATTGGGCAACAGCTTGTTGCCCAATTGCAGTTGACAGCCAAAATTTGTGCCACTTTCGGATGTATTTGAGGTTGCGGACCGAAAACCCCTTTACATCCGGGAATTCGCGCATCAGGTCGGCGCTGCCTAAGCCCGCGGAGTCTTTCGCAAGTACCCCCGTGCAATAGGCTCCAAATGCGCGGGTGAAATGCCCAAGGCCTGCAAACCCGGCACCAATCCGGTAGCCACGTTGTCCACCTTCATCGAATTCAGGTTGTCGCGGCTCATCAGCGTGGGGCCGGGCGCAAATTCCATCAGCATGGCTTGCAGGCGGCCCAGCGCATCCGGCAGAGCAATGACCGGTCGCCCACGTCCGCCGTTAACACCGCTGAACTGCGCCGCCATTTGCACCAACTCTTTCAAGGTAAACACGTCGGGGCCGCACACCTCCACGATGCGTAAGGCCGCGCCCGAGGGTTGGCGCACCACGCTGCGCTGCAGGCTGCACACAATGGCCGCAGCCACATCATCCACCCACACGGGCTGAAACCGCGCATCGGCGCCCGCCAACGGCATGACCGGAAACACGGCCTGCAGGCGGGCGAACAAATTGAGAAATTTGTCTTGCGCTCCAAAGATGACACTGGGGCGCAGCACCGTCAACTCCAAGGCTGACTCGGCCGCAGCCTGTCGAAGCACAGCCTCTCCTCTGCCTTTGCTGCGCAGGTATTCCGAAGGGGCTAAGTCCGGCTGGGAGTCGTTCACGCCCAACGCGCTCACATGCACCAGTTTGCTTACGGCCAGCGCCTGGCAAACGCGTGCCAGCTTCTGTGGCAAAACAACGTGTGCCTTGTCGAACGCGGTGGCGCTGCCGTGCAGGATGGCGATCAGGTTGACCACGGCCCCATGGCCGTGGGCGGCCCGGGCCAAAGCGGCTTCGTCGTGCACATCCAGCTCCACCACATTTACGCCTGGTAGATGTTGGAGGTGGCGGGCGTTGCCCGCACGACGAGTGGGAATCGTGACGCTAAAGCCCCGGCGCACGAGCTGTTTACAAATCTGAGACCCGACAAAGCCGGTTCCGCCCAATACCAGAATAGATTGCATGGCCACACTTTACGTGGATCCCATAGACCAATCACAATGGCGGGATAACAAGGAGACAGCACCATGGATCCAACCCCCGCTGCACAGCCGACCGACATCCAACAGATGTCCAGCTTCGCCGAGTTCTACCCCTTCTACTTGGGCGAGCACAGCAACCTGGCCTGCCGCAGGCTGCACTTTCTGGGATCCAGCCTGGGTCTGGTGTGTGTGGGCTTGATGATCGCCACCGGCAAGCCGCTATTCCTGCTGCTGGGCCTGTTCTGCGGTTACGCCTGTGCCTGGATAGGGCACTTCGGGTTTGAGAAGAACAAGCCCGCGTCCTTCAAGCGCCCGCTATACAGCTTCATGGGCGACTGGGTCATGTACAAGGACATGTGGTTGGGCAAGGTCAAGGTGCTGTAGGCCCCGAGCGGGGCTTTCAGACCACCACCGGCTCCGGCTCCAGCAGGATGCCAAAGCGCTCGTAAACGCTTGTCTGTATGGCCTTGGCCAGCGTCATGACCTCGCCACCGGTGGCGCCATTGCCATCCACGCCGGCTCCGCGGTTCACCAACACCAGTGCCTGCTTTTCGTAAACGCCAGCCTGGCCCACGCTCTTGCCCTTCCAGCCACACGAGTCAATCAGCCAGCCCGCCGCCAGCTTGATGGAGCCGTCGGCCAGGTGGTAATGCACCACCCGGGGTTCGCGGGCGATGATGTCGGCACATTGCTCTGGCGACACCTGCGGGTTTTTGAAGAAGCTGCCGGCATTGCCGATGACCGCAGGGTCGGGCAGCTTGGCGCGGCGGATGGCGCAGACCCAGTCGAAGATCTGCTGCGCCGTAGGTTCGGTGACGGCATGCTCCGCCATCTTCTTCTCGATATCGGCATAACCCAGCACCGGCTTCCAGACCTTGGGCAGCGCAAAGCGCACGCGCAGGATCAGCGCACGGTCTTTCAGGCCCAGCGTTTGCTGACCACCACTGGTCACGGTGCCACCGTGTTTGAAGACTGAATCGCGGTAGCCAAATGCGCACTGGGCGGCATTTAGTGTGAACACCTTGCCGGTTTGCAGGTCCATGGCGTCCAGCGATTCAAACCGGTCTTGCAGCTCCACGCCGTAGGCGCCCACGTTTTGCACGGGGGATGCGCCCACGGTGCCAGGGATCAGCGCCATGTTTTCCAGGCCAGGGTAGCCGTTGGCCAGCGTCCAGGCCACAAAATCGTGCCAACCCTCGCCGCCGCCGGCTTCGATGATGGTGGCCTTGGCCGTTTCGCCCACCAGGCGTATGCCTTTGACCTCGACCTTCAGCACCAGGGGTTTCACGTCGCCAGTGATGACGATGTTGCTGCCGCCGCCCAATACAAATTTTGGGGTGTTGGTCCACTCGGGATCGGCCAGCACGGCCTGCACATCGGCCTCGCTGGTGATACGCGCCAGGGCTAGTGCCTTGGCCACGATATGGAAGGTGTTAAAGGGCTGGAGTGGGACGTTTTTCTCGACTAACATGGCAGGATTGTCGCACCCGTGAACCTGCGCACGCCCACGGCGGGCCGGCGGGCTGGCGCACCAACTCACTTTTAACCATAGAACCCAAGATGCCTTCATTTGATACCGTCTGCGAAGCAGAACTCTCCAAGGTCAAGAACGGGGTGGACAACACCTCCAAGGAAATCACGACGCGCTTTGACTTCAAGGGAACGTCGGCCGCCATTACGCTCAAAGAGAAAGAGATCACGCTGGTCGGCGACGCGGAATTCCAGCTCGACCAGATCGAAGACGTGCTGCGCAACAAGCTGACCAAGCAGGAAGTGGACGTGCGCTTTCTGGACAAGGGCGATGTGCAGAAGATGGGTGGCGACAAGGTCAAGGTCGTCATCAAGGTGCGCAACGGCATTGAGTCTGAAGTGTCCAAAAAAATCCAGCGCCTGATCAAGGACAGCAAGATCAAGGTGCAAGCCGCCATACAGGGCGATGCGGTGCGCGTCACCGGCGCCAAGCGCGATGACCTGCAGGCGGCGATGGCGCTGATCCGCAAAGAGATTGCCGATCTGCCGCTGAGCTTCAACAACTTCCGCGACTGATGAAAGCCGCCCCGCTCGTCCTTTCCCTAGGCTGCCTGCTGAGTCCGCTGGCGGCGATGGCCCAGACCGTGGGGCTGTCGGGCATGCTAGGCGGGAAGGCGCTGGTCATCGTCGATGGCGCCCCGCCCAAAACCGTGGCGGCGGGTGACAGCTACAGGGGCGTCAAGATCGTCTCCACGCAGGGCGACCAGGCGGTGGTGGAAATTGGCGGCAAGCAGCACACACTGCGTGTGGGCGATGCGCCGGCCAGCGTGGGTGGTGGTGGAGGCAGCGGCCCAGGCGGCAACCGCATCGTGTTAAGCGCTGGCGACGGAGGCCATTTCTTCGCACTGGGCCAAATCAACGGCAAGTCCACGCAAATGGTGGTCGATACCGGGGCTACATCGGTCGCCATGAGCGTGGGCGAGGCCCAGCGCCTGGGTGTTGAATACAAATCGGGGCAACCGATCCAGATGAGCACGGCCAACGGCATCACCCAAGGCTGGCTGATCAAATTGAATACGGTGCGCGTGGGTGATGTGGTGGTGCACAACGTGGATGCCGCCGTGACCAGCGGTTCCATGAACATCGTACTGCTGGGCAATAGTTTTTTGACCCGCTTCCAGATGACGCGCGCAAATGACCAGATGGTGCTGGAAAAACGCTACTAGACTCGCACTGTGAGCATCCAGAGCGAAAACGAATACGAAGACCTGCTGGCCCTGTGGTCGGACCTGGAATCCGGTCTGGGTGTCATTCTGGGCAGCCCGGCCAGCACACAGGAATTTGGCCACCGCGTGCTGCAATACGACCGCTGGATGCAAGGGTTGCTACAACGCGACCCCGATGTCGGCCTGTACCTGCTGTTCCAGCTGGCCGGCAATTCGCCGGTGGGCTACAGCGCATCCCACGCGCTGGTATGCGCGGTGCTGAGCCACCTGATCGCCATCGAACTGGGCATTGCCAAGCCCGAGCGCGACAGCCTGGTGCGTGCCGCGCTGACAATGAACATCGGCATGACGGCCATGCAGGATGCTCTGGCCACGCAGGTGGAGAAACCCACTCCAGAGCAGCAAGACGCCATCCGCATGCACGCAGCCAAGGGAGCGCTGATGCTGGGCAATCTGGGCGTGGTGGATGTGCAGTGGCTGGACATCGTGTCAGGCCACCACGACGACGCCATCGACAAGGCCGACCTGCGCACGGCCCCACCGGTCACACGGCTTACCCGCATATTGAAGGTGGTGGACCGCTATGCGGCGATGATCAGCCCGCGCATGTCGCGTGCCGGCCGCAGCGCTACCGAATCGGCCCGATCGGTGATGGCCAATGCTTCGGCCAAAACGGATGAGATCGGCCATGCGCTGGTGCGCGCCGTGGGCCTGTGCCCGCCCGGCACCTATGTGCGCCTGGACAACGCCGAGACCGCCCTGGTGCTGCGTCGCAGCGGCGAGTACAACCATCCGCATGTGGCCATCATTGCAAGTGCGAACGGAGAGTTTGTGCCCAGTCCGCGGCTGCACCGCACCACAGGCAAGGGGCCGAAGATCAAGACCGCGCTACCGGCATCTGCGGTGCGGGCGCGCATCAATCACTTCCAGATGCTGCGCCTGGGGGCATTTGCGGCGCAGAACCCGTGACATATAGCCCCCGACGTTCCTGATTAGACTTTTTTCTTGCTTCCGAGCTTGGATTCACTCCCCTTGACCAGGCGCGAAATGTTTTCCGCATGGCGCCAGATCAACAGGGCAGACATCACGATGATGGAGAACACGATGCTCTTTTCCATCGGCCAGGCAACATCAGCGCCGAAGACGTAGTACACCGGCGCAAACACGGCCGCAACGATAGACGCCAGCGAAGAGTAGCGGAAGAAGTAGGCAATGATCAACCAGGTGGCTATGGTGGCCAGGCCCAAGATCCAGCTGATGCCAAACAGCACTCCCAGCGCAGTGGCCACGCCTTTGCCCCCCACAAAGCGGAAGAACACCGGAAACAGGTGGCCCAGAAAAGCCGCCAATCCCACCAAGGCAACAGTACCGTCGCTCAAGCCATAGGGTTCCCCAAACCATTTGACCAATACCACTGGCAGCCATCCCTTGAGGGCATCCAGCAGCAGCGTGACGATGGCGGCGGCCTTGCTACCTGAGCGCAGCACATTGGTAGCGCCAGGGTTCTTGCTGCCGTAGGTGCGGGGGTCGTTCAAGCCCATGGAGCGGCTCACGATGACCGCGAACGACAGGGAGCCCACCAGGTAGGCGGCAACAACCGCCAGCAGCGGGTAAAAAGCGCGAAGGGAATCCAAAACCAGTTCTCCTGAAAGACGTTCGTCGGGGCTGTCAATCAGCCAGTGCGCACTGTACCTGCTTTGCCCCCAATAATTCGACGCAAACGCTAGGCGAAATCCCTACCAGGTAGCCCCTGCGGCCACCGTTGATCAAGATTTTGGGCAGGGCCAGAATGCCCTCCTCTATGTACACCGGCATGTCGCGCCGCGTGCCAAATGGCGATGTGCCGCCCACCAAGTAGCCGCTATGGCGGTTGGCCACCTCTGGGGCACACGGCTCCACCGATTTGGCGCCGATCTGCCGAGCCAGGTTTTTGGTGGAGACCTTGCGGTTGCCATGCATCAGCACCAACAGCGGCTTGGCATCCTGGTCCTGCATCACCAGCGTCTTGACAACGCTGAACGGGTCAAATCCCAGCACCTGCGCACTGTGCTGGGCACCGCCATGCTCCAGATATTCATAGGGGTGCTCGGTGTAGGCAACCTTGTGCGCCTTCAGCATTTGGGTAGCGGGGGTTTCGGAAACATGATCTTTTTTGGCCATGGCGGTATTTTCCTGTAATGAATCGGCCGCTGGCACGACCAAGCAGCATGAACACCACCTTCTTTGCTTGCTGCCTGGTTGCTGTAGCCACCCTTTGCACCAGCGGCGTTGCGTCCGCTCAGGCCTCCACGACAGCGGCCACGCCCCCGCCCGCGTTGGACCTGCGCGCCACCACGACCAGCGGAGAGGCCTTCAACCCGGAGCGCATCCGCGGCAAAGTGTCCATCGTCTTCTACTGGTCAACCGCCTGCGCCGTGTGCCGCGACAGCCTGTCCGAACTGCGCATGAACCTGAACGGCTGGCGCGACAAGCCGTTTGCACTGGTCACCGTCAACGTGGACAAAAGCGTGGACGACTGGCTGGCCTACGAACGCATCCTTGGCAAGACCCAGGCGCCGCCCAAGGGCCTGATTGCGCTGCGGCAAGACGCCAACAAAGCCGCCCCCCCCAAGCTGCCGCTGACTCTGCTGGTAGATGCCAAGGGCAAAGTGGTTGCGCGCTACGAAGGGCGACTCGCGCCCGAAGCGTGGGATGGGGTGGCCGACCTCATGCCCTAGCAGGCCGGGTCTCCTGGTTGGTAGAATTTAAAAAACACCAACCCAGCAGCATGCCCCTTGCTACGGCGCTTTGCGTTCGAGCCTGCTGCAAAGCAACCTTATGTCCATTAAATCTTTTGCCTCCGTATTGCCTGTTATCGGTCTGTTGGTCGCCTGTGGCGGCGGTGGCGGGGGTGGCGCGCCTGCCCAAGCCGGCGCGCCTACGCCGACCGACCCGCCCGCAACGGTATTTGCTCCTGCATCGTCCTTAGCCCAGCAATGCGCCGCGCCGCGCGCCGGTACGAGCGATCGCCAGGGCTCTATCGATACCGAGAAATCGTGGGTACGCTCCTTCATGGACGAGACCTACCTTTGGTACAAAGATGTCCCGGTAGTTAATGCGGCAAGCTTTACGTTGGAGAGCAACGGCAATAGCGTCCTGCAAACGCTCGACGCCTACTTCAGGGCGCTCAAGACCAAAAACACCACTGCCTCCGGCAAGCTGGTTGACCAGTTCAGTTTTACGACACCCACAGCGGATTTGTTAAACCAGCAGTCCGGTGTGTCATCCGGATACGGGTTCCGCCGCTCCGTCCTCAGTGGCTCAGTGCCCCGTGTAGTGCGTGTGTTGTATGTGGAACAAGGCTCGCCCGCACAGCTGGGCGGCATTTTGCGCGGTGACACGATCACATCCATTGACGGTGTGGACATCAACGACACAACGCCTGCCGGTATCGCCACGCTCAATGCCGGCCTGGTTCCGACGGTGGCCGTCAAGACTACCCGTTTTGGCCTGTTGGCTGCCAACGCAAGCACACCGCGCACGGTGACGATTACGTCGTCACCCACCGTTGCAATTACCCCGGTTGCACTTTCAACGGTCATCGCGGAGGGGGCCAACAAGGTGGGCTACCTGGTGCTCAACTCTTTCGGTGTTGTAAGTGCGGAGAAGCAGTTGGTCGATGCCATCACCCAGTTCAAGAACGCCAGCGTCAATGAACTCGTGCTCGACCTGCGCTACAACGGCGGCGGCTATCTGGACCTTGCCAGCGAACTTGCGTGGATGATTGGTGACGCAAGCCTCGCCGGCAAAACCTTTGAGAAGCTGACTTGTAACGACAAAAACCCCCTGTCTTTCTGCAACACGACCAGTACCTTCCACCAGACGACCCAGGGATTTTCGGTTGCGCAGGGCCAATCGCTGCCCCAGCTGGGGCTCAAGCGCGTGTTTGTGCTGACGTCGGGCAGTACCTGTTCAGCCAGTGAATCCGTCATCAACGGCTTGTCCCCATTCATGCAGGTCATACGTATCGGCAACACGACTTGCGGCAAGCCCTACGGCTTTTCCTACAAGGACAATTGCGGCATTTCTTACGCGGCCATGCAATTCAAAGGGGTGAATGCGGTGGGGTTCGGTGACTATGCCGACGGCTTTGCAGCCAGTTGCCCGGTGGCAGACGATCTATCCCGCCAGCGCGGCGACCCGGCAGAGAGCATGCTCTCCGGTGCGCTGACCTATGTGCGCACAGGGGCCTGCCCTGTAGCAGCAGCATCCTCCGCCAAGGATATGGTCCAACAGTTGGGGCAAGGGAACTACGTGATGGACCGCAACCCATCCGAAACCGTCAAGCTGTTGCTCAGCCCTGGCCCACAACGCTGATGACTTCACCTATTTTTTGCAGGCCGGTCTATGTGTCCGGCATCTGCGCGCCATTGTTCGCGCTGCTGAGCGCTTGCCAAAGCTATGCGCCGTCTGCGCCGGTTCCGGCCCGCATGGTCGCTGAAAAAACCAGCGCGCAGTGCTTGGCGCAAATGGAAACTGCTGCGCAACGGCCAGGCCTTGGCCCGGTTGTGCTAACCGCCGCCGCGTTCGCGACGGAAGACCGGCTGAGCATTGTCCCCTCGGACACGGTGTCAGACGCATCGGGGCAGCCTGGTAACGGCCGCCTGCTTGGCTCGGCGGACAGCTACCGCTTGTCCCTCAGCAACGGCCTATGCACCATGGTTCGTGAGAGTGATGCACGCACTACGCCGCTTTCGGCATGCAGTTGCGTCGCAATTCAGTAGTTGGTGAATACGGCGTGCATTGAATGCACGCCGCTTTGCACTAGCCCCCGCGCTAGGCCGGTATCGAAGCGCTGGGGTTCATCAATGGGCGCATACCCATCGCGCGCAAGCCATAGAACAACGCGAACGACACAGCAGCCGCACCAGTCGAAAATATAAATAGCCACCCTGCGCCCAACGCATCAAGGATGACCGAGCCAATCATCGGCGCCACGAGAATCATCGCGTTTTGCCACGATTGAAGGGTTCCCCACACGCCGCCAATCGCGTTCGCAAAGTGCTTTGAAACATAGACATTCAAGGCAATGGCATACCGCGCGCTGCACGTGCCGATCAGGAAGAACAGTACCGGCAAGATTTCGGCCAAGTGCGCGGGTTGTGCGTACAGCCCAACGCCGATTGCACCGAAGCCCGCGGCCTGGAGCATCGCAGGTTGCGTGAGCTCCCCCATACGCCCCTGCATCGCTTTTGCGCCAGACCTCTTGGCCAGCCACAGCCCCGACAGAATATTCCCAGCCCCTGAGCAACTGATCAACAATCCCAGCAATGCCTTGTCGAAGCCAGCCCGCTGCAGTACCAGTGGGAACAGGTTGTTCACCATAAAAATGAAGAAGGCGCAGGTGGTAGCCACCCAAAGCAACGGGACCATGTTGACACCACCTGCCGATGCCTTTTCTGACGGAGCGGGCGCGGCCAGGGTTTTTTCCACATTTGGCTGAGCGCGGACGAAGGCAAAAACGCAAAGCGATGCGGCCGAGCAGGCAAGCGACAGGCCAAGAGCGGCCCGCTCGCTGGACAAAGAACTTGAAATGGTTCCGATGGCCGGCGCCAGCACTTTGGCCGAGTTGTTGACAACGTTCAGAAGCGAATAGAACCTGGGAAGCCCGTCTGAATCGACAGAGCGTACGGCCAACACGTTGATGGCCGGTGGCGCGACCGTCGCAAAGACCGAGCGCAGCGCAACCAAGCCCAGAAAGACCATGAAATCACCGCAAAGAATGATGGCTCCGGTGGCCACTACCCGCAGCAGAATCGATGCCATCAGCAATCGCCTGGGGCTACCCCTGTCGCACCAACGCCCGATGTACGGGGACAGCAGCATGCCCGGCAACAGTCCGGCGGCACTGACTATGGCCATCTCATACGAGGAGACGTGAAACTGGTAGGCCGCAAGCGTCAGGATTGCCAGGAAGTCAATCCATGTTCCAAAGGCTGAGAAACCGTCTCCGGCAAGCAAAAGGTACTCATTGCGGGTTCGCGTCATTCGATTCCAATTCAGTCGGGTCTAAAGCGTCAGCGTGAAAAATTAGCGCTGATTTACCCCAACTGTATCCGGTGGAACGCTATAAACTTCATAGCTGGTTACGCTTGCTGCACGAGGGCTAGAGGCAGATTTGACTAAAACTTTCACTCAGCGGGTCCGCCAATACTCCAGCGCTACCCGATAGGTATTGATCTGCACCGCCACGGTCTCCTCAATCCGCACGCCATACCCACCAGCCATCAGCACCACCACTGGTAGCCCGCGGACGGCACACCAGTCGAATACACGCTGATCGCGTGCCTGCAAGCCTTGCATCGTAAGCTTCAGACGCCCCAGGCGGTCACCCTCGTAAGGGTCGGCACCGGCCAGATACATCACAAGCCCAGGTGTAAAGCGCCGGCCCAGTTCAGCCAGCGCGCCATCTAGCGCCGCCAGATAGTCTGCGTCGGCGCAACCATCTGGGAGCGGCACATCCAGGTCGCTGGCCTCCTTTCGAAATGGAAAATTCTTGTCGCCGTGCAGCGAAAGTGTGAACACCGTATCGTCGCCCTGAAAAATGTGCGCTGTACCGTTACCCTGGTGCACGTCCAGATCGATGACGGCTACGCGCAGGGGATCTGCCCCGGGTGCCCTGGCACGCGCCCACTGCGACTGCACGACGCGGCTGGCCACGGCCACGTCGTTGAACACGCAAAAACCACCCCCTTTGTCCGCATAGGCGTGGTGGGTGCCACCGGCCAAGTTGGCAGCCACGCCCTGATCCAGCGCGACCTGCGCGGCGGCTACGGTGGCGCCCACGGATCGGCGGGCGCGCTCGGCCATGGCTTCGCTCCACGGGAAACCAATTTCACGTAAGACGGCAGGGCTGGCAGTGCCCTGCGCAATGGCATCAACATAGGCGGCGCTGTGGACCAGTGCCAGGTCGGCATCGCAGGCGCGGGGCGCTTCATGGCACCCTACCGCCGGCAGATGGATGGCCAATTGCTCGCGCAACATACGGTATTTCGCCATCGGAAAGCGGTGACCCTGTGGCAAGGGCAGTACAAACTGGTCGCTGTAGAAGGCTTGCATGGTGGGTGATTCTTGCAGATCGCGCGTTTAGAGAGGTAGGCGCTTGACAGCCCCCATCTATGCTGCGAGAGTTTGCGAAACCGTTGGAGAACTACATGAATGCGCCCGTGCGGCTGATCGCCGCGTGTTTAACCATGGCCTTGGCCTTTGTCAGCCACGCCATGACCATCACCGCCGCAGGCGACCCCTACCCGCCCTATGGCGACCCCAAGAACCCGGACGGTGGACTTGGCATGGAGATCATTCGCGCAGCCTACAAAACACAGGGGCACGAGGTAACCATGGAATACGTGCCTTGGGCAAGGGCCGAATCGGGGGTCAAGAATGGCACGTACGACATCCTCCCCTTTACGTGGCGCACCGATGCGCGGGCGAAGGTGCTGTTGTTCAGCACGCCCTTTGCTGTGGGCAACCTGCGTTTCATCAAACGTAAGGGCGATGCATTTGACTTCCATGGCTTGGATAGCCTCAACGGCAAACGCATCGGTACGGTGTTGGGCTATGGCTATGGGGACCCGTTCACGCAGTCAACCGGCTTTGTGCGCGAGAACGGCAAAGATTTGATCACCAACGTCAAGAAGTTGGTGCGCCAGCGCATTGACCTGACGCTCGAGGACGAAATCGTCGCACGCTCTGCAATTGCTGCAGAAGAACCACAGCTACTGGAGCAGATCGAGTTTGTAAAGGCTCCTCTGTCGGTCAACCCCTTGTATGTCACCGCCGGTATGCAGAACCCCAAGGCGCAGGAGCTCATAGGTGCATTCAACAAAGGGCTGGAGGCCATCAAGGCCAACGGCACGTACGACAGGATTTACAAGAAATACGGCATGGTCAAGTAGCACCCTACCGCAATCTGCCCTGGACGGCGGGGCCACGCTACCAAAATCGGCTAACCTCACCGGTTCAAACCGGGAGCAATTGTGGGCCAGACGACCTTCTTCTACAAAACTTGCGCGGCGCTGTTGGCGACCGCCGCCTTGCAGGCACAGGCAATCCAGATCATCAGCGTTTCGCCCCAGGGTGAAGTGGCACGCGTACGCCAGGTGGTGGCCAAGTTTGACGAGAGTGCTGTCAACTTTGGTGACCCCAAGGCCGAGGCGCCTTTGAGCCTGAGCTGCAGCGACGCCCAGGTCACCAAGGGCTCTGGTCGCTGGGTCACTGACCGCAGTTGGGCCTACGAGTTTGAAAACGATTTACCCCCAGGCGTAACCTGCAATCTGCAGGTGCGCAGCGGCTTCAAGTCGGCCAAAGGCGCGGATCTGACTGGCGCCACCAGTTTCAAGTTCAATACCGGCGGGCCCTTTGTGCAGAGCACACAACCCTATAGCGGTAACCGCATCGACGAAGAACAGTTCTTCACGCTGCGGCTGAACGGCCCGGCGACACTGGCCAGCGTGCAGGCCAACGTGTGGTGCTCGGTAGAGGGCCTGGGGGAACGCGTGGCCGTGCGGCTGATCGACGGAAAAGACCGCGCGGCGCTGCTCAAATCGCAAGGGCTGGAAGCCGCAGCCGCCAAGGACCCCTTGAGTATCGTCACGCTGGCGTGCAACCGCACCCTTACGCCATCGGCCAAGGTACAGATCGTTTTTGGACAGGGGGTAAGCACACCGGCCAGCAGTGGCAACCCCAACGGCGTGGCCAACTCAGCTGAAAAACGCTTCAGTTTCCAGGTGCGCGAACCGTTTGCTGCCACCTTCAGCTGCGAGCGCGAAAACGCGCAGAGCGCCTGCCTGCCGATACGCCCCATGCGCCTGAGCTTCAACGCTCCGGTGTCGGCCAAGCTGTTGGAAGGCATACGCCTGAAGTCTGACAAGGACACGATCAAGCCTACGCCGGATGCGAATGGCGGGGAGTCTGCGGCCGAAGACTCCGTAGAAAACAGTGTGAACTTCAACGGCATTTTTACCGAACAGACGTCCTTCACGCTGGAGCTGCCCAAGGGTTTCAAGGATGCCTCCGGCCGCACCCTGCGCAACGCCGATAGCTTTCCGCTGAAGGTCGCCACCGGTATGCTGCCGCCGCTGGCCAAGTTTGCTGCCGCCCCTTTTGGCATCGTCGAGCGTTTTGCGGAGCCTGATGGCGTGGCCATGCTGCCGGTAACGCTGCGCAATGTGGAGGCGGCCTTGGCCACCAAGGGACTCAAGGTGGAGCAGGCCAAGGTCAGCACCGTCACACCCGGCACCGATGCTTCCATCATCCAATGGTTCTTGAAAGTGCAGCGCTACGACAACTTCACGGTGTCGCGCAGCGCCGCAGCCAAGGACGTCAAGGGCCCGCTCCCCAAACCAGTGGATGGCAACGACCAAAGCACGGTGCAGTCGCGCATGGTGTCGCTGCTGGGTGGTCAGCCCAATGTCAAGACGCTGGATCTGCCCAAACCCGCAAGCAATGATCCACGCCCGTTTGAGGTGGTGGGCATTCCACTGGCCCCCGGTTTCCATGTGGTTGAAATTTCGTCACAAAAACTAGGCGCATCCCTGCTGGATGAACGCCACGGCAATGGCCGCACCATGGTGGTCCGCACCTCTGCCCTCGTCACCAACCTGGGCGTGCACTTCAAGCTGGGCCGCGAGAACGCATTGGCTTGGGTGACCACATTGGACAAAGGCACACCCGTGGCCAATGCCAAGGTGCGCGTGTCCGACTGCAGGGGCCGTGAGGTGGGCAGTGCCAAAACCAATGCGCAGGGCATCGCCAACCTGAGCGGAATCCCGCCACAGGCGCCTACCTGCAACAGTGACGACAGCTACAACAGTGCCTACTTTGTCAGTGCCCGTGCGCCACAGCCTTCGGGCGATGGAAAGAGCACGGTCGAGGACATGGCCTTTACATGGAGCGACTGGAACCGTGGCATAGAGCCCTGGCGCTTCAACCTGCCCACCAGCCGCGAGGCGCGGCCCGATGAACGTGCCCACACGATCTTCGACCGCACGCTCTTGCGCGCCGGCGAGACCGTGTCCATGAAGCACATCCTGCGCACCGAAACCAGCCAGGGCTTTGGTTTGACCACGGTCCAACCCGGCACCCTGGTCGTGACCCATGTGGGCAGTGGCCAGCAATACACACAGGCGCTGGTCTGGCGCAAGACGGCTACCGGTGGCCAAAGCGCGGAGAGCACATTTGCGATTCCGCCCGCCGCCAAGCTGGGCGTCTACCAGGTGGAACTGCGCAGCGACAAGAGCGATGCACGCACCTTCTCCACCGGCATGTTCCGGGTGGAAGAATTCCGGTTGCCGGTGCTGGAAGGCCGCGTCACACCTGCCGAGAAAAAGGCTTTGGTGAATGTGAAGACTGTGCCCGTGGATGTGCAGATCAACTACGTATCCGGCGGCGGCGCCAACAACCTGCCGGTGCGCGTGTCGGCCCTGGTGCGTGGCAAGTACCTGAACTATGCCGACTTTTCTGAATTCAACTTCCAGGCGCCACGCGGCAACAAAGACAACCGCCCCGAAGGTGAAGAAGAGCCCGACGCCACGGCCTACGCCAAGGTCATCGCCGACAAGCTGCCGCTGACGCTGGACAAAAACGGCGCAGGCAAAGTAACGGTGGACAAGATACCCGCCAGCCGCCAGCCCCAAGACCTGCTGCTGGAAGCCACCTACTCCGACCCCAATGGCGAGGTGCAGACTATACGCAGCACACAAACCCTGTGGCCCGCGGGCGTGGTGACCGGCATCAAGACCGAGGGCTGGGTGTCGAGCAGCCAGCGCATCAAGTTCCAGGCCCTGGCGCTCGATTTGACAGGCAAGCCGCAGGCCGATGTGGCGATGGAGGTCAAGGCCACGGCCCGCATCGTCACCACCACACGCAAGCGGATGGTGGGCGGCTTCTACACCTACGACAACAAGACCAGCGTCAAGGATCTGGGCACCGTGTGCACCGGCAAGAGCGATTCGCGCGGCCTGCTGCTGTGCGAAACAGCGCTCAACGAAGCGGGTGAGGTAGAACTGGTCGTCACCGCCAAGGACAGCGTAGGCAACAGCATCCAGGCCGCCTCTTCCGTGTATGTCACCAAACAAGGCGAGCTGTGGTTTGGTGGCGAAAACCACGACCGTATCGACCTGCTGCCCGAGAAGAAGAGCTACCAGCCCGGTGAGACCGCCAAGTTCCAGGTGCGCATGCCCTTCCGCTTTGCGACCGCCCTCGTTGCCGTGGAGCGCGAAGGCATTGTCGAGACCGAAGTGGTGCAGCTCAATGGTCAGGACCCTACGATTAGCTTGAAGATCAAGGACGGATGGGGGCCCAACATGTACGTCAGCGTGCTGGCCCTGCGCGGCCGCCTGCGCGAGGTGCCGTGGTATTCGTTCTTCACCTGGGGCTTCAAGGCGCCGCGAGAGTGGTGGACATCCTTCTGGTACGAAGGCCGTGAATATGTGGCGCCGACTGCACTGGTGGATTTGAGCAAGCCCGCCTTCCGTTTGGGCGTAGCCGAGATCCGCGTGGGTACCAAGGCCCACCAATTGGACGTGAGCGTCAAGGCCGACAAAGAGAGCTACGCCGTGCGCAGCCAGGCCAAGGTGACGATCCAGGTCAAACTACCCAACGGCCAACCCGCAGCCAACGCCGAAGTAGCGCTGGCCGCCGTGGACCAGGCCCTGCTGGAGCTGATGCCCAATAGCAGCTGGAACCTGCTCGATGCGATGCTGCAACGCCGCTTCTGGGGCGTGGAAACATCCACCGCACAAATGGAAATCATTGGCCGCCGGCACTATGGCCGCAAGGCCGTGCCCGCCGGTGGCGGCGGGGGCAAGAGCGGCGCGCGTGAGCTGCTGGAGACCCTGTTGCTGTGGAACCCCAGCGTGAAGCTGGACGCCAACGGGCAAGCGGTAGTGACCGTGCCGCTGAACGACGCGCTGACCACCTTCAAGATCGTCGCCGTGGCCGATGCCTCCACTGGCTTGTTTGGCACGGGCTCTACCAGCATACGCGCCACGCAAGACCTGCAAATCATCAGCGGTCTGCCGCCCCTGGTGCGTGAGGACGACCAGTTCCGCGCCCAGATCACGCTGCGCAATACGACCAAGCAGGCCATGAAGGTGGAAGTGACACCACGTGCCACGCTGCTGGAGTTGCCGATGCAAACGGTGGACATTCCCGCAGGCGATGCGCGCGAAGTGGCGTGGATGGTGACCGCCCCTGCACAATTGGCCCAGATCCGCTCCGAAGCCATCCTGTGGGAGATTGAAGCCAAGGACACCGTCAGCGGCGCACGTGACGCGCTGAAGGCGCGCCAGCGCATCGTCCCCGCCGTGCCGTTAACGGTGCAACAGGCCACGCTGGTGCAGTTGGATGGACCCTTCACGCTGGACGTCAACCCACCGGCCGACGCAATACCCGGCCGTGGTGGCCTGAAGATGTCGCTGCAACCCAAACTGGCCGAAGGACTGCCGGGCGTACGCGACTGGTTTGCACGCTATCCCTTTGCCTGCCTGGAACAAAAGACCAGCAAGTCGGTGGGCCTGCGCGATGGCAAACTGTGGGAAACCGTGGCCGCGCAGATCCCCAGCTACCTGGACAGCGATGGCCTGGCCAACTACTTCCCGCCGCGCGATGGAGAGGCCAACCACGGCAGTGACACGCTGACGGCCTACCTGCTGGCCGCAACGCACGAGGCTGCGGGTGTCAACCCCGCCTTTGCACTGAGCGACACGGTGCGTGCACCAATGGAGCGTGGTCTGATCGCGTTTGTGGAGGGCCGCATCCAGCGCGAGTTCTGGAGCCCCCGCAAAGATCTGGACATCCGCAAGCTGGCCGCGCTGGAAGCCCTGTCGCGCTACGGCAAGGCCCAGGGCCGCATGGTGGGCAGCATCACCATCGCGCCCAACCAGTGGCCCACGCATGCGGTCATCGATTGGCTCAACATTTTGAAGCGTGTGCAGGATGTGCCAGACCGCGACAAGCGCATGGCAGAGGCCAACCAGATCCTGCGCAGCCGCATCAGCTACCAAGGCACCAAAATGATCTTCAGCACCGAGAAGGATGACTACTGGTGGTGGCTGATGCAAAACGGCGATGTGAACACCGCACGCCTGATGCTGACCGTGATGGACGACCCCGCCTGGAAAGACGACATGGGCCGCCTGGCCAATGGATTCATCAGCCGACAACAAAATGGCGCCTGGCACACCACCACCGCCAACCTGTGGGGAGGGCTGGCGCTGGAGAAGTTCTCGACCAAGTTTGAAGCAGTCACTGTGGCAGGGTCTACCAAGGCGTCCCTGAAGAGCTTGGAAAACGCCGCGGGCGGCGTGGGTGCTGCAAGCGTGGAATGGAACAAGGTGGAACGCATCAAGACCACCGACACATTGGGCGCACCCAACCAGACCACGTGGTTTGGCGCACCCGCATCACCTGGCAATTTCCGCAACAACACGATGTTCCTGCCGTGGAGCAAGACGCTGCCCAAAGACACGCTGAGCGTGACCCACCAAGGCCCTGGCAAGCCCTGGCTGACACTGCAATCGGTAGCGGCCGTGCAGCTCAAGGAACCGTTCAACGCCGGTTACCAGATCAAGAAGACCATCACGCCGGTGGAGCAAGCCAACAAGAGCCTGCCCGCAGGCAGCTACACCCGTGGCGATGTGTTGCGCATCACGCTGGAGGTGAATGCCAGCGCCGACATGACCTGGGCCGTCATCACCGACCCGGTGCCTGGCGGCGCGACCATTCTAGGCAGCGGCCTGGGCCGCGACAGCGAGATCGCAACGCAGGGCGAGAAGCAGTCGGGTTCTGGCTGGGCTGCGTTTGAGGAGCGCAGTTTTGAGTCCTTCCGCAGCTATTACCAGTTCATGCCCAAGGGCGTGGTGAAGATGGAATACACCATCCGTTTGAACAACGTCGGTGAGTTCTCATTGCCACCGTCCCGCGTAGAGGCCATGTATGCGCCGGAGATGTTTGGTGAAGCGCCCAATGCGCGGGTCAAGGTCGAAGCAGCCAAGTAATGGAGGAAGCGGAAGAAGCGGTGCAACTCTGCACCACTTCACCCATGGGCTTTATTGCCCGTTGACTACCAGACGCGTAGCCTCGGAGGTCTTGACGCCGCTGCCATTGGCGGTGCGCACGACCAAGCCCTTGTAGCGGCCACTGCCGACAAGCCAGGCGTAGCTGACATTGGAAACAGTGGCGCCACCGCTCACTTCGACCTTTACCTTGCAGGCCGCAAAGGTGCCAGCCAATACAGTAACCGGCTCGGTGGTGTAGGTGGTAATGCTGGTCTGTGCGAGCGGCGCCTGCGTTGTGCCATTGAATTCCGTAGTAGCAGAGTATTTGCTCGTGTAAGCGTTATCGAGTAGGGGGCTCAGTGGCGCACCCGTGGATGCGTAGGGCGTGAAGTAGATGCTGGCCGCCGTGGTGACGCCTGGGGAAACGCTGGTAACGGTGGAAACGGTCAGGCCGTACGTCTGACGTTCGTTGCCCACCACCTTGGAGTAGTTGTTCTCGGTCGTGGCAACCACGCTGCCTGCAAACATACCGTTGACGGCCACATTGGTATAGGTGGTGGTGTTCACCTGGTTGACCAGGAAAAGCCCCGTCTGGCCACGGAAGCTTGCGCCGCCCGATGTGGCGAACTTGCGCTGCTGGGTAGAGACGATGGTAGTGCCATCAGCCCCATAGACGTTTGTATCGATTTGGGCAGTATTGCCCACAACCGTCATGACATTGCCCTCTTCACCACAATCATTCACTGTAGAAGGAGTAGGCGTTGTGGTCGTAGGCGGTGTGGTGCCGCTGGCAGGTGTTGCGGTTCCCCCGCCTCCCCCTCCACCACATGCGGACAACGCGCATAGCGCGACCGTGCTCAAAAGCAATTTGGGATTGGTAAGTTTTTTGGTATTCATGTGTGACAGCTTGAATGTAAAAAGGCCTCCAAGCATAGCTGATGAACATTGGCACTTTTGTGCGCGTCCCGCAACGACACCGTGAAGTCAGGGCCGGACGCGCTTAAACGGCCGGCACTTTTGCAGGGGATACCGACGATGCGGCAACAGCGCCCTGTGCCGCGCCAAACCGCCGCTTGAACCAACGCGGCAAGTTATCCAGATAGGTGTACAGCACCGGCACCACCACCAGCGTCAACAAGGTGCTGGTGATCAGTCCGCCAATGACCGCGCGGCCCATGGGTGCCTGCGCCTCACTGCCCTCGCCCAGGCCAATGGCCATGGGCAGCATGCCGAACACCATGGCCAGCGTGGTCATGATGATGGGGCGCAGCCGCACCTGGCCGGCACGCAGCACAGCGTCATGCTGGTTCATGCCTTCTCGCTGCGACTGGTTGGCAAAGTCCACCAGCAGAATTGCGTTCTTCACCACCAGCCCCATCAACATGATGAAGCCAATGATGGAAAACAGGTTCATCGTGGAGCCCGTCAGTATCAGCGCCGCCATCACGCCCACCAGCGTAAACGGCAGGGAGGCCATGATCGCAATCGGCTGCAAGAAGCTCGCAAATTGCGATGCCAAAATGAAGTAGATAAAAATCACGGCCAACACCATGGCCACGGTTGCTGCGGCACCGGCCTCGTCGTTTTGTTCTGCCTCGCCCTTGATGTCAAAGCGGTAACCCTGCGGCAGGCTGATAGCTTGCACCGCCTTTTTCACCTCCTTGGCCACGTCACCGGTCGGGCGCCCTTCCACATTTGCATAGATGCCAACGCGGCGCTCCAGGTTCTGGCGCTTGATGACCTGCGGGCTGGTAGACGGCACAAACTCCACCACCTGGCGCAGCGGCACCATCACGGGCGTGCCAGTGGCATCGACCTTGTTGGTGGAGATATACAAATCACCCAAATCCGACAGCTTTTGCCGGCCAGAGCGCGGCAGTTGTACGTTCACCTCGTAGTTCTGGCCGTCTGGCGCCAGCCAGTTGCTGACCTGGTCGCCATTGACAAAAGGCCGCAGGGCGCTGCCCACGCGCTCCAAAGACAGGCCCACATCGCTGGCCACGGCCTGGTTCACCTTGATGATGATGGCCGGATTGGCAGCCTCCAGGCTGTGCTCCAGATCCACGACACCCTTGACCGCGCGCACCGTACCCATGACTTCTTCCAGTAGCTTGGGCAGATCCGCAGAGGCCGGGCCAATCAGGTTGATCCAGATTGGCTTGTTGAAGCCGACCGAGGGCTCAATGCCGGGAATGCTTTTCAGGCGCTGGCGCACCGCGTTTTCTACCTCGGTCTGGCTGCGCCGTGCCGTCTTGCGCTTGTCCACCAGCTTGATCAGCAACTCTGCCTCGTTGCGGTTGTTGCCGCCGACTGTGGTACTGACCAGTTCGATTTCGGGGAAGGCTTTGATCGCCTCCTCCACCTGGCGCACCTTGCTGTCGGTGTACAGCAAGCTGGTGCCCACCGGTGTCTTGATCTTCAACGCAAACACGCCCTGGTCGGTCTTGGGCATGAACTCGCCACCAACCATGGGAACCAGGACCAGGCTCGCGCCGAAAATAACCGCGGCAATAGCCAGCGTCGTCTTGCGCCATAACAGTGTGCGGTTCAGCAAGCGGCCATAGACAACGTGCAACCAGTCCACGCGGTGTTCCACACGCTCCATCAGCCGGCCCAACCACGGCGCCCAGGTAAAGCGCGACTCGACCGGGTCTTTCCACACCGACGACAACATCGGGTCCAGCGTAAAGCTGACGAACAAGGACACCAGCACCGCCACGGTGACCGTGATGCCGAACTGGAAGAAAATCTTGCCGATGATGCCGCTCATGAAGGCCACCGGTATAAACACGGCGCAAATGGCCAGCGTGGTGGCCAGCACGGCCAGGCCGATCTCTTGCGTGCCGTCGCGTGCGGCTGTGATGTGGTCCTTGCCCATGCCGACGTGGCGCACGATATTTTCACGCACCACAATCGCATCGTCGATCAACAGGCCGATGCACAGCGACAAGGCCATCAGCGTCACCGAATTGATCGTGAAGCCAAAGGCATACATGGCGATAAAGGTGGACACCACCGAAATGGGCAATGTGATGCCCGTGATGATGGTGCTGCGCCACGAATGCAGGAACAAAAACACGATCAGGATGGTCAGCATGCCGCCTTCGATAATCGTGTGCTTGACGTTCTCCAGCGAGCTCTTGACA
Source organism: Rhodoferax sp. ZS1R8 (assembly GCF_056521325.1). Taxonomy (NCBI): domain Bacteria; kingdom Pseudomonadati; phylum Pseudomonadota; class Betaproteobacteria; order Burkholderiales; family Comamonadaceae; genus Rhodoferax; species Rhodoferax sp. ZS1R8. Next base: position 596,514 of record NZ_JBWMBA010000002.1, on the reverse strand, counting down.
TAGCTGGCGTTCTCGGCAATGGAGCGAATCTCCACATCCTGCGGCAACTGCTTGCGCAAATTGTCCACCGCCTTGGCCACGTCTTCGCCCACGGCCACCAGGTTCGCATCCTGCGTCTTGAACACACTGACGGTCAGCGCCGGCTGGCCGTTGATGCGGCCTATGGACTGCGCCTCGCGCTCTCCATCGGCGATGGTGGCCAACTGCTCCAGCGTCACCGGTGTGCCAGCGCGGCGCGCCACGATGATGTGGCGGAAGGCATCCACGCTCTTGAGCTTGCCCTCCACCCGCACCAGTTGCTCCTGCTCGGTGGCGCGCAGCGAACCGGCCGGCATATCCTGGTTGATCTGGCGGATGGCGTTAACGATCTCGTCCACACCAATCTGGTAAGCCAGCATTTGCTGCGGCTTCAAGGATATGGACACCTGGCGCTGCACCGCGCCACCCAGCGTGACCTGGCCCACGCCGGATACGCCCTGCAGTCGCTTGACGATCTGCTGGTCCGCAAAGGTGGACAGCTCGCGCATGCTGCGACCATTGGACAAGATGCCGAAGGTAGCGGTGGGCTGGGCGTTGTCAAACTGCCCACGCACAATCAGCGGGTCTTTGGCATCACGCGGGAACGCGGGCCGAATCTGTGCAACCTTGTCGCGCATGTCCTGCACGGCCTTGGTCATGTCGGTGGACAGCGCAAACTCGGTCCAGATCTCGGCACGGCCTTCCATGGAGTTGGTGAAAATGTTGCGCACGCCGTTGACGGTGTTGACCGCTTCTTCCAGCGGCTTGGCCAGGTCTGCCTCCACCTGCTCGGGCGAGGCGCCGGGGTAGCGCACCTGCATCCAGATGCCGGGCACCTGGATGTCGGGCATTTGCTCCACGCCCAGACGGGTGTAGGAGATGACGCCCAGCACCATCAGGGCCAACATGACCATGGTGGCGAATACGGGCTGGTTGATACTGGTTTTGGTGATCCACATGGTCGTGCTCCGGGCTCAAGCAGGCTTGGCAATGCTGGCCGGTGCGCTGGCCGGCGCTGCGGTGGCGCGCACCACAGCCGGTGCCCCGACCTTCAGGCTGCCCATGCGCACGCGGACCACATCCACGCCCTGCGCAAGGCCGCTGTTTACTTCTACCAGACCACTGGCCTCGTCACGGGTGCCCAGGCCCACGGCCCGCTTGGCCAGCTTGCCGGATTCCACCGTAAAGACATAGCTTTGTCCCGCTTCTTCAAACAGCGCACTGGCCGGTACCACGGGCACGGGCTTGGACTGCGACAACGTGATCTGCCCTTGCGCGAACATGCCGCCTTTGAGCAAACCACCCGCATTGGGCACCGCCACGAACAGCTTGATCGCGCGCGAGCCGGCGTCGGCCACCGGGTTGATGCGTTCCACCTTGCCCTCGAACGCGCGGTCGCCAAAACCATCCACCCTGAACTGCACCTTTTGTCCCGGCGCAATACCCGCAATGTCAGACGCCGGCACCGACACCTCAAGCTCCAGCCGAGACAGGTCAACAATGGTCACTAACGCCGCATCGGGCAGTACGCGCTCGCCGCCGTTGACCATGCGCTTGGACACGGTGCCACTGATGGGCGCCCGCACCACTGCGTCGTCTAGTGCTTTTTTGGCGAGTTGGACCTGGGCATCGGACCACTGCACCGCGGCCTGGCTGCCTTGGTAAGTACTGAGCAATTGGTCAAATGCATTCTGTGAAATGAAGTTTTGCTTCAGCAGCGCCTGGTTGGTGTCGCGGTTGCGCTCGGCAATAGCCAGCCTTGACCGGCGCTCGGCCTGCTCGGCCTTCGCCGCGTCCAGGCGGGTGCGCAAATCTGTGGTGTCCAGTTCCGCCAGAACGTCGCCCTGCTTCACGGCCAGCCCCTCGCGCACCAGCACCTTGCGCACCTCCCCGGCCACCGTGGCCTTCACCACAGCCTGGGTCAGCGGCATCAGTGTGCCCGATACCGAGCTGGTGCGCACCAACGGCTGCAGGCGAACGGTGGCGATGTCATTGGGCGTGAACTCCAGCGTCACGGCCGGCGCATTCTTCTTGTCGGCATCCGCAGGACGCGCTGTCGAGTTCTTGGAAACCAAAAAAGCCGCAGTGCCGCCCGCAGCCCCCAGCGCGATCAGCGACAGCCAGATCAGCTTGCGCCGCGCGGGGGTGGATGCCGAGGAAGAAAATGTAGGGTGTTGCATGGTGTGTCTCTAAAGGGTGCTTGAACGCAAGCGGCCCATGGTGTACGGTCTATTCTGCGGCTGCCACTGCAGCTTCCATCACGCCAAAAATTGTAGGCTGTTGTCCAAACTGCGCGGACCTTAAAGCAATCTGCCACCCAGTGCCGGATCTTTGTGATGAACCGGGCAATTGGCGGGATGGGTGGCAATTTTGACCGCCCGGGCCGCGGCCCGTGCCAAACCGCCAATGGGTCTCTACCGATTCCGCTATTCTGTGGCCCACACCATGACAGCTTTTTGCCCCCTGCTCGACCACCCAGCACCGCGCGCCCATCGCACGCGAATTTTGTTTGCTACTTTTTTCATAGCTGCTTACGCTCATTGCGCGTGGGCTGCAGCCTCTTTTTCTGAAGTAAAGGCAGCCTACCAGCCGTCTGACACGCTGGTGCTGGACCGCCAGGGCGAGCTGCTGCACCGCCTGCGTACCGACACCACCGTGCGCCGCGGCCAATGGGTAGCGCTGGCCGACGTCTCGCCCGCACTACGCACGGCGCTGGTGCTGTCCGAAGACAAGCGCTTCTACGAGCACAGCGGCGTGGACTGGCAAGCCGCCACCAGCGCAGCCTGGGCCAACCTGTGGAACAGCAAGACACGCGGTGCATCCACGATCACGATGCAGTTGGCCGGCCTGCTGGATGAAGACTTGAAACGCAACTCCGGCGGGCGCAGCGTGGCCCAAAAGCTGGGCCAGACAGTATCCGCCAGCCTGCTGGAGCGCGGCTGGCGAAAGGACCAGATTTTGGAGGCCTACCTGAACCTGGTGCCGTTTCGGGGTGAGCTGGTTGGCATAGACGCCATGAGCCAGACGCTGTTCGGCAAGGCAGCGCACGGGCTGGACGCGCGCGAGGCCGCCGTGGCCGCGGCGCTGGTGCGCGCACCCAATGCCAAACCGGCTCAGGTGGTGCAGCGCGCCTGTGCCGTGCTGCAAAGCCTGGCACCGCCCGGTGCCAAGCGCGGCTCCGGTGCTACCGCAGGGGCCGGCACAGACACCGACTGCGAAGCGCTAGACCTATTCACTACGGCCGTGCTGCAGCGGCGCGACTATGCGGCCAGCGAGGGCATTGCGCCGCATGTGGCGCGGCAGTTGGTGCGCGGCGCGCGGACCCCTTCCATCCGCACCACCCTCAACGCCGCGCTGCAACGCTACGCGGTACAAACGTTGCGGCAGCACTTGCGGGAACTGGCCGGCCGACACGTAGAAGACGGCGCGCTGGTCGTGCTGGACAACGCCACCGGCGAAGTGCTGGCCTGGGTCGGCTCGTCCGGTGGCGACATCAGCAACGCGGCCGAGGTGGACGGTGTCACCGCGCTGCGCCAACCCGGCTCTACGCTTAAACCTTTTTTGTATGCCCAGGCGATTGCCGAACGGCGCATCACCGCGGCGTCGCTGCTGGAAGACTCGGGCACGCAGATACAAACATCAGGCGGACTCTACATTCCGCAGAACTACGACCACCAGTTCAAGGGCTGGGTGTCTGCCCGCACCGCGCTGGGCGCGTCGCTGAACGTGCCGGCGGTGCGCACGCTGGTCATGGTGTCGCCAGACGCCTTCCAGAAACAACTGGTCCGCTTGGGCCTGCCGTTCAAGGAGGGTGGCGATTTTTATGGCTACAGCCTGGCGCTGGGCAGTGCCGAGGTCTCGCTGCTGAATCTGGCGAATGCCTACCGCGCGCTGGCCAACGGCGGGCGCACCAGCCCGATCACGCTGACCCTGAAGACTACACCCGACAACAAACCCGCCTGGCGCACCGCATTGGACCCGCGCGCCGCCTTCATCGTCGGCGACATCCTGAGCGACACCAATTCCCGCGCCCGCACTTTTGGCACCGACAGCGTGCTGGCCACCCGGTTCTGGAGCGCCGTCAAGACCGGCACCAGCAAGGACATGCGCGATAACTGGGCCATGGGCTGGTCGCAACGCTACACGGTGGGCGTATGGGTGGGCAATGCCAGCGGCGCGCCCATGTGGGATGTGAGCGGCACCACCGGTGCAGCCCCGATTTGGGCCGCCGTGATGCAGTACCTGCACGCCAAACAGCCCAGCCGCGCTCCCAAGCCGCCGGCCGGCGTCGTGCAGGCCACAGTGCAGTTTGCAGACCCCAACCCCAAGACCAGCGGCCCCACTGCGGCGGAGGCTGCCCGCACCGAGTGGTTTCTGCAAAGCACCCAGCAGCAAAGCTTTGCTATGAATTCAGGAGCTGCTTACGCACGTCCCACGAGGGCTACAGGCCCAAAACGCTTGGAAGCATCCGGCAAACAGGTGGCACGCATCACCGCACCCACTACTGGCACCATCATCGCGCTGGACCCCGACATTCCACCCAAGCACCAGCGCGTGAGCTTCGTGGCCGAAGGCAGCGACCTGCGCTGGTTGATGGATGGCAAGGTCTTTGCCAAAGGCCCGTCAGCCCAGTGGCTGCCCTGGCCAGGCCGGCATGTGGTGCAGATAGCCGATGCCAAAGGCCAGGTGCTGGACGAAGTGCGGCTGGAGGTGCGCGGCGCCGGGGTGGTCGCCCGCTGAACCGATCAGGTGGCCGCAGTGACCTTCTTCGCGCGGCGGCGTGCAATACCGCCGACCAGTCCCAAGCCGGCCAGCATCAAGGCGTAAGACTCTGGCTCGGGCACGGCAGAGATTTCGACCACACCGTGCTGGGGAAAGGCGTAAGTTGACACGTTCTGCAGATCATTCCATTGGCCGTTGCTGTAGGTATGGGCGTAGTTTTCGCCGCTGCAGCAGTTATTGGGTTCGCCGCTGGCCCAGTTGGTATAGGTGACTGCCTGGCCATTGGTCCAGGCAAAGGTCGGTGCATTGGGGGAAACGCGGAACAGGCCGAGCCACAGTGTCGTCTGCGAGCCCCATGTGGTTGTCAAGAAAGTGTTTTCAGCAGCGTTGTCCACGGCTACCAGGTGGCCGCCCAATGAGACGGCATAAGCCTCGCTGTCGGTCCAGCTGGCTTCGGACAGCAGCTGGTAGGTGTTGCCGTTGTAGGTGGCGGTGTCCAGAATGCTGATGGCATTTGCCGCACCGCAAACCAGAACGCTTGCCGCGATGGCCGCTTTAACAAAACTTTTAATCACGGGGTTCCCCAGTACTGCAAAGAAAATTAAAGCACCGAATCAGCGCTTGAGCGGCCCAATATAGGGTGGATAGGCAGGTCGAACAATAGTCCGTTCGGACTATGCGGACCTCTGCGCAGCGGCCCCCCTTGGCCCCTTTTACAGGATTCATGCTATGCAAATTTGGCCTCCGTCAGGGGTGAAAACCCCAACGCACATCGCGAACACATAGGCCTATAGTCTGCTGCACAGGCAAGTTGGGCCTGTGTAAAAAATTAAACACATAAGTCAGAGGTAGACCTTGATTCCACACAAGCCCGTGCTGCTGCTCATCTTTGCCATCGCCACCGTGTTGGGACTGGGCGCGCCCGCCCACGCGCAAGAAGGTGTCTCCAAGACGAGCATCGTTCTTGGGCAGTCGGTTGCGCTGACCGGGCCGTCCAGCCAGTTGGGTCAGTCTTTTGCGCAGGGGGCCAAACTGTACTTTGACCGCCTCAACGCGGCCGGAGGCGTGCATGGCAGAAACATTGAACTGGTCACCCTGGATGACGGTGGCGAGCCCGCCAACACGGTAGCCAATACCAAAAAGCTGCTGGCGCAAGGTGTGTTCACACTGTTTGGCTATTACGGCTCACCGCAACTAACAGCGGCTTATGCCGCCGCCAAGGGCAACGACGTGATGTTCTTCGCCCCGATGGCTGCCGGCGATGAATTCCGCGGCGCGCTCTACCCCAACGTCTACTCGGTGCGGCCGGGTTACTCCGAAGAAGCCGCAGCCATTACCAACCACTCCCAAACCCTGGGTGCCCGCAAGCTGGCCATACTGCATTCGGCCGATGGCGAATCCATGGCTGCACTGGAATCGGCCGAGCGCACGATGACCAGCCTGGGTGCCAACCTGCTGATCAAGACACCGATCGAGAACATCGACAAGGCTTTGCAGACCAAGCCAGAGTCCGTCTTGGTGATCAGCGATCCCAAGGGAGCAGCCACCGCGATCCGGGAATTGCGTACGCGCCTGTTCCGTGGCCCGGTATATGGCTTCTCCAATACCGGCGAAAGCCTGCTGGCCGACCAGCTGGGCGGGGCGGGAGCAGGTGTGGTGGTGGCGCGCGTGGTGCCCAAGAGCGACAACAGCAAGTTTGCACTGGTGCGCGAGATGCTGGCCGACATCAGCGCAGCCAAACTGGGCAAACCCAACGTCTACATGCTCGAGGGCTACATTGCCGCCCGCGTGTATGCCTATGCGCTGCGCAAAGCCGGCAAAGACCCGACCCGCACCAAGCTGCACAGCGCCATGGACGCTATGGACGACGTCAATATTGGCGACTTCCGCGTGCATTTTGCGCAAGACCGCGTAGCTTCCAAACTGGTGCAGCTCGGAGTCATCGATGCCACAGGGCGGGTGCGGGAGTAAGCCCGACCGTGCCCACCACAGAAGCGTATGCCCTGTTCCCCACTGTGCTGGGGTACTGCGGCATCGCCTGGGGTGAGCGGGGCCTGACGGGCGTGCAACTGCCCCAGGCCGATAAGGCCGCCACCCTCGCCCGCATGGGCCAGCGGTTCCCCTATTGCACTGAGGCCGCACCGCCTGCCGCCGTGCAAGACGCCATCACTGCCGTAACCGCTCTTTTGGACGGTGCGCCAACGCAACCTGCAACCCTGAGCCACCTGGTGCTCGACATGGAGGGCGTGCCGCCCTTTCACCAACGGGTTTACGCACTGGCGCGCCAGATACCGCCGGGGGAAACGCTGACCTACGGCGAACTGGCGCGGCAGCTGGGCGAACCCGGTGCAGCCCGCGCCGTGGGCCAGGCGCTAGGGTCCAACCCCTTTGCCCCAGTCGTACCTTGCCACCGTGTACTGGCAGCCGACGGGCGCTCGGGCGGATTCTCGGCCACAGGCGGCGTATCCACCAAGCTGCGCATGCTGCTGACCGAGCGCGCACAGTTCAACGGCCCCGGGCTGTTCGACTAGCACCGCAACTCCCAAGAACCTCGATGGTGACGGCATAAAAGATCCCGGCGAGAGCGTAAAACCGGCCGGGCTTGGTGTCATGCCATTGGGCAAGGGTCGAATCGTTTTCTGTGGCGATACCAACCTCTGGGAGCAAGTGCCGAAACCCCTTCTACAGAACACGCTGCGCTGGCTCTCAAATTGAGGGATCACTACCTGTTGACGCACCCCCCGCGCCTGCGAGTTTTTCTATAGCGCAATAGAGTCACTTTCGATGATCGCATCTCACTTTCTTTCCACTTGTCGGCTGTCTATGTTAGGCTAGTCACACCAAGCGTTAATGCATTGAGGTGCCATGGGTAACACATCATTGGTTTTACTTTTTGCGGCTGTTGCCGTAGCGTGTGTCCTGGGCTGGCGCATGTTGAAACTCAAAGGTGCGCTTGCGACAATGGTGGACGCGCAAGAGGCAGCAGCCAAAGAGCAACACTTGCACGAGTTGCTGGATGCGGAACGAAGAGAAAGCAAAGATTTTCGTGAAGCCTCAGAGCGGCAGCAGGCCGCGCTTGAGTCAGAGTTGGCACGTTTACGATCGGAAGTCCGCCCGGACGCGCTTGATCAGCTTGAAAAAATCCAGCAATCCAGTGCCACCGCGCTGGACGGAAGCAAGGCTTTATCCGGCGAGATCCTCACGCTGTTGGATTTGGTCAAAACCTTTGAACGCTGGCATGCCGATATGAATGAGCTCATCATTCACAACCGGGCTATGCATGAAAAGAATGACGAGTTTGCATCAATCGTCAAGTACATGATTATTGTCACGCTTAACGCCTCCATTGAGGCGGCCCGGGCTGGTGCTTCCGGACGCGGCTTCGCAGTGGTTGCCGATGAAATGCGAAATCTGGCAGCGCGTGCCGAGAGCCTGTCGGAAGGTTATCGCAATAGCCTGCACCAAAATGACTTGATTACGACCACCACGTTCCAGGACCTCCAAGCCGGTGGAAAGATGATCATCGGCTCCCTGACAGGGCTGAACCTGATCAACAACAAGATTAAAGATGGATTGACTTCCTGAGTTGACGCCAAATGATCAGCAACCGAGCACGCAACAGTTTTGACCAAATGCTGATGCTGGGCATGAAAGCCAGTATGGGAGGCGCATCTCCGGAGACCTGCCAGATTGAAGTACTTGCAAATCCAGAGGAAATTCGGGAAACCACGGTGGTAATGCTCACCGTAGCATCGTTCCTGTTCCGACTCTCAGTGGTGATTTATTTTTCGTCGGATGACACGACCAAAGCCTATTTTGCGCGCCTCAACAATATTGACCCGGCAGAGATGACAGACCAGGCATACCTGGATGCTATCCGGGAGTGCGGCAACATTTGTTGCGGTACCTTGAACCGTGAATTGGCCCGTGTCTGTCCGCATGTTGCCATGTCCACGCCCAATATTATTGAGCGCGAGTGCGTCGACCATTTGAGTTCTTTGAATGGCGGGCATCTTCAATATTTTCGCGCCACCATGGACGGGGGCCAGCAGTTGCATGCGAGCGTATGCGTGCGTGACTACGCAGATATCGATTTTGATTGGACGATGATCGAAGAAACCACTGCAGCAGGAGAGATGGAGTTCTTTTAGCAAAGATTGAATGGTCTCGAAGGGAATAGAAATGTCCGAGCAGACAAAGATAGTCAGTAAAGTTTTGGTACTTGACGGCGATGCGGGTTGCTTTGAAAGTATCAAAGTCTTCTGCGATAGCAATGGTCTGGTGGGGCTAAAAGTGCTACCCGACAACGTCATGGCAGTGCTGCGCTCCAACCTCGACTTAGGCGCTATTTTGTTGTCCGAAACATACGCCGGCAGCGCGCAGGGGGGCAACGTACTGGCGCGGAAAATCCATGCGGTCAGGCCAGAGTTGCCGATCTTCTTGCGCCGTGAAGTGGAAGACGGTCTGAACGATTTGTCTGACCGTGATCGCCTGCTCTACAGTGCGGCGTACACCATCGGCAATATTTCCAAACTGCAAACGGTTATTGATGAGTTCATCTTCAGCCGGTCTTACCCCAATGCGCTGGTCCGTGGGATCACAGAAATTGCGATTCCTGCGCTGGAGAGCCAATTCAAGTCCATGCAAGTTGAAGTCGAAGCGCCCTACCTGGTGCGGGATCGTTTGATCTTCGGCGAAATCTTCACGCTTATCCCCTTGGAAAGTAGCTGGTGCCGAGGCTACATGATGTTGCAAACGGAAGAAGAAGCCTTGATGCGTTGTGTGAAGTCCGGTCGGACTTTTGTCAACCCTGAAGAAGCCTACGACTTTCGAAACCTCAATGGGCTACTGGGTGAAATCACCAACCTGATCTGGGGTGCGATCAAAAACCGCTACCTGTCGAGTGTCCGTGACGGTGTCTACCTGTCTCAGGTGCCGATCATCATCAACAATTTACACCGGTACATTTCGTTCGGCTCGGACAACCCACAACTGTGCTTCAAGTACACCGTCACAGATGCCAATGATCCGGCGTTTCAGCCGCTGGTGCTGCAACAGAAATTCGTTTTCAATTTGAATTGGTCTCCTGAGGAGTTTTCTGAAAATCTCACTTCGGTAGACGAGTTGGTTTCTTCGGGTGAATTGGAATTTTTTTAACACATTGAGAGGTTGGACATGGCGCAAATTTTGGTAGTTGATGATTCGAGCACCGTCCGCAACGAAGTGGGCGACTTCTTGCAGAAAAATGGGTTGACGGTTGCCCTGGCTGTTGATGGGCGAGACGGCTTGGTAAAGCTCAAGGCGGACCCTGCGATCAAGCTGATCGTCTGCGACGTGAACATGCCGAATATGGATGGTCTGACTATGGCAGAAAAAGTTCGCAGCGAACTGAACAACAGCACGGTGAACATTGTGATGCTCACGACCGAGAATTCGCCGGTCATGAAAGAGCGTGGCAAGGCAGCGGGCATCAAAGGCTGGATCGTGAAACCCTTCAAGGGCGACGCCGTGTTGCCGTCGTTCAAAAAGCTCGTCGGCATGTAATTCGCCCTGCCTCCATACCCATGGTTGGTGGAACGATACTTGCTTGGCTTCTGCCAAGGTGTCTTTGCATCCAGTGAAAATGTTGTTTTCGCATCGTCCAATTTAGGAATCGCAAAATGGAATCTGATCCAAAAGAAAGCTCGAGGGCCGTGGTATCTGATTCGCTATCAAAAGGTCGGCCATCTCCAGACAACCCGGCCCCAAAAGCGCCGGGTGGCATGGTCCAGACGATTCGGGAGGCGATCGATGGACTGTCGGTGCGCGCCAGCCTGGGGCTGGCTTTTGCCTGCGTGGTCACGGGCGCCCTGGTTATTGGCGTGTTCTCCCTATTCCAGATGGGGCGACTGAATGCCTCCACCCGCGTCATTTACGACCAGGAATACACCGCGGGGCAAGCCGCCGAGCAGGTGCGCAGCAATGTGTTACGTGCCAGCCGTGCAGAAACGCAATTGTTGACCGCCAGCACGGCACAAGAACGCGAAACCTTGGGCAATAACATTGAGACAAGCTTGGCCGAAGTGGATAAGAAGATCGCGGTCATCCAGGGCCTGTCCAGCGGCCCAGAGGCGGCCGAAACGACCAAGCAATTGGTCGAAATCCTTGCCAAGTGGTCCAAGCGCCTGCGTGAATATGTGAAGTTCGTCAAGGAGCAACCGCTGTCCTACCTGGAAATGGATGTCGGCGTCTCTTTGGAAGATGCCGGTTTGCTGAACGAAACCCGCAAGGTCGAAAAAATTGTCGACAGCCTGGTGGCCCAACGCAGCCAGTCCGCCTTGGCCACCCTGCAAAAGACGGGTGAGATTTACAAAACCTCTGTGGTGTGGGTGATTGGTATCGTTGTGCTACTGGTAGCCATGTCCGTCGCTGTAGGAAGCTGGGTGATCTTGCGATTGACGCGCCAGCTTGGCGGCGAGCCTGCCTATGCCAAGTCCATTGCCGGCCGCATTGCCGACGGGGATTTGACCATGGTCATCAAACTGGCCGAAAACGACACACATAGCCTGTTGTACTCCCTGCACGAGATGCAACACCGCTTGGCAGAGCGCACAGAGCAGCTGCGGCAGAAAACGAACGATATCAATGCCATGCTGCAAAACATGCCCCAGGGTGTGCTTACGGTGGTCAAGGGTGGCAACATCCACCCCGAGTATTCCGCTTACATGGCCACTATTTTTGAAACAGACGCTATCGCTGATCGGCCGGTGATGGAGCTGGTGTTCAGCGGCTCTAACCTTGGCGCCGACATACTGTCGCAAATCGACACCACCATCAGCTCTGTGATCGGCGAGGATGAGATGCAGTACGAATTCAATTCGCACTTGCTCGTTACCGATTTTGACCTGACGATGCCTGATGGGCGCGTGAAGTCGGTGGCGCTGAGCTGGTCGCCGATCTCTGACACCAGCGGTGTCGTTGATAAGCTCATGCTATGTGTGCGCGACGTGACCGAGTTGAAGGCATTGGCTGCAGAGGCGGGACAGCAAAAGCGAGAGCTCGACATCATTGGCCAAATTCTGGCCATCAGCCAAGAAAAATTCTCCGGATTTATTGACGGCTCAGTCGAATTCTTGGCTGAAAACAAAAAAATTATCGATGCCGTGGGCGTCACCCCCAAGGGTGGCCTTGACCCCGATACGGCCACCCAGTTGTTTCGCAACATGCACACCGTCAAAGGTAATGCGCGTACCTACGGCCTGCTACACCTGACAAACTTGGTTCACGAAGCTGAGCAGACCTACGAAGAACTGCGCCAAAACGCAGATGCCGAGTGGAACCAAGAAAAGCTGCTGGGTGAACTGGCCAGCGCATCGGCTGCCATTGAAGAATACGCACATATCAACAAGGTCAAATTGGGCCGAACAGGGCCGGGGCGTCGTGCGGGTGTCGAGAAATACCTCATGGTGCAGAAGGTAGACATTCAAGACGCGCTGGATTTGATGGACGACTCCGTGCGCGGGAATGATTTGGAGCTCATGAGGGCAGCCCACATGCGCGTGCACAACATGCTGCAAATGCTAGGCACCGTGCGTGTGCAGGAAGCTCTGGAGGGCATTGTGGAATCTCTTCCATCGCTTGCCAAGGAGTTGTCTAAAGAGCCGCCAAAAGTCAGCATCGACGACCACAACATTGTGCTTCGTACGCAGATTGCCGATTTGTTGAAGAACGTCTTCATGCATCTCTACAGAAACTCCATCGACCACGGTATCGAAGCGCCAGAAAAGCGCCTGGCCAAAGGCAAGCCCGCCGCGGGGCACATCCACCTGGACGTGTCGTTGGCTGACGGGCGTGTGCTGCTCAAGCTTGGCGACGATGGTGCTGGACTGGCGGTTGCCTTGATACAGCAAAGGGCGATTGAAAAAGGTCTCTTAGGGGCCGATGAACAACCCAGCCCTGAAGAAATTGCCCAACTCATTTTCGCCCCGGGCTTCTCTACTGCAGCAGTGGTGACAGAGGTGTCGGGCAGGGGTGTTGGCATGGACGCAGTGAAGAGTTTTGTCGAGCGCGAAGACGGAACCATAAGCTTGGTGTTTCGCAGTTCCGACACCAGCAGTAGCCACCGTGCCTTTGATACGGTGATCAGCATGCCAGCCAAGTTTGCCGTTCAGGCGATAGCTTAGGGGTTTGAGGCCATCGCCCAGCGGCCTAGGGGGACAGCAATGGATGACGACGACACTGCCGGATACCAAGGCGACCTCACCACCGTCGCTAAAAACCTGTCCGCGACGGAGGCCCACATGCTGTGCAATTGTCTGCGCGCGGGCGGCGTACCCGCCGAGACCGCCGACACCCAACTCGCCCAGACCCACGCCCTGTTGTCCATCGCCATCGGCGGCGCCAGCGTCCGTGTGCCGGCCGATTGTGTGGATGAAGCCAAGTCCGTCATTGCCGCATACGAACGCGGTGAATTTGCGCTAGGTGACGACTTCAACGGAGATGAAAGCGGGCTCTAGCCCTCGTCCAGCAAGCGTAAGCAGCTATTAAGTTTGTAGCACTTTAAAGACCGGCGAGGCCATAGGTCAATGATCTTTCTTGGTGATGATGCGGTCGTTCCTGCGCGGCCTGCCCGCCCGCCCCGCCTTGGACCAGTCGTAGTCCTCTCCATCCGGCGTCTTGCCATCCGCAACCGTGTCCACCCCCTGCTTGCCCACATGCTGCGGGTTCTCGTTGGCCATGGTCACAAAGGTGTAGCCGGCGTCGCGTTTTTCTTTGGTGATTTGCAGGGCTTTCACGATCTCTGATGCCTCTTGGCCGTGCACATCGTTGTTGTTGTCGGTCCAATAGATTTTGAACATGGCTTGTCTTAGGTCTTACGTGTCGTCGCTACCACATGTTTTGAACAATGATCTTCACTGCCAATCTTGAGATGGACTAGGTGGCACGCCCCGGAAGAACGCCCCGAGTGAGACGCTTAGGGCTTTCGTACACCGTGTCCGCATATGTCGCGCACACCGCGGATGTCCGTTGTGCAATCAGGACGCCCGGTGATCCGCTCTCCACCTTGAACACCGCAACTGTGTTAACCAGCTCTTGCGCTTGAAGTTTGAGACCACTGGCCGCAGCCGCCATTTCCTCGACCAATGCAGCGTTTTGCTGAGTAGCTTGGTCCATCTGGGTAACTGCCTCGCCAACCTGCTCCACCCCCATAGCCTGCTCATTGCTGGCAGCACTGATTTCGCCCATTAAGTCTGTCACCCGACGAATGCTAGAGACCACTTCTGTCATGGTAACTCCCGCCTTGTCCACTAGTGCAGTACCCTGTTCCACCCGTTCTACGTTCGCGCTGATGAGGCTCTTGATTTCTTTGGCCGCTTGCGCACTGCGTCCCGCCAAGCTGCGTACCTCGCTGGCAACCACGGCAAAACCTCGACCCTGTTCCCCGGCACGGGCTGCTTCGACCGCCGCATTGAGGGCAAGAATATTGGTTTGAAAAGCAATACCGTCAATGACGCTGATGATGTCCGATATCTTGCGCGACGTTTCGTTGATACCCTTCATGGTTTCCACCACCTGGGTTACCACTTCACCACCTTGCATTGCCACTGTACTGGCGTTCACGGCAAGCTGATTGGCATGTCGTGCACTGTCTGCGTTTTGCTTAACCGTGGAGCCGAGTTCTTCCATAGACGCTGCGGTTTGTTCAAGGGCACTAGCTTGTTGCTCGGTACGGGCGGATAAGTCGTGGTTACCCGGGGCGATTTCAGCACTGGCGGTGGCCACGCCTTCCGAACCTTGGCGTACAGATGCCACAACTATGCTAAGCGACTGCTGCATCGCTAGCATGCCCGAGATTACACTCTGCTCTCCACCCTGGGCGACGTCTATGCGAGTGGTCAAATCACCTGCGGTGATAGCACTAGCAATCGCCAACACCTGTCCTGGCTCTGCTCCAAGCTGACGTCCGATGCTGCGCACGACCAGCGAACCAAAACCTGCAGCGAAAATAAGACCGCCAACCAGTGCAAAGATAGACAGCTTGCGCAGTACGCTGGCCCTGGCTACTGACGCTTCATAATCTTGGCTGGCCACATCCAACTGCAGGGTGACAAGCTTGCTCAAGATGTCCGATGATTTGGGCGACAACGGGCTAACTTTTTCCTTGTAGATTTTCAGCGCCTCGTCTACCTTATGGGCTTTGAGCGCTTCGTTCATAGGCAAGATGGCTTCTTTGTCATAAACGGCGCGGGTACGCGCAAATTCGTCGGCAAGCACCTTTTCTTCAGAAGTCAATGTGGTAGCCATATACGCGTCCCACAGCTTGGTAGCTTTTGTTAAATTTTCCGCGATTTCCCGGCTGCGCTTTTCGATTACCGAGGGCTCAGGGAACATGGCCATATCCATAACTAAAATTCGGTTGCGCTGGTACAGTCGGCTTATTTCAGCCAGTTGCCCTAGGGGAACGACCCTATCATCGTAAACACCCTTGAACGCTGCATTGGCACTGTTTGTGCCATAAAGACCAAAACTGCCCACTGCAACCAGGAGGGCACACAAAACGCCCAGCAAAACAAATAGCCGTGTGGAAATGCGCGTGTTGTTCACAATAAGCCCTCTTTCTGTGCCGCAGTCCCAGCACCTCATCGAGTTGAAAGCCCCTAGGTTTTTGCTTACCTTCTTACCAGTTTATCCGCAGAATCAGCAAAGCTTTCGCGGGGCCAAATGTGTCAGCCAATTACCACTCTCCGCCGGAGGCCGCCTAGGCAATGTATTCGAGGTTAATAGCCAGCGGCGCATCGCGGGAGACGACGGGGGCCTGGTACCCAGAGACTAGGATTCCAAGCACTGATCCAGGCCGGTGATTGGGTTCGAAGCAGGTACAGCCAAGGATAAATTTCGGTGATCATCGTTGTTGGGTGTAGGCGTAAACGAAGGGTGTCAGTGGATCAAGATAGATCCGCAGGCAACTCTACCGCACGCTCCATAAACCGCCACACTGGGTGCAACACATCAGGCACTTCCAACCCCTCATACGGTCCGCGGTCAACAAATCCAGCGGCAACATACAGGCGCTGGGCAGAGTGCATGAATGGAGCCGAGTCCAGGCGCACGCGTTGGTAGCCAAATGCCCGCGCGTCACCCAGCAAGCGTTGCAGTATGGACTGGCCTAACTTCAGGCCGCGAAAGGCCGGGCGTACGTAGATGCGTTTGATCTCGCAAGCGCCATCGCCCAGCGGCCGCAAGCCACCCATGCCGGCCACGTCTTTACCCACATGGACCAGATAAAACGCCCCGCGCGGTGGTGGCTCGCCGCACACTTTATCGATGACGCTGGCCACGTAGTCGGGTAACTCCATGCCCAGCAATGCCTGCGGTGTCATCCCGAACGACTGCTCTATGCCAGCAGCTACCCAGGCCATGTATTCGAGGTTGGTGGCCAGCAGTGCTTCTCGGTAAGTAACCGGGTTGGCAAGGTGGAAAGTGACGTTATCTGTTGTCATGTGCGTACGCTAGAAACCACCGACCATCGATCCGAAAAGTGCTGACCAGCCTGCTTGAACTAACCAGCGCGGTCAACCGAAGGTGCGTTAGACCTTGACTGGACCAGTTTAGGTTTGTAGGATGCCCACCCATCTCTGGACCTTCCAACCGCCAAGTAGAACACCCGCGGCAGAATTGAAGACAGGTGGTCAACAATTGCCGGAATATGTGGTCAGTCACGCCGGAATACGCAGTCATGCAGGGCTACCAACTACTTGATCGAAGTGGCCTGCGACCACACCACCTGCCAATGCGCATCGACCAGCTCATAGGTATCGATGTGCCAACATTGAAAGGGCGTGCCCGATCCATCGCCCGAATCCATCTCCAGCGTGGCCTGGTACCGCAGCACAGCGCTGGTGGCTTGCATACGGACGGCAATAGGGCCTGGCACCCACCGCAGATAGCGTAGAGCGCCGTTTGCGATCTTGCCCAGGTATTGTTCTCGCGTAAAAGATGTTCCGCCCGGGGTAACAAGTTGGAAGTCGGGTGCATGAAGCTGCAGAGCAAGCACCATATCACCGGCTACCAAGGCCTTCAAACGCGTCTGCTCTACTGCGCGCAGGTGATCTTCTTGGGAGGGGTAAACAGCGGCAGAGTCTATGTGGTTGACCATCAACGTTGTCATGATTCGCTGACGTGCCCGCGTGCGATGGCAGCGCTTTGGTCCTGGAATATTGCCATGGCGGTGAGCATGCGCAAAAAGCCCAATTTGCGGTAGAAACCTTCCTTGCCGGGCACCGAGTACAAAATGATTTTCTTGTGGCCTGCGGATAGTTCCATCAGCTTTTCGACTACCGCTTTCCCTAAACCCGTGCTCTGGTGGCTGGGCATCACGGCCACGTCGCAGATGTAAGAGCAGTCCATGCCATCGGCCAGCGCGCGGCCCACGGCTACCAGCCTGCCGGCTTCGTCGCGCACAAAGCAGCGGAAGCGGCTGTTGGCAAAGACGATTGCGAGTTCATCGGCTTGCTTGCGGCCGAGCGGGGCTGCGTGGTACAGCGCTTCGAGTTCGTGCCAGTCGACCGTTGTGAGGTCATAGGACCAGGATAAAGACATGCGGGGTTCCTAGCGGCGATGGTGGGTTGTTCAGATTTCGTAGACGGTCGCAGCGCTGATTTCCACCGCGGCGGCTTCTGCCAGCGCTTTGGGATCAGCGCCCATGGCCTTGAGTGCGCGAATGGCCACACCGTGCTGGACGGCGGCAACGGCTACCAGCACATGTGCGCTCAACAAGGGCGCTCCAGCGTTGGCCTTCTGCTGGCTGGCCAGCAGCTGCATCATGGTCTGGGCTGAGGCCTGCGCCTGGTAGGGGCCTGTTCCAGGCGGCACTGCAATCGCAGCGTCGCCAATGCCGGCTGGCATATCCAGCCCGACAGCCTTCAACGCATCCGCATGCTGCTGGGCGATGGCTGTGCGAAAGCCGTTGGGGTCCACATGGATGTGTTCGAATGCCTTGCGTGCCGTGCCGTCGGGCGCCTCCAGTGCCGCCAGTACAAAATGCTCCGCGCCCGGCTCTTTTTGGCCGTCCGCGTTGGCGTGCTGCTCGGCAGCCAGACACAGGGCCTTGATGGTGCTCA
This sequence comes from Rhodoferax sp. ZS1R8, assembly GCF_056521325.1. Taxonomy (NCBI): domain Bacteria; kingdom Pseudomonadati; phylum Pseudomonadota; class Betaproteobacteria; order Burkholderiales; family Comamonadaceae; genus Rhodoferax; species Rhodoferax sp. ZS1R8. The sequence goes on along the minus strand of NZ_JBWMBA010000002.1, from coordinate 578,674 downwards.
TGTCCCGAACACGCTGCTTGATGGTTTCAAACATGTTGGTAAGTCCTAAGAAGAGGAATATTTGACAAACTAGGCTGTAGCCCTCGTGTAACGTGCGTAACCCGCTACCAAAACAGTAGCACTCGCTGAGTCCCCGCCCCAGCGTGTGCTACGCGCGCGCAAGTGTGTCCACCACATCCGCCATCTCCGGGCGGTCCGCAGGCCTGTCGTGCAGGCACGCCCGCGCCAGCGCATCCACCGCCGCCAGCGTGCTCGCCTGGGCCGCACTAGGCGGCTCTGCATGCGCCACCAGCTCCTCCAGTAGATAACCAAACGCCCGCACCTCCAACGCCAGCAGCGCGCGGCTCAGCACAGGCTGGTCCACGGGCAACAAGGTGCCGGCGCCAAAGTCGCTCAACAAAGCCTGGCCGCTGGCCGTGTCCCACAGGATGTTGTGTGCATAGAAGTCGCCATGCAGAACGCCGCGCTGGTGCAGATGCGCCAGTGCGCCGGCCATGTCCTGCGCCAGCCGCAGCACGGCGGGTACGGATATGCGCAAGCCGCTCGCATACACATCGCGCGTGCACGAGTCCAGGCTGGGTGGCCCGGCCAGGTTGACGAAGTGCGGGGGTATCAGCGGCAACAACAGGCCAGGTGTGCGCTGCGGATGGTCGGTCAGCTGCGCACTGGGTGTGCATAGGGCGGGGTGCTGGCCCGCGGCCAGGCAGGCGGCCAGTTCGTGCTCGGGCAGGCCATCGCTGGTGACGGCGCCCTTGAACAGCTTGAGCGCCAAGCCCTCGGTGCTGCCCTCTTGGTGCACGCGGTAGATGTGGCCGGACGCGCCCTCGCCCAATACACCATCCAAGCGCAGGTGTGCCCACGGCACGCTGGCCATGGGCGCGGGCGCCGCGCGGTGCCAGCCCAGCGGGTTGCCGGCCAATGCGGGCCAGGCCAGGCGTGGCAGATCGGTCAACCAGGGCGGCAACTGCGCAAACTGGTTGGCAGAGATGCGCAACAGCTCCAGCTTATGGGCATTGGCAAGACCTGCGGGCAGATCGTGCAACCGGTTACCGGCCAACATCAGCTTCTGAATGGCGGGGCGCTCACCAATTTCCGCCGGCAATTGGGAAATAGCGTTGTCGGTCAACGTCAGCCAGCGCAGCAGGGGTGGCATGGCGGCGCCGGGCACCTCGGTGATCTCACAGGCCTTGAAGCCCACCTGCTGCAGCACTGCGCAGTCGCCCAGCACCTCAGGCAGCCGGGTGAAGGGGTTGTTGGAGCAGAAGATGGCCTTGAGCTTGCGCAGCCGCGGCAGCTCATGCGGCAGTGTGCGCAGCCGGTTGTTGGAAAGGTTCAGCACCTCCAGCGTATCGGCCAGGTCAAACACCTCGGGCGGCAGTGTCTCGAGGTCGCAGGACAGGTCCAGGCGGCGGGTGCCAATCAGCTCGCCACTGCGCAGTTGTTCAAGGGTGTGCATGCGGGCCGATTATCCCGCCGGGACATCGCCGAGCGGCATCCACACTTGACCCTCACGCTACGTAAGGGTTGATACTGCGGGTCTGTTTATAAGGAAACGTGTAGTGCTTCTACTGAAAGTTGGCGAACTGGCCACCCGCACGGGCCTGACGGTGCGCACCCTGCACCACTACGACACTATAGAGCTGCTCAAGCCGTCGGCACGCTCCGACGCCGGGTACCGCCTCTACAACCAGGACGATGTGGCGCGGCTGCACGCGATACAGGCGCTGCGCCACATGGGGCTGTCGCTGGCCGATGTGGGCGACATGCTGGCGCGCGGTGGCGAGGGCCTGGGCGACACCATCGCCCGGCAGATCCGCGCGCTGGACCATGAGATCACGCAAGCCACCGAGCTGCAGGCACGGCTGCAACTGCTGCAAGAGCGCCTGGCCACCGGCAGCGCGCCCGACATGGCGGACTGGCTGAACACTCTGTCCCTGATGACAACCTATTCCAAATACTTCAGCGCCGCCGAGATCAAGCGCATCCTGGACAACCGAAAGGCCCAAGGTGCGATCTGGGAACGCCTGATCGCCGAAGTGCACACCGCCATCCAGCAACAGCTGGCCGCCGATAGCAAGACCGTGCAGTCGCTAGCCCTGCGCTGGATGAACCTGACGCTGGAAATGATGGACGACGACTTCAAACTCATCGAGCGCTGGGGCCAGATGTACAACACCGAGCCCAAGGCGCAGTTCAAGAACGGCCCCGGCCCCGAAGTGCTTACTTTCATCAACGCCGCCATTGCGCTGCGCATAGAAGCCATGCTGCGCCATATGACACTGGCCGAGCTGCATACGCTGCGCACGGGGCCCCAGGCCGACGTTGACCAGCTGGCACGAGACGCCCATGCGCTGCACACAGCCCAGGCCGACCTCACGGGGCCGGCCGCACGTGCGCTGGTCGCACGCTGGGAGCAATTCATGCTGCGGGTCTGTGGGAACAAGCCTGCACTGCTGCGCAAGCTGATCGCGGCCTACACAGCGGAGCCGCTGCTGCAGGGCACTACAGTGTTTGACAGCCTGGCGCTGGAGGTCATCAAACGGTCGATGGATGTGCAGGGCCACCCACTGGCAAACCCGCTCTTCGAGAAAAGTTGAAAAAGCGCTTGACCCTTACGCAACGTCAGGGCTGACCATTGCGGTTTTGGATACGCAAACGCAATAAGCAAGGCCTGACCATGCACCCACAACAACACCCACCCAATAACGACCGCGCCGCACTGATGCGCGACAAGAATTTCGTCTGGCTGATGGCCGGCTCCATCATCTCCATGCTGGGCGACCAGTTCACGCTGGTGGCCCTGCCCTGGCTGGTGCTGCGCATGACCGGCGACACACTGGTGCTGGGTACCGTGCTGGCCCTGATGAGCCTGCCGCGTGCCGCCTTTATCCTGATCGGGGGTGCCGTCGTAGACCGCTACTCGCCGAAGAAGGTGCTGATGGTCACCAAGTACATCAACACCGTGCTGCTGGCTGCCCTGGCCGTGCTGGTGCTGGCCGGCGGCCTGTCGCTGTGGGCCGTGTACGCACTGGCCTTTGCGATCGGCCTGGCCACGGCCTTCAGCATTCCGTCGGCCACGTCCATGCTGCCACACGTGATGCAGCGCGCCCAGTTGCCCGCCGCCAATGGCGTGATGATGGGCTTGCGCCAGTTGTCGATGTTTCTGGGTCCGCTGCTGGCGGGTCTGCTGATCGTGCTGTTTGGTGATGGCCCCAGCGGCAGCGCGACAGCCGGCGCGGTGACCGATGCCACCGGTCTGGGCCTTGCCTTTGGTTTCGACGCGCTGAGCTTTTTGGCGTCTGCCTGGACCTTGTCCCAGGTGCGCCTGCACAGCCAGGTGGCAGCCCACCCTGCCACTCCGGCCTCCGCCAACCAGGCGGTGTTTTCGGCGGTGGGTGCGGGCCTGCGCCACCTGTGGAACGACCGCGACATGCGCCTGTGCTTCATCTACTGGGGCGTGGTGGCGGTGCTGATCACCGGACCGGTACAGATTGCAGTGCCGGTGCTGGCGACCACGCTGAATCTGGGTGCCGCGGCGCTCGGCATTTTGCTGGGTGCGCACGGTGCAGGTACCTTGATGGGCATGGCCATCTCCGGCGCGCGGCCGGGCATGCGCCTGGGTACGTTGGGCATGACCATGCTGGTGATTGATGTGGTGGTGGGCGCTCTCTTCATGCCCATGGGCCTGATCAACGCAACCTGGCAGGGCGCAGCATTGCTGGGCGCTATCGGCGTGCTGGGCGGCTTCATGCAGGTGTCCATCTTCACGTGGCTGCAGCGGCGCACACCACCGGCGCTGATGGGCCGGGTGATGAGCATGTTCATGTTCATTTTCCTGGGGCTCGCTCCGCTGTCGGGTGCGGTTACCGGCTGGATGCTGCGCTCCATCACGCTGACCCAGCTGTTCGTGGGTAGCGGTGGATTGCTGGTGTGCATCGCGCTGTTGGCCCTGGTGGCATCACCGGTGCGGCAGGTGACCGACGCACCGTCGCCCCAAGCGCTATAAATTCAGGAGCGGCTTACGCGCGCTGGACGAGGGCTGCAGCCCGATTCGGCATAAGAAATTTGCCCAAATCGGGTTCTGGCGGTATCTTCTGTGCGGTTTGCTGATAATCCATGTCAGCCACTGCAGCAGGAGACAGATTGATCCCACCCGTCATCGAGGTCCACGACCTTACCTTCGACTACCCCGGTTTTCGCGCGCTGGACCGCGTCAGCCTGTCCATTGCGCCCGGCAGCGTCACGGCGCTGGTCGGCCCCAACGGTGCGGGCAAGACCACGCTGCTGCGCTGCATTGCCGCGCTGGATACGCCGCTGTCCGGCACGGTGCGCGTGATGGGACTTGACGTGTACGAGTCACCGCGCGAGGTGCACCGCCTGATGGGCTACCTGTCCGACAACTTTGGTCTGTACAGCGATTTGACCGTGGCACAGGGCCTGGAATACGCGGCGCGATCGCAGGGCCTGCCAGCCGCGGCTGTGTTGGACGCCGTGCGCGCAACGGCCCACCGCCTGGGCCTGTCCGACAAGCTGGGCAACCGGGCCCACACGCTGTCGCGCGGGCAGCGGCAACGGCTTGCCATTGGCCAGGCCATCATCCACTCGCCCAAAGTACTGCTACTGGACGAACCCGCCAGCGGGCTGGACCCCGAAGCCCGCGGCGCGCTGGCCGAAGTGTTCAAGGCACTTCAGGCCCAGGGCATGAGCCTGCTGGTATCCAGCCACATCCTGGCCGAGCTGGACGCCTACTCCACCCACATGCTGGCACTGAACCAGGGTCGTGTGCTGGAGCACCGTGCCTTGGGCACCACAGCAGCGAATGGCGGCGACGGTGGGCCGATGGAACGCGTGCTGCGGCTGGAGTTTGTGCAACCAGCCGAGGCCATCGCTGCCTGGCTGCAAACCCAGGCTCATGTGCGCCTGCGCCAGACTGAAAGCTACGCGGTGGAAATTGACTTTGCCGGGGACCGCACCGCCCAGGCGGCGCTGGTGTCTGCCTGCGTGTCAGCGGGGCACGCCGTGGTCAGCATTGCGCCTGTTACCGAAAACCTGCAGCAGTCTTACCTGAAGTCGCTGGCGACCGAGCGCGCCACAGCCTCCGCGCCTAGGAGGGCAGCATGAACCCCGAATTCCGCCGCCAGCTCTGGCTGCAGTTCTCCACCACGCGTCTGGCACTGCTTCCGTTGCTGCTGGCCGGCATCTTTACCGCCATCTACCTGAGTGTGCCGGCGACACCGGCGGTTGCGCTGACCGCAGCCTCGGCGCTGCTGTTCGGCGTGCTGGTGATGGGCATGGGCACCTTTGCTGCGGGTGGCAGCATCATGGACGAGATAGCCGACCGCACCTGGGACCAGCAGCGCATGAGCGCCATGCAGCCCTGGGCCATGACCTGGGGCAAGTTGGCCGGCGCCAGCGCCTATGGCTGGTATGGCGGCGCGCTGTGCCTGCTGGTTGCGCTGCCCAGCGCGCTGGTGCTGGAGCCGGCGGCTTACGTCTTGAAGGCCAGCCTGCTGGCCGTGCTGGTGGGCGTGTTCCTGCAGGCCCTTCTGGTGGCCATCAACCTGCAGTTGCTCAGGTCTGGCACCCGGGTATCACGCCGCGGTGGCGTGGCAGCGCTGCTGCTGGTCTTGCTATGGAGCAGCGGGACCGTGCTGGCCATGTTAAGGAGCGGGCAGGTCGTGTGGTGGGATACCGGGTTCGAGCGGTTGGACTTTGCGCTGGCGTCGCTGGCCCTCTTTAGCGCCTGCGCGCTGGTGGCGGCTTGGCGGTCGATGGCCGAAGTGCTGGCCGTGCGGCAAATGCCCTGGGCTTGGCCGGCACTGGCGCTGGCGGCCACCGCCTACATCAGCGGTTTTGCCTGGGCGCAGCGTACATCGGTGCTGGGCGTGGTGGGCTTGAGCACCTGCGCAGTGCTGACTTACTTCGCGCTGCTGACCGAGCCCCAGCAACGCCCGATGTGGCAACGGGTGGTCGACCGCGCACGAAGCGGCCAATGGCGAGCCGCGCTGTTGCAACTGCCGCGCTGGCCCACGACGCTGCTGCTGGTGTTGCCATTTGCCGTGTTGACCACCACCGCCCTCAAACCCTACGCGGCAGTGCCGTGGACGCTGTCCACCGCGGTGCTGGTGCAGCCCCTGGCCTTTGCGCTGCTCTTGGGCCGAGACTGCGCGCTGGCGTTGTTTTTCGCGTTCTCGACCACCGACCGGCGGCCAGTGTTGTCGTTTGTGGTGCTGATGCTGGTTTTGTACATGCTTTTGCCATGGCTGCTCAACGCGGTCGGCAGCGCCTTGCTGCTGGGCGTGGCACTGCCCTTGCTTTCCGATAGCAATCTGTCGGTGGCGTTTGCCGCTGTACATGTAGCCGCAGCCTTGGGCCTGCTGCACTGGCGATGGCGCACGACGGCGCCATAAACGGCAGAAGCTACGTGCTACATAGTTCTTCCTCACGTGCGGAGATTGCAGTGAACCACACCCAACATTGCACAGTGACTTTGAAAGGCCCCGGCGCATGCGCTGGCTAGCGTCTCTGTCGCTCAAGGGCGCCATTGTGCTGGGCATGGCACTCGGGATTCTGCTGCCAGTGCTGGCCGTAGGCCCGGTGCTGGCGCTGGACAGCTACCAGCGCGAGATCGATGCCCGCATCACCACACTGCTCAAGCAATACGGCACCATGTTGGCGCAGAGCATGTCCACTCCAATCTGGCATGTGGACCAGCCGACCGCAGAGTCCTTCGTCAACTCGCTGATGTCCAACCCCGACGTGATCCGTGTGCGGGTAGAAGATGCGTCGCTGGGCCCCTTCATCCTGGCGGAGAAGCCCGTCCCCAGCGGCGGTGAACTGGTGCAAGAGGTGCGCCCCGTGCTGCGCGATGGTGCAACGATTGGCCGGGTCAGCATTGAAATGACCACGACGTACGTAAAGCAGCATTTCCTGGGCAAGCTGGTCACCGCGACCGTGGCCTTGGTACTGCAGGTGCTGATCTCGTTTGGCCTGCTCTTTCTGCTGTTCGAGCACCGCCTGATGCGCCCGCTGCGCCAATTGCTGGGCGACGCCAGACGCTTGTCCAGCGGCGAGTTGACCCAGCCGGTAGCCGTGATGCGCCATGACGAAATCGGGGCACTGGCCGAAGGCCTGGACACCATGCGCGAAAACCTGAGCGAGCAGATATCCCACGTGCGCGACTTGAACGCTACGCTGGAGCAGCGCGTCAGCGATCGCACCCAGTCGCTGAACGCCGCCAACCAGGAACTTGTGGGCGCCATGGCCGCGCTGAAAAATGCGCATGACGAGATCCAGCGTTCGGAGCGCCTGGCCGCCCTGGGGGCGCTGGTAGCCGGCGTCGCGCACGAACTCAACACCCCTATCGGAAACTGCGTCACGGTAGCCAGTACGCTGTACGACATCAGCATGCAGTTCTCTCGGGCCAGCGCCAAGGGCATCACCCGCTCGGCCCTGAACTCCTATGTTGAAAGCACCCAGCACGCCAGCGAACTGCTAACACGCAACCTGGACGTGGCCGTGGACCTGATACGCAGCTTCAAGCAGGTGGCCGTAGACCGCACGCGGGCGCAGCGGCGCGAATTTGCGTTGGACGCGATGGTGGCCGAAACCCTGCTGATCCTCAGCCCCTCCTTCAAGCGCAACCAGCACCACCGCATCACCGTGGAGGTGCCCGCCGGCATCACGATGACCAGCTACCCTGGCCAGCTGGGGCAGATACTGACCAACCTGATCAACAACGCCGTGTTGCACGGCTTTACCGACGGCAGACCTGGCGCCATCCATATCAGCGCACGCAGTCTGTCGCCCGATGCGGTGGAGCTGGTGGTGGAAGACGACGGTGTTGGCATACCCGAGGCCAATCTGCGGCGCATCTTTGACCCGTTCTTCACGACACGCCTGGGCCAAGGTGGCAGCGGCCTGGGGCTCAACATCGTCTACAACCTGATGAAGGATGTGCTGGGTGGCACGGTGCACGTCTACAGTACGCCGGGCAAGAGCACGCGTTTTGTGCTGGCGATGCCATGCGTGGCTAAGGAAAACGACTTCGACGACGAGCCCTGATCAGCGCGCGTGTATGCAGCCCCGGGCCTACTTGCCAGCGGTGCCGCTGCTCCAGCCCGATGGGCATTTCACCTGCGACAGCAGCTTGGCGTACTCGGGCGATGCCTTGAGCTTCTTCAGCCCGGCATTGAAGTCGGCCGCACGGTTTGCACTATCGGTCAATGCGCGCGGCAGCAACACGTGCGACGTGAAGGTGTCGATCATTTGCTTGGGGTCTACCGACAGCTTGGCGGCGTCTGCATCGGTGAAGTTTTTCTGCAGCACGTCGCAGGCCACATTGCGCTCCATCGGAGCCACGTCCAGCCGGTCCAGCAGCAGCATCTTGATGGCAGCCACATCGTTGGGCAGCTTGTCGCTCTTGAAATCACCGGCGCTGGCCATGCTCCAGATCTCGGGGGTGTAGGTGTAGTCCTGGACCAGGCCCACGCGGTAGGGCTTGAGGTCAGCCAGATTATTCCAGCCGAACTTCACGGCATTGCGGTACACGAACACCCATTTCTCGGTGACCACGTTGTCGCTGACAAAGAAAGGGGGGTTGCGCTCGGGGTTGTTGCCCCAGGCGGCCGTGGCGTCCCACTTGCCAAGCCGGGTTTCGGCCAGCGCGCGCGACCAGGGCAAAAAGGTGTACTCCACCTGGTAACCGGCCAGTTCGAACGCCCGGCGCACGACGCTTAAGGATATGCCCTGGTCCGCCCGGGCAGCGGTCATGTAGGGAGGCAGCTCGCCGGTGGCAATCTTCAGCGAGCGGGTAGGGGTTTGGGCCAGCACCTGCAGCGAAGCGGCCATCATCAACGCGAATACGCGCATGCTTTTCACAGTGCACCTCCAAAAACCAGACCGACAGGTGCACAGCCTAGCACCCATTGGCTAAAGTGGATACAAATACTTGAGGTCTCTAGTGTCACGGGCGCGCGGGGCTGCGGCGCACTACCATAGCGCCCATGAATGCAATAGAAGCACTGCAATCCATGGGCTTTGTGCTGCCCAGCACGGCCTACATAATTGGCGCCATCGTGTTCGGCCTGATCGGCATAGTGGCGTTCCGCCGGGGCCGCAAGGCACCAAAGCCGCTGCTGACCTGGACCGGGGTTGCACTGATGCTGTACCCCTATGCCGTCGGAGAGACCTGGCTGCTGTGGTGCGTGGGTATTTGTCTGAGCGCCCTGGTTTTTGCCAAATGGGATTGAGCAACGCCCATTTTTTGTCGGCCGCCGGCTCCTGGCCACTGGTGCTGGCCGACGTTGCAATACGCGGCGCGCTGATCGCGCTGCTGGTTGTGTTGGCCGCGGTGATGCGCCGGGACAGGCCCCACCTGGCCGCCGCACGCATTGGCGTGGCGATGGCGCTGGGCCTGTGCATCCAGGTCATCAGTGCCACGCCGCTGTTTGAAGACATGGTGCCGCGCCTGTGGCAGGCACCGTGGGTGGCGGTCTCGGTCGGCAATGCCGTGCTGTTCTGGATCTTTGTGCAGGCCTTGTTTGACGACGAATTTGTGCTGCGGCCGGTGCATGGGGTGGCTTGGTTGGCGGCCGCCACGTTAAGCGGGCTCAATTGCGCGCTGCTTGCCAACAGCGCGTCGATACTCGCGCCGGTCACGATGGGCGTGCAGCGCGCGGTACCACTGGTGTTTGCCGTGCTGGCCGCAGTGGCTGCCGCCCGGCACTGGCACAGCGATCTGGTCGAAGAGCGCCGGCGCCTGCGCATCTTTGTGGTTGTCACCGGTGTCATCTATTCACTGGCGATGCTGGCCGCGCGGTTGGACGCGCCGCAGGGTCGGCTGACGGGTACAACCGCCACGCTGGATGTTTTGGCGCTGCTGCTGATCGTCACGGTGCTGGTTGCGCGTTTGCTGCGCCTGGGCAGCTCCAACCTGTTTCCGGCTACCGCCTCTGTCGAAGTGCACTTGCCGTTGGTCGCTGACCCGGACATCACCGCCTTGAGCAACCCGCTGGAACCTACCGGCGAAGTGGCCGAAGCCCCGGGAGAAGAAGAAGCCCTGCCCCCGCCCGACCCGGCCGAGGAACGGCTGGCCCAGGCGCTGCAACACCTGATGGCTGTGGAGCACGCCTACCGGGCCGAGGATATGAGCCTGGCCACGCTGGCCGCACGGCTGAAGACGCCTGAATACAAGCTGCGCCGGCTGATCAACCAGCGCATGGGTTATCGCAATTTCAACGCTTTCATCAACGGCCTAAGGCTGGACGCGGTGCAGGCCGCATTGCGGGACCCAACCAAGCGCGACCTGCCGGTGCTGACGCTGGCGCTGGATGCGGGCTTCCAGTCCATAGGCCCGTTCAACCGGGCATTCAAAGCCGCTACCGGCCTGACGCCGACCGAGTTTCGTAAAAAACATACCACCGATTCCTGAAATCGGCTGGCCGAAAGCTGCACATGCAGGCTTTGGCAAGACTTTGGCTCGTCTGCCCGGCACAGTCCGCCCACCCACCGGCAAAACGCCGCTGGTTTTTGGGGGATCGGACTATGTTTTCACATTTGCATTCTTTCGTTTCAAAGGCTGGGCGCCCTGCGCTGTTGGCCCTCGTCTGCACACTGGGCGCCGGCGGGGCCCAGGCCGAAGTAGGCCTCAGCACCATCTCGGGCGTCGAGGGCGACGGCCCCGTCACGCTGTACTACCCCACCCAAGCCGCTGCTGCACCCGTGCGGCGTGGCCCGTTCACGCTGCAACTGGCTGAGCAAGCGCCGCCACAGCGCGGCAACGGCCGGCTCGTCGTCATATCCCACGGTTCGGGCGGCGGACCGTGGGTGCACGCCGACCTGGCCCGCACCCTGGTCGAAGCCGGCTTTGTCGTCGCTGTGCCCCAGCACCATGCCGACAACAGCCGGGACGGCAGCAACCCCGGCCCTGCCAGTTGGGCCATTCGCCCGCAAGAGGTGTCGCGCGCGATCGACGCCGTGGGCCGCGATGCGGGCTTTGCGCCGCTGCTGTCTTTAGACCAGGTAGGCATGTATGGCATGTCCGCCGGGGGCCACACGGCGCTGTCGATGGCGGGCGGACGATGGTCGCCTGCAGGCTTCAAGCAGCATTGCGAGGCCAATTTGGTCGACGACTTCCAGGCTTGCGTAGGGCTGATCACGCGCTTGACCGGTGGCATCTTGGACGGCATCAAACAATGGGTGGCACGGGCCGTGATACGCCACCGCTTTGACGACGCCACGCCACACGCCCATACCGACCCGCGGGTGACCGCCGTGGTGGCCGGTGTGCCTGCGGCGGCCGATTTCGATATGGCATCCTTGGCCGCACCGCGCGTGCCACTGGGCCTGATCACCGCGCAAGGAGACCGTTGGCTGACGCCCCGCTTCCACAGTGACCGCGTGCTGCAGGCTTGTACCACTTGCGAACACATCGCCGATCTGCCCCACGGCGGCCACGGAGCGCTGCTATCGCCGTTGCCACCGGGCCTTACCGGCCTGGTGGGGGACATGCTGAACGACCCGCCTGGGTTTGACCGCAGCCAGATGCACGGCGTGGACCAAAAAATCGCCGCGTTTTTTGCGCGCCACTTGGTGCACTAAAGCTGCCCAGTCGCCGCCGCTGAAAGACGTGCTTAGCCCTGTGGCGCCATGGCCTTGACCTGGGCGCGCACCCAGTCCAGAAAAACCGGGGCCTTGGCGGGCAGAGTGTCGCGCAGATCGGTCACCAGATAGTAGGCATAGGCTGCAGGCAGGCGTGGGCCCGGCAGCAGCACCAGGCGACCTGCCGCAATGTCGTCGTGCGCCAGCACCGAGCGCACCAATGCCACGCCCTGCCCTGCCAATGCGGCCTGCAACAACAGGCCGGCGTCACTAAAAGCCATCGCGAGCTTGGGCACGGCACCGCTGACACCGGCAGCACGAAACCAGTCGTGCCAGGCCCGTGTGGACTCGTCGCGCAGCAAGGGATGGCGCAGCAGGTCCCGCGGCCGCGTGGGCAGTTTTCCGTTGCGATAGGTCGGACTGCACACGGCCAGCATCTCTTCACCCATCAGGCGCTCGGCCTGCACGCCGGGCCATTGTCCGGGGCCGTAGCGAAACGCCAGGTCTATGCCGGTGTTGTGCAGGTTCACAACGCTGAGGTTGGCGTCCAACGTCAGTGCGATATCGGGGTGCGCAGCCATGAATGCAGACAGGCGGGGTAACAACCACTTGGCCGCAAAGGATGGCAGCACCGAGATGCGCAGGGGTTTGTCCTGCGCATCGGGTTGGGCGGCTTCTATGACCTGCGCCAGCCGCGCCAGTGCGTCGCTGAGCGCAGGCGCCAGCCGTTGGCCGGCCTGCGTCAGCACCACACCCCGCCCTTGCCGTGCCAGCAGTTCCACACCCAAGGCCTGCTGCAAGAACTTGATCTGGTGGCTGACCGCACCATGGGTCACGTTCAGCTCATCTGCCGCCAGGCGCAGGCTGCCCTGTCGGGCTACGGACTCAAACGCGCGCAGGGCGGGCAAGGGTGGAATGCGGGTGGTCATCGGCAACAGGTGAATGCTTTTAACTGGTTTGCACAATCGATTTCGATTGACGGTAATGGCGAATTTACCCACAATTTGCTGCAGCTACCAAGCACCTTTGCTGCAGCACATATGAATGATATTCAACGATGAAGCCTTTTGACACCGCCCTGGCCCTGCTCGTCACCGCCATATGGGGTTTGAACTTTTCCGTCATCAAACTTGGACTGGCCACGCTGGACCCCAATCTGATGGCCGCTATCCGTTTTGCACTCTGTGCGCTGCCAGCCGTGTTCTTCGTGCCAAGGCCGAATGTGGCGTGGCCTTACTGGGTGGTCTATGGCCTGTTGTTTGGCGTGGTGCAGTGGGGGGCGGTGTATGCCGGCATTTACTTTGGCCTGTCTGCGGGGCTTGCGTCTCTGGTGCTGCAGGTGGCGGTGTTCTTCACGATGGCCGGTGGAGTACTTTTCTTCCACGAGCGGGTGAGCACACCCATGCTGTTGGGCACGGCTGTGGCCTTCTCGGGCGTAGCGCTGGTGTTTGCCCATGCCGAGGGCCAGGCCACGGTATTGGGACTGGGCCTGGTGGTCCTGGGCGCGCTGGCATGGGCTGCAGCCAACCTGGTTGTCAAACGCGGCAAGCCTGCGAGCATGTTTGGTTTTATGGTGTGGTCAAGCCTGGTCGCGCCCCTGCCCTTGCTGCTGTTGTCGTATGGGTTTGCCGGGCCAGAACGCATTGCACACGCGCTGGTCAGCATCGATGCCACGGCCGTTTTCTCCATCGTGTTCCAGGTCTACCCCACGACGCTGTTGGGTTATGCGGTGTGGAACGGTCTGCTCAAAAAATACCCCGTCTCCACCGTAGCGCCCCTAACGCTGTTTGTGCCGGTGTTTGGCATGCTGGGCTCGGTGCTACTGTTTGGCGAGACGCTGCCCGGCTACAAATGGCTGGCCATGGCCTGCATTTTGGCGGGCCTGCTGATCAACCGCTTTGGCGGCGGCTGGTGGCAGCAGTGGCGCGGCCCGCTACGGGCTTAGGGCCTGGGCCGCAAGCTTGACGGCCTGTGTCAGGCGCTGCGCTGCGGCGGGCTCGCGTGCCCAGTGGTGCCAGTACAGCGGTATGTCCACCGCGCTGCCGGGCAACATCTCCACCAGCGGAAAACGGTCCGTGCGTGCGGCCAGGTGCAGCTCGTGCACCATGCCCCAGCCCATGCCGTTGGCCAGCGCGCTCTCAAACGCGTCGACTGCGGGCACAAAGTGGCGTGGGTACTGGGGGGTCTGCAAACCAAAGTGCTGCAGCAAAAACTGGTCTTGCAAGCCGTCCTTGCGGTTGAAGATGACAGCCGGTGTGGCCAGCAGGCGGTGGGGTGACACCGCGCCCGTCTTGGTCTGGCACTTGCGCACCAGCGCCGGTGAGCCCACGCAGCGGTAGCGCATCACGCCCAATGGCTCTGCCACACAGCCGCGCATCGGCGTAGGGTGGGTGCTGACACAGGCCACGACATCGCCACTCTTCAGCGCCTCGTGCGTATGCTCCTGGTCGTCTATCACCACATCCAGCAGCAGATGGTGGCGTGCCAAGGCAGGGGCCACGCCGGGCAGCAACCAGCTGGACAGCGAGTCGGCATTCACCGCGATGCTGAGGCGCTGCCATTGCCTGTCCTGGCCCTGCAGCGTGGCGCCGTCGGCCAACAAATCGGCCTCCATCAGCCGCAGCTGTTTGATGTGGGCCAGCAGGGCCTGGCCGGCCGCCGTGGCACGCACGACCTTGCCGCGCACCAGCAGCCGCTGGCCCAGCGTGGCCTCCAGGCTCTTGATGCGCAGGGACACGGCCGCCAGGCTCAGGTTCAGTGCGCTGGCCGCCGGGCCAAAGCCACCGTGCTCCAGCACCGCGGCCAGGGCTTCCAGTTGTTTGCCGTCCAGCATGTATGCCCTCAATCGCTTAAATATTTTTTAACCAACAACAGTTTAATTTAAAAGTATTTTCAAACACCAGCACTGCAGGCACAGTTCAGCCATCGCTATTTTGTTCGCCACTGGAAATCCATGCCAAGCCTTACCGCCCTGATGCCCATGGCACCCGCCTTCAACGCCGGCCTGGCCCTGTGCCTGTCGCTGATCATGGCGCTGGGCGCGCAAAACACCCACGTCATACGCATGGGGCTGCAGGGCCAGCATGTTCTGCTGACCGTGGTGCTGTGCATAGCTTCCGACGTGGTGTTGATTGCGCTGGGCGTGTTTGGTGTGGCGCAGCTGGGTGGCCTGTCACCGACGCTCAAGGCGATGATGATTGGCGGTGGCGCCGTCTTTCTGCTGGTGTATGGCGCGCAGGCGTTTGCCCGCTTTCGCAGGCCTGCCGCGGCCAACGATTCCCTGTCCACGGCGGCCACCAAACCCATCACCCGGCGCCAGGCCACGCTGGCTGCGCTAGCCTTTGCGTGGCTCAACCCCCACGCCTGGCTGGACACGGCGGTGTTGATCGGCTCTGCGTCGCTGGTCTGGGGCACGCCTGGCAATGCGGCCTTTGGCGCGGGCGCCATTGCCGGCTCAGTGATCTGGTTTTGTGGTTTGGGCCTGGCCGTCTTCTGGCTGGGCCAGCGCCTGGGAAAACCGTCCATCTGGCGTGCGCTGGACGGGTTGGTGGCGCTGATGATGTGGGCGACCGCCCTGGTCTTGCTGTGGGGACTGGTGGCTTAGCTGGGCCTAACTGCCAGCACGCATGCCGTTCAGCATGGCATGCACCAAGGCGCGGGTCTCGGCCAAGGCAGCCTGGGCGGCGTCTTCGGGCTGGTGGGCCAGCGCCTCGACCGCACCGTAGAGCAGGCCCAGAATCAGCCGCGCGCGCAGCAGCACATCGCCGGCCGGCAGCATGCCCAATGACTGGAGCGTGCGCACCGTTTGCACCATCGCGCCCAGTCCGTGGCGCTCGCGTATCTCCAGCCAGGCCTGCGCACCCAGCACCGCGGGTGCGTCGGTCAGGCCGATGCGGCGGCCCTCAGGGTTCAAACCCGCCTGCAAAAATACGTCGATAGCGGCCATGAAAGCCTGCCAGGCATCCGCACCACCGGCCAGCGCCTTGGCGCGGGCGGCAGCGGTCAGCTTGACCAAGCCTTCGTCCAACTCTTCGGCAACAGCGGCAAACAAACCTTTCTTGTCGCCAAAGTGGTGGTACAGCGCGCCGGTGGTCACACCCGCCTCGGCGCAGATGGCGCCCAGCGATGTGGCCTCGTAACCCAACTGGCCAAACAATCTGCGGCCCACGGCGCGCAGCGCGGCCTGCGTAAAAGCGGCATTGGCCTTGCGGCCGTCTGCTGGAGCGGCGGTGACCATGGGCGAGCTTTCAGTCACCGCACCGATGGCTTGCACGGAGGCAGTTTTCAGAGAACGATGGGCTAGCTGTCGCATAGGTGACTTTTAAACATAACGTAATTATGTATTCTACATACTTTCCAAATCGCAGGATATCTTCTATCCCCTGCTAACCAAGGACCTTCACCATGTTGCTCGCCGCCAAAGTACTCGCCGGACTCGTACTCTTCATCCATATTTACATCTTCCTGTTGGAAACCGTGCTGTTTCCGACCCGCGGCCGCAAGGTATTTGGCTTGAGCAAGGAGCAAGCCGACATCATGCGGCCCGCCATGTCCAACCAGGGTTGCTACAACGGCTTCTTGGCTGTGGCGCTGGCCCTTGGCTTCCTGATTCCCCACCCCGCCACCGCAACAGCGTTCACCATTTACGGCCTGGGCTGCGTAGCGGTGGCGGGTGTGTGGGGGGCAATCACCGTGCAGATCCGCATCCTGTTCGTGCAAACTGTGCCTGCGGTGCTGGCCCTGGCGGCTTTGTTTTTGGCCTGATACCAGCAGACCGCAGCCACGGGCCGATTCATGATCGCGGACGCATCGAAGAGCGGTCCGTGCGCTGGCATACCTTTAGTTTCAGTGGCTACTTTTTCTTCGCTATCAAATCAGGAGCTGCTTACGCTCACTCCGCGAGGGCTAGCGGCCGATTTGACCACTAAGATTTGGCCGCCATCTCGCGCAGCAGCGAATACGCCACGGCGCCCAGCGCCAGCACGCCAACACCCAGCACCACCCACAGCAGCACGCTGCGCAAGGACACGCTATCGGGCAGCCAGCGCGACGCAGCGCCGTCCAGGCCGCCAGTGGCCTGGGCCCGCACGACCACATTGGACACGGTAGCCAGCGGCAGCTCGGCCAGCTTGGCTGGCGTCACTGAGCCCAGCAGCGAAGCGTCTACCGCCGCAGCGGGTGTGTTGGGCCGGCCTACGGCCAGCGTAAACGGCCCGGCACCCGATGCAAGAAAAGCCACCTGCAGCGGCGCAAATTCCACCGTAGCCTGCAGGCCGCCGGCCGGCAGCGCCATGCCCTTGCCCGCCTCAACGCGCAGGCTGTGCAGCGACGCGCCGTACAAGGCGGTGGCCGGGTTGCTGCCGCCCTGCCCCACGCCGTCCAGCCGGTACACCACGCTGGACGCCAGCGTACGCCAGGGTTGTGAGGCCTCACCACGGCCCAGGATACGCACCGGCACCAGGCTGTTGTTTTGCACGGCTTGCAAGTGCAGCGCGGCAATGGGTGTGGCAAACGGCAGGGTCCACGTCAGTGCGCCGTTGCCATCCGGCGTGCCGACTGGCAGGGCGGCCCGCGCCGGCGGCGCCACCGTCTGCGATGCAGCCACCGTGCCAGTCAGTGCGCGCAGCTTCACGCCGGCCTGTCCGGGCCACGACAGGCGCAGGTAGCGGCCTTGGGGCTGCAACGGTTGCACCAGATCCAGCGTGGTGTTGGCAGGCGCGTCGCCGCCGTCAAACTGGAACAGCGGGCCCTTGGTAGCCACCGGCGTCCACTCCAGCAGATCGGTGCTGCTGGCAACCGAGACATGCACCAGCGCGTTGTGCGGCATGTCCACCACCAGGTCCAGCGCGGCCAGGGTCTGCTTCTCGCTGCGCAGGTCAAACAGTGCGGCCTGCAGCGGCTGTGCGGACACGGCGGCATCGGCGGCGCTGGTCTTCATGTCGGGCCGGTCCCAGCGCACCCAGGCACTGGTGCGTTGCTCGCCGTTGTCGATGCGCACCTCGACGGCGCCACGCGTGGGTTTGATATCGCCACTGGTCGAGAACAACGGGTAGGCCTTGTAGCTGACGGTTTGCGCAAACGGTGCCCTGCGGGCCAGGTCCGCACCGCCCAGCAGCGCAAAAGGCACTACGGCACCGGCCGCATTGAACACGCGCACATCGTTGGCGGCCCCACTGCGCATGCCCTGCAGCGCTTGCACCGGCAATTCAACGCGTGCCAGGCTGGCCCCGGTGGGCAGCGTCAAATTGGCACGCCATGCAAAGTCGCCAGCTTGCGCAGGTGTATCCGCTACCGCCAAGCCCGATGCCCCGCAGGCCAGCAGCACCCACGCAGATACCGCCAGCCCCCTAATACGCGTGCGCGCAGTCTTGCCACTCATGCCGTCTTCTCCCTATCGTCAGCCAAAGCCACCGGCGGAATGGGCGCAAAGTAGCCCACCACCAGCATCAAAACACCCACCGCGATGAAGGCAACGATGCGCTCGGAGCCCCCGCGGTTGGACAAATCCACCAAGAACAATTTGGCCACCGTCAGGCCCAGCAGCGTGGCACCGCCGGTCCACAGCGGCCGCGCATGGCGGCGGTGCGCCACCAGCATCAGCGCCATGGCCAGCAGCGTCCACAAAATGGAATATCCGGTCTGTACCAGGAAAGATGCGAACAGCTGGTCCGCATCCCAGGGTACACCGGCCCAGTGGTGCACGACGCGCAGCCACACCGTGTTGAAGACGATAAAGCTCAAGGCCGCCAGCACAAGGGTCCACCGTGCGCTGTGGATGCCCTGCGGCGCAGCAATATCACTGCGGCGCACACGCACCAGCCACAGGCTGCACGCCGCCAAGGCAAGCGCCACCGTGATGTCGGTCGGGTTGAGCAGCGGCACATAGGGCAAGGGCCTGGCGTTGCCATTGGAATGCACCGCCACCAGCACCGCGCCGAGCGCCACACACACGGCCAGCGGCGCGGCAGCGCGCCACAGGTAGGCATCGGCGAAGCGGTCCAGCGGCCACCGGGTGCGCAGGCGGCCCTGCGGCGCATACAGCGCGGGCTGGCCCAACGCCAACAGCACCACCACGCCGGCTACCAGGCAGATCACGCTGGCCCAGGCCGTGCCCTGCAACTGCGCCTGCTGCACGGCCCACACGATCACGTTGCCGACCAACAGCACCATCAACCACACACCCCCGCTGTGCACCCACGACCACCAGCGCCGCGGCGGCAGGCTGTCCAGCTGCTTGAGCGTCGCAAAATGCAGCACCAGCGCCAGCGGCCACACCAGCCAACCCCAGGACTGGAACACGTGGTGCAGGCCCATGACGCCTTGCAGCGCAACGACCCCCATGACGGGCAGCGAGAACCAGGCCGGCGAGGCGGCCACCGCCCACGGCCGTGGCCGCGTCGGCAGCGCAAAGCGGTGGGCCAGACAGGCGCTGCCCAGCCAGGCCAACATCTCCAGATAAGCCTGCAGCGTGCTGCTGAACACCGGCGTCCACAGACCGTCTGCATTGACCGCGCCACGCTCGATCTCATGGCCCAGCGCAAACTGCCACCACAAGAAGCCAACCCAGAACAGCACCGGCGACAGGCCGTTTTCCAGCGCCACAAAGGGCGTGGCGGGCGGCACATCGGGCGCCGCGTCCGGCGGCCGCGACCAGTAGGCAATCACCAGCGCGGAGAGGGCCAGCAGCACGGCGCCAATAAAGGCCGGGTTGGCGATCGGCCAGTTGGATACCTGCACCGTGTCAAAAGATTTCATGAAGCTCAGCGCCGCAAACAGCTGCAGCGCCAAGCCTGCCAACCGGGCCAGCCAGCGGTCCTGGCGCTTGCCCATCCAGTACACGGCGGCACCCTCGGCCGCCCACACGGCCGTGGTCCAGCGTGCGTCCAGCGCCAAGGGCACGGCCAGCGTCGCAAAGCCCAGACCCAGCGCGACAAAACATTCGGCCAGCCACTGGCCGACGCCGCCGTCCTTGCCAGAGTCTTTGTGCTTCAAAGCCCACCAACCCAAGGCCAGGTAAATGGCGCCCATGGCCAGTGACGAGAAAGCGGTGGCGTATTCCACTTCGTGCACCAGACGGGCCTGCAAGCCAAATGCCACCAGCGGCACGCCAAAAATCAGCGTGGCATCGACCGCCTGTTTGGGCTGCAGCCCGTGGCGCGTCGCATACATCAGGCTGGCGGCCAGGTAGAGTACAAAGAAGGCTATCAGGAAAGGCTCGGTGCTGGCCAGCTGCTCGGGCTGGTACTTCAGCGCGCCCCATGCCGTGGCCACGCCAAAGGTCGCAAAGAAGCCCAACAGGTTCAACGCCCGCCAGGCCTTGACCCAAGCCACACCCGCTATGGCGGCACCCAGCAACAGGTAGTAGCTGAACAACCCTACATGGTCGCCCTGGCCTGTGGACAGCAGAATGGGTGCTGCAAATGCACCAGCAAAACCGATGAAAGCCATCGGCATCGCGTTTTGCAAGAGCGCGATCGCCGTGGAAAACGCGCACACCAGGGCCAGTACTGCAAATGCCGCACCGGCCGGCAAAAACTGGTACAGCCTGAAGGCCGCAAACACCGTCAGGTAGAGCACACCGACGCCGGCTCCCTGCAAGCTCATCGCATAACCCGGGCGGTCGGGCACCATCCTCCAGCCAAAGACAAACAGGCTAATACCCGCCGCGCCAATGGCAGCAAGGCGCAACTCGGGCGGCAGCATAGCGTTGTCTATCGCGTACTTGGCCAGGAAGGCCAGGCCGACAAACAGCACCAGCACACCCATGCGCACGATGGTGTTGCCACCCAGCAGCCAATCGCGCGCGGCACCTATGGCGCGGCTCACCCCATCGGGCGTCTGCACGGTCGGGAATTCCGTCTGGACGGGGTCGCGTTTACCGGCTGCAGCGGCAAAGCCCGACTGCGTGTCTCCAAACTCCGATGGCACGCTGCCGTCGTCCTCCAATGCCGCGCGCGGCACGTGGATGGGCATGTCCACGCTCCAGTCAGTTTCGGAAATGACGCCCACCGCTGCGGCGGCGGACGGGGCTACCGGCGTTGGCGCAGGCCCCGGTGGTGTTGATACAGCTTGAAGTGACGGCGCAACGGGCTGCGGTAACGGCACCGTGGGCTGCTGCTCGGCCATCACTTCGAGTGCGGCCACACGCGCCGCCTTGCGCACGGCACGGCGCAACGTAAACCCAGCAATGGCACCCAACACCGCGCCCATGAAGAGCCCAAACCCTTCGTCGTGCCGATCCAGGCAAAACCCAAGAATGCCCCCCCAGATTGCACCCCACAAGACCATATTGCTGCTCCATTGACGCGCTATGCCCGGGTTGACCGCCCCGCTTTGGGGCGCCTGGTAACGCTGGGTCAGTCTAGCCCATGCCATCAAAATATTTCAAACTGCCGCAAGCGGATTTCACGCATGCCCCTGCTGCCGGGGGGCTACTATCGTGACCCATACCAGGAGACAAGCCATGGCGACACCCATCACCACCATCGAAGACCTGCGCGTGCTGGCGCAAAAGCGTGTGCCCCGCATGTTTTACGACTATGCCGACTCCGGCTCGTGGACCGAGGGGACTTACCGCGCCAATGAGTCTGATTTCCAGAAGATCAAGTTCCGACAGCGCGTGGCCGTCAATGTGGACAACCGCAGCACGACCAGCACCATGGTCGGCCAACCCGTGGCCATGCCGGTGGCCCTGGCACCCGTGGGCCTGACCGGCATGCAGCATGCCGACGGAGAAATCAAGGCGGCCCATGCTGCCAAGGCCTTCGGCGTGCCTTTCACGCTGTCCACGATGAGCATCTGCTCCATAGAAGACGTGGCCGCCGGCACCGGCAACCACCCGTTCTGGTTCCAGGTCTATGTGACACGCGACCGCAGCTTCATCGAACGCCTGATCGAACGCGCCCGTGCCGCCAAGTGCTCGGCCCTGGTGCTGACGCTGGACCTGCAAATCCTGGGCCAGCGCCACAAGGACATCAAGAACGGCCTCTCCGCACCGCCCAAGCTCACGCTGAAGAACATCGCCAACATCATGACCAAGCCGCAGTGGGCGATGGGCATGCTGGGCACGCAGCGCCGGGGCTTTGGCAACATCATCGGCCACGTCAGCGGCGTGGACGACATGGGGTCACTGTCCGAATGGACGGCAAAGCAGTTTGACCCCACGCTGAACTGGGCCGACGTGGCTTGGATCAAGGAGCGCTGGGGCGGCAAGCTGATCCTCAAAGGCATACAAGACGTGGAAGACGCCAAGCTGGCAGTGGCCAGCGGCGCCGACGCCATCATCGTCTCCAACCACGGTGGGCGCCAGCTGGACGGTGCCGAATCGTCGATACAGGCATTACCGGCGATCGTGGACGCCGTGGGCAGCCAGATCGAGGTGCACATGGACGGCGGCATCCGTAGCGGCCAGGATGTGCTGAAGGCATTGGCCCTGGGCGCCAAGGGCGTCTACATCGGCCGCTCCTTCATCTACGGTCTGGGGGCCATGGGTGAGGCCGGCGTCACCAAGGCACTGGAAATCATCCGCAAGGAAATGGATATCAGCATGGCGCTGTGCGGCAAATCGAGCATCGCACAGGTGGACAAAAGCATGTTGCTGCCAGGCAGCTACCCGGTGTGACGCCACGGGCGCACGGATCGCAGGGGAATATCTGCCGGGTCATTTTTTTGCGTTAGGATGAATTGTTTTTTTCCATCCACCTGACCGCCCCGCAAAGGATTTTCCCATGAGCGCAAGCAAATTCCGTCTGGTGACCCGAAGCGACTTTGATGGCCTGGTCTGCGCGGTGCTGCTCAATGAACTGGACCTGATTGACGACATCAAGTTCGTCCACCCCAAGGACATGCAGGACGGCAAGATCGACATCACCAGCCGCGACATCACGACCAACCTGCCGTATGTGGCAGCGGCCCATCTGGCCTTTGACCACCATGAGTCGGAGACCATACGCAACACCGGCGATCGCCCCAACCACATCATCTCGCCCCACGCCCCGTCGGCGGCGCGTGTGGTGTACGACTACTACGGTGGCGCCAAGGCTTTTCCCAACATCAGCAACGACATGATGGTGGCGGTGGACAAGGCCGATTCGGCGCAGTTCAGCCACGAAGAAATCTTGGAACCCACCGACTGGGTGCTGCTGAACTACCTGATGGATTCGCGCACCGGACTGGGCCGTTTTCGCGAGTTCCGCGTCAGCAATTACCAGCTGATGATGGACCTGATCCAATACTGCCGCAACCACGGCATCGCTGACATCCTGCAACTGCCAGACGTGATTGAACGGGTCGACCTGTATTTCGACCACGCCGCACGTGCCCGCGAACAGATCGAGCGCTGCGCCACCGTGCACAAAAACCTGGTGGTGCTGGACCTGCGCAACGAAGAGACCATCTTCGCTGCCAACCGGTTCCTCATTTATGCGATGTACCCGCAGTGCAATATCTCCATCCATGTGGTGTGGGGTGTGCAAAAACAGAATACGGTATTTGCCACCGGCAAGTCGATTCTGGACCGCAGCAGCAAGACCAATGTGGGCGAGCTGATGCTGCAGTACGGCGGTGGTGGCCACAATGCTGCCGGCACATGCCAGGTTGACAACGAGCAAGCCGAAGACGTGCTGGGCGCTTTGGTCAACCAGATCAATTCCGATGGCTGATGATGCCGGTGCGGCGCATTGCCCACCTGGACATGGACGCGTTCTACGCGTCGGTGGAGCTGCTGCGTTACCCGCAGCTCAAGGGTCTGCCGGTCGTCATTGCCGCGGGGTGCAAGGCGATACAAGACGCGCTGGAATCCTTGCGCGCGCAAGACTTGGCAGACGCCGATCCTTCTGAACCTGAACCACCCTGGGACGCCGCCGCACAGCGTGCCGCCCTCAAACGCATACCGATAGACGCTTTTGCCCGGCTGCACAGCTACACCGGGCGCGGCGTCATCACCACCGCCACGTACGCCGCGCGCCAGTTCGGCATAGGCTCGGCCATGGGCCTGATGAAGGCCGCCAAGCTATGCCCACAGGCGATTTTGTTGCCGGTGGACTTTGAGGAATACCGCAAGTTCTCGCGCCTGTTCAAAGGCATCATCACCGACATCGCCCCGCTGATGGAAGACCGGGGCGTAGACGAGGTGTACATCGACTTCACAGACGTGCCCGGCGGCCAGCGCGAAGGCGGGCGCGTGCTGGCGCGGCTGATCCAGAAAAGCATTTTTGAGGCGACGGGTCTGACTTGCTCAGTCGGCGTGGCGCCCAACAAGCTACTGGCGAAAATGGCCAGCGAATTCAACAAGCCCAACGGCATCGCCATCGTCTACGAGAAGGATTTGGAAACGCAAATCTGGCCGCTGGCCTGCCGCAAGATCAACGGCATCGGCCCAAAGGCGGATGAGAAACTGAAGCGCCACGGCATAGAAACCATTGGCCAGCTAGCCGCAAAGGATCTGCAATGGCTGAGGGACACGTTTGGCCAGCGCACCGGTGCCTGGATGCATGCGGCATCCCACGGGCTAGACGATCGGCCCATCGTGCTGGAGAGCGAGCCGGTCAGCATCAGTCGCGAAACTTCGTTTGAACGCGACCTGCACGCGGTGCGCGACAAAGCCGAGCTGGGCGCCATCTTCACGCGCCTGTGCGAACAACTGGCCAGCGACCTGCAGCGCAAGGGGTATGTGGGCAAGACGATCGGCATCAAGATCAAGTTCGAAGACTTCACCGCCGTCACGCGCGACATCACGGTAGAGCACCACATCAACGACGCCAGGGAGATACGGCGGGTCGCGGGCTTATGCCTGAAACGTGCGCCGTTGCAGAAACGGCTGCGTTTGCTGGGTGTGCGCATGGGGGCGCTGTTGGGTGTTGATGATGCTCTGCTGAGCTTCAAGAGAAACAAGTCGCTAGCCCTCGTGGATAGACCACAAGCAGCTATCGGATTGGAAGCAGCGGAGGAGCGGACGGGGTGGCTTTTTTAGGGGGTGCTGGCTGTGTAGCTGGGCCCGCGCGAGGCAGGGGTAGACCTTTTGCTCCGTGTCCCCCGCCCGCTTTGCGGGCTCCTCCTTTACCTGCGCAAAAGGCCTACCCCTGCCTCGCGCTCCGAGTAGCTAGAGCGGCTTGCAAACCGCGTCCCCCAAAGCCACGCCACCGGCGGCTCAGGGTGGCTGGCTGTTTTGCGCAGGTAAAGGAGGAGCGCGCAGCGCGGGGGACACGGAGCAAAACAGCCGGCCACCCTGAGCCGCCGCGACAGGCACGAAGCCAGCCATGCACTAAAGTAGCCGCAAATTACCCGGAGTCCACCCATGACAACACCAAACCTCACCTGCTTCACCCTGACCACCACCAACCACATCGCCCACCTGGTGCTGAACAAGCCCGACGCGATGAACACCATGCACCCCACGTTCTGGCGTGAGCTGGATGCGGTGCTGACCCACCTGCACCACGACGGTGCAGCACGCGCCCTGGTCATCAGCAGCACGGGCAAACACTTCAGCGCCGGCATGGCGCTGGAGACCTTTGCCGGCGCCATTCAGATGGACGACCAAAGCCCCGAAGGCCGCGCCGCCATCTTTGACATGCTGGGCGACATGCAGGCCACCTTCACCAAGCTCGAGACCCTGCGCATACCGGTGATTGCGGCCATACAGGGCGGCTGCATCGGCGGCGCGGTGGACATGATCACCGCCTGCTGCATACGCTATGCCACGCCGCAGACCTTCTTCTGCATCCAGGAGATCAACATCGGCATGGTGGCCGACGTGGGTACGCTGCAGCGCCTGCCCAAACTCATCCCGCTGGCCGTAGTCAAGGAGCTGGCCTACACCGGCCGGCGCCTGGGCGCAGACCGCGCGCTGCAATACGGCCTGGTCAACGCCATCTTTGACTCTGAAGAAAGCATGCTGGCTGCGGCGCTGCAGTGCGCAGCCGAGATTGCGTCCAAACCCCCGGTCGCCATCTGGGGCACCAAGCAGGCCATCCACTACGCACGTGACCATTCGGTAGACGACTCGTTGAAACAAATGGGCTGGCTGCAAGGCGCCATCTGGAGCAACCGCCATGTCATGGAGTCGGTCAAGGCCATGAAGACCAAGGCCACCGGCGACTTCCCGGCGCTGACCCCGCTGGCACGCTTCGTGGATCTGGGCCAATAGTTTTTCCCTAAGCACGCACGGCACTGGGCCGCGGCGGGGTCTGTACAAATACCCCAAATCGTGGTTTCATCCGCGATGGTCTCGGGTTAACAAACCCGATAGGGGTATTTGCATGCAAAAAAATCCGGTGGTGCCGCCGGGGCAGAAACACCTGCCCGAATTGACCGCGCACGGTTCGCCCACTCTCTGCTTTGCCAAGGATGCGCAAAGCCGCTGTCTGATGCTGCACAAGGCCTGCGCATGCGCTAGTGCCGATGCACAAAGCCAGCATCTGGCAGATGCCCATTCACTGCAAGAGACAGCCCTGCACACGCTGAGCATTCTGGACAATATGCTGGATGGCGTGCTGACCATCAACAAGCGCGGGCATATTGAATCCGTCAACAAGGCCGCCGTCAAACTCTTCGGCTACACCGTCGATGAACTGCTGGGCCACAGCGTGGGCATGCTGCTGCCCGAGCCCTACAGCGGCGACCACGACCAGCAGATGC
Source organism: Rhodoferax sp. ZS1R8 (assembly GCF_056521325.1). NCBI lineage: Bacteria > Pseudomonadati > Pseudomonadota > Betaproteobacteria > Burkholderiales > Comamonadaceae > Rhodoferax > Rhodoferax sp. ZS1R8. The sequence continues at coordinate 552,436 of NZ_JBWMBA010000002.1, read as the reverse complement.
AGCTGTTCAAACACACCGGCTCCAACTACCTGGTTGGCACGCCGCGCGAGTTAATGGGCAAGCGCAAGGACGGCAGCATTTTCCCGATCAGCCTGTCGGTCTCCAAGATTGCCCGCCCAGACCGGCCCACCTTTGTTGGCGTGATACGCGACATCACGCAGCGCCGCCAGCAGGAGGAAGAAATCCAACGCCTGGCCTTTTACGACCCGCTGACCCAGTTGCCCAACCGCCGGCTGCTGATGGACCGTCTCAAGCAGGCGCTGATGACGTCGGCCCGCTCCGGCCAGCGTGGCGCGCTGATGTTTCTCGACCTGGACCACTTCAAGCTGCTCAACGACACACTGGGCCACGACCTTGGCGACGCGCTGCTCAAACAGGTCGCGAGCCGGCTGAAGACCTGCGTGCGCGAGGGCGACACCGTGGCGCGGTTGGGCGGTGACGAATTCGTCGTGCTGCTGGAGGGCCTGAGCCCGACCGCGGTAGAGAGCGCCGCCGATGCCGAGGTGGTGGCCAACAAGATATTGGCCGCACTAAACCAGCCCTACGCGCTGCGCTGGCACCACCACGAGAGCACGCCCAGCATCGGTATCACCGTCTTCAAGGGCGACCAGGAGAGCACCGAAGCGCTGCTGAAGAAGGCCGATCTGGCCATGTACCAGGCCAAGGCGGGTGGCCGCAACACCGCCCGCTTTTTCGACCCTGCGATGCAGGCCAAGGCCAGCGCCCATGCGCTGCTAGAGCAGGACATGCGCCGCGGTTTGGCCCGGCAAGAGTTTGTGCTGCTTTACCAGTTCCAGGTGGATGTGCAGGGCGTGCCGATCGGCGCCGAGGCCCTGCTGCGCTGGAACCACAACACGCGCGGCCTGGTGCCGCCAGCGCAATTCATCGCACTGGCCGAGCAGACCAGCGTGGGGCAGTTGCTGGGGCAATGGGTGCTGGACACGGCCTGCAGCCAGTTGGCCCTGTGGGGCCAGCAGCAGGCCACGGCGCACTGGACGTTGGCCATCAACATTGGCCGCAGCCAGTTTGACGACGAAGGCTTTGTCACACAAATCGCCACCGCACTGCAGCGCACAGGCGCCAATGCCCAACGGCTGAAGCTGGAGCTGACCGAGAGCATGCTGATGAACGACAGCAGCGAGACACGCGCCAAGATGCACGCCATCAAGGCGCTGGGAGTAGGCTTTTCGCTGGACGACTTTGGTACCGGCTACTCATCGCTGCTGCACCTGCAGCGCCTGCCGCTGGACCAGTTGAAGATCGACAAATCCTTTGTGCATGCGCTGCTGACCCGGCCGGGCGACGCCAGCGTGGCCCGTTCTGTCGTCGCACTGGGCCACAGCCTGGGCCTGACCGTGATTGCCGAAGGCGTAGAGACCGCCGCACAGCGCAACCGCTTGGCCGAACTGGGTTGTGATGCTTTTCAAGGCTACCTGTTTGGCCACCCGGCACCGGCGGCCGAGCTGGTGCATTTATAAGAAATCGGGCTGGAGCCCTCGTGCACAGAGCGTAAGCCGCTACGATTTATATAGCAAATTTCAGACCGATGCTATTGCCGCGCCGTACGCACATTGCGCGGCAGCGCCTGCGGATGGCTGGTACGAAACGGGTTGATGTCCAGCCCGCCACGGCGTGTGTAGCGTGCATACACCGTAAGCCGGGTGGGCTTGCAGCGCGTCCAGATGTCCATGAAGATGCGCTCCACGCACTGCTCATGGAACTCATTGTGGTTGCGGTAGCTGACGATGTACTGCAGCAGGCCACCCTGCTCGATCTGGTCACCGCTGTAGCTGATCTGCACACTGCCCCAGTCGGGCTGGCCGGTCACCAGGCAGTTGCTCTTCAATAGATTGCTGACAAACACCTCGGACACCGGCTGCTCATCTGGCGTCACCGTCAGCAGCTGCGGGGCAGGCGTGTACTGCGTGCATTCGATGTCCAACCGGTCCAGCTTCAGACCATCCAACTCATGCACCGGCTCGCGGTCAAACTGGTCGGCGGGCACCACCGTTACGCCGATGGTAGTAGGGGCCTTCACCGGCTCGCCATCAGTTCGCCAGACGGCCTCGGTGATGTCTGCGCGCAGCCGCGCCTTGACGGCATCCGCATCAGCAAAACGCGTGTTGTTGAAGCTGTTCAGGTAAAGCTTGAAAGATTTGCTCTCGACGATGTTCAGCGACTCGCAGGGCACCGTGAAGTGCACCAGAGCCACCTGCGGTTTGCCGCGCAGGTTCAGCCAGCTCAGCTCGAACGCGGTCCACATGTCGGCACCAAAAAATGAGGGCGCACCGGCAATGCCAATCTCGGCCCTTTTGCCGGCGCGCGGGATCGGAAACAGCAGCGACGCGTCGTACTGATCGATATAGGCAGAGCTTTTGCCCAGCTGCGATTGTTCGGGTGTGTTGCTATTACTCATGCTGCGGCCTTTCCGGCGAGGTAGGGTGCCGGTGGCTCGGCTGCCTGCAGGTGCGGGATCAACTCATCCAGCATCTGCGCTACCGGCTCGGGCGGCAGGTCGTGGCCCATGCCGTCAAAGCCGACCAGGCGGGCGCCAGGAATGCGCGCGGCCGTGTCTTCGCCATTGGGAAACGGCACCAACGGGTCGGCGCGGCCGTGCAACACCAGCGTGGGGCTGGTGATGCGGGACAGCTGCGATGCACGCTTGGTATCGGCGACGATGGCCAGCATCTGGCGCAGCGTGCCCTCGGGGTGGAAGCTGCGTTGCACGCCGCTCAGGATGCGCTCGCGCATATCGGGCTCGGGCACCGGGTAGCCGGGGCTGCCTATGGCGTTGAACAAGCGCACGTAATGGTCTGCGACGTCTTCAGGCGCATCGCTGGCCGGGCGCTTGAGCAAGACCCGTGTCACCTCAGGCGTGGCTTGGGGCAAGCCCTTGGCACCGCTGCTGCTCATGATGCTGGTCAGGCTCAGCACGCGCTGTGGTGCCGCGATGGCCACGCGCTGGGCAACCATGCCGCCCATGCTGACGCCGACCACGTGCGCACGCTCCACGCCCAGCGCATCGAGCACGCCCAGCGCGTCTTGCGCCATGTCTTCCAGCGAGTAAGGCGCTCGCACCTTCAGGCCCAGTTTGTATTTCAGGCCGGCCCACACAATGTTGGGCTTGCCCATGTGGTCAAAGTGCTGGCTCAGGCCGATGTCGCGGTTGTCCATGCGGATGACGCGAAAGCCGGCATCCACCAGCGCCTCGACCATCTGCGGTGGCCAGGCCACGAGCTGCATGCCCAGGCCCATGATCAGCAGTACCGCGGGGCGGGTGTAGGCGTCGGTGTCCTGGGGGTTGATTTCGGCGGTGTCTTCGACTTCGATGTCGATACCGTTTGCTTTGACTTTCATAGCGGACTGATGAGTATTGACGAGGGCTACAGCCCGATTAGCTAGATACCTTGCGGCGGAACACCATGCGTTCGGGTGTGGACTGGGCTGCGCTCCAGGCGTAGCCATCGACTTTGAAGGCGCGCAGCTGCTCGGGCGTGAGCAGCTGGTGCGTGACGGCGTAGCGCGCCATCAGGCCACGCGCACGCTTGGCAAAGAAGCTGATGATCTTGTACTGGCCATTCTTGTAGTCCTCAAAAACGCATTCGACCACCCGGGCCTTCAACGCTTTCGTGTCCACCGCCTTGAAATACTCCTGCGACGCCAGGTTGATCACCACGGGGCTGATATCGGCGCGCAGGCGTGTGTTCAGGTAGTCGGCAATTTGCGTGCCCCAGAAGCGGTAGAGGTCGCGCCCCTTGGCATTGGCCAGGCGCGTGCCCATCTCCAGCCGGTAGGGCTGCATCAGGTCCAGCGGGCGCAGCACACCGTACAGCCCGCTCAGGATGCATATATGCTCTTGCGACCAAGCCAGGTCCTCATTGCTGAGACTGCGCGCATCCAGCCCGCCGTACACATCGCCATCAAAGGCCAGCACGGCCTGGCGCGCGTTCTTAGGCGTGGCCCGGGTCGACCAAGCCTGGTAACGCGCCACATTCAGCGCCGATAACGTGTCGCTGAGCGACATCAGTTCGCCAATCTGCAGCGGCGACTGCGTGCGCAACAGCGTAATCAGCTCTTTGGATTGCTTGACGAACAGCGGGGCCGTGTGGGGCTGCGGGGGGTCAATGGGGGTTTCGTAGTCCAGGGACTTGGCGGGCGAGAGCAAAAACAGCATACGGTGGTGAGTTCAAACATCAACTGGCAGAAGACAGGCCCCATTATCGTGAATGTGAGCAGTCTCCATTGGAGGGCCTATCAGCAGGCGGCTTGCCACTGCTGCGCACTTGGTGTAAGTTTCTATCCACACCAACAATTCAAGCCCGACCGCGACCACATATGGGCTGCCACACGTGCAGCCAACCGGCAAGCGGGGGCAATGGGAGTCTCTATGGGCAAATCACCTTCCAAATACTGGTTCCCCGCCAAACGCTATGGTTGGGGCTGGGGCATGCCGACCGCATGGCAAGGCTGGGCAGTGCTCGGGGCGTTCGGGGTTTTACTCGCATTGGGCATCGTCCTCATCCCGCCCAATCCCCACACGCTGGTGTTCCCCTTGTATGTCGGCGCGCTTTCAGCCATTTTGGTTGGAGTGTGCTATTTGAAAGGCGAGCCACCCGCCTGGCGATGGGGTAAGGACTGAAGGTTGGGGCGACCACCGCCATTCAACCCCACAAAACCGCTGCCCGTCATTCGGACAGGCGGGTTTCCTTGACCCTGGCTGGGTCGGTCGTTATCTTCAAGGCATGACCCAAACACCCAACCCAACCCCTGTATCCCATGGTGTATTGAAAACCGTGTTGGCACAGTTGACCGTACGGCGGGTCGCAGCCACGCTGTTCGCTGCGACTATTGGCACATTGATCGTCAGCCCTGTGTTTGAGACGCCACTGTCAACGCTGCTAACCCGGTCGCTACCCATTGCGATGGCTTTGCTGCTCTCTTATCTGTGGGCGGACCAATGGCACGGCCGCGGCGTACCGAAGTGGGTCATGCAACTCATCGCAATGTTCGTCGCGGCGCCGTTTGTCACGTTCCTGCTGTACTGGTTTACCAGCGGCGGTCTGCAGAGTTTCTTTGCTGCACCCGCCAGGGTATCCGGCTTCTTTATCATCACCTTCGCCTGCATCGCTATCGGGATACCCATGGCGTTGGGAGCCATGGTGCGGGAGCGTGACGCCCGCAACCGTTCGCAGGCGCTCGACCTTGCGCTGGCTGCAGAACAGCTTGAACGGCAAACGTCGGACGCCAGGCTCGCCCTGTTGCAGGCGCAGATTGAGCCGCACTTCCTGTTCAACACTTTAGCCAACGTGCAAGAACTGGTTGAGACAGGTTCACCACAGGCCGCGCCGGTTTTCAGGGCCTTGATTGCCTACCTGCGTGCAACCATGCCGCAGCTGCAGAAAGCAGCCGCTACCTTGGGTGACGAAGTTAGGCTGGTGCAGTCTTACCTGGAGCTGATGGCCATGCGTATGCCGGACCGCCTGCGCTACCGGTTCACGTTGGATGACGAGGTGCTGGCGCTGCGGTTTCCGACCATGGCCTTGCTCACATTGGTGGAGAACGCCATTCGCCACGGCGTAGACCCGAGTGAAGATGGTGGCGAGGTGACAATCGGCGCATCCCGCGACCAGTCTTCTGGCGTTGTCAATGTGTGGGTTGCTGACACGGGTGCAGGCATGCAGGAAACATCCGAGCCCGGGACAGGCTTGTCGAATTTGCGCCAACGCCTGGCCGCGTTCTTCGGCCCCGGCTCGCAGCTTGAATTCACGGAACCGCCAGCGGGAGGTTTGCGTGTAGATTTGCGCTTTACGCCCACATCGCCTGTATGAATTCCATAACCGCCCTCGTCGCTGACGATGAACCCTTGCTGCGCGATCGCCTGGTTGCGCAACTTGCGCGGTTGTGGCCGGAACTCACGGTAGTGGCCCAAGCCCGCAATGGGCGAGAAGCCGTGGAACTGTTTAACGAACACCATCCGGACATCGTTTTTCTGGATGTGCATATGCCTGGCATGAATGGGGTGGAGGCCGCGCGCTGCATTGGGCGCCGCACACAGCTGGTATTTGTCACTGCCTTCGAGAACTATGCGGTGGATGCGTTCAGACAAGGTGCCATTGACTACGTGGTCAAACCGCTGGATGAAGCCCGCCTGGCCGATACCGTACAACGCCTCAAAGAGCGTCTGGCCCACCCCCCCGCGGCGACACCCCCTGACTTCGATACCATTTTGCAAACGATCGCGCAGCAGTTGAAGGCGCAAACCACGCCGCAAGCGCAGCTCAATTTCATCAAGGCATCGGTCGGCAACAGTGTGCGCATGATTCCTGTGGATGAGGTCGTGTACTTTCGCTCCGACACCAAATACACGCTCGTGGTGTGGTCCGCCGGAGAAGCCTTGATACGCAAGACCATCAAAGAGTTGGCTGACGAGCTCGATGGCGAAAAATTTGTGCAGGTACACCGCAGCATCATCGTCAACCTGGGTCAAGTGAGCCACGTCCAAAGCGGCGCCAACGAGACTGCCAATCTGAGCCTCAAAGGGCGGACCGAGCAGTTGCCCATCAGCCGCAGCTACCTGCACCTCTTCCGGCAGATGTAGCTGTACACCCCGTCACCCGTTGGGGTCGAAAAGTTCGTGTGGCCTTGCCCAACAAAGACAACGTTGATCTGGTCAAGACGATTGCCGAGAAAGTCAAGGGCATGAAGAGGGTCGACACGTCCGCCCTGGTCACCGGCTAAGCTGCCGCGGGCGTACTGCCCTCTGCTCAACTGTAGAAGCGCATTACGCCCGTTTGCTTTTGGCAGCCGGGGTTTTGGCAACTGCCTTGGCGCGAACTGGCTTTGGTGCTGCCTCTGCATTGGACTGCTTCCGACCTTGCAGGCTCTTGGCCAGCAGCTCCGTCAGATCCACGACATTCGTCGCTTTGGCTTCATCTCCCGACGACTCCAACGGCGTGACCTGCTGCGCCTTACCAGCGCTTGCCTTTTGCTCCACCAGCTCTTCTATCGCCTTGGCAAAGGTGTCAGCATAGATTTCGCTCTTCCAGGGCGCTGTCATCTCTGCGATAAGCTGGCCCGCCATTTTGAGCTCGCCCGGTTTTAACTCGTTGGCCGATTTGCCGGCAGGTGGCAGTGCCAAGTCATCCGCGCTGCGCAGCTCGGTAGACCAGCGTATTGTGTTCAGCATCAGCGCCGTGTCGGTGGCGATCAGCAGCGCCAAATGTTCTTTGCTGTGCATGACCAGACGCGCAATGCCCAGCACGCCAGCGTCACGCATGGCCTCGCGCAGCAGCGCATACACGCGCTGTGCCTTGCCCATGGGCTCCAGGTAGTAGGGCCGCTCCAGCAGCACAAAATCAATCTCCGAGGCCTGCACAAAGGCCTCGATCGCAATGGTCTGCGTGCTCTTGGGAAAAGCGGCCTTGATCTCGTCATCGCTCAACACGATGTACTGGCCGTCATCGAGCTTTACGCCCTTGACGACGTTCTCCTTCGTGATCGCCTTGCCAGTGCGCTTGTTGATACGCTGGTAGCCTACCGGGTCCATCGATCGCTGGTCCAGCCAATCGAAATCCACGCTCACCTCCTGTGATGCCGGGTACAAGGCCACGGGCACGTGGACCAAGCCAAAGCTGATGGCGCCCTTCCAGATAGTACGTGGCATGTTTATGCGATCCTTTCAACAACAGGGCCGGCTTGGCCGACAGGTTTGTAGCCCAGTTTCTGCATGGCCAACGTGAGGCTGCGGGCAGCCTTGGCGTAGCCATCCCACGGGGTGTTGCCCACCGGTAGCCGCTCAGCGGCGGTCCGCACCGTCCAATGGTCGCCACCACGCAATTGCTCCAGTTCGTCCCAGGCCACTGGGACCGAAATGCCCATACCGCTGCGGGCTCGGGCCGACCATGCACTAACCGTGGTGGCCCCTTCGCCATTGCGCAAATAGTCGATGAATATCTTTCCCACGCGGTTAAGCGCGCCGCTCTTGGCAACAAAGCGCTGGGGAATTTGCGCGCTGATGTGCCGCACGATGGCCTGCGACACGTCCTTGACTGTGGCCCAGTCGTGCAGGCGGCGCAGCGGCACAACGACATGCAGGCCCTTGCCGCCGCTGGTCTTCAGAAAAGAAGGTAGATCCAGTTGCGCCAAAAACACACGAACCAGCGCTGCAGCCTCCTGTATCTGCCCCCACTGCACGCCCTCACCCGGGTCCAGATCAAATACCATGCGGTCAGGCAGTAGCAGCGCGCGCCGCGATGCGTTGGAGGTATGGAACTCAACAACATTCCACTGCGCTGCCGCCATCACACCCTGCGCGCCATTAATCTGCAGCATGGCGTACGTCGACGCAGCGCCATCAACCGGTAAGGCATCGATACCCAGCCCCGCACCCACACCGGGATGTTTTTGGAAAAACTTGTCGCCGTCCAGGCCGGCGGGCGCCCGCAGCACGGCTGCCGGCCGGTCCTGCAGGTCCACCAAGAGCAGATCGGTAACCTGCCGGTAGTAGTCCACCAGATCACCCTTGGTCACACCGGATGCGGCATCGACGACGCGCTCTGCATGGGTTATGCGGGGCATGGCAGCCATGGTCTTGCTGTTCTTCGTGGAATTGACGGCTGCACGCGTTGTCGTTGCAGCTGCGGCAGTTTCGCGCACGATAGCGCAGGCCGGCTTGTCGGTGCGCAGGCCGCGGAACACAGCCTGGCGAATGCGCCCGGCCTGCGTCCACGCATGAAAATTCACTTCGGCAACCAGATCGGGCTTGACCCAATGCGCCACGCCCTCAATATCTGCACCGTCCACAAAGGGGCACTTGCGCAAGGCAAGGGGTTTGAGCTTGGCGGCAACGTCGCGCAGGCTCCTGGCATCAAACCCGGCCCCCACTTTTCCAGCGTAGTGCAAGCCGCCCGCGCTATCAAAAACACCGAGCAGCAAGGTGCCCACATCTTTACGTGACCCCTTCGGGTTCGAGTAGCCCCCAATGACAAATTCCTGGCGCTGGAGGCACTTGAGTTTGATCCAGTCCCGCGATCGCTGGGACACATAAGGAGAATCCCTGCGCTTGCCCATGATGCCCTCAAGCCCGAGCTTGGAGACCGAGGCCATCAGGCTGCCGGCGTCGGCATCCAGGGCCTGGCTAAAGCCTACCTGCACAGAGGTTGGGGCTTTCTGCAGGCATTTTTCAAGGACCACGCGGCGCACATGTAGCGGCTGCTGGCGCAAATCCTTGCCATCAAAATACGGTAGATCAAACAGGTGCAAAACAATGTTGGCGCTGTGTGCGCGGTCAAGGCTGTTTTGCAGCGCGGCGAAATCGGGGCGGCCGGTGCGGGCGTTGTGCACAACGATTTCGCCGTCGTACCAACCGGATGGCAACTGCATCCGCTGCAGTTCTTGCCCTAGCGCAGTAAGTTTGTGTGACCAGTCCCTACCCGTTCGGCTGAACATCTGCACTGTGCCGTCATCGTCCACGCGCGTCAGCAGACGGTAGCCGTCGTACTTGATCTCGTAAATCCACTGGGCTTCATCTTCAGGCGCCTCGTCTACCAGCACGGCCAACTGCGGCTTGAACACCGGGGGTGACGCCGGTTGCGTGGCTACGACCAAGGAGGGTCTCACACCCCGCACCTGCGACACCACCGACGCGACGACGGCGGTCGGGGTAGCCTTGAGGGGCGCTGCAGCAAAGCTTTTTGCGGGAGCACCGTCCGATGCGAGGTCAACGATTCGCCCGTTAGCCGCAGCGCCGTTGAATTTGGCTTTGTAGGGCTGCAGGGCATCTTCCACCGCACGAACGGCCCGTCTTGCGAGTGTGGTTGCGCTACTCTTTTGCGCGGGCTGTGCGGCAGCTTTCATGCTTTACCCAATCGGGTGACGAGCACCCCAGGCGTAGGAAACGTTTGCGGACGCAGCGACGTCGGCACTGCGCGCATGGGTGTATACCCGGGGGCTCGATCAGTTGCGCTTACTTGCTCTTGGACGCGGTGCCGGTGCTACCACTGGCGCTCGGCACACCATGGCTTGCCCCAGTTGACGAATCGGATTCCTGCGAACCCTGCGAGCCGGAGGTTCCATGCAAACCCGGAGACCCTTGGGAGCCATGGGATACCTGCGAGCTTTGAGAAGCTTGCGCGCCCTGCGAACCTTGGGGACCTTGAGCGCCGCTACCGGACTGCTTGCTACGGTTCTTGCGCCATTCACCAAACTCGTTGGAGAAATTGCTGTAGCGTTCGTCGCGCCATGCCTTGTAGTCCTCGTCCAGGCCGCGAATTTGCTCGTTACGCCATTGGTGGTAGTGCGGGTCGTGGTGTTGACCGGAGCCGCTCTCCTGGCCGCCTTGGCCTTGGCCGAAACCGCTCTGGCTGTGGCCGCCCTGACCATGACTGCCTTGGCTACTTTGGCCAAAATCGCGCTGTCCTTGACTGTAACCACCCTGGCCTTGGCCAAAACCACCTTGGCCGAAGCCCCCTTGACCTTGACCACCCTGGTTGCCTTGACCGAAGCCGCTTGACGAACCACCCTGCTGGCCGCCTTGCAGGCCGTCCTGGTAGCCCATAGCACCGCCATAACTTTGCGAAGAGCCTTGGTTGGCATTGGTTTCGCGTGGGTTGAAGCCGGCGTCGCGGGACAAACCGTAGTTGCCATACGTTTGGCCGAATTCGAGGTTGCCATGTTGCTGGCCGCCTTCGTAGTTGGTGTCGCCACCATAGTGGCCGCCTAACTGCCCCTGGTCACCCTGGTAGGCAGACTGCTGGTCGCGGCCGCCGCCCTGACCCGAGCCGCCCATCTGCGAGCCTTGGTAGTTGCTATCCTGATTCTGCCCGCCACGTTGCTGATTTTTGTTTGCCATTTTCATTTCCTCTTGCGTTGGATTTGCGTTGCGAAACAGCCCTGAACCCTGAATGCCTGAGTGGCACGTTCGGACTGACTGCAACGGTAGTTCCAGAGGGAAAATGGGTCTGTGCGATGGACAACGCACCGCCCCATTGGATGGCTCAACGGGGCGCTTTACACGCTCCGGGAATCAGCGGATAAAACGCCCGCTGCTGGACACCATGGTCAGCTCGACGAAGCGCGATGCGTTCATCGCGGACTCGTTGAAATTCACCGCAAAACCACCGAGGTCCAAGTTCTTGGTACTCCATGCAGCCTCAATGAAACTGCTGCGTGTAGGGTTGCGACCGGCGCGGCGCAGGGCCTCGGCGAACACGCGCGCGTTGATGTAGCCCTCTAGTGCCAGGTGTGAAGGCTCCAGCGCTACATTGGCCGCCTTCCAAGCAAGCTGAAAGTCACGCACTACAGGACGCGACATATTGCTGGGCAATGGCACGATCTGCGAGATCGTCATGCCCGTGGCGTCCCCACCCAACGTGGCAATGGTGGCCGCTGCACCCATGATGGATAGTGCGTACAACTGCAGGCCCTTGCGCTCTTGCCGCACGGCTTTGACAAAGGTAATGGTCGGCTTGCCAGCCAGGCCCACCAGCACGGCTTCAGGCGCCTGTGCGGCAATCTTCTTTGCTGCTGCCGCGGCATCGGACGCGTCGCTCTCCACCGTCACCGTTGCAACGGATTCGAGCTTGTAGTGCGACATGGCCTGTTGCGTGGCCGTGAACACTTCCTTACCAAATGAATTGTTCTGGTAAACGATGGCAATGCGTTTGATCCCCACCGTGGCCAAATGCTGCACCAGTTGCTCGGCCTCATCGGCGTAGCTGGCGCGGATGTTGAACACGTTGTGTGCGTTCTTGGGGCGTACTGACAGAGCGCCCGAAAACGGCGCAAAAAACGGTATGCCAGATTCGATAACCTTGGGCAGCATAGCCTCGATCATCGGCGTGCCCATGCAGTTGAACAACGCAAAGTTACTGCGGTCTTCTATGAAGCCGTTGACATTGGCCAACGAGCGCTTGACGTCGTAGCCATCGTCGGCCACGGCCAACTCAATGGGGCGGCCGTTGACGCCGCCCTTGGCGTTGACAGCGGCAAAGCAGACCTTGGCGCCCTGGTGCATGGCCTGGCCCAACTCGCCCAAGGGACCCGTCAGAGCGATGGACTGCGCAATCTTGATCGGGCCGGTGTCGTCCGCCCGAGCCGGCACGCCGCTGGCCGCCAGTGGTAGTGCGGCAAGCGCACCCAACATGCGGCGGCGCGTTGGCTGCCCCTGCTGAGTGTTGGCGAAGCGGGGCGGGAATGGGGTCATGGTGGTTTTCATACGGTGGGCGCATCGACAGGGAATGCAGATGCTACGCGGGTGAATGACAGCAAAATGTCTTTATAGCGACAATTAGCGTGCCATTTGCTCGGTACATTCCCTAGCCTCACACTGAGCACTGCGCTGCGCTTTCTCTTCTGCACACTTGCAGCAAGCGCACTGGCTGACTGGCTTATTGCGTATTGACGCTGCCGCCGCCAGCGGCAATAGTGCGAGCATGAACCACGCTGCCGCCAAGACGCCCACGCCCCCATCGGTTGCCCGCAAGCTGACGCTGCTGGCAATGGGCATCATCGCCACCATTCTCGTGCTGCTGGCGCTGGCCATCAGTGTGGTGTCGGGGCGCACCGCGCGCCAGCAGGTACAAGAATCGGTGGCCGACAAGATCGAAGGCATCGCCAAGAGCATGGACGCCGCAGACGACGCGCAGCGCGACTTGGTGCAACGCGCGGCCAAGACGCTGCAGCAATCGTTTGAAGCCACGATGGCGCAGGACGAGGCCACTGGCGAGATCAAGAGCTATGGCGCCGCCGTCAATAACAACTTTGGCGATGTCGACACCTTCACCGGCAACACGGGCAATCTGGGCACCGTGTTTGCGAAAAAGGGTGATGACTTTGTGCGCATCACCACATCGCTGAAGAAGACCGATGGTGAACGCGTGCTGGCCCCGCCGCTGGACCGCGACCACCCCGCCTACAAGGCCGTGCTGGCTGGCCAGCCCTACACCGGCCGCGAAGTGCTGTTCGGCAAGCCCTATATGGCGCACTACGAGCCGCTGAAAAACGCCGAGGGCAAGCTCATCGGCATCCTGTCCGCATCGCGCGACCTGACACCGCTGCAGACCGAGCTGAACCAGCAGGTGGCCAACGCCAAATTTTTTGAAACCGGCGGGGTCTACGTCATCGCACCACGCAGCGCACCGGCCGATGCCGTGTTCCTGGTCCACCCCACGGCCAGTGGCAAAAAGTTGAGCGAAGTTTCGCCGCAGGCTACCGCGTTTGTCGAGGCGCTGGCCGCTGCACCGGATGGCCGCGTTGACACGGCCGCACCGCTGCTGCAGACCAATGGCTCCGATCGCTGGGCACTGGTGCGCAAGGTCAAGAGCAGCAACGCCTGGGTGGTGGCCGAGGTCTCGCACAGCGAATCCACCGCGCGCAACCGCAGCAATATGGCGATGATCTGGGGGCTGATGGCGCTGGCCACCGTGCTGCTGGCGGCCGCCATTTTTGCCGCCGTGCGGCGCACTGTGAGCCAGCCGCTGGGTGAGCTGACCACGGTGGTCAAGGCGGTGGCCGATGGGGACCTGACCCAATCGTTCCAGTCCGAACGCAACGACGAGATCGGCGCCCTGGTGCGCGAGGTCGAAGGCATGCGCATGCGCTACCAGACCGCGCTGTCGCAGGTGCGCACCGCGGTGGACAGCATAAGCACGGCCAGCGCCGAGATAGCCAGCGGCAACCAGGACTTGAGCGTGCGCACCGAGCAGACCGCCAGCAACCTGCAGCGCACCGCGTCCAGCATGGAGGAGCTGACGGCCACGGTGCGCCAGTCCGCCGATTCGGCCCGCCAGGCCAACCAGCTGGCTGCCTCCGCCGCCGAGGTAGCCGCGCGCGGCGGTGCCGTGGTCGGCCAGGTGGTCCGCACCATGGAGGACATCAACCAAAGCGCGCGCAAGATTGCCGACATCATCAGCGTCATCGACGGCATTGCGTTCCAGACCAATATCCTGGCGCTGAACGCCGCGGTGGAAGCAGCCCGCGCCGGTGAACAGGGCCGTGGCTTTGCGGTGGTCGCCAGCGAGGTTCGGTCTCTCGCCGGCCGCAGTGCCGAGGCTGCAAAGGAGATCAAGGCGCTGATCGGTGCATCGGTGGACAAGGTCGCGTCGGGTACCACGCTGGTGCAAAACGCCGGCAACACGATGGGCGAGATCGTCAACTCGGTGCAGCGCGTCAGCGACACGATTGGCGAGATCACGTCGGCAGCCAGCGAACAATCTGACGGCATTGGCGAGGTCAACACTGCCGTCAACCAGCTGGACCAAATGACGCAACAGAACGCCGCGCTGGTGGAGCAATCCGCCGCGGCAGCGGCCAGCCTGCAGGAGCAGGCGCAGCGGCTGGCACGGGCGGTGTCGGTATTCCGCTTGGGGGATTAGGCTGTACGGCCCTGGCGCCGAATCCTTAAGCGCAATCGGGCTGTAGCCCTTGCCAAACGTGCGTAAGCAGCTACTAAATGTATAGCAACCCTAGGACGACTTGTTCTGCAGCCGGCGGCTGCGCACCGCCTGGGCCAGGTTTTCCAGCACCGGCAGCGTGTCGTCAAACGCCAGGCAGCCATCGGTGATGCTCTGGCCGTAGGTCAGCGGCTGGCCCGACACCACAGGCTGCGTGCCGGCCACCAGATGGCTCTCCAGCATGACGCCGATGATGGCCTGCTGGCCAGCCGCCACCTGCGCGGCCACATCCCGCGCGACCTCGGGTTGGCGGTCAAACCGCTTGCTGCTGTTGGCATGGCTGCAGTCCACCAGCAAGGCCTGCGGTGCGCCTGCCTTTTGCAGCAGCGCCGCGGCCTCCGCCACATGGGCGGCGTCAAAGTTGGGGCCGCTGCGGCTGCCGCCGCGCAGCACGAGGTGGGTGTGCTCGTTGCCGGATGTGGTCAGCACGGCGGGCGCGCCCTCGTGCGTCAGTGACGGGAAGCAATGCGGGTGGCGTGCTGACAGGATGGCATCCACCGCCACCTGCAGGTCACCATCGGTGCGGTTCTTGAAGCCCACCGGCATCGACAAGCCCGAGGCCAGCTCGCGGTGGATCTGGCTCTCGGTGGTGCGCGCGCCAATGGCACCCCAGGAAATCAGGTCGGCGTAGTACTGGCCCAGTGTGGTGTCCAAAAATTCCGTGGCGATCGGCAGGCCCATGTCGGTGATGTCCAGCAGCAACTTGCGCGCCAGGCGCAGGCCGCGGTTGATCTGGAAGCTGCCGTCCAGGCCGGGATCGTTGATCAGCCCTTTCCAGCCGACGACGGTACGGGGCTTCTCGAAGTAGACGCGCATCACGACCAGTAGGTCTTGCGCCATGGCCTGGGCCACCGGGGCCAGCCTGCGCGCGTAGTCAAGGGCCGAAGCCGGGTCGTGCACCGAGCACGGCCCCACCAGCACCAGCAGACGGTCGTCCTGGCCGGTAATGACCTTGGCCACATCGCGGCGGGCCTGGTGGATGGCGGCGGCACCGGCCTCCATCAGCGGCAGTTCGTCTTCCAGAATGGCCGGTGAGATCAGCGGGCGCACGCTGCGGATGCGGATGTCGGCGGTGGATGGCATGGCGTTGGGTGGGGTCGGCAGAAGGAAGGCTGCATTCTAGGTTCTGCCGCCGGGCCGGCCCCAAGGCAGAACGCGGCCCCCTTTGGGGGGCAGGAAGCCACACGCAGTGGGCGACCGTGGGGGCAAGGAGCTAGGGGCCTGGCCTGCGCATGCACTATCATTCGCCGCAACCTGGAGAGCCGTGTCTGCACAGGGCAGCCCGTTCCCCGCATGTGAGACCCAATTGCCCTCCACTTCGTCACTGCCAGAGACCACCCCACAGCCCCAGAACCCGCCTGCGGCCGGGGCCAGCCATTTCGACCGCATGGAGGCCGAGCTGAAAGGCCTGCAGCAGCAGGCGAAAGCCACGCAGCAATCGCTGCAACAGTTACAGACGCGCACCACCGTAGACCCCTTCTCCACCATCACAGACAACCTGCCAGGCCTCAGCTCAGTGAACAGCGCCATGCTGGGCGTGGGCTCTGCCCTGCTGTTGGCCAGCGTGGCGGCCTGGTGGTACATGTGGCAGCGGCCGCGCACCCGCTGGATCGATGCGCCGCGCGCTGCCGTGCCGCGGGAGGCGCCCCATACCAGCGCACGCGCGCCGCTGTCCGAAACGGGCGGCCCCATGCTGTATGCCCCTGGCAATAGCACCCAACCACCCAGCCGGGCCCCGCACGGCGATGCGCTGCACTGGGACCCGAGCACCTTGTCGGGTGACACGGCACAGACCTTCGATCCATCCAGCCCCTTTGCCCGGCAGGACCCCAATCTGGCCTTTGACTCGGAGGCTGCCGCAACCGAAGTCGTTCGCGTGCGCAAATCCCTGGCTGAAAAACGCGAAGCACGGGCCTATTTGCTGGAACGCGAGGAAGGCGGCCTTGCGCCGCTCAACCCGGACGCCGACCTGGATCTAGACCTCGACCTGGACGAACCCGCCCCACCCAGTGCCCACGCCTGGCTGGACGACAGCGCTGTGACCCCGGAAGCGCCGGTGCCGCAGAGGCAGGAGGCCCCCGCGGCCGCTGCCCAACCCGAACCCGACCCCCTTGATCTGGATCTGGGTTTGGACCCCTGGCGCCAGCCGGGGGAAATACTGCCGGGCACCAACGCCAATGCGCTGGCCGAAGATATCCACCTGTCCTTCACGCTAGAGGACTACGGCATGAAGCCCGAACCCGCGCGCGCCGCCGCCGACGCCATACCCGAATACGCCATGGACAAGCCACCTGCAGCAACTCTGGATCCCATAGTGCAAGAAGAAAAAGAAAAAGAAGCGCAACCGGAACCCGAACTCCAACTGGAGGCGAAAGTCGAAGCCGAGGACGGGCGACCCGAACAACATTCCGATCACATGGACAACCCCCATGAGCCCGGCTCCAAGGCCTACGACTTCACCATCACGATGGCATTGGCACACGAATCGGCAGCGCTGGAGTTGTGGCCCGAGGCGCGGGATTTGGCCACCGAGGTGTTGGAGTCGGACGACCCTGCGCTGGTATCCGAAGCTCTGTCGTTGCTGGAGCGGCTCAACTACCTGGAACTCAACGCGCCGCCCGATACCAACTGGAACACGGTACGCTGACCGCAGCGCGGCGCCGAGCGGGCCGCCCCTTAGCGCAGATCCAGGAAATTGAAGTCCGTTGTCGGGTCTTCCAGCGGCGCACCGCGGGTTTCCACGTCTGCCTGGGGATCTTTGGGCTTGCGCGTGGGCACCGGGTTGCGTTTCCACGCACCGCGGTGTTGCGCACCGACCCGATGGGCCACATCCCCATTGCCAGACGCGTCTATGCTGGTGTCGCCCGATGGCGCACGCGCCGGGATACGCACCAGCCCAGCCGCATGGCTGTCAGAGCCGTCATCCGACAGGCGCACGATGCGCTTGGCCACCCCGTGCAACAGCAGCAACTCGCGGTACGCCAGCAGGTCAAAGTCTGGCTCGTAGACGTCGCTGGAGTGGTGGTAAATGCAATTTTCGATGTACTCCAGCACGCGTGGGTCGGGCCACAGCGCAACAATCTGGTCAATGACCTTGGGGTACTTCTCCAGTGAACGGCCTTCGTTCGTGAAGTCGTCAATGGCGGGAACGCGGCCGGTAAACCAGTTGTTGAACTCGTGGCGCAACGCCTCGTATTCCGGCTCGCGGCCTTCCTTGTAGTAGATCTTCAGCAGATCCAGGCACACCAGCGGGCTGGACTCGCCTACCTGCGCGATATGGTTGACCAGCACATCAATCGCGCTTTGAACCTCACCCAATGACAAGAAGAAGCTGGCTTGCTTGCGCACGTCCAGCAGTTCGGTGGAGTCAATCGCGCGCAGGCCTCCAGCCACGCTGATGGAAAAATCGCGGCCGCCAGCCAGCGGTGCCGCCTTCGAGGTGGATGCTGTGGGCGGACGGGGCACGGTGGCGCGGGGCGCTGCAAGATCGGCAAACGAGGGACGGACGTGCTCCACCGGTATGGGTGCCGTCGGCGTCACGTCGAATGCATCCAGATCCAGGTCCAGCGGGGCCATGCCAGACGTGGAGGCCGAGGCAAAAGCGTAGGCAGAAGTCACGTCGCGCGCAGCGGGTACCGCAGCTGGGTCGGCAGGTTCATCCACCGGGCGCTGCGCGCGCGAACGGCTGACCGGTGGAGCCTGTACCAATTCGGCCAGCAGGCTGTCGTCACTGTCCAGGCCATCCCGCCAACTTGCTGGCCGCGCGGTGCGGCCCCGCCACCACATCAAGACCAGCGCCGCCAGGGCCAGCACACACAGACCCGCCAGCGTGTAGACCAGCCCGTTCGCATAGCGCTCCGATTCTGCGCGCTGAACCTGGGCCACCAGGTCCATCAAACCCTTCTGGTTTTGGGCCGTCACGGTGTACAAGTCTTTCAGGTCTTTCTCGAAAGCCTTGGCCTTGGCCTCTTGCTGCATCAGTTCTTCGGGGCTGGTGTTCAGCGAGCGCCACAGCGCTGCTGCCTCGGCGCGCGCGGCGACATTCTCTTGCGGCGGGGTCAGCAACTCGGTCGTGGCCTGCAGTACAGGGTCATGGTCTATCAGCAGGTCCAACGGGTCCAGCTTGAGGCGGGACTTGCCGCCAGCCTTGGCAGTCGGCTTGGCGCGCACTGCGGCCGCGGACGGTGGGGTCGCCACCTCGGGCACAGCGCGCACCGGCCGGGCCGCAGGCCGCTCGGGTGCCACTGCCGAAGGTGCACTTTCTGGACGGGGTTTGCGCAGCGGGCGCTCGGCCCGAGGGGTTGGCACGGCCTGCTGCGGCGCTGTGGTGACCGCCGGCAGGTTGACGGGTGTGGTGTTTCGCGGCGTGGCCTGAGGGGCTGGCGGCTCCACCACATTGCTGGCGACTTCAGGGAATACGGTGTAGCGCTTGGACAGTTTTTGCTGGCAACCGACGCGGAAGTTGACCGTCACGATGGGCTCGTTGATCAGTACCGGCGACGTCACCCGCACGGTGGGCCCTTTGGCGCTGACCGGTTCCAGGCTTACCGAAACCCTGGCGGCTTCGAGTGGCGTGTCGCCGTAAAAGACCTCTGCGTCCATGCAGGCGGCCTGCACGTCTTCACTGGCGTCAAACTGCAGCTGGACCCGCAGATCCAGCGGCTTGCCGACAAAGATGGCGCCTTGCGCCCGACCCAGCGTCAGCGCTGCGCTGCCGATGGCAGTACACAGCAGGAGCAACCCACACGCATATGCCTTAACCTTGTACGCCACCTTCATGGGGGCCAATTCTCGCACAGGGGCCTCGTTTATCGGGAGTGCATGGCTCTCAAACTAATAGCGAAAACCCGTGCTATTCGTCGCTTGGCAGTCGGTCTTGCCGCCAGAGCGGGCCCGCCAAAAAGCTCAGGGCTTCTGCAGACGCGCAAAGGTCTTGCGAAACTTGGCCACTTTGGGTGCCGCCACCGCCATGCAATATCCCTGATTTGGGTTGCGCGCAAAAAAGTCTTGGTGGTATTCCTCAGCCGGCCAGTAGTTGTCCAAGGGCAGCACCTCGGTCACGATAGGCCTGCTATAGGTGCCGCTAGCTTGCATCTCGGCAATCACCTCTTTGGCCACGGCCTGTTGCTCGGGTGTCGAAAAGTAGATGCCGCTGCGGTATTGCGTGCCACTGTCGTTGCCCTGGCGGTTCAGGGTGGTGGGGTCGTGGATCACAAAGAAGATCTCCAGCACCTCGCGCGTGCTGATCTGGGCCGTGTCATAGACCAGCTTGACCACCTCGTTGTGGCCGGTGTTGCCGGTGCACACGTCCTCATAGCTGGGCTGGCGCACCCGGCCATTGCTGTAGCCAGACTCCACATCGACGACGCCCCTGACCTGTACGTACACCGCCTCGGTGCACCAGAAGCAGCCCCCACCCAGGGTGATGGTTTGCAGGGAGTTGCTGGTCGGGGCTGTCATGGGATTTCTCCGTTCAAAAGGCGTTGGTCGGGTGCGAGTGGCCCATCTTACGCGGGGTGCCTAAACCCTGTTGCGCGTCTCCATTCTTTCTCCACATTTGCGGCCCACAATGCACCATCGGCCAGCTGGTGCTGCCCGAACTTCAGGAGTCAAACCATGCGTCCCCTACCCAAGCATTCCATCGCACACAGCAGCCTGTTGTGCGCGATGGTGTTCGCATCCGGCCTGCTGTGTGCCCAGCCGTCCGGCACGTCGCCGTCGAATAGCGGCCAACAGCAGCAGCAACAGCCACCGCAACACCGCGGGCCGCCGCAGGAAGCGCTGGACGCGTGCAAGGCATTGAAGAGTGGGCAAGATTGCAACTTCACGTCACCCCGAGGTGCGGTCAAGGGCAGTTGTTTTGCGCCCGAAGGCCGGCCACTCGCATGCCGCCCGAAGGACGCGCCCAAGGATGGTGGCCCCCACAACAGCAAAGACGCCCTACCCGGCCCGCCGTCGGCTCAAAAGAAACAGTAAGCCATCAGGCCACGAAGGCCAACACGGTGTAGAAGTGGCAGATGCTGCCACCCAGCACAAACAGGTGCCAAAGGCCATGGCCGTGCCGTATGCGGCTGTCAGCCACATAGAAGTAGATACCGGCGGTGTAGAACACGCCCCCTGCGGCCAACCACAGAAAGCCGCGGGGGGTGAGCGCATTCCATAGCGGCACCACGGCCACCAGCGCCAACCAGCCCATCAGCAGATAAATCACCAGCGACAGCACGCGCGCGCCCTTGGCAAACCAGATTTCCTGGACGATGCCGACCGAGGCCAGCGCCCATATGCCGCCCAGCAACCACCAGCCCAATACGCCGCGCAGTGACACCAGCGCAAACGGCGTGTAACTGCCGGCGATCAGCAAATAGATGGAGCAATGGTCGAACTTCTGCAGCACCGCCTTGGCCCGCCCGCGTACGCTGTGGTACAGCGTGCTGAACACATACAGGGTCACCAGCATCGTGCCGTAGATGCTGAAGCTGATGATCTTCCAAGGGTCGCCTTGCTGCGCCGCCAGCACGACCAGGCAGACAGCACCCAATACCGACAGCCCTGCGCCGACAAGATGGCTGATACTGTTGAAGCGTTCGCCGTGGTACATCGCCTTAGCCCCGCGCTACGTGAACAGGGGCGTTGCAAACCGGCTGCGCAGACCCCATGTGGTGGTCATAAAGCGATGGGAGCCCGCACAATGGCGGGTTACAGGGAATTGTTGGCATCATGTGGTCCACATTTTCGCCTGTCGCACGTTTCGGTGCTTTCATCGCGCGCTGGACGTCGTCCGTCGCTCCGGCCTTGACCTTGCGAAGGTGCTACGGTACACTAATAACCAATCAGTCAGTAACTTCATGACCTCTTCCTGCCCTATTGAACAGATCGTTGCCACCGTACGCGCCAAGCGCGAACGCCGCAAGGACGCGCGTCCCGGGGAACTGCTGGCCGCTGCGCTGGACCTGTTCGTGGAAAAGGGCTTTGCCGGCACCCGTGCGGAAGAAGTGGCCAAGCGCGCCGGCGTGTCAAAGGGCACGCTGTTCCTGTATTTCTCCAGTAAAGAGGATTTGTTCAAGGCGGTAGTGCGCGAGAACATTTCCGGCCGGTTCAGTGAGTGGAACGACGAGTTCAACACGTTTCAAGGCACCAGCGCCGATATGCTGCGCTACTGCGTGCAGGCCTGGTGGGAGCGCATTGGCTCCACGAAGGCGGCTGGCATCATCAAACTGATGATGAGCGAGGCCGGCAACTTCCCGGAGCTGGCGGCCTTCTACAACGCCGAGGTCATCCAGCCCGGTCACGAACTGCTGCAGCGGGTATTGCAGCGCGGTGTGGACCGCGGCGAGTTCCGCCCCATCGACCAGAAATACGGCGTCTACACCGTACTGGCACCGATGCTCTTCCTGGCTACGTGGAAGAACTGCTGGGGCGCCTGCCACGAAGCGGGCATGCAGATCGACCCCGAACAGTACATGGCGGTACAGGTAGACACCATTTTGTACGGGCTCAGTACGCGGCCAGCGTCTGATGCGCCATCTGTCCAGGCCGCGGCCAGCGCCAAGTAAAATTTGCCGCAAACCGCCAACCTACGCCCTGGAGTACCCAACATGAACATCGAACAAGCCCGCTTCAACATGATCGAGCAGCAGATTCGCCCCTGGCATGTGTCAGAGCCGGCCGTGCTGGAGCTGCTGTCCACCGTCAAGCGCGAAGCCTTTGTGCCTGCCGCGCACAAAGCCTTGGCCTTTGCCGATCTGGAAATCCCGCTGATGGGATCGGGCGAAGAAGCCATCGCAAAGGGCCAGTGCATGCTGGAGCCCCGGCTGGAGGCCCGCATGCTGCAGGATCTGGCTGTGCGCCCTACTGACACCGTGCTCGAAATCGGCACTGGCTCCGGCTACATGGCCGCGCTGCTGGCCAGCATGGCGCAACGCGTGATCACCGTCGAAATCCATGCTGATCTGGCCGATACAGCCCGCAACAACCTGCGTAACGCTGGCATCCAGAATGTGGAAGTGCGCCAAGCCGATGGCGCCAAGATCGGTTCTGCCGACGGCAGCTTTGACGTCATCGCGCTGAGTGGCTCGGTGACCGAGGTGCCCCACAGTTTGCTGAGCCTGCTGAAAGTCGGCGGCCGCCTGGGCGCCATCGTGGGTGAAGAGCCCATCATGCGCGCCACCGTCATCACCCGCACTGGCGAGTCCACCTTCACCACCGTGCAAGGCTGGGACACCGTGGCGCCGCGCCTGCAAAACTTCCCCGAGCCTTCGCGCTTCAAGTTGTAAAAGTTTGGCACCCATGATTGCGCAAGTACGTCCCCAAGATCTGGCCCATTGGTTGAACGGCGTACGCGCAATCGGTGAACCGGTGGTGTTGGATGTGCGCGAGCCGCACGAACTGCAGATCGCCAGCGTCCAGGCTGACGGCTTCACGCTGCTGGCCATACCGATGAACAGCATCCCTGCACGCCTGGCCAAGTTGGACCCCGAGCAACCCATTGCCTGCCTGTGCCACCACGGTGGGCGCAGCATGCAGGTCGCCCATTTTTTGGCAGGCCATGGATTCGAGCACCTGGCCAATATTGCCGGTGGCATCCATGCCTGGTCTGCCGAACTCGATCCAAGCATTGCGCGCTACTGATTCCCACTTTTTACAAGCCCGAGAAAAACCACTATGACCCGTCATAAAGCCTCTACGAGTTTCCGTCTTATCCCTCTGGTGCTGGCACTGGCTGCCAGCGTGTCTGTCTCCGCACAGGCACAAAGCCTGGTGGACTTGTACGCCGCAGCCCGGGGCTATGACGCAACCTTCCAGTCGGCACGCTCGCAATACGATGCAACGCTGGCCAAAGCCGACCAGGCCAAGGCCCTGCTGCTGCCCACCGCCGGCCTGACGCTGGGCACCACGCAGACCAACCAGGACACCAAGGCGCCTGCCATTGCCGCCAACAACTACACGTATGCAACCGACACCGGCACTATCGGTGTATCGCAACCGCTGTACCGTCCGGCCAACTGGGCCAGCTACGAACAAGGCTTGAAGCAAATTGATTTGGCCAAGGCCCAGTTGGAGGCGGCCGACCAGGACTTGATCGTGCGCGTCAGCCAGGCTTATTTTGATGTGCTGGCCGCTTCCGACAGCCTTGCCTTTGTCAAGAGCCAGAAGACCGCGGTGGGCGAACAACTTGCGTCTGCGAAACGCAACTTTGAAGTCGGCACGTCCACCATCACTGATTCGCGTGAAGCCCAAGCCCGTTATGACCTGGTGATTGCGCAGGAACTGGCCGCCGAGAACGACCTGCTGGTGAAATCCTTGGCGCTGAACCAACTGGTCGGCCAAGCCAATGTCAAACCCAAGCCGTTGCGAGCCCCAGTGGTACTGGCGCCTGTGGAGCCTGCCGACGTGAACCAATGGGTGTTTCAGTCCGAGGCCAATAATCCCAACGTCAAGCTGCAGCAAGTAGCGCTGGACGTGGCCCTGCTGGAAACCGACAAAGCCAAAGCCGGCCATAAACCTACATTGGATTTGACCGGCAGCTACACAGCGGTATCCAACCGCGGCGGTTCTGCCGCCGGTTCTGGCATCGAAAGCCGGGCCAACGTCGGCACCGTGGGCTTGAGCCTGAACTTGCCGCTGTTTGCCGGCTTCGCCACACAAAACCGTATCCGGGAGACCCTGTCGCTGGAAGACAAGGCACGCGCCGATCTGGAAGCAACCAAGCGCACCGTAGCCCAAGGCACGCGCACCGCCTACTTTGGTGTGCAGTCCGGGCAGGCCCAGGTGCTGGCGCTGCAAGCCGCCGAAGCTTCCACGCAAAGTGCCCTGGAAGCCAACCAGCTGGGTTACCAGGTGGGCGTGCGCATCAATATCGACGTGCTGAATTCACAAAGCCAGTTGTTTGACACCAAAGCCAAGCTGGCCAAGGCCCGATACGACGTGCTGATGGGCGGCCTCAAACTGCGCCAAGCTGCCGGCACGCTGAAGGCAGAAGACTTGGCGCCTATCAATACCCAACTGACGCCGTAATAAGCCCCACGCCTGTCGCTCCGCCCACTGCGCTGCCGCCCGAGGGCGCAGCCTCGCTTAGGGCGGCCCGGCGCGGCGGCTAGCCCAACAATTCATGCACCGCCAGCGCGGTGCGCTTGGCGGCCCCGCCATGCTCCAAGCCCAGCGCCCGACCGGCGGCCTGGGCTTTTTTCAATTCTGGCGCTGACTGCACCAGCGCCAGCGCGCGGCTAATGGCTTGCGGCATATCCGGCTGTGCAAACGCGGCGCCCGCCTCCACCGCCAGCTCAGCGGCCTGCGCAAAGTTAAAGGTATGCGGCCCCATGACCACGGGGCAGCCGCAGGCCGTGGCCTCAATCAGGTTGTGGCCACCCAGCGGGGCAAAGCTGCCGCCCAGCAGGGCCACATCCGACAACGCGTAGTACAGCGCCATCTCGCCCATAGAGTCGCCCAGCCAAATGTCGGCCGGCTGCGGTGGGCCATCGCCCCACTGGCTGCGGCGCGATACGGTAAACCCTTCGGCCTCGCATAGGGCTGCAATGGCATCAAAACGCTGCGGGTGGCGCGGCACCAGCATCCACTGCACCGCTGGGCTTGCTATAGTTTCAGTAGCTGCTTGCGCTTGACCCACGAGGGCTACAGCCCGATTCTGCTTAAGCGCTTGCAGGAAAACAGCCTCTTCACCTTCGCGCGTGTTGGCAAACACGATGACCGGCCCGGGCTGGGTGCAGTGCCAGGCATGGCCCTGTTGCAGTTGCGCCGCATCGGGCGTGGCGTCAAACTTGAAATTGCCCAGCACGCCTTTGACGGGCGCACCCAGCGTGCCCAGCCGCGCGGCATCGGGCGCGGCCTGCGCCCACACGGCTCGCAGGCTGGCATAGGCGGGGCGTGCCAGCCAGGCCAGGCGCAGCGACTGCCTCAACGACTTCTCGCTCATGCGGGCATTGACCAGGCACAGCGGTACACGGCGCGCCTTGCACGCTGCCACCATGTTCGGCCAGATTTCGGTCTCCACCAGAAGGCCCACCCGCGGTTGGAAATGGGCCAAGAAACGTTTAACCGCGCCGGGCGTGTCCCACGGCTGCCATACCTGCATGTCGCCCGCCTGCAGCAGCGACCGGCCTTGCACCCGGCCCGTGGCCGTGCCGTGGGTCAACAGCAGGCGCATGCCGGGCAAGGTGGCGCGCAGCGCGGCTATCAGCTCGGCGGCGGCACGTGTTTCGCCCAACGACACGGCATGCACCCACACAAAAAACTGTTCGCTGCCCAACGGTTTTTGCAACGCCGGGTAGACACCAAAACGCTCTTCCACGTGCTGGCCATACTCCGGCTCCTGCACCGCACGGCGGCGCAACTTGGCGCGCACAAAGGGCTGCAGCAGCCACATCAGCAGGGAATACAGAGGGCGCAGCATGGCGTGTGGATTATCGGGAGAACACCGGCGTGTCCAGGGCTTCCCATGCCTGCCAGACCGCATCCACATCCGGCGTTGGACTCGCGTAGACGCTGACCTGGGGCGATGGCCCCTGCTCAGCTGCTGGCGGCCCGGTGCGCCAGGCCGTGTCGAAGTTGTAAATCTGCACGTGGGGCAAACCCAGCGCCACCGCAATATGGCTCAGGCCGCTGTCCACGCCGATGACGCCGGCACACTGCGCCATGGTGTCCGTCACCGCGTCCAGGCCCATGGTCGGCCAGACCCAGGCATCATCCAGCTCGGCAGCGATGGTGTCGCTGGTGGTCTTCTCCGCGGCATTGCCATGCGCCAGCGCCACGGCAAAGCCGCTGTGGTTCAGCCGCTGGCCCAGCGCGATCCAGGAGGCGACCGGCCAATGCTTGTCTTCGCGCGAACTGCCGTGCACCAGGGCCACACAGGCCTTGCGCGGCACAAACGAATTGCCCGGGCCGCCCGTGGGGTCCCACGGCAGCGCCACATGCTCACCAGGCTTAAGCCCGAAATACGCCGGCCCCTCAACCGTGTAGCCCAGCGCCTGCGCGCACAGCAGGCGCGCGCGCTGCACGGCATGCACATGCGGCTCCAGGCGGATAGCTACGTCGGCCACCCAGCGCGTTGGCGCTTCATAACCCGAGCCTTCGGTCTGGTTGGCCATGGCGATGCGGCGACCGTCTGGCGTCGTGCGTGCCAACCAGGCCACCAGCGCGGATTTGCTTAGCCCCTGCAGGTCCAACACCGCGTCGTATCGCTCGGCCTGCAGCCGGTGTTTGAAGGCCCGCCACTCGGCACGCGTCTTTTGCGCAAAGGGAGTCTTGCGCCACTTGCGCAGTTCACATGGGATGACTTTTTGCACACCTTCGCAGCGCGTGACAAGCGGGGCAAATCCCCGCTCCACGACCCAGTCGATTTCGGCGTTGGGGAAAGCTCGGTGCAAGTCCTGCACAGCCGGCATCGCATGCACCACATCGCCCAGCGATGACAGCTTGACGATGAGGATCTTGCCCCCACGCTCCCGCACTCCGTGTCGGTCGCTGCCCCCCGAGGGGGCGTGCTCTTCCTGGGGGCGGCCCGGCGCAAGAGCATTGCCCCCACGCTCCCGCACCCCCTGCACATCGTCGCCGGGTGGATTCACCTCACTGCGAGCACGCCGTTCTTTCAATGCGCAGCCTCGGCGAAACTGGCGTCGGGCTTGACCGAGCGCAACAGTGTGAGCATGTCTTCCTGGATGCGGTGCAAGGCTTCGGGCGTGTGCCCTTCAAAGCGCAGCACCAGCACCGGCGTCGTGTTGGAGGCGCGGATCAGGCCGAAGCCATCCGGCCAGTCCACGCGAACACCATCAATCGTGTTGATGGTGGCGGGCGCTGCAAATGATGCTTTCGCAATCAGTTGCTCCACCAAGGCGTGGGGTTCGCCCTCTGCGCACTTCACGTTCAATTCAGGCGTAGAGAAGCTGGTCGGCAAGTCGTTGAGCATCACACCCGCATCCGCCACGCGGCTGACGATCTCCAGCAGGCGGCAACCGGCGTAGGTGCCGTCGTCAAAGCCATACCAACGCTCCT
The DNA here is from genome assembly GCF_056521325.1 of Rhodoferax sp. ZS1R8. Taxonomy (NCBI): domain Bacteria; kingdom Pseudomonadati; phylum Pseudomonadota; class Betaproteobacteria; order Burkholderiales; family Comamonadaceae; genus Rhodoferax; species Rhodoferax sp. ZS1R8. Next base: position 524,981 of record NZ_JBWMBA010000002.1, on the reverse strand, counting down.
TGAAGAAGATGTGGCCGCTCATCTCGCCACCCAGCGGCGAATCGATCTCGCGCATCTTGGCCTTGATCAGCGAGTGGCCAGTCTTGAACATCAGCGGCACACCACCCGCAGCGGTGATGGCCGGCGCCAGGCGTTGCGAGCACTTCACGTCGTAGACGATGGTGCCGCCGGGCACGCGGCTCAGCACGTCGCGGGCGAACAGCATCATTTGGCGGTCTGGGTAGATGTTGGTGCCGTCCTTGGTGACGATGCCCAGGCGGTCCCCGTCGCCATCAAAGGCCAGGCCCAGCTCGGCGTCACCAGACTGCAATACCGCAATCAGATCCCTCAAATTCTCGGGTTTGCTCGGATCCGGGTGGTGGTTGGGGAAGGTTCCGTCCACTTCGCTGAACAACTCGGTCACCTCGCAGCCGATGGCGCGCAGGATGGCGGGGGCCGAGGCACCTGCCACGCCGTTGCCGCAATCGACAACGATCTTGATCGGCCGGGCCAGCTTGATGTCGCCGACGATACGGCTGCGGTAGGCCTCCAGCACATCGGCCGTCTGGCGCGCGCCGCCGGCTTTCAGCGTCCAGCCATCGGTCTCCATGATTTTGCGCAGGTTCTGGATGTCATCGCCATAGATGGCGCGACCGGCCAGCACCATCTTGAAACCGTTGTAGTCCTTGGGGTTATGGCTGCCCGTGACCTGGATGCCAGACGCAGCAAGCGTGCTGGCGGCAAAGTACAGCATCGGCGTGGTCACCATGCCAATGTCGATGACGGTGATGCCGGCGTCCTGCAAACCGGCCATCAGTGCCTCGGCCAGCGAGGGCCCGCTCAAACGCCCATCGCGCCCCACGGCAACTGTGGTCTGGCCCTCGGCCAAGGCCACTGTGCCAAACGCCCGGCCCAGGCCGCGTGCCACATCGGCATTGATAGTGGTGGGCACAATGCCGCGGATGTCGTAGGCTTTGAAGATGCTGGGTGCGAGATTCATCATGGTGTAGTTTTTTCCCTGTACGAATAATCGATGTGGCAGACGGCGGAATGCAGGTGCCGTGCCTGAGCGAAGGATTGTAGGTGTGCGGCGCTTGCGCTACTGCTGTCGACCGCACGGACGGAGACCCCGCATACTCAGCGGCATTGCCCAACGGCAATGCGTGCAACACTCCTCGCGCGGCGGCGTAACCGACTTGCCCCATTTTTCAATGGCCGACGGCGATTCACACAGCGGTATCTACGTTTCAATATCGACGTGCACCGCAAGCAATTTGCAGTTTGACCCTGGCGCCTGCTCAAAATGGAACTGCACTGGACCAACCTTCTCTGACAGTGCGTTGATCCAGAAGCCTTCGTACCGGTATGCCGTCGGCGAGTCTTTGGATTTGATAGTTAGCCGCTTGTTCTGCACGAAACGGGGTTTAGCCGCCTCTTGAACGGCCGACATCTTGCCCAGATACTCTGCCGTGCGCTGAAATGTTTCGGCGACTGCAGTTGGTTCGTCAAATAGTGCAGCCAGCTCCTGCGTCTTGCCCTTCGACAGAAGTGCAGCGGTTTGCAGACTACAGGGTTCGCCTGCCTGCGCCTCCCATGAAAAAACCAAGGCGGCGCAGAGCAACAGTGAGAAACGAGCGGACATACATTCAATGTGTGCAAAAAGTTCAACGATACGACCGACAAGCAGTACACAGCTTTTCGTCGCGAACAACACTTTTCCGTGTGGCAATTTCCGGTTCGCACTATAGCTGACCCCCCAACACAAGCAGAACGTACCAACCCCGGTCGCGCAAGCTCACTACAGCCACGTAGCCACAAACGAAGCCCAGCCACGTGTCCGAAAACGGCTACTTCCCGCCCCCGCCCTGCGTATCATTCCCCACATGCCAGCCGCAAAAGCCCCAACCACCAGCACCAACACCCCCGCCGAGGATGACGCCTGCTACCTGGCGCTCAAGGCGCGGGATGCGCGGTTTGATGGCCACTTCTTCACGGCTGTCAGCTCCACCGGCGTCTACTGCCGGCCGGTGTGCCGGGTGCGCACGCCCAAGCGTGAAAACTGCCGCTTCTTCGCGCTGGCGGCGCAGGCTGAATCGGCCGGCTACCGCCCTTGCCTGCGCTGCCGGCCCGAGCTGGCACCGGGTGCCACACCACTGAATGGCGCGGCGTTGGGCAACCTTCAAAACTGGTCCACACAAGACGCCTCCGCCATCCTGGCCCAGCAGGCTGCGCGCCTGTTGGATGAGCCTACGCTGTGGAGCGATGGCTCGCCGTCGATGGCGGATTTGGCCCACCGGCTGGGCGTCAGCGAACGCCACGTGCGCCGTATTTTCGAGACACATTGCGGCGTGTCGCCACTGCAGTATCTGCAGACGCGGCGTTTGCTGATGGCCAAGCGCTTGCTGACCGATACCGAGCTACCGGTGACGCAGGTGGCAGCACTCAGCGGCTTTGGCAGCCTGCGCCGTTTCAATGCCAGCTTTGTTGACCACTACCGCCTGCAACCACGCCAGCTGCGCAAGGACCGCGAACCGGTGGGCAGCGCCACGGCGCCCAACACCGCCGGTTTTGTGCTCAAGAGCGCGTACCGCCCGCCTTACGATGTGGCGGCGATGCTGGGCTTTTTTGCGACGCGGCAGATCGCCGGCATGGAACTGGTAGACCCGGCTCGGCTGACGTTGGCGCGCACGCTGTCTTTGGCCGTGGGCAAGCGCACCTACAGCGGTTGGGTGCAGGCGCGCTTTGAGCCTGAGCGATGCACCGTGGTATTTGACATCTGCAACAGCTTGAACGACGCGCTGCCAATGGTGCTGGCGCGACTGCGCGCGATGCTGGACCTGGATGCCGAGCCCTGGGCCATCAATGCCTGCTTGCAGGACGACTTTCCCGGTTCAGACGGCCTGCGCATGCCAGGCTGTGCCGACGGCTTCGAGCTGGGTGTGCGTGCCATCCTGGGCCAGCAGATCACCGTGCAAGCGGCACGCACGCTGGGGGCGCGCCTGGTGGAGCGTTGGGGCGGCGATGTGCCCAAGGCTCCGGCTGGCGTCAACCGCCTTTTCCCCACACCCCAGGCGCTGGCGCAGGCCAGCGGTGACGAGCTGGGGCAGATGGGCATCGTCCGCCAACGCCAGCGCGCGATACAGGCGCTGGCGCAGGCGGTGATCAACGGCAATGTGGTGTTGCAGCCTGGCGTGGACGTGCCCGCCACGCTGGCCGCGCTGCAGGCCCTGCCCGGCATTGGTCCCTGGACCGCTCAGTACATTGCGATGCGTGCGCTGCGCTGGCCCGATGCCTTTGTGGCCGGCGATGTGGCCCTGCAAAACGCGCTGGGCGTACGCAACGCGGCTAATCCGCAACAGGCGGCCGAGGCAGCGTCGCAGCGCTGGAAGCCATGGCGCAGTTACGCGGTAGTGCGTGCCTGGGCCAGCCTGGCCACACCGCCGCAACCAGCACAGGCCGGCCAGTGAGCGAATTTATCCTCACAAATCACTATTATTTTTATAGCTGCTTACGCACGTTCTACGAGGGCTACAGGCTGATTTACCATGAAAAATTCTCACACAACCGTTCGTTCCAGCCTGGCCAGCCCCTGGGGCGCCATGACGCTGGTCGCCCATGATGAAGCTCTGGTTTGGGTAGGCTTTGACGGCCAGAAGCACGCACCGGATTTTGCCCAGTGGGCCGTGTCCACCACGCACCCGGTGCTGCGCCTGGCCGCAGACGAGCTGCAGCAATACTTTGCCGCAGAGCGCAGCAGTTTCGACGTGCCAGTAGACCTGAGCCGCGGCACACCGTTCCAGCAACGCGTGTGGACGGCACTGCGCGGCATTGCGCCCGGTGCCACCACCAGCTATGGCGCGATCAGCCAAGGCCTGGGCAAGGCCAGCGCCGTGCGGGCAGTCGGCGGTGCGGTGGGGCGCAACCCCATCAGCATCATCGTGCCCTGCCACCGCGTGGTGGGCAGCAATGGCGCGCTGACCGGCTACGCCGGCGGCCTGCCGCGCAAAGTCGCGCTATTGCAATTGGAGAGCCATCTGTGAACACCGCTACAACGTCTAAAGCCCCCGCAGGTACAGCCGCCGCGCCGCCCACCACCAGCACAGGCACGGCGGCCGCGCCCGCCAAGTCCTGGCTGCTGGATTTTGTACTGCTGGCTGCCATCTGGGGCGCGTCATTCTTGTTCACCCGCATGGGCGCCAAAGAGCTGGGCGTGTTTGCCACAGCCGGCCTGCGGGTAGGGATAGCCGCGCTGTTTTTGCTGCCCATCGTGCTGCTGCGTGGCCATGGGCCCAGCCTGCGCCAACATTGGAAGCTGACCTTTGTTGTCGGTGTGCTGAACTCGGCGATACCGTTTGCCTGCTTTGGTTTTGCACTGCTGTCGATCACCACCGGCCTGTCGTCGATTTTGAACGCGACGACACCGCTGTTTGGTGCCGTCATCGCCTGGCTGTGGCTCAAGGACAAACCCAACGGCTCGCGCGCCGTGGGCTTGGCTGTTGGCTTTGCGGGTGTAGCGCTGCTGGCATGGGACAAGGCCAGTTTCAAGCCCGACGCCAGTGGCAATGCCACCGGCTGGGCGGTGATGGCCTGCCTGCTGGCCACGGCCTGCTATGGCGTAGCGGCCAGCTTTACCAAGCGCTACATGACCGGCCTGCCATCCCTGGTGTCGGCTACCGGCAGCCAGCTCGGTGCGACGATTTGCCTGGCACCGCTGGCCTGGTGGTTCTGGCCCGCGCAAGGTGTGTCGCTGAGTGCGATGCTGGCCGTGGTGGCCCTGGGCGTACTGTGCACCGGCGTGGCCTACATCTTGTACTTCCGCCTTATCGAGCGGGCCGGCCCGGCACGGGCGCTGTCGGTCACGTTTGGCATTCCGGTGTTTGCGCTGCTGTATGGCGTCGTACTGCTGGGCGAAGAGGTTACGTCCTGGATGCTGATTTGCGGCGTGGTGATTGTTATAGGCACCAGCCTGTCGACAGGATTGGTCCGCTTCAGCCGCAAGTAGCGCTGCGGCGAAGGGTGGGGGCCTATATCACTGAATCCCCCCCGCCATCACGTTGATGCTCAGCGCCAGCACCAGCATATTGAACGCAAAGGCTGCCAAGCTGTGCAGCAGCGTCAGGCGGCGCATGTGGCGGGCGGTGATGACCACGTCGGACACCTGGGACGTCATGCCCACCACGTGGGCGTAGTACAAGAAGTCAAAGTAGTCGGGTGGCTCCTTGCCGGGAAACTGCAACCCCGCGCCGGCACCCGGGCTGCGTGACTCACACTGGTAGTACAAGTGGGCGTAGTGGAAGGCAAAGATGGTCTGCATCAGCAACCACGACGCGGCCAGCGCCAGCATGGACAGCCCCAGGTGTGCGAGCCGTTCTGCAGCGGCCAAGTCCTTCACGTGCTGCAGCATCAGCGCAATAGCGCCCGCACTGATGAAGACCGACAACAGGATCAGACCCGTCAGGATCCAGTGGGACTGGTCCTGCGCCAGGGCCCGCGCACGTGTGCGCTTGGCATCAAAGCGGGCGGCCAGCCACCAGGACAGGATTAGAAACGTGAAGCTGCCCGCGCACCAGGCCAGCAGCATCTGCGTAGACCAGGCTGTGGGCAGCGGTAACAGTGCCACGGCTGTACCCACCGCGACCCCATAAACCAGCCGCTTGCGGCCCGTGGTTTCAGAAAAATGACTATGCATGGCGCATTGTCGCGCTTAATATTGGTGCAAACTCAAGACTACCGTGGCGTGGAGCGGCTTTAGGGACCACGCAGGCTGAAAGCAAGGGCATCGCACATGCGCATTTCTCGTGGATTGGCTTACGTGGCAACACTGCTGGCATGGGGCGCATGCTGGGCCGACACCGCCGCCGCCCAACGCTGGCTGGACCAGGAATTCAAACCGTCCACGCTGACGCGCGACCAGCAGCAGCAAGAGTTGCAATGGTTCATGCAGGCCGCCGACCGCCTCAAGCGCCAGGGCATACGTTCGGTGCGCGTGGTGTCAGAGAAGATCGACACGCACGAATACGAGTCCCGCACACTGGCCAAGGCTTTTGAAGAGATCACGGGCATTGCCGTACAACACGACATCATCCCCGAGGGCGATCTGGTGGATGCGCTGTACACGGCCATCAAAAGCGGTAAATCCGATTACGACGGCTGGATCTCGGATTCGGACCTGATCGGCACGCACTACCGCTACGGATCGGTAGTGCCGCTGTCAGACTTCATGCAAGGGGCAGGCAAGGACTTCACCAACCCCGGACTGGACCTGGCGGACTTCATCGGCACAGCCTTCACGACCGCGCCCGACGGCAAGATCTACCAGCTGCCCGACCAGCAGTTCGCCAACCTGTACTGGTTTCGCGCCGACTGGTTTGCGCGCAAGGACCTCAAGGACGCCTTCCGCGCCAAATACGGCTACGAGTTAGGCGTGCCGCTGAACTGGTCGGCGTACGAAGACATTGCAAGCTTCTTCAGTAACGACGTCAAGGAGCTGGATGGCAAAAAGGTCTACGGCCACATGGACTACGGCAAACGCGACCCCTCTTTGGGTTGGCGCTTTACCGACGCCTGGCTGTCCATGGCCGGCGCGGCTGACAAGGGCATCCCCAACGGCCTGCCCGTCGATGAATGGGGCTTACGCGTGGCCACAGACCAGTGCACGCCGGTAGGCGCATCTGTAGAGCGCGGTGGTGCCACCAATTCGCCGGCTGCCGTGTTTGCGCTGACCAAATATGTGCAGTGGTTAAAGCAATTCGCGCCGCCCGAAGCCGTCAACATGACCTTCACCGATGCCGGAGCGGTACCCGCACAAGGGCAGATTGCGCAGCAGATCTTTTGGTACACGGCTTTCACTGCGTCGCTAACCCAGCCCGGTATAGCCGCTGTCAACAAGGACGGCAGCCCCAAGTGGCGCATGGCGCCCTCGCCCCACGGCCCTTACTGGAAGACCGGCATGCAAAACGGGTACCAGGACGTGGGTGCGTGGACGTTTTTAAAATCAACGCCCGTGCCGAACATGACGGCGGCTTGGCTGTATGCACAATTTCTAACGTCTAAGACCGTGTCGCTGCGCAAATCCATTGTCGGCCTGACTTTCATCCGCGAGTCCGATATCAAGCACGACTACTTCACCCACAATGCTGGCCGTTATGGCGGCCTGATCGAGTTTTACCGCAGCCCGGCGCGCGTGGCATGGACCCCCACCGGCACCAACGTGCCCGACTACCCACGCATGGCGCGCCTGTGGTGGACGAATGTGGCCACCGCCGTCAGCGGCGAGAAAACGCCCCAGGCCGCGATGGACAGTCTGGCCCTGGCAATGGACCAGGTGCTGGCCGACCTGCAGAGCACCGGCATGCAGCACTGCACACCCAGGCTCAATGCCCGGCGCGATGCGGCCCAGCGGCTGTCCACCAAGGGCGCGCCGTGGCAGAAGTTGGCCGACGAAAAACCCCGGGGCGAGACCATTGCCTATGAGCGTCTGCTACAAGCCTGGAAAGAGGGCCGTGTGCAATGACACGGCAAGACCTGCCCGAGCGTACGCTGACGCGCACCAACCTGGCGCTGCTGTTGTTCGCGCTGGCCACGGCGCTGACCATTGCTGGCCAGACCTGGTGGGCTATCGTGCAAGACAAACAGCAGACGCTGTCCTCGGAAACCAACAACGGCCTGCTGGCCGTACGCCTGCTGGAAGAGCACGCCAGCCAGACTTTGCAGGACGCCGTCTACACGCTGGACCGCGTGGGCCGCGCCGTGCGCGCCAGCGACCAGTACGAATCGCAAACTCTGATTCGCAGCGTAGTGGCCAGCCACGACATTGGCCACAGCCGCCACCTGAAGGCTCTGCAATACGTGACGCCCCAGGGCATGAGCTGGATCAGTTCGCCGGACTATCCCACGCACCAGACCGAGGCCTCGCTGCGCAGCCATATCCAGTACCTGCTGAAGAACCCTGCCGACCATGGTGCGGTCGTTGGCCACCCCTACGCCAGTGCGTACGACAGCCAGTGGGTCATTCCGGTGGCCCGAACCCTGTACGACCAGAAGAACCAAGCCGTGGGTGTAGTCAGCGTGGACATACGCCTGAACTACTTTGGCACACTGTACTCACGCGTGGCCAAGGAAAATAGTGCCAGCGTTACGCTGTTGTCAGACCAAGGTTTCATCCTGGCGCGCTCGCCGTTTGAGGCGCGCTACGTTGACCGCGATGTCTCGGACGCGCCCCAACTGAACACACTGCGCCGGTCTGCGGTGGAAGGCTCATTCGACGATGAGACTTTTCTGGATGATGACGATGGCCCAAAGCTCTACACTTTTCGCAAGCTGTCCGGCTTCCCCATCACGATGGTGTACGCGCGAGACTATGCCACCGTACTTGCCCCGTGGGAGCGCCGCACCTACGAACGCCTGTTGCTGGCGGCGTTCAGCATCGCCCTGGTAGCTGTGCTTATCTTTGCGTTGCGCATCTACATACGGCGCCTGCAACTCACCCAATATTCATTGCAAGAAAGCGAGGCCAAGTTTTTTGGCTTGTTCCGCCAATCTCCAGTACCACACACATTGGTGCGCAACCTGGACGGGCAGTTTGTAGAGGCCAACGATGCCTGGCTGCAGCAGTACGGCTACCAATTGCAAGACGTCATTGGGCGCACCGCGCATGAACTGGGCATCTGGGTCAACCCGGCACAACGCGAGGACCTGGTGGCAGCTCTGGCGCCGAACGGGACTGTGGACCGTTTCGAGGTGGAGCATCTGCACCGTGACGGCCACACCATCATCTGCCTGATGTCCGGCCGCAGCTTCCTGGCCGGCAACGAGAAGCTGATCCTGTTCACGCTGATGGACGTCACACGCCAGCGCGAGGCCGAGCGTGAAATCCGCAGCATGAACCTGGAGCTGGAACTGCGCGTGCAGGCCCGCACCGAGAAGCTGGCCATCGCCAACAAAGAGCTCAGCTTGGCACTGGAATCCGTGCGCGCCATGCAGACCGAGTTGGTTCGCTCCGAAAAGCTGGCGGCGTTGGGCTCGCTGGTGGCCGGCGTGGCGCACGAACTCAACACCCCCATTGGCAACAGCGTCACCGTGGGGAGCACACTGCAGTACCAGGTGGCCGATCTAGCCAAGGCCTTTGACAAGGGGGAACTGCGCCGCTCCACGCTGCAGGCCTTTCTGGAGAGCTCCCAACATGGCACAGACATCCTGATGCGGGCACTGACGCGCGCAAGCGAACTGATCCGAAGCTTCAAGCGCGTGGCGGTAGACCAGTCCAGCGACCAGCGCCGCGTGTTTGACGTGCAGACCACACTGCGCGAAATATGCCTGACGCTGGAGCCCATGCACAAGAACACCCCGTTTGACCTGACGCTGGCGCTGCCCGACAAGATGGAGATGGACAGCTTCCCCGGCGCTTTGGGGCAATTGATCACCAACTTTGTCAGTAATGCGCTTCAGCACGGCTTTGAGGGCCGCGAGCGCGGGCAGATGCATGTGCGGGCCGAGGCCGCGGGCAGCGACCACATGCTGCTGCAGTTCAGCGACGACGGGATTGGCATGACGGTGGACACACGTAACCGCGTGTTCGATCCCTTCTTCACGACCAAGCTGGGCCAGGGTGGCTCGGGCCTGGGCATGAACATCGTCTACAACATCGTGCACGACATCCTGGGTGGCAGCATAGAGATCGCATCCAGCCCGGACGCTGGCACGCTAATCACAGTGCGCGTGCCGCTGTGCGCCCCAAAATAACTTATTGCCGTATCACGTCGGCGCCGGCGGGTGCTTTGAACTGAAAAGCGCCAGGCTCCATGGCCGCATTGGCCTTGAAGCCGTTGAAGCGCAGGCTGGACTTCTGGCCGAAGCTGTCGACGATCTCCAGCACGGCGAGTTCCGCGCCCTTGAAGCCCACGCGCACGGTCTGCAACGCACTGTCTTTGGCTTTGGGCGTGGCCAGCACCCACTCCAGGCCTTCACTGTTAGCGTCGTCCTTGAGCGCGAAGTCCGCCTGCAAGGCTTTCAGATCCGCGGCCGATGCAATCAGCGCGGCGGGTGTGGAGCCTAGCGCCTGCGCTTGCGCGCGTGAGGTCACCTGGTTCAAATCCACGTCGTACAGCCAAAGCGTTTGGCCATCGGCGACGATGGTTTGCTCAAACGGCTTTTTGTAGACAAAACGGAAACGCCCCGGGCGGGAAAACTCGAACACGCCGCTGGAGGTTTTGGAGCGCGCGGCCTGCCCTTCCTTGGCGGGCACGGTGACCACCTGCGTAAAGTCGGTGCGGGCAGTCTTTACGGTTTTGACGAAGGACTCCAAGCTATCCAGGCCTGTAGCCCCCGCGGAATTTGCGTAAGCACCTATCAAAAATGTAGCGGTTAGAAGTTTGTTCACATCAGCCTTTGTGTGTAGATCTGTCGTTAGTCGGCACGCGCTGGCACCAGGATGTCACGCTGGCCATTGGTGCTCATGGAACTGACCAGGCCAGCCTTCTCCATGTCTTCCACCAAACGCGCCGCGCGGTTGTAGCCAATCTTCAGGTGGCGCTGCACCAGCGAGATGCTGGCCTTGCGGTTCTTCAGCACCACTTCCACGGCCTGGTCGTACATCGGGTCCTTCTCTCCGCTCGGGCCGCCATCCGCACCCGGTTCGCCTTCGCCATCCACGGTGCCGCCTTCGAGCACGCCTTCGATGTAATTGGGCTCGCCCTGGCTCTTGAGGTAGCTGACCACGCGGTGCACTTCTTCATCGCTGACAAAGGCGCCGTGCACGCGCACGGGGAAGCCGCTGCCGCTGGCCATGTACAGCATGTCGCCCATGCCCAGCAGGGCCTCGGCACCCATCTGGTCCAGGATGGTGCGGCTGTCGATCTTGGAGCCCACCGAGAACGCGATACGCGTCGGGATGTTGGCCTTGATCAGGCCGGTGATCACATCAACGCTGGGGCGCTGCGTGGCCAGAATCAGGTGGATGCCGGCGGCGCGCGCCTTCTGCGCCAGGCGGGCGATCAGCTCTTCAATCTTCTTGCCGACCACCATCATCAGGTCGGCCAGCTCGTCGATAACCACCACGATGTGCGGCAGGCGATCCAGCGGCTCGGGGGATTCCGGCGTCAGGCTGAAGGGGTTGTAGATAAACTCGCCCCGCGCCTTGGCTTCGTCCATCTTGTTGTTGTAGCCAGCCAGGTTGCGCACACCCATCTTGCTGAGCAGCTTGTAGCGCCGCTCCATCTCGGCCACGCACCAGGTCAGGCCATGGGCCGCCTGTTTCATGTCGGTCACCACGGGTGCGAGCAGATGGGGAATGCCTTCGTAGACCGACATTTCCAGCATCTTGGGGTCGATCATCAGCAGGCGTACATCGCGCGCCTCGGCCTTGTACAGCAGGCTCAAAATCATCGCGTTGATACCGACCGACTTGCCCGAGCCGGTAGTACCGGCCACCAGCACGTGCGGCATCTTGCCGAGGTCGGCGACGATGGGGTTGCCAACGATGTCTTTGCCCAAGCCCATGGTCAGTAATGATTTGCTGTCGTTGTAGACCTGCGAACCCAGGATTTCGGACAGGCGTATCGATTGGCGTTTGGCGTTGGGCAATTCCAGCGCCATGTAGTTTTTGCCGGGAATGGTCTCGACCACACGGATGGAAATCAGGCTCAGGCTGCGCGCCAGGTCCTTGGCCAGGCCGACAATCTGCGAGCCTTTGACCCCGGTGGCCGGTTCGATCTCGTACCGGGTAATCACCGGGCCGGGCTGGGCCAGCACCACACGCACTTCAACACCAAAGTCTTTCAACTTTTTCTCGATCATGCGGCTGGTCATCTCCAGCGTCTCGGGGGCTACCGTCTCCTGGCGGGTCTGCGCACCATCCAGCAAATCCACCTGCGGCAGCTTGCTGTCGGGCATTTCGGTGAACAGGGGCTTTTGGCGTTCTTTTGCAACCCGTTCGCTGCGCGGTGGGTCGGTGATTACAGGCTCCATGATGACCATGGGCTGGGGGTGGTGCTCAATGGTTTCTTCACGCTCTTCCAGCAAAATCTCTTCACGTTCACGCATGGCCTGCTGACCCAGCACGCGGTCTTCGGCCCGCTCCCGCTCCTGTTTGCGCGACTGCACCAGCGAGTCTACCCAGGCACCAATGCGCTCGGCCACATGCATCCATGAGAAACCAAACACCAAAGCTGCGCCGATCACACCCAACGCGATCGACACCAGACCGGAACCGGCAAAGCCCAGCCACTTCACGCTCAAGGGCCCAAACAGATAGCCCAGCGCGCCGCCACTGTGGTCCGGCAGGCGGGATTCCAGGCTGTACAAGCGCGACCATTCCAGCGAGGTGCTGGCATACAACAGCAGGGCCAGACCGATCCAGAATACAAATCGGCGCGGTACCGCGTGGCTGGCCACATCACCACGCAAGCGGTTGGCCAGCAGCGCCAGCCACAGCCGAACACCCACGGCTACACACCACCAGGCTGAGAAGCCGAACAGGAAATAGCTGGCATCGGCCATCCATGCGCCCAGGCGCCCAACTTTGTTGGCTATAGGCAAACCGGTTCCCGATGTGGACCAGGCCGGGTCAAATGGCGAATAGGTGAGCAAGGCCGTGAGCCAAAGCACGAGAAAGACAAAACCGCCGATCAACGCGATTTCGTTGGCGAAGCGGCCCATGCCCGTCGTCGGCTGCGGGCTGGGCTGGTTGGATGAGTGGAGGGTATGGAGGGAATAAGTCATGTAAAAACAGGCAATGCCGACAAGCTTAACGCACGCCAGCGTCCCAGATGTAACGCCGCAACCGCCGTGGCAGCCTACGCAGCATCAACCGATAGCACTAGCGTGGATGCGCGCGCCGCTCTATGACGCGGACGACGCCAGCGTCCAGCAACTGGATGAAACCCTGCTCCTCAAAGTCCTTCATGACCCGGCTGACCATTTCGCGTGAAGCGCCCACCATTTTGGCAATATCCTGGCGCGACACCTTGTCGCGTATCAGCAGGTCGCCGTTGGTATCCGGCACTGCGGAATCCAGCAGCACCTTGGCGACCCGGCCATAGACGCCGACCAGGGCCAGGGAGCTGATGTTTTCACTGGCCTTGCGCAGGCGCTGCACCAGGACGCGCATGACGGCGTGGGCCATCTCGATGTTTTCGCCCAGGCATCGCAAAAAACTGTCGCGGCCCAGCACCATGACATCGACCTGCTGGTCTGCCACTACGGTAGCGGAATGGGGTGCGTCGTCAATCAGGCTCATCTCGCCGACATAGTCGCCCGCTGTCAGCGTGGCCAAAATCACCTCGCGGCCCTTGTTGTCGGTCATTAGCACCCGGGTGCGGCCGGTCAGCACAATATAGAGGGCGTCGGTTTTCTTGCCTTGATCGACCAGAATCTCGCCGCGCTTGAAGCGCTTCTTGGAAACGGCAGCGGCAAGCGCCTCGGCTTGTTCGGGCGTGAGTGTGGAAAACAGGGAGACCCTGCGGATCAAATCCAGGTTACTCAGCATTGTCATCAAAATCGCTCCGCGACATTTGGATCGGCACTTCTTACAATCGGATTTACATTGAAAAGGCCTGCATTGCCCCGAAATGTACACGGCCCCGTTCTCGTCTCCCGCAACAGAAGGTTACTTAATCCATGTCCGATCCCAAACACGCCAAAGTCCTGATTCTGGGCTCGGGCCCCGCTGGCTACACGGCCGCCGTCTATGCCGCGCGTGCCAACCTCAACCCCGTTCTGGTAACCGGCATGGCCCAGGGTGGCCAGCTGATGACCACGACCGAAGTCGACAACTGGCCAGCCGACGTGCACGGCGTACAAGGACCGGAGCTGATGCAGCGCTTCCTGGAACACGCAGAGCGATTCAAGACCGAAATTTTGTTTGATCACATCAGTTCGGTCGACCTTTCCAAGCGACCATTCACGCTGACAGGGGACAAAACCTATACCTGTGATGCACTGATCATCGCCACCGGCGCATCGGCAAAATACCTGGGCCTGCCCAGTGAAACAGCGTTCATGGGCAAGGGCGTGTCCGGCTGCGCGACCTGTGACGGTTTCTTCTACCGTGACCAGGTGTGCTGCGTGGTTGGTGGCGGCAACACCGCTGTTGAAGAGGCGCTGTACCTGTCCAATATCGCAAGCAAGGTTTACCTGGTGCACCGCCGTGACAAATTCAAGGCCGAACCCATCCTGGTCGACAAGCTGATGGAGAAGGTGGTCGGTGGCAAGATTGAGCTCAAAACCTTCCGCACGCTGGACGAAGTGCTGGGCGATGCATCGGGCGTGACCGGCATCCGCGTGCGCAGCACCAAGGACGACACGACCGAAGATATCAAGCTGACCGGTTGCTTCATCGCCATCGGCCATTCGCCGAACACCGATATTTTTCAGGGCCAACTCGAAATGGCTGGCGGTTACATCATCACGCAGGGCGGCCTGAAGGGTTTTGCAACGCAGACGTCCATTCCCGGCGTGTTTGCGGCCGGCGACGTGCAGGACCACGTGTACCGCCAGGCGATCACTAGCGCTGGCACGGGTTGCATGGCTGCACTGGATGCCCAGCGCTTCTTGGAACAGGACTAAATTGGCATGCTCGGCTAATTTGGTTATAATCCGAGGCTTTGCTGAATTCTGCCCGTGAGGGTCAGGGTTCTATAGCAATAACCGCTGAGCATTGATAAGCAATGGGGCGGGGGGTTACCGCCACCCTTTTTCATTGGCGAGGTGAGGCTAGAGCGAGATCAAACTGAACAAGTCTGATCGCCAGTAATAGCCGTTTTAATGTATCGGAGTGTCCTCATGGCACGCGTATGTGAAGTTACGGGCAAAGGCCCAATGGTCGGGAACAATGTTTCCCACGCCAACAACAAAACCAAGCGCCGGTTCCTGCCGAACCTGCAATACCGCCGTTTTTGGGTCGAGACAGAAAACCGTTGGGTTCGCCTGCGGATTTCGAACGCAGGTCTGCGTTTGATCGACAAAAAGGGTATTGATGTTGTGCTCGCAGATCTGCGCGCACGTGGCCAGGCATAAGGAGCAAAACCATGGCAACCAAAGGCGGACGCGAAAAAATCAAGCTGGAATCCACAGCAGGTACTGGTCATTTCTATACGACCAGCAAGAACAAGAAAACCATGCCCGAGAAGATGTTGATCAAGAAATTTGATCCTAAAGCTCGCAAGCATGTGGACTACAAGGAAATGAAACTGAAGTAACTCAGGTTCTCCTTTGTCCGAAGAAGCCCGCCCTGTGCGGGCTTTTTTACGTCTGCAAACATCGCTTCTCCAGTGCTTTTCGGCTCTCGCCCGCAGCTGGCAAGGGGCAGGCCTTTTGCTCCGTGTCCCCCGCCCTTCGGGCTCCTCCTTTACCTGCGCAAAAGGCCTGCCCCTTGCCAGCTGCTGGAGTGTTTGGCGGCGAATGGCCTTGGGTCCCGTACGCCGGCACCCCACGAGATCGCCAGATCAGTCGGGCTATGGGTTTTGCGCAGGTAAAGGCGGAGGCCGAAGGCCGGGGGACACGGAGCAAAACCCATAGCCCGACTGATCTGGAGCGAACAGAAACCAACCTATGCCCGCATAAAAAAGCCCGCTAAAAACGGGCTTTACTACAAGCACAAAGGTACAACTCAAACGTGCGCAGTCCTCAGCTTCATCGAAAACTCACGCAGAGCAGCAATACCACTCTCTTCCGCCCGGTGGCACCAAGCCTGCAAATCAGCCGCCAACTGCTCCCGCGATACCGACGTGTTGAGCCACATCTGCCGCAACTCTTCACGCATCGTCACCATCTTGTCCAGCATGGGCGAAGCGGCGCGGGCCTTGGCCAGCTCGGGTGCGGCCGAAGCAGGCACCTTTTCCACATCACGGTGCATCCACCGCTTGGCGGCCTTGATGACGGCGGCGTCGGCGCTACGGGTGCGCATGGCATCTAGCTCGACACGAGCGGCCTGGCGCATGCTTTTGGCATAGCCGGCCATCAGCTCGTAGCGGTTGGCGATCAGGGCTTCCAGCGTTTTTTCATCGGCCACCGGCCGTATGGCGCCAAAGGCTACCTTGGGCGGCGTCTTCTTGACCCGGGCCAGACCCACACGCTGCATCAGGCTGATGTACGCCCAACCGATGTCAAACTCATAGGGTTTAACCGACAACTTGGCCGATGTGGGATAGGTGTGGTGGTTGTTGTGCAACTCTTCGCCAGCGATCAAAATGCCCCAGGGCAAGATGTTGTTGCTGGCGTCGGGCGCCTCAAAATTGCGGTAGCCCCAGTAGTGGGCTGCGCCGTTGATGATGCCGGCGGCCATGACCGGCGTCCACGCCATCTGCACAGCCCAGACCACCAAACCGGCGGCGCCAAACAGTACCAGGTCAATGCCCAACATCAGCAACAAACCCAACGACGACAGCCCGGTGTAAACATGGCGCTCGATCCAGTCGTTGGGTGTGCCGTGGCCGTAGCGTGACAGCGTGTCCTTGTTTTGTGCCTCAGCGCGGTACAGCTCGTAGCCCTGCAACAGCACGGTCTTGATACCGTAGACGTGGGGGCTGTGGGGATCATCAGGTTGCTCGCACTTGGCGTGGTGCTTGCGGTGGATGGAAGCCCACTCCTTGGTCACCTGACCGGTGGTCAACCATAACCAAAAACGGAAGAAATGCGAAGCTACCGGGTGCAGGTCCAGCGCACGGTGCGCCTGGTGCCGGTGCAAGAAGATGGTTACGCTGATCATCGTGACATGCGTCAGGGCCAACGTAAACAACACGATTTGCCACCAATGCAAATCCCAGAGACCGTTGGCAAGCCAGTCAATGGCGGAATTCAGTATGGCCCAATCGGGTAGCAACAACATGATCGAATCACTCTTACGTACAACGAGAAAATGCTCTTTTATGGAGCCGGATCGGGTCCGGCGTATTCTGATTTTAGGGGATGCTGCCTAACCCTTTGCCATTATTTCTTTTGCCACACCGCAGCAAAAAAACCATCGGTTGCGTGCCGATGTGGCCACAGGCGCAGGTACAACTGCCCACCCTCGCCTCCACTGCAGAGCGTGGCGGCGTTCTCCACCTTCAGCTCGGCCAGCACTTCCCCTGCAGCCAGTGGAACATAGTCCGGGTTGGCGGCTGAAAAGGCTTCTGCAATAGCCTCATTTTCTTGTGGCAATACGCTGCAAGTGGCATAAACCAGGCGTCCGCCGGACTTGAGCATGCGCGCGGCGCTTTGCAGAATGGCAGTCTGCTTGACCGCCATCTCATCCACGGCTTGCAGGTTCTGCCGCCACTTCAGGTCTGGATTGCGCCGCAGCGTACCCAAGCCGGTACAGGGGGCGTCTACCAGCACCCGGTCCATCTTGCCGGTGAGGCGCTTGACGCGGTCATCGCGCTCGTGTGCAATGGCAGCGGGGTGCACATTAGACAGACCACTACGCTTCAGGCGCGACTTGAAAGCGTCCAAGCGGTGGGCCGATGTGTCAAATGCGTACAGGCGACCGGTGCTGCGCATCGCCGCGCCCAGGGCCAGCGTCTTGCCACCGGCACCCGCGCAAAAATCAACCACCATCTCGCCGCGCTTGGCGTCCAACAGCATGGACAGCAACTGCGACCCTTCGTCTTGCACCTCGAACTCACCACGCACAAAAGCCTCGTGCTTGTTCAGTGCCGGCTTGCCGGCAATGCGAAGGCCCCAGGGAGAATACGGCGTGTTGACGGCCTTGATACCGGCCTTGGCCAGTTCTTTTTGCACGTCGGTACGCTTGGCCTTAAAAGTGTTGACCCGCAGATCCAGCCCAGCGCCAAGATTCAAGGTTTCCACCAATGGCCAGAACTCGGCGCCCAATTGCGCCTTCAGCGGCTCGACCAGCCACTCGGGCAGGTTGTGGCGGTGGCGCTCCATCAAATCGTGGGGGCTAACCTTCTCGCACTGGTCCAGCCAGTTGATCTCCTGCTCGCTCAGTGCGCTGCGCAGAAAATCGCCGGGGCCGTAAAAGCCCAAAATGGCCAGGCGCCGCTCTTTGGGACCGCTGCCAGATGGTGCCAGGTGGTCGAACAACAGCTTCTTGCGCAGCACCGTGTAAACCGTTTCGGCCATGGTGGCGCGCTCGCGCGGACCCAAGCCCCGGTTGTCGCGGAAAAAGCGCGAAACGATGGCGTCCGCTGGGTGGTCAAATTTAAGGGTCAGCCTGACGAGTTCGGCGCAGGCATCTAGAAGAGCTTTTGGGTGCATAGGTTAGGATTGTCCCATGAGCCGCTGGGCCGCCCCCAGGCGAATACCGTAGCGCAAAGCGCGAAGGCATCCGAATGACAATTGAAAACCTTCCCCCATTGATCATCACCCCGCCCGGCCTGTACCGCCACTACAAGGGAAATCTGTACGAAGTGGTAGACACCGTACGCCACAGCGAGACGCTGGAACCCCTAACCCTGTACCGCGCGCTCTACGGCGAGCGCGGTCTGTGGGTACGCCCCGCGGCGATGTTCCAGGAAGAAGTGGTCATTGACGGCGTACGCCAGCCAAGGTTTGCCAGCGTAACTGGCCAGACCACGCCTTAAAGTCTCTGCCCAAGGACACTGCCCGGGCCACGCGCGGCACAATCCGGGGCATGACACGCGTCTTGATCGTCGATGACGAACCCAGCATCCGCCAGCTCATAGCCACCCTGCTGACACTGGAAGGCTATGGCGTCACTACGGCACCCGATGGCCGTGCCGCGTTAGACCAGGTGCTGGCCGCCGCGCCGGACGTGGTGATTTCTGATGTGCGTATGCCGCACATGAACGGATATGCGCTGCTGAAGGCGGTGCGGGCCAACCCGGCCTTGGATACCGTCCGCTTCATCCTGCTGGCCAGCTACACCGACAGCGACACGGAGGCCGAGCGCGCAGTTGCGCTGGCAGACGCCTGCTTGTCCAAACCCTTTACCCGCGACGTTCTGCTTAAAGCCATACGCGCACTGGTGAAAGCCTGAGCGGCGATACAAACGATACAAAGCCCTGCGGCTATGACACGCAGGCGATACGTGGGGTCTGCATACTCCGGGCAGCTAACAACCCTGACCTCTTCTGTAAAGCCCAAGAATATGAGCAATGCCTTTTATGTAGTTCCCGTAGGCGGTGGCGACCACGTGTTTGCATCCAACATCCTGTCAGAGTGCATCGAAATCGCCCAGTATTTCACCCGCGTGGAAATTGTGGACATGTTCGGAGAGGTGTGGCGCGCGGCTGAGGCGAGCGATCGGCGGTGCCGGGTAGACCCAAGGGCCAACATCACCAGCAACCCCTTGCTGGGCGCCATGCAGGCGTCCAATCAGTCAAAGTTTCAGCTTCTGTCCAAGACCAGCATGTAGCCCACGCCACGCACGGTGCGCAGGGTTTGCGGCTTGTCGGCGTCACGCTCTATCTTGCGTCGCAATCGCGTGATCCGCAGGTCTATGCTGCGGTCGCTGCCGTCATAGTCGCGCTGGCTCGTGGTTTCCAGCAGCCATTCTCGGGTCAAAGGCCGGTTGGGGTGCTGGCAGAACAGGTCCAGCAAATCAAATTCAGTGGCCGTCAATTGCTCGTGCAGGCCGTCTGGCGTCAGCAGCACGCGGCGGCCCCGGTCAAAACTGCAACGACCCAGCGGAATAGGCTGCACCTCCCCAGCACCATTAGCACTTGCCATCGGCTCGGCCCGATGCGCAGCCAGCGCCTGGGTTCGGCGCAACACGCTTTTGATGCGGGCCAGCAGTTCGCGCGGGTCGTAGGGCTTGGTGACGTAATCGTCGGCCCCGGTCTCCAGCCCCACGATACGGTCTACCGAATCGGAAGCGCTGGTCACCATGATGATGCCCAACGTGGGGTGGCGTTCGCGCAACCAGCGGGCCAGCGCAAAACCGTCTTCGCCCGGCAGCCCCACGTCCAGCAGCAGCAATTGCGGCATTTCTGCCGCCAGCGCCTCGCGCATCAGCCGTCCATCAGGTACCGCGGCCACGCGCAGACCCTGGCGCGAGAGGTACTCGGTCAGTATTTGGCGTTGCGTGGGTTCGTCCTCGACGACCAGCAAATAGGGAATATTTGGGTTCATGGGCTCAGGTTTGCTGCTTTTTCGTGCAGAGCGCGATTATGGCTTCGATTTACCGTCCCCAACCACCCGACCCGCCGGACCCCTTGCCGCCCCACTCGGGGTTAGCGGCGGTTCTACGGCTAAACTGCATCGGGCCGTACGCACCCACCCCCACCATGCACACCCCCACGCCTGCGAACGCCAACCCTTCCGAACTCCCCGTGTTTGACCCCAGTGTGCTGGGCGCTATGTTCGGCACCGAGACCGCGGTCATTGCCAGCGTGCTGCAGACTTTTATGGCCGGTGCGCGCGCCAGCATGGGTGAGTTGACCGAAGCGGTGGCCCGACAGGATCTGGCCACCGTGACATCCCTGGCCCACAAAATCGCTGGCGCCTGCCGCATGACCGGTGCTGTCGCCATGGGAGTGACAGCGCGGGAGCTGGAGCAGACCGCCAAGCGGGGCGATGGTGCGGCGGTGCCACTGGGCCTGGCTACCCTCGCAGACCAGTGGCGCCGCCTGGAGACGGCTTTGGCGAACTGAGCGCGGTGACCGTCAGCGTCATCCGCGCAGGCCTGGTGCTGTCTGCGGCGGGCCAGACGCAAACCCGGTGGGCGGTGACCGCTGCCGCGTTGTTAGCCCTGCACGGCACGCCTGCGCTAGCCGGTCGCTCCTGTGAAGCCGTCAAGCCCACGCCACGCCTGGGCGGCGCACTTGCCCCACTGCGCTTGCGGTAGCCGACCAGCACCGTGCTATATGCCAAATCGGGCTGTAGCCCTCGTGGGACAGGCGTAAGCAGCTACTGATTTTGTAGCAGTTTTGCGACTGCCTGGGGGTAAATCAGGTGCTCCTGCGACAACACACGGGCGGCCAGCGTGTCGGCCGTGTCGCCTTGTAGCACCGGCACCACGGCCTGGGCGAGTATGTCGCCGTCATCCAGCACCGGTGTGACCAAGTGCACCGTAACGCCGGCAAATTTGCAGCCCGCGTCGATGGCGCGCTGGTGGGTGTGCAGCCCGGTGAAGGCCGGCAGCAGCGACGGGTGAATATTGACCAGGCGCCCGGTGTAGCGCTCCACAAACCCGGGCGTCAAGATGCGCATGAAGCCGGCCAGCACCACCAGCACCGGGGCATCGGGTTGGTCGTAGCGGTCGATCAGTGCGGCCAGTTCGGTGTCGAACGCGTCGCGCGTGGCAAAAGTCTTATGGTCCAGCACCGCGGTCGCGATGCCTTGCTCTTTGGCAAAGACCAGGCCATTGGCATCGGCCTTGTTGCTGATGACGGCGGCCACCTTGGCTCCCAGGCGGTCCGCCCAGGCCTCGCGCTCTGCCGTCTTGACAATGGCCGCCATATTGGAGCCGCCGCCAGAAATCAAAATAACGATGTTCTTCATGTGGGTCGCAATTATCGCCGGGCAGCCCGCAGGCTAGCCCCGCTTGCGTATGGCACCGCACGGTAATGGTGCGACAGAAAAACTATCGTACTGCCCGGGCTTCAGACCCTATCCAATACAACACAGCAGACATCCATGAACCAGAACAACGACACACGCCGAAACTTCCACCGCATCCTGCAGACCACTACCGCATTGCTGTCGATTACCGCCAAGCCGCTCGCACGCGCCACTACGGGTGCCAGCCCAAAGCGGGACAAGCCACGGCATTGCCGGGGCATGGACCGGGCCCACCACACCGCAGGCCGCGAAACACCGCCGCTGCGGGGGCAATGAAAGACCCGTGGGCTAGCCCCGATAATTGCGGCTGTTTCCGCAATTGATCGACCTGCCCACATGAACCCGAATACGGACGCACCCGCCCCCATCACACTGACGCCCATAGAGGCCCGCGTGCTGTCCACGCTGATGGAGAAGGCCCGCACCGTTCCCGACAGCTACCCGCTGTCGTTGAACACGCTGATGCTGGGCTGCAACCAGAAAAGCAGCCGCGACCCGGTGATGGAACTCACCGAAGCCGAGATCGCCACCGCCCTGGACACGCTGCTGCCACTGGGCTTGGTGCGCACCTCCAGCGGAAGCCGCGTCGCCCGGTACGAGCACAACTTCCAACGTGGCATTGGCGTCCCTGAACAATCAGCCGTCGTGCTGGGCCTGTTGATGCTGCGCGGCCCGCAGACAGCCGGCGAGTTGCGGCTGAACGCCGAACGCTGGTACCGCTTTGCCGATATATCGTCGGTCGAAGGCTTTTTGGAAGAACTGCAAGACCGCTCCGCTGAGAAAGGTGGCCCGCTGGTCGTCAAATTGCCGCGCGCCAGCGGTGCCCGCGAGCAGCGCTGGGCCCATCTGCTGTGCGGCCCGGTGGATGCCACAGCGTTGTCCGCCCCCAGCCGATCCGCGGACGGTGCATCTGGCAGCAACACCGCAGAGCGCATAGACCGCCTGGAGGCCGAAGTGGCCAGCCTGCGCCAAACCGTGCAAAAGCTGTGTGCCGAACTGGGCGTTGCCCCACCGCAAGAATCCCATAATCCAATCAATCCCTAGAAGTAGACGCAACCATGACCGAAGCCACCCAACGCCCCGCCCTGCCCGACCACCTGTCCACCGACGCGCGCAGCCCACATTTCAACGCCGCCGTATTCGAGCACGATGTCGGCATCCGCCTGAACGGCAAGGAGCGCAACGACGTGGCGGAGTACTGCATCAGCGAAGGCTGGGTAAAAGTGCCCGCCGGCAAGACCGTGGACCGCAAAGGCAACCCGGTGTTGATCAAGTTGAAGGGTATGGTTGAGGCGTTTTATCGCTGAGCCATCGCGATCACCAAACGCCCCTTCCTGTGAAGGGCGCTTGGTAGCCCTGGACATCCTCAGAGGCATCGCACTATTTGGCGTCCTGCTTGTCAATTTGATAAGCGAATTCAGGGTCTCCATCTTCCGGCAGTTCCTGCCGGTACAAGCAGCTGCCCCCCTGCCCGACCGCATCGTCGAAGTATTCGTGGCGTTGGTCGTGGAGATGAAGGCCTTTGCAATTTTTTCCTTCCTGTTTGGTGTAGGACTCGCCGTGTTGTTCGAGCGCCTCTCAGAACGTGACCGCCCGTTTTATTGGCTCACACGCAGGCTGGTCGTTCTGCTGCTGTTCGGCCTGGTGCATCTGCTGTTCATCTGGAATGGCGACATCCTGACGGAGTACGCGCTGATCGGGCTGCTGGCAATGGCTTTTCTGCGCGCGCCCACATGGGGCATTGCCAGTGGGGTTGCAACCTGTCTGTTGCTGTATCTGGCCATGCCCATGCTGGGCCTGCCCATCCCCTGGCCCGATGTGAACACGTTGCAGCAGCACGTGGCGCAGGCCAATACGGTCTATGCAAACGGTGGACTGCTGAACGTTTGGCGCTTTAGCCAACACGAACTGCATTTGTTATGGCCCTTGCATATATGGGTGATGCCCAGAACGATGGCCTTGGTTCTGATGGGCATGTTGGTGTGGCGCACCGGTATGCTGCAGCACCCAGAACGGCACCGTCGAGGATTCTGGATAACCGCTGGCGTAGGCACTTGTGCAGGCGCCATAGTGACATCGGCAGGCGCTACCGGGGCATTCGCGGGCTGGGGACACCTCGGCACTGCATTGTCCAGTCTTGCACCCCTAGTCCTTGCCACAGCTTATGCAGCCCTGGTGATGGCGCTTGTCAGCCATCCGGTTGCGGCCCGCATGCTCAACGCGTTTGCACCGGTGGGTCGCATGGCATTTAGCAACTACATCATGCAATCGCTCATTTTTGGCTTCGTGTTTTTTGGCTACGGCCTGGGTTACTTTGGACAATGGGGTGCAGCGCACGCGCTGGTGCTTGGTGTTGCGGTGTACGCCGTACAGACAGTGTTCAGTGCCTGGTGGCTGACCCGCTTTCGCTACGGTCCCCTGGAGTGGCTGTGGCGCACACTGATGTACGGCCAACGGCAAGCGATGCGCAAAGTGCCAACCGTCCAATAGCAGCTGCGACCGCTCTCCTCACTGCGTGTCGAGCTTGTCCCGCCGCATGGCGCGCCACAGCGCCAGGTCGTAAGCAATCTTCAACACGCCGCAGCCTATCAGCGGCAGCGATATCAACCCCGCAGCGAACAAGGCCCCGCTCAGCGTGGGGCTCAACGCCGCCGCCAGACTGCGCGGCACCGCCGTAAAACTGGCCGCCGCACTGCGCTCGGCCGGTGTGACCACGGCCATCACATAGGCGGTGCGGGTGGGCACGTCCATCGACGACAAGGCGCTGCGCACCATCAGCAGCCCCAACGCGATCGTCAGGTTGGGCGCAAGCGCAGCCAACACCAGGCACACATTGGCCGGCAGGTGTGTGAAGACCATGGTGTTCAGCAGCCCTAAGCGTTGTGCAACCAGCGGTGCCGCCAACTGCGACGCGGCACCCAGCAAGCCGGTGCAGAAGAAAAAGATGCCCGCCTGCGCCAGTGAAAACCCAAAACGCTCCAATAACCACAGCGACATCAGCGAATTAACCACCAGCCCACCGGCGAAAGCATCTACGCTGAACAGTGCCGCCAGCCGCACCACAACGCCGCGCGAAGGGCCTAGTGGTGCAGGCTGCACTGACTCCCCTGCGGCACTGGCAGCAGGCAGCCGCCGGTACAGCCAAAACACCGCCAACCCCAGCGCCGCGTAGACCACGAACATGCCACGCAATGCATCCAGCCGCGCCAAGCCGGCATGGAGCACCATCCAATCCGGCACGGCCGCCGCCAGCGCCCCCAACGCCGCACACAGAGCGCCCAGCAAGCTGTAACGCGCAAACAGCGCGGTGCGTGCATGGCCCTGCGCAGCGGCGGCCAGGCGCGCGTGCTCCAGCGGCAAGAAAACACTGACGTCACCCGAGCTGGGGTTCAGCGTACCCACCAGCGCAACGACGAGCAAAGGCCAGAACGACGCAAAGCTGGCAAAACACAGACCGGTGGCGACCATCAATAGGGCGGCACCGCGCAACAACTTGCGCCCCGCAAAGCGGTAGCCCCAGGCACCGACCGCCAACGTGGCCAGCGCAGAGCCCAACATGGTCGCGGTGCTGACAATGCCGACCTCTAACGTGCCCAGCCCTATGGCCAGCAGATACGCCGGCAGTAACACCGCCATATAGCCGTCACCAAATGCACGCAAGGCTTTAGCGCCCAGCAGGACGAGCGCAATGGGATCGGCCCCGCTGGGCAACAGGCGCAATAACGCGCCGCGCAGGCGGGACGGTTTGTACGTTACGGGTTCCACAGTCATCGTGTATGCGCCAAGCTAAAAGTCTAGGTATCCTGTCACAACTTTGACAGAGCGAATCGAACGACCGTGCTAAAAACTGGGCTCAACTCGCCGCCGGGCCGCCCCAAGGCGAGTTAGCCCCCTTGGGCGCAGCGACCCGCGCAGCGGTAGAGCGTGGGGGTACACACCTTATTGGAGAGTTTTGATGGATCTGGCCTTTACCCCCGAAGAACAGCAATTCCGCGAAGACATTCGCGCCTGGGTGGGTGCCAACCTGCCTGCGGATATTGCCCACAAAGTACACAACGCCCTGCACCTGACGCGCGACGATATGCAGCGCTGGGCCAAGATCCTGGGCAAAAAGGGCTGGCTGGGCCATGCCTGGCCCAAGGAGTTTGGTGGACCGGGTTGGAACTCGGTCCAAAAGCACCTGTTTGAAGAAGAATGCGCACTGGCCGGCGCGCCGCGTGTTGTGCCTTTTGGCCCGGTCATGGTGGCGCCCGTGATCATGGCTTTTGGCAACGCCGAACAACAGCAACGTTTTTTGCCCGGCATTGCCAGCGGCGAAGTGTGGTGGAGCCAGGGATACAGCGAACCCGGTTCCGGCTCGGACCTGGCATCGGTCAAGACCCGCGCCGAGCGCCAGGGCAACACCTATCTGGTCAACGGTCAAAAGACCTGGACCACCTTGGGCCAATACGGTGAGTGGATCTTTTGCCTGGTGCGCACCAGCACCGAGGGCAAACCGCAAACCGGTATCAGCTTTTTGCTGATCGACATGAAGTCACCCGGGGTGACCGTGCGCCCCATCGTGCTATTGGACGGTGACGCCGAAGTCAACGAAGTGTTTTTTGACAACGTCGTCGTGCCTGCCGAAAACCTGATTGGTGAAGAGAACAAGGGTTGGACCTATGCCAAGCACTTGCTGAGCCACGAACGCACCAATATCGCCGACGTGAACCGCGCCAAGCGTGAACTCGAACGCTTGAAGCGCATCGCCAAGGCCGAAGGCCTATGGAACGACACCCGATTCCGCGACGAGGTTGCCAAGATGGAGGTGGACGTGGTCGCGCTGGAAATGTTGGTGCTGCGCGTGCTGGCCGCCGAAAAATCCGGCAAGAATTCGCTGGACATTGCCGGCCTGCTGAAGATCCGCGGCAGCGAGCTACAGCAACGCTACAGCGAGCTAATGATGCTGGCTGCCGGCCCCTTCTCCTTGCCTCTGATCCGCGAGGCCATGGAAGCCGGCTGGCAAGGCGACTTCCCCGGTGGCGTGGTGGCCAACGCGCCGCTGGCATCAACCTTCTTCAACATGCGCAAGACCACCATTTACGGCGGATCGAACGAAGTGCAACGCAACATTGTGGCTCAAACCGTTTTGAGCTGAGCAGGAGAAAAAAATGGATTTCGATTTTTCTGATGACCAAGTACAACTCGGCGATGCGGTGCGCAAATGGGTGGACAAGGCTTACACCTTCGAGCGCCGCCGCGCAGCCGAAAAAGCCGGCGGCTTTGACCGCGCAGCATGGAACGAACTGGCCGAGCTGGGCCTGAGCGGCCTCTACGTGCCCGAGGACGATGGCGGCCTGGGCATGGGCCCGGTCGAGGGCATGGTGGTCATGGAAGAGTTGGGCCGCGGCATCGTGCTCGAACCCTTGGCCCAATCGCTGATTGCCGGTGGTGTGCTGGCCGGCTATGCCGACGCCGCCACCAAGGCCGCATGGCTGCCCAAAGTGGCTAGTGGCGAAGCCATTGTGGTGCTGGCCTACCAAGAGCGTGCAGCCCGCTACAAGCTCGATGCGTGTGAAGCAAAAGCCACGCAAGCCCCCGGCGGCTATGTGTTGAACGCTACAAAAAGCGTAGTACCCGTCGGTGACCACGCTGACGCGTTCATCGTACCGGCCAAGATCAACAGCCAGTTGGCGCTGTTTCTGGTGGAGCGCCAGTCAGCCGGCGTGACTACTCGCGGCTACGGCACGCAAGACGGCAGCCGCGCGGCCGAACTGGTGCTGAAGAACGCCCCCGCCACGCTGATCACACAAGACGGTTTGACCGCACTGGAGCATGCGGTGGACATCGGCATCGCAGCCAGCTGCGCCGAGGCTGTGGGTGTCATGGACAAGACCATGGCCATCACCGCCGAATACCTTAACACGCGCAAGCAGTTCGGCGTGGTCATCAGCACCTTCCAGGCCCTGCGCCACCGCGCCGCCGACATGAAGATGCAACTCGAACTGGCCCGCTCCATGAGCTACTACGCCAGCCTCAAGCTCAATGCGCCAGCACCCGAGCGCCGTGCCGCCATGGCCCGCGCCAAATACCAACTGGGCCAAAGTATGCGTTTTGTGGCCGCGCAGGCGGTACAGTTGCACGGCGGTATTGGCGTGACCGACGAGTACATCGTCAGCCACTATTTCAAGAAGCTGACGCAACTGGAAATGACTTTTGGCGACAGCCTGCACCACTTGGGCGAAGTGTCCAATCGTATGCAGGATACGGCGGGCGTGTTTGCCTGATACGGAGACTCTGTATCGCGACAAAAGCCCTCCTAGTGAGGGCTTTTTCATTGTGTGTAGAGCGCTGTGCCTGCCCCATTCGGATGCCAAGCGGCTGGGCTATGGTGAACTTGAAAACGCCTGCAAACTGGGCGTAACGTGAAGTGACACCATGACCGAAGCCGAATCCCTGCAACGCGCCATACACGAAGACGTGGCCTTGCATCCGTACAACCCTCAGTGGCCAACGCGCTTCCTGGGGGAGCGCGAACGTTTGCTGAGCTTGTTCCCCACGCAATTTCTCGACGTGCAGCACTTCGGCAGCACAGCCATTCCCGGTATGCCAGCCAAGCCCATCATCGACCTGTTGGGCGGTGTTGCGTCCATGGAGGTAGCTGATGCGTTGATGGTGCCGCTGCTGCAATCGCAATACACCACGTCAATCGAATTCAACGCCGCGCTGACCGATCGCCGCTGGTTGATGCGATGGGCAAATGGACAACGCACGCACCACCTGCACCTGGTGGTCATGGATAGCGCGCAGTGGTTGCGTCGGCTGCGCTTTCGCGATGCTTTGCGCGCCGACCCCAGCCTTGCGCAACGCTACGCACACTTGAAGACTGAGCTGGCCGCTGAACACCGCACGGACCGGGAGGCTTATACGCAAGCTAAAACGGAATTCGTCCACTCCGTGGTGGGTGGCCAGTAACTGAATCTTCTGTGCCAAAAACTCCCGTTGCCATGCCACCCACCTTCTTCAAAACTCCTGCAGAGTTCCGCGCCTGGTCGGCCCAGCACGCGGCAACCGAATACGGGTTGCTCGTCGGGCTCTACAAGCGCGGCACCGACGGAAACTGCCGCACTGTTGCCGCATGAGGACGCGCTATTTCGCAAGCAAAAAGCAGCGTGGCAATTCTTTGAAGCCCAGCCCCCGGGCTACCGCCAACAGATGGTCTGGCGCGTCGTCAGCGGCGAGTGCCTGCTCTAGTACGCTTGCACGCCCAGACCATGGAGGTTCAAGGCGGGCAATGATGGCGCCGTCACACCGCCAACCACCGTGCCAGTTGCGGCAGCAGGCGTGCCTTGTTGCGGGCGCGCAAGCGTATGGCCTCGGCGCTGCGCTGTGCCAGGACTAGGGCTTCGGGCGAACGCTGCGCCTTGGCTGCTGCCAGCAGCGCGTCGGCATACTTTACGTCTGAGGCATGGCGCAGCAGCAGGGACAAAAATTCGTTGCGGTCGTAGTCTGGCTGCATTTTCAGCAGTGCATCGCGATGCGTTTCGGCATAGGTCCAGACCTTTGCCGTGTGCTCCAAACTCAGCTGCAACAGCACGCGGCTGGCGACGAGCGGGGGTATGTCCTTGGACAACGCCAGCGGCAGGGCCTGCGCGGCCAGCGCAGGGTCCAGCACCGACAACGCGGCCATGTAGAAGCGGTCTTTTTCTTCGGTGCCCTCGGCCTTGCGCGCGTGGTCCAGCAGGCTGTCATAGGTGGTCTGGTCGGCGTACAGACCCACGGTGCGGGTCACCACGTCCAATAGCGCTGGCTCCAGACTGGCGGGGTCCGTTTGATAGCGGGCAAAGCGGGCCTGCGCCTCGGCGATGACCTCAGCGTCCCCCATGCTGGCCAGAAAGTGGATCAGCGCGGTGCGCAGTTGCGCGTTGTCCACCGATTCGCCTGCCACGCTGTCCCATCCCAGTTGCTTGAATTTGGGGCGGGCCGCAGCCAGTGCGAAACGGCGCAACGCCGGGCGCAATGCCGCGTACTGTGTATCGTCTCCGGCCAAATGGTCCAGGCCCTGCAGGCGGCCCAGCACAAGATTCCAGACCGCCATGCGCGGCTCGTCGGACAAGGCCTTCACCAGCCCAAAGTACGACGCCACCGGCAAGCGTCCATTGGTAAACAGTGCGCCCGCATCGGTCATGACCTTGACACGTGCACTGCCGGGCAAGCTGGCAATGTCCCGCGTCAGGTCAGCCAACAGTTGCGGCGCGTATTGAACACGGTAGAAGCCCACGCTGTCAGGGTCCAGCACCAGCGGCGCTGTGCAGCCGGGGCGCAGCACGTTCTGGCTGCGCTGCTGCAGCAGTACGTAATCGGGCTTTCCGTCTTGCATGCCGATCTGCACCGGCACGCTCCACAGCCGCTGGCTGCTGCCGCGGTCCAGCAAGAACTGCTGCTGGCGCAGCGTGATCTTGCGCTGGCCGTTCTCGCATACGGCATCCACCTGCACTAGCGGAAAGCCTGCCTGTAGCGTCCAGCCGCGAGCGATGGCGTCCACCGGCTTGCCCGACGCACTGGACAGTGCAGCCCATAGATCGGCGCTGGTGGTGTTGGCGTACTGGTGCTGGGCCACATAGCTGCGAATGCCTTGGCGGAACCGGTCTTCGCCCAGGTAAGCCTCCAGCATGCGCACAAAGGCCTGGCCCTTGTCATAGGTGATGCGGTCAAACGCATCGTTGGCCTGGCTCTCGTTGGTGATGGGCTGGTAGATGGGGTGCGAACTGCGCAGTGCGTCGTGGGCCATCGCGCTTTCACGGACGTCGTTCGCTGCCAGCGCACCGTGCCACTGCGGGTTGAAGTGCGCCGTGGCTTTGGCCTCCATCCACGATGCAAAGGCCTCGTTGAGCCACAGGTTGTCCCACCAGGCCATCGTGACCAGGTTGCCAAACCATTGGTGCGCGGTTTCGTGGGCAATGGTGCTGAAAACACGCTGCTGTGTGGCCACCGGGCTCTTAGCCGGGTCGTACAGCATCGTGGTCTCGTTGTAGATGACGCCTCCCCAATTTTCCATGGCACCGCCAAAGCCGCCGGGCACTGCGATCTGGTCGAGCTTGGGCAAGGGGTACGGCACGCCGAAGTATTCGTTGTAGTACTGCACCAGGTCTTGGCTAGCCTTTAGCGCATAGGCAGCCGATGCCTGCTTGCCTAAAGTGGTAACGACGCCGATCTCGGTGCCATCCTGCATGGCGCTGCTGCGTTCCAGTTCGCCCGCCGCGAGCACTACGAGATAAGTGGACATGCTGGGCGTTTGGGCAAAGCGAAAACGCTTCCAGCCGTTGGGCAGGGTTTGCTGCTGCTCGACTGGCATATTAGAGATGGCAGTAAAACTGGCAGGCACGTCCGCCGTCATCTGAAAGCGTGCGCGAAATACGGGCTCGTCCCACGACGGGAAAAAGCTGCGCGCGTCGGTGGCCTCCAGGTTGCTGCCGATCATGATCTTCTCATCGGCCCCAACCTTGTACCGATCGTAGTACAGGCCCTGCGCTGAGCGGTTGATAACGCCGCGATACCGCAGCCCCAGCGTGTAGCGCCCCTTGGGCAGGCGCTGTGGCAGCGCAAAGCTCAGCGTTTGCTGCGCCTTGTTGAGTTGGGGCTGCAGGTTTTGCGGCACCATGCCCGGCCCGCTCAACGAAGCTTCGTCCACCGTGATCTGGTTGGCGTTTAAGACGATCTTGCGCGTGGCGCTGCGCACATCAATGCGGATGTCTTCGGTGCCGGTGAATGTGAACGCCGTCAGGTCGGGCACGATGTGGATTTTGTAATCCACTGGCACAACATTTTTCGGGAGCTTGCCCGGTGTGGTGGCAAAAGAAAACGGGGCTTCGGCCAAGGCCGCGGCAGAAGAAGCCGCCAGCAATATCGTGCTGGCATACCTGAACAGTGGAAGCATCGGATCAGTTCCCGAGCCAAAGAGTAGCTGGGAAAATTGTATAGACAGGCCCGATTGTCTTCGCAAAGCACCGGGCTACTCATTGCACCGATTGCTCCACCGCACGCCAAGCCTCCCGGCGCGTCAGCACGCCGAGAGACCGGTAAAGGCCGTGCGGCCTTAGCGGCTCAGGTTAGGCGATGTGGCGCTCAACCGCTCGCGCTCTTTGCGCTGGGCCTCGGCCCGCGTGCGGTTACCCATTTCGGTGATGGCTTGGCTGTGATCATCGCCGTAACGGCTGTGGGCGCCGTGGGTGTTGCGTTGGCCAAAGTGGCGTGCCAACAGGGCTACTAACAGCAAAGCGATCAGGCTGCCGATGATGAGCAATTGGTGGTCGACGACTGCTACTTCCATAAGTGATACCTCCGTTACAAAACGTGTGGACGAAAGGCTGGCCACGGTGGCCTTGCCCCGGGGTTTGCGCCGCAATGGATCGGTTCGCACACCCGTACGCCCATGCTACGCAGCCACCACGCCACGTCTGTGTGGCATCGCACTTTTAGCGCCGACCACTCATGGATGCTATGAATTCAGTAGCTGCTTACGCCTGCTGCACGAGGGCTACAGCCTATTTCACCAATCAGGCATGTGGTCAACCGGCCATGAGCGCCTTGGGCGGGAGCCAGAAAATTCCAAGGCCAGCAGTCCGGCCTCCATAAATATCTTTGACTTGTTAACCCCATTGCCTGCCCTGCTTCGTTTCAGTCCACTCCTCAACCCGTTTTCAAGGAGTCGACATGTACAAGCATCTGAACCGGCTGGGTCTGGCCGTGGTCCTGGTGTGCAGCGGCCTGCAGGCCCAGGCCATTGGGCGTCTGGCCGACGTCACCGTCACTGACCGCAACACCGGGGCCACGCTGCCGGTGTACTACAGCAAGGGCGAGTATTGGGTAGCCGGTGCACCGGGGGCGCGCTACGCCATCGCCATCCGCAACAAGCTCGGCGAACGTCTGATGGCGGTCACATCGGTGGACGGTATCAACGTGGTCAACGGTGCAACGGCCGCATGGGGGCAAACCGGCTATGTGTTCAATGCCAACTACCACTACCAGATAATCGGCTGGCGCAAGAGCAACTCCGAAGTCGCGGCGTTTGAATTTGCAGCGGCCAGCGATTCCTACGCAGAGCGCACAGGGCGCCCTAATCAGGTGGGCGTCATTGGCGTGGCATTGTTCAAGGAGCGCCTGCCCGAGCCCGTGGCACTGCCCACTCCCATGCCCTATCGGCAGGAGCGCGACTACCGGGAGTCGTCGCGCATGGACAGTAGCAGCAGTGCGCCACCACCGCCCGCTGCCGCCGCAAATGCTGCGCCACAAAAGAGTATGGGCGCTGCAGCTGCGGCCCCTGCCACCGCCGCACCGGCCGAAGCCATGGCCGAGCGCAGCCGGGCTGCCGATGCCAGCGGCTTTGCGCGCCCAGCCATGCCATCGCCCAAGCTGGGCACGGGCCATGGCCAGCGTGAAGACTCCTACGTGTCGCACACCAGCTTTGAGCGGCTGCAATCGCAGCCCAACGAGGTCATCTCCATCCGCTACGACAGCCGCGAAAACTTGGTTGCCGCCGGTGTCATCGTAGAGCGTCCGGGCCACGTGCCCAACCCCTTTCCCCATTCGGACCGTATGTCCTACGTGCCTGATCCTCCGGCACGCCAGTACTGAGCCTGTCAGCCGCACCATAATGCGGGCCATGGCCAGCGTTACCCATGACCCTTCATCAGACACCGACGAGTCGTTGATGCTGCGCTATGCCGGCGGTAATCTGCAAGCCTTCAACCTGCTGTACGACCGGCACGAGATGGCCGTGTGGCGCTATGTGTTTCGCAGCGTGCGCGTGCAGGCCCTGGCCGACGACCTGCTGCAAGACGTGTGGTTTGCGGTGGCACGGCACGCCGCTACCTACCAGCCCACCGCCAAATTCAAGACCTGGCTGTTCACGATGGCGCACAACCGGTTGGTGGACCACTTTCGCACCGCCAAACAGCACGTGAGCCTGGATGGTGACGCAGATGGCGAATCCGACAGCGTGGCACTGGTGCAGACCCTGGCCGCCAACTCGGGCTTTGGGCCACTGAGACGTCTGGAATCCAAGGAACAGGCGCGGGCCCTGCTCGACGCCATCGAGCAACTGCCGTTTGCGCAGCGCGAGGCCTTCATGCTGCAGGCAGAAGCAGGCATGGACGTCCAGGAGATTGCGAAGACCACCGGTGTCAGTTTTGAAACCGCCAAAAGTCGCCTGCGCTACGCGCGCAGCCGCCTGAAGGAACTGCTGCAGGAGTACGCATGACTGAGCCGCCTGAGAAGCTGAATGACGAGCTATTGGAGCGCTACACAGACGCCGTGGCGCAAGACCCGCGCCGGCCATCGGACCGCGTGCGGCATGCGGCGCGCGCGCATGCGCAAATGCTGCGCGACCAGGCGGCAGAGCTCCAGCGCGCAGATGGCACACCGGCCTCAAAGACAGTCGCCAAGCCCGCCGCCAACCAACCCCAGTGGACGATGTCGCTGGCCGCCAGCCTGGCCGTCGTTGGCCTGGCGGGTTTGTTGTATGTGCAGATAGACCGCGGTGCGCCCGAAGTGCGTGAGGCAGCGCTGGGCACGGTGGCGCCTGGCGAAGCGCCGGCTACAGCATCCGCCGCACGCCCGGCGCCACCCGGCGCTGCCGTACCCGACACGGTTACCCCAAAGCCGCCCGTTGCGGCTGTCGCACCGCCCCCTGCCAAGGCCGCAGAAGTGGCCACTGCGAAGCCAACCGCGCCCAGTCAATCCATTGCGCCCCGCGCACCGATTGCACCCGCTGCACCGGCGCAGGACTCGGCCCAAGCGACGGGGGATGTTGCAGTGGCGCGCAACGAAGCCCCTTCCGTGGCCAATGCCGAATCCACCATGCGCGCTGCTGCGCCAGCAGCCAAGGCAGCGCCCGCGCAGACAAACCGCGCGCGTGATGCCGGCGTCGGCGCGGCAACGACGCAGTTTTTGGAATCAGCGCGCAGCGGGGACACACGATCCATGCAGGAGTTGCTTGCGCAAGGCGTTGCTATGGACACCCGCGACGACAACGGCAACACCGCGTTGATGCTGGCCGTGCGCTACCGCCGCGCAGCAACTGTGCGCAAGTTGCTGGACATGGGCGCCGATACGTCCTTGGTCAATAAAGACGGCCTGACGGCCCTGCGCCTGGCCCTTCTGATGGGCTTTGAAGACATGGCACAGTTGCTGCAGGCAGGCTCGCCACGGCAGCCTTAGGTGCCGGCCGACCCTGTAAAGCGTCCTACCAGCTTCGACAACGTGTTCCCGACTACGCCTTTGCCTGGGGATCGGTTGAACGCCTTGGGGGGTGTAGGGTCGGCGTGCCCGAACTCGACAAACCGGTGTGCCGCATATTTCCGGTCTTTGCAATCGAGGTATTTCCAGGCCGATTTTTCAGGCATCAGCTTGGCGGGGTTAAAAAACACATCCTGGTGGTACACCGGCGTGCCCAAGGGTGCCACATGCATTACCAGCGAATGCCGGGTACGCGAAATGTCTCCGATAGCCGATCCACCGTGCGGCAACTGCGGATGCCAGATCACCGTATCGCCGGCCTTCACCGCAACCTTCTCTACCTTCAAGCCTGCGTCCATGCACTGTTGGGTCACTCGGCCTTGGTACTTATCCCACATCACCTGAGAGTCCGACGGGACGGCATCCAGGGATGCATATTCCTCCAGCGCCAGTCGCTCACGGTCCAGTTCCGGCAGCAAGTGCCCCTTGCGAATGACCTCCAGGCATCCGTTGACCTCGTTGGCATCCTCCAGCGCGACCCACACCCCGAGGTAGCGAAGTTCGGGGCGGGTGCAAAAGTACGGGGAATCGCGATGAATCGGCTGCGCCGAGCCACGCTCGTAGTACAACGTGGTGTAGATGGAAGAACTGGCGTTGAAGAAGCCGTCCTGCACGCCTAGTGCGACCGGGTTATCGGTGAAGACCGACAGCAGTTCGGGGAATGCCAAATGCAGATTGATGATGCGCGGGTAGTGGCCGTCGACGTCCAGGTGCTTGTCAAAAATCGCCGTGTTGCGCAGCATGAAAGCTTTGACATCTGCCCGTAGGCTGTCGATGAAATCCGCTGGATACGGATTGGGGACTACTGTCACGCCCTCGGCCAATAATTCCGCCAAGTGTTTGGAAATCGCGTCTGTGTTGCTCATTCTCTTGCTGCAATCCTGTTGTTGTTTGGGCTCCCGCTCGGGCCGCGTTGAGCAGCCCGGGCGGGAGTATGGCATGGGTGGGCATGCGGAACTTGCTACGATGAGTTTGTCCCTACCACCACATCACAGGACCCACACCATGGCATCAGGAAAAATTCTCGTCGCACAGGGCGGAGGCCCTACTGCCGTCATCAACCAGTCCCTGGTGGGCGTGGCGCTGGAGGCGCGGCGCTTTGCCAACATCGCCCATGTCTACGGCGCCCGCCACGGCGTGCGCGGCATTGTCAACGAGGATTTTGTGCACCTGACACAAGAGACCAGCCACAACCTGGAGATGGTTGCCAACACGCCATCGAGCGCGCTGGGCTCCACGCGCGACAAGCCCGATGCTGCCTACTGCCATGAGATCTTCAAGGTGCTGCAGGCCCACGAGATCGGCCACTTCTTTTACATCGGCGGCAACGATTCCAGCGATACCGTGCGCATCGTCAGCGAACAGGCGCGCAAGGCCAACTACGCGCTGCGCTGCATCCACATCCCCAAGACGATTGACAACGACCTGGTGGGCAACGACCACACACCGGGTTTTCCGTCGGCCGCACGTTTTGTGGCCCAAGCCTTTGCTGGCGCAAATCTGGATAACGCCGCGTTGCCCGGCGTGTATGTAGCGGTGGTCATGGGGCGCCACGCCGGATTCTTGACCGCAGCCTCGGCGTTGGGCAAAAAATTCCCCGACGATGGACCACACCTGATTTACATGCCCGAGCGCACCTTCGACCTGGCGCAATTCCTGGCCGACGTGAAGGCCACGTACGATCGGCTGGGCCGCTGCGTGGTGGCCGTGTCGGAGGGCATACACGTTGCGTCCGGCCAATCCATCGCCGCGCAACTGGCAAAAGACCTGGAACACGATGCGCACGGCAATGTGCAGCTGTCGGGCAGCGGTGCGTTGGCCGACCTGCTGTGTGAGGAGATTAAAAGCAAGCTTGGCATCAAGCGCGTGCGCGGCGACACGCTGGGCTACCTGCAGCGCTCGTTCATTGGCTGTGTGTCCGATGTAGACCAACGCGAAGCCCGCGAGGTGGGCGAGAAGGCCGTGCAGTTTGCTATGTGGGGTGACCGTGATGGCTCGGTGGCCATCAAACGCACTGGTTTCTATTCGGTGGACTACGAGTTGCTGCCGCTGGACGCCGTGGCTGGCAAGACCCGCGTGATGGAGGACCACTTCATCACGCCCAATGGTACGGACGTGACGGACGCATTCCGGCTCTACCTGCGCCCGCTCTTGGGCTCGGGCATGCCGGATGCGTTCCGGCTGCGTACCAACCCGGTAACCAAGGTGTTGCGCCCAGGGTAGAAAATTTTATCGAATCGGGCTGTAGCCCTCGCAGATGGAGCGTAAGCCGCTCCCAAATGTATAGCGTCTGTTCGGCGGCGTTCGATACGCCTAGGCGGCCATCTGCATGTCGCCGGTACCGGTGCCATTACCAGCACTGGTACCGGTGCCGACCATGATCTTGTCCAGCGCACGGCCGACGATGGCCTCGTTGTCCAAAACGCGCATGCGGCCGTTGCGCAGCATGGCCGAGACCTCGCGCTCTGAGCGCACAAAGGCATCAAAGCCGTCGCGGTTGGTGAACAGCAGCCGCGTGCGCATGGGGCTGACCCAGCTGAGGCGGCAGCGGATGTGGGTGCCCTGCTCGATGGACACGTCAAACCACATGCCGCGTTTGAACGCCTGGGCCAGCGAATCAAAGTTGTCCAGCTGGTTGAACTGGCGCACGGCGCGGCGCTCGTCCAGCTGCTGCATGGCGACCTCGCCTTCGCGGTTCTCCAGCGCGGCCGAGCCTGTGTCCAGCGGCATGGATTGCGTGAGGCGAATGGCCAGCGTGTGCGTGGTGATGAGCCGGCGGGTAAAGGTGGCGCGGGGCTTGCCGTTCCACTCGATGGTGTCCAGGCCGGCGTTGAGCTGGCGCACCATGTCCGGCAATATGGCCACCAGCTCGCGCCGCTCTTCGGCGGAGGTCTTGGGCTGTATGGACCAGATCAGCTGCTCCATGGTCTTGGTGGCCTGCGCATAATTTTCGTCGCGGGTTGTCTCGTCCATCCAAGCGCGGGCCATGACCTCACGCCACTGGTTGGTCAAGAAGGGCAGCAGGAAGGGGGCCACGGCCTGCTCGGCCGACAGCGCCTGGATGCGCTCGTGGATCAGCTCGTCGGCATGCTCCAGCGCCTGGTCCCAGGATTCGCCACTGCGCTCCTGCTCGGCCACCGGCTCCACACGGACCTGGGCCTGTTGCTCAGACTCGAACAGGAATTCGGTGAACTCGCGTAGCAAGTCGACGAACAGCGCCAGGTCGTTTTCGAACTCGGTCAGCACGCGCTGCACGGTGTGCTCTATGCGCACATACAGCGGGTCTTCTTCGCCCTTCTCGGGCGCCCAGGCCACCGAGGCTCCGGCCAACGTATCCACGAGTCGGCGCGCCGGGTGCTGGTCGGACAAGAAGAAATCGCGGTCAATCATCGCCGCCTTCAGCACCGGGATCTGCAGGCGGCCGATGATGAACTTCATCTGGACCGGAATGGCCTGGTCAGCAAATACGAAGTCAAACACCTCGGCCAGCGCGTCCACGGTGCCGCGGTCCAGCTCGGGCGCGTGGCGGATCTCGTCGCGGTCGCGCATCTGGCGCAACACATTGTGGTCGGCCAGGTCCTGACCCTCGTAGCGCTGGCGGGGGGCAGCCTCTGCATGGGCACGGGCGCCGGCCTGCAGGTCGCCCAGGTATCCCATCAGCGCGGGGCTGGCTTCTGCAAAATGGGGGCGGGTCTGGATTTCGCTGTCGGCATCACCCCCGCCCAGAGGTGCTTGGCCAGTACCGGCGTGGACGCCGCCGCTGTGTGCGCTTGCGGCCTGGGTGCCAAATCCCAGTCGCTGCAAAAACTGCCGCGCATGGGCGGCGACCGTACGCCCCGCATTGTCGAGTGAGGCCCAGGCCGAGCGCTGGCCACCAGCATTGCCGCCATCCATGGGGGCAAAGCCGGAGCGGCCGTGCTCGGGACTTCCCAGCGGCGCAGGCTGGGATGTAAGCGGCATGCTGTTCGAGCGCGGACCCAGCGGCGCATGGGCGCTATTGCCGTGTTTGATGCGCAGCCCCCGCGTGGCTGGCACCCCTGCACGCACCAGCGTATCGTTCAGCTGGGTGTACAGCGGCGTCAGGTCGATCCAGAAATTGGGGTCCAGCGACTGCACCAGGTCTTCACTGGCCTGGGGGTCGAGTTCGCACTTGTCCCAGGCGCTGGCGAAAGCCTTCAGCAGCACCATGGGTTGGAAGGGGTTGTCATGGACCGATGTCTTGTCGTGGCCGAACAGCACGCTCAAGCGCTGGGTCAGCGGCTCCAGCACGGCGTCGTAACGCGCCGCAAAGCGTTGCGCGACGCGGTCCAGCAGCAGCACGCGTTCGACCTCGCCCACGTCCAGCAAGCTCAGGCTCATGCCGTCGAGGGCATCGTCGGCTTTGGGGCGCCCGGATGGGGACAGCTGGGGCAGGATGCCGGTCAGCTCTTCACTGAGGCAATCGGCCAGCGTCTGCTGGAAGCCGCGGTTGAACTGCTGCGCATATTTGCCCAGCAGCAGGTGGGCGGAACGCAGGTTCTGCCCCTGGCCCAACGACGGCTTGTCGTCCACCAGATCCATCAGGCGGTTGCGCACCAAATTCAGGTTTTTGGTCTCGTGCTCGGCAAAAAAAGCCAGGGTTTGCGCAATCAGCATGC
The DNA here is from genome assembly GCF_056521325.1 of Rhodoferax sp. ZS1R8. Taxonomy (NCBI): domain Bacteria; kingdom Pseudomonadati; phylum Pseudomonadota; class Betaproteobacteria; order Burkholderiales; family Comamonadaceae; genus Rhodoferax; species Rhodoferax sp. ZS1R8. The sequence goes on along the minus strand of NZ_JBWMBA010000002.1, from coordinate 485,628 downwards.
GCGCGAGCCGAACCGCAGGGTTCTGGGGCTCGGTGCCGGTGCGTTTAACAGTGGAATTCGGTTGCTCGCGATTCACGATAAAGGCTGTCTGGGTGAAAAAAAGTGCCCGCACGCGCGGACTGTGCAAAACGGATCGGAGACTATCTGAGGATTGTGGTTCATTTCTCTTTGGAGTCGAACCGTGGGGAGCGCGCGCAGGGCGATTAAGCTGAGAATGCCCCGCAATTTGCGTAACAAGTTGTTACGCCAACACGTGGATCGCGCGGATTGTCAAATCAGCAGCCGCGAAGACTTGGGTACGTGGGCGATTAAAAACTCCATCTGGTCGGCCAGAATGCGTCGGTTACGCAGTATGAAATCTTCCCACAGGCTGGGCACATACGGCGTGTACAACAGCGGCATGTGCGCCTGCTCCGGCGTGCGGTGGCTCTTGCGGTGGTTACAGGGTTTGCACGCAGTGACGACGTTCATCCACGTGTCCACGCCCTTCTGGGCAAAGGGGATGATGTGCTCGCGCGTCAGGTCGTGTTCATGGAAGCGCTGGCCGCAGTAGGCGCACACATAGCGGTCCCGCTCGAACAGCTTGCCATTGGTTAAACCGGGGCGCAGATGGAACGGGTTGATGTTGGGCACACCACGCGTGCCGATGATGCTGTTGACCTTGATAATGGACTGCAAGCCCGTGACAGCGTTGTGGCCACCATGGAACACGGCGACCTCGCCACCGGACTCCCAGCGCACCTCGCCCGACGCATAGTGAATGACCGCCTGTTCCAGCGAAATCCACGATTGGGGTAGCCCCTGGGCCGACAATTTCAAGACTTTCAAAACACGCCCTCCTGAAACGTTGCGGCACAGACCGCAGTTACGCGAAGCGAATCAGCTCAGTCCCCAACACTACAGGTCTGCGAAACAGGCTGCAACAGCATGGCAGGAAACCGGCCTTGGCTGCTACGTCACAATATACCCTGTTTCTGTGACAACTTGGCTTCTGGCGCTCGACCCCCCGGCGTCGCTTGCTATCAAAAAGATAACAAATCCATGAAGGTTTTTCGCGGTTTCAACCATCCGGGCGTGGCACCGGCCTGTGCACTGACGATAGGCAATTTCGACGGCGTGCACCGCGGCCACCAGGCCATGCTGGCGCTGTTGCGCGGCGAGGCCCAGCAGCGCGGCGTGCCCAGTTGTGTGCTGACCTTCGAGCCCCATCCGCGCGACTTCTTTGCCGAAAAATTCAAGAAGCCCGAGCTGGCCCCGGCACGTGTCGGCACGCTGCGCGACAAGCTGGACGACCTGGCCATCTGTGGCGTGGACCAAACCATCGTGCTGCCCTTTGACACCAAGCTGGCCGGCCAATCGCCCCAGACCTTTGTTGACAACGTGTTGGTGCAAGGCCTGGGCGCGCGCTATGTGCTGGTGGGTGATGATTTTCGGTTTGGCGCACAGCGCGCTGGCGACTATGCTTTTCTGGACGCCGCGGGCGACGCCCAGGGCTTTGACGTGGCCCGCATGAACAGCTACGAGGTGCACGGCCTGCGCGTTTCCAGCTCGGCGGTGCGCGAGGCGCTGGGTAGGGGCGACATGGCCGCGGCGGCGCGGTTGTTGGGCCGGCCGTATTGCATCTCCGGCCATGTGGTGCACGGCCGCAAGCTGGGCCGCACACTGGGTTTCAAGACACTGAATCTGCGCTTTGCCCACTGGAAACCGGCCGCCAGCGGAATCTTTGCGGTGCTGGTGCATGGTCTGGCCGACAAGCCCATACAGGGGGTGGCCAACCTGGGGGTCCGCCCCTCGCTGGACCCCGATGACGTGAACGGCGGGCGTGTGCTACTGGAGACGCATTGCCTGGACTGGCCCGCCGTGCTGGGCCCGGAGGGGGCCTACGGTAAAATCATACGGGTGGAACTGCTGCACAAACTACACGACGAGTTGAAATACGACGGTCTGGACGCCCTTACCAAGGGCATACACCAGGACTGCGATGATGCTCGGGCCTGGTTCGCAGCCCGAATTTGACCGGGCCGACCAGCCTGATGGTCAGCGACGCACCTTGCCCCGCGTCACCTCTTCTCTTACAAGAGAGTATTGCCTCTGCACCGCGCAACTTTTGTTGTGCCGAACAGGCCCCACCCGAATTTCTAGATTGAGCAAGCCACCATGACTGATTCCTCTACTCCTGCACCCGTCGATTACCGCGGCACGCTAAACCTGCCTGACACCCCCTTTCCGATGCGCGGCGACCTGCCCAAGCGCGAGCCCGCCTGGGTCAAAACCTGGAACGAGGAAGGCCTCTACAAGCGCCTGCGCGATGCCCGCTCCAACGCCCCGCTGTTCGTGCTGCACGACGGCCCACCCTATGCCAACGGCAAGCTGCACATCGGCCATGCGCTGAACAAGGTTCTCAAGGACATGATCGTCAAGTCCAAGCAACTGTGCGGCTTTGATGCGCAATACATCCCCGGTTGGGACTGCCATGGCCTGCCAATCGAAAACGCCATCGAAAAACTGCACGGCCGCAACCTGAGCCGTGACGACATGCAGGCCAAGAGCCGCGCCTATGCCACAGAGCAAATCGACCAGCAGCGCGAGGACTTCAAACGCCTGGGCGTGCTGGGTGACTGGGAGCGCCCCTACCGCACGATGGACCCGGCGAATGAGGCCGGCCAGATCCGCGCCTTCAAGCGCGTCATCGAACGCGGTTTTGTCTACCGCGGCCTGAAACCCGTTTACTGGTGCTTTGATTGCGGTTCCAGCTTGGCGGAATTCGAAATCGAATACGCCGACAAGAAGAGCGACACGCTGGACGTGGCCTTCGAGGCTGCCGACAAGCAGGCGCTGGCCACCGCCTTTGGCCTGAGCGCCCTGCCCGCCAACCCGGCATCGGCCTTCATCGTCATCTGGACGACGACCGCGTGGACCATCCCCGCCAACCAGGCACTGAACGCCCACCCCGAGCTGACCTATGCGCTGGTGGACACACCGCGCGGCCTGCTTGTGCTGGCCCAAAGCCTGGTCGAGAAGTCGCTGGAACGTTTTGGCACCACCGGTACGGTGGTGGCGACCACCAAGGGCGAGAAGCTTGGCGGCCTGCAATTCAAGCATCCGCTGTACGACGTGGACCCTGGCTTCTCCCGATTGGCACCGGTCTACCTGGCCGACTATGTCAGCGACTCCGACGGCACCGGCATCGTGCACTCGTCGCCCGCCTATGGCGTGGATGACTTCAACAGCTGCGTGGCCCATGGCCTGAAGTACGACGACATCCTGAACCCCGTGCAGGGCAATGGACAGTACGCGGCGGAGTTGCCGTTGTTTGGCGGCCTGAACATCTGGAAGGCCTGCCCCGTCATCATCAACACGCTGCGCGATGCTGGCCGCCTCATGGCCACGCAGCCCATCCAGCACAGCTACCCGCACTGCTGGCGCCACAAGACGCCGGTGATCTACCGCGCCGCGGCCCAGTGGTTCATCCGCATGGACGAAGGCCCTGGTGTCTTCACCCAAGACAAGGCACCCAAGACGCTGCGCCAACTGGCGCTAGACGCCATCGAGCAGACCCAGTTCTACCCCGAGAACGGCAAGGGCCGCCTGCGCGACATGATCGCGAATCGGCCCGACTGGTGCATCAGCCGCCAGCGCAGCTGGGGGGTGCCGGTGCCCTTCTTTTTGCACAAAGACAGTGGAGAGCTGCACCCCAACACCATGGCCATCCTCGACCAGGCTGCAGACATCGTCGAAAAGGGCGGCATCGAGGCCTGGAGCCGCGTGACGGTTGAAGAAATCCTCGGCGCGGCCGACGCACCCCACTACACCAAGAGCACCGACATTCTGGAAGTGTGGTTTGACTCCGGCTCTACCTTCCAGCACGTGCTGCGTGGCAGCCACAAGGATGCGTACGCCCGCCCGCCCTTCCACGCAGAAGGCCCCGAGGCCGACCTGTACCTGGAAGGCCATGACCAGCACCGCGGCTGGTTCCACAGCTCGCTGCTGTTGGGATGTGCGCTCTACGACCGCGCGCCGTACCGCGGCCTGCTGACCCACGGCTTTGCCACCGACGGCCAAGGCCGCAAGATGAGCAAATCGCTGGGCAACACCGTCGAGCCACAAAGCGTAACCAGCAAGATGGGCGCCGAGATCGTGCGCCTGTGGGTCGCGTCGACCGACTACTCGGGCGACCTGAACATCGACGACAAGATCCTGGCCCGCGTCGTGGACACCTACCGCCGCGTGCGTAACACGCTGAAATTCTTGCTGGCCAACGTCAGCGACTTTGACCCGAGCAAGGACGCCGTGCCGCTGGAGCAGATGCTGGAGATAGACCGTTATGCGCTCAGCCGAGCGGCGCAGCTGCAGGCCGACATCCTGGTGCACTTCAATGTGTACGAGTTCCACCCCGTGGTCTCCAAACTGCAGATCTATTGCAGCGAAGACCTGGGGGCGTTTTACCTCGATATTCTGAAAGACCGGCTCTACACCACGGCCGCCAACAGCCCTGCCCGCCGCTCCGCACAGACTGCGCTGTGGCAAATCACCCAGGCCATGCTGCGCTGGATGGCACCGTTCCTCAGTTTCACCGCGGAAGAAGCCTGGGCCGTGCTGGGAACCGAGGGCAAGACGCCTGAGGCCACCAGGCTGTCCATTTTCCTGGACGGTTATGTGCAGTTCGCCGCGCCTGATACCGCGCTGCTGGCCAAGTGGAGCCGTATCCGCGAGATCCGCGAAACGGTGAACAAAGACATCGAAATCCTGCGCGCCGAGGGCCAGGTGGGTTCGTCGCTGCAGGCGAATGTGGCGCTGACCGTGAATGCCGATGACCATGCGCTGTTGTCCAGCCTGGGCGAGGATTTGAAGTTTGTGTTCATCACATCCGCTATCAATTTGATAGCTGGTCACGCGCTCTCCGCGGGGGTTGCAGCCTCAAAAGCCATCAAGTGCGAGCGCTGCTGGCACTACCGCGAAGATGTGGGCATTGATGCGGCCCACCCCACGCTGTGCGGCCGCTGCACCAGCAACCTGTATGGCGCGGGCGAAGCCCGTGTCTACGCCTGACACCTCGAAAGGCTAAACATGGCACGTTCCCCATTTGGCAACAACAAGTCTTCCGGCAGCGGCCTGCTGCAGTGGCTGGGCCTGGCTTTCATCATCCTGCTGGTGGACCAGTTCACCAAGGTGCTGATCGTTGGCTACTACCACGAGGGTGACAGCACCCCAGTCACCAGCTTCTTCAACGTGGTCCGCCTGCACAACCCAGGTGCAGCCTTCTCGTTTCTGGCCGGAGAATCGGGCTGGCAGCGCTGGTTCTTTACAGCGTTGGGTTGCGTGGCGGCGGGGGTCATCATCTGGATGCTGAAGTCACACCCCGGGCAGAAGCTGTTCAGCTTTGCAATGGCCTGCATTCTGGGTGGTGCCATCGGCAACGTCGTGGACCGCATGGTGCACGGCTATGTGATCGATTTTCTGGACTTCCACTGGAGCTGGCTGGCCCCAATGTTTGCGGGGGGGCACTTCCCGGCCTTCAACGTGGCGGACAGCGCCATCAGCATTGGCGCGGCCTGTTTGATACTGGACGAGTTGCTGCGAGTCAGGAAGAGCTGAACGCTGCTCGCCAGCGCGAGCAGCCTGGGCGCTCTGCTCCGTGTCCTCCGCCCGCTGTGCGGGCTCCCCCTTTACCTACGCAGACCGCCCAGGCAGCCCGCACCTCAGGTTGAAGGGTGCCAGCTAAGCCGCGTGCCGGTTAGAACAAGAACCCAGCCGAGAATACCTGTTCGCTCATCCAAAGATTGTGGTCCGCTGTGCCCTTGTACACCGGCACATTCTTGAGCGCGCCATAGGCGAATTTCTGCGTCAGCTCGACGTAAATTGTCTTGTAGACCCGGTAGCGCAAACCCACCTCCACACCGGCGGTCCAGCCGTTGATCTGCCACCAGTCCTTGCTGGACGAGCAGCACACGTTTTCATTCTTCGGCCCTACCTCGTTGGTGTTGCCCAGGATCGTGTTTTCGGCATGCGGCAGCAGGATGCCTGCGCCGGCGCGGCTGATCAGTTGCAGATCACCCGGCTGTTGTTCGGGTCCATACAAGTGTTGCAGCCAGACCGCATTCAGCATGACGTGGTTCAGACCGTTGTGCAGCGTGTAATTGAAGTTCTGCGCATTCAGAACCATGTTCGCGTTGTACGGCTGGTTGTTGATGGTTCCGCTCACCGCTGCGGTCTGGTTCAGGTCGATGTTGTATTTGCTGTGGTCCAACGAAAACTCGATGGCAAAGGTCTTCTCCGGGTTCATGAAGCGGCCAATGCGCACATTCTCCTGGGGGTTGGTCAGATCCAGCCGGGTCAGCGAACTCAGCGTGTCCGATACGCTGGACGGAAAGTCGCTGCCCGACACCTGGTTCACCGTGAAATCATTGCCCAGGCTGGGCTGGGACACGTGGATATTGGTCGGCGCGTACTGCTGGCGGCTGTAGCCCCATGAGAAATACCAATTGCCGTCTTCCTTGAGCGCGCGGTCGACTTTGGCCCGCTCTACGCTCTGGGGCGAGGCGCTCGCCGGGCCTGCAGCGGAGGTCGCTGGCTGCGTCTGGGCCAGCACCAGGGAACAGGGCAATACGGCGAGGGCCGCGGCGGAGAGAAGACGCTGTGTGAATGGTGTGTTCATGGGAAGGTACTCAGGGAATACCTCCGATTGTATTGGCCTACTCTATAGCGTCAGTACCGAACAGCCGGTTGTTTGGCGTGCCTCAAGCTCGCGGTGCGCCCGTTGCACGTCTTCCAGCGCGTAACGCTGGCCGATGTGGATGTTGACCTTGCCGCTCTGCACCACCGCGAACAAATCGTCGGCCATCGCCTGCGTGCTCTCTCGCGTGGCAATGTGGGTGAACAGCGTCTGGCGCGTCAGGTACAGCGAACCCTTTGGCCCCAGCATGCCGGGCGCCATGGGTGCCACCGGGCCGGACGCATTGCCAAAGCTGGCCATCAGACCGAACGGAGCCAGGCAGTCCAGCGACTTGTCCCAGGTGTCCTTGCCTACCGAATCGTAGACCACCTTGACGCCCTTGCCGCCAGTGATGTCCTTGACGCGGACCGCAAAGTCTTCTGCTGCGTAATTGATAGCATACTCTGCACCATTGGCGAGGGCTAGCGCACATTTTTCTGCAGAGCCTGCGGTTCCGATCAGGCGCAGCCCCAGCGCTTTGGCCCACTGGGAGGAGATCAGGCCGACGCCACCGGCCGCGGCATGGAACAGCACAAAATCGCCAGCATTCAGCCCGCCCTGCGGCAGGGTTTTCTTCAGCAGGTACTGGGCCGTCAGGCCCTTGAGCATCATCGCGGCACCCGTGTCAAAGGAGATGCTGTCGGGCAGCTTGCACACGCACTTGGCGGGCATGACGCGCAGGTCGCAGTAGGCGCCCGGCGGCTGGCTGGCATAGGCGGCGCGGTCACCCACCTGCAAGTGGGTCACACCTTCGCCCACCGCCTCGACAACGCCGGCGGCCTCCATGCCCAGTTGTAGCGGCATGGCCATCGGGTACAGGCCGCTGCGCTGGTAGACATCGATGAAATTCAGCCCCACGGCCTTGTGGCGGATACGGATTTCGCCGATGCCGGGTTCCCCCACGTTGACCTGCACCAGCTTGAGCTGCTCGGGGCCTCCGTGTTGGTCGATCTGAATGGCTCGGGACTGGGCTTGGCTCACGGTGCTCTCCTGTGTTGAATGGATGTGCCCTAAGGGCAGCGCTCAACATGGTGCCACGATTTGTCATTTACAGCAGGGGGCTGAAAGCAATGTGCAAGCAATCGCCGGGGCATGGCCTAGTACATTCGTCGCATGACCCACCGCCTGACGCCCACCGCTGCCCTGCTGCTGACCATACCGCCCCTGCTGTGGGCGGGCAATGCGGTGGTGGGCCGGGTCGTCAGCCCGCTGATTTCACCGATGACGCTGAATCTGTTGCGGTGGACGTTCGCTTTCCTGCTGTTGCTGCCACTGGCCGGCAGTGTGTTGCGACGCGACAGCCCGTTGTGGCCGCAGTGGCGACGTTTTGTGTTCCTGGCCCTGCTCAGCACCAGCGGCTACAACGCGCTGCTGTACCTGGCACTTAACACGTCCACGCCGATCAACGTCACGCTGGTTGGGGCCAGCACGCCGGTGTGGATGCTGCTGATTGGGCGTTTCTTCTTCGGCACACCGGCGTCCGCGCGGCAGATGCTGGGCGCTGTGCTGTCCATCGCAGGCGTGGTGCTGGTACTGTGCCGGGGCCAGTGGGAATTGTTGCTGGGCCTGCACCTGGTCGCGGGAGACCTGTATGTGCTGCTGGCCAGCATGGGCTGGGCCTACTACAGCTGGATGCTGGCCCACCCCACACCCGAGTCGGCCCCGCTGCGCGCGCACTGGGCAACGTTTTTGCTGGGCCAGGTTGTGTTTGGACTGGGTTGGTCGTTGCTGTTTGCAGGCACCGAGTGGGCCATCACGGATGCCCGGCTGCAATGGGGCTGGCCCCTGCTGTCGGCATTGCTATTTATTGCCGCGGGGCCGGCCGTAATTGCCTACGCGGCCTGGGGTGGTGGCGTGGCCCGTGCAGGCCCGGCTGCTGCCGGTTTTTTCATCAATCTCACACCGTTATTTACGGCACTTTTATCCGCAGCTTTCCTCGGCGAGGCGCCCCAACTCTTTCACGCACTCGCCTTCGTGCTGATCGTGGCGGGCATTGTGCTGTCATCGCGCCGCAATTAGCGCTTCCAACTGCTCGACCGGCGCCGGGCGGGCAAACAAATAGCCCTGGTAGAGCCCACAGCCGTACTGTGCCAACAGTTCTGTTTGGGCTTGTGTTTCAACGCCTTCGGCAATCACTTCCAAATCCAGGCTACGCGCCATGCCGACAATGGTTTGCACGATCAGGCCATCGCTGTGCCGCACGCCCAGGTTGCGCACGAACGACTGGTCGATCTTGAGCTGGTCCAGCGGTAAGCGCGTGAGGTAAGCCAGCGACGAATAACCGGTGCCAAAGTCATCCAATGAAAACCGTATGCCGCTGTCTTTGAGTTGGCCCATTTTGGCAATGCAGTCGTCCACCTTGTCCAGCATCAACGATTCTGTCAGTTCCAGCTTGAGCAGGTTCGGTGCGATGCCGCAGGCCACCACCACGTCCATCACAGCCTGCACAAAATCGCTTTGGCGGAATTGGCTGGCGCTGACGTTGACCGACAACTGCAAACTGCCAAACAGCGGATGGCCCTGCCAGGCCGCCAGCTGCTGGCAAGCGGCGCGCAGTACCCAATCGCCAATCGACACAATGAGATCACTTTCCTCCGCCACCGCCAGAAATGCCCCAGGCGTCAACAAGCCTTGTTTGGGGTGATTCCAGCGCAACAGGGCTTCGGCGCCAACCATGCGTCCGTCCCCCGCAAACTGCGGCTGGTAAAACAGCGTGAATTCAGCCCGCTGCAGCGCCGTGCGCAAGTCGACTTCCAGTCGTGCACGGTCCTGGATTGCCGCCTGCATCATCGGATCAAAAAAACACAGAGCATTGCCGCGCCGGGCCTTGACCTGGTACATCGCAATGTCGGCCTGCTTGAGCAGTTCGGCGGCGTTGTGCTCTTCCGTGCCAAACAGCGTCGCGCCCAAGCTGCAAGTGCTGCGGTGCGAATGGTCACCCAGCAAGTAGGGTTGCTCCAGCGTCAGCAGCATTTTTTCGCCAATATGCTGGGCCAACTTGGCTGCGTGCTGCGGGTTTTTTGACAAATCCTTGAGCATGACCACGAATTCATCGCCACCCAAGCGCGCCACCGTGTCCACATCACGCACGCTGGAGCGCAGGCGCTTGGCCACCTGTTGCAGCAAATCATCACCCACTTCGTGCCCCAGCGTGTCGTTGACCGTCTTGAAATGGTCCAAGTCAAGAAACAGCAGAGCACCCAGCATGCCGGTGCGAGAAGACGCGGCCGTGGCCTGTGCCAGCCTGTCCAGCAACAGGCGGCGGTTGGGCAGTGCCGTCAGCGCATCGTAGAAGGCCAGCGTCTCGATCTCGGCGCTGGCCTGGCGCATGGCAGTCACGTCGTGGTAGGTGATCACCATGCCGCCCTCGGGGGTGGAGCGTTCGGTGATCTCGATGTGCCGTCCATTGGGCAGCACCTGCTCGTGCGGGACCGAACTGGTCAGCAGCGCATACACACGCTGCTCCACCCACTGCCCCTGCTCCGCCGCGCTGGCTCGCGGCAGATGGTGCAGGGCCGAAGCCTCCAGCACCTTGCGAAAGGGTAACTGCACCCGCATGTTGCCCCGCGTCCACGGGAACAACTCCTCGAAACGCCGGTTCCATTGCACGACCCGCTGCTGCCCATCCAGCAGCACAAACCCGCTTACCATGGATTCCAGCGCCTGGTCCAGCGTACCCTTGGATTGCGCAATCGCATGGCGCGCGGATGCAATGCGGTGCATGTACGCCACAACAACCGCACCCGCCAACAGAAACATCGCGCCAAACACCAACGTGGCAGCCAACAGGATGTTGCGGTCAAACCGCCAGTCCCTCAGTGCGGCCGCGACGGGGATGCTTGCCGATATCCATAAATCGCGGTAGAGCAAAGGGCGCGTGACCAATAACGCGGGCACATTGCTCAGGCGTGCTATCGCACCATTTTGTCCGGCCGCCGCAGACACGGTGCTCAGACCCGGCGTCAGGTCTTTCAGGCTGCGGGCATCCTGATTCGGGACAGCTAACAACACCTGACCGTTACCGCGCTCCAGCGTGACCTCCAGTTCGGCAATGTCCGTGCCCTGCATCAAAACCGATGTCAGCATCGCAGTCGGCACCTCGGCCACGGCCAGCAGGTTGCTTCCGTTGGCCATGCGGACATAGCGTCCAAAGTACAGCACGCGCTCCTGGCTGGTGACGCTGTCCACCGCATCGCTGACAACCAGCGTGGACATGGGCTGGGACATGGCCTCGTCAACGAAGACCTGGGGCAGTTCACGTTGCATAGGCGCGCCAAAAGACGACTCCGATGACGCAAACACCCGACCCTTTTCATCCACCAGCGCAACGAAACGCACCATAAGGTTCTGGCTGGCGGCATTGCGCAGCAGGCGGCTGGCGGCGTTGGCATCCACCCATTGCGGAATGGTCGTGGACAGCCCGAGGAATTCGTCGGTACCGGCCAGCAAGACGTCGATGCTGAGCATGGCGCGGTTGAACGCGGCCTCGGCACCTGACAGGAACCGCGTGGCCTGGGCCTCGCTTTCGGCCAAGGCTACCTGGCGTGCGTTCCACACCTGGTAGCTGGCACCGGCTGCGATCGCGACCAAAAAGGCAGCGACTACACCCCACACCGTGGCCCGGATACGCGTGGTAGACGCAGAAATCATGGAGCTGCCGGTAAGGCGATATTGCGTGCTGGGCCAACGGTCTGGCTCCAGACATCCCTGCACCGCACACCGCAGCGTTTCAGCCAGCGCGGCAGCACGCTGCTGGTGAAGATTTGCTGGCGCCTGCGCTCGTCCTCTGCAGAAACCGGTACCAGCACCATAGCGCCCTTGCGCCCGGCCCCGCAGCGGCCCAACCCGGTGTTACAGGCGACCCCCTCTGCGGTATCGCGCTCAGACTCTTCCCAAATGGAGGCTTCCAGCCTGGGCAGTTCACGGCGCAGCAGTGCACGGAGTTCGGGGGGCAGCGACTCCCACGCTGCGCGATTGGCACCAAAAATGGCCAGGCCCCAATTCAACGGCATCGCGTACAAATGGCTGGCGATGGTGTGCAGGCCCAGCGTATTGCCCGACATGGAGCCGGTGATCGCACACTCAACACTGCCGTTCTTCAGGGCTGCGGCCAGAACACTGAAAGCGATATTGATCGGAACCGCGCCCAGCGCGCTGACAAAGTCGGCCTGCGCGACAGACGACACCCGTACCCTTCGGCCCGCCAGTTCGGTCAAACTTGCCAGGGCCTTGTTGCAAAACACAACCTGGGCTGGGTAGGTGTAGATGGCCAAGACCTCAATGCCGTGCTGCTCACGCAAATTCTTCTCGAGATAGGGACGAAAGGCGGCCACGCTGGTTTTGAGGCTGGCAATATCGGGGTTCAACCCGGCCAGATCGGGCGCGGTGTAGGGCAGATCCCGCGCCGTCACCGAACTTAACAAGGCTGTGCCGAAGGGGACCACTCCCAATTGCAACAGGTGCAGCATTTCGGCCTGCGGTACGCCCGCCCGGTCGAAAGGCACAATGTCAGCGCTGAATTTGCCATCGCTCATGCGTGCCAATTCCTGCGACCAGAACGGCTCTTCCCATCGCGTGAACTGGCTTAACCCCGCCAGGCCGCCGACCACCCGCAACTTATACGCACTGAGGGAAACAAATGGAGCAGACGCGGGTGCGGCGGTTTGGGCGAACAATGACGCTGCCCACAGCGACAACGCGCAGGCCCACAGCACTGGCGCGAATGTGTAGCGTCGCAGCTGGCACGGTGTTTGCATATTCGGCGGCATCTGTGTCCGGTATACCTGCGCCCAGGACGCTGGTTTTGCGATTGGGCCATTATTCACCAGTTCAACGCAGGCCGTTAGAGAGGAATGCGCGAGAATACAGTTTAGACATCGATCCATGTGCGAATTGAATTGGACAGTGCCTGGCATCGACCAGATACTCTTGCTGCGGGGCGTTGGATCCACGCAGTGGCGGCAGACACACCAAAAACTACGAAGAAGACCAGCATGCTCAAAACATCTTTTCGCTCTGCTCAGTGGCTCCAGTCGCCTGTGGCGCTTGGCCTGGCGCTGATGTGCCTGTCGTCCATTGCGTCCGCTGGCCCCACGCTGGACCACATCCGCGCCACCGGCAAGATTGTTGTAGGACACCGGGAGTCGTCAGTGCCGTTTTCCTACCTGGACGGCGACAAGCGCCCAGTGGGATACGCACTGGACCTGTGCGCCCGACTAGCAGACGCGGTCAAGAAGAAGCTCGACATGAAGAGCTTGACCATTGAATATGTGATGGTCACATCAAGCAACCGCATTTCCATGGTGGAAGAAGGCAAAGTTGATATGGAGTGCGGCTCCACGACCAACAATGCCGAGCGGCGCAACAAAGTGGCGTTCACGGTGCCCCATTACATTACCGGTGCCCGTTACCTGGTCCGCGCCAATGAAACGGCCACCGACATCGTTGGGCTGGAAGGCAAGCGGGTTGTCTCCACCAAGGGATCTACACCCATCAAGGCTGTCGAGCGGGCTAACCGGGAACGTGTGCTGCGCCTGGTTTTGCAAGAAGCTCCGGAACACGCCCGCGGTGTAGAGATGGTGGAAAAGAACGAGTCCGACGCGTTTGTCATGGACGACGTTTTGCTCTACGGGCTGATTGCAAGCCGTGCCGAGCCTGAAAAGCTGAAAGTTATCGGCAAATTCCTGACGGTGGAACCGCTGGCCATCATGCTGTCCAAGGGCGACCCGGAATTCAAGTTGATCCTGGACAACGAGATGAAGCGCCTGATCGTGTCCAAAGAGGCTTACACCATCTACGACCGCTGGTTCACCAAACCGATTCCACCGAAAAATACGTCGCTGAATCTGCCGATGAACTACCTGCTACGCGACTTCTGGAAATACCCCACCGATCAGGTCCCCGGCGTCTAGAAATAGCGCCCCACGCCCATTCACTGCGTGCAATTCGCTGCCCCCCCGAGGGGGTCGCATTAATAGGTGCCCGGATATGCCCCGCCATCGGCCAGCACATTCTGCCCATTGATATAGCCGGCCTGCTGGCTGCACAAAAACGCGCAGATGGCACCAAACTCCTGCGGCGTGCCGAAGCGCCGTGCCGGAATGTTCTGGCGCCGCGCATCGGCCAACGCCTCTACCGACTGACCGGTCTTCTGGGAATTGGCGGCCAGCATGGTCTTGATGCGGTCGGTGTCGAAAACACCGGGCAGCAGGTTGTTGATCGTCACACCCTTGGCCGCCAGGCTGCTGCGCGCCACGCCGGCTACAAAACCCGTCAGCCCGCTGCGCGCTCCGTTGGACAAGCCCAGCACATCGATAGGCGCCTTCACCGAACTGGACGTGATGTTGACGATGCGACCAAAGCCCCGCGCAGCCATACCGTCCACGGTGGCCTTGATCAGTTCTATGGGTGTCAGCATATTGGCATCCACCGCCTTGATCCAGGCTTCGCGGTCCCAGTCGCGAAAGTCACCGGGAGGCGGGCCGCCAGCGTTTGTCACCACGATGTCGAAGTCTGATCGCACCGCAAAGACGGCTGCCCGCCCCGCCGCAGTCGTGATATCTTGTGCACAGAATAGCACGCTAGCCCCCGTGGGACGCGCGTAAGCAGCTACCAATTCTGTAGCAGATTTTTCAAGTTGCTCGGCGCCGCGTGCGACGATCAGTACGTTGACACCCTCCTGCACCAGCGCCTGCGCGCAACCCAGTCCCAAGCCCTTGCTGGCGCCGCAGACCAGCGCCCATTTGCCTGCTATTCCCAAATCCATCGTGGTCTCTCCTGCAATCGTGTTGCCAAACTGTAGCGGTAGGGCCGATGATACGCAGCCATGGCACGCAAACCCACACTACATCCTTCGCTGAAGCCGTTTGCGGACAAGGTCACCACGGCCGAGTTGGCGCTGGGACATATTCGCAACGGCGACCATGTGTTTGTGGGCACCGGCTGCGCCGCGCCGCGCGGCCTGGTGCAGACGCTGGAGCAGATGCGCAGCCCGCCGGCAGATGTGGAGTTGCTGCACTTCTTCACCGTGGGGGCCTTTGACCACGACGCAAACGGCCATAGCACCACGCGTTTCCGGCACCGGGTCTTTTTTGTCGGCAACGACATGCGCGCCGCCATCAAGCAAGGCCTGGTGGACTATGTGCCGATGTCGGCGGCGCGCGTGCCCGAGATGATGGCGCTGGGCCGCATTGCCGTGGACGTGGCACTGGTCCAGGTGTCCACGCCCGACGCCTTTGGCTACGTGAGCCTGGGCGTATCGGTTGACATCATCCCTGCCGCAATGGCACGCGCGCGCGTCGTGATTGCCGAGATCAACCCGGCCATGCCGCGCTCGCTGGGTGATTCCACACTGCACGTCAGCCGCATCGACCATCTGGTGCCGGTCAGCACACCAGTCACCGAGTTCAAGCGCTTGCCGGTGCAGACCGACGACGTGCAGCGCATCGCGCGCTATATCGCCGGCATCATCGACGATGGCTCCACGCTGCAGATCGGCCTGGGCGAGGTAGCGCATGAAGCGCTGCAGTACCTGACGGACCGCAAGGATCTGGGCGTGCATTCGGATCTGATCTCCGACGCCATCATCCCATTGCTGCAAAACGGAAACCTGACCGGCGCACGCAAGACCGACAAGCCGTTCAAGATCGTCGCCAGCCTGGCGCTGGGGTCACGCGCGCTGTACGATCTGATAGACGGCAATCCCCTCTTCAGCATGGAACCGATGGACGCGGTTTGCAACCCTGCGGCCATTGCCGCACAGCACAAGATGGTAGCCATCGCGCAGGCATTTTCGGTGGACCTGACCGGCCAGGTCTGCATAGACCAGTTCGGCGGCGAGTTCTACAGTGGCATTGGCTGCCAGGGCGAATTTTTGCAGGGTGCGTCGCGCTCACCCGGCGGCAAGCCCATCGTCTGTCTGACGTCGACAACCGCCGAGGGCACTCAGTCCCGCATACGCCCATCGCTGCTGGCCGGTGAATCCGCCACCATTGCCCGCACCGATGTGCACTATGTGGTCACCGAATTCGGTATCGCTTACCTGTTCGGCAAATCGATACGCGAGCGCGCCACGGCGCTGATCGAGCTGGCGCACCCGCAGTTCCGCCCCCAACTCTTTGCGCAGGCCCAGGCGCTGGGCTACCTCAGCGCCGACCAGACGCTGCAAAACCTGCGCGCCTACCCAGTCGAAGAAGAGACCAAGATCACGCTGAAGGACGGCCGCACGGTGATGCTGCGCCCCGCACTGTCCAGCGACGCCCAGGGCATACGCGACCTGTTCCACCACTTGAGCGAGGCCGAGGTCTACACCCGCTTCTTCCGCCATGTGCGTGGTCTCTCCAATGCCGAGGTACAGCGGCTATGCAACGTCAACTATGAGAACGAGGTGGCATTTGTTGCCACCGCCGGGCCGCGCGAGGAGTCGTTGATCGTCGGGCAATCTTGCTACTTCATCGACCCCACGGCCAACCTGGCAGACACGGCCTTCATGGTGCACCCCGACTGGCAGGGCTGTGGCCTGGGCACTGCATTGCAGAGCAGCATGGTGCGGCATGCCAAGAAACGGGGGCTGCGTGGCTTTGTCGCCGACATCCTGCCGGGCAATACCCGCATGCTGCGCCTGGCGCGCAACGGGCCCCCAACGATACAAGTCGAGAAGACTGCCGACTCGGTACACCTGACGCAGCTGTTTTAACAACTCGCCGCCGGGCCACCCCAAGGCGACTTAGCCCCACGGGTGCGCAGCGACCCCTTTGGTAGTGGGGCGGCGACTCGCGCAGCGGCGGAGCGTGGGGGTCTGCCTCTAAAGACTCGTTACGTCAACGAAGTTTTCGGCGCGGGGGAAGCGGCCCACCATCCAGTGGCGGTCCAGTGACAACGCGGTGATGACCGGCATCGGCAATTCACTGACCAGATCGGGCGTGGGGTTGGGGCTGTCGGCCAGCAGCGCAGCCAGGTGCACGACGCCGGACAGTTTGTCGAAGGTCTCGGCGGTCATCGGCGCGCTGGCGCTCTGTAGACAATTCACGATGGCCTCCGGGAAATTCCAGTGGCGGGCCAGCACTGCCGTGACTTGAACTTCGTCGAAGCCGAGCAGGTTGTGTTCACGCTCCCACCGCGCAAGTGCATGCGCGGTTGGTGCTTCGATCTCGACCAGCGCGTCGGGCGAGCGTTGGCCAATCAGCAGTTCACCCAGGCGCAGCATCATGCCGGCCAGCCAGGCCTGTTGCGGGTCGAGCCCTGCGCCGCCGGCCAGCCACTGCGCATAGCCAGCGCAGGCCATGCTGTAGGTCCAGAAGGCCTTGCGGTCCAGCCCCGGTACGGTGGGAAAGGCGGTGCTGATGCTGGTGGACAGTGCCAACGAGCGGATGCGCGACATGCCCAGCATCGTGATTGCGTGCTCTAGCGACAGCACCTGGCGACTCAGACCGAACTGCGCGCTATTGGCCATACGCAGCAGGTTGGCCGTCAGCGCCGGATCTTTGGAAATGATGGCCTCGATCTGGGCGGCGCTTGCGTCCGGGTCGTTCAGTGTGCGCACCAACGAATGGGCCACCTCGGTCATGATGGGCAGCTTGGCGGTCTCAAAAAACTCGGCTAGGTCGGACATGAAAACTCCAATCAGATACTGTGGGCAAGTATAGAAAATTGACGGAAGATCGCCAATGGGTGCGCGCTATACCCTCGCCCGGCTGCACACGAATACGCCGGCAATCACCAGAACCGTACCAGCGACCAGCCAGGCGGTGAAGGGCTCACCCAGCAGCAACACGCCCATGGCCATTGTCGACATCGGCCCGACCATGCCGACCTGGGCGGCCAGGCCAGAGCCAATGCGCTCGATCGCCATCATGACCAGCATGACCGGCACCACGGTGCACAGCGTGGCATTGAGCACTGATAGCCAGACCACCTGCGGCGCGACATGGAATGCCGTATCCAGCGGGCGCAACATGACAAATTGCGCGATGCACAGCAGGCAGGCCACCGACGTGGCCAGACCCACCAGGCGCAAAGAGCCCAGGCGCTGCACGATTTCTCCGCTGTAAAACAGGTACAGCGCGTAGCTGATCGCGCTGAGGAACACCAGCACCGCGCCCAAGGCCACATCACCACCCTGCAGCGTCACCTCGTGGCCAAACACCACCAGCACGCCGCCATAGCTGATGGCCATGCCAATAGCCTGTGCACGCCCAATGCGCCGGCCTACAAATACAAAACCCAGCAGCAGCACCAGTGTGGGGTTGAGGTACAGAATCAGCCGCTCCAGCGAAGCGCTGATGTACTGCAGCCCGGCAAAATCCAGAAAGCTCGCCAAGTAATAGCCAGTTACGCCAAGCCAGAGCACGCCCAGCCAGTCCTTCGCCGACAGTGGCGCCAATGCGTTGCGGGGCGTCTTGCGGCTGGCCCACCAGGTCATCGCCAGAAAAAACGGCAGTGCAAACAGCATGCGCAACATGATCAACGTGACCGCATCCACCCCATGGCGGTAGGCCAGCTTCACGATGATCGCCTTGCCGCTGAACGCAACCGCTCCAGTCGCCGCCAATGCCAGACCAAACGCTGCGGAGCGGGAGGTAACGGGCTTGTCAGTTGGCGAAAGAGCGGGAGGCATTTGCTTCAATAGAAAAAAGAACCTCTCGGGCGACAGGTGCGCATCCACTGTACATGAGCATCGGCAACCGGTGCCGCCAAGGCTCTAGAATCCCGTGCGTGTGAAAGCGTCCGTTAGTAGACGCAACAAAAATAGATTAGGCAATGAACCCTGACACAACCGAATCGTTGGAACATCGAACACCCGTTCGCCCCGAGGTACTCACGCAGGCCATTGAGCAAAGCCCGTTTGGCATCGTCGTCTTGAACCGCGACGGTGACGTGGAGTATTGCAACCAGGGCTTCCTGAACATGTCAGGCTTCTCCAAGGCCGAGGTGATAGGTGCAAGGCCGTACCCGTGGCAACAGGATGAAGCCACCGAAGCCATCTACCGCAATCTATTGGCGTCCCAGCAACCGGACGACGTTTGGAACGGGGACGTGCAAAGCACGCGTAGAGATGGCACGGTGTACTGGGAACGGCGGTTGGTGTCCACCTTGCGCGACGCCCAGGGTCACACAACCCACTTGGTGGTAGTCAAGCAAGACGTCAGCGACCGCAAACTGCGCCGCGCAGACTACGCCCAGACCCGTCACCTGCATGAGAAGGCATTGGCCTCAAGCAGCAACGGCATCATGATCACCCGCAGCGACCAAGATGACCATTCCATCGTCTATGTCAACCCGGCGTTTGAGCGGATCACGGGCTACTGTGCCGAAGAGGTGCTGGGACGGGAGGGGCGCTTCCTGGTGGGAGACGACCTCTCCCAGCCTGACCTGGAACACATCCGCGCGGCGCTGCGCGAAAAGCGCGAAGGTTCAGCCACGTTGCGCAACTACCGCAAGGATGGCTCGCTGTTCTGGAACGAACTCCATATCGCCCCGGTACATGATCTGGCCGGTGGAGCCACCACCCATTTCGTCAGTGTCATCAACGACATCAGCGAGCGCGTGCGCTACCAGCGCGCGCTGGAGTACCAATCCAACCACGACAGTTTGACCGGGCTGGCGAACCGGAACCTGTTGGGCGACCGCATTGAACAATCCATAGCCTGGGCCAAGCGCAACGGCCATGTGCTGGGCGTGATGCTGCTGGACCTGGACCATTTCAAACTCATCAACGACGCTTCTGGCCATAGCGCAGGTGACGCGTTGTTGAAAGAGGTGGCCCACCGCCTGAGCGCATGCGTCGGCGAAACCGACACGGTTGCCCGGTTGGGTGGCGACGAGTTCGTCATCATCCTTACCGACCTGCCGCACCCGGACGAAGTGCACCAGATTGCAGAAAAGATCTTGCACACACTGTCGCGTCCGGCAACGGTAGCCGGACGTGAAATTTTCGTGACCGCCAGCATTGGCGTGTCGCTATACCCGCGCGATGGAGACCACGGTGAAATTCTGCTGCGGTATGCGGACATGGCCATGTACCGCGTCAAAGAGCAGGGCCGCAACAGCGTGCGCCAGTTCGTCCCTGAGATGGGCTCCACCGCCATCAGCCGTTTGGACATGGAGGGCGCCATGCGCCGAGCCCTGGAGCGCGGCGAATTCGTGCTGCACTACCAGCCCAAGATTGATCTTGCGACACACAAGGTGGTGGGTGCCGAGGCTCTGATCCGCTGGCAGCACCCACAGATTGGTTTGATCCATCCCATAGAGTTCATACGGCTGGCTGAAGAAACTGGCTTGATACTGCCGATGGGCGAATGGGTACTGACGGAGGCCTGCAAGCAACAGGTGCAGTGGCGCCAGCAGGGCATCGCGCCGCTGCGGGTATCCATCAATATGTCGGCCCGCCAATTCCGCCAGGACGACCTGACCGACCGCATCGCCGCGATCTTCGCGGAAACCGGCGCCGACCCTTCGCTGTGCATTGTGGAATTGACAGAGAGCATGGTGATGCACGACTTGGACAGCACGTTGGGCAGCCTGCGAGCGCTCAAGCGATTGGGGCTATCACTGTCACTGGACGATTTTGGTACCGGCTATTCCAGCCTGTCGTACCTGCGCCGTTTTCCGATTGACGAACTCAAGATTGACCGCTCGTTTATCAATGATATCCACACCAACCCGGACGACGCCGCCATCGCAGGGGCCATCATTGCAATGGCACGCAGCCTGGGTCTATCGGTGGTCGCCGAGGGTGTGGAATTCAAGGAACAAGCCGATCTGCTGACACTGCTGGGCTGCGCACAGGTACAGGGCTACTACTTTGCGCGGCCGCTGACGGCTGGCGCATTCACAACGAGGATGCGCGAGCAACAGGCCCACGCAATATAGGCGCCCGAACCGTCGCCTTGGCGACCGCTGGACGTCTATCCGCGCGCCTTGCTTCGCATGCGGGAAACCGCGTCCAGCCCGGCAAATACCAATGCACCTGCCGCGACACCGGTGAGTGCCTCTGCCAGCAAGGGCAAGATCGCCTGTGCAAACCTTGCCGTGGCACCGCTGGTACCGATCTGTTCCATAACGCCCTGCACTGCGTGGTGCAGCGGCCCCAAGCCGTGCACCAGAATGCCGCCCCCCACCAGGAACATGGCCGCTGTTCCCACCACAGCAAGGATTTTCATCATGCCCGGTGCGGCGCCCAGCAAGCCCCGCCCCAGCGACTGCTGCGCACGGCGCATGCCCCCTCCGTTTGGCAGCCGGCTTAAGTGCAGCCCCAGATCGTCCATTTTGACGATACCTGCCACAAAGCCGTACACCCCAAAGGTCATCAGCACTGCGATGCCGCTGAGCACCGCCAACTGGGTTGTCCAAGCCTGGGTTTGCACGGTGCCCAGCGTGATGGCGATGATCTCGGCCGAAAGCACAAAATCGGTGCGTATCGCTCCCTTGACCTTGTCCCGCTCCAGCGCAACCAGATCCGCCTGGGGGTCGCTGAGGGCCTGCAACAGTTCAGACCGGTGGGCCTGCTGCGCAGCCTCGTCGTGGTGCAGGAATTTATGCGCCAGTTTCTCAAATCCCTCGAAGCACAAATATGCCCCACCGATCATCAACAGCGGCGTCACTGCCCAGGGAATGAAGACACTGATCAGCAACGCGGCGGGGACCAAAATCAGCTTGTTGAGCAGTGACCCCTTGCACACAGCCCAGACTACAGGAAGCTCACGGTCAGCCGACACGCCGGCTACCTGCTGGGCATTGAGAGCCAGATCATCGCCCAGCACACCTGCCGTTTTTTGGACGGCGACCTTGGAGAGCACGGCCACGTCATCCAGAATGGTGGCGATATCGTCGATCAGGGCTAGCAAGCTGCTGGACATGGTGGGGTGGGTCTAAGGGGGAAAATACCCATTGTCGCAGGGCCAACCGGATGCAAAATGTGCGCATATGACCCATGCCCTTGACGCCAGCCTACCGCCCACTGTGCTGGACGTTGAGGCATCCGGCTTCGGGCGCAACAGCTACCCGATCGAGATCGGCTTTGTGCTGCCCAATGGCCATACTTTCTGTACGCTGGTACGCCCTGAAGCCCATTGGACCCATTGGGACGCTCAGGCCGAAGCCACCCACCACATCACGCGTGCGCTGATTTTGCAGCGTGGGGTATCTGTGGTGGATGTGGCCCGCACCATCAACGCCCAGTTGGCCGGCCAAACCGTGTATTCGGACGGCTGGGTCAATGACTACAGCTGGATAGGCACACTGTTTGACGCGGCTGACATGAGCCCGAGCTTCAAACTCGATAACCTGCGTGCTCTGCTGAACGACCGGCAAGCTGACCAGTGGCATACCGTCAAGGCCCAGGTCAGCAGCGAGCGTGGTGTGCAGCGCCACCGCGCCAGCGCCGATGCGCGTCTGCTACAACTGACGCTGATACGTCTGCGCAACGGTTCCCCCGGCTGATACAACGCGAAATGCTGACACCCGCCACTATTCGAGGGCGCCTCGCACTGTGGTTTGGCGGTCTGTCACTGCTGACGCTTCTCGGCGCGGGCCTCTATGTTGGCCGCATGGCCACGCATCAGATTGAGGCGACCGCCGGCGAAACGGTGCATGCCACCGCACAGGTGGCGGCCAATTTGCTCGCCGCCAACCTGCGCGAGCGCGAACTGGAAATAGCGTTGCTCAGCCAGGAGTTCCATTTTGTCCGCGGTGACCTCGCGCATCCCGACATTCTCTCGTCCCTGGAACTGCGCAAAAAACTGCACGGCGAATTTGCGTGGCTGGGCGTAGCAGACGCCAATGGCAAGGTTATCCAGGCCATTGGCGGTATGCTGCAAGGCCAGTCCGTGGCCAAGCGTCCCTGGTTTATCGCGGCCCAGCAAGGCGTTTACACCGGTGACGTACACGACGCCATGCCGCTGGCCAAGCTTTTGCCCAGCCAGGCGTCCGGCGAACCCCTGCGCTTCATCGATTTTGCTGCACCCATCAAAAACAAGGATGGCTTGGTAACAGGCGTAGTCGGCGCCCACGGTTACTGGCGATGGGTAACGGATACCGTCCAAAGTGCCACCAGTTACCTGGGCAAAGATTCCAACTCCGACATACTGATCGTAGACAAGAAAGGCGCCGTGCTATACCCGCAGTCCCTGGTGGGCTCAGCGGGGATTCCGGATGGCCTGTCTGAACACCCGTCCTATACGACCATACGGTGGAGCGACGGGTCAGACTACCTGACCAGCCAAGTTGCAGTAGACGCCCACACCCAGAACGATCTGGGATGGCGTATCGTCGTGCGCCAACCCCTTCACACCGCGCTGCAACCACTGCACGCGCTGCGTAGCCGGCTGGTGCTCTTAGGCTTGTTCGCCACGCTGGCTTTTACACTAGTAACGGTGCGGGTGGCACGCAGTGTCAGCCAGCCCATAGAGCAGCTGGCGGCCGCGGCTCGGCAGATTGAGCGGCGCGAACCATCCCACCACTACCCACCTGCCAACGCAGTGCGCGAAGTGGCGCAGCTAAACCAGTCCATGCAATCCATGGCTGAATCGCTGCTGCAACGCGAGCACCAGTTGGAAACGCTCAACCAGACGCTGGAGCAACAAGTGCAGCAACGCACAGCAGCGCTGGAGACGGCCAGCCAGCAATTGGAGCAATTGGCGACCCGCGATGTACTGACCGGTCTGTACAACCGCCGCTGCTTTAACGAAAAATTGAATGCCTGTGTGCATGCCAGTAGACGCAGCGGACGCAGCTTTGCCATGCTGGTGCTGGATGCCGACCACTTCAAACGCGTGAACGACACCTACGGCCATGGCACCGGTGATGCGGTGCTGCAACAGCTGGCCAATATGCTGACCGAACACACCCGCAACACCGACTTCGTGGCCCGCTACGGCGGCGAGGAATTCGTCGTGCTGCTACCAGAAACCAACCACAAGGAAGAGGCCCTGACCGTAGCGGAAAAAGTTCGTGCGACGGTAGAGCACGCCACATTCGCAGACGTGGGACATCTGACGGTGAGTATTGGCATCAGCGTCTGGGGACCTGCCGACAACAATAGCGCAGATGTATTCAAGCGCGCCAATGAAGCGCTGTACGTTGCCAAGTCCTGTGGCCGCAACCAGGTGGTGATGTCTGGCAGCAGTGCGTAGCGGATGCCGCGCTGGTCCGTGCCGGCCTATACCCCCCCCCGCTAGGTAATTTTGAAGACGGTGCGCGTGGCCTTGGCGCCAGCCTTTTGCTCATAAACCGCCCATTGCTTGATGCCCTTCACCAGCACCAGGTTGCTGACGTCCTTGACGGGCTTCTTGGCCTTGAGCTGCGCCGTGACCCAGTCCTGGACGTGGGGGAAGTAGCTCCCCTCCTTGCCGGTGGGGATAAGCAATTCTTTGCCCGCCACGGTACCCATGGAGGTGACGAATAATTCAGTAGCTGGCATTCTTTTGCTGTGGACACGGCGGTGGCAGGAGTTTACTGCCGGACCAAACCTGCCATGGCCGCATCTTGAACAGCGGTTGCTGGCTGAGAATTGCTCGCCTGGAGCAAGGCCGTGATGGCGCCTGCAACAACCGGTCTGCCGAAATAGTAGCCTTGCCCTTCGTCGCAATGCAAGGCCAGGAGACTGGCATGTTGTTCCGATGTTTCAACGCCCTCTGCGATGGTGCGCTGCCTGAGGCTTTTACCCATGCTGATCACCGCATTCACTATGCTCGCATCGTCAGCATTGCTGGTCATCTGTTGTACAAACGACTTGTCGATTTTCAGCGTATCAATGGGGAACCGCTTCAAGTAGCTGAGGCTGGAGTAGCCCGTGCCAAAGTCATCAATGGCCAGCTTCACCCCCAACTGCGCTATGCCATGCAAAACAGCTTCCGCTGCTTCGGCATCACGGATGAGCACACTCTCTGTAAGTTCTATCTCCAGAAAGTGCGGCGGCAAACGTGTCTCATCCAAAGCGGAACGCAAATGTGTCAAAAAGTCTTCCGCGCGAAATTCCAACGCGGAGGTGTTGACCGCCATCGTGATGGGCCGCAACCCGGCGCGCAACCACGCTTGGGCCTGCATACAGGCCTCACGCAGTACCCAACGTCCTATGGGACGGATCAAGCCGCAGTCTTCGGCGATCGGCACAAACTGGTCTGGCTGCAGCAAACCGCGCTGGGGGTGCTGCCATCGGATAAGTGCCTCCACTCCAACCATGGCGCCATCGTGCAGCGCGACCTTTGGCTGGTAATGCAACACGAATTCCTGGCGCTCCAACGCACGGCGCAGGCTGGCTTCTATGGTTTGGCGCTCAACCGCACGCGCATTCATTTCCGGCTCAAAGAATTTGTAATTGTTGCGCCCGTGTTCTTTGGCGTGGTACATCGCGGTGTCGGCAGATTTCAACAAGGTGTCCACATCCTTGCCATCTGCGGGGTAGATGCCAATACCAATACTCACACTGATATGGAGGTCGTGTCCATCGATGTGGTGCGGCAGCGCCAGCTCGGTCAGTATTTTCTGGGCAAACTGCGCAGCGTCTTGTGCATGCTCAATCGTCGAAAGCAACAGTACGAATTCATCTCCCCCGTGTCGACAGACAGTGTCGGATTGGCGTATGCATGCCACGAGTCGTTGGGCCACCGATCGCAACAAATGGTCTCCAACACCATGCCCCAAGGAGTCGTTGATGGTCTTGAAACGGTCCAGGTCCATGAAGAGCACAGCCAGTTTGCCCCGGTGGCGGCGCACCGCCTCGATAGCCTGGCCCAACCTGTCCTTTAACAGTGTGCGGTTGGGCAAATCCGTAAGACTATCGTGGTGGGCCTGATGGTCCAGTTTGACCTGGGCCGTTTTCACCTGTTCAGTCAGTTTGTTCGCGTCAAGGGTTGCTATCACCAGATGTGCATTGGCTTGCTGCAACATATCAATCTGCTCGGCAGAGCTGGCTACAGCTGCGTCTTCAGTTAGACGGATTTCCGCTTCTCTGAGAGTAGCGGCCACCTCCCGCAAGTTGGATTCGTCCTCCCTGACATGGGTAACGCCCTCGCGCTGCAGTACAGCGTCTTCCCGAATGTCAGACACGCCCTCTCGCACTTCTGCGGCGTCTTCACGCATCGATACCTGTTTTTCGCGGCTGGCCAGCGTTGCTTCATGTTTGACTTCTTCAGGCGCCGTGCTTTTTTTCATCGTCATTTTCCCTGTGGTGTTGAGGACGCTATGGTCGAGGTTGGTCTGCCGGTCAACACCCCTGTGAAATCCGTCAGTGCATCACCGATGACAATGCCCTCATCTGTTATGTCGAACTGACGAATGTCCTTGCTGTGACCGCTGCCACGGACCTTCACAACGGAAATTACACGCTTGAACTGGCCTTCGATCTCGATGTAACGCTGCATGACAATCGCGTCGGCCAAAAAAGAACTTCCAAACGGGCTGAAGCGCAAATCGGTAAACCGGTCTTCCAGTTCAGAAGTCATCAGTATGGTCACCCCCATGCCTGTCAATTCAGCGATCAAGCGATACAACGAGCCGCGAAAGTCTTCACTGAACTCTGGTGCCAACGCCAGTTCGAAGCCTGACAGGGAGTCGATCACGATACGTTTCGCCTGTGTGCGGTTGATCATCTCGATCAGGTCATGCAAGGTTTCGTCAATGGACAGATCCAGCGAGCGCGTATCTACGACACCGACTTGCCCGGCCTCAATCATCGCGTGAAGCTTCTTGTTACCCAGTAGCTGGCTGGGGCTTTTTTCGAATGCCGCAATCACACCGTGCTCACCCCTGCGTGCACCTTCGGCCAGGAACTCCATAGCCAGTATGGTTTTCCCGGAACCGGACGGACCTACTACCAGCAATGAATAGCCCGTGGGCAGGCCACCGCCCAACATGTCGTCGAGCCCGGAGACCCCCATAGCCAAACGCTGTACGACGTGGTTGTGCGTGGTCACGGACTCTGCAGTCAGCCCTTGCTTGACAATGGCGCGCGGAAAAACCTGCAAACCACGTTCACTCATTCTGAAGGTATGCAGCCCCGGGGCTTGCGCCTGACCCCGCATCTTGATGACCTGCATCTTGCGTACTACCGAGTTGCGCTGCAGATTCTGGGACAGCCACAGAATGCCGTCCGCCACCGCAAATATGGGGCTGGCCTCTGCTTCAGACAACGGATATTCACCCACCAGAAAAGTGGTGGCGCTCCAGCTGGACATCAAGGCACCCAGGCGCTGCAAGAACTGCTGCTGGTGAGTGACCCACTGGTCGACATCCGTGCCTGACTTCAAGATCGAACGAAACGAGTCCACGAAGACCAGACGGGGGCCGAACTCCTTTACCTCATCGGCAATGCGAGACAGCACATGGTCCAGGTCTCCATCCAGCAACTCAGCCGACAGGTTGACGAAACGAATGGAATCATTCACCTTGTCGACATCAAAGTATGTGAACTGCTGCTGGTAGCGCAGCATCTTCAGAGCGGGCTCACCAAGAACCGTGAAAAAGAGTGCACGGTTGGCCGGGCTTGCCGACGCAAACATGATCTGGTGCGCCAACGTCGTCTTGCCGCAGCCGGGCATGCCCGCGATCAGGTTGAAGGAGAACTCGGGCAATCCGCCTCCCAGCAGATTGTCCAGCCCCGGCACCCCGGTTTCCAGGAGTCGTATGCCGACTTTTTTACCCATCTTTTTCTCCCTTGTTCGTCTCGTAGCGGGCAAAATCACCCCACGCAGACACCAGGACGCGCTCTGTCAGGGACTCTCCAATCAATGAAGCCAGCGTGTCTGTAAAGATGACCAGCAGCAGTCGATTGGCATCTCTGGAAAGCTCCGGTGGGTGTTGTTCAAAGCTGACCCTGAGTTCGGCAAACCGTGCATCCACGCCGCGGGGGCCCGTGGGTTCAGTGAGCCAGGGGAACGTTGCACGGGCCAGGAACACACTGCGCGCATACAGTGAATCGAACCCAGCTTCTCCAACAAGAGCAATGATGTGGATCGCCACACGATCCCAAAGGCCAATGGCCGCGTCGGTAAAACCGTCCTGCATGGCTGCGGCAAGAATTTCAATGGACTGCTGGCGCAGCAGACGGTATGGTTCCATAGAGACAGGCGGTTCAGGTTAGCGAAACGCGCTAGGTCGTTGCAGCTTTATGCCACCCAAAACCTCAAATTCAACTCTGAATGGATGGGTTTGCAATGCGTGCCTCTCTTCGATAGCCAAGGCACCTATCGTGCAGCTAATCTCAAAAGCGCGTAGTGCGGTGCCCCACAGACCGAGGCATCGTTCTTAAGAACCGGCCCCACCGGCCCGTGCTTGCGAAAAGTTATTCGCTCCAGACCTTTTCTACCAGCTTGCCAATCTCCAACGGCTTGCCATTGCGGGTTGCCTTCTTCCATTCGACGGGTGACGGCGCAACCCGTCTGGATTCCTTGGCATCCCAGGTCGCTACTTTCAGCGCGAACACCACGGGGCCCTCTGTGACCTCAAACGGCGGGATGGCTTTGACGCTGTCGGTGATCTGCTTGCGCATGCCCAGGTCCAGCAACGCGTCAAAGTCAAGCCAGACCCTGGACTTCTGGCCCGGCTTGACGGCCAATACGATGAAGCCGCCCACGGCTTGCGTGGCACCGCTGGCAACTACGGCATCGCGCGACGCAGCTTCGACTGCCTTGATGTAGTCCGCCATGGCGTCAATGCTGACCACGCGCTTTTCCATAACCGGGCTGGGCTGCAGCAGCACGACATTGAAGTTGGTAATAGGTTGGGCCGCATGTGCGCACGCGGCGGCTACCACCAGGAGGACGGCAGTAAAAAGTGAAGAAAAAGAACGCATGTTGGAGCTGTCTGTTGCCATCGCCTCATTCTAGGGTTCAAGTCTTGCCAAGCTTGGGTCCACTAAACCACTATCAAAATAATAGCTGCTTACGCGCGTCCCACGAGGGCTGCAGCCCTATTCCTCATAAATTATCAAGCGAAGTCCGCATCCAGGACGACGCGATACCGCGCCTTGCCCGATCGCAGATGGTCCAGCGCATCGTTCATCTTGCTCATGGGGAAATGCTCCACCTGCGGCGCGATGCCGTGGCGGGCGCAAAACTCCATCATCTTCGTCAACACGACCGGTGACGGTGTGGGCGATGCGGAAATGCTGCGCTGCCACGACAGCAGCCCGCCGGTGCGAACTTTCATGGCCTCGGTCACCACGCCAACCAAGTGCAGGCGGCCCTTGGGGGCCAGCGTGTTGATCAGCGCGTCCCACTCCAGGCTCGCGCCCACGGTCACCAACAAAAAGTCCAGCGTGCCGGCAATCGCCTTCAGCTCTTTCACGTCGACGCTGCTGACCGTCTTGTGCGCGCCCAGCAGCAGCGCCTCTTCCCGTTTGGAGGGCGTGGACGTGAACGCTGTCACCTCACAGCCCCAGGCGCGGGCGAACTTGACGGCCAGATGGCCCAGGCCACCAATGCCGACCACGCCAACCTTGTCGGTAGGTTTGATGTCGTGGATCACAAAGGGCAAGAAGGCCGTGCCGCCGCCGCACATCAGCGGGCCGGCGCTGGCTGGGTCCACGCCCTCAGGTATGGGCAAAGCCCAGCCCCAGTGCGCACGCACCTTGTCGGCAAAACCACCGTGGCGGCCGACTATGGTGGGTTGGCGCTTCAGACACAGATTCTGTTCACCGCCTGTGCAGAAATTGCAGTGGCAGCAGCTCTTGCTGTGCCAGCCTATGCCCACGCGCTGGCCCACGCTGCGGCCCTTGGCCTGCGCGCCCACAGCGGTGATGGTGCCGATGATCTCGTGGCCCGGCACCAGTGGATAGGTGGCGGGGAACCATTCGCTGTCGACCATGGCCAGGTCGGAATGGCAGACGCCGCAGTATTCCACCGCGATCTCCACGTCTTCCGGCTGCAGCTCGCCGGGGTCGTAATCCAGCCGCTCCAGGGGGCTTGCGGCGCTGGTGGCGGCCCAGGCGCGAAACTTTGTTGCGGTCATGGCGAATCTCCTTAGCGTAAATTCTGTGAGCTTAGCGCCATTCCCGACCGGGTTTCCCCTTGGCTTGTAACGGCGGCGACTGCCGTTTTCGTAGAGAAAGCCAGCGCATAATCAGCCCGGCATCGCAAGTGCCGATACAAAATCCCCCTCACACAATTTTTTACTATGCACCGCGTCGCCATCAGCAGCACAGGCATCTTTACGCCACCCGAAGTCATTACCAATGAGGAGTTGGTGGCCGCCTTCAACGCCTACGCCGCACTCGAAAACGAAAAATACGCAGACGAGATCGCCGCCGGCACCCGCACCGCCCTCACCGATTCCAACGTCGAGTTCATCGAAAAGGCCTCCGGCATCAAGCGCCGCTATGTGATGAACAAGTCCGGCGTGCTGGACCCCCGGCGCATGCGCCCAGAGTTCAAGGCCCGCCCCGATACCGAAATTTCCATGATGGCCGAAATTGCCGTCAAAGCCGGCCAGGACGCACTCAACAACGCCGGCAAGACCGCCGCCGATGTAGACGGCGTCTACTGCGCCGCCGCCAACATGCAGCGCGCCTACCCTGCGATGGGCGTGGAAATCCAGACCGCGTTGGGCATCAACGGTTATGCGTTTGACATGAACGTGGCCTGCTCATCGGCCACGTTTGCGCTGGAGATGGCCTACAACGCGGTGCGCTCGGGCTCGGCCCGCGCCATCCTGGTGGTCAACCCCGAAATCACATCGGCCCACCTGGCCTGGATGGACCGCGACTGCCACTTCATCTTTGGTGATGTGTGCACCGCCGTCCTGGTGGAGCGGCTGGACCTGGCGCCAGAAGGCGCCTTCGAAATTTTGGGCACACGCCTGCAGACCACGTTCTCCAACGCGATCCGCAACAACGCGGGCTTCATGTCCCGCGCCGAAGACCGCGACCCGGAAGAGCGTGACCAGCTGTTCCGCCAGGAAGGGCGCCGCGTGTTCAAGGAAGTCTGCCCCATGGCAGCCGAGCACATCAGCAGCCACCTGGAAGCGCACAGCATGGCGCCCACCGACGTGCGCCGCTACTGGTTGCACCAGGCCAACCTGTCGATGAACCAGTTCATCACCCGCAAGCTGTTGGGCCGCGATGTCAGCCCCGAAGAAGCACCCATCATCCTGGACGAGTTTGCCAACACCGCATCGGCCGGCTCCATCATCGCCTTCCACCGCCACAAGGACGACTTCAAGGCAGGTGAGGTGGGTGTGATCTGCTCGTTTGGTGCGGGCTATTCGATTGGCAGCGCGGTTGTCAAAAAGCTGTAGGCGCTTAGCACACAGCAAGCCGCTACATTTTCAGTAGCAGCTTACGCACAACCCGCGGGGGCTGCAGCCTGATTTAGCTCAGAGCCCGCTTCAAACGGATCTCTTCGACGCGCGCGGTGCCAATGGGCACCGTCTTGGCGCTGCTGGGCTCGCGCTTGAAGCCGGCCAGCTCGTGGAAGCGCAGTGCGCGGTCGTTGGCAATGGCGATCCACACGGTGGCGTGGGTGCAGCCTTCTTCCATCAACCCTTCGCGGGCAGCATCCCACAGCGCCAGGCCAGCGCCTTGGCCAATGTGGCTGGACGCCACATAGATGTGCCAGATCTCCCCCATGGTCTGCGGCGTGCTCTTGTCGCGCGAGCGGTCGAAGCCGACGAAACCGACGATGGTGTCGCCGTCCAGTGCCACTTGGACCTGGGGTTCGGCGTACTCAATGGCTTCGCGCCAGTAGGACTGGGGTTTTTCCAGCGCGGCTACCGGCACGGGCGCATTAGGGGTGGCGGACTTGAAGGCCTCGCAGACGCTGGCGTTGTGGAGTTCGGTGATGCTCTTGGCATCGCGCAGGGTGGCGGGTCGAACTGTGAAAGTAGTCGTAGCGGACATGGTGTCTAAACGTAAGCCTGAAGCAAAACAATATGAGAAATAGGGGGAGTGATTGTCGCTGCAAACCCCATGGCGGTCCCAAGACCCCTGCGCCCCCGCGGTGACTATTGGGGGAAACACCGCATCCGTTGACCACGTCACCTAGGGTCAACACCATTGCCACTGCCCGGGGGGGCTTACAGAATGGTTCGACCTTGCTCACTTTTTGTTGTTCTCCCCTTCAGGATCTTTCATGACCCAACCCGTGAACGTTTTGCCCAGTGATCTGCCCCTGCAATGCCTCTACCGTTGGGAAAAGGAGCGGGGTGACCAGATCTTTCTGACCCAGCCCATGGGCGCGGGCCAGCTGCAGGACATCACATGGTCTGAAGCCGCCGACCAGGCGCGGCGCATCGCCACCTGGCTCAAGTCGCAGGGCTGGCCCGAGGGTAGCCGCGTGGCCATCATCGGCAAGAACAGTGCGCACTGGATACTGGCCGACCTGGCCATCCTGATGGCGGGTTATGTGTCGGTACCTATCTACCCCACGTTCAACGGCGAGGCCATGGCCTACATCCTGGCGCACAGCGAGGCCCGTGCCTGTTTTGTCGGAAAAATGGACGAGGTCGAGAATCTGCAAACCGGCATTCCGCCAGACATGCCGCTGATCACGATGCCGTTGGCCCCAATTCTCAAATCGCTGTTGTGGACCGACCTGATCGCCAAGAACGCACCCATCAAGGGTACGCCGGCACCGCCTGTGGATGCCATGTGCACCATCATCTACACATCCGGCACCACCGGCAAACCCAAGGGTGTGGTGCAGAGCTTTCACGCGATGGCTTGGGCCCTGACATCGGCAACGCGCCGCGTCAAGATGGCCGACAACGAGCGCTACATCTCCTACCTGCCGCTGGCGCATGTGGCCGAGCGCATGCTGATCGAACAGGGCGCGCTAAGGTTTGGTGGTCACATCTTCTTTGCTGAATCATTGGACACCTTTGTGCAGGATCTGCAGCGCGCGCGGCCCACCATCTTCTTCTCGGTGCCGCGGCTGTGGGTCAAGTTCCAGCAGGGTGTGCACACCAAGATGCCGGCCGAAAAGCTCAAGCGCCTGCTGAGCATACCGCTGATCGGTGGCCTGGTGCGCCGCAAGATCCTCAAGGGCCTGGGCCTGGACCAGTGCCGCATTGCTGCCGGTGGCGCTGCACCCATGCCGGCCGATGTGCTGCAGTGGTACCGCAAACTGGGCCTGGACCTGATCGAGGTCTACGGCATGACCGAGAACTGCGGCGTGTCGCATGCCACGCTGCCGGGCTCGCGCGAAACGGGTTCCGTGGGCCTGCCCTACGACGGCATCGAAAGCCGCATTGCACCCGATACGGGTGAGATCCAGATGCGTAGCGGCGCGCTGATGCAGGGCTACTACAAGGACGCCCAAGCCACTGCCGACAGCATGACGGCCGATGGCTGGCTGCGCACCGGTGACAAGGGCAAGATCGACACACAGGGCAACCTGAGCATCACCGGCCGCGTCAAAGACATCTTCAAGACCAGCAAGGGCAAATACGTGGCGCCCGCGCCGATCGAAGACCTGCTGGTGCTGCACCCCGACATTGAGGCCTGCGCCGTCACTGGGGCCAACCTGGCGCAGCCGCTTGCGCTCGTCATGCTATCGCAGGATGCAGTCACCCGCTGTGCGTCGCCAGACGCCCGGGAGGCGCTGACCGAATCGCTGAGCCAGCACCTGACCGCGCTCAACACCAAATTGGAGCCGCACGAAAAGCTGGACTGTCTGGCCGCCATCAGCACCGCATGGACACCGGAGAACGGCTTTGTAACCCCCACGCTGAAGGTCAAGCGCATGCGTGTGGAGGAAGCCTATGCCAACCAGTACGACGGCTGGTTGGCGCAGCGCAAGCCCGTGGTCTGGGCCAGCTAAGGGTCGGGGCCCCGCGCACGAAAAAGGCCGCCCGGCATACACCGGGCGGCCTCAAAACCATCTTTGGGTAGCTGCGGCTTACGGAGCGGTCAAGCGGGTCGCATCCAGTGTGATCGCGCTTTGCGCGAGCAACCTGCCATTCACCACCGCACCGGTACCGACCGAGATCAGCGTTTGGCTCATCAGGATGCCGCTGAAATTGGCCGCTGTTCCCAGTGTTGCCTTGCCAGACACTTGCCAGTAGACATTCTTGGCTTGGGCTCCACCGGCCAGGTTGATCATGGCGCTGTTGCTGATGGTCAGATCTTGTGCAATCTGGAAGATCCACACATCGTTCGGTCCACCCGACAAGGTAACACCGGCACCCGTCACCAGCAAACCCGTTCCCCATTTGTAGAGGCCAGGTGCCAGGGTCATGCCACTGACATTGCCGGCGCCCAATTCGGTGAAGTCCGGCAGCGTACGCCCTGCAGCGTCAGAGAACGCCGTCTGCATGTCACCAATAGCGGTAGTCATATTCGTTGGGGTGGGCGCTGCGTAGTTGGCCGCATAGACCTTTCCGGTTACCAATGACGAGGTCGAGAAGGTATTGGTGGCATCGGCGATCAGGCCAAAGCCAGTGATGAAGCTCGCCGCGGCAGGGCTGACACCAATGTCGCCGACGATGGCTGTAGTGCCCGTCGTAGAGATACCCGTCTTGGCCAGGGCCACGAAATTACCGCTGGCGCCAAGGCCCACGCCGGCACGGGCCACAGCCGCCGAAACAGTCAACGTAGCAGAACCCGATTTCCCATTGACGCTGGCGGTGATCAGCGCTGAACCCGCTGACACGGCAGAAGCCACGCCCGTGTTGGACACCACAGTGGCCACCAGCGGTGTGGACGATGTCCATACAGCGGTCGTGGTCAGGTTGGCAGTGCTGCCATCGGAGTATGTAGCCGTTGCAATAAAGTTCTTGCTGTCGCCGGCCTTGGCAGTTGCAGTTGCAGGGGACACTGCGATCGCGCTAAGCGTGACGGAAGGAACCGTCACCGTGGCAGAACCCGACTTGCCACCCGATGCGGCACTCACTACTGTCACACCCGACGAAACGCCGGTCACCATACCGGTGTTGGCAGCCACGGTGGCAACCAGCGGCGCACTGGATCCCCACACGGCTGCGTTGGTGATGTCCACCACGGTGCCGTCCGAGTAAGTCGCCTTGGCAGTCAATGCCTGGGTGGAGGCAATCGGCAAAGTTGCTGCGGCCGGAGTCACCGTGATCGACAACAGAGTGGCCGAAGTAACGGTCAGACCAACGCTGTTGGTCTTGCCGCCAAAGCTAGCCGTCAGCTGAGTCGATCCGCTGGCCAGGGCGGTGACAACACCGGTCGACTGCACAACGGTTCCGACGCTGGTAGTACCCGATGTCCAGGTTACGTAAGGAGTAACGTCCCGCACCGAGCCATCGCTATACGTGGCCGTCGCCGTGAACGCCTGCACGCCATTGACCGGCAGGGTCATAGATCCAGGCGTGATGGCGACCGAGACCAGGGTGGCTGCGGTCACTGTCACCGTAGCCGCACTGCTTTTGCCATCGAAACTGGCGGAGATCGCCGAGGAACCCGCGCCCACACCAGTCACTACACCGGTGGTCGGTGCCACGGTAGCGACGCCAGCTGCGGCGGACGTCCAATTGGAAGTAGCGCTTACATCCCGAGAGGAGCCATCACTAAAGGTAGCAATGGCGACAAAGGCTTGCACGCCGGCGGTCGGAATCGATGCGGTTCCTGGAGTTACCGCTATGGATACGACCGTGGGGGCTGCGGTGCTGGGTGGGGTTGCCTCCTGGCCGCCCCCTCCGCCGCCGCACGCCGCCAACAGGCTGCTGAGCACCAGCGCCATAAACCATGCCAGAAAACTGGGTTGGCTGTTAAATGTTTTCATTGCGTTTTCCTCGGATGCCGGCCATAAGGCCGTAGCGGTTGCTGGCTGATCCGGGGGGACGGCGTAAGTCGTCTTTTTTCAATTCCCGCCAACGCAGTACTTTGCTAACGAGAGTATTCGGCGCACGGTAAACGCGGTCCGTTCGCTGGTTCACTTTGGGTAGAAATAGGCATCAAAGGAAACTCCCGCTTCTGAGACTCGTTGTATTTGAAGGCTTGTTGTAGCCGCCATGTCGTCCTATAGTCAAGACCGGACCTCCGCATGAAACTAACACGCCCCCTGCTCCATCTGTGCTGCACTTGCATCGGCAAAGCGCTTGGTGGTTTGTTGGCTTTGCTGTGCATGCTCTGCACGATAGCAGTTTCTGCAGAGCCGGTTGCACTCACTGTCTACGCCGATCCCTTTGTACCGCTGCAACACCCGTCGGCGCAAAACGAGCCCACCGGGTACGTGGTTCAGTTTGTGCAAGAGCTGCTGGCCCGGGCGCAGCAGCACGTGCCGATGCAGGTGCGGCCCCTACAGTTTGTGCCGCTGAGGCGCGCGCTGGCCGTCGCCGCCCGCGAAGCCAATGTGCTGGTTCTCAGCGTCGCGCGAACGCCGGAGCGCGAGGCCAAGTACACGTGGCTGACGGAAGTGTCTCCCTACCAGCTGTGGCTTTACCGCGCCACGGGCCACGCGCTGCCGACCATCAAAACGATTTCGGATTTGAAAGGCAAGGGCCTGCGCATTGGCGTGCAAAACGGTAGCAATTTCCATGAATGGCTGCGCGCCCAGGGCATTGGCCAAAGCCCGGACAACAGCGTCATCGACCCCACGCCCTACAACTACCTGAATTTTCGCAAGGCACAGGCCGGTCGCATCGACCTGTTTGCCCACCCGGACATCAGCTTTGCTTACCGCGTGCAACAGGCTGGCATGGTGGTTGGCGATTTTGAAGCGGTACTGCATATCCAGCCGCTCAGTGTGCCGCTGTGGCTGGTCATCAGCAAGCAAAGTGACCCGGCCTTGGTGGAGGAGTTGCGTGCATCTATCGGTGCGCTCAAGGCTACGGGACGGCACCCGCTGATGAACACCCCGACGCCCAAATAGAGTTCACGTGGGGCGACTGTTTACACTGGCGCAAAAGGAACTCTCCCCATGACACCATGTCCACCAAGCGCCCTCTGCGCATGACCCTTCTCGTCGGCGCGGCACGTGTTGTTGCCCTGTGCGGCCTGCTGTACGTGCTGGCGCTGGGCTGGCTATGGTTCCGGCAGGAGAAGCTGCTCTTTGCCCCCGACGTGCTGCCTGCAGACTACAAGCTGGCAAAGGCGCAAGACATCCACGAAGTCAGCATCGATGTGCCGGGTGCCAGGCTATCGGCACTGCAGTTGCGCCTGCCCAATCCCAAAGGGGTAGTGTTCTTCCTGCATGGCAACGGGGGCAGCCTGGAGAACTGGTTCGTCAACCCCGAGTACTACCGCAAGGCCAACTACGATCTGTTCATGTTCGACTACCGCGGCTATGGCAAAAGCAGCGGCAAGATCGACAGCGAGGCACAGCTGCGCGCGGACGTGCGCGCCGTATGGGCCACGGTGGCGCCGCAGTACGCGGGCAAGAAGGTCGTGGTCTATGGCCGCTCGCTCGGATCGGGCCTGGCGGCGGGTTTGTCGGCCGAACTGGCCGGCACCCGTGCGCCGGATTTGACCGTGCTGGTATCGCCCTACAGCAGCATGGTCGCCGTTGCCGCCGATCACTATTCCTGGGTGCCCCATCTGCTGTTGCGCTACCCGATGCGTACTGATCAGGTGGTGACGCAGATACGCAATCCGCTGCTGCTGATCCACGGCGCACGCGACACGCTGATCGCTCCCAGCCACAGTAAGGCGCTGAAGGCTCTGGCACCCCAGGCAGCGCTGGTGTTCATACCCGAAGCGGCGCACAACGACCTGCAAAACTTCGACAGCTACCTGAACGCGTTCGCCAAAGCCTTGGCCGAACTGTAGAAGCCTTCGTTTCTGCTATGGTTTCCATAGCTGCTTACGCTCGACTGGCGAGGGCTACAGCCCGAAATACCCAACAATATTTGCCTGGAATGGTGATTGGTGCAAACGTTCTTGATGAGCTTTTTGACGCCAACTAACAGAATTTGCTATTTATTAAATTCAAAAATAATGTATTTAATGTATAGTTAATGCACTTAAACAACGCAGAAAGACGAGTCCACCATGGCAAACCCTGCATCCTGGTTCATGTTCTTGCTGGGCATTGGCCACATTGTTTTTGGTCTGGTGCGTTACAAAGGTCCGGTCGCCGATGCGGTGAGCGCCGGCTTTGTCGGAAAGTTTGCAGTGCCCGAGGTGCGCCGCACTGCCTTTTGGTTTTTGATCTTCGGGCCTTTGCTAATGCTGGCCGGCCAGGTCGGCATCCACGCCGTGGCCCAGAGTGATCTGGCGCTCTTACGCCTGTTAGGCATCTACGCCACCATCACCGCCGTGCTGGGTACTGCGGCCTTCCCAAAATCGCCGTTCTGGGCACCACTATTTGTCGCACCGGTGCTGGTAGGTGTGGGCTACGGATGGCTGCCACTGGCTTGAGCATATCCCTGAACAAGGACTACTCATGAATACATATTTTGTCGCTGGAGCAGCCTTCGCCTTTGTGGTCGGGCTGGTGCATTCCGTGCTCGGTGAGAAGCTGATTTTTCAACGTTTACGCCAGGGCGGTGGCCTGGTGCCCACCAACGGCGGCAAGCTGCTACACGAACGGCACGTCCGCATCATTTGGGCCACTTGGCACATCGTCACCGTTTTCGGTTGGTGTTTGGGCGCTGTGTTGTTGCGCTTGGCTCTGCCTGTCGCACCGGAAGTTTCGACTGGGTTTGGCGTGCAAGCCATTGCCATTGCAGCGTTGGTCGGAGCCGTGTTGGTTTTCTTTGGCACTCGGGCCAAACACCCGGGCTGGATCGGCCTGTTGGCCATCGCCGTCTGCGCATGGCTTGGAACCACACAGATCCAGGCCACTTTTTAACCCTGCTGTCCAACTGAGGAAATATGTCCAAATCTGCATTCAGCGCAAAGGTATTTGCCGTCTATCTGTTCATCGCCGGTGCACCCGGCGTGAGAAGGAACTCTGACACGAAAGCGCGGCATGGCGACTGAACCCAACGCACCTCTCGTGGTTGCTGCAGCCTTAAGCGCCGTCGCAGCGTTGCTACACGTTGGCATCGTCATCGGCGGCGCGCAGTGGTATCGCTTTTTCGGCGCCGGCGAGCGGATGGCTTTGGCGGCGGAGGCGGGTCGCGTGTACCCCACCATCGTTACCTTGGGCATCGCCACGGTTCTGGCGCTGTGGTCCGCCTATGCGTTGTCAGGCGCGGGCATCATCGAACCACTGCCCTTGCTCCGATTGGCGCTCACCACCATCACAGGCATATACCTGGTGCGAGGCCTGGCCATTGTTCCGCTACTGGTCTTGGCCCCCGATCGGTCAACGCCCTTCTACCTGTGGAGCTCGCTGATCTGCATCGTCTTTGGGGCGGTCCACCTGCTGGGCCTCAGCCAGGTCTGGACGCATCTATGAACGAATGCGCCGCCAACCCGTCTTTAAACAAGCGTGTTGCATCGCCTTTTCTGTGGGGCAGGCCCAGCCAGACCACGCTCGCGGCAACCCATTTTTTGCTTTGAAACCCTTATGCGCACCACCAAAGCCCAACAAGCCAAGAGCCACCGCCTCATCATCAAGACGGCCGTGGACCTGATGACCCAACACGGGTTTGAAGGCACAACGATGAAGCAGATTGCACGCGCCGCCGACATCGGCGACGCCACCATCTACAAATACTTCCCCACTAAAGAAAAATTAATTACAGCGTACTTTGAGCAGGCCATAAGCGACGCGCTGGTGCGGGCAGAGAAAGCACCATGGAACAAAGACTTTACGCTGCACGAGCGCATGCAGCTACTGATCGAGAGCCTGCTGGAGATCTTGCTGGCCGACCGCGAATTTGTAGCCCTGGCGCGCGGTCTGATCGAACGCGCACCCATGCTGCTGCTGGGCGAGCAATTGCCGGGCAAGCCGCTGCTAAAAACTGCATTCATCCAGATGCTGGAGCAAGCCGAAACCAGCAAAGAAATCGTGCCCTGTGGCTTCAAGCCCAGTCTGGCCGGGTTGTTGGCGGACTATGTGTATGGCGTCATGGCCTACTGGCTGCGCGATGAATCGGAACAGTTTGCCAACACCACGCAAATGGTAGACCTGAGCCTGGGCGTGCTGGTGCTGGCGCTGCAGAGTGGCCTGGTTGACAAGCTGCTGGAATTGGGTGGCTTCATGGTGCGCAGCCAGATGGCGCGCTTGATGCACGATGGCTCGGGCCTGCTGGATCTGCTCCAACTGGCGCGCCGCGGCCTGGGGGGAGCACGCAAATGAAACCTATCCTTTGTGACCTACCCAGCGGTAGCCGCATCGCCCAGACCCTGCCCGGTTCCGACTTTGCCGACTGCTACCAGTTTGACGACTTGTGGCCGGACCAGACCGCATTCGAAACCTACCTGACCCTCACCGCACGCACCCCAGGCTGGATGAATGCGCTGATGGCGATGCGCAACCAGGCCGTGCGCCTGGTCGGGCTCAAGCACCTGGGCAATTTGTCGACCGACATCCACCGCAAACCGGCCAGCGCCTTCCACCTTGGCGACCGCGTGGGCATCTTCGGTCTGCAGTACCTGCAGCCGGATGAAGTGATTTTGTTTGACAACGACAAACATCTGCACGTGCAGTTGTCGCTGGTCAAACACGTGGTGGACAACAGGCCCATGGTGTCGCTGAGCACCGTGGTGCACATCCACAACCGCCTGGGGCGCCTGTACATGGCCATCGTCGGCCCGGTGCACAGTGTCATCGTGCCGCGCATGCTGGCGCAAGTAGCCCATGGCTAAGAAGAACAGCAAACCATCCGAGCTGCCCAGCACCGGGCGGCTGTCGCGCGGCGCCATTGCCGGCATGGCGGTAGCACGTGCCGGCCTTGCGCATCTGGGCCACAAGGCGCAGTCGCTGACCCGGGACGAAGCGCAACAGGCCCAGGCGCGCGCCGCACACGAGGCCGATCTTGGCCGCATCCTGTTTGCCGCGCTGAACCAGCTCAAGGGCACGGCCCTCAAAGCCTCGCAACTGATGAGCATGGAGCTGGGGTTTCTGCCCGAAGGCATGCGCCAGGAACTGGCCCGCGCCCACTACCAGGTCACACCGCTGAACCGCGCGCTGGTCATCAAAGTCCTGCGCCAGGAATTTGACCAGGACCCGCATGCACTGTTCCCGCAGTTCGAGCCCCAGGCCTTTGCAGCCGCCAGCCTGGGCCAGGTCCACGCTGCCACGCTGGCCAATGGAGACGCCGTGGCGGTCAAGCTGCAATACCCTGGCATGGCAGCGTCCATCGGCAGTGATATGCGCATGCTGCGCAGCCTGCTGCAAACGCTGGGCGGTCATTCGGACGCACTGCCCAAGACAGGCATCATCGACCGCGTGATGGCCGACATCGAGTTGAAACTGGCCGAAGAGTTGGATTATCTGCATGAGGCCCAGGCGCTGCAGTGGTTTGCACAACACCTGACGCTGCCCGGCCTGGTCATCCCACAACCGGTGATGGACCGCACGACAAAGCGCGTGCTGACCATGCAACACTTGGCTGGACAGCACGTCAACGAATGGCTGTTGACCCAGCCCAGCCAGGAACAGCGCGACCGGTATGGCCAGTTGCTATTCGACACCTTTCTGCACTGCGCTTTTGTGTTGCACCGCGTACAAGCAGACCCGCACCCCGGCAACTACCTGTTCATGCCCGACGGACAATTGGGTTTGCTGGATTTTGGTTGCACGCGGGTGCTCAGCCCCGACTTTTGCGATGCCATCTCGACCGTCTGGTCCGCTGTGCTGCACACGCCCCTGGACACCGCCCGCATCCAGCAGGCGTATCGGGCCCTGGGCTTGATTGACCACACGCTGAGCGCGCACGAATTTTGCACCGAACTGCTACCCGCTCTGTCCGGCATGCAAGCCTGGCAGCGCCTGCCTTTCATGGCGCCGGTCTACGACTTCGCCCATCACCCGCCCTACCCCGGCTCCAAACCCGAACACCAGCGCCAGGCCGTGCAGTTCTTGCGGGCGGTGCCGCCCGACCTGCCCTACTTTGACCGGGCGTATCTGGGGCTGACGCAGTTACTCAAAACCTTGGGTGCGCGGGTGCGCACCACCAACCCCTGGATCCATTGAAAGGTATACCCGATGCTGTCTGCACACTCCCCACCCCGCCACTGGATCGGCTATTGGCTGATGGTGGTAGCCGCACTGCACACGGTGTTTGGCCTGGTCGTGTTCCGCGCCGATTTACTGGCGATGGCGCAGTTGGGATTTTTCAACACCGTGGGTCAAGACCCGCGGCGCGCGGCCGTGGCCTTCTTCATGCTGTTCGGCTTCCTGCTGGCCGTGCTGGCCCAAGCAACGACCGCGTTGGAACGCGGCGGCCAGCATGCCATGCTGCGCCACGTGGGCTGGTCGTTGCTGCTGCTGTGCGCAGCGGC
Organism: Rhodoferax sp. ZS1R8; assembly: GCF_056521325.1. Classification (NCBI taxonomy): domain Bacteria; kingdom Pseudomonadati; phylum Pseudomonadota; class Betaproteobacteria; order Burkholderiales; family Comamonadaceae; genus Rhodoferax; species Rhodoferax sp. ZS1R8. The sequence continues at coordinate 443,686 of NZ_JBWMBA010000002.1, read as the reverse complement.
CGTGCTGTTGATGCCGGCGTCTGGCTTCTGGTTGGTGGTGCCAGCGCTGTGGGCACTGCTGCGCAAACCCGCGCCATGACCCGCTTACTGCCACGCGCAGCGGCGCCCTGCGAAAGCACACCATGAGCGACACACTTCTGATACTCGGCTGTTCGGTGTTTGTGATCCTCGGTATCGGGCATGCAGCGCTGACGCTGTTCAGCACGAAGCTGGAGCCCCATGACCCAGGCCTGGTGGCACAACTTAAGAGTGGCAAAGTCGGCCTGACCAAACCCGGGAATCTGTGGAATGCCATCCAGGGCTTCCATCTGAGCCACAGTCTGGGCATGGTGCTTTTCGGCTGGTTCTACACCACGCTGGCGCTCGAAAACCCGGGCTATTTGCAGTCCTCCGCCGTGCTGAATCTGGGCTTGCTGCTGGTGCCGGCGCTCTACATTTACCTGGCCCACCGGTTTTGGTTCAGCGTGCCCAGGAATTGTTTTATCGTTGCCTTGGGGCTGTTGCTGCTGTCCATGGCCTACCGATGAAGCCGGCATAGCCAGCTACATTTTTGATAGCTACATACGCATATTTCACGAGGGCTACAGGCCGTTTTCACTGCTCGTATTTTGCCTGTCGGCGCAGTCGCCCACCACAGGGTCAGCAGCAGCTGCGTCAAGCGACTCAAAGGCTCTAGGGCTCAACGGCTGTTGAATATCTTCTGAACTTGTCCTGCCTGCAGTCCTGGGGCCTGCCATCCAGCGATGCCTTCGCAAAGCGGCGAACACTCCCGGGCATGCCCGGCAACGCAGTCACCTCGACCGCCGTGCACTGCGTCGCCTGGCCCTCGGTATCGAACAGCACGCGCGCCCATACTTCGACCTGATAGGGTTGCGTGGGCGTCTACCCGTAGGTCGCCGGTGCCAACACGGCAAGCAGAAATGCACCGCATCGAAGAATCGGCGAAGCCGCCAACCAAGGTAGAAAGTGCATATGGTGAAAGCAAGTTACATCAGAGCCACGATTTTGCATGCATAGAGGCACGGCAACGCCGCACCAGCGCTCTTTCTGTCAATAATCCGGCCTTTGCAAACTTCTTACCACTTTGTGAGCGGCCTATCTCCATGACCAACAAGCCCCAGGCGACCACCCATGCCCACGCAATGGCCACCGCTGCCGCTCCCTCCACCACCCGCCTGCCAGCACTGGACGCGCTGCGCGGCCTGGACATGTTCTGGCTGATTGGGGGCGAGCTCTTGCCCGCAGCGCTGTTCGCCTGGACAGGCTGGTCCATCTGGCACACGCTGGCGCAGCAGTTTGAGCACAGCCCTTGGCATGGCTTCACGTTCTACGACCTGATCTTCCCACTGTTCATCTTCATCTCCGGGGTCAGCCTGGGGCTGCAGGGACATTCGTTGACCGGCGTGCCGCTGGCCACGCGCCGGCCGCAGTACGCACGTGCGCTGCGCCGCCTGTTGTTGCTGATACTGCTGGGTGTCGTCTACAACCACGGCTGGGGCACCGGCATGCCGGCCGACCCCGCAGCCGTGCGCTATGCCAGCGTGCTGGGGCGCATTGGTATCGCGTGGTTTGTGGCGGCCATGCTGCTGTGGCATTTGCGCACGCGGACGGTGGTGGTGCTGACTGCGGTCGTGCTGGTGGTGTATTCAGTGGTGCAACTGCAGTGGCCGCTGACCGAAGCAGGATCGCTGAATGCACTGATCGACCAAGCCTGGTTGCCCGGCATCACCTACCGCAACGCACCCTTTGATCCCGAGGGGCTGTATTCGCAGATCGGTGCTATCGGCAACTGCCTGATCGGCGCGTTCACCGGCACCATTTGGCGGATACAGGCCGGGGCGCCACGGCGGCGCCTGCTGGTGCTGGCCGGCATGGGCAGTACGCTGGTGTTGGTGGCCTGCCTGCTGCATCCGTTCTACCCACTGAACAAGTCGCTGTGGACCGGTTCATTCACGTTGCTGACCAGCGGCATCAGTGTGCTGTTGTTGCTGGCCTTTGACCTGCTGCTGGGGCAGCGGCCGGCACGCCTGTCCCAGCCGCTGTACTGGCTGGGCCAGAACGCTATTTTGATCTACCTGGGCACGAGCCTGGTGATGTGGGAGTTCAGTGTCAAAAGTTTGTTTGGTGGCTGGATCGCGGCCAGCCCCACCAACCTGCAGCCGCTGCTGTATGCGCTGGGCCTGCTGCTGTTACAACTGCTGGCGCTGCGGTGGCTGTACCAGCGCAAGCTGTTCCTGCGCCTCTGAACATCTGGCCCCCGGGCACCAGAGGAGCCGCTAACATCAGGCCCATGCGAATCTTCAAGCCCGTATGGACCGCCAGCCTGGCGCTGGCATTGGCGGCCTGCTCCCACCTGCAACCCGGTGGACCGACGCAGGACAAAACCGTCGCCATCACCATCTTGCACACCAATGACCACCATGGCCGCTTCTGGCAAAACAGCGATGGCGAATACGGCATGGCGGCACGCAAGACCGTCGTCGATGCCATACGCGCCGAGGTCGCCGCGGCCGGGGGCTACAGCCTGTTGCTGGACGGCGGGGACGTCAACACCGGCGTGCCCGAGTCCGATCTGCAGGAGGCTGTGCCCGACTTCAAGGGCATGAACCTGCTGGGCTATGACGCGATGGCGGTCGGCAACCACGAGTTTGACAAGCCGCCTGCGGTACTGGCCATGCAGCGCAAGCTGGCCGCCTTCCCTATCCTGTCGGCCAATATCTACCAGCGCGGTGAACGCATGTTTGCGCCCTACCAGATGTTTACGCTGGGCGGCGTGCGCGTCGCGGTGATGGGCCTGACCACCGAAGACACGCAAAAGCTGGGCAACCCGGCCCATATGCAGGACGTGGAATTCCGCAGCCCGATTCAAGAGGCTGCCAAGCTGGTGCCCACACTGCGCGCGCAGTCCGATATCGTCATCGCCGCCACCCACATGGGCCACTATGAAAACGGCCGCCACGGCATACAGGCGCCAGGCGATGTAGAGATGGCCCGCGCCGTCAACGGCATCGACCTAGTCGTGGGCGGCCACACACAGAACCCAGCCTGCATGCGCGCCGAAAACGTCATGGACACCGAATACGTGCCCGGTACGCCCTGCCAACCGGACCGGCAAAACGGCACGTGGATCGTGCAGGCCCATGAGTGGGGCAAGTATGTGGGGCGGGCCGATTTTCAGTACCGCAATGGCAACTTCACGCTGGTCAAATACGCGCTGATTCCCATCAACCTGAAAAAGCCGGTCACCGATGCGAACGGCACCACGCGCATGGTGCACTACACCACGCCCATTGCCGAAAACGCCGAGATGCTGGCGTTGCTACAGCCTTACCAGCAATTCGGCCAAAGCAAACTGCTGGTGCCGGTGGGCACCGTGGACGCCAAGCTGGACGGTGACCGCAACGTGCGCAAGGCGGCCACCAATCTGGGCATGGTCATAGGCCAGGCCATGATGGAGAAAACGCGCGCAGACTTTGCGATCATGAACTCTGGCGGCATCCGTGACTCCTTGCCTGCAGGAACCATCACCTACAAGGACATCCTCAAGGTGCACCCGTTTGGCAACACGCTGGTCACGCTGGACCTGACCGGCCACGAGGTGCTGGACTACCTGGCGACAGCCGCCCGCATGAGCCAGGGCGCCGGTGGCTTTCCACACGTCTCGGGCGTTGACATGGTCATCACGGCAGGGGCAGTCACCAGCGCCCGCATCCGCGGCACGCCGATCGACCCTGGCAAAACATACCGCATGGTCATCAACAACTTCACGGCCGTAGGCGGTGACGGCTACCCCAATGTCACCGGTCACCCCAGCTATGTGGACACAGGCTACGTCGATGCCGAGGTGCTGCGCGCCTTCATCGCCGCCAACAGCCCCTTGCAGACCGCACGCTTTGCGCCCGGCAACCACGTCATCTATACGGCGGCTCCACAGTGACCAACAACCCCCTGGACTTCGGGCGCATGAACACCCCCTCCCGCCGTAAAAAATTCCGCGTTGTCAGCCGTACCGCGCAAGCCTCTGACGCCGCGCTGCGCGCCGAGCAGGGCCTGATCGTCGATGGCTATGCGCCGTCGCAGATGATCGAAGACCTGCGCAAATACCAGGCCGAACTGGAGGTGCAGAACAAGGCGCTGCGCTACAGCCAGCAGGAGGCCGAGGGCGCGTCCGAGCGCTTTGCGACGCTTTTCTCCAACGTGCCGCTGGCGCTGATGGTCGTGGACGAGGAAGGCCTGGTCATGGCCAGCAATGCAATGGCACTGCGCCTCTTCCAGCCAGAAGAGAGCGATCCGCCGCTGCATTTTTTGCTGCCCTTTGTGGGGCCTGACCACGCCGATGCGGTGGCGGTTGCCTTCACCGGCGCCAAGGCCAGCGGCACCAGCGAAGTCAGCGAAGTGGTGTTTCTGGCAGGCTCACAGGGCAGCTTCACCGGCGACCTGCACATGGCCCGCATCGAGAATCCACAGGGTGACCTGGCCCACTTCATCTGCGCCATCATCGACCAGGGGCCCCTGCTGGCGCAGCGCCACGCGCTGCAGAAGAGCGCCGCCGTGTTGCAACAACGCAATGAGGATTTGCTGCTCAGCGAGAACCGCATGGCGGCCATCATCAACTCGTCGCTGGATGCCATTTTGTGCATTGACGAAGAGCGGCGCATCACGGTGTTCAACCCGGCTGCCACGGCGCTGTTCCAGTGTCCTGCCGACCAGGCCCTGGGTAGCAAGCTGGGCCGGTTTTTGCCCCAGGTAGAGGCGACGCTGGCAGGGGGTGGGGTTTCCACACAGGCCACGCTAGGAGAGTTTGCCGCCACCACGCTGCTGGGGCGCGAGATCTTTGTAGAAATCAGCGTCTCGCTGGAGCGGCGCCTGACCCCACGCGCACATTCGGATCTACCGGTCTCGGAGCTGATAGCCCGGCGCGGCATGCAAGGACCACATGGCGAAGTGACTACCATCTTTGCGCGCGACCTGACGGCCGCCAAGCTGGCAGAGGCAAGGCGCGTCACGCTGGAAACGCAATTGCGCGAGTCACAAAAGATGCAGGCCATGGGCACGATGGCTGGCGGCATTGCACACGATTTCAACAACATCCTCAGCGCCATTCTGGGCAACGTGGACCTGGCCAAGCAGGACACGGCAGCCGCTTCGCCAGCATTGACCAGCCTGCAAGAGATAGAGAAAGCCGGCCGGCGCGCGCGCGACCTGGTACGCCAGATTCTGACCTTCAGCCGCAACGAGGTGCCCAAGCGCCAGCCGATTGCAATGGACGACGTGGTGCTTGAGGCAGCGCGCCTGGTGCGCATGGCGCTGCCCCCGCTGGTGAACCTCCAAGTGCGCATGGCGCCCGGTACTGCGGCAGTGCTGGCCGACACCACGCAGGTGGAACAGGCCCTGCTGAACCTGTGTACCAACGCCATATTGGCAATAGGCAGCAAGAAGGGGTCTTTGAACATCGAGCTGGCTAGCGTACAACTGGCCCAGCCGCTGAGCGGGAAGCTGGGTCTGGCCCCGGGCAACTACGTGACGGTAGGGGTGCGCGACACCGGCGCCGGCATGACGCCCGAGACGCTGGCGCGAATTTTCGAGCCCTTCTTCACCACCCGCCAGGTGGGCCAGGGTACGGGCCTGGGATTGTCCGTCGTCCACGGCATCATGCAGACCCACCAAGGCGCCATCGACGTACAAAGCGTGCCCGGTGAGGGAAGTGAGTTCACGCTGTATTTTCCGCCCACGCAGCAGGCGGCGATTTCGCCCATCGCTGAGGAGGAGTTGGCGGCCCCCGAGCCCATCGTCGGCAAGGGCCGCCACGTCATGTACGTGGACGACGACCAGTCCCTGGTGTTTTTGATAGCACGGGTGCTCAAGCGCAAGGGCTTTACCGTCACCACCTTCACTGACCCCCACGAAGCCCAGGTCGCGTTGCGCGCTGATGCACAAGCCTTTGACATCTTGGTGACCGACTACAACATGCCCGGCTACAGCGGCATAGACCTGTTGCGCCAGGCCAAGCTGATACGCCCGGACCTGCCGGTGGCGCTGGCTTCTGGCTATGTGACGCCGGAGCTGGAGCAAAGCGCCATCCGCGAGGGCGCCAGCGCGCTGATCTACAAGCCCAACGATGTCAGCGAGTTTTGCGAGACCGTGCAACGCCTGATTGCGGGCGGCGATGCCAGCTGAGCCCCAGCCGACTGCTGAGCCGGACATCTGCATCGTCCACGCCGACGAGGCCATCATCGTGCTGGACAAGCCCTCCGGGCTGTTGTCGGTGCCCGGCCGCGGGCCGGACAAGCAAGACTGCCTGAGCGCCCGCGTGCAGGCCCGATTTGCCGACGCGCTGGTGGTGCACCGGCTGGACATGGCCACCTCCGGGCTCATCATCATGGCGCGCGGCGCGGCCGCCCAGCGGGCGCTGAGCGAGGCCTTTGCCAACCGGCAGATCACCAAGCGGTATGAGGCCATCGTCCACGGCGCCGTCGCTCCCACGGGCGATGCCTGGCGCGTGATTGACCTGCCAATAGCCGTCGACTGGCCGAACCGGCCGCTACGGGTCATCAACCGCGAAACCGGAAAGCCCAGCCAAACGCGTCTGCAACTGCAGCAGTTCGATGCCCGGCGCAATACCAGCCACGTGCTGCTGGAACCGCTGACCGGCCGCACCCACCAGCTGCGGCTGCATCTGCAGGCCATTGGCCACCCCATCCTGGGGGATGCGCTGTATGCACCCCCGGCTATAACCGCGCTGGCGCCGCGCCTGCTGCTGCACGCCTGTGCGTTGGGTTTTGCCCACCCCGGCAGCAGGATTGCGATGGAATTCCACAGGCCCATGCAGGGCAGCGCCTAAAATGCGTGGGTGATCCCCATACAAAACGCCGACCTCCACTGCCATTCGACGGTTTCGGACGGCACGCTCGCGCCCGAAGCCCTGGCCGAGCGCGCCAGCGCCAACGGTGTGGAGTTGTGGGCGCTGACCGACCACGACGAGATCGGTGGCCAAGCCCGCGCCGCCGCCGCCGCCAAGGCCTGCGGCATGCGCTACCTGACAGGGACAGAGATTTCCATCACCTTCATCGACAAGACGGTGCACATCGTCGGCCTGGGGTTTGACGCTTCGAATCCCGACCTGGTAGAAGGCCTGCGCCGCACCCGGGGTGGACGTGATGTGCGCGCCATGGAGATGTCCGACGGGCTGGCCAAAGTCGGCATCAAGGGGGCGTACGAAGGCGCTCTCAAGTTCGTCGGCAACCCGGAGCTGATCTCACGCACCCACTTCGCACGCTTCCTGATCGAATCTGGCGTGTGCCGCGACACCAATGAAGTGTTCCGAAAATTTCTGATTGAAGGCAAGCCCGGTTTTGTGCCGCACCGTTGGGCCACGCTGAGGGATGCCGTAAGCTGGATCACCGGTGCCGGCGGCATGGCCGTGATTGCGCATCCGGCGCGCTACAAATTCACGCCCAATCAAGAGTTTGCGTTGTTCACAGAGTTCAAGGCCTTGGGCGGCCAAGGCGTCGAGGTGGTGACCGGCAGCCACTCCGTGCCCGAGTACAGCGTCTACGCCGACACCGCCCGCGAATTCGGCCTTGCCGCGTCGCGCGGCAGCGATTTCCACAGCCCGGATGAAAGCCATACCGAACTCGGCACCCTGCCCTTCTTGCCCGCCAACCTGACCCCTGTGTGGGACTTGCTGGCATCGCGCATCCAATAGCGCGCTGTTGGTATGGCGCAGTTTTTCGAAGTCCACCCGGACAATCCCCAACCGCGGCTTTTGAAACAAGCCGTGGGTCTGTTGGAAAAAGGTGGCATCCTGGCCGTGCCCACGGACTCCAGCTATGCGCTGGTCTGCCACCTGGACGACAAGGCCGCGGTGGACAACCTGCGCCGCATCCGCGGTGTGGACGACAAGCACCACCTGACACTGCTGTGCCGCGACCTCAGCGAACTGGCCAGCTACGCGCGTGTCGACAACACGCAGTACCGCCTGCTCAAGTCCGCCACACCCGGGCCTTACACATTCATCCTGGAAGCCAGCAAGGAAGTGCCGCGCCGCGTCAGCCACCCGTCACGCAAGACCATCGGCCTGCGCGTGCCCGAGCACACAGCGCTGCAAGAGCTGCTAGCCCTCTACGGATCTGCATTGTTAGCTACTACTTTGATAGCACCCGGCGAAACCGAGCCCATGAACGACGCCAACGAAATCCGCGAACGCTTCGAAAAAGTGATTGCTGGTGTCATGGACGCAGGGGCTTGCGCCCTGGAGCCCACCACGGTGATTGACCTGACGGGTGCCGAGCCGCAACTGATACGCCAGGGCCGCGGCGATCTTGCCCGCCTGGGCCTCTAGTAGACATCTTCGGAATAGAGAACGAACACATGGACTTTGGCTCCCTCATCCAGCAAGCCGCCATCTTGGCGATACCCCTGCTCCTGGCAATCACACTGTCCGAGGCCGCACGCGGCCACGTCGCGTACTGGCAGGGTGACAAGACCGGCTGGAGCCAAGGGCGCCACACCTGGAACCCGACCAACCATATCGCGCCGCTAGAGACCATCGTGATTCCAATGGCCATGTTTTTCATGACCAACGGGTCGTTCATCTTCGGCAGCGCCAAGCCTATACCCATCGACTACCGCAACCTGCGCCACCACAAAAACAGTGCTATCTGGGTAGAGATGGCCAGCCCGATTGCGCTGTTTGTGATGGCATTGCTGTGGTACATCGCGCTGAACCTGCTTGCCATCCTGCAGGTGCAAGAGGCCTTTTTTCTGGAATCCTGCCGGGCAGGCGTCATGGTTTGCCTGAGCCTGTTTGCGTTCCAGTTGCTGCCCGTGCCGCCGCTGGCAGGCGGACGCGTGCTGCTGTTTTCGTTGCCGCCCAAGTATGCGATGCAGTTGGCAAAAATTGAGCCTTGGAGCATTTGGATTATTCTGCTGCTGGCCTTCATGCAGGTGTTGGGCCCGTTGTGGATGAACCCCATTCGTGGCCTGGCTCTGGCCGCGCTGCAACTACTGACCACACCCCTGGTTTACCTTTTCAACTGATAGTGTTATGCCCCAACCGACCACCCGCTTCCTGACCGGCATCACGACCTCCGGCACGCCCCACCTGGGCAATTACGTGGGCTCCATCCGCCCCTCCGTGCGGGCTAGCCAAACGGCCGGTGTAGAGAGTTTTTACTTCCTGGCGGATTACCACGCGCTGATCAAGACCGACGAGCCCGCCCGCATCCAGCGCTCCACGCTGGAGATTGCCGCTAGCTGGCTGGCCGCGGGGCTGAACCCCGAGCGGGTCACGTTCTACCGCCAGTCTGACATTCCCGAGATCCCCGAACTCACGTGGTTTTTGACCTGTGTTACCGGCAAGGGTGTGCTCAACCGCGCCCATGCCTACAAGGCGTCAGTGGACAAAAACACCGCCGCCGGCCAGGACCCAGATGCCGACGTGACTGCGGGCCTATTCATGTACCCGGTGCTGATGGGCGCGGACATCTTGCTGTTCAATGCCCACAAGGTGCCGGTGGGGCGCGACCAGATCCAGCACATCGAGATGGCGCGCGACATGGCCAACAGCTTCAACCACCGCTATGGCGAGCACTTTGTGCCGCCGCAGGCCGAGATTGAAGAATCGGTGGCCACCTTGCCCGGCCTGGATGGCCGCAAGATGAGCAAGAGCTATGACAACACCATCCCCTTGTTTGCGACACGCGAGCAATTGAAGAAGCTGATTGCCGGCATCGTCACCGATTCGCGCGCACCGGGCGAGCCCAAGGACACCGATGGCTCGGCACTGTTCCAGATCTACCAGGCCTTTGCCAGCGACGAAGAAACCCAGGCGCTGCGCAAGGCCTATGCCGACGGCATTGCGTGGGGTGATGCCAAGCTGACCCTGCTGGAGCGTATTGACCGCGAAATTGCGCCCATGCGCGAAACCTACCAAAACCTGATCAACAACCCGGCCAAGATCGAAGCGATATTGCTGGCTGGTGCCACCAAGGCCCGCCAGCAGGCCACGCCCTTCATGGCTGCGCTGCGCCATGCGGTTGGTATACGTAAGCTGGGCGACCAGTCCCAACCCAGCACCCAGAAAGTCGCCAAGGCAGCCCTGCCCAGTTTCAAGCAGTACCGGGAGGCCGATGGCCAGTTCCGTTTTAAATTCGTCGACGCCCAGGGGCGCCTGCTGTTGCAAAGCTTGGGGTTCGCGTCGCCCAAGGATGCGGGCCAGGCGATTGCCCTGTTGACCCGGGAGGGTGCTGGTGCGTTGGCTACGCTAGCAGGCCAACTGGAGCCTTTGGCTGTGGAAGCGACCGCAGTGGGTGCGGCGTTGGAGTCGCTGTCTGCGGGAACTTAAGGCGACAGCACGCGCTCACATTGGCGCTGCACCTCGATGCAGCGCCATTTTTTTTATCTACACGCTATACGTTTCCATGACACCCCATTTCCTGCTGATTCCTTTTTTCCTTTCACTCACCGCCCTTGGCGCGCATGCCGCGGCTGCCGTCGAGACGGAGACACTGGCCTCTGGCGTTGTTATTGCGCATACCGTCGTGGGCAAAGGCGCCATGCCCATGGCCACGGACCGGGTCAAGGTGCACTACCGGGGTACTTTGTTGGATGGGACTGAGTTCGACAGCTCGTACAAGCGCAACGAACCCGCGGTGTTTCCGCTGAGCCAGGTGATACGCTGCTGGACCCAAGGCGTGCAGAAGATGAAGGTCGGCGGCAAGGTCAAACTGACCTGCCCCGCCGCTACCGCTTATGGTGAACGGGGTGCAGGCGGCATGGTGCCACCTAACGCCACACTGAACTTCGACGTCGAATTGCTCGCCATCGAACGGTAGTGTGCGCGCGGCTCAGCGCTTCATGGACTGACCGGAACCGACAGCCGCTGCCCACGAAAACACGCTGTTGGCACAGACACTGAAGCTCTGGTCCTGGGCGTGCGTTCTGCCACCCGCGCAATCCTTGCCGTACTGGGTGATGACATAGTGGGTACAGGTCACCTGCTTGCCGGGGCTCAGCGTGGCCGCAGCGCGCAGTGCACGAACCGTGCCTTGGGCTTCCAGTTTGGCCAGCCGGTTACGGGTGGAAATCTCGGGTGCGCTGACGTAGTGTGCGACATCCTTGATCGGGATGGGTGCAGTCAGAGTTGCAAGGTGACGCAGAATATCCAACGATTCGGGCCATTGCTCGACAGGAATATTTCGGTTGGAGTGCTTGGTCATACAGCCGCCTTTAGTTTGCGTTAACAAATAAAGGGCGACGCAACATCGAAAATTTGCCATTTTCGATGGCAACCCCGCTGGCATATGACCTCAGTCATGTGAGCCCGGAAGCTTTGCGTCCTTGACTTTCGTCAAGTTTGCCCTTGCCAGATTTGCTCTTTCGAACCGCCTCGCTGGCTGCGAGTAGCACCGCCTCGTCATCAAGGTCGTTGCTGCTAATTCGAATATTACATGCACCACGGTTGATTTGCAAGCAGATGTTACAAAACGCTGCAATTACGTCGGTACCGCAGACCTAAGCCTGGAAGCGACTCGCTAAAATTTCAAGCTAACCAGCCGCGTGCTGGTATTTTTTTGAGAAACGGGGACATCAATGGTGGTTTGGACCAAAGGGTATCGCGGATACGCGAGCTTGGTCGTGCTGTGCTGGGCTTTAGGCCTTGCGACGGGTGCGCGGGCTGAAGACTTGGTAGACGTGGCAAAAGCAGCTGCCACCGCCAAAGAGCCTTCAGAGAAACTGTTTTACCAGGACCTGGTGCATATGCAGCAGAAACTGGCTGCGGCAAGCGGGCTCAAGCTGCGCCTGCTGGTATCCGACGACGAAGATGTCAATGCCTACGCCACCGAACAAAAAGGCGAACGCTGGGTGGTGCTGAATTGGGGCCTGCTGGAGGCCCTGCACGACGACCGTGACGCCATAGCCGCCGTGCTGGCCCACGAATACGCCCACCACGGCAAGGAGCACATCAGCAAGTCCAAATCCACGGAAGGTGTGCTGAGTGTGCTGGGTGCCATTGCGGGTGCAGCGATTAACTACAAACTGGGCACGTCCCAGTTGGGCCATACCGTGGGGCGCACCGGGGCCAAAGTGCTGTCCAGCTCCTTCTCGCGCGACCAGGAGCGCGAGGCCGATACCCAGGGGCTGCAGTGGGTCATCGCCGCCGGCTATAACCCCATGGGCGCCGTGCGCTTGCAGAAGAAACTGCTGGAGCTGGCCGGCAGCGATGACAACTTCTCGTTGTTTCGTACCCATCCGCCGTCCAAAGAGCGCGCATCGGAACTTGAGGCGCTGATCGCCAAAAGCGACCAGGCCAAGCCCCTACTCGGCCAGCCGCTAGTCGCGTTGAACCTACCGCAGAACAGCGACGATGACGAAGAGGACGACGACAGCAGCAAGATGGCATCCGGCAATAGTGCTGCCCGCACGGCACTTGCGCCGCCCAGCGCTGCTTCACTGGCACCCATCCAGGGTTTCAGCCTGGAGCGCTACGCCAGCTACGTGAATGAATTGGCCGCCGCGCCTGAAAGCCTGCATGCCAAGGTCTACGCCAAGTACAAGTTGACTGAAGCCAGCGCGGGCAAACTGAACGATGCCTGGGTGCAGCGCATGCAAGACGACAAAGCGCTGGCCGCCCAATACGGCATCGTGTACCTGGAAACGGCCACCGGTCCGTTCGCGCGCCACGCCAAAGCAGCTGCCGACGCCCAGCGCACGGGCAAAGCGGTGGCCGGAGACGCACCCATTCCCCAGGCAGACTGGATAGCGCTGACCAAGAGTCAAAGCGCCGCCTACGCCAACAACAAGGATTACAAGTTAGCCGCCGAAGAATTTGCCAAGGCCACACGCGCCAAGGGTTACAGCCCCTACGACTTTCACCTGGCCAGCAGCTGGTGGTTTGCCGTAGCCCGGCAGAAGGCCAGTGCGGGCGACACCAGCCTGCTGCAAAAGCTCAGCAGCAACGGTTAGTAGGGGACACGCTGTCCAGTGCAAATGAAGGTCGCTGAAAAACTTCCTGCATAGAAAATTCTACTTCTCGGCCTTTTGATTTAGCGGAGGGGGACCCCCTACATCTGTAGGGTGTTCAAAACGCACGCACTCTATAAAAATATATGCTCGTGTGCACTTAGCTTCAATGCAAAGCCACGGAGGGCGTGCCCAGCCAACTGGGTACGCAGGCTTAAACCAAAAAGATAGAAAGAGCATCGAGCATGTACGATTACTCACGTTACGACACCCCCGACTACCCATCGGGCATATCCGACGCAGACATCGCTAACTTCTATTCTGCGCACGCTGGCGACGACGCGGCCATCACCGCGGCCATGGCCCAATACGGTGTCAGCGCTGACCGCGTCACTGCACTCACCGGCTGGCACTCAGCACAGGCCGAGCCCGCCCCGGTTTGGGTACCCCCTGCACCACCCCAGTCCCAAGCCGCAGTTGCCCCCGCAGTGTCCGATACAGACATTGCAAACTTCTACCAAGCGCACAAAGGCGACGATGCAGCCATCACCGCGGCCATGGCCCAATACGGTGTCAGCGCAGACCGTCTAGCGGCAGTTACTGGGTGGCAACCTACCCAGGCACAAGCCGCTGCGTCCACTACGCCTGCATCTACCGCAAGCTCCGCCCCCGCCACCCCCGTGGTATCAGATGCCGACATTGAGAACTTCTACAAAGCGCATGCTGGCGATGACGCGGCCATCATTGCGGCAATGGCCCAGTATGGTGTCAGCGCAGAACGCTTAGCGGCACTTGCGGGTGTGCAGATAACGCCTGCCACCACTGCCACCCTGTCGGATACCGACATTCTCAACTTCTACAAGGCGCATGCAGGCGATGATGTGGCCATCATCACTGCCATGGCCCAATACGGTGTCAGCGCAGAACACATCATGGCGCTCGCCGGTGTGCAGACTAAGCCGGATGCGATATCGGATGCTGACATTATCAACTTCTACCAGGCACATGTAGGCGATGAGGCGACCATCATCACCGCCATGGCCCAGTACGGCATCAGCGCACAGCGTATTGCGGCGCTCGCTGGTTTGCAGATTACACCGGCTGAAAATGCAACGATATCGGATGCCGACATCGTCAACTTCTTCAAGGCACATGCTGGCGACGATGCTGCCATCTTTGGCGCCATGGCCCAATACGGTATTAGCGCAGAACGCATACTTGCACTGGCCAGTTCCGGTACGCAAACGCCGCAACAGTCCCCGGCAGCACCCATAACCGACACTGCCATTGCGAACTTCCTCCAAGCGCACGCAGGGGATGACGCAGCCATTGCGGCTGCCATGACCCAATACGGTGTCAGCGCAGACCGAGTCGCGTCCGTCCAAAAGCAACTGGCCATAGCGCAATACTGGGACCAGAACAAAGACGACCCGACCAAGATTCGTGCTGCCATGCAGGAATACGGAATCGGTGTGAATGACGCGGCCAGGGCTCTGCACATGAGGCCCCAGGCCATGGCGGACTACCTCAATACGGGGCGCACAGTTGTTCAAAGCGGTGGCGTCGGCGGTGACCCCACTTACAACTACGATCTGGTGACACCAGAGCCGATGTCCGATGCTGAGTTGCTGCAGGCATCACAGTACGCCCAGTTTTTAGCAACTATTCACCCGGACATGCTGGATGCCTCTGGGAGATTCAAAGGGCCTCAGGCGGGCGTCAACTACACGTACGAAGGTGCGACGCCCGAGGAGCTTTATCTCAATGCTGTGCGCCCTCAGACCCTAATGGTAGGGGGATGGGACGGGACACAGGAGCTTGAGAGCTACGATGCAACACTGGCGGCTCTTGCACAAAGAGCTTCGGGGCTGAATGCTTCCTGGCGGCCTTACGTTGACCACGGCAACATGTTTGCTCAGCTTGCAGAGATCGTGGCGATAGCTGTGGTCGCGTACGTTACGGCGGGCGTGGCATTGGAGGCGTTTGGAGCGGCTACCGCGACGGCCGGCGGTGCTACCTTGACGGGAGCGGAGGCTGCAGCAGCAGTAGCGGCAAATACAGCAACCTGGACCACGACGTCCATGATGGTGTCCGGCGCAGCGGCAGGTGCGGCGGGATCACTGGCAGGTCAGGTGGTTGGAGTGGCCACGGGTCAGCAGGGCCATATTGATTGGGGTGCTGTAGCCATGGGTGCGGTGGGCGGTGCAGTGGGCGGTGGTGTGAGTAGCGCCAATCTGTTTGGCAGCCAGATTGGCAATGCCATGGGCTCCAGTGCCATCACGCAAACTGTGGGGGTAGCCACGGGGGCACAGGAACACTTCAGTTGGGGTAACGTGGTGTCTGCCGGTATTTCGGCGAGCGTCAGCCAGGGGACGACTGAATTGTTCAAAGGTACTGATGTGTCGCCCACGGCGGTCCAAGCGATTGGAAGCTTTGCGGGTAGTGTGGTGGGTACGGCGGTAACGAACAACGGCAATGTGAGCAGTTCGCAGGTACTCAGTTCGTTTGTCAACTCGTTTACCAACAGTATGTTGAATGGCACTACTGCCGCTCCTGTGGACAACCAGGGATTGCTGAACGCATCCAACCAGGTGGCGGATCCCACGTACTACGACATCGATAACCGGGCGCTGCTCAATGCCAGCAACGCCACGCCCATTGATGTAACGTTCTCCGAGGCGGACAACACTTGGTATGCCAATACCAGCACTACGCACAATGATGCCAACCTCATCAGCGACCCGTACACCGACGGCGAGGCCGCAGCGGATTGGTTGCGGGAGAGCAAGCGCACCGGCTCCACCACGGTGACGACCACGAATAACGCAACTGTCAGTGGCGGTGAGGCTTGGGCGTCGGATGTGGCGATGCGACAAGTGGTCAACAATCCTTACGGACTGCCCACATCATCTCCGCTGGTTAACGGAGCGGTGTTTACAGACGATACCCGTGTAATCAGAGATTTCGACCCTAACGGAGCTTGGGATCCTGATGCTCCGGGGGGATACGGCGACATTAACGACGGTAGTCAACTAGCTGCAGGAGGTGCCGTTCGGGTAGTGCGCGGGAGCGCTGTAGTTAGGCCTGGCGGTGGCTCAAACGTGCTGGACCCCATTCCTTCTACCGTCAACGGCATGAATGTTAACCAGAGGACGGAAGGCCTGATCCAAGCGGCAGCCGAACTTTCGGGTGCGGGTGAACTGTACCGCGACATTAAGCTACTGGGCCCGCTCCTGAGCGATTCGGCGCAGCAATCCACGATTGATGAACTCAAAAAAACCTTGCAAAGCAACCTGGGGATGATGCGAGTGCTGCCATCAGAATCTGACCTTGGCGCTGTGGCCGGCATTGGCTCGGACGGCATTCAGCGCTGGGACAAGAACGACGTCATCGAACGATACACGGACGCCATACGCAAGATCGAGTTGATGAGAGAAGGAGTTATCGAACTCGATACCAAAACCATGGTGATTAAGTCAATCGGAACCGAAAAACTCGCACCTGATCAATGGGTCGCTGAGAACACGCGACGCTATCAGGAGGCGTTTGCCGTGGGTATCGAAGAAGGGCAGCGGCGTTATGACGCAGGTACGTTGCACTATCCCGCAGACATGCCTCGTCAATTGCAGGAAGGCTTGTTCGCGGACGATGTTGCCCGGACTGCAGTAATTCGATACAACCAAAGTATTGGTGTTCCCGAAGGTCCAGGCCAGTTGTTGAGCATGAACCGCTGGAGCTACGACCCCAGCGGCAGTGGCTTGTATAACCGCATCGACATGCTGTTGGACTTGGGGCCGAACCGCGATAATGGTGCGCTGATCTTGCGCACTGCGCTTGAAGGTAAATCCTCGCTGGGGGCTGTGCAATCGTCGGCCGGCCAGCTTCAGAGGGTCTATGACTGGGTGACATCCAGGGTGCTAACCGCGACCCCACGGGCCACAACACCTTGGATACCTGCACCATCGAAACGCGGAAGGTAGAAGCATGAAAGCAAAAAAGTCTGTTATTGGTTTTGAGCATGATTTGAATGGCATGCTGGGTGGCCTGGCCTTGTATCGACGCGGGATTGATGAGTTCTACCTGTCGCAGGGCTTTCCTTCGATCTACAAACAGATTGAAGGTATCCGCCGCGATCTCGAAGCCCTGGGTATGTACGAGCGTTGCCGAGATGCGTTGACGGAGGCCGAGGCGCTAATCCGACAAGGCCCGGAGCACGACGAGGAGGCTGACATGTTGATGCTCAATGCTCTGCGTGCCGTCTCGCAAGCCTCTGGCAGCTTTGATGCCATGCGCAAGAAACTTAAGAACAATCCCAACGCCACGCTGGAGGACTTCAAGCCCGACCCGGACGGTTTGGCTGCTGGGGTCGGACCGCAATAATGGCGCACTGTTCTTGCGCTCGGCGCTTGAAGGTAAGTCCTCGCTGGGGGCTGCGCAATCGTCGGCCGTCCAGCAGGGCTTATGACTGGGTGACGCCTAGGGTGAGAACCGCGACCTCGTCAGGTCATTGACTATTGGCGCCAGCGAACCCAACGCAATTCCTTTTAGCTGCTAAAGAAGAATAAAAAAGCCCTCACCACCCCAGCCCTAGCGGCTGAGGGTTGTGAGGGCTTTGTCTTTGGTGCTGCTGCCGTTCAGTGTCGCGCCAGCACCGTATCGACCTGAAATCACCCCGACTTTTCGAGAAAACGGAATCAGATACATGGATGCGTATCCCGATTTCTCTCCTTTAGCGTCTGGTCAAGTTGAAATTGCGAACAAGTCAATTAGCAGGACATCGAATTTTGCTCAAGCTGACAGAGCATATGCAACGCAACAGGGCATGCCTCCAAGCGCCGCCTACGCCATCAACAAGGATTACAAGTTAGCCGCTGACGAATTTGCCAAGGCCACACGCGCCAAGGGTTACAGACCCTACGACTTTCACCTGGCCAGCAGCTGGTGGTTTGCCGTGGCCCGACAAAAAGCCAGTGCGGGGGATACCAGCCTGCTGCAAAAGCTCAGCAGCAACGGTTAGTTGCCGCCTTGCGGCGGCGAACCATGGCCCCGATCGCAGCCAAGCCTGCGAACATCAAGGCAAAGGATTCCGGTTCAGGTACCGCGGAGGTGACGGACACGTTGTCCAAGGTACCGCCACCGGTGCCCGCTGTCGAAAAGAATCGCAGCGTGGTGGCACCACTCAATTCTACGGAAGCCGTGTACTGCTGCCACACATTGCCCGAGAGAGCGCCGGTGGCGTTGGCCAACACGTGGCCATTCACGTTTCCGAGGTTGAAATCAATACCGGTGTACCCAGCCCTCGCACCCTCGTGCGGCGAGTACCAGAAACTGAGGATGTAGCTGCCGTTGCCCGTAATGGTTTGTTCGACTTCGCTATGGAGGCTCAGGTCCAGGTAGCTGGAACCCTGTTCTGCAACACCGTACAGATTGTTTGCAATCATGATAGGGGCGCCCATCGAAGCGCTGCTACTGATCCATCCGGGAATGCTGAAGTAAGACCCCATTGAGCCAGGTCCTTGAGACTGTCCAGCGGCGGTCTCCTCGAAACTGCCGTTGACTACAAGATTGTTTGCTTGAGCCACCCAAGCAGAAGAGGCCAGAACCACGCCAATGAGAGTTTTGCGTCTAGACAAGTTGTTCATCCCTGAAGAAAGAGGTGTTGATTTTTTATGCGCCGCCAGCGTCAACTGAGGTGCAGCAAATTATTGACGCGGTGCAGCATGCCCAGCAATAGTCCATCTGGCTAGGGCAACTTCCACCTGCGACTTAACAACTTCTCGCCAGGGCCGTGAACACCGTGGTTGGTGATCGTGCGCGGTGTGGTCAACGGGGAATCGGGATGGGAAATCGGTAGGCCACAAAAGGCCCAGAAACCAAAAAGCCCATGCAGAACATGGGCTCACTGGAGGAAGAGGAGGGATTCGAACCCTCGGTACCTTGCGGTACGCCTGATTTCGAGTCAGGTACATTCGACCACTCTGCCACTCTTCCTAATTAGGTGCTTCGTTTGGACGAAGCAGAGATTCTATCAGGCTCGCAGGGTCTCCGTCCCGCCCAGGTAGGGGCGCAAGGCTTCAGGCACGGTTACCGAGCCATCGGCGTTTTGATAATTCTCCAGCACTGCGACCAGCGTGCGGCCCACCGCCAGGCCGGAGCCGTTCAGCGTGTGCAGCAGTTCGTTCTTGCCTTGGGCGTTCTTGAAGCGCGATTGCATACGACGCGCCTGGAAATCACCCATATTTGACACCGAGCTGATCTCGCGGAAGGTGTTCTGCGCGGGCAGCCACACTTCCAGATCAAACGTCTTGGCGGCGCCAAAGCCCATGTCGCCAGTGCACAGGCTCATCACGCGGTAGGGCAAGCCCAGCTTCTGCAACACAGCTTCGGCATGGCCAACCATGGCGTCCAACGCTTCATAACTCTTCTCGGGATGCACGATCTGCACCATCTCGACCTTGTCGAACTGGTGCTGGCGGATCAGCCCGCGTGTATCGCGCCCGGCGCTGCCGGCCTCAGAGCGGAAGCACGGTGTGTGGGCGGTAAGCCGGATCGGCAGGTCGGCCTCGGCCACCACCGTGTCGCGCACGAAATTGGTCAGCGGCACTTCGCTGGTGGGTATCAGAAACCAACTCTTCTCGACAACAGAGATATTTGCGTCCACAGCGACTTCGCCGTTCGCTTCAAATTTGTCTGCATAAACATCGACGCCCGCCGCTTTGCTCTTGGTCGAACCAAAAGAAACCTGAAACAGATCTTCTTCAAATTTTGGAAGTTGACCGGTACCTCGAAGGCTATCGTCATTCACAATATACGGCACATAACACTCGGTATAGCCATGCTCCTGCGTCTGCAGGTCCAGCATGAACTGGCTTAACGCACGGTGCATCCGGGCCACAGGCCCCTTCATCACGGTGAAGCGTGAACCCGACAGCTTGACGCCCATCTCAAAGTCAAGGCCCAACGGTGTGCCGATGTCCACATGGTCCTTGATCTCGAATGCCATGGCCTTTGGTGTGCCCCAGCGACGCACCTCCACATTGCCATGTTCGTCTTCGCCCACGGGCACGGATTCGTGCGGCAGATTGGGCACGGCCAGCAGCAGCGTCTGCATGTCAGCCTGGATCACGTCCAAGCGCGCAGCAGAGGTTTCCAGTTCGGTCTTTAGGCCGGCCACTTCGGCCATGACCGCATCGACCTCGGCTGGTGTGCCCTTGGCCTTCAGCATGCCGATCTGCTTGGACAGCGTGTTGCGCTTGCTTTGCAATTCTTCGGTGCGGATCTGGATGGTCTTGCGCTCGGCTTCCAGCGCCTTGAAGGCGTCCACATCCAGGAAAGCCTGGGGGTTCTTGCGCGTTTGCAGACGGGTGATGACCGAATCCAGGTCTTTGCGCAGCAGGTTGATGTCTAGCATGGTTTCACCGATTTTCTATATGTCAATTAGGGCTGTAGCCCTCGTGGGAAGCGCGTAAGGCGCTATGTAAACTATAGCAGCTTGGAAGCTGTCATTCCTCGATCCGCAGGCCCTTGGGCAGCGGGAACTTGATGGTTTCTTCAATACCGTTCATTTTGCGCACGGACACAGCGCCCAGTGCACGGATGCGGTCGATGACCTCGCGCACGAGGATCTCGGGGGCGGACGCGCCGGCGGTCAGGCCGACGCGGCTCTTGCCTTCAAACCATTCGGTCTGCAGCTCCGCGGCAGAGTCCACCATATAGCTTTCAACCCCCAGCTTGCGCGCCAATTCGGCCAGGCGGTTGCTGTTGGAGCTGGTCGGGCTGCCCACGACGACCATGATGTCCACCTGGGGCGACATGATCTTGACGGCGTCCTGGCGGTTTTGCGTGGCGTAGCAGATGTCTTGCTGCTTGGGCCGGCGCACGTGCGGAAAACGCGCGACGACGGCAGCAGTAATCTCGGCAGCATCGTCGACGCTCAGTGTGGTCTGCGTCACCACGGCCAGGCGCTCAGTCTGGCTGGGCTGGATGCGGGCCACGTCGCCCACGTCCTCCACCAAATGGATGCCGCTATCGAGCTGGCCCATCGTGCCCTCCACCTCGGGGTGGCCCTTGTGGCCGACCATGATGAATTCGTAGCCCTCCTTGTGCAGCTTGGCTACTTCGACGTGCACCTTGGATACCAGCGGGCAGGTGGCGTCAAAGATCTGGAAGCCGCGGCGCTCGGCCCCCTTCTGAATGGCCTGGCTGACACCGTGGGCCGAGAACACCAGCGTTGCGCCGGGCGGCACCTCGTCCAGCTCCTCGATAAAGATCGCGCCACGGTTTTTCAGGTCGTTGACCACATAGGTGTTGTGCACGATCTCGTGCCGCACGTAGATGGGCCGGCCGAACTTGGCCAGCGCCTTCTCAACGATTTCGATGGCCCGGTCGACCCCAGCACAAAAGCCCCGCGGCTCAGCCAGCAAAATTTCCTGGGGTTGCTGTGCCGAAAGGCCGCCTCCAGCGACAAGCGTGGGGGCATTAGTCGTGTTGTTCATAGGATGCCAATCAACTGCACTTCAAACACCACCGGCTGGCCAGCCAGCGGGTGGTTGAAGTCAAACT
Organism: Rhodoferax sp. ZS1R8; assembly: GCF_056521325.1. Lineage (NCBI taxonomy): Bacteria > Pseudomonadati > Pseudomonadota > Betaproteobacteria > Burkholderiales > Comamonadaceae > Rhodoferax > Rhodoferax sp. ZS1R8. The sequence goes on along the minus strand of NZ_JBWMBA010000002.1, from coordinate 422,161 downwards.
GCACACCCTTGCCTTCAGCCACCTGGAGCACCACGCCTGCAAACTGGCCCTGGCCGTCTGGCGTTGGGAACTGCACCACGTCGCCCGCGGCGTATTGCTCGTTGGGGTCGCCCAGAGACTTGAGTTCCTTGCTGGACAGCCATTGCTGCATCTCGGGGTTGCGCTCGCCAAAGGCGGCGCCGGCCGGCAGTTCGAAGGTGCGGCGTGCGCCCTCCTCCATGCCAATCAGGCAGGCCTCGACGGCCGGAGACAGCTCGCCGGTGCCCAGCGTCAGCGTGGCGGGCGATCCGCCGAAGGTATTGATCACATCCCCAGCGGGGCCGCTCAGGCGGTAATGCAGCGTAAGAAAAGAGCTTGGGCTTACACAGGCCGTCGTCGTGGTGGTCATAAAGGTCTCTGGTGGCGCTGGCCAGCCGCAGAGCGGGGCAAGCATTAAACTGGCCTCTATTGTAGAAACCCGCCGAAGCCCCTTGGCCGCGCCCTCCCATACCATGCCCCTCAAAGACCTGCCCCCCGACGCCCGACCGCGTGAAAAGCTGCTGGCGCGCGGCCCCGGTGCGCTCAGCGACGCCGAATTGCTGGCCCTGCTGCTGCGCACCGGCATCCAGGGCAAGGGCGTGCTGCAGATGGCCGACGAACTCCTGCACCTCGGTAAAAATGATAGCGCCTCACGCACAGCTGGCGGGGGCTTTGACGGTATTTCTGGTTTGCTGCATGCCACCGCAGACGATTTGAAGCGGGTCAAGGGCCTGGGCCCGGCCAAGCGCGCCGAGCTGGTGGCCGTGCTGGAGCTGGCGCGCCGCGCCATGGCCCAGCAGCTCAAAGAACGCACGGTATTTGCCGACCCCGACACCATCAAGCATTACCTCAAGTTGCACCTGGCCGCGCGCAATTACGAAGTTTTTGCCGTTGTCTTTCTGGATGCCCAAAACCGCCTGCTGGCCATGGAGGAGCTGTTTCGCGGCACGTTGACGCAGACCAGCGTGTACCCGCGTGAGGTGGCAGTCCGCGCCCTGTACCACCAAGCCAGTGCCGTGGTGCTGGCGCACAACCACCCGAGCGGAACGGTACAACCCTCGCGCGCCGACGAAGCACTGACGCAGACACTCAAATCTGCGCTGGCGCTGCTGGACATCCGCGTACTGGACCACATCATCGTCGGGCCTGGCCAAGCCTTGTCCATGGCCGAAAAAGGCCTGTTGTGACCGCTGCCAAGTCACCTGCGAACGCAGCCAAGGCCAAGCCGCTCAAAGTGGGTTCGCTGGCAGATTTAAAGCAGGTCAAGAAAGAAATTGCCGCGCAGGCGCAGCGCGCAGCGCAACTGGCTGCCCAAAAGGCGCTGGAGGCCAGGCGCGCCCGCGAGCACAGAAGCCTGTTCCAGGCAGCCGTGGGCAAGGTCCAACGCCTGCCCGAGCCGAAGATTGCCAACCTGAAACCCGCACCGCCCCCGCCCACACCGGTGCAGCACCTGCTGGACGAGGCCGCGGCCTACACCGAGTCCATCAGCGACGAGGTGGACATCACCACGCTTTTGGAGACCGACGAACGCCTGAGCTTTCGCCGCCCCGGCGTAGGCCCCGACGTCACGTACAAGCTGCGCCGCGGCAAATGGAGCATCCAGCGGCAGATCGACCTGCATGGCCTGCGCACGGACGATGCACGCGAGGCCCTGGGCACTTTCATGCGCGAGGCACACAAGCAGGGCATACGCTGTGTGCGTGTGGTCACCGGCAAGGGTCTGGGCTCGCCCGGCAAGGCGCCGGTGTTGAAGGACAAGGTACACCGCTGGCTGGTGCAGCGCGCCGAAGTCGTAGCCTTTGTCCAGGCACCACCGGCCCAAGGTGGCGCTGGTGCGCTGGTCGTATTGCTGCAGCCGGTGCGCTAAGGGAGCGACACCCGTGGCGTGGACAATACGACCTGGTTCCCACATGAAATCCCATCCTGATATGCCCACGGTTCCCCGAAACAAACTGCCCTCACCAGCGAACATCATCGTATTGAACGGGACCTCCAGCTCCGGTAAGACATCTTTGGCCCAGGCCCTGCAGGGGCGCATGGGAACGCCCCTGCAGCACTTGCAACTGGACGCCTTCCGGCGCATGGAACCCGACGACTACTGGGATGCCTGGCACCAGCAAGATCCTGCGTTGGTGGCTCTCAAACATGCAGCCTTGTGTCGCGCCATGCACGCTGCGCTGTCCGAATTCGCACGCCACGGAGTCGACGTGGTCTTTGATACCGTGCTGCGGCATCGCGAGGACTGGCGCTACCTGCTGGAAGACTTGGATTCGCTGCCCGTACTCCTGGTGGGCGTCCACTGTGATCTGGAAGAACTGTCGCGGCGCGAGCACGCACGTGGCGACCGCGAAGCGGGCCTGGCGGCTGGCCAGTTCAATGCCATGCACACCGGCAAGGTATACGACTTTCAGGTGGACACCACCACAACCAGCCCCGAGCAATGCGCAAGTGCAGTGCTGGCCTGGCTGGGCACCCTGCCCGCGCCACACGCCTTCAAAGCCATGCAAGCCAGCTTCGGCATCAGTGTCGCCCAGGAAAGCAGCCAACCGGCGGCATGCGCTACGTAGTCGTCGGCACCAGCGGCGCCGGCAAAACCACGCTGGCGCGCGACCTTGCCCAGGCTCTGGACGTGCCACATGTGGAGCTGGACGCGCTGCACTGGTCCGCAGATTGGACACCCCGGTCCACCAGGGCTTTCGTCGACAGCGTGGTGCAGGCCACGCAAGGCGAGCACTGGGTTGTGGATGGCAACTACAGCGCCACGCGCCCGGCCGTGTGGCCGCGGGCCACGCACATCGTCTGGCTCAACTTCAGCCGCGGCGTTGTGTTTCCACGTGTTATCTGGCGCACCCTGAAGCGCACGGTGTTGCGCGAGCGCCTGTGGGCCGGCAACCGGGAATCCATCCGCAAGGCATTCTTTTCGCGTGAATCCATCCTGCTATGGTCCTTCAGCACGTTTGCGAAGAACCGCGGCAAGTATGCGGCGCTGCGTGACGACCCGGCGTTCAAACACCTGATTTGGGTGGAACTGACCAGCCCGCAGCAGGCCAGGCAATTCCTGGCGAACGCCAAAAGCGCCAAACCAGCCAAAGAGGCGCGGCCAGCCAGGTCCTAGAATTCCGCCGCGCTGCGTTTAGATCAGCCCCTGGGCGTCACGGCATCAATACCCAGCACGCTGGCGTCCTTGGTGCCGTGCCCTGCTGCAATCAGCTGGTCCATGCGGGACGCAATGGCGGGCAAAGCTGCCAGTGGCCGGTTTCCGGCTGTCTCCAGCATCAGGCGCACGTCCTTGCGGGCCATGTCCAGCTCAAAGCTGGCCGCAAAATTGCCCTTGGCCATATTGACACCCCGCCCGGCCACCATGCCGTTCAGGTCTAGCAACCCAAGCAGCTTGACGGCGTCTTGCGGGTCAACCGCATTGGCCTGGGCCATCGTCAAAATGTCGGCCATGACGGCAGACACGCCGATGATCATCGCATTGCCAAACAACTTGTTGACAGCGGCCAGATCACTGCGCTCACCCATGAATTCGAGCCGCATCGTCATGGCGGCCAAGTCAGCCTGCACACGTTCGAACAAAGCCTTTGGGCCGGCCACCATCATCGATCCCTGGGCGTTGCGCGCGGCCGCCGGGCCCATGAACACCGGGCAGTGCAGGTAGGCAACGCCTTGTGCAGCCAGGCGTGTGGCGCGCGCGGCGGTCAGCTCGGGCAGTGTCGTCGTATGGTCGATGAGGATGGCGTCCGCAGACAGGCCCGCCAGCGCATCGGCGATCACCGCGTCGACCACGGCGTCGTCCTTCAGCACGATGTGCACCCGTGCTGCACCGCGCACTGCATCGGCCGCCGTACTGGCGGCCTTCACGCCGAATGGTGCCAGCGCCGCGACCTTGTCCGCCGAGCGGTTCCATGCGGTGACCGTATCGCCGCGCTTGGCGGCCGCTTCGGCAAACGCTCCGCCCAAAAGTCCTGTACCCAGAAATGCAATAGTGGCCATGGTGGTGTTGTCCTGAAAGAAAAGTGAGCCCGTATTGTGGGCTGGATGCAATGGCGGTGTTGGGCAAGGGTCAGCTCCACCGCCTGGCGCTGTCGGCGTGCGTCGCCCGCGTGTTGAGGTTTCAGCTGGGGGCAAAGCACACGGTATCGCCACCGGCTTTCTTGGCCATATACATCGCCGCGTCGGCTGATTTGAGAATGTCGACCTGGGACACGCTTGTCCTGGCAAACAGCGTCACGCCAATGCTGGCCGAGCACGGGTGCTGTACCACCTTGTCGGCCTGCCCAGGGCGCGCAATGGTCAGTACATAAGGCGCTGCCAGCAGGGCACGCAGCTTTTCGGCCACGGCCTGCGCCTGCGCTTGAGAGATGGTGGAGTCGGTGTGCAGGTCGCTGAGCATGACCACAAACTCATCTCCGCCGAAACGCGCCACCGTGTCGATCTGGCGCACGCAGCTGGTCAGCCGCGCAGCCACTTCGATCAACAGGTAGTCGCCCACCTCGTGGCCGTGCAGATCGTTCAGCGGCTTGAAGTTGTCCAGGTCCAGGAACATCAGCGCGCAATACAGGCCACTGCGCTCGCTATTGGCCAACGCCTGGTCGATGCGGTCATTGAGCAGCAGGCGGTTGGGTAGCTGCGTCAGCGGATCGTGGAAGGCAACCTCGCGCACCTGAGCCTCCACCAGTTTGCGCTCGGCAACCTCTGCCTCCAGCGTCTGGGCCGATGCATGCAGGCCATCGGTCATCGCATTGAATGCGTGGGCCACTTCGGACACTTCGCGCGGGCCCAGGTCGGCAGCGCGCGCCCACCGGTCGCCGCGTTGCACGGCGCGCGCCGTCTTGGCCAGCTCCACCATAGGTTCGCTAATGCGCTGCGCCATCCGTAGCGCCAACAACACCAGCGCCATAAATGCCACAAGAGCGACGGCCGCGGTGGCCACAGCGCGCCGCTTGGCCGCCGCATACACCTCGGTCGCCGGCACGCCGACAAAGGCGACCCAACCAACCTCAGGCATGGGGACCACGGAAAAATAGCGCGTCACACCATCGATAGCCAGGCTCTCAAATTCACCGTCGTGCACTTCCACAATACGGCGGGCCGCCTCGGCATTGGGCCGCGTGCCAATGACGCCTTCGGGGTCAAGATTGCGCCAGACCATGACACCGTCGTCGCGAAAGAAGCCGTAGCGGCTGCCCTGTGGCAGGTCATCGGACGGGATATTGGGATCAAAGGCCTTGAGGTCGAACGGTAGCTGCACCGAACCCACCATCTCGTGCTGCGCGTTCCAGATGGGAGCAACCAGCACCGATACCCATTTGCCCGTGATGGGCCCGAAGAAAGGCTCGCCCACCGTGAAACTGCGGTTCTTCAGAAACTTTTTGAACCACGACGTACTGCCGATATTGACCAGCTTGCCGCCGGGCTGTGGTACGGCCGAGCACACCACCAAGCCGTCCAGGTTGGTGTAGACCGCGTTCACGTAATCAGGGTTCAGGAGCACCAGATCGGCCAATACCGGATCACAATGCGCCGGGTCCATCGCCTGCACTAGAGGGCGCATGGCCAACCGCTCCAGCACTTGGCTGGCATGGGCGATCTTGCCCCCGGTGTTGCTGGCCATGGTCTTGGCCAGTGAGCGCAGAGAGCTCTTAGTATTGATCACCGCCAGCTGCATCTGCGCAACAATCTCGAGTCCCAGAGCCGCCACAAGCGGTATCGCCAGCGCCAGTACCAGCAATAGCAAATGGGAACGTATCGACAACGCGGCTCTCTTCATTGCCTAACCCGATGCCTTTCGTTCGGACATACGAACTTGCGCCATTTCTTCTTTTTGCCTCTACAAAGTTTCCCTGGCGATCAGGATAACCCAGCTCAGCCGTTTACACCACTGCGGCGTTCACCCAGGTTATTTATGGCCAATCGGGCTGTAGCCCTCGCGCAACGTGCGTAAGCCGCTAGCAAAACAATAGCGGTCTTCAGAGGCCTCAGGTCGCAGCGCGGCGCAGTGTCTCCACCACCGGGCGGTTCAGCACCTCGCGCAGCCCCCACCAGCCGGCAGCCAGCGCCAGCACCGCGCCGGCCAGGCCACCCAACAAGGGTACCCATAGCGACACCGTCCATTCGAACTCGAACACAAAGCGCGCAAGCGCCCAGCCCACCCCTGCCGCTACCAGCGACGCCAGCACGCCGGCCAGCAGGCCCACGCCGGCCAGCTCGGCACGCTGCACCTGGCGCAGCAGGCTGCCCTTGGCACCGACAGCGCGCATGATGGCGTATTCGCGGGCGCGCTCCTCGCGCGTGGCGGTGACAGCCGCGAACAGCACGACCAGGCCCGCCGCAAGCGTGAAGCCAAACAGAAACTCAACGGCGCGTATCACCTGGTCCAGCACGCGCTGCACCTGGGCAATCGTGGTGGTCATGTCCACATTGGTCACGTTGGGGAATTGGTGTACCAGCGCGTTGTCGAAGCCCTTGGTGGCCGGTGCTTTGAACGCGCCCATGTAAGTGGCGGGCACGTTCTCCATCTGGCTGACCGGGTACATGGCGAAGAAGTTGGCGCGCATGGAGCCCCAGTCCACCTTGCGCAGCGACGTGACTTTCGATTCGGTCTGCTGCCCGCCCATGTCAAAACGCAGCACGTCGCCCAGCTTGAGCCTGAGTGTGGTGGCGATGCCCTCTTCCATGCTGATGGCGCCGGCTTCTTCGGCAGTCCATTTGCCACCTGTTACCTCGTTCTTTTGCGGCAACTGGGCGTTGAAGGACACGTTGAATTCGCGGTCCACCAGGCGCTTGGCGCGGTCTTCCTCGTAGTCATCGGGCGTCACGGTGCGGCCATTGATGGCAACCAGTCGGCCGCGGATCATCGGGTACCAGTCAAAGCGGCTGACGCCCGCGTCCTTGAGCATTTTCTGGAAGCCGTCGGACTGATCCGGCATCACGTTGATGACAAAGCGATTGGGCGCGTCCGGTGGCGTAGCCTTGCGCCAGCTGCCGATCAGGTCGGTGCGCAACAACACCAGCAGCACCAGCGCCAGCAGACCCACGGCTAGCGCGCTGACTTGCACCACGGTGTAGGCAGGGCGGGCCGATACTTGGCGCGTGGCCAGCACGAGCCAGCGCGGCGCCGTGGTTTCATTAACGCTGCGGCGCAAAATTTTGACGGCCACCCAGCTCAGTGCGGCGAACACCAGCACCGCGCCGCCAAAGCCACCGACGGCAATCAGCCCCAGCTTCAGATCACTGCTGGCCGCCAGCAGCAGCGCCGCAAAGCCCAGCACGCCCACGGCCAGCACACCGATGGATGCCGGGCGCAGATTGCCCACATCACGACGGATCACGCGCAGCGGCGGCACTTGGGCCAGTTGCAGCACCGGCGGCAGGCCAAAAGCGAACAACAAGGTCAGGCCCATGCCCACGCCCAGCAGCACCGGCCAGATAGTGGCGGCAGGCAAGGCCGCATCCACCAGCCCGGCCAGCAGCGCCACAAACAGGTAGTGCACGCCGTAGCCCACCAGCACACCCAGAGCGCTGGCGAACATGCCCACCAGCGCGAACTCGAATGCATACGCCGCGGCGATGGTGCGCTGGCGCAGGCCCAGCACGCGCAGCATGGCGCAATCGTCCAGGTGGTTGGCGGCAAAGGCGCGGGCCGACAGGGCAACGGCCACGGCGCTCAGCAGAGCCGCCAGCAGCGCGACCAGGCTCAAAAATTTATCGGCACGGTCCAGCGTCTGGCTCATCTCGGGGCGGCCGCCTTGCAGCGATTCGACCCGCACGCCGCGCAGGCCGTTGGCGCTGGCCTGCTTGACTTGGGCATCGGCCCAGGCCACGAAACTTTGTACCGGTTTGTCTTCACCCGCCACGGCCATGCGGTAGGTCAGGCGGCTGGCGGGCTGGATCAGCTTGGTGGCGGCAACGTCTTGCGTGTTGATCATCACGCGGGGTGCGAAATTCATGAAGCCTGCGCCGCGGTCCGGCTCGACGACGATGACGGTGTGAATCTTCAACTGAGCATCGCCCAGCAGCAAGGTGTCGCCCATCTTCAGGCCCAGGGATTCGAGCAAGGAGGCCTCTACCCAGGCCTGGCCCGGCAGGGGAATGGCGCGCGTGGGTGCGTCTGCCACATCGGGGCCGCTTGCCACACGCAAGGCGCCCCGTAATGGGTAGCCGGGCTCCACCACCTTAAGCGCGACTAACTTGGCCGCCCCGCCCTGCGCATCGGGCGCGCGGGCCATGGTGGGGAAGCCGACGGTGGACACCAGAGTCAGGCCCAGTTCGCGCGCCTTGGCCACGAAGTTCGCCGGTGTGGGGTTGTCGCTGGAGATGACCGCATCGCCGCCCAGCAGTTGGCGCGCGTCACGCTGGAGTCCGCCTTTGAGCCGGTCTGCGAAGAACCCCACCGCAGTCAGCGCCGCGACAGCCAGCGTAACGGCCACGATCAACAGGCGCAAATCGCCGGACCGCAGATCCCGCCACAGGGTGCGCCAACCCAGTGTCCAAAATGAAATAGTCATGGCGCTACCTTAGCAGCTTGGCAAAGGCCATAGATGGGGCCGGTTCACTTTGGCCAAAACATGCATCTGGATGTCCGAAGCCTTGACCGTAAAGGCCTGTGGACAAATCAATCCTAGGGCGCAAATGTGAGCGTTTGACACCGCCCAGTCTGCGCAGGGCGGTGAACGGGATCGTGAAACTACGAGCAGGAAATATTTGTGGAGTCTACTGAAGAGATTCATCTGGTGAGCCGTTGAAAGAGTAAGCTACAAAAAAATCAAAATAGTTCACGGGAGGAAATCTATCGTGTCTGAACCACTAGCTCACTCGGGCGGGCACTTGTTGACGGATCATCTGATGTCGGTAGCGGAAATGGCTGCCGGTTTTTCTCAAACGTTCGATGCCGCTGCAACCAACCAGCGCTGGGCCTATTTGGCGGGTTTATGGCATGACCTCGGCAAATACCGACCAGGATTTCAGCGTTACGTGGGGTTAGCGGACAACCCGGATGCCCACATTGAGGGCAAAGTGAGTGGACGCGAAAAAACCCACTCTGCCGCTGGCGCGCTATGGGCCATGCAGCAATTGAACCAACCGAACCGCCCCTACGGCAGCATCCTCGCCTACCTGATTGCGGGCCACCATGCGGGTCTGGACGATTGGGATGGCGGGCTGAAAGAACGCCTGCTAAGCGACGACTCCCGGTTGGAGTTGAAAGAAGCCTTGGAAGCCAGTCCCCCTGCCAACATACTGGTGCATGGCGATTTGGTGGCACAGATTCCCGGTGGTGCCAGCGGTTTTTCCCTGTGGGTTCGCATGCTGTTCTCTTGCCTGGTGGATGCCGATTTTCTGGACACTGAAGCGCACTTTGATGCAGGCAAGCCAGCCCGCCGCGAAGGCTTCCCCTCGCTCGAACAATTGCGCTTGGCTTTTGACGCCCACATGGCAGCCTTGCCGGTGGCTGACACACCAGTCAACACCTTGCGTGCCGACATCCTGCGTCAGTGCCGCGCCAAGGCCGCGTTGCCTGCGGGTTTCTTCTCGCTCACCGTACCCACCGGTGGCGGAAAAACCCTCTCCAGCCTCGCGTTTGCACTGGAGCACGCCCAAGCCCATCACAAGCGCCGCGTCATCTACGCCATTCCCTACACAAGCATCATTGAGCAAACAACAGATGTTTTCCGCGATGTGTTCAAGGCTTTGGGGGGTGAGGTGCTGATCGAACACCATAGTCAGGCCGATGCAGCGGAGAAGGACGAAACCGCCCGCAGCCGCCTGGCCTGCGAAAACTGGGACGCGCCGCTGGTTGTGACGACCAATGTGCAGTTGTTCGAGTCACTGTTCGCGGCTAAAACCTCGCGCTGCCGCAAGCTGCACAACCTGGTGGGCAGCGTCATCGTTCTGGACGAAGCGCAGCAATTGCCGCCCGCCTTTTTGCAGCCGATTCTGGATGTTCTCAATTTGCTAGTGGCGCACTACGGCGTGACCGTGGTGTTGTGCACCGCCACCCAGCCCGCACTCAACAGCACAACGTATTTCGATGCCAGTAAAAACTTGCGGGGTCTGGGAAATGTGCGCGAGATCATCGACAACCCCGATGCCCTGTTCGACGCCCTCAAGCGCGTAGACGTGGCTTTACCGCCCGACTGGACAACCCCCACCGCCTGGGCCGACATCGCGGCGCAACTCGGCGCCGAGGACTGCGTGCTGGCCATTGTCAACACCCGCAAGGCTGCCCGTGAATTACAACGCCTGATGCCTGCCGACACCTTGCACTTGTCGGCCTTGATGTGTGGCGCACACCGCAAAGATGTCATCACCCACATCAAAGCGCGCCTGAAAGCCAAACGCGAGGGGCGCGACCAGCGGCCCCTGCGCGTGGTCAGCACCCAGTTGGTAGAAGCGGGGGTAGATATTGACTTCCCGGTGGTTTACCGCGCCCTGGCCGGACTGGACTCCATCGCCCAAGCCGCTGGCCGCTGCAACCGCGAAGGGCGCATGGATGGCAAGGGCCGTGTGGTGGTGTTTGTACCGCCTGAGCGGCCACCGCTGGGCCATTTACGCAAAGGAGCTGATGCATGCATCTCAACCCTTCACGGCCAAGCGCACGACCCGCTGGCTCGTACCTTGTTTGATCGGTACTTCAAAGAGTTCTACCACTCGGTGGATTTGGATGCAAAAGAAGTTGTCAAGAAGCTCACCATCAATGACCGCAAAACCTTGAGTGTGCAATTCCGCACCGCCGCCGAAGCGTTCCGGCTGATTGACGATCAAGACAGCGCCACCGTGGTGGTGCGCTACGCAGAGCAAGGTGACGAGATTGAAAAGCTGCTCGGAATATTGGCAGCAGAAGGCCCGCAGCGCTGGCTGATGCGCAAGCTACAACGCTATACCGTCAGCATCCACAAACGGGTGGCGGACAAAATGCTGGCACAAGGCAGTTTGACGCTGCCCATGCCAGGACTTTACGTTCAGGTGAATGCAGAAAATCTTTATGACCCCATGCTCGGTCTGAAGCCGGATGATGATGTTTACAACCCCGGTGGCTTTGCTGTTTGAAGGAAAACCATGCCCAGTTTTTGCCTCGAAGTCTCAGGCCCATTCGCCTGCTTTACCCGCCCGGAGATGAAGGTGGAGCGCGTCTCTTACGACGTGATGACCCCTTCTGCGGCCCGCGCCGTGTTTGAATCCGTACTGTGGAAGCCCGCCATCCGATGGCGGGTACATCGCATTGACGTGCTCAAGCCCATTCGCTGGATCAACTTGAGGCGCAATGAAGTCAGCGCCGTGGTGTCCACGCGCAATGTGCAGCAAGCCATGACCGCTGGTAGCGGCACGCTAGGCCTGTACATCGAAGACGAACGCCAGCAGCGTGCAGGCTACTTCTTGCGCGACGTCGCATACCGCATCCATGCCGATTTGTCGCTGGCTCCGGGCAGCGCCGAGCCGTTGATGAAATACACCGAGATGTTCACCCGCCGCGCCAGCAAAGGCCAATGTGTGAACCAGCCATATTTGGGCTGCCGCGAGTTTGCTGCGGCCTTCTCGCTGGTCACGGCTGAAACGCCGCCCGCAACACCCATTGGTGACACCCGTGAGCTGGGCTGGATGCTGCATGACCTGGACTTCACCCACCCCGCCGACCCGCAACCGCGCTTTTTTAAGGCCAAGCTTGACAAAGGTATGGTGCAGGTTCCCCCGTTTGAGGAGGCACGCGGATGATTTTGCAAGCCCTGAACGACTACTACCGCCGCGCGCAACTCTCACCACCAGGATGGGAAATAAAGGCGATACCGTTCTTTATTGTTCTTGATCCTGATGGTCAAGTGGTTAGCGTTGTATCTCGCGCTGATCAAGACAATCCACGCGGCGGCCAAATTCTGGTTCCCCAGTCGGAGATTCGCTCTGGAAAAAATGCTTGGGCCCAGCCAAATCTACTTTGGGATCACTACGGATTTGTTTTGGGAGAGCCGAAGCGAAAACCAAACGGGGACATTGACCCAACAGATTCATATGAGAAGGCGACAAAGCAACTTGGTGCATTCGTTGCGCGCATTGAATCAATGCTGTTGAAGTATCCAGAATCGAAGGGGCTGACTTCGATATCAAGGTTTTATGCGAATGGCGAATATAAAAAAGTGTTTGCTAGGCCTGATGCCGTCGAAATGGTAAAGATCGCTGGCGCGAACATAACGTTTCGGCTTGTGGATGAGATCGAACCAATTCCTCATGAAAAATGGGTACAAGATATTGTTTCGACGAGCGCTACTGCAGATGAAGATGCTGATGTTGTTGTCGTTGCACCAAAGTCAGCCATGTGTCTTGTTACTGGTGAATTCGTAGAAACTGCACGATTACATCCAAAAATCTATCGGGTCTGTTCAAAGCCAACCGCACTTGCTGCAGCTAATTCAAAGGAAGCGCAAGCCTACTCTTCATATGGCAAGGATCAGGGTTTCATTTTTCCAGTTGGGAAGCCTGCCGCTTTTGCCTACACCACCGCGCTGAACCATTTGCTGCGCAGGGACTCGCCCCAGCGCGTTCAGGTGGGGGATGCGTCCACCGTGTTTTGGGCCGAGTGCGATTCGGACTTTGAGACGGCAGCCGCCGACATTTTTGGCGACCCTCCCAAAGACGACCCAGACCGCAGCACGAACGCCGTGCAGACTCTGCTGGATGCGGTGTACAGCGGCAAATGGGGAACTTCTGATGAAAACATGCGCTTTTATGTCTTGGGTCTGGCCCCCAACGCGGCGCGCATCAGCATCCGCTTCTTCCACTGCGTGACACTGCGCGAGTTGGGCCAGCGCATCGCCCAGCACTTTGAAGACCTGTCGCTGGCGCGTGGTTCGTATGACCCGCAATATCCAAGTTTGAAACGATTGCTTCAAACGGTCTGTCTGGCTACCAATAGTCAACCTTTTGGCGACATTGACCGCCTTCCGCCGAATTTGGGTGGTGCGATTGTGGATGCCATTTTTGAGGGCGAAAACACGCCGTATCCGGCATTATGGTTTAACGCGGCGGTAGGGCGTTGCCGTGCAGAACAAGCGAAGAAAACACAGCAAGGAACACAAGCTCAGAACGTCCCATACGTCCGAGCGGCAGTGATTAAGGCCTGTCTCAATCGACAGATACGCAAAGCAAATCTTTCAGCACCGGACCACTTAATTCAAAAGGAGTTTTTACCCATGCTTGATCGCACAAATACCAATCCCGGATACCTTTTGGGTCGTCTTTTTGCCGTCCTTGAACGCATCCAAGAGTATGCCGCAGACGGTGGGGGAAAGCTGAACTCGACCATTCGAGACAAATACTACGGTGCGATGGCGAGTTCACCCGGCATCGTTTTCCCAACTTTGGACAAGCTGAAAGTTGCTCACTTGAAGAAATTACCTTGGGGTCAAAAAGAGTGGTTTGAAAAGTTGATTGGAGAAATATTGAGTGACCTTCCCGACATCCCAAGACAGCTTTCCTTGCCGGATCAAGGCCGTTTCGCGCTGGGCTACTACCACCAGCGCCAAGACCGCCCGCCGAAAGTAACCGACGATTCCAGTACGCCATCCCCAACACCATCCCCCACCGAAGGAGAAACTGTATGACCACTACCAAACAACTCGCCAACCGCTTCGACTTTGTTCTCATTTTTGATGTGAAGGACGGCAACCCCAATGGTGACCCCGATGCAGGCAACATGCCGCGTCTGGACGCGGAATCCGGCCATGGACTGGTGACCGATGTATCGCTCAAACGCAAGGTGCGCAATTTTGTGGGGCTGGTCAAAGAGCAGGACGAGCGGGAACCTGTGGACGGCGAAAAGCGCTTTGAAATCTATGTGCGTGAAAAAGCCATCCTGAACCACCAGAACCAGCGTGCCTATTCGGCATTAAATCTGGCTGCAGCCCCCGAGGAATCTGCGGAAGATGCTACTGAAATTATAGCAATTGACGCAAAGAAGAAAAAGCCCGTCAAAGAAAAACGCAAAGGCAGCGCCGATGAGGTGGGCCAGGCCCGCAAATGGATGTGCCAGAACTTCTTTGACGTGCGCACCTTTGGCGCGGTCATGTCCACGGGTGTGAACTGCGGCCAAGTGCGCGGTCCAGTGCAGCTAACCTTTGCTCGCTCGGTGGAACCCATCGTAGCGCTGGAGCACTCCATCACCCGCATGGCGGTTGCCACCGAAGCCGAAGCAGAAAAGCAGCAGGGCGACAACCGCACCATGGGCCGCAAGCACACCGTGCCCTATGGCGTGTATGTGGCCCACGGTTTTGTGTCGTCCTTTTTAGCTAAGCAAACTGGATTTGGTGACGACGACCTGGAACTGGTGTTTCAGGCGCTGGCACAAATGTTCGAGCACGACCGTTCTGCCGCACGCGGCGAAATGTCTACGCGCGGGCTGTATGTGTTCAAGCACGACAGCGAACTGGGTAACGCCCCGGCCCACGCTTTGTTTGACCGACTCAAGGTGGCACCCAAAACAGAAGGCGAAGTGGCCCGCAACTTTGATGCGTATTCCGTGGCGTTTGATGGCCAAAGCCTGTCAGTTGGGCAATCCGTCCAGCCCGCACCCGGCGTGACCTTGACCCGGCGCTGCTGATTGGAGCGAGCATGAAAATCTTGCCCACCGAATTCGACGGCCAATCTATCCGCCGCGTGTACGACGAAGACACGGAATCCTGGTGGTTCTCCGTGGTTGATGTGGTGCAGGTGCTGACTGACAGCACCTATGCCAATCGGTACTGGTCTGATTTGAAGCGCAAGTTGGCCCAAGAGGCGGGTTCTGAGCAACCTTACGAGAAAATCGTAAGGTTGAAATTGACTGCACCGGACGGCAAGAAGCGCGAGACCGATTGCGCCACCGCCGAAACCCTGCTGCGTCTGGTGCAATCCATCCCCAGCCCCAAGGCCGAACCCATCAAGCTCTGGCTGGCCAAGGTGGGTTATGAGCGCATGCAGGAGATGGCCGACCCGGCCCTGTCGCTGGACCGCGCCCGTCAGACCTGGCAGCAGCACGGCCGCAGCGACAAGTGGATACAGCAGCGCATGACCGGGCAAGAGACCCGCAACAAGCTCACCGACTACTGGAGCGAGCACGACATCAAGAAAGGTAGCGAATTCGCCATCCTGACCAACATCATTCACCAGGAATGGGCTGGTGTGAGCGTGGCAAAACACAAGGACATGAAGGGCCTGACCAGCCATAACCTGCGGGACCACATGAGCGAGGCGGAGCTGATTTTTACCGCCCTGGCGGAGTTGTCCACCCGCCAGATCGCACAGAGTGTGGATGCCACCGGCATGGCAGAAAACAAGTCCGCAGCCAAAAGCGGTGGCCGCATCGCCGCCCAGGCCCGCCACCAATTGGAGAGCCAAACGGGCAAGTCGGTTGTCACCGGGGCCAACTACCTACCGCCAGTTACAGCCAAGGCGGCTAAGGTGGCGAAGACTGTCAAGGCCATCAACCCGCCCAAGAAGGCGTAGCGCATTCGCACATTGAGAACCGCTGTGACTGCACCAGAACAAGTACCCCTGTCCGCCCTGCAACACTGGCAGTACTGTCCGCGCCAGTGTGGCCTGATCCACCTGGAGCAGGCGTTTGACGACAACGTGCACACGTTGCGCGGGCAGGCGGTGCATGCCAAGGTAGACCAGCCTGGTGTCGAAACCGCCAGAGGCGTGCGTGTGGAGCGCGCCCTGCCCCTGTGGCATGACGAACTGGGCTTGGTGGGCAAATCCGACGTTGTGGAGTTTTTAGCGGGTGGTGTGCCCTACCCCGTGGAATACAAACACGGCAGCCGCAACAAGGCGCCAGACATTGCCGCCTGTGACGACATTCAGTTGGCCGCCCAAGGTATGTGCCTGCAAGCCATGACCGGCAAGCCCGTCGTTGAGGGCGCTCTGTACTACGCCACTTCCAAGCGCCGCCGGGTGCTGGTCATCACCGATCAACTGCGTGCTGGCGTAGCAAGGGCAGCCGATGCCATACGCCACATGTTGGCCAGTGGCAAATTGCCCCCGCCGTTGGAAGCCGAGCAGGCGGCCAGGCGTTGCAAGGCTTGCTCGCTGTTGGAACGGTGCCAGCCCCAAGCCACGCACGCGGGCTTGGCCGCCGCACGTGCAGCCCTGTTTGATCCAGACGCATAAAGCTTGATAGTTCTGACCGTGAGGCCACTCTTCCATGCAACTCCTGAACACCCTCTACGTCACCACACCAGAAGCCTATTTGCGCCTGGATAACGACACGCTGCGGGTGGAGGTGGAGCGGGAAACCAAGCTGCGCGTGCCTTTGCACCACCTGACTGCCGTGGTGTGTTTTGGGCATACCGGGCTGTCAGCCCCCCTGATGCACCGGCTGGCGGACAGCGGCATTGCGTTGGTGCTGTTGGATGACAACGGGCGCTTCAAGGCCCGGTTGGAAGGTGCTGTCACTGGCAATGTGCTGCTTCGGCAAGCGCAGTTCCAGCGAGTGGCCAACCCCGCTTTCACACTCGATATGGCCCGGGCCTGTGTGGCGGGAAAAATCAAAAACACCCGGCAAGTTTTGCAACGCGGCGCCCGCGAGGCCAAGGTGGAAGACGAAGCCAAAGCGCTAACGCGTGTTGCCGATGACTTGGCCGCTGCCCTGCGTACGTTGCCCGAGGTGGCAGACCTGGACAGCCTACGCGGTGTGGAAGGCGCCGCCGCCCGCCTGTATTTCGGTGGGTTGAATCTGCTGGTTCGCCCTGACCAGCGTGCCGCCTTCACCATGGACGGGCGCACGCGCCGCCCGCCGCGTGACCGCTTCAACGCCATGTTGTCTTTCTTGTACGCCATGTGGATGAACGATTGCCGTAGCGCGCTCGAAGCAGCCGGGCTGGACCCGCAAGTGGGGTTTTTGCACGCCCTGCGCCCGGGGCGCGCAGCTCTGGCGCTGGACTTGATGGAAGAGTTTCGCCCTTGGGCAGACCGGCTGGCCCTGACTCTCATCAACCGAGGCCAGTTGAGCGCGGATGACTTTGTGTTGCGCGAAGGTGGTGGCGTATCCCTGGAGCCTGATGCCCGCAAAGCGGTGGTGGTGGCCTACCAAGAGCGCAAGAAGGACGAGATCAACCACCCACTGCTGGCGCAGTCCTTACCGTTGGGGCTGGTACCACTGGTGCAAGCCCGCTTGTTGGCGCGCGCCATACGGGAAGACGGCGCGCCCTATGTGCCCTTCGTAGCAAAGTAAAGGCAGACCATGCTTGTGCTTGTTTGTTATGACGTCAGCACCGAAACCAAGGCCGGGCGCCGGCGCTTACGCCGTGTGGCAAAGGTCTGCGAAGGCATTGGCCAGCGGGTGCAAAAGTCGGTGTTTGAATGCCAACTGGATATCGCCAAATTTGAAGCGCTGGAGCGTGAACTGCTGGCCGAAATTGATCCAAAGATGGACTGCCTTCGCCTGTACCGCATCCCGCAAACACGCGGTTATGAGGTGTTGGAACACGGAACTTTTACAGCATTGGATTTTGATGGGCCGTTAGTGCTCTGATCAGCCTTGTTTTTCTCGCATGGGAGCACTTCCCGTGGTAAGGTTGTCAGCGCGAACCTCAAGTGATGGCTATTTCACCGCGAGGTTCGCGCTCCATCAAAGCCTTTGATTTCAATGATTTTTTTGCCTGCGTCTTGCTTATTCTTCGGCCGCTTTGTGCGATTGAGGATCGGTTCGCGCAAAAGCGCTGAAAAACCGTTACAGAAGAATACCTTGGCCGCGAAGGGGTTCGCCCGTCAGTGATGATGGGCGTGGATTGAAACACATAGGGAACTTGCTTGGCGATGATCACGCCCAGGTTCGCCCGTCGGTGATGATGGGCGTGGATTGAAACATAGTCGGTGCCACACAACGGCACTAGATTCGGTGGTTCGCCCGTCAGTGATGATGGGCGTGGATTGAAACCACGTCACCGCTAGACGTTAACCAAGCGGCGGCAGGTTCGCCCGTCAGTGATGATGGGCGTGGATTGAAACACGTCGTTCTGCGTAGCCCATGCGTAGATGTACTGGTTCGCCCGTCAGTGATGATGGGCGTGGATTGAAACCTCTGAATATGTACTGCTTCACTGCAAGCCTGAGGGTTCGCCCGTCAGTGATGATGGGCGTGGATTGAAACATCCGAGCGGCCAGCAGCGTTCATAGCGCGCTGAGGGTTCGCCCGTCAGTGATGATGGGCGTGGATTGAAACTGCCTGATCAAAGGCGTCCATTCCAGGCAGGAAAGGTTCGCCCGTCAGTGATGATGGGCGTGGATTGAAACCACCCTGACCGCCCGCATGGTTGGCCTGACCTGCAAGGTTCGCCCGTCAGTGATGATGGGCGTGGATTGAAACAGGCCAGTCATCGCGGCCAATCCACAGCATGACGGTTCGCCCGTCAGTGATGATGGGCGTGGATTGAAACATTCGTTGGTCACCGAGTAGCCAGGACTATGAGGGTTCGCCCGTCAGTGATGATGGGCGTGGATTGAAACTGCTAAATCTCGTTCGCCCGCATCAAGAGCCGGGTGGTTCGCCCGTCAGTGATGATGGGCGTGGATTGAAACAATGCGCAATGCGACGGCTTCATCGTCCAGCGCCGGTTCGCCCGTCAGTGATGATGGGCGTGGATTGAAACCATCTTGCGTGCTCAGTTGGACAACATGTATTTGCGGTTCGCCCGTCAGTGATGATGGGCGTGGATTGAAACGTTGATCCAGAACAATGACCCAGCAGTAACCATTACCGGGTTCGCCCGTCAGTGATGATGGGCGTGGATTGAAACATGGCTTCGGGCCACGTTGACGCATTCAAGGCCACGCGGTTCGCCCGTCAGTGATGATGGGCGTGGATTGAAACAAGCAGGCTGTGCCGGACAAAGACGGAAACCGCAAGGTTCGCCCGTCAGTGATGATGGGCGTGGATTGAAACCTTCTTTAGCGCAGCCGCTGCCTCGAATCGCTCCGGGTTCGCCCGTCAGTGATGATGGGCGTGGATTGAAACGCGTCAACCCCGCCAATGAGCGTGTCGTAGTCGCGGTTCGCCCGTCAGTGATGATGGGCGTGGATTGAAACCCCTTGGGGGCGGGCAAGTACGCCGGCACATGGGGGTTCGCCCGTCAGTGATGATGGGCGTGGATTGAAACAAGCTGCTCGAACCGGGCTGCAAGTTCTTGCAGTGGTTCGCCCGTCAGTGATGATGGGCGTGGATTGAAACACCGCAAGAATCACAGCGTCTGCGGGCTGCACAAGGTTCGCCCGTCAGTGATGATGGGCGTGGATTGAAACTGCGCAAGGTCAAGACGAGCCTAGAGCGGACGCTGGTTCGCCCGTCAGTGATGATGGGCGTGGATTGAAACATTGCAAATTGCGACGTTGTGCATACGGGACGGCTGGTTCGCCCGTCAGTGATGATGGGCGTGGATTGAAACAAAAGTAACTCCGCGCATACCCCAGTCGCCAAGCAGGTTCGCCCGTCAGTGATGATGGGCGTGGATTGAAACTTGCTTATGGCTACTTGATGCACCTGAAAATGCTGGTTCGCCCGTCAGTGATGATGGGCGTGGATTGCAACCCGTTCGGGTACACAATCACTTTGGCGGGCACACCGGTTCGCCCGTCAGTGATGATGGGCGTGGATTGAAACTTCACAGCAAGTTCGTAATACGCGGGTTTCAGCTGGTTCGCCCGTCAGTGATGATGGGCGTGGATTGAAACAGCTAGACGCTTGCATATCTCCACCGCGAGGGCGGTTCGCCCGTCAGTGATGATGGGCGTGGATTGAAACAGGCGCGATATCTTCCGGCGCGGCTGTGGGCTTCTGGTTCGCCCGTCAGTGATGATGGGCGTGGATTGAAACTCTACATTCACCGGCAACGCCACGCGGATGGATAAGGTTCGCCCGTCAGTGATGATGGGCGTGGATTGAAACAGATTTACTGACATTGGATATTCCTTTAAGTGGAGGTTCGCCCGTCAGTGATGATGGGCGTGGATTGAAACATCTGTGCGGCCAAGGTGTCGAATATCTGGCCGAGGTTCGCCCGTCAGTGATGATGGGCGTGGATTGAAACCAGTGTCCCACTGCTTGCTTGGTTGTCCCTAGGGCGGTTCGCCCGTCAGTGATGATGGGCGTGGATTGAAACTCCTTTGGTTAACTGGAAAGCCCGAAGGCTTAGGGGTTCGCCCGTCAGTGATGATGGGCGTGGATTGAAACAACGTCGGGCAGGACGTTGCCGCAGTCAAACGCGGGTTCGCCCGTCAGTGATGATGGGCGTGGATTGAAACTGGCTGTGCGCAAGCATGACGCCGCCCAGCAGCGCGGTTCGCCCGTCAGTGATGATGGGCGTGGATTGAAACATGGTAGCTAAGGACAAGGAAAACGGCGGCGCGATGGTTCGCCCGTCAGTGATGATGGGCGTGGATTGAAACGTTTTCTAGCTAGCTCTGCGTCAAGTCTTGCCCAAGGGTTCGCCCGTCAGTGATGATGGGCGTGGATTGAAACACCTCAAAGCGCGACGAGGCATACGCATACGCCGGTTCGCCCGTCAGTGATGATGGGCGTGGATTGAAACATGACTACAGGCCCGCAACAATCAGAGACGCATCGGTTCGCCCGTCAGTGATGATGGGCGTGGATTGAAACCATTAGTCATGACACCGAGCACGCGACCCGACGCGGTTCGCCCGTCAGTGATGATGGGCGTGGATTGAAACTGGTTTCTAACGCCTGCGACCGTTAACTGGTATCGGTTCGCCCGTCAGTGATGATGGGCGTGGATTGAAACTTGAGCGCATAGAGTCGAAACGCAGCGTTCAGGACGGTTCGCCCGTCAGTGATGATGGGCGTGGATTGAAACAAAAAATATCACCGGGAAGTTGCTATCGAAATGGTAGGTTCGCCCGTCAGTGATGATGGGCGTGGATTGAAACCAGACGAAAGCCTTATTGCAGCTTGTGACAGGGCGGGTTCGCCCCTCAGTGATGATGGGCGTGGATTGAAAGGCCAGAAAAGACTCATCAGATGGTCGCCTCGACGAACGCGGCAAAGCCACAAGCGTGGGGGCCTTCAGATCACTCCCTGGAACATCATCACATCCACTAGGTCGCCCGCAGCCACGTGGCCTTGGGCGTGGTGCAAGACGATCAGGCCGTTGGCCTGCACCATGGAGCTGAGCACGCCCGAGCCCTGGTTGCCAGTGGTGCGCACCTGCAGACGGCCATCCGGCGCTGTGCTGACGATGCCGCGCTGGTATTCGGTGCGGCCGGCTTTCTTGCGCAAAGGCTGTTCGCTATGGGCTTGCAGCAGCGGCAAGGGCTGGGGCCGCGCACCCATCATCTGCAACAGCGCCGGCCGTATCAGCGTCAAGAACGTGACCATCACCGCAACCGGGTTGCCCGGCATGCCAAACAGCACGGTGTTGCCAATGCGGCCCACGGCAAAGGGCCTGCCGGGGCGCATGGCGATGCGCCAGAAGGCCACGTCGCCCAGCTTGGCCATCATGCCCTTGGTGAAATCGGCCTCGCCGACGCTGACACCACCGCTGCTCAAAATCACATCGGCCTGCGCGGCGGCGCTGCGAAACGCGGCCTCCAGCGCGGCCGGCTCGTCGCGCACCACGCCCAGCTCGATGACCTCGCAACCCAGGCGGTCGAGCAGGCTGGTGACGGTGTAGCGGTTGCTGTCGAACACTGCCCCCTCGCGCAGCGGCTCGCCCACCGACTGCACCTCGTCACCGGTGGACAAATAGGCCACGCGCGGGCGCCGTGTAATCGGCAAAGTTTGCAGACCCAAACTTGCTGCCAGCCCAAGCGCAGCGGGCGTGAGCAGCTCTCCTTTTGGTAGCGCTACGCCACCCTGCTGCAGGTCTTCACCACGCAGGCGGCGGTTGTCACCCGGTCTCAAAATGTCGGCGGGAATGTGCACCACGTCACCCTCTTGGCGTGTGAACTCCTGCGGCACCACGGTATCCAGGCCACCCGGCAGGATGGCACCGGTCATCACCTTCAGACATTCGCCCGCGGCCACCGTGCCCACCCAGGCCTTGCCGGCCAATGCGGTGCCGACAGTGCGCAGGGCCAGCGGCTGGCCAGGCTGCAGAAGCACGCCGCTGAAGGCAAATCCGTCCATTGCCGAGTTGTCGTGGGCGGGCACCGAGATGGGCGACACCACATCCTGCGCCAGCACACGGCCCGTACATTGGCGAAGCGGCAATGTTTCCACGCCCTGCACCGGCGCCACCAGCTTGTCGATGAATGCGTTGGCGTCGTCCATCCTCAGGGCCTGCGGATCGTAGCCCTGCAGGGAGCGGGCAATGTCGTCCAGAGAAGTCGTCATATGTTTTCCAGCAGACGCAACTCGTCCAGCGTGTTGGCGTTGGCAAACGCGTGCGGGTCGTCGCCCGTCAGATTAAAGGGCACTTGGATCACACGGTGCTGCACGGTCCAGGCGTCGACCTTGCGGCCACCGCCGTCCAGAAATTCGGTCAGGCTGCCCAGCAGGCACGCCTTCATCAAACAAAAAACCGGCTGGCTGCGCAGGCTGACTTGGCCGTCACGTCCGGCCTCAGGTGCCTGCACCACGGCGATGTCGGCCTGGGCAGCATTCAGCGCGGCCAGCAGGCGCTGGGCCAGGTCCAGTGGGAACAGCGGGCTGTCGCAGGGCACGGTCAGCAGCAGCGGGCTGGTGCACAGGTCCAGCCCGGCCTGAAAACCGGCCAGCGGGCCGGAGAAATCCTGCACGCGGTCGGCAAACACGCGGACCCGGCCAGTGCCCCAGGCGGACTCGCCCAAGGCCAGGTAATCGTCGAGGTTGCGGTTGGCGTTGATCAGCACACTATGCAGTGGTCCGCCCTGCTGGGCAGCCAGGCGCTGCAGCGCATGCTGGGCCATGGGTTGGCCGCGGAAGGGCTGCAGGCCCTTGTCCACGCCGCCCATGCGCAGCCCGCGCCCGCCGGCCAACACCAGTGCGGTGATGTCACTCAGCGCAAGGGCAAAGGTTGTCGAAGTTTCAGGGATTGGCATTGGGGAAGAATAACTGCTCGCCGCCCATTTTGTAGCTGGCGATCACACCCTGCCCTGCGCTGGACGTGACCCACTCCACAAACTTGGCCGCACCGGCGGCATTGACGTGCGGGTGTTTGGCCGGGTTGACCGGCAGCACACCGTACTGGTTGAACAGCTGCTTGTCGCCCTCCACCAGCACGGCCAAGTCGGCGCGGTTGCGGAAGTTAAGCCAGGTGCCGCGGTCGGTCAGCACATAGGCGCCGGTGGAGGCCGCCATGTTGAGCGCCGGGCCCATGCCGCAGCCGCACTCTTTGTACTCTTTGAATGTGGCGAACTTGGGCGCGTCGATGCCTGCGAGCTTCCAGTAGCGCAGTTCGGCGGCGTGGGTGCCGCTGCGGTCACCGCGCGAGACAAAGCCCGCTGGCCCCGCCGCCGCCTTTTGGAAGGCCGACACGATGTCCTTGCCGCGCACGCGGGCCGGGTCGTTGGTGGGCCCCACCAGTACGAAATCGTTGTACATGACCGGCAGGCGCTTGGTGGCAAACCCCTCTTGCACCAGCTTTTCCTCGGCCGCCTGATCGTGCACAAACAGCACATCCGCATCGCCGCGGCGGCCCATGTCGATGGCCTGGCCGGTGCCCACGGCCACCACCTTCACGTCCAGACCCGTGGCTGCCTTGAAGGCTGGCAGCAGATGCGCAAACAGGCCCGACTGCTCGGTGGACGTGGTGGATGCCATGACCAGTGACTGGGCGGACGCGATACCGGACGCCATGCCGACCGCTACGAAAATAATAGCTGCCCACGCGCTCTGCACGAGGGCTTGCGGCCAACTTGCTTTAAAGACTCTCATGAAATAGCTTCTCCTTTTACAAAATGGGCTGCTGCGGCCGAATGGGCCTGCAAGCGGTCCTGGTCAAAAAATTCTGCCACCGGCAGATCAGCCAGCACACGCCCCTGCTCCAGGTACAAGACCCTTGTGGCCAGGCGCTTGACCTGACCCAGGTTGTGGCTGGCAAACACAGTGGTGCCGCCATAGGCCTGAACCGTGGCCTCCACCAGGCGCTTGGAATGCGGGTCCAGGCTGGCGGTAGGCTCGTCCAGCAACAGCACCTCGGGCTCCAGCGCCAGCGCGCGCGCCAACGCCACACGCTGGGTTTGCCCCACCGACAGCTGGCGGCCACTGCGCGCCGCTACGCTGTGCAGGCCTGCATGGGCCAAGGCCTCCAGTGCCGCTTGGCGGGCCGCTTGCCAATCGCTGCCGCGCAGCCACAGCGCCAGGGCCAGGTTGTTCTGCACTGACAAGCGCAGCAAGACGGGCCGCTGGAACAGCATGGCCTGTTTCAAACCCGTCTGGCGTTGTGCCGTGCCAGCGCTCGGCACCAACAAGCCGTGCAGCACGCGCAGCAAGGTGGATTTGCCGCTGCCATTGACACCCACCAGTGCCACGCGCTCACCCGTGTCAATGCGCAGCGACACGCCGTCCAACGCCGCCGGTGCGCCCCGCGTGGAGGCCAGCACCACCTGCACGCCATCGAGTTGGTAGAGCATCGCCATGTTAAGACGCCCCTTGCGAACGGGCCGCCACCGGCACGGCATGGGCGGAACCCATCCAGACCCGCAAGCCGGCAATCAGCATTTGCAGCGCCAGCACCACAGCCAGCAGCACCAGCCCCAGGCCCATGGCCAGCGGCAAATCGCCCTTGCTGGTTTCCAGCGCGATGGCCGTTGTCATGACGCGGGTGAAGCCATCGATATTGCCGCCCACCAGCATGACTGCGCCCACCTCCGCAATGGCGCGGCCAAACGCTGCCAGCGCCACGGTCAGCAGGGCACTGCGTTCATCCCAAGCCAGCAGCACACCGGTCAGGCGTGGCCCGGCACCCAGTGAGCGCAGCTGTTCGCCGTGCGCGGTGTGCGCGTCTTCCACCACCTGGCGCACGAGGGCCACCACAATGGGCAGCACCAGCACGGTCTGCGCCAGCAACATGGCCTTGAACGAATACAACCAGCCCAGGTAGCCCAGCGGGCCGGAGCGAGACAGCAGCAGGTAGACCACCAGCCCCACCACCACAGAAGGCAACGACAACAATGTATTGAGCACGGCCAGCAGCACGGTGCGCCCGGCAAAGCGGCTGACGGCCAGCCAAGAGCCCAGCACGCTTCCGATCACAAACGCGATGGCGGTGGCGCTGGCGCTGAGCGTCAGCGAGCGCGTGACGATGGATAGCAGCATGGGGTCTGCGGCCACCACCAACTGCCAGGCGGCCTGTGCGCTGTCCCCCAGAGAACTCAAACGGGTGCCTCAACGGTTTCGGCGATGGCGACGGTATCCAGTTGCAGGCGCTGCGGCGCGCTGAAACACAAAAAGCGTTTATTAAGCGCACGGCCAATGGCACACAGGCCCAAACTCTGCGCCACGGCATGGCCCATCTGCGTCATGCCGCTGCGCGAGATGACGACCGCGATGCCCATCTGCGCGGCCTTCATGACCATTTCACTCGTCAGGCGGCCAGTTGTATAGAACACCAGGCCTTCTGTAACCAAGGGCGTTGGCCCCAGGGCCTGCAGCGCCATCCACCCGGCGATGGCGTCAATGGCGTTGTGACGTCCCACATCTTCGACAAACAGCAGCCGCTCCTCGCCGCGAAACAACGCACAACCGTGTACCGAACCCGCCGACTTGTAGGTACTGTCCTGCAGGCGGATGGTGTTGACGATGGCGTAAATCTGCGAGCGGGTCACCGTGGTGGCAGGCAGTTGCACACCTTCAATGTGCTCCATCACCTCACCAAACAGACTCCCCTGGCCGCAGCCAGTGGTAACCACGCGCTTGGCCGTTTTTTTTGCGATATCGACAATGCCGGTCCGGGTCTTCACCGCGGCTGCGCCCACCTCCCAATCCACGGTGATCGACGCAATAGCGCTGGCATCCGGCACCAGGCGCTGGTTCAGCAGGTAGCCCAGCACCAGCCACTCCGGCCGCTCGCCCAGCGTCATCAGCGTGACCAGCTCGCGCTTGTCCACATAGACGGTCAAGGGCCGCTCGGCCGGGATGTCCAAGTCCTGGCGCTCGCCGTGCTCGTTGGTCACCTCAATGCGGTGCGTCAGTGGCGCACGGGCTTGGGTGAGCAAGGGCAAGGTGTGAGACATGGTGGCTACAGCTTACTGCGTTGGTGCCGGTGCGGGTGCCGGGTTCGCACCATAGCCACTCACGGCGGAAGGTACACCGCCTCGGCGTATGGCCACAGCGCAGTACTTGAACTCGGGGATCTTGCCAAACGGGTCCAGCGCGGCATTGGTCATCAGGTTGGCGGCCGCCTCGTAATAGGCAAAGGGAATGAACACCGCCCCCTTGGGCGTGCCGTCGTCCCGACGCACGTGAATAGCCACGCGCCCGCGGCGCGATTCCACCGTAATCACATCGCCCGGTTGCAGGCCCAGGGCTTGCAGATCGTCACCGCACAGGGAGGCGGTAGCTAGAGGCTCCAGCGCGTCCAACACCGTGGCGCGGCGCGTCATGCTGCCGGTGTGCCAATGCTCCAGCTGGCGGCCGGTGATCAGCACGAACGGAAACGCAGCGTCGGGCCGCTCGTTCGCCGGGATGATGTCGGCGGGCACCAAATGCACGCGGCCGTCTTCGGTGGCAAAGCTGTCGATGAACACCGTGGGCGCGCCGGGATCATCCGCGCTCAGGCACGGGTAAGTTACGCTGGACTCGCGCTGCAGGCGCTCCCAGGTGATGCCGGAGATGGCGGTGTGCATGGCCTGGCGCATCTCTTCATAGACTTCAGCCACGCCATCGCTTTCGCCCTGGTAGCCATAGGCCCAGGGACGCACGCCATCAGGCAACGGCGTGTTCAGCGACGGCGTATGGGGGCTCAAACGTTCTGCGATCTGCTGAATGATCCACAGATCCGGTTTGGCTTGGCCCGGCGGCTCAATCGCTTTTTTACCCAACTGCACCATGCGGTCGGTGTTGCTAACGGTGCCGTCCTTCTCGGGCCAGGCGGTGGCGGGCAGCACCACATCTGCCAGCCAGGCGGTCTCCGTCATGAAAATGTCTTGCACCACCAGGTGCTTCAGCGATGCCAGCGCGTGTCGCGCATGGTTCAGGTCGGGGTCGCTCATCGCAGGGTTCTCACCCATGATGTACATGCCATGCACCTTGTGCGGATCGCTGTCATCCACCAGCGCCTTGTGCATGATTTCCACAACCGTGTAGCCCGGCTGGTTGTCCAGCTTCATGCCCCAAAAATCCTCAAACCAATCGTGTGCAGCCTTGTCGGTCACGCGCTGGTAGTTGGGGTACATCATCGGGATGAGGCCCGCATCACTCGCACCCTGCACGTTGTTCTGGCCGCGCAGCGGGTGCAGGCCAGAGCCGGGCTTGCCGATCTGGCCGGTCACCGTCACCAGGGCAATCAGGCAGCGTGCGTTGTCCGTGCCATGCACATGCTGGCTGATGCCCATACCCCACAAAATCATCGCGCCCTTCGCCTTGGCAAACTCCCGTGCGACCTCGCGGATGGTCTGTGCGGGAATGCCGCAAATGGGCTCCATGGCCTCGGGGCTGTAGCCCTTGACGTTCTCGCGCAGCGCCTCGAAATTGCTGGCGCGTTTTGCGATGAAGTCCTGGTCGGTCAGGCCCTCTTCAATCACGGTGTGGATCATGGCGTTAAGCATGGCCACATCGGTGTCGGCCTTGAACTGCAGCGTGCGCCAGGCGTGTTTGCCAATATCGGTGATGCGCGGGTCGGCCAGCACAATTTTGGCGCCCTTTTTGGCAGCGTTCTTCATCCACGTAGCGGCCACCGGGTGGTTGGACGTGGGATTGGAGCCGATCACAAAGATCAGGTCCGAATGCTCCACGTCGTTAACCTGGTTGCTGACCGCGCCAGAGCCCACGCCTTCCAGCAAGGCCGCGACGCTGGACGCATGGCACAGGCGGGTGCAATGGTCCACGTTGTTGCTGCCAAAGCCGGTACGCACCAGTTTCTGGAACAGGTAAGCCTCTTCGTTGCTGCCCTTGGCCGAGCCAAAGCCGGCCAGCGCCTTCTTGCCGTAGGTGTCGCGCAGGTTTTGCAAGCCTCCGGCCGAGAAGGCCAGAGCCTCTTCCCAGGTTGCTTCGCGGAACACATCGGACCAATCCGACGTATTGCGGTTCAGGTGGTTCAGTGCCTCGGGGTCTTTGGGCACACCGGCCTTGCGGATCAGCGGCACGGTCAGGCGCTGCGGGCTGGCCGCATAGTCAAATCCAAAGCGCCCTTTCACACACAGGCGGTTGTGGTTGGCCGGGCCATCGCGGCCGTCGACACTGACGATGACGTTGTCTTTGACGTTGTAGGTCAACAGGCAACCCACACCGCAGAACGGGCAGACCGAGTCCACTTTTTTGTCGACGATTTGCGAGCCGACCTGCGTTTTGGGCATCAGCGCGCCGGTAGGACAGGCTTGCACACATTCACCGCAGGCCACGCAGGTACTGTCACCCATGGGGTCGTTCAGGTCAAACACGATCTCGCTGTGGCTGCCGCGCAGTGCGTAGCCAATCACGTCGTTGACCTGCTCTTCGCGGCAGGCGCGTACGCAGCGGTTGCATTGGATGCAGGCATCCAGATTCACGGCCATCGCGGGGTGGGACACATCGGCCTTGGGCTGTTCGCGGCGCAGGGCCTTGAGTTCGGGGCGCACCTGCACATCCAAGCGCGCGGCCCAGTCGCTCAGCTCGCCGTGCTGCTGCGATTCGTCTTTCTCATTCCATTTGTAGCCGGTGTCGGGCATGTCGGAGAGCAGCATCTCCAGCACCATCTTCTGGCTCTTGACGGCGCGCTCGCTGGTGGCTTGGACTTCCATGCCTGCGGTGACGTTGCGGCAGCAGCTAGGGGCCAGCGTGCGCTCACCCTTGATCTCGACCACGCAGGCACGGCAGTTGCCGTCGGCGCGCAGGCCGTCCTTGTAGCAAAGGTGGGGGATGCAGACGCCGCTGCGCTCTGCGGCTTTCAAAATGGACTCGCCGTCGAAGGCTTCGACCGGCTTCCCGTCGAGAAGGAAAGTGATTATTTGAGGCGTCACTTCAACGTGTTTTGCAGGTGCGTTCATATGGATGTAGCCCCCACGCTTGTCACTCCGTGTACTGCGCTGCCCCCCATGGGGGCCTTCGCGCCTAGGGGCGGCCCGTCGCCGCTCATACCAATCTCCTGCGGAAAGTATTTCTGCACGCAACGCACCGGGTTGGGCGCGGCCTGGCCCAGGCCGCAAATGGATGCATCGGTCATCACCACATTCAGGTCTTCCAGTGTGGTGTTGTCCCACACCGGGGCTTTCATCAGTTTGGCGGCCTTGGCCGTACCCACGCGGCAAGGTGTGCACTGGCCGCAACTCTCATGGGCAAAGAAACGCATCATGTTCAGCGCCGCATCGCGGGCCTTGTCATGCTGGCCCAGCACAATGACGGCAGCCGAGCCGATGAAGCCGCCGTGCGGTTGCAGTGTGTCAAAGTCCAGCGGCACATTGGCATGGCTGGCCGGGAAAATACCGCCCGATGCACCACCGGGCAGGTAGGCGTACAGCGTGTGGCCGTCTTGCATGCCGCCGCAGTATTCGTCGATAAGCTCTTGTGCGGTGATACCCGCAGGTGCCAGCTTGACGCCAGGGAACTTGACGCGACCGCTGACACTGAAGCTGCGCAGGCCCTTGCGCCCGTTGCGTCCAAAGCCGCTGAACCAGTCCGGGCCTTTTTCCACAATGTCACGCACCCAGTACAGGGTTTCAAAGTTGTGTTCCAGCGTGGGGCGGCCAAACAGGCCGACCTGGGCGATGTAGGGCGGGCGCATGCGCGGCTCGCCGCGCTTGCCTTCGATACTCTCGATCATTGCGGACTCTTCACCGCAGATGTAGGCCCCTGCGCCACGGCGCAATTCGATGGTTGGCAACGGGCATGGCGGGTTGGCCCGCAACAGGGCCAGCTCGGCCTCCAGAATGGCGCGGCAGCCGTGGTATTCGTCGCGCAGGTAGATGTAGCAGGCCTCGATGCCCACCACCTGGGCGGCAATCAGCAGGCCCTCCAAAAAGCGGTGCGGGTCGCGCTCCAGGTAGGTGCGGTCCTTGAAGGTGCCGGGTTCGCCTTCATCAATATTCACCGCCATCAGCTTGGGGGCCGGCTGGTCGCGCACGATGCGCCACTTGCGCCCCGCCGGGAAACCCGCACCGCCCAAACCACGCAGGCCCGAGTTCTCCATCGCTTTGACAACGCTCTCCGCATCGTGTTCGCCATTGACCAGGGCCGCAGCCAAAGAATAGCCACCATGGGCACGGTAGGTGTCGTAACCGGCGTAATCAGGTGCAACCTGCACGGCATGCGCCGGTGGTGACACCGGTTTCTCCGACCATTCATGCGCTACAAAATGTGTAGCTGCATGTGCAGCAGGGTGGAGGGCTACAGCTGATTTTACCAATGACACTACGGTTTCTGCGGTGGCCATTGGCACCGGGTTCTGGTGCACTACCGCGACGGGTGCCTGCTCGCAGCGGCCCAAACAGGGCGCGGGTATGACACGCACATCCTCCGTGCCCAACAAAGCCGGCAGGCGCGCTAGCAAGTCCTGCGCTCCAGCCATCTCGCAACTCAAACCATCGCATACCCGCACCGTCAACTGCGCGGGTATCGCATCACCCTTCAACACTTCAAAGTGGTGGTAAAAGGTTGCGACCTCGTAGACCTCGGCCATGGGGATGTTCATCTCCTTGGCAAGGGCCACCAGGTGCCTGTCGTGCAGGCAGCGGTGGGCGTCGTTGAGTTTGTGCAAGTGTTCGATCAACAAGTCACGCCGGTGCGGGCCCGTGCCCAGCAAAGCCTTTACCTCGGCCAGCGCGTCATCATCGGCCTGCCGTCCTTTGAGCTTGCTTTTGCGGCGGATGCGGTCGCGCATATCGTCCACCGTGGCCAGAGCCACGACGGGAATATGCGGTGCGAGAACGGGTGCAGTCATGGCGTTCCTGTGGAATCTAATGATTTAAGCAAAGAATTTGGCGACGCTTTGCAGCGTGCGGTACACGCCCCATGCCAGTGGCAGGCCAACGGCCAGCCAGGCAAAGGCTACCATCCAGGCAGGTATCGCATCTGCGCCGCCAGTGCTGACGCCGACTTCCGTTGCCGCAGCGCGTTCATGCGCCAGCTTTTTCTCTGCTGCCAGTTCGGCATCCGTCATAAACCACTTGCTGTCCAATGGACGCACCAGCAGGTTGCAGACCAGGCCAATCACCAACATACCAACGAGGATGTACATGGTCTGGTTGTAAACCTGCTCACGCGGGATGCCCAGGCCCAGCTGGTATTCACGCATGTAGTTCACAACCACAGGACCCAACACACCAGCCGTAGCCCAGGCGGTCAACAGGCGGCCGTGGATGGCGCCCACCATCTGCGTGCCAAAAATGTCGGCCAGGTAGGCCGGCACCGTGGCAAAGCCGCCACCGTACATGCTCAAGATCACACAGAATGCGCCAACAAACAGCACGATGCTGCCACCTGCAGCGCTGCCGGGTACGCTGAAGTACATCAGGCCACCCAGCACAAAGAACACGATGTAGGTGATCTTGCGGCCCAGCTTGTCGGACAGGCTGGCCCAAAAGAATCTACCACCGATGTTGAACAGGCTCAGCAGTGCGGTGAAGCCGGCGGCCACGGTGGCAATCGCAGCCAACTGGGTTTTGTCGAGCGCACCAAACTTGGCCTGAACGCCGATCAAACTGCCACCGAAAACCTCTTGCAACATGGGCGAGGACATGCCGATCACGCCGATACCTGCACTCACGTTCATGCACAGCACCATCCAGATCAGCCAGAACTGGGGGATGCCCCAGACCTTTTTCACATGCACATGCTTTTGCGTGATCATGGCATTGTTCACCTGGGCGGGTGGCGGTGTCCAGCCAGCGGGCTTCCAGCCGGTCTCGGGCACGCGGTAGCCAAAGGCACCTGCCATCATGAAAACAAAGTAGATCAAAGCCATGACAACAAACGTCTGCATCACGCCCACACTGGTGGGACTGGCAAAGTACTTCATCAGGTCAGCTGCCAACGGCGAGCCGATCATCGCACCGCCACCAAAACCCATGATCGCCATGCCGGTGGCCATACCCCGGCGGTCCGGGAACCATTTGATCAGCGTGGACACCGGCGATATATAGCCCAGTCCCAAACCAATACCCCCGATGACGCCAGAGCCAAGGATCATCATCCAAAACTGGTGCAAATAGATGCCTAGCGCCGAGATCAGCATGCCGCCGCACCAACAGACGGCAGAGACCACACCTGCCTTGCGCGGACCCACACGCTCCAGCCAACCGCCCCACACGGCAGCGCTGGAACCCAAAATCACAAAGAACATGGTGTACATCCAGCCGAGCGTGGAGATTTGCCAATCACAACTGGTGGTGAAGAGCTGCGCAAAGAAGCCCACATCGGGACCGCATTTGATCGCTTCCTTGAGGCCTAGCGCCTTGGACAGTGGCAACCAGAACACCGAGAAGCCGTAGGCCATGCCGATGCACAGGTGGATGGCCAGCGCAGCCGGTGGAACCAACCACCGATTGAAACCAGGTCCGGCAATGATCCGTTCCTTGTCGAGGATTCCTGACATGTTTTTGTCTCCTTGTTTTCGGATTTGCGGCAAATACAGCTACTCCAACGCTTTACCGTTACCTAGTGTTACAGGTCTATCAGGAACAATCCAATTGAATCGAAACATGCCAACATTCAAAAACTAAATGCCGCATTGCAGCACTCGAAATGATGCTGTTATTAATGTGTTTTAAATGTATCGACTGCGACGGCCAAGGTGGCTGCCTCGTCGCGCATGCGCGCCGCGGAAGCAGCGGCTTGCTCTACCAACGCTGCGTTCTGTTGTGTCATCTGCTCAATTTTGGAGACGCTGTTGTTGACGCTCTCAATGCCTTCGCGCTGCTCTTGGCTAGCGTTGGCAATGCCGTCAATGAAAGTCTCTACTTCTGCGATCGAGCCCGTAATGTGTTCCATGGCGAGGCGCGCCTTCGCAACCAATGCGCTGCCCGTCTCGACGCTGGTTACCGACGCCGTAATCAATGCCTTGATTTCATTTGCGGACTTGGAAGACCTCTGCGCCAGGCTCCGAACCTCCGATGCAACCACCGCGAACCCGCGGCCCTGCTCTCCGGCGCGGGCCGCTTCGACCGCTGCATTCAAGGCGAGAATATTCGTCTGAAACGCGATACCTTCGATCAGCCCGATGATGTCATTAATCTTGCGCGCGCTGGCCGTTATCTCTCCCATGGTATTCACGACGTTACCCACCACTTCCTCCCCAGATTGGGCTACTTTGGCTACCGAAGAAACCAAGGTATTGAGCTGCGCAGCCTGATCAGCCGTTTGCGCAACAGTAGCCGTCAACTGGTGTATGGCCGAGGCAGCCGAATTGACTTCGTTGGCTTGTTTTTCGGTACGGCCGGCCAGATTGCCATTGCCGTCTGCAATGGCATGGGTCCCATCGGTCACGATTTTTGCGGAACGGCGAACATTGCCGATCAGCCCTGCCAGACCCACGTTGATGCTATTTAAAGCTAAGAGCATTTGCCCGATGTCGTCGCCCGATCCTACGTGCACTTGTGCCATCAGGTCACCCGCTGCGGTGCGTTGTGCGGCCTTTCGCCCTGCAGCCAAAGGTGTCGTCACGTTTTTGCGCATAAGAAAATACGTGCTGCTCCACAACCCAATGAGCATTCCGACGGCCAGCGCCGCTTCCCAAATATTGCCCAGCCTTCCCACAACAGCCAGCAAGAGCACTTGCAAAAACCCGCAAATCAGCGCGACCTTGCATGCCATAGAGGCAGCCAAGCCCATGCCGGGTGAATCGGTAACGTCTAATCCCACAAACAAAATGCCAACTACTTCGCCCCCCTTGTCCAGCAGCGGCACATAGTGGGACACGTACTGCCTTCCGAAAATCGCGACGTAGCCTTCATGCGGTTTTGCATGAAGCGCATCGTCATAGGCAGGTTGCGAGCGGTCTAGCGGAGTACCTATTGCGCGTTCTCCATCTTGTTTGCGTACCGAAGTGGTGACACGGATGAAGTCATCCCCGTCGCGAGCAAAAACGGTTGCTACGAAACCACTACGGCGAGAAACTTCATCAGTCACCGAAAAATCTAGATTGAGCGCTCGGTTGCCGCTGCGCAGTACGGCTACTTGACGACCATTGATTGGCACAGTCTGTCGGCGGTCCAGCGTGTACGGACCGGGCGTCATCGCGACAAACCGTCGACTCGCGGAGCGTACCTGTCTTACAGGGTTGGTAAATATGGACATCACGGTCCTTTCGGTGAGGGTGAACTGGCTAGTTGAATGCGTTTCACGTTAGCTTTGTGCTACCAGCAATCCGCTGTGCGTAGCAGCATGGCGGAGCCAGTGCCCGTCTTCTGCCAGTGCCAGGGCCGCCTCCATGGCGCGGGAGGCACGGGCCTGCGCATGGCGCATAAACCCTATTGGCGTGCGAACCTGGGGGCTGATCAGCGGAAGAGCTTCCAGTTCACGGTAGCCGCGTACGGCCGCCACCAAGGCCCCGGGCATCACGCTACAGACTTGACCTGCGACTACGCTCAGCGCCATGGTAAGTATGGAGTTGGTTTCAATGATGGCGGTGACCGTACACCCCACGCTGGCAAAGGCCGCATTGACAATGGTGCGGTTATGCATCTCCGGAGTCAGTAAGCACAGAGGCTGCTGCGCTGCAACCTGCCAGCTGATAGGCTCCCCCAACTGCAGCTCTTGCAAGTGCGGCACGGCAGCGCGGCGGAGCAGAAAATAGTGCTCGATGTACTGCGGCATAGCCTGCAGCTTGACACCCCCATGGCCCATGCGTTCGGTATAGCCCAATCCGAGATCGATGGACAGATTGTCGAGTCTCGTCTCCAACTCCGATGAGCTGAGCGAAAGCACCACCGGCATGATGGCAGGGTGTCGCGCCTGCAGCATGGCTGCAAACCGCGCCGCAATCGGCACCGCTGTCGGCACAGCCCCGACTACCAAGCCGCCGGCCGGGCTGTGCGCCGTGCTTTTCAGGGAATGCTGAAGCACCTGTTGCTCGCGCAGCATGCGCTGACCGGCAGCCAACACTAGCTCACCCTCGGGCGTAAGGCCGGCAAACGTGCGACCCCTGCGCACGATGACGACGTCGTATTCTTCTTCCAAGGCCCGAAGGGCGTTAGAGAGCGCAGGTTGCGTGATATGGCAAGCCTCGGCCGCACGCGCGAAGTGCCGGTGCTCGTTGAGCGCGACCAGA
Source organism: Rhodoferax sp. ZS1R8 (assembly GCF_056521325.1). NCBI lineage: Bacteria > Pseudomonadati > Pseudomonadota > Betaproteobacteria > Burkholderiales > Comamonadaceae > Rhodoferax > Rhodoferax sp. ZS1R8. The sequence goes on along the minus strand of NZ_JBWMBA010000002.1, from coordinate 386,846 downwards.
TACTTCATCGAGGACAGCAAATTCATGTCATTTCTTCCAACAGGGGTCGGCTCGCCGATTATGCGGTCTACCCATCACAGCGCTTGCTAGCGATAATTGGAGCACTAGCATGTCCAACTACAAACTACCCACCATGTCGCTCACGATCGTCCAACGCGGCGTCGCCATCGCTACCTGCGCTGTGATTTTGTCAGGGCTTATAGCCTGCAGCGTGACCGTCACGTCGACCCAGGACGCACAGACCAGAGACATTGCCCAGCTGACGCGCCAGGCAGATGCTTGGGACAAGGCTATCGTGCGAAAAGACCGTGCTGCCATCGAAGCGAACATGGCGGACGACTTCCGCCAGATCGATGGCGACGCCGATATCGAAACCAAAGCCTCGTTCGTGACCGGCGTAGTCTCGCCCAAGCTGACTATCAACCCGTATACGGTCGAAGATTTTGAGGTGCGCTTGTACGGTGACGTGGCGCTGTTGAGTGGGCGCACGCAGATGACCGGAAGCTACGACGGCAAGCCATTCGCGTCGCATTACCGCTACATCGACATCTACGTGCGATCCAACGGGGAGTGGAAAATTGCCAGCGTGCAAATCACCAAGATGCCCAAGTAGACTGACTTTATCTCTACGGTCTTACGGGGTTTGCGCCCGCGGAAGGAGCCTCTTGCATGATTGAAGCCTTGCGCTCAGTGCGCTACGGCGTACCAGACCTGGCACTGGCAGAGCGCTGGTACAGCCAGTTGTTGGACGTACAGCCCTACCAGCGTACCGATTCCGTGCTGCGCTACTGCGTCAATAGCACGTGGCTGGAACTGGTGGAGATGCAGGGCGACGGCCCACCCGGCCTGCTGGTTTACTGGGGCGTGGACAGCCTGGCCAACGAACTGCTGCGGCTGCACGCCGTGGGTATCACCCCACAGACACCCCCAACGGTGATGGACTCGGGCGACACCCCCACCGCGGCGTTTGCCGATCCCTTTGGCCACACCGTCTGCCTGGTTGAAGTCAACGACCCCGACGTGCAACGGGCCCGCGCCCACCGGGCTGCCGAAAAGATCGCTCTGCGCAACGTGCGTGCCGCGCTGGACGACCTGGATGCAGAGGACCGCCAACAACGCAAGGCAACGGTGCTGGTACTGGCCCTCGTGGTGCTGGTCGTGCTGGGGCTGTTCGTTGGCGGGTTGGTGTTCAAAAAGATGATGCCCAACAAGCCACCTCCAGAAGAACGGATGGTGGTGCCACTTTCGGGAAAAAAATAGCGCTGTGAGGATACTCGTAGGCCATCAATTGGGTCTCTGAGGCTTTTACAAACCGGGTCAATCCGGTACAGTCAGGGGCAAAAGACACCGGAGGAACGCGATGTTCAAATTCTTGCGACACAGCGTCCCTGCAGAAGCTGTCGACTCCCGCCCCTCGGCCCACTCGGGGCTCCCTTGCGCACCTCCCAGCGTCAGGCCCCACTCCGACATCCAGCGTGAACTGGTCCGCACCGTACTGCGCGACACGATGCGCCGCCACGGCATCCCGTCCGAGTGGGTGTCGTGCGAGGTCGACACCGTGGCTACCGAATCCGGCACGGAAGAGCTGCACATCCAGCTGGTGCTGATGCAGTGGCACGAGTTGCTGATGCGCTACGCCCGCGCGCTGGAGCTGCAACTGCTGCGCGGCCTGGACCGTTTTGAGCCCACGGTAGACCATTCCAAGAAGTGCACGATCTCGTGGCGCTTCTCCCCCGAGTGCGGATGCCCCTTCACCGTGCTGCCGCCACCGGTGGTGTGGGCACATGATGCGGCGCCAGACCCAGTGGACGAAGATCCGCCGTCGGTATTAGACCGGCGCCATGCAAAGCGACCGCCAAAGGCTGCAGCTGCAGCTGCTTCTGCAGCCCCCAAGCCCGCCGTGCAACCCCAGCCACGGCGCGGTGATGGTGACCCAGGTGACTACGAGCGCACCGAGCTGTCGCCGTTTCGGTAGGTCGGGTTGCCCGCCGATCAAGTCGCCTTGCTGATGGTGATAGACGGGAACTTGCTGGAAAAATCCTTGTTCCGCGCGGCAATCGACACCGCCACCTGGCGCGCAACCGCCTTGTAGATACCCGCGATCTCGCCGTCGGGGTCAGCCACCACGGTGGGCTGGCCGCTGTCGGCCTGCACGCGGATCTGCAGGGCCAATGGCAGGGCACCCAGGTAGTCCATGTTGTACTCGGCGGCCATCTTCTTGCCACCATCGGCGCCAAAAATGTGCTCCACGTGGCCGCAGTTGCTGCACACATGCACAGCCATGTTTTCCACAATGCCCAAGATCGGCACGCCCACTTTCTCGAACATCTTGATGCCTTTCTTGGCATCCAGCAGCGCAATGTCTTGCGGCGTGGTGACGATGACAGCGCCCGTCATGGGCACACGCTGGCTCAGTGTGAGCTGGATGTCGCCGGTGCCAGGCGGCAGGTCAACGATCAGGTAGTCCAGGTCTTTCCAGTTGGTCTGGCGCAGCAGTTGCTCCAGCGCCTGGGTGGCCATGGGGCCGCGCCAGATCATGGCCTGGTCGCCATCCACCAGAAATCCGATGGACATGACCTGCACACCATGGTTTTCGAGCGGCTCCATGGTCTTGCCGTCGGCGGATTCGGGGCGGCCTTGCAGACCCATCATCATCGGCAGGCTGGGGCCGTAGATGTCGGCATCGAGCAGACCCACGGCGGCACCTTCGGCGGCCAGCGCCAGCGCCAGGTTGACGGCGGTGGTGCTCTTGCCCACGCCGCCTTTGCCCGACGCTACCGCCACAATGTTTTTGACACCTGGCAGCAACTGCACGCCGCGCTGCACGGCATGGGCCACGATGTGGGAGTGAACGTTGACAGATACATTGGAGACACCCGGCACACCCTTGGCCGCCGCGATCAGCGCAGCGCGCAGGCTTGCAATCTGACTTTTGGCGGGGTAGCCCAGTTCTACGTCAAAGGCGACATCACCGCCAGCCGATACGGTGAGGTTTTTCACGGCCTTTGTCGACACAAAGTCCTTGGCCGTATTGGGGTCGATGACGCTCTGGATCGCGTCCTGGATGGCTTGTACTGTCACAGCGGTCATTCTCAAATTCTCCAAAAGATGGCCTAGTCTATCCAAGCACCCGGTTCAGACGCATAAGCGGGGCAAATGGGGGTTAACCCCCGTCTCCTTCATGCCTACCAGGCATTTACGAAAGCGCGTACTGCCTCCCATAATGGTTGTCATATGCCTGAGTCAATCTCCCACCCACGCCCAGCAGGACTTTTGTTGACCGGTGGCGGTGCACGTGCTGCCTACCAAGTGGGCGTGCTGGAAGCCGTTGCCGACATCCGCCTGGCTTGTGGCGCAGGAGACGAGCCCAACCCCTTTCCCATCATCACCGGCACCTCGGCCGGGGCCATCAATGCATCGGCCCTTGCCTGTGGCTCGGACAACTTCGACGCCACGGTACGCCTCATTGCCCAAACCTGGCGCGGCTTCCACGCCGACCAGGTCTACCGCACCGGCCATTTGTCCATGCTACGTTCGGGTGCGACTTGGCTGACGCTGCTGTCGATGGGCTGGATTTTGGCCAAGTGGCGACGCGTTAAACCCCGCTCGCTGCTGGACAACGCCCCGCTGGCCGAGCTGCTAACCCAGCTGGTGCCGCTGGAGCGCCTGCCCGAGCTGATACGCCAGGGCCATATGCAGGCGCTGGCGGTCACGGCGTCGAGCTATAGCTCGGGCGAACACGTGACCTTTTACGAGGGTGACAAACGCTTGTTGCCGTGGATACGCAGCCAACGCCTGGCCGTGCAAGACAGGATCACCCATGCCCACCTGCTAGCGTCCAGTGCGATCCCCTTTGTTTTTCCGGCGACCGAGCTGCACATCAACGGCCACATGGAGTATTTTGGCGACGGCTCCATGCGCCAGTCTGCGCCCTGCTCACCCGCCATCCACTTGGGTGCGGACCGCATTCTGGTGGTGGGTGCAGGCCGCATGCACGAGCCCAAAAACCAGCAGGTGCTGCCCGCCGCAGCGACCTATCCGTCCATCGCGCAGATTGCGGGGCACGCGTTGTCCAACATTTTTCTGGACGCACTGGCGGTGGATGTGGAGCGTGCCCAGCGCATCAACCAGACTATCAAACTGGTGCCCGAGGCGGCCCGCCAAGCCAGTGCGCTGCGGCCGCTGGAGCTGCTGGTCATCTCCCCCAGTGAACGTATCGACACGATCGCGTCCAAACACATCGACACCCTGCCGCGCGCGGTGCGGACCACGCTGGGTGGTGTGGGGGTGTCGTCGCGCCAGGCGGATGTGAAAGGATCTGCCTTGGCCAGCTACCTGTTGTTTGAAAGCGGCTACACCAGCGAGCTGATGGCTTTGGGGTATGCCGATGCGCAGCGGCAGCGGTTGGAGATCTGTGGCTTCTTTAACTGGACCGACCCGGAGGCGGTTTGCATACTGGATAACAACTCCAGCCGTTTGCCGACAGGTATCGACAGACGCTTGGACCCGTTGCGGTTGCGCTGAATCCGTCCTCCACCTCCGCGGGATCACGGGGCCTGGCTGCTCTGCTCCGTGTCCCCCGCCCTTCGGGCTCCTCCTTTACCTGCGCAGAACAGCCAGGCCCCCCGATCCCGCTCAACACTCTGGGCGACTAAAATCGCCGGTTCCTCTGTGAAAGTTGTTTACTTCCCATGCCACGCCAACTCTTTGTCACAACCGCCCTCCCCTACGCCAACGCGCCCTTCCACATCGGCCACATCATGGAGTACACCCAGGCTGACATCTGGGTGCGGTTTCAGAGGATGCAGGGCCACGCGGTTAACTTCATCGGGGCCGATGACACCCATGGCGCACCGATCATGATTGCCGCTGAAAAGGCTGGCAAAACGCCCGAACAGTTTGTGGCCGACATCGCCGCCGGACGAAAGCAATACCTGGACGGCTTTCACATCAGCTTTGACAACTGGCACAGCACACATTCGCCAGAAAACACCGAGCTGGCACGCAAAATCTACCGCGACCTGCGGGACCGCGCCGATGGCAGCCTGATTGAGGTGCGCACCATTGAACAGTTCTTCGACCCCGCGAAGAACATGTTTCTGCCCGACCGCTACATCAAGGGCGAGTGCCCCAAGTGCCACGCCAAGGACCAATACGGCGACAACTGCGAGGTCTGCGGCTCGGTCTATGCGCCAACCGAACTGATCAACCCGTTTTCGGTGTTGTCTGGCGTCAAACCCGAGCTGAAGAGCTCCGAGCATTTTTTCTTCAAACTGTCCGACCCGCGCTGCGTGGATTTCTTGCAGAAATGGACGCAAGACGGCAAGCTCCAGCCCGAGGTGGCCAACAAGATCAAGGAATGGTTCAGCGTACGCACCAACCCGGATGGCAGCAAAAGCGAAGGCCTGGGTGACTGGGACATCAGCCGCGACGCGCCCTACTTCGGCATTGAGATTCCCGACGCGCCGGGCAAGTATTTCTATGTGTGGCTGGATGCACCAGTGGGCTATCTGGCGTCGCTGAAGAATTGGTTCGACAAGGGCGGCCCCAAGGCCAAGCACGGCGACACGCGCAGTTTTGACGAATACATGGCGGCTGCGGATACCGAGCAGTACCACTTCATCGGCAAGGACATCGTGACCTTCCACACACTGTTCTGGCCAGCGATGCTGAAGTTCAGCGGCCGCAAGACGCCCAACAACGTGTTCGTCCACGGGTTCTTGACCATCAACAACGGCGAGAAGATGAGCAAGAGCCGCGGCACGGGCCTCTCCCCGCTCAAGTACCTGGACCTGGGCATGAACGCCGAATGGCTGCGTTATTACCTGGCGGCCAAGCTGTCGGCTCGCAATGAGGACATTGACTTCAATGCGGATGATTTCATGGCGCGGGTGAACAGTGACTTGATTGGCAAATACGTGAACATTGCCAGCCGTGCAGCGGGGTTTTTGACCAAACGTTTTGAAGGCAAGCTGACCCCGGCCTTGGGCGACCAGGGCGGCGCGCTGCTGGCCGACATCCGCGGCGCTGGTGCGGTGCTGGCGCAGATGTACGACACGCGTGAATTCGGCAAGGCCACGCGTGAAATCATGCTGCTGGCCGACAAGGTCAATGCCTATGTGGACCAGCACAAGCCCTGGGACCTGGCCAAGGACCCCGCCAACAACGAGGCGCTGCACCAAGTCTGCTCGGTGCTCATCAACGCCTTCGCCGCGCTGACCCGCTACCTGGCGCCGGTGTTGCCCCAGCTTGCCAAAGCGGTCGAAGGTTTTGTAGGCCAAAGCATGCAGCAGTGGGATGTCGCCGGCGACGTGCAAGCCATCCAGCCCTACCAGCATCTGATGCAACGCGTAACCCCGGAGCAACTCGATGCTCTGTTTGAGCCTCCAGCCCTCGTCCAGAGCGCGCAAGCAGCTCCTGAAACTATAGCAACCATTCCGGGCGGTGAAGCAATTGCACCGGCGATCACCATCGATGATTTCGCCAAGATCGACCTGCGCATCGCCAAGATCGTCGAGTGTTCCGCGGTAGAGGGCTCCACCAAGCTGCTGCGCCTGACGCTGGACGCCGGCGAGGGCCGCATGCGCAATGTGTTCAGCGGCATTGCCAGCATGTACAAGCCCGAGGAACTGGTCGGCCAGCTTACCGTCTTGGTCGCCAACCTGGCGCCGCGCAAGATGAAGTTTGGTATCTCCGAAGGCATGGTCATGGCCGCGAGCCATGGCGACGAAAAAGCCAACCCCGGCATCTACATTCTGAACCCCTGGCCGGGCGCACAGCCGGGCATGCGCATCCACTGACGTAAAGCTGCGTGTCAAAATAACGCCCTGCATTTTTAAAACTAAACAGGGAGTTGTAATGAAATCACGTATCGCAGCCGCGCTGCTGGGTTTGGCGTGCCTGGGCGTCTTCGGTGCTGGGGCATCCGGCGCATTGGCGCAGGGCCTCAGCAAGGAAGAGCAAAAGAAGATTTGGGCTGAGGCCAATGCGGCCTCCACCAACGGGCCGGCGAGCGTCACGCTGTCCAACCAGGCCAAGCTGACGCTGACGCAAGACCAGGTCTTCGTGCCACAGCCCCATGCCGGTAAAGTGCTCAACGCCATGGGCAACCCCGGCCAGGATACGCGCCTGCAGGGCATCGTTTTCCCCAAAGACGATGCGCCGTGGTTCATGACCATACGCTTTGAAAGTGCAGGCTACGTCAAGGATGACGACGCCAAGGACTGGAATGCCGACGATCTGCTGAAAAGCTACCGCGAAGGCACGGCCGCCTCCAATGAAGAGCGTAAAAAGATGGGCGTGGCCGGCCTGGAGATTCTGGGCTGGGCACAAAAGCCGGCCTATGACAGCGCCACACACCGGCTTGCCTGGGCCATGTCCTCGCGCGAAATTGGAGCACCCGAGACTGAGGCCCAGGGTGTCAACTACAACACCTATGCGTTGGGCCGCGAAGGCTACTTCAGCATGAACCTGGTCACAGACCTGACCGCGCTGCCCACCTATAAACCGCAGGCGCATGGCTTGCTGGATGCGCTGCAATTCAACGAAGGCAAGCGCTACGCCGACTTCAACTCCAGCACCGACAAGGTCGCAGAGTATGGCTTGGCCGCGCTGGTGGTTGGCGTGGCTGCCAAGAAGCTGGGCTTCTTTGCACTGGCTGCGGTTTTCCTGGCCAAGTTTGCCAAGATCATCGCCATCGGTGCGCTCGCCTTTGGTGGCACCATCATGGGTTTCTTCCGCAAGAAGAAAACCGCCACGGTCGCAGATTCGACGGGCGGCCCGCAACCGCCGTCGGCCTGAGGCGCCGACACCGCTGCCGGCGGATCTGACCGTGGCCAAGCTGCTGCTGTTGCTGTTTTCCGGCGTCAAGCTGGGCAAATTGTTCACCACCGGTGGCACCATGCTGTTGTCGGTTCTGGCCTATGCATGGATTTATGGCTGGCGTTACGCGGTGGGCTTTGTGCTGCTGATATTTGTGCACGAAATGGGGCACTACCTGGCCGCCCGCCAGCGCGGGCTGGACGTGGGTTTGCCCACCTTCATCCCCTTTGTTGGCGCTTGGGTTGAGCTGAAGGACCTGCCCCACAATGCCGAAACGGAAGCCTGGGTCGGCCTGGGCGGTCCACTGCTAGGCAGCCTGGGTGCGCTGGCCTGCTACTTTGCCGCGCGAGAGGCAGACAGTAATCTGCTGCTGGCGATTGCTTACTCTGGCTTCTTTTTGAACCTGTTCAACCTGATCCCGATATCGCCACTGGACGGCGGGCGTATCACCGCCGTTCTGTCGCCACGCATCTGGCTGCTGGGTGTACCGGTGCTGATCGCTATCTTCCTGTGGCGGCCCAGCCCTATGCTGATTTTGATCGCCATCTTGGCCGCTCCGCAGGTCTGGAAGGCCATCCAATACCGCTCTGACAGCGAAGAGGCCCAGACCTATTACGCCGTGAGTTCGGCGGTGCGCCTGGAGTATGCGTTCTACTATTTGGGCCTGGTGTTCTTTTTGGCCGTCATGGCCTACGACGTGCACGCCATGCTGGAGGCTAGCCGCACCGTCGGCCACAGGTAAAATGCTGGTAACAGGCACCCTGCAGCTTCACGAGGTCATTCCACCATGAGTTTTTTCCGCCGCCCCGACTACAAGTCCGAAACCACGCAGTTCCTTGAAAAGCTCAAGAAAGAAGAACCCACGTTGGTGGCCGACCAGCGCACCGGCCTGTCCCTGCTGTGGAACAAGATGGTGGACCGCGAAGCCTGGGTTGGCTACCGCAAGGCCAAAGTTGCGCAAAAACCCTACGTCTACCAGACAAACGATAAATAAGAGCCGAATCCGGCTCCAGCCCTCGTGCAGCGCGCGTAAGCAGCTATTGTTTCAATAGCAATTTCATGACACACTCCCCCAGAACTGCAGACCGGACTGACGCCAGTCTGGCCATTTTGCCGGCCATGCCGCAAGTGGTCGACCACATCGCCGTGGCGCGCCTGTATGGCGAACCGCTGTTTGCGATGCCGCAGGATTTGTACATTCCGCCGGACGCGCTGGAGGTCTTCCTGGAAGCCTTCGAAGGACCGCTGGACTTGCTGCTGTATCTGATTCGCAAGCAGAACTTCAACATCCTCGACATCCCCATGGCGGCCGTGACCCGCCAGTACATGGTGTATGTGGACCAGATCCGCAAGCGCAACCTGGAGCTGGCGGCCGAGTATCTGCTGATGGCGGCCATGCTGATCGAGATCAAATCGCGCATGTTGCTCCCACCCAAGAAGGTAGCCGAGGGCCAGGAAGCCGAAGACCCGCGTGCCGAACTGGTGCGCCGCCTGATCGAATACGAACAAATGAAGCTGGCGGCCGCCCGGCTGAACGCCATTCCGCAATTCGGCCGCGACTTCCTGAAGGCCGAGATCACGATCGAGCAGTCTTTGCAGCCACGCTTCCCGGACGTGCACCTGGTCGACCTGCAGGAAGCGTGGCGCGACATTTTGAAGCGCGCCAAGCTGGTTCAGCACCACAAGATCACCCGCGAAGAGCTGTCGGTGCGGGAGCATATGGGCATGGTGCTCAAGCGTCTGCAGGGTCGTCGCTTTGTCGGCTTTGAAGACCTGTTTGATCCCGAAAGCGGCGCACCGGTGCTGGTCGTCACCTTTATTGCCCTGTTGGAATTGGCAAAAGAAACCCTGATCGAAATCACCCAGGCCGAGGCCTTTGCGCCTATCTACGTGCGCCTGGCTTATTCCCCAACATGAGACTTTGCGGCACGGTCCGCAGCCGCACAGCGGCAAGTCCCTCCCTCAACTGATCAACGGCTACGGCGTGCCATTGCAATGCGGTTAGTATTCGCCCGTTCACGCACCAAAAACCGTCACCGGAATCCTTCCGCACCACTCCATGACACAACCCACTGACAACAACGCATCCGCACTGCACGCCACCCCGTACGGCACCTTGCCACCAGCCTCCCCCATGCCCAACCGCAAACCCATCAGCCTGCCGCGCCTGCTGGAGATGCGCACCCGGGGCGAAAAGATCACGATGATCACCGCCTACGACGCCACCTTTGCGGCCGTCGCCGACGCTGCAGGCATCGACAGCATCCTGGTCGGCGACTCGCTGGGCATGGTTTGCCAGGGCCTGCACACCACGGTGGGCGTGTCGTTGGAGCACATGCGCTACCACACCGAGATGGTGTCACGTGGTCTGCGCCGTGCCCAGGCCACGGCTTGGCTGATTGGCGATATGCCGTTTGGCTCGTACCAGGAGTCCAAAGAGCAAGCCATCCGCAGCGCAGGGGTGCTGATGCAGGCCGGCGCACACATGGTAAAGCTTGAGGGCGGCGGCTGGACGACCGAGACCGTGCACTTTCTGGTCGAACGCGGTATCCCCGTCTGCGCCCACCTGGGCCTGACACCCCAGACCGTGCACTCGCTGGGCGGCTACCGTGTGCAGGGCAAGACCCAGGTCAGCGCTGATCTGCTCAAGCGCCAGGCCCACGAGCTGCAAGACGCCGGTGCCAGCATGCTGGTGCTGGAGATGGTGCCTGCACCCCTGTCCAAGGAACTGACCGATGAGTTGGTGCACTGCGCCACCATCGGCATTGGCGCGGGCAAGGGCACGGCCGGGCAGGTGCTGGTGATGCACGACATGCTGGGCCTGAACCTGGGCAAGAACCCGAAATTTGTACGTAATTTCATGGACGAGGCCAGCAGCATCCGCGGCGCGTTCGAGGCCTATGTAGCGGCTGTCAAAAACGGCAGCTTCCCCGACGACAGCCTGCACGCCTGGTGACATGCCTATGAAACTCGTCCACACCCTCACCGACCTGCGCGACCACCTGGGCGCATTCCGCCACCCGGCCGTGGTGCCCACGATGGGCAATCTGCACGCTGGCCACTTAGCGCTGGTGCGCCAGGCCAAGCCGCTGGGTGACATCACGGTATCCACCATCTTTGTGAACCGGCTGCAGTTTGCGCCGCATGAAGATTTCGACACCTATCCGCGCACGCTGGATGCCGATTGCCAACAGCTCGAAGCCGCCGGGTGTGACTTGGTTTTCGCGCCCAAAGAGGCGGAGATGTACCCGCAACCCCAGACCTTCAAGGTGCACCCACCTACTGAGCTGGCTGATATTCTGGAGGGCCACTTCCGCCCGGGCTTCTTTATTGGTGTCTGCACCGTGGTGCTGAAACTGCTGTCCTGTACGCAGGCGCGCACGGCGCTGTTTGGCAAGAAGGACTACCAGCAGCTGATGGTCATCCGCAACATGGTCAAGCAGTTTGCAATGCCGGTAAACATTGTCGGTGGTGAGACCCAGCGCAGCGAAGATGGTCTGGCGCTGTCATCGCGCAACGGATACCTGAGCCCGGCCGAGCGCCAGCAAGCCGTGCAGCTGTCTGCGACACTGAAGACAGTGGCCGAGGCGCTGCGCGCCCACCCGGCGTTGGACGCAGCAGGCATCAGCACACTGGAGTCGCAGGCCATGCAGAGCCTCAGCAGTACGGGCTGGCGACCAGACTACGTGGCTGTTCGCCGCCAGGCCGATCTGCAAACACCGCGCACGGGTGATGCGTTGGTAGTGCTGGCCGCAGCACGCCTGGGCGCTACGCGCTTGATTGACAACTTGGAGGTGTGACAGGCGGGGTGTGGCGGCCAGCACCAAAAAACAGGCTCGGAGCTATAGTCTCACCAATATGCCATCCATACCGCCTACCACCGCCACCGCATGCCCACTGCTATTACATAGGCAATTGAACCGGCCCTGCGCCGCGATACGCCAGCGATCGGCCAACCATTGGATGCTCTGGCTTTTCGTCGTTTTGGTTCCATGGATAACGGCGTGCGCATCCCTGCCCGACCACGTCGACAGGCCTGTTTCCACTGCCCTGGCCAACCCCGCACAAACGCGCCTGGGCAGCGTAGTCGCAGACCGTGCGAAAAAGGCGGGCACGCGCAACGATTCAGGTTTTGCACTGGTCGGCAGTGCAGAGCTGGCTTTTACCAGCCGCATGGCACTCATCAAGGCTGCAGAAAAGACCCTGGACATCCAGTACTACGCCATCTTTTCCGACAAGACCACCGATCGCCTGTTTGACGCATTGCGCGAGGCGGCGGCTCGGGGCGTGCGCATTCGCATTTTGTTGGACGACTTCAACACATCCGGTAAAAACGCCCAGGTGCTCAAGCTTGCGTTTGAAAAGAATATGGAGCTGCGCCTGTTCAACCCCCTGCCCGGCGGCCGCAGCTCACTAGCCATTCGCATCCTCACCAACCTGAACGACGTGGACCGGATCCAGCGGCGCATGCACAACAAAATGTTTGTTGCCGACAATGCCATGGCAATTACTGGCGGGCGCAACCTGGGTGAAACGTACTTTGGGCAGAGCACGGGCACCAACTTTGTGGACATTGACGTGCTGGCGGCAGGTCGCATCGCGCGTGATCTGTCGCGCAGCTTTGACCAGTACTGGAATAACCCGCTGGCCTACCCTGTGCAGTCGCTGATGACACAGCAAGAGATTGAGGCGCTAAAACCAGCACCCCAAATTGAAAAGCCGACTGAACCCGCGGACGGTGCCGACGCTGCAACCGCTGGAACTGTCGCCGCCGAGTCCTTGCTGCCCCTGCCGTTAGCCACTCTACCGGACAGCGCCGACAGCCAGATCAAACCGCTGCCCGAGACGACCGATCTGCGCCTCCTGAAATGGACCTGGGCACCATCAACCCTGCTGGTGGACAAACCCGGCAAGATCGCCGCCGATGCCGACGCTGTTGAAGCCGCAGAAGAAACGACTGTGGATGGCCTGCTGCAACTGATGGCGCAGGCCAAAACCAACCTGCTGATCGTGTCGCCCTACTTTGTGCCAGGTAACCGCACGATGGCCCAGTTCGCCGACCTGCGCAACCGCGGCGTGCGCGTGCGCGTGCTCACCAACTCATTGGCGTCCAACGACGCCCCAGCCGCGCATGTTGGCTATGCACGCTACCGACAGGCGCTGCTGGAGATGGGCGTAGAAATTTTTGAAATGCGCGCCGAACAGGAAGGCACTTTCCGCAGTTTTGGAGGGTCGGCGATCTCTACCGGCTCAGTCGGCGGCGAGCACCGCGGTGGTGGCAGTTCTCGCGCCAGCCTGCACTCCAAGGTGGTGGTCATCGACGATTGGTTGTTGGTGGTAGGTTCCATGAACCTTGATCTGCGCTCGCAACTCCAAAACAGCGAGGTAGCCGTCGCCATTCGCAACCGCACCATTTCCGCCGAAGCCATTCAACTTATCGAACCGACCATAAACACCGGTGCGTACAAGGTTCAGCTGGAGGGGGGCAAGTTAGTGTGGCGTGCGCCGCAAGGATCCAACCTACCCGACAGCACCAGCGAGCCGGACACCAGCGCCATTCTGCGGCTGGCGATCAGACTCCTGGGGCCATTTGCACCGGAGGAGATGTTGTAACTCCTCCACTTACAGGAAGCGATCCAATATTTTTCGGCTACGCACGTCCAGTGCTAGATGGTCCTTGATCAAAAACTGAATACCGTGCGAGTCCGCTACCAGTAAGCTGCCTGCCGTGCCGATGCGGCGAATGTCTTCATCACCGCGCAGCACGAACTCGGTATCGCCGCGATCGGTCTCCACCTTCCATGTACACGGAGTGGAAAAGCTGGTGACCGACACAATGGTGCTGATCACCGGCATGAACTCGCGCGTGGCCAATTCATGGCGCACCAAGCCTTGCGCAGGTTCTACCAAGGCACTTAACTCTTCTATCCAGGCCACCTCATGGCCATCCGTATCGACCATCGAAATGCCGACCTCGGGGGACTGAATGGGGAATGCGCGCACCGGCACCACGCCGGCAAAACGTTCACCTTGTGCGTTGGTCAGCACCAGCTTGCCAAAGGCATCAAGCTGCAAAGTCCAGTCACCAGGTTTAAGGGAGCTGAGTGCGTTCATTCTGCTGCGTCCATATCAACATCCATATTGCGGGCCTGCGCCTGGTACAGGTTGAAGTAGGCGCCCTGGGCCGCCATCAGCACGTCATGCGAACCCTCTTCCACGACACGGCCACGGTCCAGCACAACCAGGCGGTCGGCCCGGTGCAGCGTGGACAAGCGGTGGGCAATGGCGATCGTGGTGCGGCCCTTCACCAAGTTCTCCAGCGCCTTTTGGATTTCTTTTTCGGTCTCGGAATCCACCGACGACGTGGCTTCGTCCAGGATCAGGATGCGTGGGTCGATCAGCAGCGCGCGGGCGATGGAGATACGCTGGCGCTCGCCACCCGACAGGCCCTGCCCGCGCTCACCGACCATGGAGTCGTAACCCTGTGGCAAGCGCAAGATGAACTCGTGCGCGTGGGCCGCGCGTGCAGCGGCGATGATCTCGCTGCGGGTGGCATCCGGCTTTCCATAGGCGATGTTCTCGGCAATCGTGCCGAAGAACAGGAATGGCTCTTGCAACACCAGGCCGATGTTCTGGCGATAGTCGGATATCGCATACGAGCGTATGTCCACACCATCGACCAGGATGGCGCCTTCGGACACATCGTAGAAACGGCAAATCAGGTTGACCAATGTGCTCTTGCCCGATCCGCTGTGGCCTACCAGGCCAATCATTTCACCAGGTGCTATGTTCAGGTTGATGCCCCGGTTCACTTCGCGGTTGCCGTAGCGGAAGCCGACATCGCGCACTTCAATACGGCCCTGCACCTTGCCCATACGCACGGGTTGCGCCGGCTCGGGCACACTGGATACGTGGTCCAGAATATCGAATATGCGCTTGGCGGCAGATGCCGATTTTTGCGTAACGGACACGATGCGGCTCATGGAGTCGAGCCGCCCGTAGAACCGGCTGATGTAGGCGATGGCCATCAGCAGCATACCGACGGTAATCTTGCCATGCGACACCTGCCAGATGCCAAAAGCCCAAACCACCAGCAGCCCCACTTCGGTCAGCAGCGACACGCTGGGCGAGAACAGTGACCAGATCTTGTTGATGCGGTCGTTGACCAGCAGGTTGTGGTGGTTGGCCTGGCGGAAACGCTTGGCCTCGCGTTGCTCTTGTGCAAAAGCCTTGACCACACGGATGCCGGGAATGGTGTCGGCCAGCACATTGGTCACCTCGCCCCACACACGATCGATCTTCTCGAAGCCGGTGCGCAAACGGTAGCGCACGAAATGGATCATCCAGCCGATGAATGGCAAGGGCACCAGCGTGATCAAGGCCAGGTACGGGTCCATCGTGAAAAGGATGACGGCTGTCATCACAATCATGACGACGTCACTGGCAAAGTCGGTCAGGTGCAGCGACAGGTAAACGGCAATGCGATCGCTCTCGCTGCCCACGCGCGACAACAAGTCGCCGGTGCGTTTGCCACCAAAGTATTCCAGCGACAGGCGCAGCAAATGTTCGTAGGTGGTGGTGCGCAAATCCGCCGCAATGCGCTCGGACACCAGGGCCAACACATAGGTCTTGCCCCAGCTCAACACCCAGGCCAGCATACCCGCACCCAGCAAGGCAAACAGGTACATGGCAATGGTGCTCGGTGGAACCGCTTGCCCGTTCTGCAGCGGAATCAACACCTTGTCTACTAACGGGGCCGTCAGATAGGGCGGCACCTGGTGGGCGGCGGTGCCCAACAGCATCAATGCAAAGCCCAGCGCCAACTGACCCTTGTAGGGCTTGGCGAAGCGCCACAGTCGGAAAAGCGTCCACGTAGACGGTGGCGTGTGGACCACCCTGGTGCAAATGGGGCATTCTTCCTGGTCAGGGTCCAGCGGGGCCTTGCAGCTGGGGCAGACATTGCGCAAGGCTTGCACCAGGGGTTTGCCGCTGATGTGGCTCTCCAGCTGGGCCTGGAACTGGTTGACCAACCGTATGGCGAGCAGGTTTTGCGCCAATGTAAAGCGCCAACTGGCCAGCAGCCCATTGGTATCCACGAGGTTGAGGTGGCCCACGCCGGCATGGTCGTGGTGGCGCAGCTCCAGCCCGGCGCGAAAAGGCCACTCCTGCCAGCGGGTATCGCCGCCGGAGCGACTGAGCACGCGCTGATTGGTGATCACCACCAGACTGGCCACAAAATTCAGCTTGGCGTCAAGGTCAACCTCCAGCGCTGCCAGAACGTTCTCCTGGGGTCGGAGTTGCGATTGCATGGCCTCACGCCACCGGGCGGAAATGTCACCCAACAGGGCGCTCGCGGCGATAACGTCAGAGGTCATGGGATACAGCAGAAATTCTTTTCATTTTGGACCGGGAGCCGGGCGCAAACAGATTGCAGCAAGCTCCATACTTTACGATACTCAGTTTTGAGCATTCTGACCCAGCCACTTGGGGGCTTGGTTGAGCAAGATACACAACGCGGTCAGCGCCACATCGGTGGACTGGCCCCCTGAAAAGCAGCCATGACGGACCAGAAAAAGATAGTAATTCTCCGGGTAACACACCTGCGTGGCCCTAATATTTGGACCTACCGTCCGGTCATAGAAGCCTGGCTGGACATCGGCCCATTGGAAGATTTCCCGTCCAACACCCTCGATGGCTTTTACGAGCGGCTGACCGGCTTTCTGCCCAGCCTTGTGGAACACCACTGCAGCCCCGGCGTGCGCGGCGGCTTTTTGCAGCGGGTCAAGGAAGGTACCTACGCGGCCCATATCGTCGAACACGTTGCGCTGGAGCTTCAGAATCTGGCGGGCATGCGGACAGGCTTTGGCAAGGCCCGGCAAACCTCGCAACGCGGTGTCTACAAAATCGCGTTCCGCACCCGGCAGGAACAAATCGGCCGTGAGGTGGTGGTGGCGGCGCGAGACCTGGTCGAAGCTGCCATCAACAACACGCCCTACGACGTGGCCGCCGTCGTGGCCCAATTGCACGAAAAGGTGGACGACCTGTGCCTGGGCCCCAGCACCGCGCATATTGTGGATGCCGCTACCGAACGCCGCATACCGTCCATCCGCCTGACCGAGGGCAACCTGGTGCAACTGGGTTATGGCATCAACCAACGCCGCATCTGGACCGCAGAGACCGACCAGACCTCGGCCATTGCCGAAGAGATTGCCAGCGACAAGGACCTGACCAAGACCCTGCTCAAATCCTGCGGCGTGCCCGTGCCCGAAGGCCAATTGGTGCGCAGCGCGGAGGCCGCTTGGGAGGCGGCGCAAGACATCGGTGTGCCCGTGGTCGTCAAACCCTACGACGGCAACCATGGACGCGGCGTCTCATTGAATCTGATGACGCAAGGCGATGTGGAAGCCGCGTATGCGCTCGCACACCGCAAGGGTGGTGGCAGCAGCGTCATCGTCGAAAAATTCATCCCGGGCAACGAACACCGCATGCTGGTGGTTGGCAGGCAGGTGGTCGCCGCCGCGCGGGGCGAGGCCCTGTGGGTAGTGGGCGATGGCGTCTCTAACATCGACCAGTTGACCGACGAACAGATCAACTCCGATCCACGGCGCGGCAGCGGCGAAGATTCGCCGCTAAACGCGATGATGCCGAGCAAATCCGGAGAGATCATTCTGGAACTGGAGCGCGCAGGTCTGACACCGCAGTCCGTGCCCCCCAAAGACCAGAAGGTGCTGATCCAGCGCAATGGCAATGTGGCCTTTGATGTCACGGACTCGCTGCACCCTAGCGTAGTAGCCGCGGCAGCGCTAGCCGCGCGGGTGGTCGGGCTGGATATTGCCGGCGTCGACATGGTGCTCGAAGATGTTTCCAAGCCCATGCACTCGCAGCGCGCTGCAGTCATCGAGGTCAATGCAAGCCCCGGCCTGTTGGCACACATCAAACCGGCCGACGGACAGGGCCGCCCGGTCGGCAAGGCCATCATCGAACATCTTTTTGGCATGGACCGCGATGGGCGTATCCCCATCGTAGGCATCACCGGCACACAGAAAACCGGCCGCATTGCCCGTATGGTGGCTTGGCTGGCGCATATCAGCGGCAAACATGTCGGTCTGGCCTGCAGCGAAGGCCTGTACCTGGATGGGCGCCAGGTGGACGCCAGAGACTGCGCCCACTGGGAAGCCGGCCAGCGCCTGCTGATCAACCGATCGGTGCAAGCGGCCGTGTTCGAGAACGGTAGCCAGACCATCTTGGCCGAAGGTCTGGCGTATGACAAATGCTCCGTAGGCGTTGTCACCGACGTCAGCTGGCACGACGCGTTGGTGCCGTTTGACATTCTGGATGCCGAGCAGGCCTACAAAGTGGCCCGCACCCAGGTAGATGTGATCCTGCCCACCGGCACCGCCGTGCTGAATGCGGCTGACCCGCAGGTGGTAGAGATGGCCGAGCTGTGTGATGGCAAGGTCATTTTCTACGGCATGGACGGCAACAGCGCTGTGTTGGCGCAGCACCGCGCCGCCGGTGAGCGTGTCGTATTTGTGCGTGACGACCAGATCGTTTTGGGCCAAGGTGCACAGGACGTGGCTCTGCTGCCGTTGGCTTCCCTCAAACCGGCCAAAGCATCCCAACCCGAAATGGTGATGGCGGCCGTCGCTGCGGCATGGGCCTTGAACATTCCGCCCGAATTGATCGGCGCAGGCCTGCGGACCTTTGAGTCCAACCCCAAAAAAACACCTTACTGATCGAACACCATGGAAGTTACCCGTATCCGAGCCCTGCGTGGCCCCAATTTGTGGAGCCACCACACCGCCATACAGTCCATCGTGTCTTGCGAAGCGGTGGAGCGCGACATTGCAAAAATAGCCGGCTTTGAAGAACGGCTGCGGGCCCGATTTCCGGAGATCAGCCCGTTTCAACCCACGGGGCATGACGACTCCATCCCCATGGTGCATGTGCTGGAATTGGCGGCTCTGGGCCTGCAGGCCCAAGCCGGCTGTCCGGTGACCTTCAGCTGCACGACGCCAACGGTGGACACCGACGTGTACCAACTGGTTGTGGAATACAGCGAGGAAGCAGTTGGATTATTGGCCATGGATCTGGCGCAGGCGCTGTGCAAATCGGCACTGGACGATACGCCGTTTGACCTTGCAGACGCGCTGGCACAACTGCGTGATTTGGACGAAGACGTCCGCCTGGGGCCCAGTACGGGTTGCATTGTGGACGCTGCGGTGGCACGGGGCATTCCCTTCAGCCGCATGACCGAGGGCAGCATGGTGCGCTTTGGCTGGGGCAGCAAGCAGCGCCGCATACAGGCTGCCGAAATGGACATCACCAGCGCCATCTCGGAGGCCATTGCACAAGACAAGGATCTGACCAAGAAACTGCTGGCCGCGGCTGGCGTCCCGGTGCCAGCGGGCCGCGAGGTCAGCGATGCCGAGGACGCGTGGGTCGCCGCCTGTGAAATTGGTCTGCCGGTCGTTGTGAAGCCGAAGGACGGCAACCAAGGAAAGGGTGTCACCGTCAACATCACGACCAAAGAGCATTTGACAAAGGCTTACGCGACCGCAGCCGAGTTCCGTGACGACATCCTCGTCGAACGCTACATGCCGGGCAATGACTTCCGTCTGCTGGTGGTGGGCGACAAACTGGTGGCTGCCGCTCGGCGTGACCCGCCCAAGGTGGTCGGCGACGGCGTGCACACCATCACTGAACTGGTGCACCAGGTCAACCAGGACCCGCGACGCGGCTCCGGCCACTCCACGTCCCTGACCAAGATCCGCATTGACGATATTGCCCACGCCTGCCTGGCCAGCCAGGGCTTCACTGCCGATGCGATTCCAGCCAAGGGCCAACGGGTCAATTTACGCAACAACGCCAACCTGTCGACCGGCGGGTCAGCCACCGATGTGACCGACGATGTGCACCCCGAAGTGGCGGCCCGTGCAGTGGCTGCGGCCCACATGGTGGGGCTGGATATTTGCGGAGTGGATCTGGTGTGCGACAGCATCCTGCGCCCGATTGAAGAACTGGGCGGTGGCATTGTGGAAGTCAATGCCGCCCCCGGCCTGCGCATGCACCTGAGCCCGTCGTTTGGCAAGGGGCGCGCCGTCGGCGAGGCCATCATCTCCAGCATGTTCAAGAACGGCCAGAACGGCCGTATACCGATTGTTGCGGTGACCGGCACCAACGGCAAAACAACGACCGTACGCCTGATCTCGCACCTGCTTGCAGAAAATGGCTTGTGCGTAGGCATGACCAATACCGATGGCGTCTACGTGGGTGGTAACGTCATTGATACCGGAGATTGCAGCGGCCCCAAGAGCGCGCGCAGTGTGCTGCTGCACCCTGACGTGGATGCGGCCGTGCTGGAAACCGCACGCGGTGGTGTGCTGCGTGAGGGCCTGGCCTTTGACCGCTGCGACGTTGCTGTGGTCACCAATGTAGGTAGTGGTGACCACCTTGGCCTGAACTACATCACCACGGTGCAGGACCTTGCGGTGCTCAAACGCGTCATCGTGCAAAACGTGTCGCCCACCGGTGTGGCCGTGCTCAACGCCAGCGACCCTATCGTGGCTGCCATGGCTAGCAAATGCCGCGGCTCGGTCACCTTCTTTGCCGTCGACAAATTCCACCCCGTGATGGCCACGCACAAGGCCCAAGGACAGGCCGTGGTCTACGTCGAGAACGGGCATCTGGTCGCATGCAAAGGCGATTTTCAGCAAACCATCGCCCTTGCCTCTATCCCGGTCACGATGGGAGGAATGATCCCTTTCCAGGTCGAGAATGTCATGGCGTCGGTAGCAGCCGCCTGGGCGCTGGGCCTGGACTGGGACACGATACGCCGTGGCCTGTCCAGCTTCTCCAACGACACGCACAACGCGCAGGGCCGCTTCAATTTCTTCAAATACCGCGGCGCCACGGTGATTGCCGACTACGGCCACAACCCCGACGCGATGATTGCACTGGTCCAAGCGGTACAGGCAATGCCGGCCAAGCGCCGCTCGGTCGTCATCAGCGGTGCAGGCGACCGGCGCGACCAGGACATTCGCCAGCAGACCGAGATTCTGGGTGACGCCTTTGACGAAGTTGTACTGTACGAAGACCAGTGCCAACGTGGCCGGCGCGATGGCGAAGTGATTGCGCTGCTGCGCCAGGGGCTGGCGCATGCACGCCGCACCACCCATACGCTGGAAATCAAGGGTGAGTTTTTAGCGATCGACACTGCCATGGACAAGTTGACCGCGGGAGACCTGTGCTTGATCCTGGTGGACCAGGTAGAGGAAGCATTAGCCCACATTGCAGCCAAGGTGCACACAGGCTGACCCAGCCCAGCGGTGAAACCCTAAACGCCCTCAGCGGTGGGGCCACGCCCCATCAAGGTGGCGACCGCCTGCGCAGGTTGCAGGCGGCCATCCAGCAGGTCTACGACGCACTGCGCGATCGGCATATCAACGCCCAAAGTCGTCGCACGCTGCACGACGGTGCGGGCGGTATAGACCCCTTCGGCCACATGGCCCAGTGACGCAATTGCCTGCTGTAACGTCTGGCCGTGGGCCAAGGCCTGGCCGACACGCCGGTTGCGAGATAAATCACCCGTTGCGGTCAACACCAGATCGCCCAGACCACTCAAACCCATGAAGGTTTCAGCCTTGGCGCCAAGTGCCAGGCCCAGTCGGGTCATCTCCGCTAGCCCCCGCGTGACAAGGGCTGCCCGGGCATTCAAACCCAGTTGCAACCCGTCACACAGACCGGTGGCAATGGCCAATACGTTCTTCACGGCGCCGCCCACTTCCACACCCACAACATCGTCATTGGCGTATACACGCAGTGTGGAACTGTGAAATGCGGCGACCAGCGCATCACGCACAGCAGGGTCGGTGCTGGCCGCGACCAATGCCGTTGGCTTACCCAAGGCGACTTCTTGCGCAAAGCTGGGGCCGCTGAGAACACCAGCGCGCAGGCCGGCGGCAATTTGGGCCTGGATCTCGTGTCCCATCAAACCGGGTGCCGAGCCGATGCCGGTCTCAAATCCCTTGCACAGCCATGCTACCGGAGCGGAGCATCCCTGTAGTTGCGTGAGCAGTCCGCGCAGCCCAGCCATGGGCTGCGCCAGGATCACGAGGTCTTGGGGCTGCAACGCAGCCATCAGTGCAGGCAAAGCCTGAGTGCTGATCTCCAAGGCCGGTGGCAGGGCTACACCCGGCAAATAGCGTTGGTTTTCGAGACCATGCCGCATGG
The DNA here is from genome assembly GCF_056521325.1 of Rhodoferax sp. ZS1R8. Lineage (NCBI taxonomy): Bacteria > Pseudomonadati > Pseudomonadota > Betaproteobacteria > Burkholderiales > Comamonadaceae > Rhodoferax > Rhodoferax sp. ZS1R8. Next base: position 364,793 of record NZ_JBWMBA010000002.1, on the reverse strand, counting down.
ACATAGCCTGGCCATCATCACGCACCCAAAGTGTCACGGCATGCCGTGCCGGGGCATGGCGGCTGGCGTTGACGGCCAGCGCAGTACCCCAGGCGCCGCCCCCGATAACTATAATTTTCATAGCACTATCTGCAATAGATACGGGGGCTAGAGGGCGATTTCGCCCAAAGGCTTACTGTGGCAGTGCGTCCGTTGGTGCGCTGGCAGCCTGGGCCTGTTGCAGTTGTTGCTGCTCGTACATGGCCTGGAAGTTGATTTCCGTCAGGTGCACGGGTGGGAAGCCACCGCGCTGGATCAGGTCGGCCACGTTACCGCGCAGGTAGGGGTAGACGATCTGTGGGCAAGCAATACCCATCAGCGGGCCCATTTGATCTTCTGGCACGTTGCGGATTTCGAAAATACCGGCTTGCTTGGCTTCAACCAGGAACACGGTCTTGTCCTTGATCTTGGTGTGCACGGTGGCGGTCACAGCCACTTCAAACACGCCTTCGGCCACGGGAGCAGCCTCTACACCCAGCTGGATGTCCACGGTAGGTTGCTCTTGCTCCAGCAAGATAGCGGGCGAATTGGGCTGCTCCAGCGACGCCTCTTTCAGGTAGACGCGTTGGATCTGGAAAACGGGAGTCGCAGGAGTCTGGTCGGACATAAAAACAGTCTTTCAAAGTAAAACAATGCCCGCCCAAAAACACTCTGGGCAGGCCAGTAACGGCAATTAACGGGAATTAACAGAAATATCGTTAAGCGCGGATTATCTCAGGCCACAAAGCCCGTTCTTCAAGGGCACAGCCTTCACCTGCGTGGGAGCCAAAATCCGCGCCGGGCCACCCCAAGCGGATTTAGCCCCCCCCGGGGGGCAGCGCAATACGCGAAGCGGCAAGCGCGGCTTTATATCAGGCCGCGTTAAGCAGGGGAACCAAGCCGCCCCGGCTGTCCAACGCCATCAGATCATCGCAGCCCCCTACATGGGTGTCACCGATGAAGATTTGCGGTACGGTGCGCCGCCCAGTAATCTCCATCATTTTGACCCGCTCCTGCGGCAGGTTGTCTACCCGGATTTCGTCGATGCTCTCGACCCCTTTGGAAACCAGGATGCGCTTGGCCTGCACGCAGTACGGACAAAACGCGGTGGTGTACATCTTCACGGATTGCACGGCATCAGGCCTTTTCAATAGGCAGATTGGCAGCCTTCCAGCCAGCCATGCCGCCGCCCAAGGATTGGGCTTGCTCGTAGCCCAGCTTCTTGGCAACGGCCACCGCGCGGCTTGAGCGGGTGCCCGACTGGCACACCAGAATCAGCGGCAGATTCTTGTTCTTCACGGCGCTGGCCAGCTTGCTTTCCAGATCTGCCAACGGAATGTTCTTGGCGCCACCGACATGGCCGGCGGCGAATTCGCCGGGCTCGCAGACGTCGATCACCACGGCCTTTTCGCGGTTGATCAGTTGCACCGCACCGGCCGGGTCCAGCCCAGTCGCCGTAGCGCCCTGGATCACGGGCCACAGCAGCATCGAGCCTGATGCCATGGCGACGGCAATCAACATCCAGTTATCGAGAATGAATTTCACTTTATTCCTTGTAAGTTAGCGAGCGTTCAGCCCGCCATTTTAGAATGCTGGCTGTGTTGCCGTCCGGCAGCCCCTTCTATCCCCGCTTTTACCCCTTCACCATGTACAAACTCGTTCTCGTTCGCCACGGCGAATCCACCTGGAATCTCGAAAACCGTTTCACTGGATGGACCGACGTGGACCTCACCCCCACCGGCACGGAACAGGCCAAGAACGCGGGGCGCCTGCTGAAGGCCGAGGGTTACGAATTTGATGTGGCCTACACCAGCGTGCTGAAACGCGCCACCCGCACGCTGTGGCACTGTTTGGACGAGATGGACCGCACTTGGCTCCCGGTCGTGCATTCCTGGCGTCTGAACGAGCGCCACTACGGCGCGCTGCAAGGCCTGAACAAGACAGATATGGCGAAGCAGTATGGCGATGCCCAAGTGCTGCAATGGCGCCGCAGTTACGACACACCGCCGCCCGCACTGGAGCCAACGGATTCGCGTAGCGAGCGTGGCGATCTGCGCTACGCCAAACTGCAGCCCGAACAAGTACCGCTGACCGAATGCCTGAAGGACACGGTCGCGCGCGTCATGCCTTTTTGGAACGAAGCCATGGCACCCGCGATTCAAAGCGGTAAACGCATCCTGGTAGCCGCGCACGGCAACTCCATTCGCGCACTGGTCAAGTACCTGGATAACATCGGTGACGATGACATTGTGGGCGTCAACATTCCCAACGGCATCCCATTGGTGTACGAACTAGACGCCAATCTCAAGCCAATACGCCACTATTACCTGGGCGATGCTGAAGCGGCCGCCAAAGCCGCGGCCGCCGTGGCTTCACAAGGCAAGGCCTGAGAAAAACTTGGGAAACGCGGGAGTTTTTCCGTATTTCCCGTGCTATTTGCACGGCAACTGTAGCGGCTCGCCGCTAGCGACCACCTCCAAGGTGTATATTGAAGTGGCACTGGAATATTTATGGGTCAAAAACTGAAAATCGCGGGCTGGATTGGTTTGGGTGTCATGGCGGGCGCTTTGACCACGGTCTCGCTGCAGACGGTGGCCCGCAGCACGCTGGCGCCACTTCCGCTTGAAGAATTGCAACAGCTCGCAGCTGTTTTCGGCATGCTCAAAAGCGACTATGTCGAGCCTGTGGACGAGAAGAAACTGATTACTGAGGCCATCGCCGGCATGGTCGCCAGCCTGGACCCCCACTCTCAGTACTTTGACAAAAAGTCCTTCAAGGAATTTCGGGAGGGCACTTCAGGCCGTTTCGTGGGCGTGGGCATCGAGATCACGCAAGAAGATGGCTTGGTCAAGGTGGTATCTCCCATAGAAGGTTCCCCTGCCTTTCGTGCGGGCCTCAAACCCAATGACTTGATCACCCGTGTGGATGACATGGCCGTCAAGGGTCTGTCACTGAACGAAGCCGTCAAGCGTATGCGTGGTGAGCCAAATACCAAGGTCGTCTTGACGATCTTCCGCAAGGACGAAAACCGTACCTTTCCGGTCGACATCATCCGTGAAGAAATCAAGCAGCAGTCCGTGCGCGGCAAGATTGTGGAGCCGGGTTATGGCTGGATCCGCGTCAACCAGTTCCAAGAGCAAACGGTAGACGATTTCGCCAAGAAACTGGACGAGATGTACAAGCAGGAGCCTCGTCTGAAGGGCTTGGTTTTGGATCTGCGCAACGATCCGGGTGGCCTGCTCAACGCCGCGGTGGCGGTTTCGGCTGCATTCCTGCCTGAGAACGTCACCGTGGTCTCAACCAATGGACAGACGGCGGATAGCAAGCAGACCCTGAAAGCCACGGTGCGCGACTACATCGGTCGCGATGGTTCTGACCCGCTCAAAAAACTTCCCCCGGCCCTGAAGAAAGTACCGTTGGTCGTGCTGGTCAACGAAGGTTCTGCATCGGCCAGCGAAATCGTGGCCGGTGCCTTGCAAGACCATAAACGCGCCACGCTGATGGGCAGTCAGACTTTCGGAAAGGGCTCGGTCCAGACGTTTCGGCCACTGGGTCCCGATACCGGTCTGAAAATCACCACGTCGCGTTACTACACACCGAGTGGTAAATCTATCCAGGCCAAGGGCATAGTTCCCGATGTGATGGTGGACGACACCGAGGAAGGCAGCCCGTATGCGGCACTGCGCACCCGAGAAGCCGACCTTGGTAAGCACCTGGGTAGCGGCCAGGGCGAAGAGGTCAAAGACGCCACTCGCGAGAAGGCCCGTGACGAAGCGTTTAAGCGTCTGGAGGAAGAATCCCGCAAGCCAGCGTCCGAGCGACGTCCACCCGAGTTTGGCTCGGAGAAGGATTTCCAACTGGCTCAAGCACTGAACCAGCTCAAGGGACGCCCGGTCTTGGTCAGCAAGACCCAGGTGGAACGCAAGGAAGAAGAGTCCAAGGAAAACTAGGGGCCGTGGGGTCTAAGCCAACCGTTTCGCATGGATGACTCGCAGCTACTACGTTACTCGCGCCACATCTTGCTCGACGAAATCGGTGTCGAAGGGCAAGACCGCATCATGCAGGCGCGGGCGCTTGTCATCGGGGTGGGTGGACTGGGTTCACCGGTCGCCCTGTATTTGGCAACCGCCGGCATCGGGCACCTGACGCTGGTCGACAACGACATCGTAGACCTTACCAATTTGCAGCGCCAGATTGCGCACACCGAAGCCCGGCTGGGCCAATCCAAAGTGGAGTCGGCACGGCAGGCTTTGCTGGCCATTAACCCGGAACTTCAGGTCACGGCATTGGCCGAACGTGCAGATGCCGTGCGCATGGACGCGCTAGTTGCCGGCGTCGATGTGGTGCTGGACTGCAGTGACAATTTCGCCACCCGTCAGGCACTTAATGCCGCTTGCGTCCGCCACCGCGTGCCACTGGTGTCAGGCGCAGCCATCCGATTCGACGGTCAATTGGCTGTCTACGACTCGCGGCAGAATGCGTCACCGTGCTACGCCTGTGTCTTCCCGCCGGACGCAGATTTCGAAGAAACCCGCTGCGCCACGATGGGCGTCTTTGCGCCGCTGGTGGGCATCATAGGCAGCATGCAGGCAGCGGAGGCGCTTAAATTGCTCAGCGGCGCGGGCGAGCCTGTTGTTGGTCGACTGCTGATGCTCGATGGCCGCGACATGGCCTGGAACGATATCCGGCTGCCCCGCAATCCGGATTGCCCAGTGTGCGCGAAGGCCCACTGATACCGCTCCTGCGGTTGACGCAATAGCAGCGCAATTGCCCAGTAAAGCCACTGCTTATGCGCTTATGGATGAGCGCATTGAGTGCCACCATACGGATAGTTCCTGTTATGCTTTCCGGCATAGCTCTAACCCCAACAGTGGCTACCCAAACGTCTCCATCCACCATTGAATTGCACCAGTTGCGATTGGACGACGCACGTGCCTTGCTGGACCACGGCATGCTGGTCTCACTCCCTTCCGTCGAAGACTCGCCACAGGCCTATCTGCAGGGCGTTATTGACGGACTGTGCGAGTTGTCCCTGAAGGATCCGCTGACAGGGCTCGGCAACCGCCGGCACTTCCGCGCAGTGCAAGAACGCACGATTGACGGCGTAGCCCGCTCGGGTGACCCGGCGCTGTTGTTGATGCTGGATATAGACCACTTTAAACAAGTCAACGACACCCATGGCCACCAGGCCGGCGACCAGGTCTTGCAAGCCATCGCCAAATGCGTAGCCAGTTGCGTGCGTCCCATGGACACCGTGGCACGCTATGGGGGTGAAGAATTTGCCGTCGTGCTGCCCAATTGCCATACCTCGTTTGGGGCGACCGTGGCGGAACGTATACGGGCCACGATCGAAGCGCTAGTTATCACCATCTCTCGGACACTGACGCTTCAGGTAACAGTCAGCGTGGGTGGTGCCTACGCGCCGGAGTGGGTACGCTCCACGGCAGCACTTTGGACAGAGCGGGCCGATGTGCAGCTCTACCGCGCCAAGAAGGAAGGCCGCAACCGCGTCTGCCTGGACCAGCAACAAGAAATTTATGTCAGCGCAGAAGAAAAAAATTTGCTGTTTGGCCATCTCGCGCTGGGTGACCCGGCATGGATTGAAAGTGTTTCCAGCGAAGCACCGGGCAGCACTGCAGCCGGTGCCATGCAAAGGGCGAATTGATGGCTGACGTATTAACACCCCCGGTTCCGGGCGAAGCCCCGTCGCCACTGCCCTTCAAACCGCTTGGCAAAGTGATTGCCGTGACCAGTGGCAAGGGAGGCGTCGGCAAAACCTTTGTCTCTGCCAACCTTGCCTCTGCACTTGCCAAACTCGGCCTGCGCGTGCTGGTGCTGGACGCCGACCTGGGCTTGGCCAACCTGGACGTGGTGCTCAACCTCTACCCCAAGATCACATTGCACGATGTGTTCACTGGCAAGGCCAAACTCGAAGAAGCCATCGTTCGGGCGCCAGGCGGTTTCTCGGTGCTGCTGGCCGGGTCGGGTATGGTCGAATACTCCCGCCTGACCCCAGAAGTGCGTGACGACTTTCTGCGCGTCATGGGTGGGCTGATACCCCACTACGACGTGGTTTTGCTGGACACTGGTGCCGGTATTTCCGATGTGGTGCTGTTTGCGGTGTCGCTGGCGTCCGAAGTCATCGTCGTCGCCACGCCAGAGCCCACTTCGCTGACCGATGCCTACGCCACCGTCAAGGTGCTGGTAGGCCAGCAAAAACGCCAGACCATCCGTATGGTCATCAACCAGACCGCCCGCCTGGGCGATGGCCGTGCCATTACCGTGCAGTTGCAACAGGTGCTGGACCGTTTTGTGCCGACTGAACCCGGCCGGCCAATCAAGCTGGTGCACATGGGCGATATCCCGGCGGACCCTGCCGTGCGCCAAGCCATCATGCGCCGGCAGTTGCTGATGCAGTCCACGCCCAGCTGCCCGGCCGCAATGGCCATTTCACAACTTGCGCTCAAGCTTGAAGAGAGCGTGATCTCGCGCAACAAATAGAGCTAACGCAATAGGGGCTGGAGCTGCCGTATCGGGCCATCCAGAGCGAGGCAGCGCACCTAGTAGGTCAGCGCAGTACGCGAAGCGACAAGTGGGGGGCTGGTCGGTTCAGGCTGTGGCAATCCAACCTTCCAACGGATCCATATTTGCGGGCAGACCGTATAGCGGGTCACCCTCTGCAAACCGTTGCTCGCCCCAGGCTGCTTGCACCATGCAGAGCACAGCATCCAGCGCATCACCTTTGGCATCGTCTACCAGCGCGTCACGCTGCGCATGCGTCAGCTTCAGGCGCATACCCAGACGGGTCTGGCCCGCCTCCAGCCCGCTCAGCAGGTCCTTGCGGGCGATCAAGCGGTCCGGGGTCTGCTTGGACCGGTCATCACTCTTGTAGCTGCGGTTACCCAAAATCTCGCGCGCCAGCAGGCCGGGATAGGCTTCCAACGCGACGCGTGCGCCCGGTTCCTCACCGGTGGCAGCTGGCACGTGCAAGCCCGGCATCGCAACACCCGCCGCCAATAAACGCGGCACCCCCGCATGCAACATGAAGGCTACGGGCGGGTTCACCCACTTCATCGACGGGCTGGAGCCGGCAGGTCGGTCGCAGGCCCGGTGCGCGAATTTGCCACCCACCGGCCGCGCATCGCAAAACGCGGCAAACGCGTCGCGAATCTCGGCGCGGCTCAGGCCTGCATAGTGCTGCATGCAGGCCTGCCATTCCAAGGGCCAGCCCAAGGCCACCACCAATTCACGCGGCAAGCCGAACGGCAAATCAAAGCCTCCGGTCCAGGCGCCACCGGGCTGCTGCAACCACTGTTCAAAAGCGGTGAGCGACGGCAAATACTCCAACCGGCTCAGCACCACCACCGATCCGCGCAGGCTGCCCCAAGCCAGCACAATGGGCTTGCTACGCGTGGGCGCACTGGAAAAATCACAACCAAGCAGCATGCAGTCTCCTGGCTTAGCCCAGCGCCAGTGCCATAACACCAACGCCGATGCAGGCAGCACCGAAAAAGCGTGCGATGCGGTCGCCCTCACCCAGCAACTGTCCACCAATCAACGCAGCGAACAGCATGGAGACCTCTCGGGCCGGTGCCACATGGCTCAGCGGTGCCACCTGCATCGCGTATAGAACCAGCACATACGAAACCGGGCTGATGACACCGACCACCGTGGCGTATTTCCACTGCGCGCGCCACAGCAGGCGTGCCTCATCCGGCTTGCGCAGCAGTGCCGGTACCAAGAATGCCAGCCGCACAAAATTGCCAAAATAGTCAACGAGGATGGGCGACATGAACACCATCTTGACGGCATAGCCATCGACCACGGTGTAGCTGGCAATGAAGACACCGGTCAGCAAGCCATACAGCATGCCCTTGCGCACGCGCGTGCGGTGGTCTGGGCTGTGCGTGTTGCGAAACAGACCCGGCCCACCGGCAATCAAAAACACGCCCACAACCACGGCCACAATGCCGCCCAGTCCCAATACCGAGATGTGCTCGCCCAAAAATAGAATAGCCACCATTGACGACAGCAGCGGCCCGGAGCCGCGCGCTAGCGGATAGACCACGGTCAAATCGGCCTTGCGGTAGCCGCGCAGCAAGATGATGAAATAGACGGTATGCAAAATGCCGCTACCCCAAACCAGACTCCACTCCAACACGCCCCAGGATGGCACCTGTTGCCAGCCCAGCCACAGGCCCACGGGGGCCCAGAACACCATCATGACCAGGGACGCGAAGCAGGAGAAACGGACATCGCCGCCGGCCTTCTTGGCAGCAATATTCCAGCAAGCATGGATCAGGCCGGCCAGTATGACCAGCGCCAGAGCAGAGAGGGGCATTAAACGGTCAACGAGCGGTTAAAGGTAGGGGCAATTTTTCGCCGGGCCGCCCCAGGAAAAATTAGCCCCCTGGGGGGCAGCGCGCCGCGCAGCGGCGGGGCTTTAACTACGCGCGACCGATGATGGAGGCTGTGGCCATCAGCTCTTCCAACAAGGCGAGTGACACCTTGCCCGACACCGAATACGGATCCAGCTCAGGCTTCTCGGCATATTTGAGAAGGATGTTAGTGTTGATCTTGGACATATTGACCTGGCCCATGGTCCAACCACCAAAGCGCCGTTCCGATATCTCTTCGTAGTGCAGCAGCACGACATCCTTGTGGCGCGCGTCGCGCTGGATGTGGCCATACAGCTCACTGACCGCCATGCGGCCACCCTCAATGGCCTGCAGAAAAATGCCACCGCCGTAGCACAAGATGCCGGTAATGCCGCAGGTGGGGTTGTAGTGGCGGGACTGGGTCAGGATCTTGTCAATCGCGTCCGTACTTGGGTCCACCGCGCGGCTGGCATACAACAAACGTACCAACATATCAGACCTCCCGCAGGGCCGCCCCAAGGGTGGCCGGTCCCCCATGGGGGGCAGTGATTACACAAAGTGAAGAACGTGGGGGCTTCATCTTATCCTTTCCGTGGAATCAAGGACAAAAACTCGCGCCGCAAGTTGGGATCCTTGAGGAACACGCCGCGCATGACCGAGTTGATCATCTTGCTGTCCATGTCCTTGACCCCACGCCAGGCCATGCAGTAGTGGCTGGCCTCCATGACGATGGCCAAGCCATCTGGTTGGGTCTTTTCCTGGATTAGATCGGCCAGTTGGACCACGGCTTCTTCCTGGATCTGCGGGCGGCCCATGATCCACTCAGCCAACCGTGCGTATTTGGACAAGCCGATGACATTGGTGTGCTCGTTGGGCATGATGCCGATCCAGATCTTGCCGATGACGGGGCAAAAATGGTGGCTGCAAGCACTGCGCACTGTGATAGGGCCGACGATCATCAGCTCATTGAGATGGCCGACGTTGGGAAATTCAGTGATGCTGGGACAGGCAACATAGCGGCCGCGAAATACCTCGTTCAGGTACATCTTGGCGACGCGGCGTGCGGTGTTGTCGGTGTTGTGGTCGTTGACGGTGTCAATGACCAGGCTGTCCAGCACGCCTTGCATCTTGACTTCCACCTCATCCAACAATTTTTCAAGTTCTCCGGGGGTGACAAACTCCGCAATATTGTCGTTTGCGTGGAAGCGTTTGCGAGCGGCCACGAGGCGCTCTCGGATCTTGGCGGAAACTGGCGTTCCCTCGTCGGTGTCGGATGGATTCATGGTTGTCGGGGATTTCATTAGCATCCCCAGAATACTACCAGCCTTTCACCGAAAGGGTTTTTAGCCTGCAGCCCTCGTGGAACAAGCGTAAGCAGCTATCAATTTAGTAGCGTCGACCCGACAGGAAGAGCAAACTCCGCATAACGCCAAAAGCCAAGCGGTCCAACAGGCGCTGGCGCCAGGGGCGGCGGGCAAAGGTCGGGGCATCCAGTTGCTCGCCCCCGGCGTCCATGGCCGCGACCAGGGCGGCACGCAGCGACTCGGCAAATGCCACATCGTCCACAACGATGTTGGCCTCGCGTGCCAGCAGCATGCTCAATGGGTCCAGGTTGGACGAACCCACGGTCGCCCAATGGCCATCCACTACCGCCACCTTGGCATGCAGAAAAGCAACCGAATACTCGTGGATCTCGACGCCTGCTGCCAGCAGCACACCCAGCACCGTTCGGGCACCGTGGTACTGCATGAAGTATTCATACCGGCCTTGCAGCAGCAGGCGCACGCGCACGCCCCGCTGGGCGGCGTGTATCAGCGCCCGTCGCAGCTTGCCGCCTGGCAGAAAATAGGCATTGGAGATCACGATCTCGGTGCGAGCGCTCGCAATGGCCTTGAGGTAGGCACGCTCGATGCGATTGCGGTTGCGCAAGTTGTCGCGCAGCACCAGCACGGCCTTGACGCCCGCGTGTGCGCTGTGTGCCGCGCTATGCGAGGAAACATCCACGGAGTGTTCAGACCGCCGGGAATGTTTCCACGTGTTGCGTGCATGTTTGAATTCCATATGCTGGAGTTGGCGGGTCATCTGCAGCCGGTTCCATAGCTGACCCATGGCCCGGTAGACGTCGGCGACCAGCGGCCCCCGCACCATGACCGCAAAGTCGAAACGCGGCGATTCCTGTGCGCCATGGCCCGGGTCAAAGTAGTCGTCCAGAACATTGATGCCACCGCAAAAAGCGGTAAGCGCATCCACCACGCACAGCTTGCGGTGCAGGCGGCGCCACACGCTGGGCACCAGCAGACCCAATCGGCCCAATGGCGAAAACTGGTGCCACAGTACTCCCGCCTCTGTCCAGCGCTTGGCCCAAACGTCCGGGATAACAGCTGTACCGACACCGTCCACCATCAGGTACACGCGCACGCCGCGTAGGGCGGCGCGCTCCAGGGCTGCGGCCACCTGCTCGCCAGCCGTGTCGAAATTGAAGATATACGTTTCCAGCCGCACCTCTTGCGCGGCCGAGTCGATGGTGCCGATCAGCCGGGGGAAGAATTCAATGCCGCCTTGCAACAGCTCAACGCGGTGGCCCTCTTTGAATTGCAACGGCTTCACGGGGAGTCGGGTACCGGCAGGTCGAATTCGGCAATCAGCGGCAAATGGTCCGACATGCGCCCCCAGATCCGGCCGCGCGGCACATGCAGGCCGATCGGTGTGAGGCCGCGGGCATATACATGATCCAACTGCACCACCGGCAGCCGCGACGGGAAGGTTGCGACTTTTTGCTGGTGGAAGGCCACCAGACCCGCGGCACCCATAGGGCGCTGCACAGTGCTGCCCCAGTCGTTGAAATCACCCGCCACCACAACGGCGGCGTTTGCCGGAATCTCTCGGGCTATGTACTGCTGCAGCTGCGCCAGCTGGCGCACGCGGCTGGCCTTGATCAACCCCAGGTGCACGACGATGACATGCACCGCCACACCGTGGACCATCACTTCTGAATGCAACAAGCCCCGCTGCTCGAAGCGGTGGTCCGACATGTCTTCATGCTGATGCGACACCACGGGCCAGCGGGCCAGCATCGCATTGCCGTGCTCACCGTGGCGGGTGTGGGCGTTGGTGCGGTACACCGCGGTATAGCCCTCCGGCGCCAGATAGTCGGCCTGCGGCAGCTCGGGCCAATGCGTGAAGTATTCGGCCTCGCGCCGGTGCAGCTTGCGCACCTCTTGCAGGCACACAATGTCTGCATCCAGCTGTTCGACGGCATGGCCCAGGTTGTGGATCTCCAGGCGGCGCGCCGGGCCTATGCCCTGCACACCCTTGTGGATGTTGTAAGTTGCGACACGCACCATTGTCATTGGGCACCCTCTTCATTCATGACCGCTTGCGCGGCAAACCGTGGAAGCTGCAGTATGGCCTCCGCATTCGACGGCGAGAAACACAACTCCGCGGCCTGCCGGTAGGGCAACCACTGGTAGGCCGTGTGCTCGCGCGGGCTCAGCTGCACGGCGCAGCGCTCAGGCACCCGTAAGCCAAACAGGTGCTCGGTGTTGCGCGACACGCCCGGCGCATAGCGGTGCAGCCATCGAGGGTAGATATCGTAGATATTCTCCAGTTGCCAATCGACAAGGGTCGCTTGCGTTTGCGCTTGGGGTGTGCAGACAATGCCGGTTTCCTCAAAGACTTCGCGCTCGGCGGTGTGGCGCCATTCTTCGTCCAAGTGGTCCTTGCTGCCGGTCACCGACTGCCAATATTCCGCACCCAGCCCATCACCGTCGGTGCGACGCAGCACCAAGACGTCAAGCGCCGCCGTGTAGATAACCACTAGAACGGACTGGGGAATTTTGAAGGATTTTTTGGACATGAAAAAGGGCGCTACCAGAGCGCCCTTTCATTGTGCACCAAGCTGAAAATCAATCGGCCTTGACGGCATCGGGGTTGCGCAAGCGGATGTGCAACTCGCGCAACTGCTTTTCGTCAACAGGGCTTGGAGCCTGGGTCAACAGGCACTGGGCGCGCTGGGTCTTGGGGAAGGCGATCACGTCGCGGATGGACTCTGCACCCGTCATCAGCGTGACGATACGGTCCAGGCCGAAGGCCAGGCCACCGTGCGGGGGCGCGCCGTATTGCAACGCGTCCAGCAGGAAGCCGAACTTGAGCTGGGCTTCTTCGGGTGTAATCTTCAGCGCATCAAACACCTTCTGTTGCACATCCGCACGGTGGATACGGACCGAGCCGCCACCCATCTCCCAGCCGTTGAGCACCATGTCATAACCCTTGGAGATGCATTTCTCGGGCGCGGTGACCATCCAGTCCTCGTGGCCATCCTTGGGTGCGGTGAACGGGTGGTGCGTGGCGGTGTAACGCTCAGCGTCCTCGTCGTATTCGAACATCGGGAAGTCGACCACCCACATCGGGCGCCAGCCCTTTTCGAACAGACCGTTCTTCTTGCCGAAATCACTGTGGCCGATCTTGATGCGCAAGGCGCCAATCGCGTCGTTGACGATCTTGGCCTTGTCGGCGCCGAAGAAAATCAGGTCGCCGTTTTGTGCACCGGTGCGCTCCAGCACGGCGTTCAAGGCTGTGTCGTGGATGTTTTTGACGATGGGCGACTGCAAACCTTCACGGCCTTTGGACAGGTCGTTGACACGGATGTATGCCAAGCCCTTGGCGCCGTAGATCTTGACGAACTCGGTGTAGGCGTCGATCTCGCCACGGCTGATGCCACCGCCTTCGACCGAGCCACCGGGCACGCGCAGGGCCACCACACGGCCATTTTTCATCGTCGCGGCGCCAGAGAAGACCTTGAAGTCCACATCGGCCATCACGTCGGTGACTTCGGTGAACTTCAGCTTAACGCGCAAGTCGGGCTTGTCGGAGCCGTAGACGTGCATGGCTTCCTGGTAAGTCATGACTGGGAATTCGCCCAGGTCGACGTTGATGGTGTTCTTGAATACCGTCGTGATCATGCCCTGGAACATGTCGCGGATTTCCTCTTCACTCAGGAAAGAGGTTTCGATATCGATCTGCGTGAATTCCGGCTGGCGGTCGGCGCGCAAATCTTCGTCGCGGAAGCATTTGGTAATCTGGTAGTAGCGGTCGTAGCCAGCCACCATCAGCAATTGCTTGAAGAGCTGGGGCGATTGGGGCAACGCGAAGAAGTAGCCGTCATGCACGCGGCTGGGCACCAGGTAGTCGCGCGCGCCTTCGGGCGTGGACTTGGTCAGCATCGGTGTTTCGATATCCACAAAACCATTGGCATCGAGGAACTTGCGCACTTCCATCGACACGCGGTAGCGCAGCATCAGGTTGTTTTGCATGTAAGGGCGGCGCAGGTCCAGCACGCGGTGGGTCAAACGTGTGGTTTCACTCAGATTGTCGTCGTCCAGCTGGAACGGCGGCGTGACCGAGGGGTTGAGCACCACGAGTTCATGGCACAGCACCTCGATCTTGCCGCTCTTGAGACCTTCATTGATAGTGCCTTCGGGTCGCGCGCGTACCAGGCCCTTGATCTGCACGCAAAACTCGTTGCGCAGGCCTTCTGCCACGGCGAACATGTCAGCGCGGTCCGGATCGCACACCACCTGCACATAGCCTTCACGGTCACGCAAATCGACAAAGATCACGCCACCGTGGTCGCGCCGGCGGTTGACCCAGCCGCACAGGGAAACGGTTTCGCCCAGTTGGGCTTCGGTCACCAGACCGCAATAGTGAGAACGCATGGCCATAAAAACTATCTTTCAATGCGCCGCCCAAACAGGCGGCGGGTTTCGCAAACTAAGAGGATTTGGGCACGATGGCCTTGGCAGGCTCGTGCGCAGTCGGGGGAACGGAGCCCATGGAGATCACATAGGTGAGTGCCTGATCCACACTCATGTCCAGCTCGATCACGTCGGCACGCGGCAGTATCAGAAAAAAGCCGCTGGTGGGATTGGGCGTGGTCGGTACATACACACTGACAAAATCGGCGCCGAGGTGCTTGGCGACTTCACCGGTCGGCGTGCCCGTCTGGAACGCAATGGTCCAGCTGCCCGCGCGAGGATACTGGATCAGCAAGGCTGTACGGAATGCGTTGCCGTTGCTGGAAAACAGCGTGTCAGACACCTTCTTGACACTGTTGTAAATGGACTTGACGATGGGTATGCGGGTGAACAGGCCATCCCACTGTTTGAGCAGCCAGCGGCCGGCCACATTGGACACCAGCGCGCCGGTTATCAGCATGAAGGCCGCGACGATCAGTACACCCAGGCCCGGTATATTGCCCAGACGTCCAATCGCAGGAGCCATGCTTGACGGCGCCACGGCAGCAAAGCCGAACAACACGCCGCCCAGCACACCGTCCAGGGATTTGACCAGCCAAGACAGCACCCAGATGGTGATGGCCAGCGGCAACCAGACCATCAACCCGGTCAGCATGTATTTCTTGAATGGCACAGAAGACCCCGGCTCGGTGGAAGACACGATCAGGAACCGGAAGCGGCCGGTGCAGCCCCGGCGGTGGGGGTTGCGTCCGGCTTGGGCGCGGCGGCCTCAGCGGCGGGTGCCGCGGCAGCGCCATCCGCTGGCGCGGGCACGCTAGCAGGTGCTGTGCCGCCACCTTTGAAATCGGTGGCGTACCAGCCGGAGCCCTTCAATTGGAAGCCGGCTGCGGTAACCTGTTTCTTGAATGCAGCTTGGGCGCACGCGGGGCAGACCTCCAGCGGCGGATCGGACATTTTCTGCAATACGTCCTTGGCAAACCCGCAGGACTCGCATTTATAGGCGTATATTGG
This sequence comes from Rhodoferax sp. ZS1R8, assembly GCF_056521325.1. Classification (NCBI taxonomy): domain Bacteria; kingdom Pseudomonadati; phylum Pseudomonadota; class Betaproteobacteria; order Burkholderiales; family Comamonadaceae; genus Rhodoferax; species Rhodoferax sp. ZS1R8. Next base: position 349,633 of record NZ_JBWMBA010000002.1, on the reverse strand, counting down.
CATGGATGGGTGTCTCGGACTTCGAGTTGCAAAGCCCTCAATTATAGGCTGCTGGCTAAAACAGTCGAACCCTTATCACCAACTGCATCAGCACCATACCCAGCGCGAAGCCGATGACGGCATACACCAGCCCCTGCAAAAGCCGGTTAGTGCGCCGTTGTTCCACCAGCAATTCCGCCAGCGCATGGTTGGAATCGGACTGGTTGCCACGCAGGTAGTTGTGCAACAGCATCGGCAGCTCGGGCAGCAGCTTGGCGTAGTGTGGCGCCTGGGCCTTTAACTGGTCTATCAGCTTTTGCGGGCCGACTTGGCCCAGCATCCACTGCTCCAGGAACGGCTTGGCGGTTGCCCACAGGTCCAGCTCGGGGTCGAGTTCACGGCCCAAACCTTCGATATTAAGCAGGGTTTTTTGCAGCAGCACCAGTTGCGGCTGGATTTCAACCTGGAAGCGCCGGGAAATCTGGAACAGGCGCATCAGCAAGAGGCCCAGTGAAATCTCCTTCAGCGGCCGGTCAAAGTAGGGTTCACATACAGAGCGGATGCCGGACTCCAATTCGTCGACGCGTGTATTGCGGGGCACCCAGCCTGATTCGATGTGCAGTTCGGCCACGCGCTTGTAATCGCGTCGGAAGAAGGCCGTAAAGTTTTGCGCGAGGTAGTTTTTGTCGGATTCAGTGAGCGTGCCAACGATGCCGAAATCCAAGGAGATGTAGCGGCCGAAGGTCTTGGGTTCCAGACTGACCTGGATATTGCCCGGATGCATGTCTGCATGGAAAAACCCGTCCCGAAAAACCTGGGTGAAGAAAATCGTCACCCCATCGCGCGCCAGCTTGGACATGTCCACGCCGGCTTCGCGCAACTTGTCGACCTGGCTGATGGGTACGCCCACCATGCGCTCCATGACCATGACTTCGGTGGTGCACAGATCCCAATAAATTTCGGGGATCAGGACCAATTGCAAGCTGTCCATGTTGCGCCGCAATTGGGCTGCACTGGCCGCTTCGCGCACCAGGTCCAGCTCGTCGTGCAGGTGCTTGTCAAACTCGGCCACGACCTCACGCGGTCGCAAGCGCTTGCCTTCCGATGACAGGCTGTCTACCCACCCCGCCATCATGCGCATCAACTGCAGGTCTTTCTCGATCGCGACCAGCATGCCGGGGCGCAGCACCTTGACGGCCACGTCCCGCGTCATCCCCTGGCGGTCCCGCAGCACAGCGAAGTGAACCTGCGCAATGGACGCGCTGGCAACTGGTTCGTGCTCGAACGACACGAATAGCTCGCTCAGCGGTTTGCGTAATGCCCGCTCAACGGTGGCCACCGCCACCTCGGACGGGAAAGGTGGAACGCGGTCCTGCAGCAGGGCCAATTCATCAGCGATGTCCAGCGGCAGGATGTCACGGCGGGTCGACAGCAACTGGCCGAATTTGACAAAGATCGGGCCCAGGCGCTCCAGCGCCAGACGCAGACGCTGGCCCCGCGGTGCGTTCAGGTTGCGGCCAATCGTCAGCAGTCGGGACAGCCGACGCACCCAGGGCTTGTCAAAACCACTCAGTACCAGTTCGTCAAGCCCGTAGTGAAAGACGACCCAGACGATGAAGAAGCCGCGGTACAAACGGCTCATGCAGAGGATCCGTCCGCGGTATCGCGCTTGCGGCCCTGGCCCGCAAACTGCTGCACGGCTTGGGCCATGGCTCTGGCGGCCTGCATCATGCCGTGTGCCGGCGCGTCGCCCACCATGCGGGCCAGGTCTTCTTCCAGATCCCAGCGTACATGGTCTATCAGCCAACTGACGTCAGCAGCCAGTTGCACGTCACCTTCAATGCGAACGCCAGGCTTGTCGCCAGCCATCAGGCTTTGGGCAATGGCGAACGGGGATGCTTCGGTGATGACCAGTGATAGATCCGTTTGCGCGTCAGGCACTGCCACATCCAGCAGACCGGCCGGCGTCACGGTGACGACAAAGGTCATGTCGCGCCACTGCATGCGCACAACACTGCCTTTTTGCCGCGTCAACCGTTCCATGGCCGCAGGTTCCTGCATCAGCACATGGTTGAGCAGCAGGACGATGCGGCGGTGCACCTCGTCGATGGCCCAGGCGGGCGGCGCGAACGGGAGACTGAAGTTCTGGAGGAGACCCTCCAGCATAGAAAAAGGGGACTGTGTTGCCATAGTCCCCATTATTCCCTGAATCAGGTGTGTGGCCGCGAACACCACGGCCACTAACGTACTACTGCAGCGCCTGTACGCCCGCCACCAACCAGCCACGGCTGCCGTCCAGCGGCTTGCTCATGTTCCAGACCTCGCGGAATGGACTTGGGCCGGCCGAGGGTTCTTCGCGGATCATGCCGGAAAACTCCACACTGGCCAGATACTCCTCGCTCGTCTCCTCTATGCCCAGTAGCCGGGCTTCAAGCATCACCACATCGGTTCGATTGGTATTGGAGCCATGCTGCACTTCACGCTCCGCCAATTGGGCCTGGATCTCGCGCAGCATCGTGTCCGTCATCATGGCGCGCAGGGCCGGTATATCCGACTTGTCCCAGGCCACCTGCAGTGTCACGAAATTGGTTTTGGCGGCAGCCAAAAAACCATCTGTGTCGAAGCCAGCCGGAATGCCCCAACTCTGCGAGCCTTTCAGCGCGGAGCCGATCATGGAACCCCCGGTGGGGTTAGTGGCTTCAAAGGCCATACTGCTGCGTTCCCAGGGCCGTGCCGAAGCGTCGTTGCCAACGTTCTCGGGGCGATAGGGCTTGGCGTCGCCCACCGGCAGCGAGCCGGTAGTTCCAGCCCCCTGGAACGCAAACGGCCCGGCCTGAGGGGCTGCTGATGCGGCGCGGCGGCGCATGAACCAGCCTATGCCCACGAACAGCGCAACGGCGAGCAGTGCAAACATCAGGAATCCGCCCATGCCGGCGCCCAGGCCCAGCGAATGCGCAAGCCAGGCCAGGCCCAGTCCCGCGGCCAAACCGCCCAGCATGGCGCCCCAGGGGCGCTTGGCCGGGGCCGCAGCGGCGGCTGGAGGCGTGTTCGGTTTGGGTGCAGCATTGTTAAAGCCCTGGCTGGGCGCGGCTGGCGCTGCATCGCGTTGCGTGACATTAGACGATTGTTTGCCAACCGACCCGCCGCCACCCAGGCGCCGTGCGGCTTCTGCATTGATGCTGGCCATGGTCAGCACGGCAACCAGTAAGACAGTCCAGATTTTCATAGTGACTCCAAAAGACCTCGTTACGTGTGGATAGTTGCGAAACCCGCAAACATCAACACTTGATTCCAACATGCAAGGCTACTACACCGCCGGTGAGGTTGTGGTAATCCACATGGCCGAAGCCCCCTTTGTGCATCATGGCTTTGAGTTCGGCTTGCCCGGGGTGCATGCGGATGGACTCGGCCAGGTACTGGTAACTGGCGTCGTCACCCGCTACCAGTTTGCCCAGCTTAGGCAGCACCTTGAAGGAATACCAGTCGTAGACCTTCTCCAGCGGTGCGGCGACCTTGGAGAATTCGAGCACCAGCAACTTGCCACCAGGTTTGAGCACCCGCTGCATCTCGGCCAGTGCCACGTCCTTGTGCGTCATGTTGCGCAGGCCAAAGGCCACGCTGACGAGGTTGAAATAATTGTCGGCAAACGGCAGCTTTTCGGCATCGCACACCAGCGTGGGCAGCGCCACGCCGGCGTCGAGCAGGCGGTTGCGGCCGGTGCTGAGCATGGCTTCGTTGATGTCAGTGTGCACAACCTGGCCGGAGCTTCCCACCTTCTTGGAGAAGGCCAGTGCGAGGTCACCGGTGCCGCCTGCTATGTCCAGAGCCCTGTCGCCTTCCTGCAAATTGGCCACCATCACCGTGTAGGCCTTCCAGGCGCGGTGCAAGCCCATGGACATGAGGTCGTTCATCACATCGTATTTGGGCGCAACCGAGTCGAAAACGCCGCGCACGTGGCTGGCTTTCTCCGCCTCGTCTACCGATTTGAAGCCAAAATGTGTTGTTGTCATACTATTACTCAGGGTAAAAACAGCCTGCAGCCCCCGTGGGGAGAGCGTAACCAGCTACTATTTTTATAGCAATCTGGATTCAATGGCTGGCGCAGGCATGCCCTGATTTTGCCACCATGGGCGCATCACGGTCGACGCCAGCGGCTTTGAGGCGTTCTGCGTAGTCGTTCCACAGTCGATCCTGTTCGGAGCCCAAGAAATACAGGTAGTCCCAAGAAAAAATGCCAGTGTCGTGCCCATCCGAAAAACGGGGCTGTACCGCATAGTTTCCTACCGGCTCCAGTGCCTCCAGCTCCACGTCGCGCTTGCCAGTCTGCAGAGTCTCCTGGCCCGGGCCATGACCCTGCACCTCGGCCGACGGCGAATACACCCGCATCAATTCAAACGGAATGCGAAACTGTGCGCCGTCGGAGAAATGCACTTCCAGCACCCGTGACTGGCCATGTACCGTCAACGCCTGTGGCGTCGGAGCGCCTGCTTTCAAACCAGCCATGTTGTTGGATTACCTGAAATAAGAAATGAGATGGAAGGCCATTAAAACCGGGCAGACACGTTGACGTGCAACTTCTGGTCGCCGGCTTGCGGCAGGCCGGAACCGGGCACATACGGCAGCGAGCTACCTCCCAGCACCCGACCAAAGTCTGCAGATACGGTCATGGACGGCAGCGTGTAACGCAAGCCTACTCCGGCGCTGGACAAGGAGTCCGATGTGGGCTTGGGGTTCCCATTGGGATTCTTGTTGCTGAGCCAACCTGCGTCCACAAACCCCAGCATGCGCAAGCCGGGAGCCAACTCACGTGTAGTGATTTCGGTTGAGAGCAGCACGCCGCTGTCGCCCGAAAGCGGCCGCTCACCGACGCCACGCACGGATGACGCGCCACCCAGACCAAATTGCTCCCCAGAGATCAGCGCATCTGTGCTGAACTGAAACTGCCCGCGCACGCCGAGCAACCAGCCGTTGAACAGGCCCGTCAGGTAGTTGCCACCGCCCCGCAGGACCTTCCAACTCGCCGTGACAATGCGCGCGTCTTCCGACTGGTAGGAGGCAACATCGTTGCCGGATCCACCCGGCAGATTGCTGGCCACCTCGAGGTTGTAGCCCCACACCTGGGTATCAGCCTCCACTCTCGCGTTGTAGCCCAGGCTGAGAGGCTGGCTGCGCCGAACGAGCTGACCTGGAAACGCTGCCCCATTGATTTGCGTCACATCAAACTGCTTCTGGTCCATGCCCAGGGTGACATAGCTGCGGTAGCCGCCATCTGGCGGCAGGTAGTGGTTGTAGTTCAGGCCGAAGGTTTGGCCGGCACCGGTGCTGTTGAAGGTTCCAAAATTGCCGACAACGTCGGAGCGCGTATAACTCAGGCCAACGACGCCTCCCAAGCGATACAGCGGCACGCGGTAATTCAAGCCGAACTGGCGCACGTCTCTTGGGCGCTCTAGCGAGGTCGTGTACGCCGCCGTCACCTGGTGATCGCGGTCAAACACGTTTGAATGCGTGCCGGACAGCGTCAGGCGATCATTGCCCGTCGCGCTTGACCCAGTATTGCTTTCGCTGATCGAAAAGCTCCAGGGCTTGGACTCCTTGACGATGATGCGCACGTCAATCTTGTCAGCATCCTCCGACTCCTTGACCGCGACCTGCAGTTGCTTACCCTGCGATTCGTTCGCGATAGCCGTCTGAACCGCTAGCGTCCGAAAATTAGGTGCGGTGCCCTCTTTGAGTTCCGGCAGGCTGGCGCGGATATTGGCCTCGCTGTAGCGCTCGCGGCCTTCGATGCTGACCTTGCCGATGACAAATTTCACGATATTGAGTGTGACGGTTTTGCCTACTTCCTGCGGAGGCAATGCTACCCGGTACAGCGAGTAGCCCTTGTCCTTCAACGCGGCCTCCAGCGCGGAAGTCGCTTTTTGCAGGGTTTCAATCGTCGCATCTGTGCGCAGGTAGGGTGCCAATATGCTGGACACCTCGCCATCACCCAGCGGGTTGTCACCGGTGATGTCAAAGCCGCGGATGACAAAGGTGGGGGAAGCAGCCGATTTCGCAGCAGGGGGAGGCGTCTGCTGCTGCGCCATAGTGCCGCTGGACCACATTGCAGCGCAGGACAGCACACCAAAGAGTAAGACACGGGAGCGGCATGGCGTGGGGTCCAAGGGAAGCAACGGTGTATGGCGCATAGTTATCGGCACTGGTTGGTCGGTCGGATGCGATTCTCGCCTAGCACCGTGCTCAGCATGGGGTGTCTGCTATTGGGCATGGGAGTGCGGTCGAACTCCAGGAACAGCGGCGTCAACAGCGGACGTACCGTGTTGCCGTCGACGCCCGCAAAACCGGTTTCTCCGCGACCCAGGTGCAGCGTCTGCCGACCGGTTGCCACCTCGATGTGACCGTCGCGGACAAAAACGAAGAGTCCTTCCTGGTCGTCCTCCACCGCTCCACCGACAAAGAGTTGCTTGGTATCCACCTGTACGTCATCGGGGCGGGGAAGATTCTGCAGCGTGGGTCCGTTCAACGGCCGCACTTCTTTGGGACCTACAAACAGGCCCTCGCCTGCTTGCAGGACCCGGAGCGCCGTTTGTCCGTTGGGTGTGACCTCTATCGTTCCCAGCCAGGTAAACAGGCTGCAGCCCGCGTCGGTTGCACAGTCCAGATCCAGGCCGGTTCCCCGTATACCTACGGTGGCAGTTGGCGTCGTAAAGCCGACGTTGCGGGTGTTGGCCTTGCCCACCAAACCGGTGAGCGCACGCAAAGACCCGCGCAGTAGTGAGACGAGGAATCTACCGTCTTTGGGATTCTTCTCGTCGAATACAAAGCTGTCCACCCTGAACCGAGTCACAGGCCCCAGGGTCAACCGGCTCTCGTCGCGGAACGCCAGCACCGCATTGGCGCTAGAGCCCGTTTCCACGGTGTCACCGGCGTACACACTGCCACCAGGCACTACACGGCGACGAACGCCGGCAGCGTCCACCGCGTTGATTTCGCCAAGGGCGGAGACAAGCTTGGCACTGGCCTGAACGGCATTGTCATGGGGTCTTTCGGGAACCCTGGCCGACTCAGCCTTGCATTCGCTGGTGCAAATTCTGGCGTCGAAATCGGTGCCACGAATTCCCAGTGTCGCGGTGCGGGTTACGACACGGGCCGCGTCGGGTGAATTCTTGGAAATCAGGCCCGTGATAGCGCGAAAACCGCCCCTGAGCAATTGCATCACCATGCTGTTGTCGGGCGCGTTCTCGCGGAACTTGTACTGCTGCACCACCATCTCCGAATTGGGGCGCACCGTCATCCGCGTACCGTCTTGCAACCGGACGATCGCAGACGCACCTTCAGCCGTGGTTACACGGTCCCCCTCCCTCAAAGACAGACCTTTGCCGAGCGTACGCGGGCCCTGCCCCTCGGTTTGGGCGAAGCCGACGCCCCGCGCAAATTCAACCTCGCCAATGCTCTGCGCATGCGCTTGGCCTAAGCCACCGAGAAGACCAGTGACAACTGCGCATGCCGAAATAGCCAGCTGCAAGCGCGGCATGCGTTTGTGATGATTCACGGCCGGCATATTTCGCCCTCCACTACCAATTCGTTCTTTGGCCTGCCGAGCACACCCTTGTCGTCGTGGGTCGTTTGCAGCGCAATTTCAAACTTGTCGAGGAAGGTGGTTACCAAGTTGGTTTGGACAACGGCGTCTTTGACGGGGTCGAAAGTTCCCGGGCGGGTGGGAGGGTCAACCGGTGTGACCGGTGGTATCGGCGTCGTAGGCGTTGCCGGTGTGGTCGGTATTACTGGTATGGCCGGATTAATAGGGTTTGCCGGAGGCGCGCCAACACTCGTAGGCGGTGCAGCAACTGGCTTACCTCCAACGGAGTAGCTGACGGGGGTAGCCCCCGAAGTTGCCGACGTACCCATCGCGAAGGTGCCTCCAACGGCAGCAGTCACCCCAAGCGCGCCAAACACTGCGCCGTTTTGGGTGAGGTTACCTGCTGCTGTCAGCTTCACCGCGCCTCCCGTCGAGGTGACATTTCCGTTCAATAGCATGTCGCCTGAACTAGTCATGTTGGTGGCGGTCAGATTGATGTCACTGCCTGCCGATACGCCACCAGAACCAATGGTCAACGGACTATGGGCGGTTAGTGTGACCTTTCCGTTGGGAGCCGATACCGGTCCGATCGTATTGATCCCCCCTGTGTTGGACACCACGACACTTCCACCCGTGTTGCTGATCCCCTGAATGTTTACAGGCCCGACGTTTGTCAACTCAACATTTCCAGAGCCAATATTGCTAGCTGTGAAAGAGTTAATACGGTTACCAGGGCCGTTAAGCACTGTCCCGGCCGTTGAATTTGTAGTCAGCGAAGCGGTTTCCACACCGCCCAGTTGTGTAATGGAACCATTCAATGCCGCCAGAACCACCGTGCCAGCTTTGAGGTTGCTAAAAACAATTCCGCCGGCTGGTGTTTTAACGTCAATAGATGCCATATCGATAGTGCCACCGGTCTGATTGAACGCACCATTGACTCTCAATGTGCCCAAGCCGCTGACGCTTCCGCCACTTTGTTCAAAGCCGGCGGTGCTGAGTGTGTTGCTGATCTGCAAGGCCCCACCACTTACCAGGATGGGGCTGGCGCTGGTCAAGGACTGCAAACTCGTTGTTCCGACACTTCCGTCAAAAACAATGGGGCCAACCCCCGCCGGAATAATTACGGCCGCCACATTGTCACCGTCCGGCAACGCGTCCCAATTCGAGGCAGAGCTCCAAGAGTTGCCAGAGCCACCACCGGTCCATACTGAACTTGGTCGTTGTGTAACGGTTCCAATGTTGCCACTTGCGCTGGGCACCTGATAACCGTATACCGGTTTACTGCCCAATGCCACGCTGGTGGTGACACCCGTCACACCCATGCCGCTAGCGGTCACGAGCTTTCCGCTACCAACATTTTTGTTATCCAATATGCCCGAGCCAGCAGATATCACAGCGCTGGCAATTACATCCAAGTCAATCGCACCTCCTGTGACAGTTGGCAACGTAGCGCCAGACAAGCTGACGCCCGTCCCCCCGTCATACACTTTGGATACGGAGCCCGTTATCGATGCCGAGCTCAGTGTTAGAACAGGGGCAGTGGCGACCAGCACGCCATTGCCCGTACCTAACACCGTCGAACCGTAGGTAGCATTGACCTGCTTGAATGCCCAGCCCGTAGGGAAGACATTGCTGGTAAAACTGGGAACATAGGCCAACCAGCGACCGCCCGCACCGCTGGTGGTGATGGGTACCGACGCAGACAATAACCCGCCGGTCGTGATCAGCAACACGGCATCACCGGCGGCGTCCGAGCTGATGCCAGGTCCACTCAGCGTGATACCCGATGTGGCCGCCAACCTGACCGCACCGCCCGTAGCTGTGATGCCGGAGGTCGAAGAAATGGATCCTGCAGTCGACTCCAGGATGGTTCCGCCAGCACTGGTAGTGATGGCGCCGCTCTGCGTAATGCCGCCACCTGCCTTCAGCTGGAACGAGTTGGACGCTACCGGACCCAAGCTAATAGCGGTGGAGTTATTCACCGCTACCGCAGCGCCACTGGACACCGTCAGGTAGTTCAAGTTGTTGCCACCGTTGTTCAGTGTCACATTGCCAGTGCCAGCGATGATGTCGACACCCCCTCCCCCTGTCGACAAGGCTCCGGATTGGGATATAGAGCCGTTATTGGAATTGAGCGTTAACGTTGCGCCCGACAAGGTGATAGGGCCTAGAGCAAAAGATCCACTGTTCCAATAGGACACCGGATTGGTCCCACTGGTGGTAATGTTGACCGTTGAAACACTGTTGGAATTGTTGGCTAGGGAAGCGGAAGATGCATTAACTGTCAACGTGCCAGCTGTGATAGCAGCCGTGGATGCCGAGTTTTGCGAGACGGAACCGCCGCTGCTGAGCAATGTCACTGAGCCCGAGCCAGCATTAACGACATTATTGATCTGCACGCCACTGGCGCTATCCAGAACGATGTTTCCACTGCCGGTGGTAACACCGGTGGTAGAACCGACCGTTCCGATCGTTACCGCCGAGCTCCCCTTGAAGCTGATGCCACCGCTGCTCACAGAGGCGGCCAAGGTGCCGACATTGTTTGCATTGTTCAGCGAAACCGCGCCACCCGAATTGATTTCCAACGTGCCAGCGGTGATGCTCCCGCTGGATTGGGAAATGGTGCCACCGGCCTTCAACTTCATACCAGCCGTACTGGAGCTGACATTGGCGCCCAGAAAGATGGAGCCACCGGTGGACTCCAGCGCCAGAGCCGTGTTCACCGAAATAGGGGAGTTGACCGACAAGCTGCCGCTCTGTGCGGTTAGCGACAAAGTATTGCCACCGGCATAGCTGATGGGAGTTGATACGGACAAATTGTCGATGGCCGTCACCGAGACATTGCTGGACCCCAACGCAGTCAACAAATCAGAAACAGCCAAGGTCCCGGCACCTGGGGAAGTAAAGCTAGGACCGCCGACAACGTTGACCGTTGCGCCTGACGATATGTCGATGCTATTTGGATCCAGCAACCATAGACCGGTCTTACCCTGTGCCGCACGGGTATCCACTTTCGCCCCCGCAACTGATAGGGTTTGCTTGCCAGATGTTTCAACAAATCCACCGTCGCCACTCTCGGCACCACCCTGTGCAGAAATCGCTCCGTGGGCTCGCGTAGTGTCGTTCGCCCACAGGATTACACGCCCGCCGTTGCCGCTGCGCGTGGCATCGGCCTTGACCGAGGCCTGCGGCCCAAAGTACACAAAATCCGCGTTCGGTACATCTGCATTTTTGCCTTGGTAATCCCCACCAACCCGTACACGGCCGCCGCCTTGGTCTCCGGACGCATCTATGGTGGCTTGGTCCGTCAACGCGACGCGCTTACCCAAAACATCCACGGTGCCCCCCGTGCTACCGGTAGCCGAGATACGGCCCGAGCCTTCGACATACGCGTCGCCAGTGGCCTTGAGCACAACCTTGCCACCCTTCAGGCTCGCCTCAGTAGCATGTATCTGCCCTGTGTGGCGCAGCGTACCTGCGAAAATGCCAACAGCGCCGCCCTTTAACGTGCCCAGGTTCACGGCTTGGTCTGTCGGCGCCTGCACCTGCAGCTTGATACCTTCGAGACCGCGCCCCGTGATCTCGACTTGGTGGCCAGCCGTCAAAATGGTGGAGCCGTTGGGCGCTTGGACCAACGCTGCCTGACCCGTGTCTACATTGCCACCTAGCAGCACCACATCGCCGCTGCGAGCCAGAACACTGCCCTGCACCGAAACCGCTGCTCCAGAACTGGTGCCGGCGTCGCCAAAGCGCAGACGCCCGGTGAGCGCATCCGCATCCGACATCCTCAAGCTGGAAGCGGTAAACCCCGCGGTGTCTACGACCGCGCCAGCTCCCACCGCTATGCCGGACTGGTTCACCAATACCAGATGGCCGTTGCTCGACAACGTACCGAAGATGGCAGAGGGCGTATTGGTAACCACCCTGTTGATGACCGTACTGGTAGCGTCGGGCTGCTGAAAGTAGGTTGTGTTGCCTGCCGGAATGGAAAAGCTTTGCCAGTTGATGGCAGAGTGGTTGGTGCCAGTGCCGTTTTGCGTGGTCACCTGCAAATGGTTACCACTCGAGACCATGCTGGCCTGCCCAACTACGGCAACTCCGCCCGTGGGATTCGCCTGCGCGCTACCAGACATTGCACACCAGGCCATGGCAACCCCAAGCGCCGAGGCACTGAGATGGAGGAATACACGGGAACTGCGGTGGGTACTGCCCACGCTGACACCACTCGCACTACCAGTAGCCCCTCGACCAGAGGCAATTTCAGCGACCGCAACCATGGCGCCAAGCGCCTGGTTCCAGACTGTCCGATACACATGGTTGAGTGAAGCCCGTGAACTCATGATGTAACTCCAAAAAGCCTCCACCGGCCGCGAGGTAGACGCTAAAAAGATTAAATCACAACACTTCTATTCGTAAACTTGAATTTAAGCGACTACGACCCCCACGTATCAGCCATGTAACCCAGTGGATACATTTCGCAACACATTGCGGATTTTCAAGCTGTTACACCAACACCCGCTCAATCCCCCCAGCATTAGCTGTCGCCACATACTCCGGCAACCACTCTTTGCCCAGAATCTGGTTTGCCATCTCAACGACGATGTAATCCGCCTCCAACAAGCCGGTCTTCAGGTCGTCCTGGTAGCGGTTGAGGCCCATCAGACAGCTCGGGCAAGACGTCAATATCTTGACATTCTGGTCGGCCTGAACGGCGCCGGTTTCGCGCAGGGTCGCCTCGCCCTTGCGGATTTCCTCTTCTTTACGGAAGCGGATTTGCGTGGAGACGTCGGGCCGCGACGTGGCCAAACCACCGCTCTCGCCGCAGCAGCGCTTGCTCTCCAACACACCGTCGCCCACGAGGGCCTTGACCGTCTTCATTGGCTCCTGCAACTTCATCGGGCTGTGGCAGGGGTCGTGGTACAGATAACCGCCGCCTGCTGCGGCGCCCAAGGTTATGTTCTTCTCCAGCAGGTATTCATGGATGTCGACAATGCGGCAACCGGGGAATATCTTGTCGAATTCATAACCCTGCAACTGGTCATAACAGGTGCCACAGCTCACCACCACGGTCTTGATGTCCAGGTAGTTCAGCGTATTAGCCACGCGGTGGAACAGCACCCGGTTGTCGGTGATTATCTTCTCGGCCTTGTCAAACTGGCCCGAGCCGCGCTGCGGATAACCGCAGCACAGGTAACCCGGTGGCAACACGGTCTGCACACCGGCATGCCACAGCATGGCCTGGGTCGCCAGGCCCACCTGGCTGAACAGGCGCTCCGACCCGCAACCGGGGAAGTAAAACACCGCCTCGGTCTCGGCCGTCGTGGTCTTGGGGTTGCGGATGATGGGGACGTAGTCCTTGTCCTCAATGTCCAGCAAGGCACGGGCCGAGCGCTTGGGCAGATTGCCCGGCATCTTCTTGTTGATGAAGTGGATGACCTGCTCCTTGACCGTGGGCGGGCCTACGGTCGCTGGTGGCGCATGGGTCTGTTTGCGGGCCAGCACATTCAGCACGCGGTTGCCAAGGCGCTGCATCTTGAAGCTCAGGCGTGTGGCGGTGCGCGCAATCGCAATCGCGTTGGGACTGGCCGTGCCGATAAACCAGGCCTGGAATTCGGCGGCCGGGCGGTAGGACTTCTTGCCCATCTTGCGCAGCAGGTTGCGCATGTTCATCGTTACATCGCCAAAGTCGATGTTCACCGGACAGGGTGCCAAGCACTTGTGGCAGACCGTGCAGTGGTCGGCGACGTCTTCAAACTCTTCCCAGTGTTTGATGGAGACACCTCGGCGCGTCTGCTCTTCGTACAGGAAGGCCTCCACCAGCAAGGAGGTCGCCAGGATTTTGTTGCGCGGGCTGTACAGCAGGTTGGCACGCGGCACGTGGGTGGCGCACACCGGTTTGCATTTGCCGCAGCGCAGGCAATCCTTGACCGAATCCGCAATGGCGCCAATATCGCTCTGCTGCATGATCAGCGACTCGTGCCCCATCAGGCCGAACGACGGCGTGTAGGCGTTCGTCAAATCAGCGTAGGCCGGGAAGCTGCGGGCTGAATCGGGCTGCAGCCCTCGTGGATCGCGCGTAAGCCGCTCCTGATTTCGTAGCAACTTCCCCTTGTTGAACCGCCCCTCAGGATCGACCCTGGCCTTGTAATCGGTAAACGGCTGCAGTTCTTCGTCGGTCAAAAACTCCAGCTTGGTGATGCCAATGCCGTGTTCGCCAGAGATCACGCCGTCCAGCGAACGGGCTAACGCCATGATGCGTTTGACAGCGCCGTGGGCGGCTTGCAGCATCTCGTAGTCATCGCTGTTGACGGGGATGTTGGTGTGTACATTGCCGTCGCCAGCGTGCATGTGCAGCGCGACCCAGACTCGGCCCTTGAGCACGCGCTGGTGTATGGCAGTGCACTCGGTCAGGATGGCCCCAAATGCCGCTCCATTGAAGATGCCCTGCAACGGAGCGCGCAGCTGCGTCTTCCAGCTGGCGCGCAGGCTATGGTCTTGCAGCTGTGTGAACAAACCTTCCACGCCGTCCAGCCAGCCTTGCCATTGGGTGCGCACATCGGAGATGAGAGCCAGGGCCTGGGCCACGCGGTCTTCCAGCAGCTCGGCCGCCGGGATGTCGTTGGCATCGCCGCCCTTGCTCAGTGGCAAGTTGCCGGCGCTAAAGAACTCCGCCAGCGCATCGCACAGCGCCAGTTTGTTGCGCAGGCTCAACTCGATATTGATGCGCTCAATGCCGTCGGTGTACTCCGCCATGCGCGGCAGTGGGATGACTACGTCTTCGTTGATCTTGAAGGCGTTGGTATGGCGGCTGATAGCGGCTGTCTTTTTGCGGTCCAGCCAGAACTTCTTGCGCGCCTCTGGGCTGATGGCTATAAAGCCCTCGCCGCTACGCGAATTCGCGATGCGTACTACCTCGGACGTAGCGCGGGCCACCGCATCGGCGTCATCACCGGCAATGTCACCAAACAGCGCCATCTTGGGCAATACACCGCGCTTGGATTTGGTGGTGTAACCCACCGCCTTCAGATAGCGGTCATCCAGATGCTCCAGACCGGCCAGCAACACGCCGCTGCGCTTTTGCTCGGCAAACATGAAGTCGATGATCTCCACGATGCTCGGCACCGCATCCTTGGCGTTGCCAAAGAACTCCAGACAAACGGTGCGCGTGTGGGCCGGCATCTTGTGCACCACCCAGCGGGCGCTGGTGATCAGGCCGTCGGTGCCCTCTTTCTGGATGCCGGGCAGGCCGCTCAGGAACTTGTCGGTTACGTCCTTGCCCAGGCCCTCTTTGCGGAAAGACTGGCCGGGAATGTCCAGGCGCTCAGTGCGAATCTTGGTCTTGCCGTCGGCCTTGAAATACTGCAGCTCGAAGCTGGCTACGTCAGCATCATGGATCTTGCCCATGTTGTGGTTGATGCGCGTCACTTCCAGCCACTCGGCCTGGGGCGTCACCATACGCCAGCTGGCCAGATTGTCCAGCGCGGTGCCCCACAGCACAGCCTTCTTGCCGCCGGCATTCATTGCCACGTTGCCGCCTATGCACGAGGCTTCGGCCGATGTCGGGTCTACAGCAAACACATAGCCGCCGCGCTCGGCCGCGTCGGCCACCCGCTGGGTCACCACACCGGCTTCCGTCCAGACGGTGGCAACCTCTCGGTCCATGCCGGGCAAGACTTTCATCTCGACCTCGGTCATGGCTTCCAGCTTTTCGGTGTTGATGACCGCGCTCTTCCACGTCAGCGGAATCGCCCCACCGGTGTAACCCGTGCCGCCCCCACGCGGGATGATGGTCAGACCCAGTTCGATACAGCCCTTGACCAGGCCAGCCATTTCTTCTTCGGAGTCCGGCGTCAGCACCACAAAGGGGTATTCCACGCGCCAGTCGGTGGCGTCGGTTACGTGGGACACGCGGGAGAGGCCGTCAAACTTGATGTTGTCCTTGGCCGTCAATTTGGCCAGCGCACGTTGCGTCTTGCGCCGCAGCGCGCCCACCTCTACCGACGCGGCGTTGAAAGCTTCTACGGCTGCACCAGCCAGCACCAGCAGCTCACCCACCATGGCGTCGCGCTCGGGATCAGCATCGGGCGTGCGGCGTTTCTCCACCTCGTGCAGTCGGTGGTGCAAGGCATCCACCAGCAAGGCACGGCGTTTGGGGTTGTCCAGCAGGTCGTCCTGCAAATAGGGGTTGCGCTGCACGACCCAGATGTCGCCCAACACCTCGTACAGCATGCGGGCCGAGCGACCGGTGCGGCGCTCGCCACGCAATTGGTTCAGCAGGCCCCAAGCCGGTTCGCCCAGCAGGCGGATGACAATTTCACGGTCAGAGAACGAGGTGTAGTTGTACGGAATCTCGCGGATGCGCTCTTGCACAGGCGCTGCCGTGCCGGGTGCCGACAGAAGGTGATTGAGCGAGGTCGGAGCGTTCATCGGGCTGTTCTGTAGCAATCTTGCAGTGAAAGGGGCCGCTGGGGCAGAAGGAAGATGTTACCGCAGCGCAGCAAATCGCCGTCCACCCTGTGGGGAAGACCTGCGCTGCACAGGTTTTCTAATGGAAATCACCAAGGGGAGCGGGTTAACGCATCAAGTCTAATCAGAATGACACACAGCCCGGCTACGATCGGTCGCTTTTCTCAGGAGAACCTATGAAATTGAAATTCGCCGCCATGGCATTGACCCTGGCCGCATCCTTGTCGGCCCAGGCCCAAACCGAAATCCAGTGGTGGCACTCCATGACCGCCGTGAATGGCGAATGGGTCAATGACCTGGCCAAGGAATTCAATGCCAGCCAGAAAGATTACAAGATTCTGCCTACCTTCAAGGGCACCTACGACGAATCCATGACGGCTGCCGTGGCGGCCTTTCGCGCCGGCAACGCTCCCCACATCCTTCAGGTGTTCGAAGTGGGCACGGCCACGATGATGGCCAGCAAGGGCGCAGTAGTGCCTGTGGGCAAGGTGATGACGGACGCTGGTTACAAGTTCGACCCCAAGGTCTACATACCCGCCGTGGCGGGCTACTACACATCGCCAGCAGGCCAAATGCTGAGCTTCCCCTTCAACAGCTCCACAACCGTTTTCTATTACAACAAGGACGCATTCCAGGCCGCCGGCCTGGACGCGGAGAAGGCACCCGCCACCTGGGGCGATGTCGCGTTGGCTGCCGCCAAGCTCAAGGCCAATGGGCACAAATGCCCGATCTCGATCTCTTGGCAGGGATGGACCCAGTTGGAGAGCTTCTCCTCCTGGCACAACGTGGAATATGCCACCAAGCAAAACGGCCTGGCCGGACTGGATGCACGCCTGAAGGTGGCCTCGCCGCTGCATGTGCGCCACATCGAAAACCTGGCCAATATGGCCAAGCAGGGTCTGTTCGTCTACAAGGGCCGCGGCAACGTGCCTGAGGCCAGCTTTGTCTCTGGCGAATGCGCAATGATGACCACGTCCAGCGGTTTCTACGGCAATGTCAAAAAGAACGCCAAATTCGCCTTTGGCCTGGCGCCCCTGCCCTACTACCAGGATGTGCCTGGAGCCCCGCAGAACACCGTCATCGGTGGTGCCAGCTTGTGGGTCATGGCCGGCAAGAAGCCCGAAGAATACAAGGGCATTGCCAAATTCTTTGACTTCCTGTCCCGCCCCGAGGTGCAGTCCGCGAGCCACAAGCGCACCGGCTACCTGCCGATCACGACGGCTGCCTTCCAATTGACCGAGAAATCCGGCTTCTACAAGGAAAACCCTGGCACCGATGTGGCCGTGACGCAAATGGTTCGCAAAGTCACCGACAAGTCACGCGGCATACGCTTGGGCAACTACGTGCAGATCCGCGCGATCGAGGACGAAGAACTGGAGCAGGTCTGGGCTGGCAAGAAGACCGCCAAGGAAGCGCTGGAAGCCATCGTCAAGCGCGGAGACGAGCAATTGGAACGCTTTGAAAAAGCGAATAAACAAAAGTAATCGAGAGAAACCCCCAGCCGTGGAAAAGCGCGTCGTATTCAAGTCCTGGTGGCTGCCCTGGGTGCTGATCACGCCCCAGGTGGCCGTGATCTCCGTGTTTTTCTTCTGGCCGGCCGCCCAGGCGCTGCTGCAGTCGCTGCAGCAGTCCGATGCCTTCGGCACCTCGGTCGAATGGGTCGGCCTGGAGAACTTCCGCAATTTGTGGCACGACGAGTCCTACATGGAGTCGTTTCAGATCACTGCCGTTTTCTCCGTACTGGTTGCCGTGATTGGTTTAAGCCTGTCGCTGGTGCTGGCTGTTTTCGCCGACCGCGTCGGGCGCGGCTCTGGCTTCTACCGCACGCTGCTGATCTGGCCCTACGCAGTGGCACCGGCCGTAGCCGGCGTGCTGTGGCTTTTCCTGTTCTCGCCCAGCATTGGCGTGGTGTCGTATGCATTACGCGAGATGGGCTTCGCATGGGATTCGTTGCTGAACAGCCGCCATGCGATGGCCCTGATCGTCATGGCCGCTGTCTGGAAGCAGATTTCGTACAACTTCTTGTTCTTTCTGGCAGGGTTGCAGAGCATCCCCAAATCACTGATAGAAGCTGCCGCCATGGACGGTGCCCGGCCCTGGCGCCGGTTCTGGACCATACAGTTTCCGCTGCTGTCGCCAACCACATTCTTCCTGCTGGTCATCAACATCGTCTACGCATTCTTTGACACGTTTGCGATCGTCGATGCGGCCACCAAAGGCGGCCCAGGCAAGGATACGGCCATCCTGGTCTACAAGGTATATTTCGACGGCTTCAAAGCCATGGACCTGGGTGGATCGGCGGCGCAAAGCCTCGTGCTGATGGTGATTGTGGTTGCCCTCACCGTAGTGCAGTTCCGCTTCGTCGAAAAAAAGGTGAACTACTGATGGTTGAACGTCGCCCCTGGCTGGACCGTCTGTCCCACCTGATCCTCATCATCGGCGTGCTGGTCATCGCCTTCCCGGTCTACATCACATTTGTAGCGTCCACCCACACAACCGAAGCCGTGGTGCAGGTTCCCATGCCACTGCTGCCCGGCACGCACTTGCTGGACAACTACGCCACTGCACTATCGGGCGAGCGCACCGGCACTGGCTCGCACGCATCGGTGGGCCGCATGATGGTCGTCAGCCTGGTCACGGCCCTGGTCATTGCTCTGGGCAAGATCGCCATCTCGCTGCTGTCGGCCTTTGCCATCGTCTACTTCCGTTTTCCGTTGCGCATGTTCTTTTTCTGGGCGATTTTCGTCACGCTGATGCTCCCGGTGGAGGTACGCATTGGCCCCACCTACCAGGTCGTCGCAGATCTGGGCCTGCTCAACAGTTACGCCGGCCTGACCGTGCCGTTGATCGCATCGGCAACTGCCACCTTTTTGTTCCGCCAGTTCTTCCTGACCGTGCCAGATGAGCTGGTCGAGGCAGCGCGGGTAGATGGGGCCGGCCCGATGCGGTTTTTCAAGGACATTTTGGTGCCGCTGTCTGCCACCAGCATGGCCGCGCTGTTTGTGATCCAGTTCATTTATGGCTGGAACCAGTACCTGTGGCCGCTGTTGGTGACGACCGAAGAAAACATGTACCCCGTCGTCATCGGCATCAAGCAGATGATCTCCGGCGGTGACGCACAAACCGAATGGAACATCGTAATGGCCACCGCCATGCTGGCCATGTTGCCGCCCGCGCTGGTGGTGATGCTGATGCAGAAGTGGTTTGTCAAAGGTCTGGTGGATACTGAAAAGTAAACGTGCTTGCGGTACAGACCGCAGCCAAGCGGAACTCTGTCGCCAACTGAATAGGGAAATATGGCATCCATAGAACTCAAAAACGTCATCAAACGCTACGGCAGCGGCAAGACCGCCAACCAGGTCATCCACGGCGTGAATGCGGCCATTGCCGATGGCGAATTCATCGTCATCGTCGGGCCGTCGGGCTGCGGCAAATCCACCCTGCTGCGCATGGTTGCAGGGCTGGAGGAAATCAGCGAAGGCACCATCTCCATTGGCAACCGCGTGGTCAACGACCTCGAACCGTCTGAGCGCGACATCGCCATGGTGTTCCAGAACTATGCGCTGTACCCCCACATGAGCGTGTTCGACAACATGGCCTATGGTCTGAAGATCGCCAACGTGCCTATCGCCGAGATCAAAGCGCGCGTTGACAAGGCTGCAAACATTCTGGAACTGACTCCCTACCTGGAACGCAAGCCTAAAGCCCTGTCGGGCGGCCAGCGCCAGCGCGTGGCCATGGGCCGCGCCATCGTGCGCCAGCCCCAGGTGTTTCTATTTGACGAACCACTGTCCAACCTGGACGCCAAGCTGCGAGCCCAGACCCGCCTGGAGATTCAAAAGCTGCACCGCGAGCTGGGCATCACGTCGCTGTTCGTCACGCACGACCAGGTCGAAGCCATGACGCTGGCCCAGCGCATGATCGTCATGAACGCTGGAAATATGGAGCAGTTCGGCACGCCCGAAGAGGTGTACACCCGCCCTGCCACGACCTTTGTGGCCAGCTTTATCGGCTCGCCGCCAATGAACCTGCTCAAAGACGCACCCGGGACCGAGCCCGGCACCATCACCGGCGTACGCCCCGAGCACCTGGACATCAGCCACAGCGGCTGGGCCTTGCGCGTGGAGGCCGTGGAAATGCTGGGGGCCGAACGCCTGGTCTACGGGCGCTGGAACCACGTGGACTCCACCGAAAGCATGATCGTGCGGATTGAGGAATCGCAGCCCGTGCCGGCGCTGGGTAGCGTGCTGCATGTCACACCGCGCGCCGACCGCATGCACGTCTTCGACGCCGCTTCCGGCAAGAGACTGTGACCACCACCTTCCCCCCCTGGCCCTACCCCCGCTGGGTGGCCCACCGCGGTGCGGGCAAGCTCGCGCCCGAGAACACGCTGGCAGCCTTCCGCCTGGGTGCCAGCCATGGCTACCGCATGTTCGAGTGCGACGTCAAACTCAGTGCCGATGGCGTGCCATTTTTGATGCATGACGCTACGCTGACCCGCACCACCAATGCATCAAAAGTGCTTGCAGCCCGCATGCAACGCCCACAAGCAGCTCCTGATTCGATAGCACTCCAGACGGCCCCACTGGTCGGCGGTGACATCCCCTGGAGCGCACTGGCGCAGCTGGATGCCGGCAGTTGGCACAGCCGGGCCTACGCTGGCGAGCCGTTGTCGACGCTGGCCAACATTGCCGCATATTGCATGGCCAACGGCTACCTGCTGAACATCGAAATCAAACCCACGCCCGGCACGGAGCGCCACACCGGCGAAGCCGTGGCCCAGCACGCCGCGCGGCTGTGGGCGGACCAGGCCATCAAACCCTTGCTGACCTCGTTCCAAGTGGATGCGCTAGAAGGCGCGCTAGCTACCCAGCCGGAGTTGCCGCGTGGCCTGCTGCTCGATACCCTGTGGAAGGGCTGGCTGGAAACCGCGCTCAGCCTGGACTGCCAAGCCGTTGTCTGCAACCACGCCCTGTGGGACCAGAGCAGCGTTACCCAGGCCCAAAGCGCGGGTTTCAGAACCCTGAGCTACACCGTCAATGACGAATGGGCGGCGCAGCGGCTGATAGACCTGGGCACGGACGGCATCATCACCGACCGCGTGGACCTGTTCAGCCCGGTCTGACAGGTTTTAGCGCCGCAACGCCAGAGCCTGGCTGATGGTGCACACCACCACCATCGCGGCATAGCTGGCCATCTTGCCGTCGTTCCCAAAAAACCACAGGCCCAGGCCCAAGGCCAAGGCACCGGCTACAAAATTCATAGCTGTCTGGGCAAGCAATCCGGGGGCTGCCGCCCTTTTCCCACCAACAAAGGGGCCAAACAGCGCGAGCAGCAAAGCCACTGCCGCCGCTGGTGCCAGGAAGTTGAGGATGTGGTTTAGTTGGTCCAAAGGGCCCATGCGGCGCGGCCACTCAAGGGGCCGTCAGGTGGATGAAGTGGGTCCGATTTTATAATCACGGTTTAACCCCTCCAAAGCTTCTCCCGCATGGCCGTCTGGACCCTAGGCATCAACCACACCACCGCACCCCTGGATTTGCGCGGTCGGTTTGCGTTCGCCATGGACCAGATCGCACCGCATTTGCAAGGCCTGCGCCAGACGCTGCAGCGCATGCCCGAGGCAGCTATCGTCTCCACCTGCAACCGCACCGAGATTTACTGCGCCGGTGAACAGTCCGAGCTGGAGCCCACGCTGGGCTGGCTGGCCCAGTCGGCCGGTATCTCCGCCGACGCGCTGCGCTCTCACACCTACAGCTTGCAGGACGGCCAAGCCGCGCGCCACGCCTTTCGCGTTGCCAGCGGTCTGGATTCCATGGTGCTGGGCGAGCCGCAGATTCTGGGCCAGCTGAAGGACGCCGTGCGTGCGGCCGACGCGGCGGGTGCCCTGGGCACCACCTTATCCCAGATGTTCCAGCGCTCCTTCGCCGTGGCCAAAGAGGTGCGCACGTCGACCGAGATTGGCGCCCACAGCATCAGCATGGCCGCTGCCGCCGTGCGCTTGGCCGGCAATCTGTTTGAAGACCTGGGCAAGGTCAAGGTGCTGTTTGTTGGCGCTGGCGAGATGATCGAGCTGTGCGCCACCCACTTTGCGGCCAAGTCGCCCAAGGCCATCGCCATTGCCAACCGCACGCTGGAGCGTGGCGAAAAACTGGCGTCGCGTTTTGGTGGCGAGGTGATGCGCTTGGCTGATCTGCCGGACCGGTTGCACGAATTCGATGTGGTGGTCAGCTGCACCGCCAGCACGCTGCCCATCATCGGCCTGGGTGCCGTGGAACGCGCAGTCAAGAAACGCCGCCACCGCCCGATGTTCATGGTCGACCTGGCCGTGCCGCGCGACATCGAAGTCGAGGTCAAGGCGTTGGAAGATGTCTACCTGTACACCGTGGACGACCTGGCCGGCGTGGTGCAAACCGCCCAGGCCAGCCGCCAGGCCGCCGTGGCCCAGGCCGAAGCGATTGTGGACGCCGGTGTGCAAAGCTTCATGCACTGGGTGGACCAGCGTGGATCGGTGCCGTTGATCCAGCAGCTCAACGCGCAGGCTGACGAATGGCGTGCCATGGAGCTGGCCCGGGCGCGCAAGCTGCTGGCCAAGGGTGAGGATATTGATACCGTGCTGGAGGCCTTGTCTAGGGGGCTGACACAGAAAATGCTGCATGGGGCGATGGCGGAGTTGCATGCGGGGGACTCCCACGCACGTGAACGGGCGAGTTCTGCGATTCAGCACTTTTTCCTCCGTAAAGAGCGTTAGCTGCGCTGGCGGCTTCCTCATTTTTCCCCCTCTCTCCCCCCGCCCTCTCCCACCCCGCCGGGTGGAAGAGGGAGCTAACAGCCACATTTGGCCGCGTCTTTTTAGTACTGAAGTACACGCTGCCAAGCACGCTGAAACCGCATCTGGTATTTCTAGTTTGCTGACCGCTTTTTTAGTCCTATGAAACCCTTTCTCCGCCAACAACTAGCCCGCTACACCGACCGCCAGGGCGAACTGGAATTTTTGCTGTCCCGCGAGGACATCATGAAAGACATGGAGCAGTTCCTGAAGCTGTCGCGTGAGCACACCGACGTGGCGGCGGTTGCCAGCCGCTGGGCCCGCCACCAGCAGCGCGAGGCCGACCTGGCCAGTGCACAGGAGATGAAATCCGACCCCGACATGGCCGAAATGGCCGAAGAGGAAATCGCTGCTGCCACGGCAGAACTGGCGCAGTTGGAGACTGAACTGCAGCGCATGCTGCTGCCCAAGGACCCGGACGATGTGCGCCCCGCGTTTGTGGAAATCCGCGCCGGCACCGGCGGTGACGAATCCGCGCTGTTTGCCGCCGACCTGGCCCGCATGTACACCCGCTACTGCGACGCCAAGGGCCTGCGCACCGAAATCATGAGCGCGTCTGAAAGCGAGTTGGGCGGCTACAAGGAAGTGGTGCTGCGCATCGAAGGCAGCGCGACCACCAGCGCTGGATCGTGCGGCGCGTATGGCCTTTTGAAGTTCGAATCCGGCGGCCACCGCGTGCAACGCGTGCCCGCCACCGAGACCCAGGGCCGCATCCACACCAGCGCCTGCACCATCGCCGTGCTGGCCGAGCAGGACGAGGCCGAGGCCATCAAGATCAACCCGTCGGACCTGCGCATCGACACCTACCGTGCCAGCGGTGCCGGTGGCCAGCACATCAATAAGACCGATTCGGCCGTGCGCATCACCCACCTGCCCACCGGCATCGTCGCCGAATGCCAGGACGGCCGCAGCCAGCACAGCAACAAGGCCCAGGCCCTCAAAGTGCTGACCGCCCGCATCCACGAGAAAGAGCGCAGCGAGCGCGCTGCCAAAGACGCGGCCGAACGCAAGAGCCTGGTCGGAAGTGGGGATAGAAGCGACCGGATTCGGACCTACAACTTCCCGCAGGGTCGCCTGACCGACCACCGCATCAACCTGACGCTGTACAAGCTCTTGCAAATCATGGAAGGCGACCTGGGCGATGTCGTGGAGGCCCTGCAAGCCTACGAGGCAGCTGAACAACTTGCCGCGCTGGAAGTGGGACTGGGCTGATGGTCATGACAGTGGACCAGGCGCTGCGCCACGCCCAGGTCCTGGGCCTGGACCGGCTGGACGCGCAGTTGCTGCTGCTGCATGCGCTGGGCCGCCCGGCGCATGACCGCGCCTGGCTGCTGGCCCACGACACTGACCCACTGCCCGCCGCTGCCGAGGCCGCATTGGTGCAGTCCCTATTGCGCCGCGCGGCCGGCGAGCCCGTGGCCTATATCACCGGCCACAAGGAATTCTTTGGCCTGGACTTGCAGGTCGACTCCCGTGTGCTGGTGCCCCGCCCCGATACCGAAACGCTGGTGGAATGGGCTCTGGAGGTGATGCCTGCCCCGTCCGCAGCCCCCAAGCGGGTGGTCGACCTGGGCACGGGCAGTGGCGCCATCGCGCTAGCGCTGAAACACGCTCGGCCCGACCTGCAGGTCAGCGCGGTCGACTTCAGCGCCGACGCGCTGGCCGTGGCCCAGGCCAATGCGAAAAGGCTGCGGTTGGATGTGCAATTTGCCCGGGGCAGCTGGCTGGAAGGCGTGCCGCAGGGCCAGCAGTTTGACGCCATCGTCTCCAACCCGCCCTACATCGCCAGCGCCGACCACCGCCTGGCCGCGCTGAAACACGAGCCTTTGCAAGCCTTGGCCAGCGGCGCCGATGGCTTGGACGACATCCGCAGCATCATTACCCAGGCGGTGCACCACTTGCTGCCCGGCGGCTGGCTGCTGCTGGAGCACGGCTACGACCAGGCCGCCGCCGTGCGCGCGCTGATGGCGGGTGCCGGGCTTGCCCATGCGCAATCGCGCCGCGACCTGGCCGGCATAGAGCGCTGCAGCGGTTCTCAACGGTAAATCAAGCTGTAGCCCTCGTAGAATGCGCGTAAGCAGCTAGCAAATCCATAGCAACTCTTCTACAGCCTCCGCCGCCATGAATGCCAACAAAGCGCACTGGTTCATCCTGGTTCTGGTCAATATTCCGGTCTACCTGGCGCTGGGAAAGATCATCTTCAAGGAATGGAGCAGTTTTCTGGAAGCGCTGCGCCTGTGGTCCAGTGCCGACTGGTGGTATTCGCTGGAAAAACAGTGGCGCGAAGACCGCTGGACGACCGTCCAGTTGCCGTTGTTCATTGCGCTGTGCGTACTGCTGGTCGTGGTGGAGCATCTGATGTTCGGCAAGAGCACGCTGGTCAAACCCGCGGCGCAAATAGCTTGCTTGTGCAGCGGCCCGGTGGGTCTGGGATAATGTGGGGCTACGGCCAGTCGGGCCAGATTTTTTGGAGTTATTGCCATGAGCGACACACAACAACGCATTGATGAACTCGTCAAGAACAACGAAGTTCTGCTGTTCATGAAGGGCAATGCCAGCTTCCCCCAGTGCGGTTTTTCCGGCCGTGCTATCCAGATCCTGAAGGCCTGCGGTGTGGACCCCAAGGCCATCAAGACGGTCAATGTGCTGGAAGACGACGAAATCCGCGCCGGTATCAAGGATTACAGCAACTGGCCCACCATTCCCCAGCTGTACGTCAAGGGTGAGTTCATTGGCGGGTCGGACATCATGATGGAGATGTACGAGAACGGTGAGTTGCAGCAGGCTTTGGGTACTCCCGCAGCCTGATCTTTTTCGCAGGACTCGTCACCCGACCCGCAACAGGCATGGGGCGACTGTTCTGCTCCGTGTCCCCCGGCCTTCGGCCTCCTCCTTTACCTGCGCAGAACAGCCGCCCCATGCCTGATGCTCCAGTGGTGGAGCGCGTAGGCTGTCGGCCGTGAGGATTTCGCTATTTGTGGACCCCGTTAGACGCGTGCTGACAACGCCGGCCAGATCCGTTGGGCTGTGCGTTTTGCGCAGGTAAAGGAGGAGGAGACCGCGCAGCGGGCGGGGGACACGGAGCAAAACGCGCAGCCCAACGGATCCACCCACAACAAGCCGCCGGCTAGGGTCTTAGTGCCTAAGACTTAGGCGGAACAAACTCCCACAACCGCTTGTTCGCAAACACCGCATCCGGATACTGCGGTTTCCCCCGCGACCCGTTGTAACGCCCCAGCGCCAGGAACAGGTCACCCTTCTCCCGGTCGAGATAGTGCCGCAGAATCACGCAGCCAAAGCGCAGGTTGGTTTGCATATGGAACAGCCTCCCAGCGTCCCCATCACCAATGGCACGCGTCCAGAACGGCATCACCTGCATATACCCGCGCGCACCAACAACAGACACCGCGAACTTGCGGAAATTGCTCTCTACCTGGATCAGTCCCAACACCAGAGCGGTGTCCAGGCCCGCGCGCTTGCTCTCGTACCAGACAGTTTGTAAAAATTCCTTGCGGGTTTCGAAGTCTTTCTTCTTCTTCGCCAGACGCTCGCTCATGGCACCGAGCCAACGCAGGTAATACAGGCGCTGCTCGGTATTGCTGAACTCGGGGATGGGTGGCGCCGCATTACGAACCGCGCTGCTGAGCGCGGTGCGCACCGAATCCATCAGCGGCTCTTCAATCTGGCCACCGGCCCAGGCATGCTCCTGTATCGATAGCAACCCAGCCCCTACCAACGGGGGCAACAGGCATATTCTCCGTGAGACAGGGGCTTGCAGCAGCTGCGTACCAGTTAGCTTCATGCGGCCAGTTTGCCGCGGACCAGCGCCGCAATTTCGCCCACGGCCACCTTCGTGGCCTCAGCATCGCGGCGGTGCTGGTACTCGACCATGCCTTCTTTCAGCGCACGGTCGCCAATCGTGACGCGGTGCGGCACACCGATCAGCTCCCAGTCGGCGAACATCGCGCCGGGGCGCTCATTGCGGTCGTCCAGCATCACGTCCACACCGGCAGCCAGCAGGTCGGCGTACAGAGAGTCTGCGGCGGCTTTGACTTCCGGGAAACGGTCCGGGCTGATGGGGCACAGCACCACGGTGAAAGGCGCCAACGCGTCCGGCCAGATGATGCCCTTGTCGTCGTGGTTCTGCTCGATGGCGGCTGCGGGCAGGCGGGTGATGCCAATGCCGTAGCAACCCATTTCCATGAACTGGCGCTTGCCGTTTTCGCCCAGGAAGGTGGCGTTCATGGCCTTGCTGTATTTGGTGCCCAGGTAGAACACGTGGCCGACTTCGATGCCGCGCTCGATGGCCAGCACACCTTTGCCGTCGGGCGAGGCGTCGCCGGCGACCACGTTGCGGATGTCGGCGATCAAGTCAGGCTCGGGCAAATCCCGGCCCCAGTTGACGCCAGTGGTGTGGAAGTCTTCGGCATTGGCGCCGCAAATCCAGTCGGCCATGACGGCCACGTCGCGGTCGGCGACGATCTTCAACGGCTTCTTCAGGGCTATGGGGCCAAGATAGCCGGGCTTGCAGCCGAAGTGCGCCTCGATCTCTTCCACCGTGGCGAAGCGGAAGTTGGCCAGGTCCGGCAGCTTGCCGACCTTCACCTCGTTCATTTCGTGGTCTCCGCGCAACAGCAGCAACCAGACCTGGGTCTTCACGACCGCGCCCTTATTGTCCAGCTCGTCGGTGGCGAGCACCAAAGACTTGACGGTGGTGGACAGCGGCACGTTCAGCAGCGCCGATACGTCTTCGCACGTGCTCTTGCCTGGCGTGGACGTCTTGGTCAGGGCCTGGGTGGCCACGCCGCGCGCCGCGGTAGGGGCCAGCGCCTCGGCCTTTTCGATATTGGCAGCGTAGTCGCTGGTCGGGCAGTAAATGATGGCGTCTTCGCCAGTAGCTGCAATGACCTGGAATTCCTCGCTCAGATCGCCGCCAATCGCACCGCTATCGGCCGCAACTGCGCGGTAGCGCAGGCCAAAGCGGTCAAATATCTTGCGGTAGGCACCGGCCATGACTTGGTAGCTGGCCTTGGCCGAGTCCTGGTCGCGGTCAAAGCTGTACGCATCCTTCATCGTGAACTCGCGCCCCCGCATCAGGCCGAAGCGGGGACGGCGCTCGTCGCGGAACTTGGTCTGGATCTGGTACAGATTCTTGGGTAGTTGCTTGTAGCTCTTGATCTCCTGGCGCGCAATGTCAGTGATCACTTCCTCACTCGTCGGCTGAACAACAAAATCGCGGTCATGGCGGTCCTTGATGCGCAGCAGTTCGGGGCCCATTTTCTCGAAGCGCCCGGTTTCTTGCCACAGCTCGGCGGGCTGGACGACCGGCATGGCCAGTTCCACCGCACCGGCACGGTTCATCTCTTCCCGCACGATGGCTTCCACCTTGCGGATCACGCGCAGCCCCATGGGCATATAGGTGTAGATGCCGGCGCCCAGCTTCTTGATCATCCCGGCGCGCATCATCAGCTTGTGGCTGGCGACTTCGGCGTCGGCAGGCGCGTCTTTGAGGGTGGAAATGAAAAATTGAGATGCTTTCATGGGGTCACTCGGAAAACTTCAAAGGCCTTCGCCCCTTGATACACAGCGCTTGCTGTGCATAATGAACGAAGTTTAAAAATTGGGGTTTGATTATGCTTGACCGGGACGGCTTTCGGCCCAACGTCGGCATCATCCTGCTCAACCAGAAAAATCAGGTATTTTGGGGTAAACGCATACGAACCCATTCGTGGCAGTTTCCGCAAGGTGGCATTGACCGGGGCGAGACTCCCGAGCAGGCCATGATGCGCGAGTTGCATGAGGAAGTGGGGCTCCTGCCGGAGCACGTCAGCATAGTTGCCCGTACCCGAGACTGGTTGCGCTACGAGGTGCCGGACCGCTACATCCGCAGGGATGCGCGCGGCCACTACAAAGGCCAGAAACAGATCTGGTTCTTATTGAAACTAATCGGACACGACTGGGATTTGAACCTGCGTGCCACTGACCACCCCGAATTCGATGCCTGGCGCTGGAACGATTACTGGGTTCCGTTGGATGCCGTTGTCGAGTTCAAACGCGGCGTGTACGAAACCGCCTTAACCGAGCTCGCCCGCTACCTGCCGCGGCAAGAACCACGCAACCGGTTCTTACGCCAAGGACATCGCTCGCACGAGCCTGCGAGTACGGACGACCACGGCCAGTCATCGGGTGGAGACCACCACCATATGCCGTCCGGCATGGCATTGCCGCCCGGCGCCACATTTGAGCCGAATCCAGCCACTAGCAATGGCGCGGACTCACACCACGGAAACAAGCATGGGATTTAGACATTGTGTGGCGTTGTGCATCGCGCTGGCCTGTATGGCACCGGCCGTTTGGGCACAAACCCCGGTCGAGGTGCCGGAATGGGTAGAAGAGAATGCGCCGCCCCCGCCCACGTATTCCAAGGACGGATTGGTCCCGATCGAAATGCCGTCCTATGTAACGCTGCAGGTTGGCATTGACCCGGCAACGCTGAGCGTGGGCGCAAGCGACGGCGTCGTGCGCTACGTGGTGGTCATGCGCAACGCGTCTGGCTCCACCAACGCGGCCTATGAGGGTATCCTGTGTACCAGCGGCGAGGTTAAGACCTATGCCCGGGCTAACTCGAGCGGCGTGTGGACGGCGGTGAAAAAGCCGGAGTGGCGGCCTTTGACCGACAACCTACCGTCACGCCACGCCTACGCGATTGCCAAGCAGGGGGGCTGCGAGGGTCGGACATCCGCCAAGCGCGAGGACACAATACGCGCCCTTAAGCGGCGCCAACAAAACTACGACTAGTGCCCAAGGCACGCTGGGCGTGCCCTGAGACGGCGCCTACCTAGCGGGTCAGCACCAAGTTGTCGCGGTGCAACATTTCTGGCTCGGCGGCATAGCCCAATAATTTTTCAATATCGGCAGACGGCTTTCGGCACAACAGCCGCGCTTCGGAGCTAGAGTAGTTGGCCAGTCCCCGGGCCAGTTCGCTGCCGCTGGCATCGCGCACCGCAATCACGTCACCGCGTGAGAAGTCCCCCTCCACCGATACCATGCCGATGGGCAACAAGCTTTTGCCTTCGGCACGCACCTTGGTGGCGGCACCGTCGTCCACGAACACCGCCCCGCGCATTTGCAGGTGATCGGCCATCCACTGTTTGCGGGCCTGTTGTTTTTGCGTTTGGGCCACCAGCAAAGTGCCGATAGCCTCGCCTTGTGTGAGGCGGATCAGCGCATCAGGCTCGCGGCCCCAGGCGATGACGGTGGACGCGCCAGACCCCGCAGCGCGCTTCGCTGCCAAGATCTTCGTAATCATGCCACCCCGGCCGATGCTCGATCCTGCGCCGCCGGCCATAGCTTCGAGTGCAGCATCGCCGGCCCGCGCTTCGTACACAAATTCGGCGGCTGGGTCTTTGCGCGGATCGGCGGTGAACAGACCTTTTTGGTCGGTCAGGATCACCAAGGCGTCGGCCTCGACCAGGTTGGCGACCAGAGCGCCTAGTGTGTCGTTGTCACCAAACTTGATTTCGTCGTTGACGACCGTGTCATTCTCGTTGATGACCGGCACAACGCCCAGCTTGAGCAGTGTCAGCAGTGTGGAGCGGGCATTCAGGTAGCGTTCGCGGTCGGCCAGGTCCGCGTGGGTCAGTAATACCTGGGCGCTGCCCAGACCGTTGAGCTTGAGCTTGGTCTCGTACATCTGCGCAAGGCCCATTTGGCCCACCGCGGCAGCGGCCTGCAGCTCCTGGATGGCCTTGGGCCGTACCGACCAGCCCAGGCGCTTCATGCCTTCGGCGATGGCGCCGCTGGAAACCATGATGACCTCGCGCCCATCGCGCATCAGGTGGGCCATCTGGCGGCACCATTCGCCAATGGCGACTTCGTCCAAACCTTGGCCGTCATTGGTTACCAGGCTGGAACCCACCTTGACCACCACTCGTTTGGCATCACGCAACACCGTAGAACTGGAAATATTTACCATTTGGAGCTGTAGCCCCCGTCAGCAGCGCGTGGGCAGCTACTAATTTGATAGTGAAATTTTTAGGCGTCGGATGCGTCGGGGGTGTTCACAAAGCGCGGGTCTATGACCTCGGGCGTTTGTTCTGCCACCTGTTGCGCCTTGACGTGCTTGTAGATTTCCTTGACCAGAGGCTCACAACCTTCGCGCGTCAGGGCGGAAATTTCAAACACCGGGCCCTTGAACTTGAAGCGCTTCACAAAGTCCTTGATCAGGGCGGCTCGCTCGTCGTTATCGACCATGTCGAGCTTGTTCAACACCAGCCAACGCGGCTTCTTGTACAAATCGGTGTCGTACTTCTTCAGTTCGTTGACGATGGCCTTGGCTTGCGCGACGACGTCAACGCCTTCATCAAAGGGGGCCATGTCCACGATGTGCAGCAGCAAACGGGTACGGGTCAGGTGGCGCAGGAAAAGATGTCCTAAGCCAGCGCCCTCGGACGCGCCCTCGATCAAACCGGGCAGATCGGCAACGACGAAGCTTTGTTCCGGGCCAACGCGCACGACACCCAGGTTGGGGTGCAACGTGGTGAACGGGTAGTCGGCAATACGCGGACGCGCATTGGAAATAGCGGTGATGAAGGTGGATTTGCCGGCATTGGGCATGCCCAGCAGACCGACATCGGCCAGCACTTTCAGTTCGAGCTTGAGACTCTTCTTTTCACCGGGCCAACCGGGCGTCTTCTGGCGTGGTGCACGGTTGATCGCGCTCTTGAAACGCAGGTTGCCAAAGCCACCGTCACCGCCCTTGGCGATGGTGATCACCTCGCCCGGGTTGAGCAGCTCGTACAGCACTTCGCCGGTTTCGGCGTCGGTGATGATGGTGCCGACCGGCATCTTGAGTGTGATGTCGTCACCCGCAGCGCCAAACATGTCGGAGCCCATGCCGTGTTCGCCGCGCTTGGCGTCGTGCCGGCGCGAGAAGCGGAAATCGACCAGGGTGTTGAGATTGGGGTCCGCCACCGCGAACACGTGGCCACCACGGCCGCCGTCGCCGCCATTGGGGCCGCCAAACTCTTTGTATTTTTCATGCCGAAACGAGACGCAGCCGGCCCCGCCGTCTCCAGCAGAGATATCAATATAGGCTTCGTCGACGAACTTCATGGTGCTATTTTCGCAGATGACAACCCGTTTGCGGGTTGCGTTATAGGCTCACTTCGCGCAAAGACGTTAAATGCTGTGCGCTGAAAACAAAAACCCCGCGCTGGTACAGCGCAGGGTTTCTTGGGAAGAGTCACCGCAGATCAGGCTGCAGTTACGTTCACCGTATGTTTGTTCAATGCACCCTTGGTGGTGAAAGAAACATGGCCTTCTGTCAGGGCAAACAAGGTGTGATCCTTGCCGATGCCGACATTGGTGCCGGGGTGGAACTTGGTGCCGCGCTGGCGCACGATGATCGCGCCACCGCTAACCAATTCGCCGCCGAATTTCTTCACGCCGAGCATTTTGGGCTTGGAATCGCGCCCGTTTCGCGTAGAGCCGCCGCCTTTTTTCTGTGCCATGACCTTATCCTACGATGGCGCCGATTTGCAGTTCTGTGAACAGCTGGCGGTGACCTTGACGTTTCTGATAGTGCTTGCGACGGCGCATCTTGAAAATGCGCACTTTGTCGTGCTTGCCCTGAGACAGTACTGTAACTGTCACAGTTGCGCCGGACACCAAGGGAGTGCCAACCTTCAGTTCAGCGCCGTTTCCGACAGCCAGAACCTGGTCAAACACAATCTCTTGGCCTACATCCGCAGCAATCTGTTCTACTTTAATTTTTTCGCCAGCAGCAACCCGATATTGCTTACCGCCGGTTTTTATGACCGCGTACATATTGACCTCTTCAATGTGAGATTCTGCAAACGAATTTTCGCAGAGCCCATGAGTATAACATTGGAGGCTAAAACCGTCAAATTGCGCGTGCGTGCACCAAAGGCCCGGGCCGGCCTCTATACAATTCGACAACTAATAAACGGTCCTACTGCCTTGCAAGCCACTACAACCGGCGCGTCCCATGGTCTCTCCATCGTCGAACAGGACATGCTCCAGGTCGACCAGGTGATCGCACGCAGACTTGACTCCGGCGTGCCCCTGGTGGGCAGCGTCTCCCAGTACATCATTTCGGCCGGCGGCAAACGCCTGCGCCCAGCGCTGCTGCTTTTATGTTGTGGCGCTCTGGGCTTCAAAGGCGTGCAACGCTTCAATATGGCCGCGGTGGTGGAATTCATACATACCGCTACGCTGCTCCACGACGACGTGGTCGACGACTCGGCGTTGCGCCGCGGCAACCCTACCGCCAACGCCAAATTCGGCAACCCCGCCAGCGTGCTGGTAGGTGATTTCCTGTATTCCCGCGCCTTCCAGATGATGGTCGACACGCAAAGCATGCGCATCATGGAAGTGCTGGCCAATGCCACTAACATCATCGCCGAAGGTGAGGTCATGCAACTGATGAATATGCACAACGCCGGGCTGGATGAAGCCGGCTACCTGCAGGTCATCCGTTCCAAGACGGCCAAACTGTTCGAAGCCAGCGCCCGCGTCGGCGCCATATTGTCGGCCGCGAATCCTTCACTGGAAGAGGCCTGCGCCGAATACGGTCAGGCGCTGGGTACAGCCTTTCAGGTCATCGACGACGTGCTGGACTACACCGGCGACGCCGCCATCATGGGAAAAAATCTGGGCGACGACCTGCGCGAGGGCAAAGCCACGCTGCCGCTGATCGCCGCCATGCAGCGGGGCACGACACGTGAACGCGAAACCATTCAGCAGGCGATAGAAACCGGTGATGTAACCATGCTTGACGCCGTTATCGCCATCGTCAGACAGACCGGGGCCCTTGACGTTGCCCGCACTGCCGCACAGCAGGAAGCCATGCGCGCCGTTGCCGCTGCACAGCGACTACCACAGGGCCAGCACAGGGACTGTTTGGTACACTTGGCATCGCAGTTGCTGGACCGAAATCACTGATTTTGGACCGCATTGCAAGTCTACACACGGGGTGTAGCTCAGCCTGGTGGAGCGCTACGTTCGGGACGTAGAGGCCGGAGGTTCGAATCCTCTCACCCCGACCAATTCCCCTATTCAGACTTCGCAGGTGCTACCGTCCGGCCGTAAGTGTCTTCCAAGCGCACGATATCGTCCTCGCCCAGGTAAGAACCCGACTGAACCTCAATGATCTCTAGAGGCACTTTGCCAGGATTCGCCAAGCGGTGAATCTGGCCAAGGGGGATGTATGTGCTCTGGTTTTCGGTCAACAGCATGACCTTGTCACCATTCGTCACCTCGGCCGTCCCACTGACCACAATCCAATGCTCGGCGCGGTGGTGGTGCATTTGCAGGCTGAGTGAGGACCCCGGCTTGACCACAATACGCTTGACCTGGAAGCGCTCACCAGCGTCCACACTGTCGTACATTCCCCACGGGCGGGCGACATGGCGGTGGTGCAGGGCCTGCGGCACGCCCAGGGCTTCCAGTTTGGCAACCACGGTCTTTACCTCTTCGGCATGGTCTACATGGGCCACCAACACCGCATCGGCCGTGTCAATGATCAGCAGCTTGTGCGTTCCCAGTGCCACGACGGGGCGGTGCGTGGCATGGATAAAGGTCTCACTGGCCTGCACTGCATGGCCCTGACCGTGGATACGGTTGCCTTGCGCATCGGGTTCGGACAATTCGGCGACAGCGTTCCAGCTCCCCACATCGCTCCATGCTGCGGCGAATGGCAGCACCGCGACATTGCCGGCCTTCTCCATCACTGCGTAGTCGATGCTGTCCGATCGGCAGGCCGCAAATGCTTGGGCCCCCAGACGGCGGAAGTTTCCATCTGCGGTCTGCTGTTCCACGGCCTGCCTACAGGCAGCCAAGATGTCGGGTGCATGGGTCTGTAAGGCAGCCAACAAGGTGCTTGCCCGTACCAGGAAAATCCCGGCATTCCAGAAGTAACCTCCGGCCAGCAACAACTCTTGCGCACGCGCGGCATCGGGTTTTTCAACAAAGCGCTGCACGGCATGGGCGCCGCCCTGCCTCTCCAGTGACTCGCCCTGCTGGATATAACCATAGGCCGTACTGGGGAAACTGGGTTGTACGCCAAAAGTCACGATCGACCCTGCCTGCGCCGCGGGAACACCCGCGCGTATCGTCTGGGCAAACGCAGCGGTATCCGGAATGTGGTGGTCTGCCGGCAGAAACAGCAACAAAGCATCTGCTGGCGCGTTCAGTGCAGCGCTGGCCATGGCTGCGGCGGTGTTGCGTGCGACGGGCTCCAGCAGTATGGTGCCCTTTACATGGGCTGCATCCGCGCAGTCCTGTACCAGGAAGCGGTGGTCCTCGCTGGCCACAATGATTTGCTCGGGGCCTAACAGCGCGGCACGCTGCATCGTCAGCTGCAATAGGCTGACGCCCTGGACCAAGGGTACAAACTGTTTGGGTAAGGCCTTGCGTGACAAGGGCCACAACCGTGTACCACTGCCACCACACAGAACGACGGAAATGATACTGTCTGGCGCCGTGCGCTCTATTGAATTCATGAAACGAGTGCTCTAGGATACATAGCACAAAGGGTAGCACAGGCGCCTGGGGAAACGGGCCGAGGCAAGGTAACATTCATCTCAATTCATTTACATTGCCCTTGCAATCAGCGATGATGCTTCGGTCTTTCCCCTAACGCTTTATCCCATTGGTTCATGGCCACTATTGACCCCATACAACGTGACAACCAAACCATAGCCCTGCCGGGGCTGGGTCGGGCGTTGATCGCGGCAGGTAAGCTGGGTCAAAAATCCGCAGAAGACCTCTACCGCAAAGCGTTGGCCAGCAAGAACAGCTTTATTGCCGAACTGATGAGCTCCGGCGCTGTGTCGGCCGCTGACCTGGCTCACACGCTGTCGGCCGCCTTTGCAGCACCTTTGCTGGATCTGGACGCCGTAGACACTAACCGGCTACCCAAAGGCCTGCTGGACAGCAAAATCTGCACCGCCTACCGCGTAGTGGTGCTGAGCAAACGCAGCAACCGTCTCATTGTTGCAACGGCCGACCCATCGGACCAAGCCGCGGCGGAAAAGATTAAGTTTTCGACCCAGATGGGGGTCGACTGGGTTATCGCGGAATACGACAAACTGTCAAAACTGGTCGATGCCAGTGCCACCACCGCCACAGAGGCGATGGAAGACATTATTGGCGGCGACTTTGAATTCGATGAAGCAGCGGCAGAGGCGGTTATCGACAATGGTCAGGCCAACACATCTGAAGTCGAAGACGCACCGGTGGTGCGCTTTCTGCACAAGATGCTGATGGACGCGTTCAGTATGCGCGCCTCGGACTTGCACTTCGAACCCTACGAACAGACATACCGGGTGCGGTTTCGCATTGACGGCGAATTGCGCGAAATCGCATCGCCGCCCATCGCCATCAAGGAAAAGCTGGCCTCGCGTATCAAGGTGATTTCGCGAATGGACATTTCCGAAAAGCGGGTCCCGCAAGACGGACGCATGAAACTCAAGGTGGGGCCAGACCGCGTCATCGATTTCCGGGTTAGTACTTTGCCCACGCTGTTTGGCGAAAAGATCGTTATCCGTATTTTGGACCCCAGCAGTGCCAAGCTGGGTATCGATGCGCTGGGTTACGACCCGGAGGAAAAAGAGCGCCTGATTAAAGCCATCGGACGACCCTACGGCATGATCTTGGTTACCGGGCCCACGGGCTCCGGTAAAACCGTGTCGCTGTACACCTGCCTGAACCTGCTGAACCAGCCGGGTGTCAACATTGCTACGGCAGAAGACCCGTCCGAGATCAACTTGCCCGGCGTCAACCAGGTCAACGTCAACGAAAAGGCGGGGTTGACCTTCGCGGCGGCTTTGAAATCATTCTTGCGCCAGGACCCTGACATCATCATGGTCGGTGAAATCCGGGATCTGGAAACGGCAGACATCTCCATCAAGGCAGCCCAGACCGGCCACTTGGTGCTGTCCACACTGCACACCAATGATGCGCCCGCCACACTGACCCGCATGCGAAATATGGGCATTGCAGCGTTCAATATTGCGTCCAGCGTAATCCTGATCACGGCCCAACGCTTGGCCAGGCGTCTGTGCCCAACCTGCAAAACACAGGTGGATATACCGCGTGCGGCTTTGCTCGACGCGGGTTTCACCGAGACCCAGCTGGATGGCAGTTGGAAACCCTACAAGCCCGTTGGATGTTCTGCTTGCAATAACGGCTACAAAGGCCGCGTCGGCATTTACCAAGTCATGCCTATCAGCGAAGAAATCCAGCGCATCATCCTGCGCGACGGTAGCTCGCTGGATATTGCCCGACAATCCGAACTCGAGGGTGTACGCTCCTTGCGCCAATCGGGGCTGAACAAAGTCAAACTGGGAATGACTTCATTGGAAGAAGTTCTCGGCGTTACCAACGAATAACAAGAAATCCAGAGGAGTCTCATGGCAACTGCAAAAACCAACAGCAGCAAAGACGCTGTTTACGAATGGGAAGGCAAGGACCGCAACGGCAAGCAGGTGCGCGGCGAGATTCGCGCAGTCGGTGAAAACCAGGTCAAGGCGTCCCTGCGGCGCCAGGGCGTGATTCCGACAAAAATTAAAAAGCGGCGCATGAGTGCGGGCAAGTCCATTAAGCCTAAAGACCTCGCCATTTTCACACGTCAGTTAGCCACGATGATGAAGGCAGGGGTGCCATTGTTGCAGGCCTTTGACATCGTTGGACGTGGCAACCCGAACCCGCGGGTAACCAAATTGCTCAACGACATCCGGACCGATGTCGAAACCGGTACCTCGCTGAATGTGGCCTTTCGCAAGTTTCCGCTGTACTTCGATGCCTTGTATTGCAATCTGGTTGAGGCCGGCGAGTCGGCTGGTATTTTGGACCAATTGCTGGACCGGTTGGCGGTTTACATGGAAAAGACAGAGGCTATCAAGTCAAAGATCAAATCAGCATTGATGTATCCGATATCCGTGCTGGTCGTCGCCTTTGTTGTAGTCGCCGTCATCATGATCTTCGTGATTCCTTCGTTCAAGGAAGTTTTCAAATCCTTTGGCGGTGAACTCCCCGCACCTACGCTGATCGTCATCGCCATGAGTGAGATTTTTGTCAAGTATTGGTACTTGATCTTTGGCGGCATAGGCGGCGGGCTCTATTTTTTCATGGAGACATGGAAGCGCAACAAGAAGATGCAAATGGTCATGGATAGGGTCATGTTGAAGCTGCCCATCTTTGGGGTATTGGTCGAAAAGTCTTGTATCGCTCGCTGGACGCGGACCCTGTCAACCATGTTTGCCGCAGGTGTGCCCTTGGTCGAAGCGTTGGATTCTGTCGGTGGTGCTTCAGGCAATAGTGTCTTTGAGTCCGGCACGCTGAAAATCCAGCAGGAGGTTTCCACAGGCACAGCCTTGACCGCAGCCATGACTAATGCCAACCTATTCCCTTCCATGGTGCTGCAGATGTGTGCGATTGGTGAAGAGTCCGGCTCTATTGACCACATGCTGGGCAAGGCTGCTGATTTCTACGAAGCCGAGGTCGACGACATGGTTGCAGGTATCTCCAGCCTGATGGAACCCATCATCATTGTGATTCTAGGTACCGTCATCGGTGGCATCGTGGTTGCCATGTACCTGCCGATCTTCAAATTGGGCCAAGTGGTTTGATGCTGTCAGGCGTGCAATGGCTGGACGCCGGCCTGATCGGCGTGCTGGGCCTCTTGATCGGCAGTTTTCTGAATGTCGTGATCCACCGCCTGCCCAAGATGATGGAGCAAGACTGGGCAGCAGAATGTGCGGAGATGTCGGGACGAGAAACACCTGCTGCTGAGCCCTTTAATTTGATGGTACCCCGCTCGCGCTGCCCGCACTGCGGGCATCAGATTCGCTGGTTCGAAAATATACCCGTGCTGAGCTATATCGCGCTGCGCGGTGCCTGCTCCTCGTGCAAGAAGCCCATCAGTCTGCGCTATCCGGCGGTCGAACTGCTAACTGGTGCCCTGTTCTATTTCTCAGCATCCCTATATGGCGCCACATGGTTGGCGTTGGCGTGGGCAACTTTTTGCGCGCTACTCATCGCCTTGTTCCTCATCGACTTCGATACGCATTTCTTGCCAGACGATCTCAACTATCTGCTGCTCTGGCTGGGGCTCGTGGTCGCGGCGCTGGGCTGGAACATTCCTTTGAAGTCCGCCGTTTGGGGCGCCTTTTTCGGCTACGTTTCCCTCTGGTCCGTTTTCCACGTGCACCACTATCTCACCGGTAAGATTGGTCTGGGGCATGGAGACTTCAAGCTTTTGGCCGCACTGGGGGCATGGTTTGGTGCCGAACACCTGATTGCCATCATCCTGCTGTCCTCCGTCGTAGGCTCCATACTGGGCGGTATCTCGCTATGGATGGGACGCATTGCGCACAAAGACATCCATTTTGCGTTTGGCCCTTTTCTGGCCGGCGCGGGCTTGCTGATGTTTGTGGTTGGAACGAACACTCTGGTTCAGTGGGTTCCATTTCTCTTCCCTTTCAGCCGGGTCGCCGGTTGAATCCATGCTGAGACTGGGTCTGACCGGCGGCATCGGCAGCGGCAAGAGCACGGTCGCGGCAGTATTGTTAGATATGGGGGCGGTACTGATAGATGCCGACGCCATCTCAAGGGCTGCTACAGCGCCTGGGGGCTCGGCGATGGCTGCGGTTCAGAGCGTCTTCGGACCCGGCATGATGACGCCTGAAGGCGCGCTGGACCGTGTCCAGATGCGCAGCCTGGTATATACCGACCCCACGGCTAAAACCCGCTTGGAAGCCATCGTGCACCCACTCGTCGGTACCGAGATGGTCAGACAGGCCCAGCAAGCCGCAGAAGCAGACGTTGCCTGCGCCGTATTCGACATCCCCTTGCTGGTAGAGTCCGGCCGTTGGCGCTCCGTTGTAGACCGCGTCTTGGTTGTGGACTGCAGCGAAGCAACACAACTGTCACGCGTCGTCGCCCGCAACGGCCTGCAGACGGCAGAAGTGCAACGCATCATCGCCGCCCAGGCCTCTCGCGCACAACGGCTGGCTGCCGCTGATGCCGTACTGTTTAACGATGGCATCGCTCTTGATGGCCTTAGAGCGCAGGTGCACGAAATCGGCACGCAGTTCGGGCTATGATGCGGCCACCGGAAAAATCAGCGTGATCCTATACGAATACCCCTTCAACGAGCGAATTCGCACGTATCTGCGTCTGGAGCACCTGTTCCTGCGCCTGTCCGAACTGATGGCCCGTACGGACCCCTTGGACCACCATTTCGCCATCGCCACGATGTTTGAAGTCATGGATGTGGGCGCCCGTGCAGACCTGAAGTCCGATGTCCTCAAAGACCTCGACAAGCAAAAGCAGATTCTTAACGGCTACCGCGGCAACCCGGCCATTGCAGAGGGTGTACTGGACGGCATCATCCAGCAACTCGAACGCTGCTTCGCCGCGTTGAACGCCCAACCTGGCAAAGCCGGCCAGGCCCTGACCGAAAACGACTGGCTGATGAGTATTCGCAGCCGGGTTGGGATTCCTGGCGGCACGTGCGAGTTTGATTTGCCCGCCTACTTTGCCTGGCAGCACCGCGACACCGCATCGCGCCAAGTGGACCTGCAGCGCTGGGCTTCGACGCTGGCGCCGCTGGCCGAATCCATCCACCTGCTGCTCAAGTTGCTGCGCGACTCGGGATCACCGCAAAAAGTGATTGCCGTCGGCGGCCAGTTCCAGCAGAACCTGCCCCAGGGCCGAACCTTCCAGTTGCTTCGGCTGTCCCTAAAGGACGAGCTACGCTTGATCCCCGAAATCAGCGGCAACCGCCTGATGGTGTCTATCCGCCTAATGCGCCACGAAAGCGACGACCGCCTGCATATTTGTAACGAAGACGGGGCTTTTGAACTCACTTTGTGCTCCTGAAGCCCGAGCGCACAACCGTGGCCAGCCAGCATTCGGATAACGACGACGCCAAGCCGCCCTTGGACGCAATGCCCCAGCGGCTGGTTCGCTGCCCCTGTTGCGGTGGGAAGAGTATCTATGCCGTGTCCAACCCGTCTCGGCCATTCTGCAGCGAGCGCTGCAAAAACATGGATTTTGGTGCGTGGGCCAGCGAGAGCTTCCGGGTAGCGGCGCCGCCGAGTGCGGAGGATCTAGACCTTGACGACCGTACGCTGCAGTAGCGCCGTTTCACCCCAATTCTCTAAGCCAAATCAGCCTGCAGCCCCCGTGGGATGCGCGTAAGCAGCTATTAAATGTGTAGCACTCTGAAAACCCTGCTCCTCCGCCAGCCACTGCAAAACGGGAACCGTCCCTGGTAACACTGGATGCATTTGCACCGGCAACCGCTCCCACGAGAAAGATTGCCCCTCCCGCATCTCCAGCGGGCCCGCCCAGTCAAACACCTTGCAAAAGTGCAGCCGCACCAGCGCGTGAGGGTAGTCGACAACCTCAACCTTCCAGTGGGTGACCGCGCCAATCTGAATGCCCAGCTCCTCCTGCAGCTCCCGCCCCAGGGCCTGCTCCACAGTCTCGCCGGCCTCCAACTTGCCCCCCGGAAACTCCCAGTAGCCCGGATAGGGCTTGCCTTGCGGGCGCGAAGTCACCAAAAAGGCTCCATCGGCTTGGAACAGTACGCCCACTGCCACCTCCACGATCTTGCGATCCGTACCACCCTGGCGGACCGCATCCGGATCAGCGATCAACGGGGTCTGCGTCATGGCTCTGGGGTGGCGTGGCGCCCGGCATAGTCGCGCGCAAACTGCCAGGCTACGCGTCCGCTGCGCGAACCTCGCTCTAGCGCCCAGACCAGCGCTTCGGGACGGGCTTCAGAGATATGCGCAGCATCCACGCCAAGGGCGGACAGCCACTGCGCCACGATCTGCAGATACTCTTCCTGATTGAACGGGTAAAAGCTCGCCCACAGACCAAAGCGTTCGGACAGCGAGATTTTTTCCTCGATGACCTCGCCCGGGTGCACCTCGCCATCTGCCGTATGCGTATAGGTCAGGTTCTCGGCCATGTACTCCGGCAGCAAATGGCGTCGGTTGCTGGTGGCGTAGACCAGCACATTGGGCGTGGCGGCCGCCACCGAACCATCCAACACGGATTTGAGGGCCTTGTAGCCGGGTTCACCTTCGTCAAAGCTCAGGTCGTCGCAAAAGACGATGAATTTCTCGGGCCGCTGCGATACGAGGTCGACGATATCGGGCAGGTCCACCAGCTCGGCCTTGTCCACCTCGATCAGGCGCAGGCCCTGGGCCGCGTAGGCATGCAGACAAGCCCGTATCAGCGACGACTTGCCGGTGCCGCGGGCGCCGGTCAGCAACACATTGTTAGCTGGAAAGCCGTGTACAAACTGCTCGGTGTTGCGCTGAATCTTTTCCTTCTGAGTGTCAATTTCCTTCAGGTCGGTCAGGCTGATGGCTCCGATGTGCGCTACGGGCGCAATCACACCCTGACCCGAACTGCGTCTGCGGTAGCGAAAGGCAATAGAGGCGCCCCAATCGGGCTGCTGCAGCCCATTCGGCAGCGCGGACTCTATGCGGTCCATCAACCGCTCTGCGCGCGCCAGAAACGCGGTCCATTGCGCGTCCATGGCTTCAGGAGCGGTAGTCGGCGTTGATGGTCACGTAGTCGTGGCTCAGGTCGCAGGTCCAGACTGTCTGACTCGCAGTGCCACGACCGAGACCGACCTTGATCGTGATCTCGCTTTGCCGCATGACACGCTGACCTTCTTCTTCGCGGTAACTGGGCTTGCGGCCGCCTTGGGTTACCACATGCACATCGTCCAGGAACAGTTCTATACGGCTCTGGTCCAGATCAGCGATGCCGGCATAACCCACGGCGGCCAAAATTCGCCCCAGATTTGGGTCGCTGGCAAAGAATGCGGTCTTGACCAGCGGTGAGTGGGCGATGGCATAGGCCGCCAAACGGCATTCAGCCTCGTCGCGCCCGCCGTCTACTTGTACCGTAATGAATTTGGTAGCCCCTTCACCGTCGCGCACGATGGCCTGGGCCAGGTTGCGGGCCACGCCCAGCATGGCCTGCTTGAGCGCCTGGCCATCCGCGCTATCCAACGAATCAATAACAGCGTGGCCGGCCTGGTTAGATGCGATGACCACCAGAGAGTCATTGGTCGACGTATCTCCGTCTACGGTCACGCGGTTGAACGAGCCTTCGGCCAACTCCAGCGCCAACTGGTGCACCAGTTGCTGGCTGACACAGGCGTCCGTGGCGATAAAGCCAAGCATGGTGGCCATATTCGGGCGGATCATGCCCGCACCCTTGCTGATGCCGGTGATGTGAACGGTCTTGCCGCCCACCACCGTCGTGGCGCCATAGGCCTTGGGCGCCGTATCGGTGGTCATGATGCCTTCGGCCGCGCGCAACCAGTTGCCCGGCTTGGCGTCGGCAATCGCTGCCGCCAAGCCTGCTTCGATGCGGTCATTCGGCAGTGGCTCCATGATGACGCCGGTCGAAAACGGCAGTATCTGCTCAGCTGCTACTCCCAGCTTCTGCGCCAACGCGGCGCACGTGCTGTGCGCGCGTGCCAGTCCATCGGCACCTGTACCGGCATTAGCATTGCCGGTGTTGATCAACATGGCGCGAACGCCCTGCTTGCCATCCAGATGCTGGCGGCAGATCTGAACCGGTGCCGCGCAAAAGCGGTTGCTGGTGAAGACACCACCGACCGACGCGCCGGCATCAATCAGCACGACGCTCAGGTCCTTGCGTCCCGCCTTGCGGATTCCCGCTTCGGTCACGCCAATGCGCACCCCTACGATCGGGAAAAGTGTGTCAAGGTTCGGGGCGGGCAGGTTGACGGGCATCGCTAAAGTCTTTCAAAGGGTGTCAGGCGAGTTTTCCGTGGCACTGTTTAAATTTTTTCCCACTACCGCAGGGGCAAGGGTCATTGCGTCCCACGCGCAACATCATGTCGGCGCCCAGGGGGGCACCCGCCGCGCGGATCGTGTCAGGGTCCACCGTGGTCGCAACTTCACCGGTTTCGGTAGGCGCACTGTAAGTCACGTTCGCAATGCTTTCGCCGCGACTTTCCATCTCATCGGCAGCCTGCTCCAACTGCTCGGACGACTGAATCTTGACGGTCATCAACACCTTGGTGACCTCGTTCTTCACGGAATCCAGCAACTGACCGAACAACTCAAAGGCTTCGCGCTTGTATTCTTGCTTGGGCTGCTTTTGGGCATAGCCCCGCAAATGGATACCCTGGCGCAAATAGTCCAGTGCGCTCAAATGGTCGCGCCAGTGGGTGTCAATGCTTTGCAGCAACACCATGCGCTCGAACTGCGTGAAATTCTCAGCGCCAACTTGTTCGACTTTGGCATCGAACAGCGCATCGGCCGCCTGGGTCACGGCAGTAACCAGGTCTTCGTCAACGATGGCACTGGCCTCACTGACCTTCTTTTGCAGGTCCAGCTCGATCTGCCATTCGTCGGTCAGAACCTTCTG
This sequence comes from Rhodoferax sp. ZS1R8, assembly GCF_056521325.1. Taxonomy (NCBI): domain Bacteria; kingdom Pseudomonadati; phylum Pseudomonadota; class Betaproteobacteria; order Burkholderiales; family Comamonadaceae; genus Rhodoferax; species Rhodoferax sp. ZS1R8. The sequence goes on along the minus strand of NZ_JBWMBA010000002.1, from coordinate 305,330 downwards.
TAGCCCGGCAACATCCCATTGCTCCTCCACCGACTCCGCAGGAACGTACTGGCGGGCCAGATCCTGGAAGCAGCCTTCGCGCAGCGATGCAATCTGGGCCGTCAAATCTTTGGCGTCCAGAATGGCATTGCGCTGCTGGTAGATCACCTTGCGCTGGTCATTGGAAACATCATCGTATTCCAGCAACTGCTTGCGCATGTCAAAGTTACGGGCTTCAACCTTGCGCTGCGCGCTCTCGATGCTGCGCGTGACGATGCCGGCTTCGATGGCTTCACCATCGGGCATCTTCAGGCGGTCCATGATGGCCTTGACGCGGTCGCCCGCGAAAATGCGCATCAGCGAATCGTCCAGGCTCAGGTAGAAGCGCGAGGAGCCAGGATCGCCCTGGCGGCCCGAACGGCCGCGCAACTGGTTGTCGATACGGCGGGATTCATGGCGCTCGGTCGCAATGATGCGCAAACCGCCCAGTGCCTTAACCTTTTCGTGGTCGACGGACCATTCTGCACGCACGGCTTCGATCTTCTGTTGTTTGGCAGCAGCGTCCAATGTCTCGTCGGCCTCTATGGCTTCGATGGTCTTGGCGATGCTGCCGCCCAATACGATGTCGGTACCACGACCGGCCATATTGGTGGCAATGGTGATCATCTTGGCACGACCCGCCTGCGCGACGATGTCGGCCTCGCGGGCATGCTGCTTGGCGTTGAGCACCTGGTGCGGCAGCTTTTCCTTCTCGAGCAACTGCGCAATGATTTCGGAATTTTCGATGGACGTGGTGCCCACCAGCACGGGCTGGCCGCGCTCATAGCACTCGCGGATATCCTGAATGGCCGCCGCGTACTTTTCGCGCGTGGTCTTGTAGATGCGGTCCAGCTGGTCATCGCGACGGCTGATGCGGTTAGGCGGGATGATGACGGTTTCCAGACCATAGATCTCCTGGAACTCGTAGGCCTCCGTGTCCGCCGTTCCGGTCATACCGGACAACTTGGCGTACAAGCGGAAATAGTTCTGGAAGGTGATGGACGCCAGCGTCTGGTTTTCAGCCTGGATGGCAACGCCTTCCTTAGCCTCGACCGCTTGGTGCAAACCGTCGCTCCAGCGGCGACCGGTCATCAGGCGTCCGGTGAATTCGTCGACGATGATGATTTCACCCTGCTGCACCACATAGTGCTGGTCGCGGTGGTACAGGTTGTTGGCCCGCAGCGCCGCGTAAAGGTGGTGCATCAAAGTGATGTTGGCAGGGTCGTACAACGACGCGCCAGCGGGTATCAGGCCCATCTCAGCGAAGATGCGCTCGGCGGTTTCATGGCCTTGTTCGGTCAGGAACACCTGATGGCTCTTCTCGTCCAGCGTGAAGTCACCGGGTTTGGTGACGCCCTCACCCGTGCGTGGATCGGCCTCACCTTCCTGGCGTACCAGCTGCGGCGCGGCCTTGTTAATGGCCAGGTACATGTCGGTGTGGTCTTCGGCCTGGCCACTGATGATCAGCGGCGTACGCGCTTCATCGATCAAGATGGAATCCACCTCATCGACGATGGCGTAGTTCAAACCACGCTGCACACGGTCTGCCACTTCGTAGACCATGTTGTCGCGCAGGTAGTCGAAGCCAAATTCGTTGTTCGTGCCGTAAGTGATGTCAGCGCGGTAGGCCGCCTGCTTTTCTTCGCGCGCCATTTGTGGCTGGTTGACGCCCACCGTCAGGCCCAGGAAGTTGTACAGCCGCCCCATCCACTGCGCGTCGCGGCTGGCCAGGTAATCGTTGACGGTAACGACGTGAACACCCTTGCCCGTCAATGCATTCAGGTAGACCGGCAACGTGGACGTCAGCGTCTTGCCCTCGCCGGTGCCCATTTCGGAAATCTTTCCGTAGTGCAGCGACATGCCACCCAGCAGCTGCACATCAAAATGCCGCATCTTCATGACCCGCTTGGAACCCTCACGGACCACCGCAAAGGCTTCAGGCAACAAATCGTCCAACGTGGCACCCTTCTGGATGCGTTCCTTGAACTCCTGTGTTTTCGCCTTCAGCGCATCGTCACTTAACTGCTCATACTGCGCCTCCAGGGCATTGATACGCGCGACACCGGTACGGTATTGCTTGAGCAGGCGGTCATTGCGACTGCCGAATATTTTGGTAAGGATATTGATGGCCATGAATGCAAGACTGGCCTGGACCCCCTATGGGTTCACAGCGCAGCGCAGTCCTTTTTCTAATCTGGATAAAGTGGGGATGTTCTAGCGAAATGCAACCGCTTGCGCGGTCAAACTTGCACCGTTGAAAACCAAACCGGCGATTTTACCGTTGACTTGGCGTCGTTTCTGCCGATGTGTTTTGTAGGGGCGATATACCCGCCGCTGACGGCATGCCACCGCGCGCCACCTGGATGGACTTCAGGTCGCGTCCGGCGTTGAGAAATTTCTGAGGATCCTGGGGGATACCTTGCACCAGCACTTCAAAGTGCAGGTGCGGCCCGGTGGAGCGACCCGTGTTGCCGACTTCGGCGATCTTCTGGCCCCGCTTGATCAGGTCCCCTTTTTTGACGTACACCTTGGACGTATGGGCATATCGCGAAATCAAATCGTTGCCGTGGTCCACTTCGAGAATGTTGCCGTACTCGGACTGGTATTCCTGGGTGACAACAACACCACCGGCAGCCGCAAAGATCACTGTTCCAGGTGCTGCCGGGAAGTCCAGACCAGTGTGTAGCGCAGAACGACCCGTGATGGGGTCAATACGCCATCCAAAATTCGAGCCCAGGTTGGCGTTGGGCACCGGCGTCTGGGTCGGAATCATCATTTTTTTGATTTTTTGCTCGAACAAGCGGGATTCCAGCACTGTCATCACATCGGTTCGCTGACCGGCTAGGCTATCGAGTTCCTGCAGCGTAGCCTGCAATTCCAGCATAGACAGGTCGCGCCCCGAAATCAGCCTGCCGCCTTGGCCCGGCTTGATCTTGATTTCTGCAGGATTGACGCCCGCCAAACCGGAGACGCGCTCGCCCAGTGACTCCAATTGCAGCATCTTGGCCTGCATCTCACCCAGCTTCCTGGCCATGACCTCGATGTTTTCGCGCATGAAACGGTCTTGTTGCGCAACTTCGTCCTTGACGACCAAACGCACCAAGGTGCCAATAATTGGCCAACCTTCGCGGGCGCCCTTGAGGAAAACCCAGTGATACAACCCCGCCGAAACCAGCATCAATGCAAAGGATGAAGCGATCACGGTCATCAGGAGTTTGGAGCCGCTCAGGTGAAAAGCACGGCTTTTGGTAAGCCACGCATCCGTGATAATCAATTGCATTCAGAATCCCTTCGCATTAACTCAGGCCATGAACCGTCGCAACCAATCCTTCACGCTGCAGCAGGCAACGCAGGATTCACCTACCTTGGCGCGTCTCACCGGGCTCGCAATGGAATCGTCGGCTCGACTGAAATCGATTGAGGCCCTCATACCTGCCGGCTTGCGCCAAGCGGTACGGGCTGGCCCCATCGAAGGCACCGTCTGGTGCCTGATTCTCGACAACAACGCAATTGCCGCGAAAATTCGCCAACTGCTGCCCTCCCTGGAGTCACACTTGCGAACAAAAGGCTGGGAGGTCAGCGCTATTCGCCTTAAAGTCCAGACGCCACGCGCAGAACCTTAAAAAGAGTAGCAAAAAAATGGTGCCGATTATCGGATTCGAACTGATGACCTACCGCTTACAAGGCGGTTGCTCTACCAACTGAGCTAAATCGGCACGTCTTCTATTCTACATCACTTGGCGGCATGAAAATGCCGGGTATGTATCGCGATGTTATTTAATCCGCGTCAGAGATGGCTTTCCACCACCGGATGGGCGGGGTGCTTCGGGCCCATCGTCGGTGGACGATGTCGTGACACTGGTCAACAGGGTTGTGGGCTTGGGCTCAGTTGCCGCTGACGACTCGGCTGACAGCACGCTGGGCGCAGACCGTGCCAGCATCGGGAACGCCATGCCTTGCCCATTCTCACGCGCATAGATCGCGACAACGCGATCCACCGGCACATAAATGTCCCTTGCCACACCACCAAACCGCCCCTTGAACTCAATGAACTCGTTGCCCATGGTCAGTGAACTGGTGGCATCGAAACTGATGTTCAACACGATCTCGCCGTCCTTGACATACTCATTGGGCACACGCACGGTTTCATCTACCAGCACGGCGATGAAAGGTGTCAGACCATTGTCTGTACACCACTCGTACAGCGCTCGGATCAGGTAGGGGCGCGTGGAGCTGGAGTCTGCAGCGTCTAGCATCATGGCTCGCCGGGCAGTTACTTGCGCATGACTTTTTCGGAAGGCGTCAGCGCCTCAATGTAGGCCGGACGCGAGAAGATACGCTCTGCGTACTTCAGCAGTGGCGCTGCGTTCTTGCTGAGGTCAATGCCATAGAAATCCAGGCGCCACAGCAGCGGAGCAATAGCCACGTCCAGCATCGAAAAATTGTCGCCCAACATGTACTTGTTCTTCAGGAACACAGGGGCCAGTTGGGTCAGGCGGTCGCGGATGTGGGCGCGGGCCTTTTCCAATGCCTTGTCATTGCCTTTGGAGCTGCGCGCTTCGAGCGTCGACACGTGCACAAACAGTTCCTTCTCAAAATTGAGCAGAAACAGGCGCACGCGGGCGCGGTCGACAGGGTCGCCGGGCATTAATTGGGGGTGCGGGAAACGCTCGTCAATGTACTCATTGATGATGTTGGACTCGTACAAGATCAGATCACGCTCGACCAGAATTGGCACCTGGCCATAAGGGTTCATGACGCTGATGTCTTCGGGCTTGTTGTAAAGGTCCACATCGCGGATTTCGAAGTCCATGCCCTTTTCGAACAACACGAAACGGCAACGGTGAGAAAAGGGGCAGGTTGTTCCTGAATACAGCACCATCATGGCAAAAGACTCCTAAAAATTAAAAAGAGTGGGTTGCCATTGCGAACCCACTCTGGAACCATCACCGGGCATCTTCGGACGCCCGGCGGCTGGCGAAAAAGACCGTATTACTTGACGTCTTTCCAGTACGAAGCGTTCAATCGCCACGCAATGAATGTCATGAACAACAAGAACAACATCACACCAAAACCGACACGAAAACGGGTATTTTTCGCGGGCTCAGCCATCCACGACATATAGCTCACCAAGTCGCCGACCGCTTGGTCGTACTGCACCGAATTCATCGTTCCGGGTGTCAACTGCTCCCAGCCCTTGAATACGTGCTCTTCATGGCCATGGCTCGACACCGTTTCGTACACCGGCGCGCGTTTGCCCTGCAATTCCCACAGTACATGGGGCATACCCACGTTGGGAAAGGCCAGGTTGTTCCAGCCGGTGGGCTTGGCCTCGTCCACATAGTAGTTGCGCAAGTAGGTGTACAGGTAATCTGCGCCGCTGCCCTTGCCCTGTGCGGAGCGCGAACGTGCGATCACGGTCAGGTCCGGAGGATTGGCGCCAAACCACTCCTTGGCCTGCTTGGGATCAATGGCCGACTTCATCGTGTCGCCGACCTTTTCGGTCGTGAACAGCAGGTTGTCCTTGATCTGCTGGTCAGTCAATCCAATGTCTTTCAGGCGGTTGAAGCGCATGAAAGCAGCCGAGTGGCAGTTCAGGCAGTAATTGACGAACAGCTTGGCACCATTTTGCAAGGCAGCCAGATCATTGGAACGGTCGGGCGCCTTGTCCCACTCGATACCACCGCTGTTGGCCTGGGCGGTACCCGCCACCAGGCTCAGCGCCGCAATCACAGTCAACAATATTTTTTTCATTTGCGTAAATCTCCGGCTCGATCAGTGGGCAGCGTAGGTGACACGGGTGGGCACGGGCTTGGCCTCACCCAGACGGCTCCACCACGGCATCAGCAGGAAGAAGCCGAAGTAAAACAGCGTACCCACTTGAGACACACGCTCGCCAATCGGAGATGGTGGCTGCGTGCCCAACCAAGCCAGGATCAGAAAGTTGAAGACGAAAATGCCATACAGGTACTTGTGCCAATCGGGGCGGTAACGGATGGACTTGACCGGTGAGTAATCCAGCCACGGCAGGAAGAACAGGATCACGACCGCGCCGCCCATGGCGACCACGCCCCAGAACTTGGCATCGATGGACAGCATCATGGCAACCACCACGACGGCCGCACCCAGGATCACACCCTTGAAGATGGTGGGCATTTTGAACTTGACCACAGCAAACAGGGCAGCCGCTACCGTGCAGATCTCCAGCACGATCATCATCTCGTCAGTGATGGCGCGCAGCATCGAATAGAACGGTGTGAAGTACCAGACCGGTGCGATGTGCAACGGGGTTTGCAGCGGATCAGCAGGAATAAAGTTGTTGTATTCCAAGAAGTAGCCACCAAACTCAGGCGCGAAGAAGATCACAGCCGAGAACACCATCAGGAACATCGACACCGCAAAAATGTCATGCACGGTGTAGTAGGGGTGGAAGGGAATGCCGTCCAGCGGGATGCCCTTGGCGTCCTTGGTTGCCTTGATTTCGATGCCGTCAGGGTTATTGGAACCCACGTCGTGCAACGCCATCAAGTGCGCAACCACCAGGCCCAGCAACACCAGCGGTACGGCAATGACGTGGAAGCTGAAGAAGCGGTTCAGCGTAGCATCGCCCACAACGTAGTCACCGCGGATCAGCAAAGCCAGATCAGGACCGACGAACGGCACAGCGGCAAACAGGTTCACGATGACCTGGGCGCCCCAGTAGCTCATCTGGCCCCAAGGCAGCAGGTAGCCCATGAAAGCCTCGGCCATCAGGCACAAGAAGATGGCGCAACCGAAGACCCAGACCAGCTCGCGCGGTTTGCGGTAGCTGCCGTACATCAGGCCGCGGAACATGTGCAGGTAGACAACGACAAAGAACGCCGAGGCGCCGGTCGAGTGCATGTAGCGGATCAACCAGCCCCATGGCACGTCGCGCATGATGTATTCGACCGAGCCAAAAGCCAGGGCGGCATCCGGCTTGTAGTGCATTACCAGGAAAATGCCGGTCACGATCTGGATGACCAGCACCAGCATGGCCAGCGAGCCGAAGATGTACCAGAAGTTAAAGTTCTTCGGAGCGTAGTACTCCGACATGTGAACCTTGTAAGCGTCAAACGCGGTGGGCAGACGGTTCTCGAACCAGTTGGTGAGCTTGGCGCCTGCCGACGCGTTGGGGGAAATTTCCTTGAAATCAGCCATGTCTCTGTTCCTCAGGCTTTCTTGTCTTCACCGATCACCAGGCGGCTGTCGGAAAGGTACATGTGGGGAGGGATTTCAAGATTGTCCGGAGCCGGCTTGTTCTTGAAAACGCGACCGGCGAGGTCAAATGTGGAGCCGTGGCAGGGGCACAGAAAGCCGCCTTTCCAGTCATCCGGCAGTGAAGGCTGGGGGCCGGGCGTAAATTTCTCCGATGGCGAGCAGCCCAGGTGGGTGCAGATGCCTACGGCCACGAAATACTCGGGCTTGATCGAACGCGTGGCCTTGTCCACATACGCGGGGGTCAGTTCCGTGGGCTTGCGTTTGGACGCGGGGTCTGCCAGTTGGCCGTCCAAGGTTGGCAGAGCTGCCAATTGTTCGGGGGTGCGGCGGATGATCCAGACCGGCTTGCCACGCCATTCCACGGTCAATTTTTCACCGGGTTTCATGGCGCCGATATCCACCTCGACGGCAGCGCCGGCCGCTTTAGCCCGCTCGGATGGTTGGAATGTGCTGACAAATGGGACGGCAACCGCACCAACGCCTACGGCGCCAGCGCAACTGGAGGCAATCAGCCAAGTTCGTTTACTGGAGTCGATCTGTTGACTGCCGACAAGGGTTTCACTCATGAGTATCCTCAATGAACATGACTACTAGGGGGTAATTTCCGATTGTAGCTGACGGCTATAGAGCCAATTCGCTACTCCGATGGCCCCAAAACCAGTCTTGACAGCCCCTGTTTATCAGCAATACTGCGGTTTTCTGACAATTTTGGAGCGTGTTGCAATGGGAATGGTCCAGGAATTCAAGGATTTCGCCATCAAGGGCAATGTCATCGATTTGGCTGTCGGCGTCATCATCGGCGGCGCGTTTGGCAAGATTGTCGATTCTGTCGTCGGGGACCTGATCATGCCGGTGGTCGGTGCGGCGTTCGGAAAACTGGACTTTTCCAACCTGTTCATCGTGTTGGGCACCATTCCGCCCGGCACCGCGACGACGCTGGACGCGCTGAAAAAGGCCGGCGTGCCTGTATTGGCCTACGGTAGCTTCATCACCGTGGCGGTGAATTTCGCGATCCTGGCGTTCATCATCTTCCTGATGGTCAAGCAGATCAACCGCCTGAAGCGCGAAACCCCCGCGCCCCTAGTCGAAACACCGCCCGCCGTGACCCCCGAAGATGTGTTGTTATTGCGCGAAATCCGCGATTCGCTAAAGAAGTAGGGCCCCCACGCTCCACCGCTGTGCGGGTCGCTGCCCCCCAAGGGGGCTAATTCCACTTGGGACGGCCCGGCGCGGATTTGTTGCCCCCACTCCCCACCGCTGTGGGGGTCACTACCTTGCCAGCACCCGCGCCATGCGCACCGCCTCTACCAGGCTGGACGCATCGGCGCGACCGGTGCCGGCAATGTCGAAGGCCGTGCCGTGGTCCGGGCTGGTGCGCACCAGTGGCAGGCCCAGCGTCACGTTGACGCCCTGCTCCACCCCCAGATATTTGACCGGAATCAGGCCCTGGTCGTGGTACATGGCGACGACCACATCAAATTCGCCCCCCACGCCCGGCCGGTTGCGGGCCCGCATGAACACCGTATCGGGTGCCCACGGGCCACTGGCGTCCAGGCCCTGGGCGCGGGCTGCAAGGATGGCGGGCTGTATCACCTCCAGCTCCTCACGGCCGAACAGACCGCCCTCGCCGGCATGGGGATTCAATCCGGCCACTGCAATGCGCGGCGCCCGCCCCAGAATGGGCAGTAGGGCCGCGTGCGTGATCTGCAGCGTCTGCAACACGTTGTCATAGGTCACCGCGGCAATGGCGTCGCGCAGCGACACGTGGATGCTGACCAGCACCGTGCGCAGCTCGTCATTGGCCAACATCATGCGCACCGGCACCTCGGACACGGGCTTGCCCAGAAAACGGGCCGCGCGATCCTGCAGCAGCTCCGTGTGGCCGGGAAATTGGTCAAAGGGCGCTCCGGCCGCAGCCAGCGCCTCCTTGTGCAAAGGCGCGGTGACCAGAGCGCACACCGCGCCCCGCAAGGCCGCGTCGGCTGCCCACTCCACACAGTACCCGGCCAACGCGCCCGCTACGGGGCTGACAGCGCCCCAGGGCACAGCCTGCAAAGGTGGGCCGATTTGCAGAACGGGTACGCAATTGGGCGGCACGCCAGCCACCTCGTCCACCGATGAGATGACCGCAACGGGCAAAGCCGGACGCCCTTCGGTTGCCAACATCGCAGTTGCGCGCCGCATCGTCGCCACATCGCCCGCCACAAAACTGTGGTGCATCAGCGCAGGCTCGTCGCGGTAGGCCTTGGCGATGATTTCGGGGCCAATGCCGGCGGCGTCGCCCATCGTGATGGCCAGCGGTGGCTTTGCAGCGATATTTGCCATGCGCATGTGCCTCAGGCCGGGTTGTCGATGTCGATGAACTGGTGCTCCAACCCCAGTTGCGCTGCGACATGGGCTGACACCGCGGGCGCGCCATAGCGCTCCGTCGCGTGGTGGCCGCAGGCCAGGTAGGCCACGCCGGACTCGCGCGCCAGGTGGGTCTGGGGCTCGGATATTTCGCCGGTGATGAAGGCGTCTGCGCCAGCAGCGATAGCCGCTTCAAAATAGCTTTGGGCTCCACCCGTACACCAGGCGATGCGCCGCAGTGGCCCACCCTTGCCCGGCACCAGCACCACGGAGCGACCCAGCACAGACTCTGCTCGCTGCGCCAGAGCCTGCGCCGTCGCAAACCCAGTCTCGCCTATGCACCCCAGTTGCTGTTCACCAAACTGGCCGGTCATTTGCAGGCCCAGCTTGACACCCAGCTGCGCGTTATTGCCCAGCGCCGGTAGCGCGTCCAGCGGCAGGTGGTAGGCAAACACATTGATGTTGTGCTCCAGCAACCGCCCCAGGCGCTGGCGCATCCAGCCGGTGACACGGCCATCGTGCCCGCGCCAAAACAAGCCGTGGTGGACAAAAATCGTATCCGCCCCCTCTGCAATGGCGGCATCAATCAGCGCCAGGCTAGCCGTTACGCCGGACACGATCTTGCGCACCGTGGCGGCGCCCTCCACCTGCAAGCCATTGGGGCAATAGTCCTTGAAGCGCTCAGGCTGGAGCATCGTGTCCAGCGCAATCTGGAGTTCTTGGCGGTCGGTCATGGCGAGGGTTTGCGCACTGCGGCGCGGCAGGGTTGGTAGAGGTCAGGGTCCGGCGCCGGCATTGTCGCCTCCAAACTGCTGTCGCAGCCCGCGCCCGCGGCAATCCAGCGCAAACCTAGCCGCCGCAGCGCGGGTGCGAGTACCGGTGCCAAGCCGTGCAGACCACGGGGCAAGGATTCGGTCAGTACCTCCTGCGGCGCAGTGATCGCCCCACAACGGTACTGGGCCAGCCCCCCATCCCACCGCAGAGCCCCGCAAGCGCCAGTGCGCTTGCGCGACAGTATTATGCCCAGCGGACACGGCGCATACAGGCAGCAGACACCACAGCCATTGCAAGCCGCGCCCGCTGCCACTTTGGCCGGGGCCAGCGGGTGGATGTAGATGGTGGTGTGCTCCGGGTGTGCCATGCCAGACCTGCAATGTACTGCGGCGCACGCCGATGGGCGCTGAGGCACGGCGACGACCATTGATACAAGCCTGGCGTGTGCGACAGCGCACGTCCAACCGGGGCGTGCGATTTACAATTTGACACGCGCACGGCCTGCTCTGCAGCGTGCCCCCTAACGCCCCGGGATACCCAATGAAACGACTCTGGCTTCTTTTCGCACAAACCACCACCATTTTGCTGGCCGCCTACTTCGTCGTTGCGACCCTCAAGCCCCAGTGGATAGGGCATGGCTCTGGCAGCAGCACGGTTGCGCTGTTCGAGGCTTCGCCCACACCATCTGGCGTAACCCCGGCCGGCAGTTTTCGCGGCGCGGCACAAAAGGCGTCGGCCGCTGTGGTCAGCATCAACACCAGCAAGGCCGCGCGCAAAAACCCCAATGCCAATGACCCATGGTTCCGCTTCTTCTACGGCGACCAGAGCAATGAGCCCCAAGTGGGCCTGGGCAGTGGCGTCATCGTCAGCGCCAATGGCTACATCCTGACCAACAACCACGTGGTCGAAGGCGCGGATGAAATCGAAGTGGTGCTGAACGACAGCCGTAGCACACGCGCCAAGGTCATCGGTACCGATCCCGAAACCGACCTGGCGATCCTCAAGATCGAGCTCGACAAGCTGCCCGTCATCGTGCTGGGCAATTCCGACAACGCCCAGGTGGGTGACCAGGTGCTGGCCATCGGCAACCCCTTTGGCGTGGGCCAGACGGTAACCAGCGGTATCGTCAGCGCATTGGGGCGCAACCAGCTGGGCATCAACATCTTTGAGAACTTCATACAGACCGATGCCGCCATCAACCCCGGCAATTCGGGCGGCGCGCTGGTGGACTCCAATGGCAACCTGCTGGGCATCAACACCGCCATCTACTCGCGCTCCGGCGGCAGCATGGGCATCGGCTTTGCGATTCCGATGTCTACCGCTAAACAGGTGCTGGAAGGCATCGTAAAAGATGGGCAGATCACGCGCGGCTGGATTGGCGTTGAACCCAATGACTTGTCGCCCGAGTTGGCGGAGACCTTCGATGTGAAGACACGCCAGGGCGTCATCATCACCGGCGTGCTGCAAAACGGCCCTGCGGCCAAGGCTGGCATCCGGCCCGGCGATGTGATCGTCAAGATTGCCGACGCGCCCGTGGTGGACATGGCCCACCTGCTGTCGGCCGTGGCATCGTTGAAGCCGGGCACCGCCGCGCGATTTGCGCTGGAGCGCAAGAACCAACCGCTGGAGCTGGATGTGACACCCGGTGTGCGCCCACGCCCACGGGCGCAGGACCAATAGAAAGCCTACGCAATTTGCTACAAATTTAGTAGCTGCTTACGCTCGCCCCACGAGGGCTAGCGGTCGATTCATCTTAGAGAATCGGCTCAGACAGCGGTTGCAGTGGCATCGTCGTCCGGCGCCTGGGTATGCTTGATAAAGATTCTGGCAGCCCAGATACCCACCTCGTATAGCAGGCACATCGGCACCAGCAATGCCAGCATGGACACAGGGTCCGGCGGCGTTGCAATGCCGGCAACCGCAGCGGCACCGACCACAAAATAGGCGCGGAACGACTTGAGCTGATCTACCGTGACCACGCCCAACCGGGCCAGTATCACGACCGCGATCGGCACCTCAAAGGCCACGCCAAAGGCGATAAACATCGTGATGACGAAGTCCAAATAGGCTTCAATGTCCGGGCTAACGGCCACCGACACTGGCGCCATTTTCTGGATCGCCGGGAACGCCTGTCCAAATACAAAGAAATAGCAGAACGCAGCGCCGGTGTAGAACAGCAGTGTGCTGGCCACCACCAGCGGCATCACCAGGCGTTTTTCGTGCTTGTACAGGCCCGGCGCGACAAAGGCCCACACCTGGTACAGCACCCAGGGCAGAGCCACGCCAAAGGCGGCCAATACGGTCACCTTGATCGGCACCAGAAACGGCGACACGACACCGGTGGCAATCATGCGGGAGCCTTCGGGCAGCGTCTTGACCAGCGGCATGGCCAGCAGGTCGTACAGGGCCGACGGGCCAGGAAAAAACACCAGTACGCCAAAGATCGCCCCAATGCCGTACACGCTGTACAGCAGGCGGTCGCGCAGCTCCATCAAATGCTGCACAAAAGGCTGCTCGGTGCCGGCCAGCTCGTCCGAAGTGTGGGAAGTGTCGTCAGCCATCAGGAGGAAATCTTAGGGGGCCGGAAGCGCGCAACCCGCGCTGCGCCCGACAGGACCTTGGTGCGCACGCCGCTGCGTGCTTTGTACCAGGCCGGTGTGGCGCCTTTTTTCAGGCGCCATTGTTTCTTGGGATGGCGGTATTCAGGAACGCTGCTGTACGACATGTCCAACGAGGCGGTCGACGCGGCGTCAGTCGCTTCAGCCCAGCTCTTTTCAAAGTCACTGGCATGCGTCTGTATGGTCCGGTCGACGTCACGCGCAGCGCTGACGACCGTGTCCTTCATCTTGCGCAACTCGTCGAGTTCCATGGAGCGGTTGACCTCGGCCTTGACCTCGGCCATGTAGTTGCGCGCCCGGCCCAGCAGCGTGCCGGCCATGCGGGCAACGCCAGGCAGGCGCTCGGGCCCAATCACCACCAGCGCAATCGCACCAATGATGGCGACCTTGGTGACGCCAATATCAAACATGGGAGCAGCCCTTCAGGCTTGCAGCGGTACAGCGGTGCGCACGCTGCATCAGCGTTTGATCTTGACTTCGACGTCGATGGGTTTGGTGGCATCGGGCTTATCGGAGGTGGCCAGCGTCGCGGGGGGTGTATCGGCAGTCTTCTCGGTAGCGCCGTCTTTCATGCCGTCCTTGAAGCCCTTGACTGCGCCACCCAAGTCGGAACCTATGTTGCGCAGCTTCTTGGTGCCGAAAATCACAATGATGATGACCAGAAAAATAATCAGATGCGTCGTAGAAAAGCCCATGTCATGCCTCCTGACGAGCCGCCTCTAAGGAGGCATGCGCCCCCTTGGGGGGCAGTGAACGAATGTGAGCTTGGGGGTACATAGCTTTCTCCTTGGTTGTTGCAGGTATTTTAGGCTCTCGCTGCGGCAGGGCTGTGACGGGCCAGCTTCAAGCCCACACAGCCCTATCAACCGCGCAGCCAGGGGCGCGGACCGCCCATCACATGAAAGTGCAAATGGTGCACCTCTTGGCCGCCTTCGGCCCCGGTGTTGGTCAACACGCGGAAACCGCCGTCCGGGTAGGGGTTGCAGCCTTCCTGCAGGGCCAGCTTGGGTATCAAGGCCATCATGCGGCCCATCAGGCCTGCATGCTCAACCTCTATGTGCGCCATGGATGCAATGTGCTGCTTGGGGACGACCAGAAAATGCACTGGCGCCCACGGATGGATGTCGTCGAAGGCATAAAAGTCGTCGTCTTCATACACGGTCCTGGACGGAATCTGTTTCGCCACAATCTTGCAAAACAGGCAATTCGGGTCGTGGTCTTTATGCGTCATCACAGTCATGCCGGCATCTCCATGGGCACACCTTTGTTCATCGCAACCATGCCACTCACGATGCGGTACAGAAACCACAGCGAAATACACAGCCAGGCTATCCAGCCGGGGACCACAAGCAACAGCCATAGCGGCGCAGTCACCAAGTACAACAACCCGGCGATCACCACCGAGCGGATGCGCCAGCGGAAGTGGGATGCCTGCCAGGTTCCTTGCGCATCGCTGCGTTTGACGAGGTCCAGAATCAACGCTGCTACCAGCAGCACAGGGCCAAACTGCGCGCCGGGAATCAGCGCGCCAACCGCCACGACCAGATGCAGCAAGTAGCTGATGGTGCCCACCGTGTTGAGCGCCCGCATTTTTGCCAGCAGGGCTTGGTCCTGGTTCGGCGTCTGGATGAAGTCCTGGCTCATTTCTTTTCTCCCTCGCGGTCCAATACCTTGCGCATGGCCTTTTCCTCGATGCCGCTGGTGCCCTCGCGGCGTTCCAGTTCGGCCAGCACATCGGCAGGGCTCAGCTCGTAGTGCGCCAGAGCCACCATACAGTGGAACCACAGATCAGCCACTTCACCAACCAGTTTGGCCTTATCTCCTCCGTGGTCAACATCCTTGGCAGCCATGACCACTTCGGTAGCCTCTTCGCCGATCTTCTTCAGGAAACCGTCCGGGCCTTTGGCCAGCAGTCGGGCCACGTAACTGGCGTTGGGGTCGCCGCCGTTGCGCGGCTTGCGCGATTCCATGACGGCGGCCAGGCGGGCCAGGGAGTCTGAAGAGTTTGTTGTGGTCATGGTGCTGCTATTTGTAGATGCTTTCAGGGTCTTTCAAGACCGGATCCACACTTTTCCACTCACCATCCTGCAAAACACTGAAGAAACAGCTGTGGCGGCCCGTGTGGCAGGCGATGCCGGGCTCGTGGCCCAGTTGGGTGACCTTCAGCAAAATCACGTCGTTGTCGCAGTCCATGCGGATTTCATGCACCTTTTGCACATGGCCAGACTCCTCGCCCTTGTACCAAAGCTTGTTGCGCGAGCGGCTGAAATACACGGCCTGGCCCAGCTCAGCCGTCTTTTGCAGCGCCTCGCGGTTCATCCAGGCGAACATCAGCACATCGCCTGTGCCCTGCTCCTGCGCGATGACGGGCACCAGGCCCTTGGAATCCCAGCGGATGTGTTTGATCCAGCTCACTGGGGAAGGGTTGGGGGTGGGGTCGGTGGTTGACATTTGCTATTCAATCTATAGCTGCATACGCAGATTCCACGAGGGCTAGAGCCCGAAAAGCTAAAGGCCTAGATCCGAACCGGGATGCCGCGCTGCGCCATCAGGGCCTTGGCCTGGCCCACGGTGTATTCGCCATAGTGGAAGATGCTGGCGGCCAACACCGCATCGGCACCGCCCTTGGTGATGCCATCGGCCAGGTCGTCCAACGAGCCCACACCACCGGAAGCAATGACGGGCACGCTGATGGCATCACTGACAGCGCGGGTCAGCGCCAGATCGAAACCCGACTTGGTGCCATCACGGTCCATGCTGGTCAGCAGAATTTCACCCGCACCGCGGCGCGCCATCTCGGTGGCCCAAGCAACAGCGTCCAAACCGGTGTTCTTGCGCCCGCCGTGGCTGTACACGTCCCAGCCCTCGCCACGCGCCTGTGCGTCGTCGCCGCTGCGTCGCTTGGCATCGATGGCCACCACGATGGCCTGCGAGCCGTACTTCAACGATGCATCTTCGATGACTTGCGGGTTGGACAGCGCAGCCGAGTTGAAACTGATCTTGTCGGCACCAGCATTGAGCAAGCGGCGCACATCTTCCACCGTGCGCACACCACCGCCGACGGTCAGCGGAATAAAGACCTGCGAGGCCACGGCCTCGATGATGTGCAGGATCAGGTCGCGCCCGTCACTGGTGGCGGTGATGTCCAAAAACGTGAGTTCGTCCGCGCCCTGGCCGTTGTAGCGGGCTGCGATTTCGACGGGGTCTCCAGCGTCACGCAACTCGACGAAATTGACGCCTTTGACGACGCGACCACCGGTTACGTCCAGGCAGGGGATTATTCGTTTGGCGAGCATGGTCTTAGTTTTCTCGCATCCACAAAGGTTTTCCAACACGTTCAATGTGGGCCAACAGCTCTGGACTATCGATATCCGATAGCAGCGACAGGTCAATCTTCCATGGCAGCATTAAGTCGTCCAACGCCGTACTGATGGACGAGAGATCACTAGGTGCCAACCCCGCACCGTCCAACGCTAAATCAAGGTCTGAGCCCGCCCGAAAGTTGCCCTTTGCGCGCGATCCATACACGGTTGCTCGCGTGATTTGCGGATATTCGCGCAAGACTCCACGTAGCGCGTCGACCGCCGACGTCGGTAAACCAAAGTCGAACCTGGTAACACCTGAGGAGACTGCGGTATCAGGCACGGGTCAAGGCTTCCATATGCTGCGCGAAGGCAGTAAACAAAGCCGTATAGCGCTCAGCAACATCTTTCACAATCGCTTCGGCTGTTTTCTGGTTATACGTGTGCGAAGACTGGTTGCGACTTTTGATCATGTCCATCCAACCTTGTCCATCCGTTACCAATTGCACTGCAAACGCTTCCCGCACCGCATCGCGCGAACCCGTGATGGGTGTCGCATTGCCTTGGTATGCAAAGTAATCCTTCATGACATTCCACGCCAACTCGTGTGTGAATTCAAATGCCTGAATCAGCCCTTGCTGCTCCAAATCACTCAAAGGGCGAGTTTCGCGGAGTTCAACGGCGTCCCGTAAACGCGCCAATGCCCGTTGGTAGTTGGACAGCCGTTGCTGCCAACGAATATCGTCGGTAGAGCCGTCGGTCATCGCAACTCATCCATTGAGCTCATCCGCCCGGTCCTGGGCCTTCTCAAAGTCCAGATCGCCGCTGTAAATGGCGCGTCCGCAGATCACGCCCTCGACACCATCGTCTTCCACTGCGCACAGGGCTTCGATGTCCGCCATATTGGAGAGGCCACCCGAGGCAATCACCGGAATGGTCAACGCCTGCGCCAGCTTCACAGTGGCTTCGACGTTGATGCCGCTCAACATGCCGTCGCGGCCGATGTCGGTGTAGATGATGCCTTCGACGCCGTAGTCTTCAAATTTCTTGCCGAGGTCGATCACATCGTGGCGGGTCAGCTTGCTCCAGCCGTCGGTGGCGACCTTGCCATCGCGCGCGTCCAGGCCGACGATGATGTGGCCGCCAAACGCCGTGCAGGCGTCCTGCAAAAAGCCAGGGTTCTTGACTGCGGCGGTACCGATGATGACGTAGCGCAGGCCGGCGTCCAGGTAGCGCTCAATGGTGTCCAGGTCGCGGATGCCGCCGCCTAGTTGCACGTCCACCTCGTTACCGACTTCTTTCAGGATCTTGCGGATCGCCATCTCGTTCTTGGGGTGCCCCGCAAAGGCTCCGTTCAGGTCCACCAGGTGCAGGCGGCGTGCGCCCTTGCTGACCCAGGAACGTGCCATGACGGCCGGGTCTTCACCAAAGGTGGTGGATTGGTCCATGTCGCCCTGTTTGAGGCGAACGCAGTGGCCGTCTTTTAAGTCAATTGCGGGGATTAAAAGCATGATGCTTCAGAGTTGGAGGGAAAGGGGTAGCCAGGCGAAGCGCGCTGAGAGCAAAAAGGTCAGGGGTTCCAATGCAGGAAGTTGCGGTAGAGCGAGAGGCCTTGGTCAGCGCTTTTTTCAGGGTGGAACTGGGTCGCAAAAATATTATCGCGCGCTATGGCCGCTGAAAAGCGTTGTCCATAGTCGGTTTCACCCACGCTGTGGCGCGTATCCGACGGTTGGGCGTAGTAACTGTGCACGAAATAGAAGTAACTGCCGTCCGGCACGTCACCCCACACCGGATGGGGTGCTGCACCATGGTTGTTCTGCCAGACCTTATTCCAGCCCATTTGCGGCACCTTGTAGCGGCTGCCGTCCGGTTGGGTCTGGCCCACCAGATCAAACTTTGCAACCTTCCCGGGGATCAGGCCCAGGCAGGGGGTATCCAGCTCGTCGCTATGGTCCAGCAGCATCTGCATGCCCACACAGACGCCCATCAGCGGCTTGTTCGACGCGGCGTGCATCACCGCGTCGTACATGCCGCTGTCGTGCAGCTCGCGCATGCAGTCACGCATGCCACCCTGGCCGGGCAGGACCACGCGCTCGGCGGACATCACCTCGGCGGGCGTGCGCGCCCAGACCACATCCACACCGGCACCGGCGGCCACGTGCATGACGGCCTGCGTCACCGAACGCAGATTGCCCATGCCATAGTCCACCACCGCAATCGTTTTTGCCATGCTACAAATTTAATAGCTGCTTACGCGCCCTGCACGGGGGCTACAGCCTGGTTTGGCCCATAGGTTCAGAGTGAACCCTTGGTGGATGGAATCATACCCGCAGCACGAGGGTCGCGTTCCAGCGCCGAGCGCAGTGCTCGGGCAAAGGCCTTGAACACGGTCTCGGCCTGGTGGTGGGCGTTTTCGCCCTTGATGTTGTCGATGTGCAGCGTCACAAAGGCGTGGTTCACAAAACCCTGGAAGAACTCATGTGTCAGTTGGGTGTCGAAACTGCCGATCATGCCGCTCTTGAATGGCACATCCATGACCAGTCCCGGGCGACCCGAGAAGTCGATGACGACGCGGGACAAGGCTTCGTCCAGCGGCACATAGGCGTGGCCGTAGCGGCGTATGCCTTTCTTGTCGCCAACTGCCTGGTTGAAGGCCTGGCCCAGCGTGATGCCCACGTCTTCCACCGTATGGTGGCCGTCAATGTGCAGGTCACCATCGGCCTCGATGTCCAGATCGATCAAGCCATGGCGGGCGATCTGGTCCAGCATGTGGTCAAAGAAGCCGATGCCGGTGCTTAAGCGTGCCTGGCCGGTGCCGTCCAGGTTGATCTTGACGCGGATGCGGGTCTCTGCGGTGTTGCGCGTGACCTCCGCGATGCGGTCCGGATTTCCGGTTTGCGGGATTTCAATCAGCGAATGGTGGTCTGTCATAGGGATTCCTGTAGAGCGGCCAATAGACGGGTGTTCTCGTCGGCAGTGCCGACGGTGAGGCGCACACAATGGGCCAGCAATGGGTGCATTTTAGAAACGTTCTTGACCAGCACACCACGTGCTTTGAGGCCGTCAAAGGTTTTCTGCGCGTCTGCCACACGGATGAGGATCATGTTGGCGTCGCTGTCCCAGGCCTTCACGGCGGGCATGGTACGTAGTGCGGTCAGCAGGCGGGTACGCTGGGCGCGCAACTCGGTGGCCTGGCCAGCGAAAACGTCCGCATGTTCCAGCGCGAACAGCGCACATTCGTAGTTCAACACGCTGATGTTGTAGGGCGACCGCACTTTGTCAACTTGGGCGATCAGCGCCTTGGGGCCAACCATGTAACCAATGCGCACGCCGGCCAGGCCAAACTTGCTCATCGTGCGCATCAGCAGCACATGGGCGTGTTGTTCAGGTTGCGCGCGAATGGTGTCCAGGTAGGTGCGGCTGGAGAACGGTTGGTAGGCCTCGTCCAGCACCACCAGACCACCGAGGGCGCCGGTGGCTGCAATGACCCGGGCCATGCTGTCGGCGTTCCACAGATTGGCGGTGGGGTTGTTAGGGTATGCGAGGTAGACGATTGCCGGCTGGTGCTCTGCAATCGCGGCCAGCATGGCGGCTTCATCCAGTTCAAAGTCTGGCGTCAACGGCACGCCGACAAAATCCAGCCCTTGCAGCGTGGCGCTCATCGCGTACATCACAAAGCCGGGCAGCGGCGCCAGAATCACGGGCGTCCGTCCTGTGACCGGATCGGCGGCCACGTCGCAGGCCATGGCCAACAGCGAGATCAGTTCGTCGGAGCCATTGCCCAGCATGATGTCAAAGCCTTCGGGCATCTGCGCATAGGCGGCCAATGCGTGGCGCAGGTCGTTGACGCGGCCATTGGGGTAGCGGTTCAGCGCCAGCGCGCCCAGGCGTTTGCCCAGGGCTTCCTGCAGGGTGGCGGGCAGGCGGTGCGGGTTCTCCATGGCGTCGAGCTTGACCATGCCGACCGAGTCCTGGATGGCGTAGGCGTGCATGGATTGCACGTCCTGGCGGATACGGCGCTGGATCAAAGCGTCCAGATTGGGGGCGGCGGCGCTGGCGGTTGCGGCTGTCATGCGTGGTGGCTCCTTTCGGTGGATCGGTGGTGGCTGGCTGCGTGAGGGGGTGTTGTCGACGGTTTTTCTTGGATGGCAGCCTACTCTGCCAAGCCCAACTCGGCAGGCGTAACGAGGAAGGGATTCAGGATGGTGACGCCGTCGATATGCTGCTGGTGCGTCAGGCTGGGCGTCAGCACGTGGGTGGCACCCGATTGCGCGGCCGAGGCCACCATCAGCGCGTCCCAATAGCGCAGGCCAAAACGGGCCTCTACGCCCCAGGCGGTCTCCACCGTCTGGTGGTCGATCTGCCAGGGCTGCCACAGCTGGAAGCGCCGCAGCTTGGCACGTGCATCGCCAGCAGGCATGGCGAAGGTTTGCGTGGCGGTGACGTAGTAGTCGTTCAGCACCTGGGTGCTGATCCGCCCTGCCCTGCGCAACCACAGGGCCTGCAGCCAGGCGCGGGCCTGGGCTTGTTTGGGGGGGTCAAAGGCGTCGTCCGCGCACAGCAGGACATGCGTGTCGACAAAAACAATGGGGTTGTCAGCCGTGCCCACGCTAGCCATTGATGGCCTCCCGCTTCGGATACGGCGCACCGCCCGAGCTGAACGACGAGGTGTCCGCCACCCACTCGCGCAGCGCACGGGCATAGGCGTCATCGTGCTGCATCTTGTCGGTCAGCATCTCGCCGACCAACCGCGACACGCTGGTATTGCGCTTGGCCGCCTCGATGCGCACCCATTCCAGCGTGGCGTCTTCGACGGTGATAGTGACGTTTTTCATGTTACCAATATTACACGAAATTCGTGCAACACGAAGTTCGTGTAATATTTGGCCTCGAAGTGAATGAAAGACCTCCGGGCGTTTTGAGCAAACGCAGCACGCGCTTTAGGCAGTTGCTATCGTTATTTCACAGAATCATTGAGACCGAATGGACCGCTAGCCCTCGTGCAGCCGGCGTAAGCCGCTACTGTTTCAATAGCGGCTTTTAGATGAACTCTTGCTCGACCAGCCCCGCAGGCAGCAGCGTGGCCGCACAAGGGCGTTTATTGGCAGGGATACACGGTCGCCAGCGCGTTGGTCATGACCAGTTGCGCCGGCATGTCTGCCTCGTAGACCTCGGAATTGCGCTTTAACTCCGTGTCGTACAAATTCTTGGCCATGCGGGGCTCTAGCCGGCGGCCGTTGAGGCAGATGGTGGCGGTGGCCCCGTTACGCACGGCGGTGTCGTGGGCCTCCATCGCGCCCTCCATGACGCCGACCAAATAGTAGTTGGCGTAAAACAGGCCCTGTTTGCCCGTTTTTTCTAGGCTGCGCAATTCACGCAGCGACATGGCCGAAGCGCTGGCGGCAAGGCTCAAACCAGTGACTGCGAGCAGGGCTGCGCGGGCCCAGTAGGAAGTAAAGCGTGTGGGGTGCATGGCGGGTAGTCGTTGGGGTGTTGCATATTCTTACACCGCTCGGCGCACCTCGCATTTAGACGGGTTTTTTGAGCCGCATTTCCGCCGCACGGGCATGGCCCTGCAGGCCTTCGCAATAGGCCAGTTCGGCAGCAATGGGGCCCAGCACCTGGGCACCGGCTTCGCTGACTTCGATCAGGCTGGAGCGTTTTTGGAAGTCGTAGACACCCAGCGGGCTGGAGAAACGCGCCGTGCCGCTGGTGGGCAACACGTGGTTGGGGCCGGCGCAGTAGTCGCCCAGCGACTCACTGGTGAAGGCGCCCAGGAAAATGGCCCCCGCGTGTGTCAGCAGGGGCTCCCAGCGGTGCGGGTCTTGACTGGACACTTCCAAATGCTCAGGCGCGATGCGGTTGCTGATGGCACAGGCCTCTTCCATGCTGCGGGTCTGGATCAGTGCGCCGCGGTCGTTCAGCGACTTGGCGATGATTTCGGCGCGTGGCATCTCGGGCAGCAAACGGTCAATGGCGGCTTGTACGGCGTCGATGTAAGCCGCATCGGGGCACAGCAAAATGCTTTGCGCCAATTCGTCGTGTTCGGCCTGGCTGAACAGGTCCATGGCCACCCAGTCGGGCGGCGTGGTGCCGTCGGCCAGCACCAGAATTTCGCTGGGTCCGGCGATCATGTCTATGCCCACCTTGCCGAAGACACTGCGCTTGGCGGCAGCCACGTAAGCATTACCCGGGCCGGTGATCTTGTGCACAGCGGGAATGGTGGCCGTGCCGTAAGCCAGGGCCGCGACGGCCTGCGCGCCACCAATCGTGAAAGCACGGGTCACACCGGCCACGTATGCGGCGGCCAGCACCATGGCGTTCTTCTCGCCGCGCGGTGTGGGCACGACCATGATGATTTCGCCGACCCCTGCCACATGGGCCGGGATGGCGTTCATCAACACGGACGACGGATACGTGGCCTTGCCACCGGGCACGTAGATGCCAACACGGTCCAGTGGGGTGACCTTTTGGCCCAGCAAGCTGCCATCCGCATCGCGGTAGCTCCAACTCTCGCCGCAGGCTCTTTTCTGGGCTTCGTGGTAGCTGCGCACACGCTGGGCAGCGGCTTGCAGCGCTTCACGTTGCTTGGCTGGAATGCTGTCGAAGGCGGCTTTGAGTTCAGCCTGGGTCAGCTCCAGCTCGGCCAGCGTTGGGGCTTGCACATGGTCCCAGCGTGCGGTGTACTCCAGCACCGCCGCATCGCCCCGCTGCTGCACATCGCGCAGGATAGCGGCCACGCTGGTCTCTATCGCTGCGTCGGTGTCCTCCGCCCAATGCAGGCGCGCCTGGAAAGCCGCCTCGAATTGGTTGTCAGCGGTTGAAAGGCGCAGGGGCTTGGCGGTCAGGGTCATGGATTTGTAGTGGCTAAGAATCAGGCAGTTGCGGCCAGTGCGCCGGCAAAGGCGTCGATGATCTTGCGGATGGGTTCGCGCTTAAGTTTCAGTGCGGCCTGGTTGACGACCAAGCGCGAGCTGATCTCCATGATCTGCTCCACCTCGACCAAGTGGTTGGCCCTAAGCGTATTGCCGGTGGATACCAGATCGACGATAGCATCGGCCATGCCGACCAGCGGCGCAATCTCCATGCTGCCATAGAGCTTGATCAGGTCCACGTGCACGCCCTTGGTCGCGAAAAATTCGCGGGCAATGGCTACGTATTTGGTGGCGATCTTCAGGCGTGCGCCCTGGCGCACCGCGCTGGCGTAGTCAAAATCGGCACGGGCCGCGACGCTGATGCGGCACTTGGCAATTTGCAGATCCAGTGGCTGGTACAGGCCCTGGCTGCCGTGCTCCAACAGCGTGTCCTTGCCGGTTATGCCCATGTCGGCACCGCCGTATTGCACATAGGTGGGCACATCGGTGGCGCGCACGACCAGCACGCGCACGTCGGGCAGGTTGGTCGCCAGGATCAGCTTGCGGGATTTTTCAGGATCGTCCAACACCTCGATGCCGGCTGCCTTGAGCAGCGGCAGGGTGTCTTCAAAGATGCGGCCCTTAGAGAGCGCCAGAGTAATCATTTAAACCTCTCTATGTCTGCACCGATGCCACGCAGCTTGGCTTCCATCTGGTCGTAACCGCGGTCCAGGTGGTAGATGCGGTCCACCACCGTTTCACCATCGGCGACCAACCCTGCAATCACCAGGCTGGCGGAGGCGCGCAGGTCGGTGGCCATGACGGTGGCGCCGGACAATTTTTCCACACCCTCCACCACAGACACCTTGCCGTCGATATGGATGTTGGCACCCAAGCGCACCAACTCGTTGACGTGCATGAAGCGGTTCTCAAAGATGGTCTCGGTCACCACGCTGCTGCCGTGCGAGATGGCATTCAGCGCCATGAACTGGGCCTGCATATCGGTGGGGAAGCCGGGGTATTCGGTGGTGCGAAAGCTTTGTGCCTTCAGCCGACCCTGCGACTGCACACGGATGCCACCATCCACGACCGTAACTTTGGCACCTGCTTCCTGCAGCTTCTCCACAACCGCTTCCAGATGCTCCAGGCGCCCATGTTTGAGCACCACATCACCACCGGCGGCGGCCACAGCACACAGAAAAGTGCCGGTCTCGATACGGTCGGCTACCACCTGGTGCGTGCAGCCATGCAAGGCCTCTACGCCCTGGATACGGATACGGCTGCTGCCATGGCCTTCGATCTTGGCGCCCATGCTGATCAGCATTTCGGCAAGGTCAGGAATCTCGGGCTCTTGTGCCGCGTTTTCCAGAATGGTCTCGCCTTCGGCCAGCGCAGCGGCCATCAAGAAGTTTTCGGTACCGGTCACGGTCACCATGTCGGTGGTGATGCGGGCGCCCTGCAGGCGGGTGCGGCCCTTGGGCAGTTTGGCGATCATGTAGCCGTGCTCGACGACGATCTCAGCACCCATGGCGGCAAGGCCCTTAAGGTGTTGGTCGACCGGGCGTGAACCAATCGCGCAACCGCCAGGCAGCGACACGGTCGCCTCGCCAAAACGGGCCAGCAACGGGCCCAGGGCCAGCACTGATGCACGCATGGTTTTGACCAACTCGTACGGTGCTTCTGGCGTGGTCAGTGTGCTGGCATCGACGCGCACCGAGCCGTCGTCCTGCTGGTCGACCTGCACGCCCATGTTGCGGATCAGCTTCAGCATCGTGGACACGTCTTGCAGGCGCGGCACGTTGCGCAGCGTCACCGGTTCTGCCGTCAGCAAGGTCGCGCACAACTCGGGCAAGGCAGCATTCTTGGCACCGGAGATCAGCACCTCGCCCTGCAAGGAGCGACCACCGCGGATCAGCAGCTTATCCATTGCGCTTACCCATTGTTTTGTGCAGCCCACTCGGAGGGGGTGAAAGTCTTCATCGACAGCGCATGTACCTCGTCGGTCTTGAGTCGCGCGCCCATGGCCGCATACACCTGCTGGTGGCGTGCAATCAGGCGTTTGCCTTCGAAGGCTGGCGACACAACCGTAGCGTACCAGTGGCGGCCGTCGCCCTCCACCTGGCAGAGCTCGCAGGCCATGCTGTTGGCGATCAGGTTTTGGATTTCATCGGCGGTCATGTCGGTCTCAAAAAATAGGTGGCTTAACTGCGAATCTTGTAACCAGTGCGCAGCAGGTGAATAGCCAAAACGCTGACCACGGCTAGCGCACCGCCCACAATGCCCAGGCTCAGCCACGGCGACGCGTCGCTGACGCCAAAGAAGCCGTAGCGAAAGCCGTCAATCATGTAGAAAAAGGGATTCAAGTGGCTGGCGTTTTGCCAGAACGGGGGCAGTGACTGGATGGAATAAAACACGCCACTCAGAAACGTCATCGGCATGATGACGAAATTTTGGAAAGCAGCCAATTGGTCGAATTTCTCAGCCCACAAACCGGCGATCAGGCCCAGGGCACCCATCAGCGCGGCGCCCAGCACGGCAAAAATGATGATCCACAGCGGGGCCGCAAAACCCAGCGGTGTAAACCAGAAACCCGCCAGCAAGACCCCGGCGCCGACGACCAGGCCGCGCACGATGCTGGAGCCCACATAGGCCACGAACCAGCTCCAGTGCGATAGGGGTGTCAGCAGCAGGAACACCAGATTACCCATGATCTTGCTCTGGATCAGCGACGAAGAACTATTGGCAAACGCGTTTTGCAACACGCTCATCATCACCAGACCCGGCACCAGAAAAGCGGTGTAACGCACGCTGTCGTACACCTTGACATGGTCTTCCAGCACATGGCCAAAGATCAGCAGGTACAGCATGGCTGTCAGCACGGGGGCGGCCACGGTCTGAAAACCAACCTTCCAGAAGCGCAGCACTTCTTTGTAGAGCAGGGTACGCCAGCCGGTCATCATGCTGCTCCCACGGTATTGGATTCGGGGACAGCGTTGGCATGATCACCATCTTTGGCCATGCCGGCCTTGGCCATGATGTCGATAAAAACGTCTTCCAGATCAGCCTTGCGCATTTCCACGTCTTCCACGACCAGCCCCGATTCGCGCACGGCGGCCAAATATTGCTCGATTTCCAATGCATTGTGGGCTGGCAATTGCACCACGGTGCCCGTCACACGGGCACGGGCGGCCAGCGCAGGTGGCAGTATGCCCTCCGTCTTGAAGCGCAGCACATTCCCTGACGCGGCCTTTAGCAGCGCACTGGTACGGTCCAGTGCCACGATGCGGCCGGTTTTCAGCATAGCGATGCGCCCGCAAAGGGCTTCGGCCTCTTCCAGGTAGTGGGTGGTCAGTAGCACGGTGTGACCTTGCTTGTTGAGCTTGGACACAAAATGCCACAACGTCTGGCGCAGTTCCACATCAACGCCGGCCGTGGGTTCGTCCAGCACGATGACGGGTGGCTTGTGCACCAGCGCTTGCGCCACCAGCATGCGTCGCTTCATGCCGCCGGACAGCTGGCGCATATTGGCGTTGGCCTTGTCGGCCAGACCCAGGCTATCCAACAGTTCGTCGATCCAAGCGTCGTTTTTGGTGATGCCGAAATAGCCCGACTGGAAACGCAGAGCCTCACGGACATTAAAGAACGGATCAAACACCAGTTCCTGCGGCACGATGCCCAGCTTGCGGCGGGCCTGCGCATAGTCGGCTTGCACATCGCTGCCCAACACGGTGACCCGGCCACTGGTGGCGCGCGTCAGGCCGGCCAGGATGCTGATCATCGTGGTTTTGCCAGCACCGTTGGGGCCCAGCAGACCGAAGAATTCACCCTCTTCGATATCGAGTTGTACCCCGTCAAGCGCCAGAAAAGTGGCACCCGCAGGCCCGCGTGGCGACACATAGCTTTTGGAGACAGACTGGAAGGAAATGGCGGGCATGGGTAAACCGCCATTTTAGGCGGCCGTGACTCTGGAAAGAGGATCAGGTAGAGGGCAGCAGCCCTTCGATGCCGTACAGGGTGGCCAGGTCGCTCAGTTTGCGGGGCAGGCCCTGAACCACGAGGGCCTTGCCGGCGCGCTGGCAGACGCGGCGCAATTCGAGCAACACCGCCAAGGCCGACGAATCGAAACGGCCCAGCGCTGCTGCATCTACCACCACAGGTGATGCTGTTTCGGCTGCCAGCCCTACCGTAAGTTGCTCAAGGCAGGATTTGGCCTGGGCGTGCGTCAATTCGGCCGGCAAACTCAGCACATCAGGCCTTCTTCGCAGTGTTGTTGGCTTTGTTGCGGTCGGCAAGAGCAGAAATCAAACCATCGATTCCCTTGGCGTTGATCTCACTGGCGAACTGGCTGCGGTAGGTTTCCACCAACCAGACGCCCAGTACGTTCAGGTTGTAGATGCGCCAGCCGGAGCCTTGGCCAGGGGTCTTCTCCAGACGATAGTCAAGCTGGATGGATTCGCCGCTGCCCTTGATCTCGGAACGCACCAGCACCTCTTTGTCCTCGGGCGAGATGCGAAGCGGCTTCATTGTGATCACTTGGTCGGACACTTGGGCCAGAGCACCCGCATACGTGCGAACCAGCAGGATTTTGAACTCTTCCTGCAGGCGCTTTTGTTGATCAGGGGTCGCCTGGCGCCAGGCTGGCCCCACGGCTGACGCGGTCATGCGCTGGAAATTAACACTGGGCATGATGCGGGAATCTACCAGCGCAATGACCTTGGCCGTATCACCGGAACGGATCGCCTTGTCGTTCTTGATAGTGTCCAACACCTCAGTGGACAGACGCTTGATCATCGCATCGGGTGCCTCGTCTTCGGCATGCACCAATGGGGCGGCGAAGGCCGTGGCCAACAGAACAGATGCTGCCAGAAGCTGGCGGAAAAAAACGCGTTTCATCATATGGATTCCTAAATTCTGCAATTACAGTCCATTATCCCGTGTGTTGTCTCAACGCGCTTGGCCGGCCCCAGGCCGACAGGTCTACTGCGCGCTAGACACAGTAACAGGTGCGGGCGCGGGCGCAGCCGCGGCGGCAGGCACGCTGGACGGCGGCTCGGCGTACATGCTGGTCGAATCTTCATCTGGTGGGTTGCCGTCGTATACCTGGTTGCGCCGACGTTGCAAGAACGCGTCCCGCGTGAAGCTGTACTTGTCCAGCGCAGCACCATCGACCACGTCACCGGCCTTCAGGTAGGTGGCGCGGGTGTCCACTGCATTCAGGATAGTCAACGCATCGCGCGTTGGCACATCCTGTATGGAATTGACCAGATTGCCCTTCACATCGATCGGCAGTGCCAGCGTGTCGCGCACCGTCGATGAACCCAGTAGCGGTAACACCACAAAGGGGCCAGGGCCGACGCCCCAGCGACCCAACGTCAGCCCGAAGTTGGCGGGGTGGCGCTCCATGCCCATCTCGCCGGCCACATCCAATATTCCGCCCAGGCCCATCGTTGTATTGACTATCACCCGGCCAAAGCTGTCCGCCGTATCCAGACCGCGCAACTGCAACGCGTTGTTGACGAACGACCAGACGTCGTCGAGGTTTGCGAAGAAATTACCAATGCCTGTACGCACCCAGTGCGGCAAAACGCGCTGGTAGGCTGTTGCCACGGGTTTGATCACTGCCCGGTCCACAGAATCGTTGAAGCTGAACACGCTGCGGTTCCACGATTCCATCGGATCCCGCGGGTCTTTGTTGGGTACGGCTGCGCAGGCCTGCAACACGACGAGAGCGACTACGGTGCTCCAGCGGAGGAACCGATTCCGAACCAGCCGCTGGGGATGGCTGTCAGCAGGGAGAATAATTTGTTCCAGGTTCATTTCTTTTCTGACCCTTGGGTTGTGCTGTTGCTACCATCCGCGGCTTTGCTGTACAGGAACTGGCTGATCAAATTCTCCAGCACAACGGCGGACTGGGTTGCGGCAATTACGTCGCCCTGGGCCAAATTCTTGTCCGATGCGCCGGCTTCAATGCCGATGTACTGTTCGCCGAGCAGACCGCTGGTCAAAATTTTCAACGAACTATCTTTGGGGAAGGCATAACGGCTCTCCAAAGCCAGCGTTACGCGGGCCTGGAAGCTCTTGTCGTCAAAGGTCAGCGTTTCGACACGACCGACGACAACGCCTCCACTGCGCACAGCCGCCTTGGGCTTGAGCCCACCTACGTTGTCAAACTTGGCGCTGACATGATAATTGGACTGGAAGTTCAGCGACAGCAAATTGGCCGACTGCAATGCCAGAAACAAAATGGCCACCGCCCCGATGAGCACAAACAAACCAACCCAGACATCATTCTTGGAACGCTGCATAACTTCTTTCTTATATCGTAAACATCATCGCGGTGAGGATGAAATCGAGCCCCAACACCGCCAGAGAGGCCATCACCACCGTGCGCG
This sequence comes from Rhodoferax sp. ZS1R8, assembly GCF_056521325.1. Taxonomy (NCBI): domain Bacteria; kingdom Pseudomonadati; phylum Pseudomonadota; class Betaproteobacteria; order Burkholderiales; family Comamonadaceae; genus Rhodoferax; species Rhodoferax sp. ZS1R8. The sequence goes on along the minus strand of NZ_JBWMBA010000002.1, from coordinate 275,784 downwards.
TGGTCGCGCTCGCCACACCTTCGGGAGTAGCCTGGGCTTCAAAGCCCTGGAACACGGCAATAAAGGTCACCGTCAAACCAAACACTACGCTCTTGATGACGCCGTTGCCCACATCTTTCCAGACATCGACGCCGCCCTGAATCTGACTCCAGAACGATCCGGCATCCACACCAATCATCAGCACACCCACGGCCCAGCCGCCAATGACGCCCATGGCGCTGAACACCGCGGCCAGCAACGGCATAGCGACGACGCCTGCCCAGAAACGGGGCGCCAGTACGCGTTGAATAGGGTCCACGGCCATCATTTCCATGACGCTGATCTGCTCGCCAGCCTTCATCAGGCCGATCTCAGCGGTCAGCGAGGTGCCGGCCCGGCCGGCAAACAGCAGCGCCGTCACCACGGGGCCCAGCTCGCGCACCAGACTGAGTGTGACCAGCAGGCCCAGCGCCTCGGAAGAACCATAGCGCTGCAGTGTGTAGTAGCCCTGCAGGCCAAACACAAATCCGACGAACAGGCCAGACACGGCAATGATGGCCATCGAATAATTGCCAAGGAAATGGATCTGGTCGCGCACCAGGCCAAAGCGGCGAAAGGTTGGCACGACCGACACCAGCAGCTTGAAGAACAGCCGTGCGGCATAGCCCATGTCCGCCAATTTACTGCGGGTGGCAAAGCCTACATCGGCGGGGTTGTACCAACTCATCGCGTGATTCCACCTTGTTTTTGTTGTGGTGGTGTGCCAAGCGCATCCGGACCAAAATCATCCTCTACGCTGGACGCCGGGTAATGGAAACGCACAGGCCCTTCGGCAAGCGCATTCACATACTGATAGACCAGGGGGTCGGTACTCTTGAGCACGTCCTGCGGCGTACCCTGCGAGGCCACCTTGCCATTGGCCAAAATGATGACGTGATCGGCGATCGTGAAGGTCTGCTCCAGCTCATGCGACACAAAAATGCTGGTCAGCCCCATGGAATCGTTGAGCTGGCGCAGCAGGCGTGCCGAGGTACCGACGGAAATCGGGTCGATGCCGGTAAACGGCTCGTCGTACATCACCAGTTCCGGGTCCAGCGCGATGGCCCGCGCCAACGCCACGCGGCGCGCCATGCCGCCGGACAGCGCGCTTGGCATCATGTCCCGCGCACCACGCAAACCCACGGCGTTGAGTTTCATCAGCACGATGTCATGGATCATGTCATCGGACAAATCGGTGTGCTCACGCAGCGGGAAAGCCACGTTATCGTAAACGCTGAGGTCGGCAAACAGCGCGCCAAACTGGTACAGCATGCCCATGCGACGGCGCGCGGCATAGAGCTGCTCACGGTCCATGACCGTCACATCCTGGCCATCAAACAGCATCTGTCCCGATTGCGCCCGGTTCTGGCCGCCAATCAGACGCAAAATCGTCGTTTTGCCCCCACCCGACGCGCCCATCAGCGCCGTGACCTTGCCGCGCGGCACGGTCAGCGACACGTCATTCAATATGACACGCTCCCCGTAGCCGAAGCTCAGATTGCGCAGCTCAACGAGCGGGGTGGGTGGGTTGGAGGCCATAAAAAAGCAAAAGCCGGGCAGTTTCCGGCTCTTGGATGATAAGGGATTCGTGTAAACCCTTGTATCGGGCGTGTATCGGCTGAGTACGGTTAGCAACAGCCGCTGAGCGTGGAGACCAGGTTTCGCCGCCGGGCCGCCCCAAGGCGTGGACTTGGGGTTTTGCCAAACGAGCCCCCCTGGGGGGCAGCGACCCGCGCAGCGGCGGAGCGTGGGGGCCACATATCTCAGCGGGGCAAGTCGCTGGCCCCCATCAGGAACTCGTCCACAGCCCGCGCAGCCTGGCGGCCTTCGCGGATCGCCCAGACCACCAAACTTTGACCCCGGCGCACGTCGCCGGCGGCGAAAACCTTGGGCACATTGGTGGCATAGCCGCCGATGAAGTCAGTGCTTGCTTTGGCATTGCCACGGGCGTCCTTGTCGACACCAAAAGATTCCAGCATCGTGGCAACCGGATTGATAAAACCCATGGCCAGCAAGACCAGGTCGGCCTTGAGCACCTGCTCAGAGCCGGCGACCTCGACCATTTTTCCGTCTTTCCATTCGACGCGCACAGTCTTCAGGCCGGTGACCCTGCCTTTTTCACCGATGAATTCCTTGGTGGAAATGGCGAATTCGCGCTCGCAACCCTCTTCATGGCTGGAGCTGGTGCGCAGCTTGATCGGCCAGTAGGGCCAGGTCATGGGGCGGTTTTCTTCTTCTGGCGGTTGGGGCATCAGTTCAAACTGGGTCACGCTGGCTGCGCCATGGCGGTTGCTGGTTCCCACGCAGTCAGAACCCGTATCACCACCGCCAATCACGATGACGTGTTTGCCGTCCGCACGCAACTGGCCCTTGAGCTTGTCGCCCGCGTTGACCTTGTTCTGCTGGGGCAGAAATTCCATCGCAAAGTGGATACCGTCCAGGTCACGGCCGGGCACGGGCAGGTCACGCGATTGCTCTGCACCACCGGTCAACACCACGGCGTCGAAGTCTTTTTGCAATTGGGCGGCGGAGATGGTTTCCTTGGCCCAGTTGGTGACCTTGGAGCCCTTGGGCATCTCGCCGATCAGCACGCCAGTGCGAATCGTCACGCCTTCCTTGACCATCTGGTCGACGCGGCGGTCGATGTGGGATTTTTCCATCTTGAAGTCAGGAATGCCGTAGCGCAGCAAGCCACCAACGCGGTCGTTCTTCTCGAACAGCGTCACCGCGTGGCCGGCACGGGCCAGTTGCTGTGCAGCCGCCATGCCTGCGGGGCCGGAGCCCACGACGGCAACCGTCTTGCCAGTCTTGACCTTGGGTGGTTGTGCCAACACCCAACCCTCGGCCCAGGCGCGGTCGATGATGGCGTGTTCGATAGACTTGATGCCCACGGCTTCGTCGTTAACGTTCAGCGTACAGGCCGCCTCGCAGGGCGCGGGGCAGATGCGGCCGGTGAACTCGGGGAAGTTGTTGGTGCTGTGCAGCGTGTCGATAGCAGACTTCCAGTCGTCGCGGAACACCATGTCGTTGAAGTCCGGAATGATGTTGTTGACCGGGCAACCGTTGTTGCAAAACGGCGTGCCGCAATCCATGCAACGTGCGGCCTGTTTGTTGGCCTGGGCATCGTCCAGACCGATGACGAACTCTTTGTAGTGCTTCACACGCTCGACGACGGGCTTGTAGCCCTCTTCGATGCGCTCGTATTCCATGAAGCCAGTGACTTTTCCCATGATTCTCTTCCTAGTCAGTTGGGGACAGAGCAGATCGGCTGCGCCAATCGTGGTCTGTCACGCAAGATATTATTTTCCGGTGGTTGCTGCTTTTTTGATAGCGGCCTGCGCAGGTTTTGCGGGGGCTACAGCCTGTTTCTTCATATGGATCTCGCCCAGCGCACGTTTGTACTCGTTGGGGAAGACCTTGATGAACTTGGCACGGGCTGTGTCCCAGTCATCCAGCAGATCACGGGCGCGCTTGCTGCCGGTCCAGCGGTTGTGCTCCTCCAGCAACTTGCGCAGTTGCACTTCGTCGGCCAGACCGCGGTGCCAGATGGCTTTAGGCACGCTTGCCTCTTGTTCAGACGCAGGCAACACTTTTTCCATAGACACCATGGCCGTGTTGCAGCGCTTGGCGAACTGACCGTCTTCGTCGTAGACGTAGGCGATACCGCCGCTCATGCCGGCCGCAAAATTGCGCCCGGTCTTGCCCAGCACGGCGACGGTCCCACCGGTCATGTATTCACAGCCATGGTCGCCAGTGCCTTCGACGACCGCGGTGGCACCCGACAGGCGCACCGCAAAACGTTCGCCACCGACACCGCTGAAGAAGGCCTCACCGGCAGTGGCACCGTACATCACGGTGTTGCCAACAATGGTGTTGTTGACAGCGACACCGCGGAAGTCAATGCTGGGGCGCACCACCACACGGCCGCCGCTGAGACCCTTGCCGGTGTAGTCATTCGCGTCGCCAATCAGGTACAGCGTAATGCCATTGGTCAGGAAGGCGCCGAAGGACTGGCCGCCGGTTCCTTCCAGCTGGATATGGATGGTGTTGTCGGGCAGGCCCTGGGGATGCACCTTGGTCACCGCGCCGGACAGCATGGCACCGACCGAACGGTTGACGTTGCGCGCCGCTTCCATGAACTGCACCTTCTCACCCTTGTCGATGGCAGCGCGGCATTTGGCGATCAGCACGTTGTCCAGAGCCTTTTCCAGACCGTGGTCCTGCTCCAGCGTCTGGTAGCGGGGCACATCGGCGGGCACCTGGGGCTGTGCGAACAGGCGGCTAAAGTCCAGGCCGCTGGCTTTCCAGTGTTCAATGCCCTTGCGCATGTCCAGCAAATCAGAACGGCCGATGAGGTCGTCGAACTTGCGGATGCCCAGCTGGGCCATGATCTGGCGCACTTCTTCGGCGATGAAGAAGAAGTAGTTGACGACATGCTCGGGCTTGCCGGAGAACTTCTGGCGGAGCAGAGGGTCTTGAGTAGCCACTCCGACGGGGCAGGTGTTCAGGTGGCACTTGCGCATCATGATGCAGCCTTCGACCACCAACGGAGCTGTCGCAAAACCGAACTCATCCGCACCCAACAGGGCGCCAATCGCGACGTCGCGGCCGGTCTTCATCTGGCCGTCAGCCTGCACGCGGATGCGGCTGCGCAGGCGGTTCAGCACCAGCGTCTGTTGTGTCTCAGCCAGGCCAATTTCCCAAGGGCTGCCGGCATGTTTGATCGATGACCATGGCGACGCGCCCGTGCCACCGTCGTGCCCGGCAATCACCACGTGGTCGCTCTTGCACTTGGCCACACCTGCGGCGATCGTACCGACACCGATTTCGGACACCAGCTTGACGCTGATGGAGCTGTGCGGTGCCACGTTCTTCAGATCGTGGATCAGCTGCGCCAGATCTTCAATCGAATAGATATCGTGGTGCGGTGGGGGCGAAATCAGGCCCACGCCGGGTACCGAGTGGCGCAGGCGACCGATGTAGTCGGACACTTTGCCGCCGGGCAGTTGACCGCCCTCACCCGGCTTGGCACCTTGGGCCATCTTGATCTGGATCTGGTCGGCGCTGGAAAGGTATTCAGCGGTGACGCCAAATCGGCCCGAGGCGACTTGCTTGATGCGCGAACGCAGCGAGTCGGTTGGCAGCAGTGGAATGTCCACTTCCACCACGTCATGGCCAATGATGTCGGCCATGGTCTGGCCTTGTTTGATCGGGATGCCCTTGAGTTCCTGACGGTAACGTGCCGGGTCTTCGCCGCCCTCACCCGTGTTGCTCTTGCCGCCGATGCGGTTCATCGCAATGGCCAGTGTGGCGTGGGCTTCGGTGCTGATGGAACCCAGCGACATGGCGCCTGTGGCAAAACGCTTCACGATTTCCTTGGCGCTCTCCACCTCGTCCACCGGGATGGCCTTGGCGGGGTCAATCTTGAACTCGAACAGGCCGCGCAAAGTCAGATGGCGCTTGCTCTGGTCATTGATGATCTGCGCGTATTCCTTGTACGTGTTCCAGTTGTTGGAACGGGTGCTGTGCTGCAACTTGGCAATCGCATCGGGCGACCACATATGGTCTTCACCGCGCACGCGCCAGGCGTATTCGCCACCCGCGTCCAGCGCATTGGCCAACACAGGGTCAGTGCCAAAAGCGGCCTTGTGCATACGAATGGCCTCTTCGGCGATTTCGAAAACGCCTATGCCTTCGACGCGGCTGGGCGTGCCGGTGAAGTACTTGGACACGGTCTCGGTGGACAGGCCAATGGCCTCGAACAACTGCGCACCGCAGTAGCTCATATAGGTGGACACGCCCATCTTGGACATGATCTTGGACAAGCCCTTGCCCACTGCCTTGACGTAGTTGTAGATGGCCTTGTCAGCACTCAGGTCACCGGGCAGGTCCTTGTGGATGCTGACCAGGGTTTCCATGGCCAGGTAGGGGTGGACGGCCTCTGCGCCGTAACCCGCCAGTACGCCGAAGTGGTGGACCTCCCGTGCTGTGCCGGTTTCAACCACGAGGCCCGCGGTTGTGCGCAGGCCTTCAATCACAAGGTGTTGGTGGATGGCGCTCAAGGCCAGCAAAGCGGGAATGGCCACTTGCGTGGCGCTGATGCCGCGGTCGCTGATGATCAGAATGTTTTTGCCGCTCTTGATCGCATCTACCGCTTCGGCGCACAGCGATGCCAGCTTGGCTTCCACGCCTTCGTGGCCCCAGGCCAGCGGGTAGGTGATGTCCAGCGTGTAGCTGCGGAACTTGCCCTGCGTGTGCTTCTCGATGTCGCGCAGCTTGGCCATATCGGCAAAGTCCAGCACCGGCTGGCTGACCTCCATACGCATCGGCGGGTTGACCTGGTTAATGTCCAGCAGGTTGGGCTTGGGGCCGATGAAGGACACCAGCGACATCACAATCGCTTCGCGGATCGGGTCGATCGGCGGGTTGGTTACCTGAGCGAACAACTGCTTGAAGTAGTTGTACAGCGGCTTGTTCTTGTCGCTCAAGACGGCCAGCGGGCTGTCGTTGCCCATGGAGCCAATGGCTTCTTCGCCAGCGGCGGCCATGGGGGCGATCAGGAACTTCAGGTCTTCCTGTGTGAAGCCAAAGGCCTGCTGGCGGTCCAGCAAGCTGACCTGGCTTTCCATCTCGCTGGCGGGCTCACCGCTGCCTTGCACGTCGTCCAAGCGGATGCGCAAGTTCTCGATCCACTGTTTGTAGGGCTTGCTGTTGGCCAGGCTGGCCTTCAACTCTTCGTCGTCGATCATGCGGCCCTGTTCCAGGTCGATCAGGAACATCTTGCCGGGCTGCAGGCGCCATTTGCGCACGATCTTGTTCTCGGGCACGGGCAATACTCCGGACTCGGAACCCATGATGACCAGGTCGTCATCGGTGATGCAGTAACGCGATGGGCGCAGGCCGTTGCGGTCCAGCGTGGCGCCAATCTGGCGGCCATCGGTGAACACGATGGAGGCCGGGCCGTCCCATGGCTCCATCATCGCGGCGTGGTATTCGTAGAAGGCCTTGCGGCGGCCGTCCATAGTCGTGTGCTGTTCCCAGGGTTCGGGGATCATCATCATGACCGCCTGGCTCAGCGGATAGCCCGCCATGGTCAGCAGTTCCAGGCAGTTGTCAAAGGTGGCCGTATCGGACTGGCTGGCAAAGCTGATGGGGTACAGTTTTTGCAGGTCAGCACCCAGCACGGGGGACGACATCACGCCTTCGCGCGCCTTCATCCAGTTGTAGTTGCCCTTGACGGTGTTGATTTCACCGTTGTGCGCCACATAGCGGTAGGGGTGGGCCAGCGGCCACTCGGGGAAAGTGTTGGTGGAGAAGCGCTGGTGCACCAGGCCCAGTGCCGAGACGCAACGCACATCTGCCAGATCCAGGAAATACACGCCCACCTGGTTGGCCAGCAACAGGCCCTTGTAGACCACCGTGCGGCTGCTCATGCTGGGCACGTAATACTCTTTGCTGTGCTTGAGCTGCAGGTTCTGGATAGCGGCGCTCGCGGTCTTGCGGATCACATAGAGCTTGCGCTCCAGCGCGTCCTGCACGATGACGTCCTGGCCACGGCCGATGAAGACTTGGCGCTGGATGGGTTCTTTCTCGCGCACGGTGGGCGACATGGGCATATCGCGGTTGACCGGCACGTCGCGCCAGCCCAGCAGCACCTGACCTTCGGCCTTGATGGCGCGTTCCATCTCCTGCTCGCAGGCCAGGCGGGAAGCGTGTTCCTTGGGCAAGAAGATCATGCCGACGCCGTATTCACCGGGTGGCGGCAGGGTCACGCCCTGTGCGGCCATTTCTTCGCGGTACAGCGCATCGGGCAACTGGATCAGGATGCCGGCGCCGTCGCCCATCAGCTTGTCCGCGCCGACGGCACCCCGGTGGTCCAGGTTTTCCAGAATCTTCAGCGCATTCTTGACGATGTCATGCGACTTGGTGCCCTTGATGTGGGCCACAAAGCCCACGCCGCAGGCATCGTGCTCATGCTCTTTGGAATACAAACCGTGGTTCTGAAGGTGTTGGATCTCGGCTGCCGTAGTCATGGCGTTCCTCTGAAAATTGCGATGGAAGTGAAGAATACTGCAATGCAACAACGGTGCCAAGCGAATTAATTAGGGTCAGATTCCAATTAATTACCAGTGGATCTCATCTATCTGTAATTAGGGACATATTAAAATTGATAGCAATAAAACCCTATATGACGAGGGCTATAGCCCGATTCACTGATGGAGTTTCGGTGGAGAAACGGGGCGACCGGGAGCGCTTTTGGTAAGGCGGCGCTTGGTCTTCTTTTGCAAATTTTCCACAAACTCTTGTCCGCCCAACGCCCAGCCACGCAGGGCTGAGTCGGTCAACGCCTGTTGCTGCACAGCGCTGATACCGGCTTGCACCAGTTCGGCGTAGGCCGCCTCACGCGCGAATGGCGTGTTGCCCAGCCCCCAAATCAGCGCGTGGGGCGTGAGCAATTTGTCGACCCGCACGCCGACATAATGGGCATGACTGGACCACGGGTAGTCCCTTGCGTGGGCGACCAGGTCCGCACGCACGGGGTTGAGATCAATATAGGCCATGCAAGCCAGCAGGTAGCGTTCGGTCTGGATCAACGTGGACCGGTATCGCCCTTCCCACAGCGTGCCCGTACGCTTCTGGCTGTCGTTGAAATAGCGCACATAGCGGCGGCCCACGGCCTGCATCATCTGGGGCAGCCCGTCAGCGGTCTGTGGCGTGGCCAGCAAGTGAAAATGGTTGCCCATCAGCACATAGGCGTGGATTTCGACATTGAACTTGCGGGCATTTTCGGCCAACAGATCCAGCATCGTTTGGTAGTCCGCGCTGGAGACGAAGATAGCCTGTCGGTTGTTACCCCGCTGGATGATGTGGTGGGGGTGACCTGGCAGAGTCAGGCGCGAAAGACGGGCCATAGCATTGAATTGGGATCTGACCCCAATTAGTTTACCGGCAGCACAAAACGTGTATCCCGCAGCGCGGTCAGACCAAACTCCTCCAGCAGTGCCGTGAGCCGCTCTGCCGCGGCCTGGTTGGGCTTGTTGCTGCGGCGGGCGATGATAAGTTCGTTCTTCATGCTGTGCTCCCAGCCCACCAGTTCGGTCACGGTGACCTGGTAACCACAAGCCTCCAGGTACAGACAGCGCAGTACATTGGTGATCTGGCTACCCATTTCCCGCGTGTGCAAGGGGTGGCGCCACAGCTCGGCCAGCGGCGTGCGGCTCAGCGACAAGGCCTTGCTGGCGTTCAGCGTGCGCGCAACTTCAGCCTGGCAGCACGGCACCAGCACGAGACAGCGCGCCTTCTTTTGCAGACCGAAGGCAATGGCATCGTCGGTGGCCGTGTCGCATGCATGCAGCGCCGTGACCACGTCGATATGGTCCGGCATCGCACTTGAGTCCGTCGATTCGGCTACGCTCAAGTTCAGGAATGACATGCGCGCGAAGCCCAATTGAGCGGCCAACGCCTGGGATTTCTGAACCAGTTCCGGACGCGATTCCACGCCGTAGATGTGACCGCCCTTCAGCCCTTTGAAGAACAGGTCATAAATGATGAAACCAAGATAAGACTTGCCGGCGCCGTGGTCGGCCAGCGTGGCGCCCTCCCCCAAATTGGGCAGCTCTGACAGCAGCTTTTCGATGAACTGGTACAGGTGGTAAACCTGCTTGAGCTTGCGCCGAGAATCCTGGTTGAGCTTGCCCTCACGCGTCAGGATGTGAAGCTCTTTAAGGAGTTCAATACTTTGGCCGGGCCGCAGCTCGGATTCCAACGGGTTTGGCGGCGGCGACGCCAATTTGCGTGGTTTCATAGGCCGATCTTGCCACGGCGGTGGCTGGCGCCCACGTCCAGCGCTTCCCACCCTGCGTGGCCGATGCGCTGCATGGTATCGATGTTGGCCTGAAAGATAGCCTCTGCATGCGGGAATGCCTTGACGGCACGGTCCACGCTTTCTTCGCGCAGGATGTGCAACGTGGGATAGGGCGAGCGGTTGGTGCAATTGGCAATATCGTCTGGCAGCGCGTCGGCAAACTCGTAGCGTGGGTGCAGGCTGGCGATCTGGAATATCCCGTCAAACCCGCGCTTGGCCAACAGCCGGTTGGCTTGGCCCAGAAAGTCGTTGTATTCCAGAAAGTCGGCCAGCGCGTCTGGCACGATGAACAGTGTGGTGTCACGCGTGTCGGAATCAGTGGCCTCTAGGTCATGCAACTCCCTGTCGAGGTCACTCAGCAAATCCTTGAAGCCCATCGAACGACTGACAGCATAGTGAACCTGGCCCTTGGCATCGACCGCCTTGGCAAACGGGCACAGGTTCAGGCTGATGACGGCACGCTGCAGCCAGCGGCGGGTGTCTGCTACCACGAGGGCGTCTACCGGTGCTGGCCCCACACTCATCTGAATTTGTTCGGCTGGGCGACAACCATCTTGGCCAACTCATCCAGCAATGCATGGTCGATCTTCGGAGCCGCCCAGGAACTAGTCTCTACACCAAACCCGTCGGCATTGGCCAACCGGAAGATCAAATTGCCGTTGTCGTGGTCCGCAGCCACCGTGACGTTGCCCCGTGCCTTGGTCACATATTCAAAGCAAATCGCCTGCAGGGTGTTTTTCTCGGGGTGGCGCAGATTCTTTTGCTCATGCTCGATATGCCCAAATGCCAGCCTCTTTTGCACCCGTTCCAGATCGGGTGGGAAGTTGACACTAACAGATCCGCCAAGGGGCAGACCAGCTTTGGGCACGATATCCCAACCCATGGCTATGTAGTCGAACACCTCTTTGTCGCGCAGTTTCTTCTTGCGGAAGTCGGCCCGAAATTCAACCAGCTTCATGGCCGGCCACGGCGTCTTGCCGTCTAGTGAGAACCGGGGGGCGTCGGGCGTAATGACACTGAGATGCTTTGCAAGATCTTGCAGATATTTCCACACGGACTGACAAGCCCATTCGGTCGCAGCAGTGTTAGCTTCAATGTTCTGTAGCTGCGCCGTCTGCTGGCTCTGAAGCGCATTGGCCTGCTGCTTCAACTGGTTGAGAAAACTCACGACCCCTCCGGCTCACTTTGTAATTTGCCCCATTCTAACGAGGGGACAACACCCCTTACGCGTGGCAGCAGCGGTACGTGGTTATACCAACAACCTCTGTCCGGTGAGGCGCTGGTGTTCTCGTGCGGCAAAGCGATCCGTCATCCCCGCAATGTAATCTGCGACGACACGGGGCGCTGCCGTCGTGCGGCCGTGCAGCTTCGCAGCTGCGTTGCTGTCAACGCCAAAATCTGCTGGGATTTCTTGCGGTGCGTTTAGATACGCCTGGAACAATTCTCGGACGACCCGCTGGGCCATTCCCGTGGTCTGGACCACTTGGGGATGCCGGTACAGATTGCGAAAAAGAAATTGTTTGAGTTGCGTGGAAAGTCCGCGTGTTTCTTCGCCAAAGGTCAGCAGACGGCCGCTTTGGCGAACACTGTCGGGGCTAGATGGCGCCGCCGCCAGCAGAGCAGCTTGGCTTACAGCAATGAGATCGTAGACCTGGGCGCTTAACATGCGGCGGATCACCTCAAAGAGCAGGCGGCGCTGAAGCTGTTGCGCCGACAATTCTGGAAAATCCAGCAACACTTGCCGGTGGTGCATGCCGAACACGTCCACGTCCAGCAGTTGCTCCATTGTGATCAGGCCGGAGCGCACGCCATCGTCAATGTCGTGGGCGTTATACGCAATCTCGTCCGCCAGGTTGCACAACTGTGCCTCCAGGCTGGGCTGTGTCCCGTCCAGAAAACGGCGCCCAACGCCGTTGGGTTCGTCTGCCTCCAACGCCCGAGCGTTGTCTTTGGAGCAGTGCTTGAGAATGCCTTCACGCGTCTCAAACGTGAGGTTGATTCCGTCAAATTGCGGGTAACTCTCTTCCAGAAGGTCTACGACGCGCAGGCTTTGCAGGTTGTGTTCGAAGCCGCCGTGGTCTCGCATGCACGCGTTCAACGCATCCTGGCCAGCGTGGCCGAAAGGTGTGTGTCCCAGGTCATGCGCCAGCGCGATGGCCTCAACCAGGTCTTCGTTGAGCTGCAGCGCGCGTGCAATCGAGCGGCCCAACTGCGCAACTTCCAGCGAATGCGTCAGCCGGGTGCGAAACAGGTCGCCCTCGTGGTTCAGAAAAACCTGGGTCTTGTAGACCAGGCGCCGAAACGCGGTGGAGTGGACGATACGGTCGCGGTCGCGTTGGTAGGCTGTGCGCGTCGGCGCATCCGCTTCGGCAAATCGCCGGCCGCGCGATTGGGCAGGGTTGCAAGCGTAGGGAGCCAAAACCATAGAGTCAAAACGGGCGCTAGCCCCCGTAGGGATAGCGTAAGCAGCTATCAAATTCATAGCTTCTCAGGCGCAGCATGCGTCCACCACTTTGCGCACCAGCGCGTCCGGCGCAGCGCGCAGGCACGCACGCGACGGCCCGTCTATCAGCACGAAGCGTATTTCGCCACCTTCTGCCTTTTTATCCACCCGCATCAGATCGAGATAACGGCCAGCATTGTCGTCTGGGTCCAGACGCGGGCCAATCACCGGCAAACCCGCCCTCTGCACCACTGTTCGCAGGCGTTTCACAAACGCGGCGTCCACCAGTCCAAGCTCGTACGACAACTGGACCGCCATGACCATGCCGCAACCCACGGCCTCGCCATGCAGCCACTTGCCATAACCCATGCCCGCCTCTATGGCGTGGCCGAAAGTGTGGCCAAAGTTGAGGATAGCGCGTACGCCGGATTCACGTTCATCCTGGCTCACGACCCAGGCTTTGATCTCGCAGCTACGCCGAACCGCGTAAGCTAAAGCGCCTACGTCGCGCGCGAGCAAGGCGTCCATCTGGGCCTCGATCCAGTCCAAGAATGCCAGATCCGCGATGGGGCCGTATTTGATGACTTCTGCAAGTCCGGCACTTAACTCCCGTGCAGGCAGGGTCTTGAGGGTGTCCAAGTCGCACACAACCTGCAGCGGCTGGTAGAAGGCCCCCACCATGTTCTTGCCCAGTGGATGGTTGATGCCGGTCTTGCCGCCGACTGACGAGTCCACTTGGGCCAGCAGCGTAGTCGGCACCTGGACAAAAGGAACGCCACGCATGTAACTGGCAGCAGCAAAACCAGTCATGTCTCCGACCACGCCACCGCCCAGCGCAAACAGCACTGTCTTTCGGTCACAGGCCTGGGATAGCAAAGCGTCGAATATGGTGTTCAGCGTTTGCCAGTTTTTGTACTCTTCACCATCGGGTAGAGAGACAGTGTGCACGGTCCTGTAGCGCTTTTGCAGCGTAGTTTGCAGACGCTGGGCGTATAGCGGCCCCACCGTTGTATTGGTCACGATCAATGCTGCATCGCCAGACGGCAGGCTTGCAAACGTGGCCGGGTCGTCCAGCAAGGAGTTGGCGATAAGAATGGGGTAGCTACGATCGCCCAGATCAATGTGGACGTGCTTGGTGGAAGACAGTGCGTGCATAGCGCACTAGTTTAGAGGATAGGCTCCGGCGAGTTCCAACTGTATGACGATCATATTAACCAAGGTAGCCACCGAAGGGCGGCCAGTTTCGACGACAAAATGCGCCGTCTCGCTATATAGAGGGTCGCGGGCGGCGTGCAGGTCGCGCAAACGCGCTAGCGGGTCGTCCACCTGCAACAAAGGCCTACTCGCGTCTTGCTTCACACGGCGGAAGATCTCATCAGGGCTGGAGTTGAGGTAGACCGAGTACCCTCGTTCATGCAAATGTTGGCGTGTAACCTGCCGCAGCACAGCGCCGCCACCGGTCGACACCACGGCGCTGGGGATTAGCGTCAGCTCACTGAGAACCGACTCTTCAAGGTCACGAAACGCCTGCTCGCCATCACGCTCGAAGGCAGTTCGGATTGAGCAGCCGAGACGCTCTTCAATGACGTGGTCGGAGTCGAAAAATGGGATGCGTAGCCGTCGGGCGAGTTGTCGCCCGACGGTGGATTTACCGCAGCCGGGGAGGCCGATTAGGCTGATCATGCTGGATGAAGGGATCTCCAACTCCATCCACCTAATATCCGCAGATGAAACATGTAACGACTGGCCGGCCTCGGATAGTTTGAACCGCTTCCCATTGAAACTGATGGTGTACTCAATTACAACCCGCGCCACCCAATCCATTGTCAGCAATGGTTATCACACTCGTACCCCGACGACCAGTGGAGTCAAGTACAGTGATAGTGACAGGTTTGGTAGGCCTTGCGGGGACATCAGCAATGGGTTGACCCACTCCCCCTACCACAGGGACTACTGCTATATCAGTAAAAGTGCCATTTGGGGGGAGAGTGTTGTCGACACCTGCCCCGTTGTAGCACGTATTGCCGCCCGTCAAGGTGATCGTGTAGGCGGTTCCATCGGCTTTTGTCATCACGGGGGTGCCAGGGGCAAACACCGTATTGTCAGTGGTAAACACTGTAATTGGACTACCTGGTGACACCCCAAACACGTTCAAAACAATATTAGGGCTGTTTACCTTTTCAGGTACCGTGAACGCATCTGGTGATACGCGGAGGAACGAATCTCCGCCGGCCATAAATGTTATCTTGGGCGCTGTCGCGGTCTGACCATCTGAATCAACAACGATCAACTCGACTGGATCAACGACGCGAATTCCGACCACTTCGCCTTCATTTCCGTTGATGACCCTCGCAGTAACCGTATTATTCAGGGGATCAATGATGCGGTACGGAGGCGTGCCACCCGATATGAAAAATCGCACAGTGTCGCCCACAAAAACCTTGTAGGTTCCGGCCGTAACCGTTAAAGGAATGGTTGCAAGCGCCACTTTCGACGAGAGAGTAGCAACTGGGGACGAGGAATCGCTAAGGGTGACAGTTGCCGATCCAGGAATTTTCAACGCGGTTAGTGTTACATCTGAACCTTTGACGACCACAGATAACAGAGATGCATTACTGCTAACTGCTTTGTACGGTGGCGTACCTCCGCCCACCTTGAAAGTTTGAGCCGCTAGCTGCCCGGGTGCAAGAGTAAGTGCGCTCGGCAATGTCGTAAAAAACTCAGTACTCGAACCCGCAGTGACAGCGATGTCGAATTTCAATCCATTCGCATCCTTAACGGTGACGGTCGCAGAACCTGAAGCAGCAGTTCCCACGCCCACTACGTTTTCGCCGACCAGCCAACCAACCGCAACTGCAGGGTTAGTGCTAAACACCGAGTAAGGCTTAGCACCTCCCTGAATGGAATACTGCTGTGTCAAACCAACCTGCAATGTAACTGCCGAAGGAGCCGCAACAGAGAAGCTAGAGGCCGGCCCAGAACTTAGTCCTGGTGACCCACCACCGCCGCCACAAGACGCCAGAGAGGCAGCAATCAGAAAAGTCGTCAAAAAAGATAGTAGTCGCATGATGAACTCTTGTGTTATCTGTTAATACGGATTATCGCGTCGCACCGCGATCCGAAATCATCTTTGGTGTAATAAAAACTAACAATTCAGTTTTGTTCGACGATCGCACTTTGCTCTTGAATAGGTTGCCGACAACTGGCAAATCTCCAAGAAGTGGTACACGCGTTTCATCTTCCTTAGTCTGCTCCGCATAAATCCCGCCGATCACGACCGTACCACCATTTTCCACCAACACTTCGGTCTTTATGTGCTTGGTGTCGATTGCAAAACCAGCAGTCGTTAGTCTACCCACCGTATCCTTCGTAACATCAAGTTTCAAAATAATGCTTCCTTCCGGCGTGATTTGCGGCGTCACTTCCAGTTTAAGGTTGGCTTTTCTGAACGCGATGGAAGTTGCTCCGCTCGCAGAAGCTACTTGGTATGGTAACTCCTCCCCCTGCTCAATCGTCGCTTGGACTTGATCCGCTGTGACCACGCGAGGGCTGGAAACAACCTTTCCTTTACCGTCTGCTTCCAACGCAGAAATTTCAAGATTCAAGAATCGATTCGCGCTCGCATTGAATATAGACACTGCAAAGGCGGCAGGTGACGACAGTGCCGGATAGTTGACAACGGCCGGCATCGTAAAAAACTGTCCATTCCCGTCCAGCTTATTTGTGAAGCTGCCCGACGTGGTCGGGATAATGTTGGAATAGCTCGTGCCGAAGGCGACTCGATTGTCACCATTTACCTGGTATCCGCCGTCCCCCCCCGCAGCAGCTCTCGCATCCACTCCACCAAGTTTGACACCTAGAGATTTACCAAACGTGTCGGTAGCCTCCACGATGCGCGCTTCTATCAAAACCTGACGAACCGCTATGTCAAGCTTGGCAATCAATTGTTGAACTTGCTCAAGCTTACTGGGGATGTCGGTCACGAAAAGTTGGTTGGTGCGCTTCTCAGCGATGACACTGCCGCGCGTGCTTAATATACGCGCGGCGCCTTTCTCACCACCGCCGTCCGCTCTAAAGTAAGCTGCAATTTCGTCTGCCTTGGCGTAGTTGATCTGGAAAGACTGAGTACGCAAAGGCTCCAGTCCTTGGACCGCCACAACAGATTCCAAATCCAGCTTTTCCTTAGCCGCGATCTCGTCTTTCGGAGCAACCCAAAGCACATTACCGCTCTTGCGCATACCCAATCCCTTAGCTTGCAAAATGATATCCAAGGCTTGATCCCAAGGTACATCTTGCAAGCGCAAGGTGACGGAGCCGGCAACGGAATCCGAGGTCACGATATTGAAGTTTGTAAAGTCGGCAATCACTTGCAGCAGGGAGCGAACTTCAATATTTTGGAAGTTAAGGGACAACTTTTGCCCGTTGTAGCCTACACCTTGTGTCAGCTTCTTGGGGTCAACCTTAATTTCCTTAACTTCGATCACGAACTGCTCGTCACTTTGGTAAGCGCTATGTTCCCATTGACCAGTAGGCTCAATCTCCATACGAACGCGGTCGCCGGTCTGAGTTGTGGTGACTGACTTGATCGGTGTACCAAAATCTGCTACATCCAATCGCCGCCGCAACCCCTCTGGGAGAGTTGATTTCATGAATTCCACTACCAAATTTTTGCCTTGTTGACGTATGTCTACACCAACTTGGTTATTGGGTAATGTCACTACTACGCGACCGGCCCCATCCGCTGTGCGGCGAAAATCCAAATCCTTCAATGGTGCTGAATCGCGGGTGCGGGCTTCCGCGAAATTGGATGCCACCGTTGCCGCCGGCGCGCTTGGGGCGCCCGGCCGCAACACCACCAAAAGGGACTTGCCCTGGATCTCCGCGGTATAAGCTGTCGGATATTTCAAATTCAACACCACCCGCGTGCGCTCGCCCGCTTGGACGACACTGACCGATTTCAAATTGCCCTGGTTGACCTCGACGTTAGACCTGCCCAACGCACTGGAAACACCAGGGAAATCCAATGCAATGCGCGCTGGCGACTGAATGGCAAATCCGGAAGGTACAGCAACCAATTCCTTGCTAAGGTCAATGCGGACAACTTCGGTCCCACCTTGAATGGACCCAGTCACGGATTCGATGGCAGTTTGCGCCTGCGCGCCAGCGCTCAACAATAGCGCCCCAAAGAAAACAAGTCCGTGCCACATGCGCAAACCCAACTGCTGATTCTGATTTTTCATTTCGCCCTCTCTTGCAACTGCAATGTCGCAACGCGTTCAATCCATTCGCCCGCTGCATCCTGAACAATTTCACGCAACGAGACTTCTGTCTCAGTGATTTTCGTGACCTTACCAAAGTTCTGTCCCAGATAAGCCCCTTGCTTGACCTGGTACAACAAATTGTCAACTTTGACCAGGGCCACCGGTTGCCCTTCTTTTATGAGGCTACCTACAAGGCCCATAGTGTCCAGTGGAAACGCTTCCAACGGCTCTTTACGCCGCGCTAGTTCGGGTGCTACCAACGCACCATTAGCGACCACCTGGGATGAATCACGCTTGAGAGCTTGGGTCAACTTTTCCTTGCTGAACGGCTCAGTAACGGCGGAATTTGTATACGCCTCTGGCTTGAATTGCTTGGGAGCAGAAATCGGCTCCACCTTGGGCTTGGTCTGGTTGCGTTCATCGGCCATCCATTGACGAATGTCGTCTTCACGGGAGCTTCCACAACCGACTAACATCACCAGCGCACAAACGCTAACCAAGAACGGGACGATGCGCTTCATTTTTTCGCCCCTTTTGTCGCGTTGCTTTGGGCGGCAACCTCGTCCTTGTCCAAATAGCGGAAGGTCTTTGCTGTGGAGTCCAGAATGAGGGCACCGTCGGCTCTAGGGGCAATACTCAGATTATTCAGCGTGACGATGCGTGACAAGTTCGCGATGTCGGAAGCAAACGCACCGATGTCATGGTACTTGCCGGTAACCTTTATCGTGATGGGAAGCTCAGCGTAGTAATCGCGAACAGCAATTTGACCCGGACGGAACACATCAAATTGCAAGCTACGCCCTAAACCGGCTTGGTTGATGTCTGACAAAAGGGCGTCCATCTCCGCTTTGCTAGGCAATTGCTTCTCAAGCTGCGTCACATACTGCAATACTTGTTCACGTTGCTTCTTCAACACTTCGAGATTGACAGCTTTGGTGAGCTTGACCTTGTAATCGGCGCGCAGCTTGACCTCTTTGGCTTCTTCCTGTTTCAGGATATCGTCCTCGCCTGTTAACCATACAAACCACAATGCCACGACGATGAGCACAGCAACCGCAGCAAACAATGCATAGCGTGGTAATGCGGGCCATACCGCCGGATCTTTTGGGTCCAAGCCGGTGAATTGCGCAGTCAACTGCTGTTGCAACTGAGCAAAATCGAGTGAACCTAATGTTTTGGTAGCCATTTAGATTCCTGCTAATTCTTAATTGCGGCAGAACTGGCTGCCACTGGAGAGGAGACCGGTGCAAGCGGTACAGATGTACCGGACGCAAGCTTTGCTGCCTTCTCCGCCTCACTGGCACGAACCAGGCGCACCTTGACCGTGAAATTGGCTACACGTCTTTGATCGCGTGCCGTCAGTGAAACAGTCCCTGCGACAATCTCGATCAATTCGGGCTTGGTGAACCACGGTGTATTGGTAGATAGATTCCGCAGCAACTCTGAGACCCGCTCATTGGACTGCGCAACCCCATTGATGGTGACCACCTGGTCTGTCTGCGACATTTTCGCAATGTATACGCCATCAGGAAGCTGATTTACCAATTCCGTTAACAAGTGAACCGGTAAATTGCGATCCGACTGCAAGTCCTCTACTGCCTGCTGGCGTGCGCGCAAGGCGGCAATTTCGGCCTCGAGGCCACTGATATCTTTAATTTGGCTTTCCAGCTTTTTGATTTCAGCCTCAAGCGTGGAGTTCGTGCCCTGTTGGGTAGAAATCTCAGCCTGGTACCACAGAAAAATGGCTCCAGCGATCAGTCCACCTAACAAAGCAGACAACGCGAGAGAAACATTGAAAACGTCGCGCCGGCGTTTACGCGCGGCCTCGCGGTGGGGTAGTAGGTTGATCAGAATCACTGCGCGAACCTCCGCAGGGCCAAACCACAAGACGTCAGGTACGAAGGCGCCTCGCGGGTCATTTTCTTCAGGCGAACGCCGTTTCCGATCTCCATCCCGTCAAAGGGATTGAGCAAACTGCAGGGAAAGGTTGTGTGCTGCGTTACCGCTGCCGTGAGGCCCGGCAAAGCCGCCGATCCACCCGCCAACATGATGTAGTCCACTTTGTTGTGGGGTGTGCTGGTGAAGAAAAACTGTAGCGCACGGCCAAGTTCTTGCACCATGGTTTCTATAAAGGGACGCAAGACGGCCGCTTCGTAGTCTTCTGGGAGTTCGCCGCTACGCTTCTTGCTTTCGGCTTCTTCCTGAGAAAACCCGTATTGGCGCACGATCAACTGGGTCAATTGGGCACCGCCAAACGCCTGGTCCCGGTCATACAAAACCTCGTCATCCCTCAAAACCTGCATGCTCGTTGTCAGCGCGCCGACTTCAAACAGGGCGACTATCAAGCCAGCACCCTTGTTAGGCAGGTTCTCAATCAGCCGTCCGGCGGCTAGACGTGACGCGTAAGACTCGACATCGACCACCACTGGTGTCAGGCCGGCTGCCTCCGCCAGACCCTGGATGTCCTGCACTTTTTCCTTGCGCGAGGCGGCGATCAGCACTTCCACATCGCCAGCGGACGTTGCACTTGGACCGATAACGCAGAAATCGAGGCTCACCTCATCCAAGGGAAAGGGGATGTACTGGTTGGCTTCGTTTTCGACCTGCTGCTCCAGCTCTTGATCCGACATGCCACCCGGCAGCACAATTTTCTTTGTAATAACTGCCGATGGCGGCAGGGCCATCGCCACGTTCTTGGTTTTGGTACCGCTCTTCTTGACCAAACGCTTCAAGGCATTGGCAACTTCTTCAAATTTTTCTATGTTGCCGTCCGTGATCCATCCCCGCTCCAGCGGTTCGATGGCACAGCACTCCAACACCAAGTTACCGGCTTTGTCACGCCCCAACTCCACCAGCTTTACACTGGAGGAACTGATATCCAACCCAAACATGGATGCCGGTTGGCGGCTGAATAACGACCCCAATGAGATCAAAACGGTCCCCTGAAACATACCGGTCAAGTGCCGGTCAGACTTAAGAAATCACTTCAATGCTATCAGTAAGCACCTTGTCCCGCAAAGGTTTTTTCTGTTTTAGCCTGTTTCAAACGTTGCCAAAAGCAGACGTTTTTTAACCATTTGCAAAAACTAACAACAGTTTTTGTGGCGAACTCCAGAACGGGCAACAATGCATGCGCCCGCGCCCGTGAGGCGCCCAGCAGGCAGATTTTTATAATGCCTTGCCACCCTCAAAATGCCCTTTATGCCCTCCACTTCCACCCCACCTGATAGAGAAACTCCTGATGCGCACAAACCGGGAGCACCCCTGCATTGGGCGTTGCGTTCTGTCTTGTGGGCTGGGGGGGCGCTGTTGGCTGGCGCACTGTCATTGCTGATGGTGATAGCTATCGCGTTGGCCGTGGCCTTCCCCAACCTCCCCGATATCTCCGAGCTGTCGGACTACCGCCCCAAACTACCCTTGCGGGTGTTCTCCGCAGAAGGCGATCTAATGGGTGAGTTTGGTGAAGAACGGCGTAACCTCACGCCGATCGCCGAAATCCCAAAAGTCATGACCAATGCAGTGCTGGCCATCGAAGACGCGCGCTTCTACCAGCACGGTGGTGTCGACTATCTAGGTGTGATGCGAGCCGGTCTTGCCAATGTGGGCAAGGCCAAGAGCCAGGGCGCATCGACGATCACGATGCAGGTTGCACGTAATGTTTACCTATCGTCCGAGAAGACCTTTACCCGCAAAATTTACGAGATCCTGTTGACTTTCAAGCTGGAGCACCTGCTACGCAAGGACCAGATTTTGGAAATCTACATGAACCAGATTTTCCTGGGCAACCGGGCATACGGCTTTGCGGCAGCATCCGAGGCCTACTTTGGCAAACCACTGAAAGACATCACGATCGCTGAGGCCGCGATGCTGGCCGGTCTGCCCAAGGCGCCGTCGGCCTACAACCCCATCAGCAACCCGCAACGCGCGCGCAGTCGCCAGCGCCACATCATCGACCGCATGCTGGAAAACGGTTTCATTACCGAAAAAGAAGCCGAAACGGCCAAGGCGCAAGAGCTCAAAATCAAATCAGGGGCCGGCAATACCCAAGTTCACGCCGACTATGTGGCCGAAATGGTGCGCCAGTTGATGTATTCCCAATATGGAGATGAAACCTACACCCGCGGATTGGACGTTCGCACCACGGTGCGAACTTCAGACCAAAACGTGGCCTACAAGGCTTTGCGGCGCGGCATCATGGATTTCGAACGGCGCCAGATCTACCGCGGGCCAGAAAGGTTCGTCGTACTGCCGACGGCGGCAAGCGAGGTGGAAGACGCTGTTGACGACACGCTGGATGACCACCCTGATAACGGCGACGTGATGTCAGCCGTAGTGCTCGACGCAGGACCCAAGAAAATCACGGCCATGCGCACCGGAGGCGTGCTGGTCGAAATCACGGGTGATGGTCTCAAACCCGCGCAATCGGGCCTGTCCGACAAAGCGCCTCCCAACATCAAGCTACGCCGCGGTGCGGTAATCCGCGTTTCCAAGACTGTTAAGGACACGTGGGAGATCACCCAATTGCCGGAGGTGGAAGGCGCCTTTGTCGCCATCGACCCGCGCGACGGTTCCATCAAGGCCCTGGTGGGTGGTTTTGACTTTCGCAAGAACAAATTCAACCACGTGACCCAGGCGTGGCGCCAGCCAGGCTCCAGCTTCAAGCCGTTCATTTACTCGGCGGCGCTAGAGAAGGGTTTTACGCCGGCGACCGTGATCAACGACGCTCCACTGTTCTTTGACGCCGGAGTCACCGGAGGTCAGCCCTGGGAGCCCAAGAACTACGATGGCACCTTTGAAGGCCCGATGACTTTGCGCCGTGGATTGGCCAAGTCCAAGAATATGATCTCCATCCAGATCCTGCGCTCCATCGGAACGCATTACGCCCAGGACTGGATCACGCGTTTCGGATTCGACGCCGAAAAACACCCGGCCTACCTGACGATGGCCTTGGGCGCCGGATCGGTGACACCCATGCAAATGGTGGTCGGCTACTCGACCTTTGCCAATGGTGGCTACCGGGTCAATCCCTGGCTGGTATCCAAAGTAAGCGAACAGCGGGGCAAGCTGCTGGTAGAAGCCAAACCGCCGGTGCTGTCGGATACCGAACGCGTCATTGACGCCCGCAATGCCTTCATGATGACCAGTTTGTTGCAAGAAGTCACTCGCTCGGGGACCGCCGCGCGCGCACAGGCCACACTCAAGCGGCCAGACGTCTATGGCAAAACCGGCACCACCAATGACTCCATGGATGCTTGGTTCGCCGGTTACAACCCGACGCTGACGGCAGTCACCTGGATTGGCTACGACACCCCGCGCAAGCTGGGCGACCGGGAAACCGGTGGTGGCTTGAGCCTGCCGGTGTGGATCACCTTTATGGAGACGGCGCTCAAGGGTGTGCCCGTCAACGAGCCGACTGCGCCGGAGGGCGTTGTCCACGTGGGCGGCGAATGGTTCTACGAGGAGTACGCCAGGAGCTCTGGTGTATCGACCGTGGGATCCGAGGAAAAACCGGAATCGCTAACCGCGCCCTTGCCGCCCGCCGAAGAAAAGAAAAAGATTCTCGACCTGTTCCGCAACTGAGCGGTCAGGCCTCGAAGCGCAGAGCCTGCCCGGCCTGGTGGCTGGCATTGTGGGTCAGGGCAGCGAAAAATTCGCCCTGGCCCTTGGTGTCCTGCCATTTACCGTCCAGCCACCGGTAGTGGAACCCACCAGCCTTGGTGGCCATCCAGATTTCGTGCAGTGGTTTTTGCTGGTTGATGACGATCTGGCTGCGGTTGGCGAATGTAATGGTTACCATGCCGCCTACGCGCTGGTTGTCCACATCCGCATCGGTCTCGTCGTTGATGCGGTCACACGCCACTTCCACCGACTGGAGCAAGGCTTCGGCGCGGTCCATGTATTCAGAATCAGTCATTACTTACAATTTTCACCATGTTGAACGCAAAGCAAATTCTAGTCAGTGCGCTTGTCCTTGCAACTTGCATGGCAACGCTGGTCGGTTGCGGTCAAGCGGGCTCGCTGTATTTGCCGCCTCCCGCCAAACCGAGCAAGCCGGCGGCCAGCGCTCCGCTGGCGGAATCTGAAAATAGCTATTATTTCTATAGCTGATTACGCGCGACTGGCGGGGGCTGCAGGCCATTTCGCCGTATAGCCTTGGCCACACGCCAGGCCAACAAGCTACCCAAGATCACGGCATAGACGGCGACCTCGGCGAAGTTGTTCTTGCCCGCACGCATCCAGAAAAAGTGCACCACCGCCAGCACGGCGACCGCATAGACCAACCGGTGCAGCATCTGCCAGCGCTTGCCGCCCAGGGCCTTGATCGCCCGGTTGAACGACGTCAATGCCAGCGGCGTCAACAGCACGATGGCAGTAAAGCCCACCAGGATAAAAGGCCGTTTGGCGATGTCCTTGGCGATATCTGCCAGCTCAAAACCCATGTCAAACCAGCTATACGCCAGCAGGTGCAGTACGGCGTAGAAATACACGAACAGCCCCGCCATCCGTCGGAACCGTGCCAGCGCCGGCAAGCCGGCCATGGTGCGCACCGGTGTGATGGCCAGCACCACGCACAGCATGCGCAGCGTCCAATCCCCAGTTGAGCGTTCCAGCGCCTCGGCCGGGTTGGCGCCCAGCCAGTCAAGCACTGCAGCGGCTACCAGCCAGATGAACGGGAGTAGCCCCAGTATGAACGCCAATGGTTTGGCAAAGCGGCTGGACAGGTAGCGGTTGATGCGTGCACGCATGCAGTCGATCAGTCAGTCAGTCGGCTTAAAAAAACTTTTTCAGGTCCATGCCGGCGTACAACTGGCCTACCTGGGCTTCGTAGCCATTGAACATCAGCGTCTTGCGCTTCTTGGCGAACAGGCCGTCTTCGCCGATGCGCCGCTCAGTCGCCTGGCTCCAGCGCGGATGGTCCACATTCGGGTTGACGTTGGAATAAAAGCCGTACTCGTTAGCGGCAGCCTTGTTCCAGGCTGTACCGGGCAGCTTGTCGGTGAAGCGGATTTTGACGATGCTCTTGCCGCTCTTGAAACCGTATTTCCACGGCACCACGATGCGCACCGGCGCGCCGCTCTGGTTGGGCAGCACTTCGCCGTACATGCCGAAGGTCAACAAGGTCAAGGGATGCATGGCTTCATCCAGGCGCAGGCCCTCCACGTACGGCCAGTCCAGCACGCGTGAACCCACAAACGGCATAGTCTTGGGATCAGCCAGCGTCACGAACTCCACGTATTTCGCGCTGCCCAGGGGCTCTACGTGCTTGATCAGATCTACTAGCGAATAGCCGACCCACGGAATCACCATAGACCAGCCTTCGACACAGCGCAGGCGGTACAACCGCTCTTCCATAGGGCTCAGCTTGAGCAAGTCTTCCAGCGCCAGCTTGCCGGGCTTCTTGACCATGCCTTCAATCTCCACCGACCAGGGACTGGTCTTCAGTGTGTGGGCGTTGGCGGCGGGGTCGGACTTGTCGGTGCCGAATTCATAGAAGTTGTTGTAGCTGCTGGCGTCCTTATAGGCAGTAGGCTTTTCCATGGTCGTGGCCCCCGCCAACGCCGAAGGACGCGCGTTCAAAGCGGCCAACTTGCCGGGCCTTGGAATTGCAGCAGTGGCCTGCGCAAGGGCTTGACGTGATGCCCAGGTTGCCATCGCGCCACCAGCCACCCCGGTCGCCATCAGTTTCAAAATGTCGCGGCGCTTTTCGTAGTGCGCGCGTTCCGTGATCTCGCTGGACAGGGGGTGGTTGAAGCCGTTGCCTTGGGTTTTGATCAGCATAGGATATTTTCTCGTTTAGAACTTGGTCGGCTAAAACTTGGTCGGTTGAAGGCCCCGTTCCTTACACTCAAAAGCAAAAGGGGCAGACCCATCCTTCGATGTATCTGCCCCTTTAGGGACTGTTGCTGGCGTTTGGTTCCACACAAAGAAACCAACGCAGCCGTCGAGTAGCGTCTTAACGCAGACCGGCGATGTAGTCGGACACCGCCTTGATTTCACGGTCATTCATCTTGGCAGCGATCTGGGTCATTTGCAGGCTGTTCTTGCGCACGCCGTCACGGAAGGCAGTCAACTGGGCAGTCGCGTAATCGGCATGCTGACCGCTGAGGCGGGGGAACTGGGCCGGGATGCCGGCGCCATTGGCGCTGTGGCAGCCCGCGCACGCTGGGACCCGACGGTCGGCAATACCGCCGCGGTAGATGCGCTCACCCAATTGCACCAGCGTCTTGTCGGTAGAGAAACCCGTCTTGGCCTTCTTGCTACCCACCCAGTAGGCAATGTTCTTCATGTCTGCATCGGACAGCGCAGAGGCGAAACCCTTCATGATGGGGTTGGCGCGCTTGTCGGACTTGAATTCTTGCAGTTGCTTGACGATGTATTCGGGGTGCTGCTGGGCCAGCTTGGGGTTAGCCGGCGTGCCGGAGTTGCCATCGGCACCGTGGCAGGCGGCGCACACCGCGGTAAAGCTCGCTTCGCCCTTGGCCAGATCAGGCTTTTCCACCGGCGCTGGCGCGTGGGCCGCTGCGGGTGCGGCGCCATGCTCGGCTGCAGGTGCAGCGGCGTCCGTTGCGAGAGCAAAAAAAGGCGAGGCAGCCGCAGTGGCGGCGATGAGCAATTGGGCGATCAACTTCATGGTGCTGCTGTGTGTCTAGTGGGCAAAACAAGGGGCATTCTACAATGCGGCTCGGGTCTCTCGCCTTACTCCATGACTACCAATACAAACTCCAACAGCTTTACCCCCCCAGCCCCCAAGGCCGGCGAAGGTGAAAAGACCCCTGCAGCCATCGCCCTGGGCTGGCTGCACACCGCCAAATTCCTGACAACGGCGCCCGAGCTGCACTTTTTGCCGCCGCTGGATGTGCCCGAAATTGCATTTGTGGGCCGCTCCAATGCCGGCAAATCCACGTGCATCAACACGCTGACGCAGCAAAAGCAGCTGGCCTACGCGTCCAAAAAGCCCGGGCGCACCCAGCACATCAACCTGTTTGCGCTGGGCAAGCAGGGTGTCACCGACGCAATCCTGACCGATCTGCCCGGCTACGGTTATGCGGCCGTGCCCAAGGCGGACAAGATCCGTTGGCAGCAGGTCATGGCCAATTACCTGGTCACGCGCGAGAACCTGACCGGCATCGTGCTGATGTGCGATCCGCGCCATGGTCTGACCGAACTGGATGAGATCCTGCTCGATGTCATCCGCCCGCGCGTGCAGGAAGGCCTGAAGTTTTTGATCATCCTGACCAAGTCCGACAAGCTGACCCGCAGCGAAGCCACGAAGATCTTGTCTATCACAAAGCTGCAGGCGGGAGGTGGCGAGGTGATGCTGTTCTCGGCCACCAAGCGCAAGGGCGTTGACGACGTGGCCCAACTGCTGTGGAAGTGGGCACATCCTCCGGCCAAGAAGGAAAAAACGCCCAAGGCGGAGACGCCAGAAGAACCTGCTGCCGAAGACGAATGATCGAGACCTACCAGCAGCGGCTGCCCCACGGCATCACGCTCAGCTGCCGGGCAGCTGGTACACGTGGGCAGCCCGTGCTGGTATTCCTGCATGGCTTCCCCGAAGGGGCATTCGTCTGGGACGAACTGCTGGAGCACTTCTCCAAAGCCGAGAACGGGGGCTACCGCTGTGTTGCGCCCAATCTGCGCGGGTTCGAGACATCCTCCGCCCCGGCCGAGGTCAGCGCCTACCGCCCCAAATTTTTGGTTCAAGACATCGCGGCCCTGGTTGCCGTTGAAACTGGTGGTACAAAACCCCTGGCCTGCCTGGTCGCCCACGACTGGGGCGGCGCCGTGGCGTGGAATTTTGCCAACCAGTTGCCGCAGCTGACCCGCAAACTGGCCATCATCAACTCCCCGCACCCGGGCACCTTCCTGCGCGAACTCAAAAGCAGCACGGTGCAGCAACAGGCCAGCGCCTACATGAACTTCCTGATCCGCGATGACGCGGAGCAGTTGCTGACCGCCAATGACTATGCGCGCTTGTGGGGTTTCCTGACCCACGAATTCAGCGGTGACCGCGCCACGCCCTGGCTGACGCAGGCCGTCAAAGACCAGTACCGTGCCGTCTGGTCGCAAGGCCTGCGCGGCGGCTGCAACTACTACCGCTCATCACCGCTGCGCCCGCCCCGGCCTGAAGACCCTGGTGCAGCGGGTGTTGACCTGCCCACCAGCATGCTGACTATTGCCATGCCAACCCTGGTGGTCTGGGGAATGGATGACACAGCGTTGCCGCCCTCCCTGATCGATGGACTGGACGCTTACGTCCCCGACCTGACGCTGCACAAAGTGCCAGGTGCCTCGCACTGGATCATCCACGAGCAACCCGCCGTGGTCCAGAAGTATTTAAGCGATTTCTTGCGCTAGCCCTCGCCGATTGGCGCTTATCAGCTATTTATTTGATAGCTACTCGCGGCACAAGCCACACCATCAGTACGGCGGCCGCTCCCCATGGGGCCTGTCCTTGAAACGCTTGTGCACCCAGTAGTATTGGGAAGGATCGGGGCGGATATAAGACTCCAGCTCGCGGTTCATGCGCGTGGTGTCGGCCTCCAGATCGGCGGTGGGAAAGTCGGCCCACGGCGGCAGCACACGCACCACATACCCGAGCGGCGTCATCTGGGTCACGATGGGCACAACCTGCGCACGCCCCAGACGTGCAAAGCGCGACAGCGACGGTATCGTGCAGGCGCTGACACCAAAGAACGGCACAAACAGCGATTCCGACGGGTCGAAATTCATGTCGGGCAGCAGGTACAGCGGCTCGCTGGCACGCAAGGCCGCAACGATGGGCTTGACGCCATCCAGCCGCGCCACCATTTCGGGCGCGCCAAAGCGCCGGCGGCCGGCATAAATCCAGGCATCGGCGTCGGCATTCATCTGCGGGGAATAGATGGTCGCAAAGTGGCGGGGGATGCACAACGTCAATGCCGTCCACGCGGCGTCCAGCCCCATGAAGTGGGGCGCGAACAGCACCGTCGGCGTGGTCCCTGCCAACGCGTCCAGGTCGCCCTCCAGCTTCAGGCGCCGGCGCAATACAACCTCGGGCGCGTGCCACAACCAGCCGCGGTCCAGCCAGCTCTGTGCAAAACGCGTGAATACCCGGCGGGTCTGTGCGCGCAGTTCATCATCTGACCACTGTGGAAAGCACAGCGTCAGATTCGTCATGACGACCCGCCTGCGGGACGCGACCAACGCATGCAAGAGCCAGCCCAGACCGGCTCCCAGACCACGCACCAACGGCAAGGGCAGCCACGCGATCGCGCGAACCAGCCCCAGCAAGAGCCTGGTCAGCATGGGGAGCAAGCTGCCGCTGCAGTCCAAATCCTTGAATGCGAAAGGGATGCCAATTCGTCCAATGGAAGGGTCCTGACTACGCTAAAATCGTTTGCGTCGCTGAGTTACGGAACTACTTGCAGGGCGACGCACACGGTGGTGATTCTTGATTGGGTTGCCATTGTGCCTTGTCAATACCGACAATTCTGCTAAAGCGTTCGCCGAAGCCCCAAAGCCCAAGCAACGCGACTTGATGTTTATTTGGAGCAAGCAACCATGGCGAACGATTTTCTCTTTACCTCTGAGTCTGTTTCTGAAGGCCACCCCGACAAAGTCGCCGATCAAATTTCCGACGCGATCCTCGACGCTATTTTCAAGCAGGACCCTAAATCCCGCGTGGCCGCCGAAACCCTGACCAACACCGGGCTGGTCGTGCTGGCCGGTGAAATCACCACCAACGCCCATGTCGACTACATCCAGGTAGCACGCGACACCATCAAGCGTATTGGCTACGACAACACGGATTACGGCATTGACTACAAAGGCTGCGCAGTGCTGGTGGCCTACGACAAGCAATCCAACGACATCGCCCAGGGCGTGGACCACGCGTCCGATGACCACCTGAACACCGGCGCCGGTGACCAGGGTCTGATGTTTGGCTATGCCTGCAACGAGACGCCTGAGCTGATGCCAGCCCCCATCTACTACGCCCACCGCTTGATGGAGCGCCAGGCCCAGTTGCGCAAAGACGGCCGCCTGCCCTTCCTGCGCCCGGACGCCAAGAGCCAGGTCACGATGCGTTATGTAGATGGCAAGCCCCACAGCATCGACACCGTGGTGCTGTCCACCCAGCACAGCCCGGACCAGTCTGAGACCATGCACAAGATGAAGGCCTCGTTCACCGAAGCCATCATCGAAGAAATCATCAAGCCCGTGCTGCCCAAAGAGTGGCTAAACGACACCAAGTACCTGATCAACCCCACAGGCCGTTTCGTCATCGGCGGCCCGCAAGGCGATTGCGGGCTGACCGGTCGCAAGATCATTGTCGACACCTATGGTGGCGCTTGCCCCCACGGCGGTGGCGCCTTCTCCGGCAAGGACCCCTCCAAGGTGGACCGCTCGGCCGCCTACGCTGCGCGCTACGTGGCCAAGAACATCGTGGCCGCCGGGCTGGCACGCCAGTGCCAGATCCAGGTGGCGTATGCGATTGGTGTGGCCAAGCCCATGAACGTAACCGTCTATACCGAAGGCACCGGCGTGATCTCTGACGAGAAAATCGCAGCACTGGTCAACGAACACTTCGACCTGCGCCCCAAGGGCATCATCCAGATGCTGGACCTGCTGCGCCCCATATATGAAAAGACCGCAGCCTACGGTCACTTTGGCCGCGAAGAGCCCGAGTTCACGTGGGAGCGAACCGACAAGGCGCAAATCCTGCGCGCTGCCGCCGGCCTCAAGTAAGCCGTTTGCGGCACTGACAAGCACCCATGAAACTGCAGACACAACGCTTCATCGATCGCTGGGTAGGCCAGCTTCTGTGTCGCGCTGTGTCGGCCTGGGTGTGGTTCACCGGTCTGTTCCGCGCACCGCCCCAGCTGGCGATTGCGCCCAAGAACATTCTGGTGATCCTGCTGTCCGAGATGGGCAGCATCGTGCTGGCCGGCCCCATGTTTGCGCAGCTGCGCAGGCTGTACCCGGACGCGGCTATCCACATCCTGCAGTTGAAGAAAAACCAGGAAGTCTCCAAGCTGCTGCAGTTGACCAAACCCGAGTACATGCACAGCCTGGACGACAGCTCGGGTGGTGCACTGGTCGGCGACATTTTCAAGATCAGCATCGCGATGCGCCGCCTGGGCCTGGATGCCGTTATCGACTGCGAACTGTTTTCGCGTGTCAGCGCCCTGCTGTCCTTCAGCACCGGCGCACCGGTGCGGGTGGGCTATACGCCGCATACCCAAGAGGGTTTGTACCGCGGCAGCTTCATCAACCACGCCATTCCATACAACCCCTACCAGCACATCAGCAAACAGTTTTTGTCGCTGGTGGACGCGCTGGATTCGGCCGGTAGTATGCCGCGCAACAAGGCCGCGCCCATTCGCCGCGTGCCGACCGATACAGAACTATCCGTCGCGTTCACGCCCGACGAGCTGACCGCCTACCGCGCCAAGCTGGAGACCGACCACCCGGTGCGCACCGGCAAAAAACTGGTGCTCATGTATGCCGGTGGCGGCATCTTGCCCGAGCGGGCCTGGCCGGCCGAGCACTATGCGCGTGTGGCGCAGGGCCTGTGCACGGCAGGCTTCGCGGTAGGCCTGATCGGCCTGAAAGACGATGCCCAATTGGCCAAGGACTTGATCGCAAAGATTCAGAACAAGTCGTGTATTGACCTGACCGGCTACACCCGCAGCATCCGTGAACTGCTGATGCTGTTCCACGCCGCCGACCTGCTGATCACCAACGACGGCGGCCCCGGCCACTTTGCGACGCTGACCCCTATCCAGACCATGGTGTTCTTTGGCCCCGAGACCGGCAAGTTGTACGGCCCGCTGGGTTCGCGCAACATGGTGCTGGAAAGCGGCATCGCCTGTTCGCCCTGCCTTTCAGCCTACAACCACCGCCTGACCTTTTGCGATGGCGACAACCAGTGCTTGAAGCGCATCGCGCCCGATCCGGTGCTGGACCAGGCGCTGAACTTCTTGCGCACCCAACCCGCGGCAGTCACGGCATGAGTGGTGCCGGCAACACGACGGCGCCGCAACGCGCAGTGCTGTGGGCACTGGGCATGCTGGAGCGCTACCGCTACATCAAGTTCGGCATCGTGGGTGCCAGTGGCACCGTCGTCAACCTGACGATGCTGCACATAGGCCACGAATACCTGTTCAACGCGATCGAAGCGACCTACAGAAAACCCTACATCTCGCTCGCCGTGGCGATTGCACTGGCCACGCTGAACAACTTCACCTGGAACCGGCTATGGACCTGGTCGGACCGCGTCAAGACGCTGGAGCAGGAAGAGAGCCCCGGCCCGGTCAGCCCGCGCCTGCTGGCCAAGGAGTTCGGCCAGTACGCCACGGCGTCGGCCTTTGGCAGCGGGCTGCAGTATGTGCTGACGCTGCTGCTGTCGGGCTCCATGGACTACCGTGTGGCCAACATCATTTCCATTCTGGCGGCCAGCGTCAGCAATTTTTTGGCCAACGACCGCTGGACCTTTAAACGCGATAAGGAATAGCCGTGCTGCCCCAACGCTCAGCCACTGCGCGGGTCGCTGCCTACCGAAGGGGCGCAGCCTTGCTTGCGGCAGCCCGGCGCGGCGGCATGCAGCCCCGACCCGATCCCATTCCCTGGCTCTGGCTGGCGCTGGTTGGGGTTGCCGCACTGCTGTACTTCTATGGCCTGAACAGCCCCTATGCGCCAACCAATGGCGATGAGATGGTCTACATCCACATCGCCCGCATGACCGCCGAATCGGGCCATTGGCTGCCGCTGCAGTCTGAGATCGTTGACACCCGCAACACCAAGCCGCCGCTGCTGTTCTGGCAGGCCATCGCCGCGGGCGACTGGGGACGCAACTGGAACCTGTTCGTACTGCGCCTGCCCAGCGTGCTCTATACCTTTGCAACGGCTGCGCTGCTGGCCTTCTTTACCCGCCGCATCAGCGGCAGCCTGCGTACCGCCTGCATTGCCGCAGTGCTGTACCTGCTATTTTTCTCCACGTTCCGCTACGGGCGCGCCTACCTGACATCGGCCCCCGAGACCTTCTGGCTGGCGCTGCCGATGTGGTGGGTACTGTGGCTGCGCCTGCGCAGTCCAGTGGCCACCGACAGTGACAAGTCCAGTGGTATGGACTGGCTGGTCTTCACACTGATGGGCGTGGCGATGGGTCTGGGCTCGGCATACAAATCGTTTGCGCTGGTGGCGCCGGCGGCAGCAGCCGTCTGGTGCGCCTGGCTGGCCAGCGCGCCGCGCATCACCCGGCCGCTGGCGATACGCGCCACGCTGGGCCTGGCCTGGAGCACGTCACTGGCGCTGGGCATTTTTGCGCTGTGGTTTCTGCTGGACCCGGACCCGGCGTCAGTGTGGCAGGAATTTGTAGTAGCCGAAAACGCCGGCAAGATGTCCAACACCCAGGGCTACTGGCACGCTGCGCTGTTTGGCGCCTATCCCATGTGGACCCAGCTGCTGGCCTACCCGGTCAATGCCGGCCTGCTGTTCTTCACCGTACTGGGCTTGGGCTGGGCGGCGCTCAAGGTCGCCTTCCAGCGCCAGACCTATGTGCAGCTGACGCCGGTTTTGCGCGTGCTGCTGGCCTGGGCGGTGGTGTGGTTGGTCGTCTTCACGATCCCCAGCCAGCGCTCGGAGCGCTACCTGATTCCCGCCATGCCGGCGATCGCCATCGCCACGGCGCTGGCCTGGGACCGCTTGGGCAAGGCCTGGTTCTGGATCACGCTAGCCCTGTTGGTGCCGGCGCTGGTGATGCTGGCCCGCGTGAGCTGGGTCATGGGTGAATTGCATATTGCCACCGGCCCCCGGGTTGCTATTACTTTGCTAGCGGCTTGCGGTGGACTGGCGGGGGCTGGCGCCGGATTCTTCATAAGGAAATGGACCAAACCAGCCGTATTGGTGGTGGTGCTTGCCGTATACGCCACGTTTGGCCTGATGGTGCAACCTCTCAGTGGCGTAGCGCTGGGCTACAGCCCCGCCGTGCAGACGCAGATGCGCAACCAGCGTGTGGCTGTGCCCAACGGTTTTACCGGTCAGTTTGAGCGTTTTCGCTTCGTGCTGCCCGGCGCCCGCATCACGCCCTATGACGCCGAGGGCCGCAGCACCGGGGCATTCCAACCCGAGTTGCCGCCCGATGAACGCCTGGAATTTTTGTTGGGCCAGTTTGACGCCGTGGTCTGGCTGCAGGACAGCATGGAACAGACTCAACCGGGCTGCATGCCCCGTTGCGCGCTGCTGGGGTCACGCTGGCATGTGAAGAGCCGGCACAAGGGGGGCGAGGTCACGCTGGACAACGTCTGGTACCCGCAGCAATGGCTGTTCCGCCGCGAATGGCTGGTGGCACGCACCGCACCTTAAAAGTTTGTGCGGCAGAGCGTTCTGCCTAGGTAAATGAAGAACCCGCGCAGCGGGGTTGGTTACACGGAGCAGAGCGCTCTTCCACCCAAGCTCTTTAGGCACGCCACGCGGCTTGGTTCTACCTGGTCCGGTCGCTGCCGCCCGTGGCCTCGACCCTGAGCGTAATGTTCATTCCGGTACTGGGCGTATTCAGCGGCGCCCTCCGGCTGTGCGAAATCCTGCGCTAGCAGGACTGGGCGGCCATGTTGGTGATGGTGGCGGCCATCGCGTCGGTGCTCTAGCCGTCACGCGCCGTCCCGCTACACAGGCAACCTAAGCACCAAGGTCGAGCCGCCCTCGCCGCTGATCGACAGCGTTGCGCCCAGCGCCGCGGCGCGCCAGCGCATATTGCCCAGACCATTGCCCGCGTACCGCGCGTCGGCGGTAAAGCCCTTCCCGTTGTCCCGCACCTCGAGTTCGATGCCCCCGGGCGCGCCGCGCGCGCTCAACACCGCGACGGTCGCCTGCGAGTGTTTGGCCACATTGGTGGCAGCTTCCAGCAGAAGGCGCTGCAAGTGCTGAATCTGCGTCGGAGTCAGGTGCTCGGCGACGGGCAGCTCGTCAACCGCCCATTCGAGTCTGATCTGCGCCAATCCCAAGCGGCGCTCCAGCCGCGGCCGCAAGCTGCCCAGCATCACGGCTAAATTTCCGTCGAACGGCGTCATTGCGTCGACCACCATGCGCAGCTCTTCCATCGCCGCTTTCAATTCGCCTTGCAGCTCGTCGCGCGGCGGCGGCTCGCGCGACACTAGCGAGAACATGCTCGACAAATGGGCGCCCAGGCCATCGTGCATGTCACGCATCACGCGTTGGCGCTCCGCAAGCATCGCGTTGCCCAGGTCGGCGCGGGCCTGGTGCTCATGCGCCTCGCGCAGTTCGCGCGCCTGCCGCTCAAGCGCTTCGCGCATCCCCGCATTGCTGGCCAGCAGGGCGGCACGGCTCTTGTGCAGGCGCCGCCCAACCAGCAGCGCTAGCACGACGCTGTAGCTGCCCCAGACCAGGCGGGTCCAGGTTGGGTGCATGTACATCGAGCCCGGCGACTCCAGGACGTCGAGGGCGCCCGCCACCACCGCCGCCACCAGGAAGCTGCCGAACAGCCAGCGCCACACATGGCGGTCCTTGAAGCCGCGCCAGCCGATGTAGATGGCGAGGACGAGAAATACCACCATGCCCAGCAAGACCCAGCCCACCCACAGATCGCGCAGCTTCAGCCCGATCGCGATCGGCGCAACCAGCAGCCACAGGCCCACGTAGGCGTAGTAACCGGTGCGGATGCGGCCGTGCCAGCGATCGACAACTTTGAGGAAGAACCAGGACATTGCCAACTGCGAGGTCGCGAAGGCCAGCACAACGCCGGCGCCCCACAACTGCCAATCCAGCGGCATCTCGACCATGAACATCTCCGAGAGGCGGCAAGCCCAGGCGAGTTCGGCCACGGCATAGGCCAGGAACACGCCTTCGCGTTGCACCGTCCATACTGCCAGGCTCATCACGCTCAGCACCGCCGCCATCCACATCAAAGCGCCGGTCATCTGCACGCGCCAGAACTGGTGCCGCTCGAATGCCGGCAGCAGCTCGGCGTAGTGGCCCACGGTTGGCGGCGCCAGCTGCGCGGCGCGCCCGAGCGCGGCATGGATGGTAATGACCAGTGCGTTGTCCGCCCGAATCTCGGCCGACGGAAGATGGACCAGCCAGGGGCGCTTGACCGTGTCGTGGCGCTGCGTGCCGGGTTCACCCACGGCGAACACGCGGTTGCCGTTGAGTTCGATATCGAAGGCGTTGCCGATGCGGGGCAGCAGCACTGCTGGCGCGGCACCGCCGCGCCAGCCCTGGGGCGGGGCCACCGAGGCGGCCAGGAAGTGCATCTCAAAACGGGCCGAGCCGTCGGTAGCACTGTACTTCAGGTCCCAGTGATAGGGCAACGCGATTTCACCCGGCGTGCAGGGCCGCGCGCCGACGGGCTGCTCGCAGGCGATGGCTATGCGCAGGGTCTCGGCCGCCAAGGCCATATTGGCGGCCAACGCGAGCAGCAATGTGGCCAGAGCGCGTATCAGTGTGGCGGGTTTCATCTCCGAGCGGCCCGCAGCGTATTCAAAGCAGGCCGAGCTGGCGAGCCTCGAAGATCGCTTCGGCCTTGGAGTGGACAGCCAGTTTGCTGTAGATGTTCTTGACATGGGATTGCACGGTGGACGGCGCAATTTCCAGCAGGTTGGCCACCTCCGTGTACGTGTAGCCGCGCGAGAGCTTGACCAGGATGTCCTGCTCTCTTCCCGTCATCGCATTCGGGCTTTCGGCCTTGCCAGGCAGCGTCGGCACGCACGAGAGGCGCGCCAACAACTGGCGCGCAATGATCGGCGTCATGGGCGAGCCGCCAGCGTGCAGGCTCATCACATGCTGGGCTAGGTCGTCCTCGGTGCCGTCCTTGAGCAGGTAGCCGCGCGCGCCCGCCTCGAACGCACTCATCATGCTAGCCTCGTCGCCGAACATGGTGATGACCATCACCTCGGTACCCGGCGACAGCACGCGGCAGCGGCGAATTACCTCCAGCCCCGAGCAGTCGGGCAGGCCCAGGTCGACAAGCAGCACGTCCGCACTGTTGTTGCGCAGCCAATCCAGCATCTCGCCCGCCGTGGTGGCCGTGAACGCCAGGCACAAGCGTGGCGCCTGTTCGAGTGCGCGCGCCAGCCGCGAGCGCGTGCCAGCCTCGTCTTCCACCATCGCTACCGAAATGGAGGGCCCGGTGTCAAGGCAGGTGGTGGTGACGATATTCATATTGCCCAAGGTTAGGGCCAAAGCAGGCGTCGCACAAGACCGCGACACCCCATATTCATGGCATGCCTAAGTGAAACTCCCAAGCCTCTTAAAGGAAAGCACCCCTGCGATCTAGGCATCCGCCCTAACCCCGCTGCGCTTTGCCCGAACGGGCTACAGACCTTTCCCCTAAAGGCGCCGATCCCCCTAAGATGGAGGTGACGATGTGTTCATGCATGGCGTCATTCATAAGGTAGCCTGTTGCGCCAGCGGCGTCTGTCGATGACGTTGCCGTCGTCACCAAAATGCGGTCACCACCAGCACGTCGCATTGCGGATGCCGTGCAATGGCATGAAGGATGACCTCCACACCATTGCCGTCGGGTAGGCCCAAGTTGGTCAGTACCACATCCACCCGGTCGGAGTCGAAGAGGGCCCGTGCTGCGGCAACCGGTTCGACCGCGCACACTGTCGCAGAGCTGGCTCAGCCCGCACGGCTTCGGAAAACCTGCGCAGGAATTTCGGCTCACCATCAGCGATCAATACATTGACGCTCTTGCTGCTCCAAGCCTGCTTGCACCGACGGGCCGCTCCAAGGTCCCCGCGTCGGCCGTCTCATTTTTTTCCTATCACGAAAACGATCATTTGGGAATCGCTCAACCTGGTGATTTACAGATGAGCGGTGTGCAACGACAGTGCGGTTGCCCTCGCCGGGTATGCGGCGTATGTCACTCAACGGAGAAATCATGAAATTTCAACCCAAACAACTTTCCTTGGCCCTGGTCAACGCGGCATTACTTTCTATAGCGGGCTGCGGTGGCGGATCATCTTCGGACGTCAGTACGCCTACCACCACCCCTGTCAACACCAAGACCACTATCAAAGGCACGGTGGTGGTCGACCAGGCCATACGAAACGCGGTGGTTTGCATGGACCTCAATGTCAACAACGTCTGTGATGCGAACGAGCCCACGTCGGCCAAGACCGGTTCAGACGGTGCCTACAGCATCACCTACGACACTACCGTAGTGACGCCAGCACAAGTGGCAGCCGCATCGCTCATCGCTTCTATGGTTCCTGGCGCGCCTAGTGACGCAGCTACCACGATCGACGCGGTGGCACCAACCGTCGGAAGTACCAATAAGGCTTATGTACTGAAGCAGGTGCCGGGTCTCAGTGGTCAGATCAACCCGCTGACCACGCTGGTGACTGCCGGGGTAGCTGCTGGCATGACAGAAGCCGTGGCGCGCGCCAATGTGGCGGTGCAGTTAGCCATTGCCGCAGCTAAGATCAACGATTACCAAGACGACCCCATCTCCAGCAGCGCCCAAGTGCAAGATAACGCCAGATTGATGGCCAAGATCACCGCATCAGCGTTGGAAGCCGGTTTGGTGCTACAGGTTGGCGATCAAAACGGTGCAGTGACCGCATCCCCCGGAGACTTGGCAAGTTTGAGCTTTACTGACAGTTCCAATTACTCGTTCCGAACCCTCGATGTGGTTGCAAAAGTGGCCGGGGCGCCCGGGGTGTCTCTTCTGGATACGCGCGTTGGTAAAACAAGTGGGGCGGCTACTGCAAAAAGTTTTCTGTACAACCAGGCGTACCTAACTGCCAGCGGCTGGGTGCGCTGCGATGACGCAGCTGTCATTGCCGCCACACTCGGCACTCCAAGCCGCAGCACTTTCTGCGGCGCTCTGGGCTCGGTGGGGTTTACGGTGTCATCCGACATTGGCGGGCAGACCATGGGCGGCGTAGTTACCACTCTACAGCCCGACTCTGCCACCAATACGATTAACAACGGGGTGGCAACAACCGGGTTGCTGGCGGCACTGGGCTCCACTACTTTTCCGACAGGTGCTGCCATTCGCACCCGCACCAACGTAAACCTAACCCAGCCGATTTTCATCAACAGCATCAGCGGCGACGCACGTCCCCAATCGGAGGCTACGACGTTGGAGGAATTGATCGCCGCAAAGCCCAGTTCAGGCGTCACACTAGCCACTGCCGGCGGCAGTCTTACTTTGGGATTGAGCAGCGGCAACCTCAAGAACTTGCGCGTGGCATTTACCGGCACCACCAGCCCAACCGCCGGTACGGTGCAGTTCTACGACTGTGACTTGAACACTGCGCAGACGGTGGCCTCCAACTGTGTTGCGGCGCAGACCGGAACCTACACCATAAGCACCGTCGGTGGCATGCGCGTTATGCGTTTTTCTGGCCATGCCGAAACCGTCGCGACCACAATCCGCCTGTATGTAGAGGTCAAGGATGCGCCGAGCTTGGTCGCAGGCAACTGGGTATACCAAGCCCGTGAAAATAAGCCATCCGTTGCTGTGAATCTAAGCAGTCCGAAGCGGCTGAACACCATTGCTTGGAGTGCTATGAAGACGCAGCTGGGTCTCTAAAAACCAAGTCCTAAGGGTCCATCATGTTGAACAACTCGCTATCGTGACCGCGCTTTGCTGTGGCGTCGCCCACAGTCAAATTCCCAACGCGTTTCCAGTCGACCTTCCGGACGGCGCGCAACCCCCCAATGCCGCCCAACTGGTCGAGCAAATGGCCGAGCAGGTATTCACAGCCAAGTTGTCCGATGGCGTGACATGGCGGATGGAGTACAAGTCCTAGGGCCATATGTTCTTCGACATCAGCACTGGCCAACGCGATAGCGCAACGTGGCGTACCGAGGATGGCCGCGTGTGCATGGAGTTCCGGGGCCGGTTTCCTCTGGTTGTGCTGAGTTCCGGATGAATGGCACTACGCTGTACCTCAAGAGAAGCTCTACGGGAGAGGTTGTTGCCTTATTAAAGCAATGACGGGCAATCGATGTTGGGATCGTGCTATCTCCCTCGCATCGGACCACTGCATGGTTGCCACACTGGGCAGCCGCGGTGGCCTCTTTACAGGATGTCATGTGACCACTGCATTGGGCGGTTGTGTCGTCACCGTCCGTCCGCCATGGGCGATTGGGTCAACGTAGTGTTGTCGGACAAGTTCTTGCCGTACAGGCACTACTAAGGTAGCGCTGAAGTATCAAAGGGGTCTTACCTTAGCAGCAAGACGACGGCACTAGGCGAGATGGCAATTTTTGCAACCCCTGGGCATGGCGCCTTACCTCTTGCGCCGGTAGCGGCCCGCCGTGCCCCATATAAAAGCGTTGCATGCCGGCATCCACCATGTCCTGCAACGCATCGGCCACGGCGTGGGGGTCGTCTTCAAACGGCGGGCGTATGGCTTGCCCGGTACGCACGATGCCACCCAGCAAGATGCCCGACGCCAGCAGGTCACCCACCATCACATCGCCACTGGTCAGCTGCACCGACAACGAGCCCGCCGTATGACCGGGCGTATGTAGCACCCGGCCATCGAGCCCATAGTCGGACAGGTCCAGCGTCTCATTGGTTTGCAACAACAGGTCCGGCGTGAAAGGCGTGTAGGGCTGCAGTATCAGACCCATGCGCAGGAAAAGACGGCCAAACCAGCCCGTGGCGCAAAACTGCATCGGCTTCCTTTGTTGGTAGTGGTCCAGATCACCGGCATGCGCAACGATGGGAGCGCCCGACAGTGCGCGCAGGCGCGCGGCACTGCCAGCGTGGTCCACATGGGCGTGGGTAATGACGATGAGCCGGATGTCATGCCATTCCAACCCTTGCTGCTTGAGAGCCCGGTGGATCTTGTGCTCTGAGCCGGGCAGGCCCGCATCGACCAGGATGCAGCCGAGCGCGCCAGTCAACAGATGGCAATTGACCATACCGAACGGCAATATGGGGATACGTGTGATTTGGAGTGTGTGCATAGTGCAGGCATTGTTGACCCCAAACGTTTCGCGTTAGCATGCGGATATTCGCAATATTATGGTCAATATCATCAAACCTGCTGCCACACCGCGCAAGACGATCCCCAGCCCTCTGCGCATCGCCGTGCTGGCCTACGCGGGCTGCATGGGCACACAAGTGTTCGGCCTGGCAGAAGTGCTGAGCCTGGCTGCTGACATCGCCCGTACACAAACTACAAACGACGGTACTGGTGCTTCGGCGCCGTTCGACATCCAAGTCATCGGTCTGCGCAAACGCCAAGTCACCATTGCCGGGGGCAACACCATTGCCACGCAAAAACCCGTTGGCCACTACGATCTACTCATCGTTCCTGGCCTAGAGATCAGCCGTCATGT
The DNA here is from genome assembly GCF_056521325.1 of Rhodoferax sp. ZS1R8. NCBI lineage: Bacteria > Pseudomonadati > Pseudomonadota > Betaproteobacteria > Burkholderiales > Comamonadaceae > Rhodoferax > Rhodoferax sp. ZS1R8. The sequence continues at coordinate 234,893 of NZ_JBWMBA010000002.1, read as the reverse complement.
GGATTGGAACGCGGCGCTGGAGCCCTTGAATCACGAATTGACCTTCCTACGCAAAACCTTTGCCGCCGGCACGCCTGTAGCGTCGGTTTGCGTGGGCGCATTCCTGCTGGGCGAAGCGGGGCTGCTAGACGGCCGCAAGGCCACGACTGCGTGGCTGTTTGCACCGGCGCTGGCGCAGCGCTATCCCGCGGTAACGGTAGACAGCGCTTCGGTGTTGCTTGAAGACGCCGGTATCACCACCACCGGCGCGGTCAGCTCTGCCTTTGACCTGGCCATCCACCTGGTCAAACGCACGCTGGGCGCCGCGGTGGCCACGGCGACCGCACGGGTGTGCTTGTTGCCGGACCAGCGCACAAGCCAATCACCTTTCGTCGACACACGCTTGATGGACGCACCGGGGACGCCGTTTGCACACCAGGCGGTGCAGTGGTTGGGCGCGCGGTTGCACGAACCCTTCCAACTGGCGCGAATGGCCAAGGCTTTTTGCATCAGCAGCAGCACACTGATGCGGCGCGTCAAAGCCGAAACCGGTCACACACCGCTGGCACTGTTGCAAAAGGCGCGGGTCGAAAAGGCCAAGCAATTGCTGCACACCACGCGCTGGAGCCTCGCTCGCATCACCGAAGCTGCGGGCTACGCCGACACTGCATCTTTCAGCCGCCTGTTTGTGCGCTGGGTGGGCGAATCCCCGGCACGCTACCGCCGTCGCGGGGCCGGTGCCGGGTGACAGAGCGCGGCTGCGCAATCCGCACACCTGATACGCCAATACACTTGTAGGCCACACGGGACGTGCGTAAGCAGCTACTAAAACAATAGCATTCTTTGGACACATTGATGACATCTGATTTCGCCCACCAACTCTGCGTACCCCTGGAAACCCCGCGCTTGCTGCTGCAACCACTGACCGGCGCGCACGTCTAGGCTGCCTTTGCACCGCTGCAGGACGACCGCTGCTGTGGCGGCTTGGCAGAGAACCAGACAGATCAATGGTTTAGGTCTAAAGTATTTCTCGGCTGTTGGAAATAACCGACACCACGGCTTTTTGCCCGGTGTTAACTTTGCGTTCTCTCCCCACGCAACCTGTGCCCGACACACCCAACACCATGACGACCACTTTGCAAGACTGCCAGCAGCGCGACGCAGCGGACCCCCTGCGCGGGCTGCGCGATCTGTTCACCATCCCACCCGGCCTTATCTACCTGGACGGCAATTCACTGGGCGTCATGCCCAAGACAGCGGCCGCCCGTGCTGCCGAGGTCATTACCGCCGAATGGGGCACGGGTCTGATCCGCTCCTGGAACACCGCCGGCTGGTTCGACCTGCCACAGCGCCTGGGCAATATGATCGCTCCGCTGATTGGTGCCGGGCCGGACGAAGTGGTGGCGACCGATACCACGTCCATCAACCTGTTCAAGGTGCTGTCTGCTGCACTGTCCATCACCCAGCAAGACGCGCCGCAGCGCCGCGTGGTGGTCAGTGAGCGCAGCAACTTCCCCACCGACCTCTACATTGCCGAAGGCCTGTGCAAGGAGCGCGGCTACACGTTGCAACTGGTGGAGCCCGAAGAGATTAGCACCGCATTGACTGCTGACGTGGCGGTGCTGATGCTGACCCACGTGAACTACCGCACCGGGGCCATGCACGACATGGCTAGCGTCACGGCCGCTGCGCATGCAGCCGGCGCGCTGGTCGTGTGGGACCTGGCGCACAGCGCGGGTGCCGTGCCGGTGGACCTCGCGGGTGCCAAGGCGGATTTTTCGATTGGCTGCGGCTACAAGTATCTGAACGGCGGCCCTGGCGCACCCGCCTTTGTGTGGGTCAACCCCAAGCATGCGGACCGCTTCTGGCAGCCGCTGTCGGGCTGGTGGGGCCATGCCAAGCCATTTGCGTTCACCGCAGACTACAAACCCGCCGCCGGCATCACGCGCTACTTGTGCGGCACACAACCCATCGTCAGCATGTCGTTGTTGGAGTGCGGGCTGGATGGCTTCAAGGCCGCTGAAGGCTTGGGCGGCATGGCGGCGCTGCGCAGCAAATCACTGGCGCTGACCGATCTGTACATGCAGTTGGTGGAAGAGCGCTGCCAAGGCTTCGGCCTGGGCTTTGCCACCCCGCGTGAGCACGCCAAGCGCGGCTCGCAAGTCTGCCTGACGCGCGAACACCAGGCTGGTGGTGCGTCGGGCTCCGGCGCGTTCGCCATCGTGCAGGCGCTGATCGCCCGTGGCGTGATTGGCGACTTCCGCGCCGGGGATGGCGGCATCCACAAAGACATCCTGCGCTTTGGCTTTACGCCGCTCTATGTGGGCTTTGAGGATGTATGGCATGCCGTGGAGCACCTGCGCCAGGTGCTGGCGACCGAGGAATGGAAGAAACCTGCATTCAACCAGCAGCACGCCGTTACCTGATATGAGCAGTAACAACACCCCTCCCCCCGGCTGCCCCATGCATGCCGCCGCGCAATCGGCCGGCGAGACAATAGTTGCCGAAGAAAAAGCCCAGCTCGACTTCAGCAAAAGCATGAGCTATGGCGACTACCTGAACATCGACACCATCCTGTCGGCGCAGAAACTACTGTCACCGACGCACGACGAGATGCTGTTCATCATCCAGCACCAGACCAGCGAACTGTGGATGAAGCTGATGCTGCACGAGCTGACCGCCGCGATCAAAAACATTGCCAATGATGAACTGGGCGCCGCCTTCAAGATGCTGGCCCGCGTCAGCAAGATCATGGAGCAGCTCGTCCACGCCTGGGATGTGCTGGGCACGATGACGCCGCCCGAGTATTCCGCCATGCGGCCCTACCTGGGCCAGAGCAGCGGGTTCCAGAGCTTTCAGTACCGGTGCATCGAATTTGCGCTGGGCAACAAGAACGCCGCCATGCTGCAGCCCCACAAGCACGCGCCGGACCGTTTGGCGCTGGTACAGGCCGCGTACGTTGCGCCGTCGCTGTACGACGAGTCGTTGTGCCTGCTGGCGCGCCGCGGCATCACCGTGCCGGCTTCCCACACACAGCGCGACTGGTCCCAACCGTATGTGGCGAGCAAGGAGGTGGAGCAGGCCTGGCTGCAGGTTTACCGCGACCCCAAGGCGCATTGGGACCTGTACCAGCTGGGCGAAGAGTTGACCGACCTGGAAGACGCCTTCCGCCTGTGGCGCTTCCGCCATGTGACCACGGTGGAGCGTGTTATCGGATTCAAGCGCGGCACGGGGGGCACGGGTGGTGTGAGCTACCTGCGCAAGATGCTGGATGTGGTGCTGTTTCCGGAGATCTGGTCGCTGCGCACGGAGTTATAAGACGAATCGGGCTGCAGCCCTCTCCCTACAAGCGTAAGCCGCTATGCATTTTGTAGCGTTACGCAGGCGTCTTGGCACGTGATTCGGAACTCCGCTGCGGTCAAGGCCATCATTTCGCGCGACTTGCCTCTGAAAGTCCGGCGCGCGATGCGCCGTGCAGCTCCGCTCCCTGAAGACCTTTGCCCGAAACCGAGGACTAATCTTCGTGCTCATCTCGCAAATTGATCGATCGTACGACCCGGCGGCAAAGCCTCTGCCGAGCCTCGCCGATGTCCGGCTGCCGAATCCTATCGACCTTTCGCTGTTTGACTGGACTTGCTTTCTGCACAACGGTGCGATTCAAGTGTCCGCGGTCAACTAAAGTATTGGAGGCTACGGATTTGGCGCTAGCGCTTCAGGCCTGACCGCCATCGCAACGATCGCCACACCCGCGGCGACGATCAGGGCATCCTCGATCAAGCCGCTACGGGTCTGCCCCATGCGCACCATTGCGCGTTTGCGTCCTGCCAGCGTCGCATAGGCAAGTGGTACGGCGGTCGCAACGGCCACCAATGCGCCCGCTTGCTCGCGACCCCGGGGAGCCAACGCAGCGCCTGCGATGCCGGCGCTCATGACGCGCGCCACCAGACCCAGCGAGACGGTACGGTCAGGCGCGGTCTTCATTTTGTCGCCCAGCAATTCACCAACCCCCATGGCCAACGCGCCGTTCCTGAACAGTGGGCGGTCCAGCAAGACAAGCTGCCCCGGTGTGCGACGGTGCAAAAGGCGCGCCACCGCGATGGTAGCCATCGGGGTCATGGACCGGGCACTGGCAACCGCGCCAATAAGGGCGGAGTAAAGAAGACTTGTGTTTTTCATGTTTCGCTCCTAGCGCGATGCGCCTGATGCACCCGTTACCCGCCAAATGACATTGCCAACGTCATCGGCGACGAGCAGGCCTCCACGCTTGTCTAGGGCAACCCCAACAGGCCTGCCGTACGCATCCCCGTCGGCGCTGACAAAGCCACTCAATACGACCAAGGGCTGCGCCGTCGGCATCGCCTTGCCGTCATACGGCACGAACACCACGTTGTAGCCGCTGCGCGGCTTGCGGTTCCACGAGCCGTGTTGGCCAATAAAGAAGCCTACATTGAAAGGTGCAGGCAGGGCAGCGCCCTCGGATGCGGCCAGACCCAGTGGCGCGACGTGGGAGCCCAGAGAATAGTCAGGCTTAACGGCCTTGGCAACCAGCTCGGGTGCCGGCGGTTTGACACGCACGTCGACATTTGGGCCGTAGTAGCTGTAGGGCCAACCGTAGAACGCGCCGTCGGCAACGGACGTCAGGTAGTCGGGCACCAGATCGTTGCCTATCTCGTCGCGCTCGTTCACAACCGTCCAAAGCTTGCCGCCGGCCCAGGCCATGCCGTTGGGGTTGCGCAGGCCGGTGGCGAAGAGTCGGCCCTTGCCGCTGGCAATGTCAATCTCCCAGATGGCCGCACGGCCTTCTTCGGCTGGCATACCATTCTCGGCCACGTTGCTGTTGGAGCCCACCGTCGCATACAGCTTGCTGCCGTCGGCACTGGCGATGATGTTCTTGGTCCAATGGTGGTTGATAGGGCCGCCCGGCAGATCGAACACCTTGGTCGGCGCAGCCGTAATCTGTGACTGCCCCGCCACATAGGGGAAGCGCACGATGGCATCCGAGTTGGCTACATAGAAGTGGTCGCCGACCAGCGCCATGCCGATGGGCGAATTCAAGCCTTGCAGAAAGGTGGTGCGCAGCTCGACCACGCCGTCGCCATCTGCGTCGCGCAGCAGCGTGATGCGGTTGGCGCTAGGCACAGTTGCACCGGCGCGCTTCATCACCGCACCCATGATGGCGCCTTTGATGCCCTTGCCGTCTTCGGGCTTGGGTGGTGCATTGCTCTCAGCCACCAAAACATCGCCGTTGGGCAACACGTAGACCCAGCGCGGGTGCTCGAGGTCGGTGGCCAGAGGTGCTACCGACAGTCCGGCGGCTGCAATGGGTCGTGTCCCTTCCGGCCAGCCTTTGGCGGGCGCGATATGCACAGTGGGAATGGTCTGCTTGTTTGGCTTGGCCAGCTGCGGGTTCGGGCCTATCGTGTTGGCGGGGGGCTGCGTGTTGGGTTGCGCGAGCAGACTGCCCGCCCATAGCAATGCAATGGATGCATTCAGAAATTTGTGGTGCATGAGGACTCCGATGGACAGTCCATCGTCACGCAAGGGTTGTTGTGCATCTGTGCGTCACCACACCCACTGTGCAGCCATCGCGCGTTACCAGCAGCGCTGGTAAGTACCCACGAAGCCACAGCGCACATATGTTCGTTGCGCCACATACCCCATGCGATGGTCAACGGTACAGTGCAGGCCATTCGGCACACCCAATGAACAACTTCAAACGCGTCGCAGTACTCGCGGGCTACCTTGGTGGGGGGTATCTGGCGCCGACCCTGGCGTATGCGCAAGCCATGGCGCCTGCAGTGAGCGAAGGCAGTGTTCTGCAACCGGTTGTCATCACCGGCGCGGCGCCCGGGCGGCGGCGCTGGTTATCCCCATCCACGGTGGACACCGTGGATGGGGATGAAGTGCGTAGCGGTCACATGCAGGTCAATGTCTCCGAAAGCCTGGGGCGCGTGCCTGGCCTGCTTATCCAAAACCGGCAAAACTATGCCCAGGATTTGCAAATATCGGTGCGCGGCTACGGTGCGCGTTCCACCTTTGGTGTGCGCGGCGTACGGCTGTTTGTCGATGGCATTCCCGCGAGCGCGCCCGATGGTCAGGGCCAAGCCGCCAACTTCCCATTGGGAATGGCACAGCGCATAGAAGTTGTACGGGGGCCCTTTGCGGCGCTCTACGGCAGTTCTGCCGGGGGAGTGATTGCGCTGTACACCGCAGACGGGCAAGCGCCCGCCAGCGTGCAGGCTGGTATGGCGGGCGGAGCAGACGGTATGCGACGGGTCTCGACCCAAGCACAAGGCACCGTCGGTACCCTGGACTACGCACTGGATGCATCGCACTTTGCGACCGATGGCCTGCGGCCACAGTCGGCCGCCCGGCGCGACACGGGTTATCTCAAACTGTCCTACCCCTATGACAGGGGGCGGCTGATTGTCTCCGCCAATCGACAGACCGGGATCGCGCAAGATCCACTCGGCCTCTCAGGCCCAGAGTTTGCGGCCAATGCCTACCAGACTACGCCGGCGGCAACCGTATTCAATACCCGCAAAGGCTTTGACCAAACCCAGGTGGGCGCAGCTTGGGAACACCGTTTGGGCAGTGGACAACGGCTGGAGTTCATGGGCTATGTTGGACGACGCGCCATCAACCAATACCAGGCGATTCCAGCTGCGACCCAGGGTACTGCCACCAGCCCCGGTGGGGTGATCGACCTGGACCGGGGATATGGGGGTATCAATGCCCGTTGGCGCATAGACCGCGAATGGAGTAGTGGTCGCTTGACTGCATCCGCCGGTGTTGCATCCGACCGGCAAGACGAATGGCGGCGCGGATTCGACAACTTCTCAGGCTTGCCCACGTCGCCGAGTCAGTTGGGGGTTACCGGGCGGCTGCGGCGTGATGAGAGCAACTCAGCAAGCACGCTGGACCCGTATGCCCAGGTCGAATGGGAAAGCACGGCGTGGACGGCCACTGTGGGGCTGCGGCAGTCTCGCGTGCGCATGACCTCAACCGACCACTATGTTGCCACCGGCAACCCCGATGACAGCGGGTCCAGCGAGTACTCTGGAACGATGCCTGTACTGGGCCTGCGGTACCGTCTGACGGACACGCTTCAGGCCTATGCCAGCACCGGCTTGGGCTTTGAGACGCCAACCCTGAACGAAGTGGCTTACCAGGCATCGGGCGCTAGCGGCTTGAACAGCCGGCTGCAGGCAAGCCGCAGTCGCAACAGCGAAGTGGGCCTTCGGAGCCGCCAGGCCAACGGGATATGGAATGCGACGGCGTTTGACATCCGTACCGACAACGAAATAGCCGTACTTTCCAATACCGGGGGGCGGTCCACATTCCAGAATGCGGGCCGCAGCCTGCGGCAGGGTGTGGAGATATCCGCGCAGGCCCAGTTGGGTGGCAGTGTCAGCATGAAGTCTGCACTCACTCTAATGGATGCCACTTACAGTGACAGCTTTCAGACGTGTGCAACCAGCCCTTGCACCACCCCCACGCTGTCCATACCCGCAGGAAACCGCATACCCGGCATTCCAGCGCGGCAGCTGTTTATGCAGCTTGCGTGGGAGCCAAAAACGTTACCAGGCGTCTACACGGTGGATGTCAGGCACATGGGTCACGTCACTGCCAACGACACGAATACCGAAGCGGCTGCGGCCTACACCGTTGTCAATCTGGGCGCAAGGTTTCAGCAGACTTCAAGCGCGTGGCAGATCAATGAGTTTGTGCGGATCGACAACGTGGCAAACCGTGTGTACGCCGGCTCGGTGATCGTGAACGAGGGCAACGGCCGCTACTTCGAGCCTGCTGCAGGTCGCAGCCTGTATGCCGGAGTGACGTTCGTGCGTCGCTTTCAGTAGCTATTAACTCCACCCATCGACAGACTATCTCGGCGGGCTATCTGATGCGTTTGGGTCTATCCCCAAAGCTTGCAGCTTCTTTGCGAACGAATCCCTGCGTTTAGCGGCCTTTGCCGCTGTTTCGACGGCAGCCTGAATGGCTTTGGGCCCCTTTTTGGCGACGACATTGACCAATCCGAGCTTATGAGCAGCATCGATCTCGGCCCTCCTGAAAGCGGCGATCAGTTCGGCATGGACAAGTGGTTGGTTCACAAGGGGCTCGGTATCAAAATGGCTATTTTCTGTGGCTTTGAGTTTGGCTGATTAGAAGAGGCCCTGCTGCGCAGAAACCAACGCGGTGAAGCTGTCCCCCAAAGGGTGGAGGATGGCATCTGCGATCGGCATCAACTGCTTCGTGAGATAGTGCTCATAGTCAACGCGTGACTGGTGATTCTCCAGCGGCTCGGGGCCGTTCTTCGTCATGACATACCGAATCCAGCCACCGTTCTGGTACTGCGCCGGCCGGTTCACGCGCAGGTTGTGCTCATCAGCCATCCTGGCGGCACGCACCTGCGGCGGGACGTTGACCAGATACGCATCCAGACGATGGCGAAGGCGTTTGCGGTACACCAACAATTCATCTTTTACGCCTGCCAGTGTGGCATGCGCATAGTCCGTCACAAACTCGCGGTAGGGCTGGTCATGGAAGATGCGCGAGAGCAAGCCTTCTTGGAACTGCCGCGCCAACGGCGTCCAGTCGCTGCGGGCCATTTCCAGACCGCGGAAGACCATCTCTTCCTTTTCCACCGCGTCCGTGCTCAGGCCAGCGTATCGCTTCTTGCTGCCGACGTCGGAGCCACGGACGGTGGGCATGAAAAACTTCTTGTAGTGCGTATCGAATTCGATCTCAAGGAAATTCTCCAGGCCCTGCTCCTCGTGCAGCGTACGCGTCCACCAGGCGTTGATATCGCGCACCAGTTCTGCCGCTACGGCGTGCGCCTCTGCATTCGTGTGGGTGCGCCCCAACCAGATGAAGATCGAGTCGGTGTCACCATAGATGGCTTCATACCCACGGTTCTCGACGAACACTTGCGTACGCTTCACGATCTCGTGCCCGCGCAAGGTCACCGCCGACACCAGCTCCGGGTTGAAGAAGCGGCACTCGGTTGCACCCAAAACCCCGGCGAACGAGTTCATCAGCAGCTTCAGCGCCTGCGACAGGGGTTCGTTTTTAACCCGCTTGGCCTCGTCCCGACTGCGTGAGAGCGTGGTCACGATTTCTGGCAGGCAGTGCTTGTTGCGCGAAAACAGCGTCCCCATTGGGCCCTTGATCTGGGACGCAGGGTCACTGGAGTGCTGCCCTTCCGCATACCCCACCGGGTCCACGCAATAGGTGCGGATGATGGAGGGGTACAGACTCTTGTAGTCCAGCACCAAGACGGAATCGTAGAAACCCGGCTTCGAGTCCATCACATAGCCACCCGGATAGGCCTTGCGCTGGATCTCGCCCACGTTGGGAGCCACGTAGCCCAGCCGGTGCATGCGCGGCAGATAGTGGTGGCTAAATGCGGCAATGGAGCCACCAAAGTGGTCGGCAGCCAGGCCGGTCGTGTGCGCCCGTTCCATGACAAACTGCAGCAGCTGCGCTTTGTCGAAAATGCGCAAGACCAGCTCACAGTCGCGGATGTTGTATGTGGCCAGCGCTGGTTTGTCTTCGCGGTAACGCCGATTGATCTCGGCCATCTTGTCGTACTCGTCGCCTATGGCTTTGCCCTCGCCCAGCAGCGCCTGCGAGACGGCCTCCAGGCTGAACGATGGAAAGCTCCATACCGCCGCCCTGAGGGCCTCAATGCCGTCCACTATCAACCGGCCCGGCGTGGGCGCGAAAAGGTAGCCTTGCTTGCCCGGATGCGTACGCCACGCGGTGGGGCTGCGCTCGCGACCCAGCAGGAGCGGGACTCCGCACTGGTCGGCCGTCTTCTGCAGCACCCGCAGGTCGAACTGGATGACGCTCCACCCGATGATGACGTCCGGGTCGTTGCGTGCGAACCAATCGTTGAGGCTCTCGACCATGGCCTTGCGGGTTGGAAGGTAGATGAGTGCAAAGTCCAAAGGCTCAGTGGACGCTGAAGGAGGCTCCCCCAGCATGAAGACCAAGCGCTCCGGCATGCCGTCCAGCGCGACGGAATACAGCTCCTCGTTTTCACTGGTCTCTATGTCCAGAGACACGACCTTCAGCACAGGGCGGAAGTCAGGCTCTGGCTTGAGCCTGCAGTCGATGACAGTGGATTGCTCGACCTGACCGCCTTCCACCGATACGCCAGCCGTGATAAAGCGTTCCATCAGGTAGCGATCATGCGGACGCACGTCGGCTTCGAGCAACGGAATGTTCTGCGGTGCAAGCTTGCGCGCCAATTGCCCGAGTTGGCGAAACTGCCTGGCATAGACGCCGATGACAGGGCCTTGCTGGAAGGTCTTCAAATCGAGTTCGCGTAGCTGCATCCCGGGCATAGCTGGGAGATACGCTTCCACCGCCGCCCGGAACCGGGTCTCGACAAAGGCCACGGAGGTCTGCGCAGCCAGCAACACTCTCAAAGGCCCAGCGTCCGTGGCCAGCCAGTACTCGATCTGGGTGCCCACAGCTGTATCCTGCCAGTGGCGGGTAAGGATGAATCCCTTTCGTTTGTTGGGCACCACGGTAGATTGAATGGAATGGAAGGGTATTTCGGTCAGGCTCGGCAAATATTCCATTTTGGCTGAGGAGGCCAGCCTGGCTGCGCTTCGCCAATCAGTTCCGGGAGTAATATCGTGCGCAGCAACTCTTTAACGGGAAAGAAATCCATGATGATGAAACGCCGTCTTGCAACGGGCCTGATGGCCGTGTTACCACTTGTCAGCTTTGCACCGATGGCGCAGGCGCAGGCCTACCCAGCCAAGTCCATTCGTTGGGTTGTACCCTACCCAGCAGGTGGTGGTTCTGATTTCCTGGCGCGCACCATTGCCCAGCAGCTTTCTAGCCAGGTGGGACAACCCATCGTCGTTGATAACAAGGCTGGGGGGAACACGTCCATTGCGGCAGCCGAGGTAGCCCGCTCCACCGCTGACGGCTACACCATTCTTTCCGCCGACAACGGTACGATGGTCTTTAACACGGCGCTCTATTCCAAACTTTCCTACAACCCAGAAAAAGACCTGACGCCCGTCACGCTGATGGGAAAGTTCCCCATGGTTCTGGTGGTTGGACCCGGCTCTGACGCAAAGGACGCGAAAGATTTCATCGCAAAGGCCAAAGCCAATCCAGGAAAGGTCAATTACGGTTCTGCAGGAGCAGGAAGCCCGCACCACCTGGCAATGGAGTTGTTGAAAGTCAGCGCTGGCCTTCACATGGTGCACATCCCCTACCGCGGGGCAGCGCCATCGCTGACTGACCTGGCGGGTGGACAAATTTCCGCCATGATGGTCGACTTGGCTGCAGGTGGAGGATTTATCAAGGGTGGAAAAATCCGTCCTCTGGCTGTCGCGAACGCTACCCGGCTGCCCCAGTTGCCCGATGTACCGACTTTCGCAGAATTGGGTTTCAAAAATGTAGAGGCATCGGCGCAGACTGGTGTCGTGGTTCCGGCAGGCACGCCCGCCGAGACTGTGAACGCTTTGCAAAAGCAAATAGCGGCTGCGATCAATCAACCCGCCATTCGGCAAAAACTCATCGACTTTGGTATTGAGCCGATCGCAAGCACACCCCAGCAGTATGGTGACTTGATCCGCACTGAAACTGTTCGCTGGCACAAACTTATCAAGGCCCAAAACATCTCTCTCGATTGAGACGGCAAACGGCGCCACGTCTAAAACCCCGCGGCGACCCGGTGACGCCTTAGCGCTGCACGTTGCCGTGGAAAATTGGGTGTGTCATCGCACAGAGCGCTCTTGCCCGGGCGCTTAGCATCTTGTCCGTGTGAATGGCATGAACAGCCGCAATCCCTTGCGGCCGCAGCCAGATTCGCCGACAGGACCTGAAATGAATTATGGCTACGCACCCAGCGACAACAATGGTCAGGCCACAACCGTGCCAGTGGTAAGGCCATGACTGCAGCTACCTTCTTCTCCCTGCTGGGTCTGGTCGTTCTGCCAACAATCGGTCTGGTAGCCTGGATCTGGCTGTCGCTGGCGATCACCCGTGTCGAGTTGGACATGATGTCCTTTGAGGGATTCGACGGGATGCACCTCGAGCGATAGGCCCCAATGCAAACAAGAGCGTCCAGGTCGCTGTATAGCCAGTGGCGATCACTCCGTGGACGCCCACGTTGGTTTGCGACTGCAGCCATCGTGGCCGGCCTGTGTCTGGTTGCCGGATTGCTGTTCTCCAACTTCGTCGGCGGTGAAACAAAAATCGAGCGACACGTAGAACGCCACTTCGCGTTGGATGATCCCCGATTCATGCATGAACTCGGTGTGCTTCTGGGACCGGCGTTCCTCCCAGGCACAAAAGTTCGTGCCTTGCTTAATGGGGATGAGATATTCCCGCCAATGCTCGCGGCAATTCGCGGCGCCACAGAATCCATCACCTTCGAGACCTATATTTATTGGTCAGGTGACATTGGTCAGACCTTCGCCGACGCTTTGGCCGAACGTGCCCGCAACGGGGTCAAAGTGCATGTCCTGCTCGACTGGGTGGGCAGCGTGAAGATGGACGAAAAGCTGGTCGACAAGATGGTACAGGCTGGCGTTCAGGTCAAGCGTTTCCATCCACCGCACTGGTCACATCTGGGGCGGCTGAACAACCGTACCCATCGCAAGCTGCTGGTCGTTGATGGCCGTGTAGGCTTTACGGGAGGCGTTGGCGTGGCGTCACCCTGGACCGGCCACGCGCAAGATCCTGCGCACTGGCGTGACACACATTTCGAGGTAACTGGCCCCGTGGTCGCGCAAATGCAATCGGTCTTCATTGACAACTGGATAAAGGTTACGGGCCACGTCCTGCATGGCCCCGCGTACTTCCCGGTGATATCGCCAGCGGGACCGGCATCGGCGCAGATGTTCAGCAGTTCACCGACGGGTGGCAGTGAGAGTATGCAACTGATGTATCTGCTGGCCGTGACCGCCGCTACCCGGTCCATTGACCTATCTGCGGCTTACTTCGTGCCCGACCCGCTGACCCTGCAAGCCCTCGTAGAGGCGATACAGCGCGGCGTCAAACTGCGCATCGTAGTGCCAGGTGAATTCATCGACAGCGAGACCGTGCGCACCGCGTCCCGCGCTACCTGGGGGCCGCTGCTCGCCGCCGGTGCCGTAATCGCGGAATATGCGCCCACCATGTACCACTGCAAGGTGATGATCGTCGACGGCTTGCTGGTCTCAGTGGGCTCCACCAACTTCGACAATCGGTCGTTCAGGCTCAACGACGAAGCGACATTGAATGTTGTCGATACGGTTTTTGCCAGCGCGCAGACGGCCACGTTTGAGGCTGATCTCGCAAAGTCACGCCGTGTCACCTACGCCGACTGGCTTGCACGCCCCGTGCGTGAGCGCATAGGGGAGGCGTTGGCTTCTCTGGTGGGCACACAACTCTGATGCGGGCCGGACCGTAGTTCATCCCCCGCGCGTCTGGATCAACTGGTCCAGCCGTTGCACTTCAACATCCGTGTTGACCTGTACCCACAGCGGCAGCTGGTCTGACATCGTAGCGCTTGTTGCGGTCCAGATTGGTGCCCAGGTGCTTCCCGGCTGCAGCTCAGTCCAGCTTTTGCGGAACGGTGCGTGGGATCGTCACACGAAAAACGGTACCTTCGTCTTCAGTCGAAGTAGCGTCAATTTTCCCGCCGTGGGTCCGTACGATTTCGCGTGCGACAAAAAGTCCCAGGCCCATGCTGGTGCTCGGTCTGCCCGCCGTCTCGCTGCCCGCCGGCAGCTGGACCAGGGCGTTGAAAATGGTCTTCAGCGATGCGTCCGGTATGGGCGTCCCGCGGTTGTGTACCGAAATAGCAAGGTCTAAATCTTGGCCCCACACAGTCACCGCCACTGGGGTTCCGGGTGCGCGGTATTGGGCCGCATTGGCCAGCAGGTTCATGATGACCTGCTGCATACGCACCGCATCAAATTCGCCCGTCAGGTCATTGTGCAGCGTGATAGCGAAATCACATTTGGGATTGGCCAGCCGGGCATCGTTGACAGCGGCCTGCGTAACCTCGCCAAGGTCACCGTGCTCCGGCTCGAAGGGCATCACTCCGCCGAGCTTGGTACGCGAATACTCCAGCAAATCGTTAACCATGGCCGTCATCGTCGCGGCGCTGCGCTGCAGCCTTTGCCCAATATCTACATTCCTACTGGCATCGTTTGGACACAGTACGAGCAGGTGGCCTGACATGCTAATGGCAGACAGCGGTGTTCGCAGGTCATGGCCCAGCACCGCGAGAAAACGGTCGCGCGTCTCTCCGCTGCGATCAGAGAACGTGGCGACGGACTCTGCCAACGCTTGATCGACCGCTTCATTGAAGCGCACGATGTCTCGCGTCACGGCCTTATCAAAGGTAACGACCTCGCCCAGCCACAGGCGCAGCACGCTGGCCCGTAGCGCGCGGAATTCGGCTGCCAGTTGAACCAGGGTGAATCCGCTGTCCTCCCGTAACGTGCCATGAATGGACGCGGCGCTCTGTGGAAACGTGTCGGGCGCATGGCCCTGCGATTTCTCCACGCCTTCTGCCTCGTTTTGGACGGTATCAATGTCCTGTGCGATGGCCAAGAGCATTTGGCGCGCATGGTCGCGCAGAGCTTTGCGCGTCATGGCGGCGGGCGCCAATGTCTCAGCAAACGAATCCCACTCGGTGAGTATTTCATCTGCGTGATCGGTGATATAGACGGAGAGTTTCAAAGGTCGGCTCCAGCGCGGCGGGTGGAGCTCATTCTAGGCTCCATCTGTGTTTGACATCGAACAGAAGCGCGCTTGCAGAGCCATTAACGTGCAAGCGGCGCTTTTGCCACGTTTATCAAAATAATGGGAACCACCATGCCTCAAAATTCCAAAGACAGCACAGGCGGCAAAGACAAGCCGGTAAAGGACACCGCCGCTAAGGGCGGCAAGCGCTCGGACGAGGGCCGAGCAGATAAGAATTCTGGCTCACCCACGGGCTCTCACAACCAGGGAGAAAAGAAGACTACACCTTGACGAGGTGCAACGCATCTGTTGAGCCAAAATGAAAACCGCCAGTGCACTTGTTACAAGTGCACTGGCGGCCACTAATGTCTGCTAAATCGCAGACATGCCTCAAACAAAGCCTTAGCTCGGCACTGAAGCCTCGCTGGTGGATTTAATGTCCTCGGCACCCATGCTTTCATAGATGTCGCGAACCTTACGCTCCTCATCAGAGTCATCGGTGTGCACGGAGATCAGCGTGTTGCCTTCAGTGATTTTTCCATCGTAATGCTTGGCTTCGTACTCGGGGATACCCATGCCAACCAGCGCGCCGATGATGCCGCCGGTGGCACCGCCTACAGCCGCACCACCAAGGGCTGCCATGATGGGGCCGGCGGCAATGAAAGGGCCTACGCCAGGGATGGCCAGAGTGCCAATCCCGGCCAGCCAGCCCAGGATCGCACCGCCGCCCATGCCAGCGACGACGCCTGTAGTGGCACCCTCAGGCAGCTTGGTATTTTGCTCGTGGGCGAAATCACGGGTGCCCGACTTGTCTGGCAGCAGCACAGAGATATCGGTGCTGGGGAAACCGGTGGTTTTCAAAGCTTCAACAATCGCCTCAGCCTGGCTACGGTCTTTGGCAATACAGAAAACTGCGTTCTTTGACATGTGAACTCCTTGGGGTTAAAAAAACTTATTTGCTTGTGTCGCCAGTTTTCACGTCCAACTGGTTGTCAGTCTTGGTGATACCTTTGACGTTCTTTGCAAGCATTTCCAGCTTGGCTTTTTCCTCTGCGCTCTTGACCGGACCGCGCAAGGTAGCGGTGCCGCCTTCCACCATGATCTTGGCGTTGTGCGCCATTGTGGACAAGGACTTGTCATCAACGATGGCGCGCCGTACCGCCGCCAGCAGCTCGCGGTCTCGCGTGCTGTTGGAT
Source organism: Rhodoferax sp. ZS1R8 (assembly GCF_056521325.1). Classification (NCBI taxonomy): domain Bacteria; kingdom Pseudomonadati; phylum Pseudomonadota; class Betaproteobacteria; order Burkholderiales; family Comamonadaceae; genus Rhodoferax; species Rhodoferax sp. ZS1R8. The sequence continues at coordinate 219,009 of NZ_JBWMBA010000002.1, read as the reverse complement.
TGGTCTTCGGGAGTCTTGGTAGCTCCGCTCTTGTCGCGATTGTTGATGTTGGTGTTGTCGACATTGGTTGACATCTGCCCGCGCGGCGCAGAGCTTGCACTTGCGCTGGCGGGTGCTTGTTCAACGGCCATAACGCTTGCGCACGTGAGTGCCAGAGCGCAGCCCAACAGCTTTCCTACAGTCTTCATAAAGTCTTCCCTTCAATGATTGGCCGCGAGGCCGTTTATGAAAGGCAGACGTTATTCCTCTAGACGTGGCATGACTGTTCGCAGACGCACATAGCAAAATTGAATGTCTTTACTTCCACAACTTGCCGCACAAAACCGAAGACACATAAGGCAATGCAGGTGCTTGCAGGTGCACGACACACGTACAAGCCTGCGAGGTACGGAATCGAACTGGCCGTTTGCGGGCCCTACACCACGGCCACCTGGGCGCGATAAACTGTCAACCCATGCAAACCCATTCACTCGAAGCCATCCCGAAGTCTCGTGCGTTTCGCATCGAGGTTTGTGATTCCCTGTCGCGCTCGCCGCTGTTCAGGGATTGGTCGTGGGACGAGCTCGATACACTGAGCTCGCACATGGCGGGCTACCGTGCCAAGGCTGGCGAACTGCTGTTTGAAGAGGGCGATGAGGGAGACGCTATGGGCCTATTGCTGTCGGGCGAAATCGAGGTGCGCAAGAAAGACGCCGCCGGCGTTGCGCAAGTGGTAACCCATATCGTGGCCGGGCGCACCTTTGGTGAAATGGCGGCGATCGACGGCGAGAACCGCTCCGCCACCTGTATCGCCACTGAGGCCTGTGTGCTGGCCGTGCTACCCAAGGCCCAGTTCGAGCGCATCCTGGTGGTCAACGAGGCCTTGGGCATCAAGCTATTGCTACGGGTCACCCGGCTGCTGAGCCAGCGCCTGCGCCAGGTGAATGGCGCGCTGGTGGACTTTTTGAGCAAAGACGCTGGCTAAAACCGCGCAGTAGCGCCGGCCCTTCGCGCCAAGCGCTATTTAGCGGCTTTGACTTCACCAATCGCTTCGGCCTGGGCGGTTTTCAGCTTTTCAATCATTGGCGCGAGCATGGCCTGCACCGCCGCCATCGATTTCTGTATGACCAGGGGCATTTTTTTGACCATGGCATCTCCCGCTGGGCTGCGGTAGAAGGCTACCAGCCCGTTAATATCTTCCTGCGACAAGCTTTCCTGGTAAATGCCCACGTACACCGGTTTGAGCTTGGCCCAAGTTATCTCTTCCCGAACGATCTTCAGCGTTTTCTGGGCCGTCGTGTCTAGCAACTTACGTTGGGTATCGGTGAGCTTTTGGCCCGCTACAGACTGCTCCATGCTCAGACGCATGTTTTGGTCGATGGTCGCCGATAACGAGTCCACCAGTGCCTCAGTACGAGTTACTTCAAACAGGGCGTCCAGCGATTCGACGGACGGCGCTGCCGCAAAGGCCGGCATAAAGGTGCCAACAAAAATGCATGCGGCGATAAGGTTTTTTTTCATGTTTAAGACTCCCGTACAGTTTGTGAGTGCAGTACACACCGTGACCACGCTGTGTACCGCCCCTCAATGTTAGCGAACGAACATACATACCCAGGCAATGGCGCGAACATGCGCGCATGACATACCTAGGCGCACGCACCCGGCCTATTAAAAGCGAAGCCAAGCAGTGGTTTTCGATCTTCCAGATCCGCACCACGCCACTGGCACGTGCTTCTGACGGCGCAGACCCCGGCGACGGTGTTCAACCCGCCGAACCGCAGACGGCCAACAACCACGGCCGATCAGGTGCTCAGGGCGCGGACCACGCCCCCGCTGATACGATGCCCCCCTAGTATCAACTTTTTTGATTGCGTTCAACCATGAAGGCTTCGCACCGGTGGGCCATCAGGTTCGGAATTGCAGCTATCGCAGTGCTGGCAGTGGCCGGGTTCGCGTTGGTGTGGTGGATGCCGACCGAACAGGAATTAGCGGCCCGCCTGGGTGCCGAGGTGGAGCAACGGTTTAACGTCAAACTCTCCATCGCAGCCGTCGAGTGGAGCCTATTGCCTGTGCCGGTCATCACCATCCGCGACGCGCGTACCCAGCAGCCAGTGCCAGTGGTCATTGGCCGGCTCAGTGCTTACCCCCAGTTGCGCACGCTGCTGTTGCACCGCCAATTAGTCTTCGGGCGCGTGGAAGTGGACGATGCTGTCATTCCCCGCAACTCACTGCATGCACTCAACCTCCATACGCAGGGCATCAACGAGTTTGAACGTGAAAGTGACGGTGTGCCGCTGGCACGCCTGGTGGTGCGCAATCTGACCTGGATCTCTTACAGCGGCGTGGCCAACAGCTTCGACGGCGAGGTCGACTTTGACCCGCATTGGCGTCCGCGCCATGCCGAAATACGCCGCCCCGGAACCACCCCTCCGTTCACACTGGCCGCTGCACGCGATTCAGATGCCGACCGCTGGCAGATGCAAATCCATGTAGGCGGCGGCACAGCGCACGGGCACGTGGCACTCCAGACTAGTGAAGACGGAGCCATGCAGTTGAGCGGCCTGCTGGCGCCCCGTGGCATCGAGGTGGCCAGCGCGCTGGCCACCTTCAATCGCAGATCGCCCGTTTCAGGTAAAGCAACGGGCCAGACCGTGGTGTCGGCCAATGGTAAGACAGCGGGCCTGCTTGCGCGATCGCTGCATACGCGGACGGAATTCTCGGTCCATGGTGCAGCGCTGTTGCGATTTGACCTGGACAAAGCCATCCGCACTGCCGGCAAGGAACACGATGGCCAGACCCCGTTGCAGGAGTTGACTGGCCAGCTGGATACCCAAAACGGCGCAGAAGGTATGCGCGTCACCGGCACGGACATCCGCGCGCGGGCCGGTAGGTTCACCGCTACCGGCAAGGGCACGGTCTACCACGGCCAGATCGAAGCCAGCGGCAACGTGGACCTGGTCGAAGGCGCCCTGGGCGTGCCGTTCACCCTGAGCGGCTCGGTGCACCAACCCAAGGCCTCGGTGCCGCCGGGCTTTTTCGCCGGGGCCGCCATCGGCACCGCAGTGTTGCCCGGCATTGGCACGGTGATCGGGGCGCGTATTGGGGGGGCGCTGGGGAAGGTGTTCGGCAAAAACGAGACCGAAGCGCCGCCCCAACGCAAGAAAATTACTCCGCAGCCGCTACAAAATCAGTAGCTGCTTACGCCGGGCGCACGAGGGCTTCAGGCATATTTCGCTTCAAATGTGCGGCTTCGCACACCGGGCAGACTCCCATCTGTGTATGTTGTGGAGCACGCCCAAGCTCCCTTGCGGCACATGGATTGGAGTACCCATGGAGATTTCAGACTACCTGACCATTTCCCGCCGCGACCTGTTGATTGTGGGGGCGGGCTCGGCCGCAACGGCCGCCGCGCTCGAGCAGGCTTCTGCCGCGACCACCACGCCAGCCGAGGCGATTCCGGTGGCCACGGTCACGCTGGAAGTGAATGGCAAACCGCAGACACTGGAGCTGGACACGCGAACCACATTGCTCGATGCGTTGCGGGAGCACCTGCACTTGACCGGCACCAAGAAAGGCTGCGACCACGGGCAGTGCGGCGCCTGCACCGTGCTGGTGGACGGCATCCGCATCAATTCTTGCTTGACGCTGGCCGTGATGCACGAAGGCGCCAAGGTCACCACCATTGAAGGCTTGGGTACACCCAAGGCCCTGCACCCCATGCAGGCCACCTTCATTAAGCACGATGGTTACCAGTGCGGATACTGCACGCCCGGGCAGATTTGCTCTGCCGTGGGCGTGCTGGACGAAGTGCGCCGCGGCATCCCCAGCCATGTCAGCGCCAACCTGACCGCGCGGCCCCTGCTGTCGGTGGACGAGCTACGCGAGCGCATGAGCGGCAACATCTGCCGTTGCGGCGCCTACTCCAACATTATCGAAGCCATCTCAGAAGTGGCCGGGGTGCGCACATGAAGCCCTTTACCTACGAGCGCGCCCTAAAGCCCGCCGATGCGGCAGCGGCCGTTGCTCGCAACCCAACCGCCCGGTTCATTGCCGGTGGCACCAACCTGTTGGACTTGATGAAGCTGCAGGTGGAAGCCCCCACCCACCTCGTGGACGTCAATGGACTGAAGCTGGACAAGATCGAAACCACGGCGGACGGCGGGCTGCGGGTGGGCGCGCTGGTACGCAACACCGCGCTGGCGGCGGACGACCGGGTGCGGCGCGACTATGCCGTGTTATCGCGCGCCCTACTGTCGGGTGCGTCCGGCCAGTTGCGCAACAAGGCCACCACCGCCGGCAACCTGCTGCAGCGTACGCGCTGCGCTTATTTTTACGACACCGACCAGGCCTGCAACAAACGCCAACCCGGCAGCGGCTGCAGCGCGCTGGACGGCGTGAACCGCCAGCACGGCATCATCGGCACCAGCCAGGCCTGCATCGCCACCCACCCTAGCGATATGGCGGTCGCCATGCGGGTGCTGGACGCCACGGTGCACACGGTGCGTGGTGATGGCCGCATGCGCGTGATCCCGATTGCGGACTTTCACCGGCTGCCGGGCGACACGCCGCACATCGAGACCACGCTGGAGCGCGGCGAACTCATCACCGCGGTGACGCTGCCGCGCCCGGCCGGTGGCAGCCACATCTACCGCAAGGTGCGCGACCGTGCTTCGTATGCATTCGCATTGGTGTCGGTGGCGGCCATCGTGCAGCGCGACGGCTCGGGCCGCGTGGCCCTGGGTGGCGTGGCGCACAAGCCCTGGCGGTTGGAGGCTGCGGAAGCAGCCCTGCCCGGGGGTGCCAAGGCCATGACCGCACAGCTGCTGGCAGACGCCCGGCCGACTGCGGCCAACGCCTTCAAAGTGAGCCTGGTGGAGCGCACGCTCGCCAGCGTGCTGGCCCAAGCAAGGACATGACCATGCAATTCAACACACCCGCCACCACCAACGCGATTGACCAGCTCAAGGTGGTCGGCCAGCCCGTCAACCGCATCGACGGCCCGCTCAAGACCACCGGTGTAGCGCCCTACGCGTACGAACGCCACGATGTCGCGCCCGATGCCGCCTATGGTTATGTGGTGGGGGCAGGCATTGCGAAAGGACAGATCGCATCCATGGACCTGGCGGCTGCCCGCACGGCCCCCGGCGTGCTCACCATCGTCACCGCCCGCAACGCCGGTAAGTTGGGAAAAGGCAAGCTCAACACCGCCAAGCTGCTCGGTGGGCCGGACATTGAGCACTACCACCAGGCCATCGCCCTGGTGGTGGCCAAGACCTTTGAGCAGGCGCGTGCCGCCGCACAACTGGTGCAGGTTCGGTACGCACAGGAAGCGGGCGAATACGACCTTGCTGCGACCCGCAATGCATTCAAGCCCAAACCGACCGACAAGGGCGACCCATCGGATACCAGCTACGGCGACTTCGACACTGCGTACCCGGCAGCACCCGTGCAATTCGAAGCCACGTACACAACGCCCGACCAGTCCCACGCCATGATGGAGCCCCACGCCACCACCGCTGCGTGGCAAGGTGACAAGCTCACCGTGTGGACCTCAAACCAGATGGTGGACTGGAGCGTGAGTGACATCGCCAAAACGCTGGACATACCCAAGGCGAATGTGCGCATGGTGTCGCCATTCGTCGGCGGTGGCTTCGGTGGCAAGCTGTTCATACGGGCCGATGTGCTGCTCGCCGCGCTGGGTGCGCGGGCTGCTGGGCAGCCGGTCAAGGTGGCGCTGCAGCGGCCGCTGATCGCCAACAACACGGTGCACCGCCCGGCCACGATACAGCGCATACGCATCGGTGCGTCGACCGATGGCAAGATAGCCGCCATGGCGCACGAGAGCTGGTCGGGCGACCTACCCGGCGGCAAGCCGGAAAAGGCCGTGAGCCAGACCCGACTGTTGTATGCCGCACCCCATCGCATCACCAAGACCCGGCTGACAGTGCTGAACCTGCCCGAAGGCAACGCCATGCGTGCGCCGGGCGAGGCACCCGGTTTGATGGCGCTTGAAATTGCGATGGACGAGATGGCGGAGAAGCTCAAGCTCGACCCGTTGGAATTTCGCATCCTCAACGATACGCAGGTTGATCCACAAAAGCCAGAACGCCCTTTCTCACAACGCCAGCTGAACGAATGCCTGCGCCTGGGGGCCGAGCGCTTTGCGTGGAACCGGCGCAAAGCCACGCCCGCCCAGGTGCGGGACGGGCAATGGCTGGTGGGCATGGGGGTGGCGGCGGCCTTCCGCAACAACCAGGTCACCAAATCCGGCGCCCGCGTGCGGCTGGACAACACGGGCCTGGTCACCGTGGAAACCGACATGACCGACATCGGAACCGGCTCGTACACCATCATTGCGCAGACGGCCGCAGAGGTGATGGGTGTTCCGCTGGAGAAAGTGTTTGTGCGGCTGGGAGACTCGGCGTTTCCGGTGTCATCCGGATCGGGCGGTCAATGGGGCGGCAACTCGTCCACAGCGGGCGTGTACGCGGCCTGCATGAAGCTGCGCGAGATGGTGGCCAGCGCAGCCGGCATGGCACCGGCCGATGCGGTGTTTGCCGATGGCATGGTGCGCACGGGTGACCGGTCTGTGCCGCTGGCGCAGGTGGCAGGCACGGGCGGGCTGGTGGCGCAAGACGCCATCGAGTTTGGTGATCTGGCCAAAAAATACCAGCAGTCCACGTTCGGCGCGCATTTTGTGGAGGTAGGCGTGGACGCCGCTACAGGTGAAATACGCGTGCGCCGCATGCTGGCAGTGTGTGCCGCCGGGCGCATCCTGAACCCCAAGTCCGCCCGCAGCCAGGTGATTGGCGCGATGACCATGGGTGTGGGCGCCGCGCTGATGGAAGAGCTGGCCGTCGACAAACGCCGCGGCTTCTTCGTCAACCACGACATGGCAGGTTATGAAGTGCCTGTGCATGGCGACATACCGCACCAGGACGTGATCTTTCTGGATGAGACTGACCCGATCTCGTCGCCAATGAAGGCCAAGGGCGTCGGCGAGCTGGGGCTGTGTGGCGTGGGTGCCGCCATTGCGAATGCGATCTACAACGCCACCGGCGTGCGCGTGCGTGACTACCCCATTACGCTGGACAAACTGCTGGACCGTCTGCCTGCGGTGGCGTGACCATTCACTCCAAAAATGCTACAAAATCAGTAGCTGGTTACGCTCGCTGGATGAGGGCTGCAGCCTCATTTAGCTGCTAAAACTCAATCCGGAATAACTGCTGTCACCTCAATCTCCACCTTCGCCCGATCCTCGATCAGCGCCGACACCTGCACTGCCGTCATCGCTGCGTTGAAGCTGCCAATGATCTCCCGGAACGCCAAACCAATCTCGCGCCCTGAAGCCAGGTATTCGCGTTTGTCAGTCACGTACCAGGTCATGCGCACGATGTGTTCGGGTTTGGCACCAGCTTCGCGCAACACGGCCACCACGTTCAAGAGCGCCTGGCGCACCTGGCCGGCGAAATCATCGGTGTGAAATTGGCACTGCGCGTCCCAGCCGATCATGCCGGCAACACACACGGTCTGGCCGCAGGCCATAACGCCATTGGCGTAACCCCGGGGGCGCGCCCAGTCGGCGGGTTGCAATACTGTGTTGGTTGGCGGGGTAGTCGTAGTCATGATCGTGAACTCGCTCTCTCTATTTTTTGGATAGGCTTAGACGCCGATGTAGCGGTGCCACAGGCTGGGGTCCGCACCCAGTTGCTGGGAGCTGCCCGCCCACACCACACGGCCGCGCTCGATGATGGTGTGCTGGTCGGCCAGTTGCACCAGGCGCTGAACATATTTGTCGATGACCAGAATGCTTTGGCCCTGGGCGCGCAGCGTAGCCAGGCAGTGCCAGATGTCTTCGCGTATCAGCGGTGCAAGGCCTTCGGTGGCTTCGTCCAGTACCAACAGGTGGGGGTTGGTCATTAGCGCGCGGCCTATGGCCAGCATTTGCTGCTCGCCACCCGACAACTGGTTGCCCATGTTGCGCGCACGCTCGGCCAGGCGCGGGAACAGCGCGTAGACGCGGTCCAACGTCCACGGGTTGCTGGATGCATTGCGGTTGCCGGCAAAGGCGCGCAGGTTCTCGGCCACGCTGAGTGTGGGGAAGATCATGCGGCCTTCGGGCACCACGGCCATGCCCATACGCGCGATCCGGTCGGCGCTGAGCCGCTCGATGCGTTCACCCCTGAAGCGCACCGTGCCGCTGTGGCTGGACGTCAGGCCCAGCAGGGAGCGCACGGTGGTGGTCTTGCCCATGCCGTTGCGGCCCAGCAGCGTGGACACGTCGCCTTCCTCTATGCGCAGGCTGATGCCAAACAACACCTGGCTGGGGCCGTACGCAGTTTGCAGGTTGTCGATCTCCAGCAGTGCGGTCATGGAACACCCTCCACTTCATCACCCAGGTAGGCTTTGCGCACCTCGGCGTTGTCGCGTATGGCCTGTGCGTTGCCGCTGGCGATGACCTTGCCAAACACCAGTACCGAGATGGTGTCGGCCAGGCGGAACACGGCGTCCATGTCGTGCTCCACCAGCAATATCGTGGTCTCGGTGCGCAGGCTTTGCAGTAGCGTGACCATGCGTTCGGATTCGTCTGGCCCCATGCCGGCCATAGGTTCGTCCAGCAACAGCAACTGCGGTTGGGTGGCTAGCGCCAAGCCTACTTCCAGCTGGCGCTGTTCACCGTGGGACAGTGCGCCAGACAGGCGGCTCAGGTGTTTGCCCAGACCCACACGTTCTGCAACGACTGTGGCTTTGGCATAGCGGGCCTGCTCGCTGCGCGCGGCGCGCCAGAAGGCCATGCTGCTGCCATCCACCGCCTGCACGGCCAGTGCCAGGTTGTCCAGCACGGACAACTTTTTGAAGATGCTGGTGATCTGGTACGAGCGCACCAGGCCCTTGCGTGCGCGCAGATGCATGGGCATGCCCGCCATGTCAGCACCGTTGAAAACGATGCGGCCCGCGTCGGACTGCAGTGCGCCCGATATCTGGTGGATCAGCGTGGTCTTGCCAGCGCCGTTGGGGCCAATCAGCGCGTGGATCTGGCCTTGGTGCACGGCCAGGTTGGCATGGTCGGTGGCGGTCAGACCGCCAAAGCGTTTGACGAGGCCTTGCACGTCCAACACGATGGTTGCGCTCATGCTGCTGCCCCTTTGCGGCGCAGCATGCTCGTCAGGCCATTGGGGGCCAGCAGCACCACACCCAGCAACACCGCCCCCAGGCCCAGTTGCCAGTGGATGGTGTAGTGGCTCAAAAATTCTTCCAGCAGCAAGAAGACGATGGCGCCCAGCACGCCGCCATACAAATGGCCCACTCCCCCCAGGATGACCATGATCATCAGCATGCCGGACTGGCTCCACTGCATCAGCGCCGGGCTGACAAAGCTGCCCTGGTTGGCTAAGAGTGCACCCGCCAAACCTGCCAGTGCACCAGCCAGCACAAAGGCCACCAGCTTGTAGCGAAACACAGGGAAGCCAATCGCCGTCATGCGGACCTCGTTCTCGCGTATGGCTTGCAGCACATGGCCAAAGCGGGCGTTCAGCAGGCGGGTAATCAGCACCATGGCGACCACCAGCAGCGCCAGCGTGACGTAGTAGAGGTGTGTGTCTTCACCAAGGTTCACACCCAGGCCCAGGCTGGAGCGCCCGGCCAGCGACATGCCGTCGTCACCACCATAGGCCTTGAGCGAGACCACCAGGTAATACAACATCTGCGCAAAAGCCAGCGTGATCATGATGAAGTACACGCCCTGTGTGCGCAGGCTGACCCAGCCAATCAGCAGCGCGGCAGTAGCGCTGACCAGCATGGCAATGGGCCACGCGGCCCAGGCAGACGCCAAACCGCTTTGCATCAAGATAGCCACCGTGTAGGCACCCACGCCCACAAACGCGGCATGGCCAAAGCTGACCATGCCACCAAAGCCGAGGATCAAATTCAGGCTGGTGGCGGCCAACGCAAATATCAAAATACGGGTGGCCAGGCCTACATAAAACGTGTCGCCCGCCAACGATGCCAACAGCGGCAACGCCGCCAGTAAGGCCAGCACGGGCAATGACCAGCGCAGTTGCAGCGTATGGTCCAGCAGGCTTGGCGCGGAGGAGTCCTGTGTCGTCTGCATGCGTACGGTTGGCTTAGCCGTGGGTGGGGAACAGGCCCCGGGGTTTAAAGAACAACACAGCGGCCATCAGCACATAGATCAGGATGGAGGCGACTGCCGGGCCGGCGTTGGACGCGGCCTCGGGACCGACCAGATACCCCAGCGAGGGTGGGATCAGCGTGCGGCCGGCGGTGTCCACAATGCCGACCAACAGTGCACCCAGCAAGGCCCCACGTATGGAGCCAATCCCGCCAATGACGATGACGACAAAGGCCAGGATCAAGATGCTCTCGCCCATGCCCACCTGCACCGCCAGCAGCGGCCCCAGCATGCCACCGGCCACTGCGCACAGCGCGGCGCCCACGCCAAACACAGCAGTAAAGAGGCGTTGCACATTGGTGCCCATGGCCATTGCCATCTCGCGGTTGGCCGCACCGGCGCGCACCTGCATGCCGACGCGGGTGTGGGCGATCAGCAAGTACAGCAAGCCCGCCACCAAAAGACCCACGCCGATGATGAACAGGCGGTAGGCGGGGTAAGAAAAACCACTGATCAACTCCACCGGGCCGCCCAAGGCCGCAGGCGGGTTCAATGACAGGGGTTGCGAGCCCCATATCATGCGCACGCCTTCATTGCACATCAGCAAAATGGCAAACGTGCCCAGCACCTGCGACACGTGGTCGCGCTGGTACAGGCGGCGCAGCACGGTCATTTCCAGCAGCATGCCAAAGATGGCTGCGCCCACAATGCCAAAGCCCAGGCCCAACCAGAACGAGCCGGTGGCCTGTGCGACGGACGCGATCAGATACGCGCCCACCATATACAGCGAGCCGTGGGCCAGGTTGATCATGTCCATGATGCCGAACACCAGCGTGAGCCCGGCGGCCAGCAGGAACAGCATCAAGCCGAACTGCAGCCCGTTGAGCATCTGCTCCAGAATCAGGATGGTGTTCATGGGCTCTTGGGTTAATTACGAAGGCATCTTGCAGCTGCCGACGTACGCGTCGGGCTGGTTCTTGAACACCGCTCCCAGCGTGCGGTTGGTGACCTTGCCCTGGGCGTTCTTGGTGACGACACGCAGGTAGTAGTCCTGGATCGGGAAGTGGTTGGTGTTGAACTTGAAGGCGCCGCGTACCGAATCAAACTTGGCGGCTTCCAGCGCCTTGCGCACGGCTGCCTTGTCATCCAACTTGCCTTTGCTGTCACGCACGGCAGCGTCTATAAGCTTGGCCGCGTCATACCCTTGCGCTGCGTACAGCGATGGGATGCGGCCGTATTCCTTTTCAAACGCGGTTACAAAGGTCTTGTTGGCTGCGTTGTCCAGGTCATGCGCCCACTGCGAGCTGTTGAACATGCCCAGCATGGGTTCACCCACGGCCTTGATAACGTCTTCATCGGCCGAGAAGCCGGGGCCAAACAAGGTCATGTCTTTGGACAAACCGGCACCGACAAACTGCTTGATGAAGTTGATGCCCATGCCGCCGGGCAAGAAGATATACACCGCGTCGGGCTTGGTGGCGCGTAATTGCGAGATCTCTGCGCCGTAGTCCAACTGGTTCAACTGCGTGTAGCTCTCGGATGCGATGGTGCCCTTGTAGAAACGCTTGAAGCCGGTCAGTGCGTCCTTGCCAGCGGGGTAGTTGGGGGCGATCAGGGCCACATTCTTGAAGCCCTTGTCGACCACGGTCTTGCCCACGGCTTCGTGCAGGTTGTCGTTTTGCCACGATGCACTGAAGAAGTAGGGATTGCACTGCTCACCCGCATATTGCGAGGGGCCGGCGTTGGCGCTGATGTAAAAGGTTTTGGACTGGAAGGTGGGCGTACCCACGGCCAGCATCACATTGGAGAACACGATGCCGGTCAAAAAGTCCACTTTGTCACGCTTGATCAGGCGATCCGCCGTCTGGCGGCCCACGTCCGGGCTGGCCTGGTCATCGGCGATCACCACTTCGGCCGCACGCCCACCTAGCTTGCCGCCACCCAGCTTGACCGCCAGTTGGAATCCATCGCGGATGTCCACACCCAAACCAGCGCCGGGGCCGGACAGCGTGCTGAGCAAACCAATCTTGACCGGCTCGGAAGTCTGTGCCGTTGCGGACAGCGCGGTCACTGCGGCAGCGGTCGCGACCAGGGTGCGCAGGAAGAGCGAGGAGCGAGGTGTACTACGGTTCACAGTGGTTCCTTTGGGTTGATCAAGCGGGCAGGGAATGGATGAAAAGGTTGATCAGGCCAGGTCGCGCAGCTTGAAGCGCTGCAGCTTTCCGGTCTGGGTGCGTGGAAGCATACTGACAAAGTGAATAGCACGCGGGTACTTGTAGGGGGCAATGGTGTTCTTCACAAAATCCTGCAGCGCCTTGACCATGGCCTCATTGCCTTCATGGCCGGCACGCAGCGTGACAAAGGCTTTGACGATCTGGCCGCGCTCGTCGTCGGGGCAACCTATCACCGCGCATTCGGCTACGGCGGGGTGCAACAGCAAGGCGTCTTCCACTTCGGGGCCGGCGATGTTGTAGCCGCTGGACACAATCATGTCGTCGGTACGGGCCTGGTAGATGAAGTAACCATCCGCATCCATCTTGTAGGCGTCGCCGGTCAGGTTCCAGCCATTGCGCACGTATTTCGTTTGGCGCTCATCGGCCAGGTAACGGCAACCCGTGGGGCCGCGCACTGCAAGCTTGCCTACCGTGCCCACGGGTACCGGCTTGCCGTCATCGTCCACCACCTGCGCCTGGTAGCCGGGCACGACCTTGCCGGTGGCACCGGGGTGGGCATGTTCTTCATCCGCCGAGATAAAGATATGCAACAGCTCCGTGGCGCCAATGCCGTCTATCAGTTCGATGCCGGTGGCATCACGCCACAATGTGCGGGTTGAAACCGGTAACGCTTCACCGGCCGACACGCAGTGGCGCAAGCTGCCGTTGCGCAAACCCTCACCCTGAGGCGCCAAGGCACGGTACGACGTGGGCGCGGTAAACAGCACGGTGGCGCCAAAGGCCTGTATGGCTTCCAGCAACTGGGGTGGCCCGGCCTTCTCCAGCAACACGGTGGAGGCGCCCACCGACATGGGAAACAGTACCAAACCACCCAGACCAAAGGTAAAGGCCAGCGGCGGGCTGCCCATAAAAACATCGTCGGCCGTGGCGCGCAACACATGCCGTGGCCAGCAAGCGCAGATGGCCATCACATCACGGTGAAAATGCATCGTGGCTTTGGGGATACCGGTGGTGCCGGAGGTGAAGGCGATGATGCAGGTGTCGTCTGAAGCGGTATTGGCATTGGCAAACACGGGGCTGTGGCGTGCCATAGCGGCATCCAGACCATCGGGACTTTCGTCGTTGAAGTAGCGAATAGTCTGCAATGTGGGGCATTGCTGGGCCGCGCTCTGCACTTCGGTTGCCAGATGAAAATCGCACAGCGCGTGGCGGATCTGCGCCTTGTCTATCACTGGTTTGAGTTCCTTGGCACGCAGCAGCGGCATCGTGGCCACGGCAATGGCTCCGACCTTGATGACGGCAAACCAGCAGGCCACCATCATTGCGTTGTTGGGCGCATGCAAGAGCACGCGGTTGCCGGGCACCACGCACATGTCGTGCACCAGCACGTTGGCAATGCGGTTCGCCTTGTCTTGCAGATCCGCATAGGTCCAGCTCAGGCCGCCAGGTGCGCGTATGCAGATGCGGCTGCCATGGCCCTCGGCAATGTTCCGATCCAATAACTCCGTTGCGCAGTTCAAATGTGCAGGGAATTTCAGCTCCGGCAGATCAAAGAGGAACCGCGGTTGTTGCTCAACAGGCGGAAGGTTATCGCGCGCGAAGGTGTCAATGTGGGCACTACTGGACATGGCAATTCCCTGGTATTACTGGGAGACTTCCTTGAGCAGGTCTTTGGCAATGATCAGCTGCTGCACTTCGGTGGCGCCTTCATAAATCCGCAGTGAACGGATTTCGCGGTACAGGCGTTCGACGATATGGCCGCTGACCACACCCATGCCGCCCCAGATCTGCACTGCGGCGTCAATGACCTGCTGCGCACCTTCAGTAGCAACCATCTTGGCCATAGCGGCTTCGCGCGTCACGTTGCGGCCCTGATCGCGCTGCCAGGCGGCGCGGTAGGTCAGCAAAGCGCTACTGTCCACCGTGGTGGCCATTTGCGCCAGCTTGGCCTGGGTCAACTGAAAGTCGGCCAGTGTCTGGTTGAACATCTTGCGTGTGGTGGCGCGCGCCAGAGCTTCGTCCAGCGCGCGGCGGGCAAAGCCCAGCGACGCGGCGGCCACCGATGTGCGGAACACATCCAGCGTGCGCATCGCAATTTTGAAGCCCTCACCGGGGGCGCCTATGCGTTGGATCAAGGGCACCTTGCATTCGGTAAAGCGCAGCGTGGCTAGCGGGTGCGGCGCGATGACGTCAATGCGCTCGGCAATTACAAAGCCCGGTGTGTCGGCATCCACAATAAAAGCGCTGATGCCGCGGGCGCCTGGCGCCTCATCGGTGCGGGCGAACACCACATAAAAATCGGCAATACCGCCATTTGATATCCAGGTCTTGGTGCCGTTCAGCACCGCGTGGTCACCATCGATGCGGGCGCTGCATTGCAGGGCCGCCACGTCGGAGCCGGCGTCGGGCTCGCTCAGTGCGAAGGCGGCAATGGCCTCACCGCTGGCAACCCGCGTCAGATACAAATGCTTTTGTTCTTCGCTGCCGGCCAGGCTGATGGCACCGGAACCCAGGCCCTGCATGGCGAACGCGAAGTCGGCCAGGCCAGAGTGGCGGGCCAAGGTCTCGCGGATCAGGCAGATGGAGCGGGTGTCTATGCTGTCGCCCATACCGCCGTAAGCCGTACCACCTATGGCGAATTTCAACCAACCTGCTGTGCCCAGCTTGCGCACCAGCGCTTTGCATTCAGCCTCCACATCGTGGCCGTGCTCCTGCGAAATGTGTTCCACAGCCCATGCGTCGAGCGTGCGGGCCAGGTCGGCGTGCTGGGGCGCGAAGAAGGGCCAGTTCAGGTATGCAGTGTCGCTCATAGTCTTTCCTTAACTCAGTTGCCTTGGAAGACCGGCTTTTGCTTGACGACAAAGGCTGCGTAGGCGCGGTGGTAGTCTTGCGTCAGCATGCAAATGGCTTGGGCCTGGGCTTCGGCCTCTATCGCCTGGTCTATGGACATGGACCACTCCTGGTGGAGCATAGTCTTGGTCATGCCATTGGCAAAGGTGGGGCCGGCAACCAGATCAGCAGCCAAGGCATGCGCTGCTGCAGCAAGCTCTTCGGGTGCGCACAGGCGGTTGAAGAAGCCGCTGCGCTCGGCCTCCACACCACCAATCGAGCGGCCGGTGTACAGCCATTCGCTGGCGCGGCCCTGACCAATGATGCGTGGCAGCATGGCGCAGGCGCCCATGTCACAGCCGGCCAGGCCGACGCGGTTGAACAGGAACGCGGTCTTGCTGCGCTCCGTGCCCAGGCGCATGTCCGACGCCATGGAGATGATGGCGCCGGCACCGGCACACACACCGTCTACCGCGGCAATGATGGGTTGTGGGCAGGCGCGCATGGCCTTGACCAGGTCGCCAGTCATGCGGGTGAACATCAGCAACTCGGGCGCCTTCAACTGGATCAGCGGGCCAATAATTTCGTGCACATCACCACCCGAGCAGAAGTTATTGCCCGCGCCCGTGACGACGACGGCATGCACATCGGTGGCGTATTTCAACTGGCCAAACAGATCGCGCAACTCAACATACGAGTCAAAGGTCAGCGGGTTCTTGCGGTCCGGGCGGTTCAGCGTGATGGTGGCCACGCCGGCCTCCGGCTTCCACAAGAAGTGCAGCGGCTGGTAGCCGGCCAGGGGCTTATGGTTGCCGGCTTGCAATGCGGGGTCCAGGGCGGGGCTGTTGGCGTCTGAAGTCATTTGTTGTTCTCCTTGGTGGGGTTGTCTTGTTGGCGCACCAGTTGCACACGCAGGGTGCCTAGCTGGTTGTAGAGCTGTTGCACGGTGTTGGCGGGCAGCCCCGCGAACAGTTCCAGAATCCACTGCTCGTGTTCTTCGGCCATGGCCTCGAAGGTGTCGCGGCCCTTGGCGGTCAGGCACACAATCCAGGCACGGCGGTCTTGCGGGTTGTTGATGCGCGAGACCAGGCCTTCGCGCTCCAGCTCGTCAGTGACGCCGGTCACATTGCCACCAGTCACCATCAAGAAGCGCGACAGCTCGCTCATCTTCAGCCCCTCGGGCTGGCGGTAGAGCTGGGCCATGTAGTCAAAGCGCGGCAGCGAGATGTCAAAGCGGCTGCGCAGGCGTTTGCGGATTTCGTCTTCAATCTGCGTGGTGCAGGCCAGCATGCGCAGCCAAAGTTTGAGCGCCGCGTGGTCGCCACCGTTGGAGCGGGCCTCATGGCCTAACTCGTCGGCATCGTTCAACAGCGTGCGGCTGTGGTCGGCCTTACTCATACCATCACCTCCCCACCGCAGACGGCTATGGATTGGCCGGTGATGGCGCTGGCACCGGGGCCGCACAACCAGGCTACGGCATCGGCCACTTCATCGGCTTGGACCAGCCGGCCTTGCGGGTTGCCTGCCGTGAATTCCGCACGGGCTTGTTCTTCGGTTCGGCCGGTCTTGGCAACTACATTGGCAATGCTGGTGCGCACGATGTCGGTCTCGGTATAGCCGGGGCAGACCGCGTTGACGGTCAAACCCTTCTTGGCGAATTCCAAGGCCAATGCACGCGTCAGCCCGACGACGCCATGCTTGGCGGCGCAGTAGGCGGCCACATAGGCGTAGCCGGCCAAGCCTGCCGTGCTGGCGATATTGACGACGCGGCCCCACTTGGCTTCGAGCATGTCTGGCACTGCGGCTTGGGTGCACAACATCGTGCCAGTCAGGTTGACGGCCAGCATCTGATTCCACAGCGCGGCGTCGGTCTTGAGGAATGGCGCACTGCTGGCTTGGCCGGCGTTGTTGACCAGAATGGCAATAGGGCCGAAGCGCTGGCGCGCGTCAGCGAATGCTGCATGCACTTGGTCCGCATCTGACACATCGGCAGTGACGGCGTGCAGGCGCTCAGGGTGCTCTGCCGCGAGGGCTTGCACCGTTTCCAGCTTGCGGCCCAACACCGTGACATTCGCGCCCTGCGCGACCAGCAATCGGGCGATGGCTGCACCTATGCCCTGCCCTCCACCGGTGACGACGGCGTGGCGATTCTGCAATGTGTTTGTTGCGGTCATCGTCTTCACGCCTCGGCCGCG
Source organism: Rhodoferax sp. ZS1R8 (assembly GCF_056521325.1). Taxonomy (NCBI): domain Bacteria; kingdom Pseudomonadati; phylum Pseudomonadota; class Betaproteobacteria; order Burkholderiales; family Comamonadaceae; genus Rhodoferax; species Rhodoferax sp. ZS1R8. Next base: position 201,703 of record NZ_JBWMBA010000002.1, on the reverse strand, counting down.
CGTGCGGGGGACATCGCAGCCGCCGCGGCCTGCGCTTTCTCACGTTGGAAGATGGCTTCCATCTGCGTCTTGCCAGAGACATATTGCTTGGGCCATGCCAGCGCGGTGTAGCCAATCTTGGCAGCCTCGGTCAACGTCCAGGCCGGGTTGGCCAAATGTGGCCGCGCCACGGCACACAGGTCGGCACGGCCGGCGGAAATGATGCTGTTGATATGGTCGGCCTCGCTGATGGCGCCCACGGCGATGGTGGCGATGCCGGCCTCCTGGCGGATGCGGTCAGCAAACGGGGTCTGGAACATGCGGCCGTAGACCGGCTTTTCTTGTTTGCTGACCTGGCCGGATGAGCAATCAATCAGGTCGGCGCCGGCGGCCTTGAAAGCCTTGGCAATCTCCACGGCGTCATCTGGCGTGATGCCGCCCTCCACCCAATCGTGCGCAGAGATCCGCACCGACATGGGCCTATCAGCAGGCCATGCCGCGCGCACGGCGGCGAACACTTCCAACGGGTAACGCAGGCGGTTTTCCAGACTGCCTCCATAGGCATCTTCGCGGTGGTTGGTCAGTGGGGATATGAAACTGGACAACAAATAGCCGTGGGCGCAATGCAGTTCCAGCCAGTCCACACCGATCTCCGCTGCCGCATACGTGCTGGCCACGAACTGGGCCGTCACGGCATCCATATCGGCGCGGGTCATGGCACGCGAGGTCTGGCTCACGCCTTGCAGATATTGCTGGGCCGATGCCGAGACGATGGGCCAATTGCCGCTAGGCAGCGGCTGGTCTATGCCCTCCCAGGCCACACGAGTCGATGCCTTGACACCCGCATGGCCAATCTGCAGGGCGAACTTGCAGTCGCTATTGGCATGCACCCAGTCGACGATACGCTTCCAGGCAATGGTGTGCTCGGGTCCATACAGGCCAGGGCAACCGGGCGTGATGCGGCCTTCCGCGCTGACGCAGGTCATCTCGGCAAACACCATACCCGCGCCGCCCATGGCGCGGGCGCCCAGGTGCACCAAGTGGTAGTCGCCAGCCACGCCATCGACCGCAGAGTATTGGGCCATCGGTGACACAACAACGCGGTTCTTCAAGGTCAGGCCGCGCACGGTGTAGGGTGTGAACATCGGCGGAGGCGCAGCCTGGCCGGGCGCCAGTTGCATGCCGGCACGTTTGGCAAACCAGGCCTCGAAATCGCCCAGCCATTTGGCATCGCGCAGGCGCAGGTTCTCGTGGCTGATGCGCTGGCTGCGGGTCAGCATGGAGTACATGAATTGCGGGCCTTCCAACTGGTCGCAGTAACGATCACCACAGGCCTCAAACCACTCCATCGCGTTCCACGCCGCGTTTTGCAGGCGCAGCACATCCACATGGCGCAACGCTTGGTAACGCGCCAGCACGGCGGGTATGTGTTCCGCAGTGTCGCCCTGGTCGCGGAACTGGCGTGCCAGTTCAATCGCATCTTCTATCGCCAGCTTGGTGCCCGAGCCAATTGCAAAGTGCGCCGTATGCACCGCATCGCCCATCAGTACCACATGGCTGCGTCCGTTGAAAAACGACCATTGCTCGCACTTGACACGCTGAAAGTTTAACCACGCCGAGCCGCGCAGGTGGCGCGCATTGGTCATCAGCTTGGCGCCTTGCAGGTTCTTCGCAAAGACCTTCTCGCAAAACGCAATCGACTCCTCCTGGTCTGCCAGGTCCAGGCGGTGGGCCTGCCAAACGTGCTCCGGGCATTCCACAATAAAGGTCGTAGTGCTTTCGTCAAACTTGTAGACATGGGCCTGAAACCAGCCGTGCTCGGTCTTCTCGAACAGGAAGGTGAAGGCGTCGTACAGCTTGTGGGTGCCCAGCCATATGAAGCGGTTAGGCCGCACCACAATGTCGGGTTTGAAGATATCTGCGTGCTGGGCGCGGATGCGGGAGTTGATGCCGTCGCTGGCAATGATCAGGTCGGCATCGGGGTATTGAAGATCAGACTCGGCATCTACCTCGAACTCCAGTTTGACGTTGAGCTCCTCGCAGCGGCGTTGCAGGATGTTGAGCAGCTTCTTGCGGCCAATACCCACAAAGCCGTGGCCACCGGAGCGAATGACTTCGCCCTTGAAACCCAGTTCGATATCGTCCCAATGGTTGAAGGCTTGTTCGATCTCGGCCGCGCTGGTCGGGTCCCAAATGCGCATGTTGTCCATGGTCGCATCCGAGAACACCACGCCCCAGCCAAAGGTGTCGTAGGGCTTGTTGCGCTCCACCACGGTAATGTCGTGCGACAGGTTGGCCTGCTTCATCAGCAGTGCGAAATACAGCCCAGCGGGGCCGCCGCCTATGCACACGATATTCATTGCAACTCCAGAAGAGCCTTGCGACTCGGGGTGGGATCTGCAATTAGTTTAGGCTTAAACCTTTAGATGTCAAGTAATTGAGGGAAAACCACTACGCATGTATGCCGCCTGGGTCATCGCCTATTCGTACAAAGGCTTGCCGGTGCCGTCCCGCACCACTTGCCACTGCGTGATGACCGCACGCGTCGTCGTTTCATTCAATGGAACGTAATTAGACTCTGTGGCCGATTTATTGCCCTCCTTGAAAGCCCAGGCAAAGAACTTGAGCACCTCGCGCGCCTGCTCGGGCCTATCTTGCACTTTGCGTATCAGCGCAAAGGTGGCTCCTGTGATGGGCCAGGCGCCTGGGCTGCGCTCTTCGGTCAGGATGTCGGAAAACCCTGAGTTTTCCCAATTGCTGCTAACCGCCGCTTGCAGGCTTTGTGCATTGGGTGTTACAAACGCGCCGCTTTGATTCTTGAGTTGCGTGTAGGTCAGCTGGTTGTTCAACGCAAAGCCGTAGTCTACGAAGCCAATCGCCCCTGGCAAACGCTGCACGAACTTGCGGACACCGTCGTCGCCCTTGCCGCCCAGCCCCACCGTCCACGGCACGGTAACGCCACGGCCCAGCCGCGTTTTCCACTCCGGGCTAACCTTGGAGAGGTAGTCGGTGAATAGCAGTGTCGAGCCGGAACTATCGGATCGACGTACAACAGCAATCGCCAGATTCGGCAGCGACACACCCGGGTTCAGCTGCGTGAGGGCGGCGTCGTCCCAGTTGAGGACTTTTCCCATATAGATGTCCGCCAGCACCGGGCCGCTAAGCTTGACATCGCCCGGCTTGGTATTGGGCAGGTTGACAATGGGGACCACACCACCCAGCAGAGTCGGGAACTGCAGCAAGCCGTTCTTTTCCAGCACCGCACCAGACAACGGGCTGTCAGTCGCGCCAAAGTCCACTGACTTGGCAGTTATCTGCGTCACGCCACTGCCAGAACCTATGGACTGGTAGACGACCTTGGTGCCGGTTGCCTGCTTATAAGCCTGAGCCCATTTGGCATATACCGGTGCTGGCAGCGAGGCGCCAGCGCCTAGCACCGATGCGGAATGAACACCAGGCGCCACACATGCCAGTGACAGTGCCGCCACACAAAATTTCAACTGAATGTTTAAAGACATAGGTCCCTCTACAGAAAACTATTGCACGACTCCGACGTCAGCTGCACTGCTGGAGAGACGCCGCTGACGCTCCCAAGCATGGGCCTTATCGACGAATTGCTCGAACTCCCGGCCCCGCTCCAACAACATGGCTTTCAGCTGGGGATCGAGTGCCTCCTCCAACCCAAACTCATCTACGGGCATACGGTCGGTTCGGACTTGCTTCATCAGCCGCTTGATTTCTGCAGCCGCGTGCGCTGGAGACTGAAGCAACACCAGCTTGCGCGAGCGCTGGGGGTTGCTGGGCACGTGGCATTGCAAGCACTGGCCGTCGCGTAGCGACAGTGCCAGCGCGCGGTAACTTTGCTCCAGCCCTACCTTATAAGGATTTGCGGTGTCAAAAAGACCGTCGAACAAAGTCACCGCCGGTTGGGTCTTCCCTCGCGCGTCTGTCCACAGCCACTTGCCGTCAAAAGCTGGAGGCGTATTGGGTTGCACGGGTACGGCGGGCATGCCTTCGCCCAGTTGGGTGAACTGCACGGCGCGCGCCTTGCCGGACTTGGGGTCCAGCCAGAACAGCATGGCTTTCGCGTTCTCGTAGGTATTCCATTTGTTGGACTCATGCCAGAAGGGATAGGGGAACTGGCCGGGCTGTAGCCGGTTGCGAAAGCCGACACCCAGTCGCGCCAAGTACAAGCCGTTGGCTTCGGAATAGCTGACCGAGTAAGTGCCGTCGAACATAAACAGCGGCATGTACATACCGGTCAACACTTCTGGCGCGAGTTGTGTCAGCGATGTCTCCTTCAACACCGTGTTGGGATCGCGTTGGCGCCCCCAAAGTGTGATCGGACTCAGCGCAGTTTGGATCTGGGCGCTGGTGAACATGCCCTTGCGGCAGGCATCAAACGCCGCTTGGCTGGCCGCGTCGGCCCTGGGACAGAGCCGGGACAAATGGGCTGCTAGGGCGGCCACGTCGCGCTCGATGACCACATCCTGCGTGCCAACCACCGTTGCCGTAGCGTTTGCCGCTGAGGGAAACAGCCCGGCGAAACAAGTGCCTAGGGCAAATAGAAATGTGGTGGCCACTTTGACGATGGAAGGCATAAGGAGTCCTTTATGAACCATTTCGGTACTGGTCATACACTTGGTCAAAGATCCCTCCATCCTGGAAGTGCACTTTGTCAATGGTTTGCCAGTCCTTGTAGAGATCTCCCACTTTGAACAACTTGAGCGGTGTGAACTGCTTCTCGAATTGGCTCGCCACCGCAGGGTCGGTCGGACGGTAGTAATGGCTGGCCGCGATGGCCTGCCCTTCGGGGCTATACAGGTATTGCAGATAGGCTTCCGCCACCTTGCGCGAACCCCGCTGGTCAACGACCTTGTCGATCACGGCCACAGGTGGCTCCGCAACAACCGAGACGGAGGGCACAACGATCTGAAACAAATCGGGGTGCTGCGCGACGATCTGGAAGGCCTCGTTCTCCCAGGACACCATGACGTCACCCTGCTTGCGGTCAACGAAGGTGGTGGAGGCGCCACGTGCCGTGTACTCCAATACTTTGTTATTGCTGTACAGGCGCTTTAGGAAATCGCGGGCGCTGGCTTCGCTTCCGCCCGGTCTTTTGAGCGCGTAACCCCAGGCGGCCAAGTGGCTCCAGCGCGCGCCACCCGAAGACTTGGGGTTGGACATGACCACGCGCACTCCCCAGCGCACTAAATCAGGCCAATCCTTGATCGCCTTCGGGTTGCCCTTGTGTACCAGAAACACGATGGTGGAGTAGTACGGCGTGGAGCCCTGTGGCAAGCGCTGCTTCCAGTTGTCCGGCACCAAGCGGTTGCTGGCAATTTCGTCCACATCCAACGGTACGGAGAGCGTAACCACATCGGCTGCCAAGCCGCTGTTGACGAGGCTGGCCTGTGTACTGGAGTTGGCGTGAGATTGGTTGATTTGCACAGCCTCGCCGGTCTTTGCCTTCCAATAGCGTGCAAATGCCGGGTTGTACGCGGCGAACATTTCCTTGGTCGCGGTATAGGAGGCATTGGTCAAGGTAGTGTCTGCCGATGCAGACGCCAAGCCGGAGACCAGAAGCATCGCCAGGGCGGTGCGCGTCACGAAAGATGCATGCATATACGGGACTCCCAATCACTGCAAACTGACCACCAGCGACGCTGGATGCTTTCGCCACCGAAACGGGATCACATAAGCCTTGGTGTTGCGCGGCATATGGATGGCATGCGCTGCACCTCGCACAATCACCGGCACCGAGATCATGAAGTCTGGGCCAAAGTGCATACGTGCGTTACCCGCAATGGTGTTGGCAATTTCTCCGGACAGGTCGCATAGGTTCTGGTCGGATACATCTGTCTCGCCCACGTGCAGCAGCAGGGCGCGCAGCAAATCCGGTCCTGCTGTGATGTAGACACAACCCTGGCGCACGCCGGAAATTCCGATGACGCCCGTAAAGTCGAGCATCGGAAGATCGGTCACATCGCCCAGGTAGGGACTGCCGGTATCGGGACCTTTTCCGGTCTCGCTCTCAAAGTATTTTTGAACAATGCCTACAAAAATACGCAGCTGGTCTTCGTCCATGTCATGCCCCTGATAAAAGTTCGTCCATCGCGTCGGTCAGGTCGTCGTCGGAGAACGGCTTGCACAGAAAGCCCTGCGCACCCTCCTTCAGCGCCTGGATGGCGGTCGCCTTGTCCGCCAATGCCGAGACCACGAGGATCTTGATATCTGGCTTGATTTTTTTCAGCTTGCGGATGCACTCCAAGCCATCCATGCGTGGCATGGTCAGGTCCATGGTCACGATGTCAGGCTTGTCGGGCATAAACCGCTCTACGGCCTCCTCGCCATTGGCAGCGGTAGCCACCACGCGCATGTTGTGGCGCGTCAAGGCGCGGGAGATTTTCCCGCGGATGACGTTGGAGTCATCAATGATCATCAGTTTGAGTTCCATCAGCTGTGTGCCTCCGCCTGCAATGCCAGTGAAGCCAGGTTGGATGAGGAGAACAAGTGGGACGGAATTTGCACACGGAAGTGGCAATACTTGCCCGGTGCCGTTCCAATGTGGATTCGTCCTCGAACCCGTGCGACCAGATCCCGGACCACGTCCAGCCCCACGCCCCGCCCCGCGTCTTCATCCACCGACTCATGCGTGGAGAAGCCCGGCTTAAAGATCAGTTCCGTCAACTGGCGCACATCGGCCTTGCGCGCCTTCTCGGCATCCAAAGCGCCGTTGCGCACCGCTGCCTCCCGCAACTTTTCCACATTGATCCCGGCACCGTCGTCACGAAAGCTCAGCTCCAGCGCGCCATCTCCTGCTTCCGACAGGTACACCGCGATAGCTCCCTTTTCCTCTTTGCCCAGGTGGGCACGCTCTTGCGGTGTCTCCAACCCGTGTGTGACAGCGTTGCGAATGAACTGCGTGACGATGGTGTCTATCGTCTCGCGCATGGACTTGGTTACTTTTTCCAGGTCCAGGCCGTGGTAGGTCAAATCGGCCTTCTTGCCTTTGCGATTGGCGATCTGCTGGGCAAGGTTGCGCCACTGGGCGACAAAGGGCGAATTCTGGCGCGCCGGGTCGTGCTCGGGCTTGGGCGGCTCCACGTTTACAACGCCGCGCACCTGGGCAATCCGGGCCATGGCTTCCTGGACCGCATGCAGCTCTGCGTAGATGGAGCGGACACGCACAATCACTGGCAGCAGGTCTTCGTTCTGCAGGTTCGGCTTGCCACGCAAACCTTGCAACAGGTCTTCAAAACTGTGCAGCGATGTTGCGATAGCCTGCAAATTCAGTGCCGCTGCATCCCCTTTGATACGGTGGGCGATGCGGAAGAAGTGGTCGATATCGGCGTTGGCAACACCGGATGTGGAACCGCTCTTCAGCGCTTCATTGATGCGGTTGAGACCTGCAACCGAGCCTTCCAAGAAGTCCCGCATCTGGCTGGCATCGGCCTGCAGGATGTAGACCATCATGGCCATCTGGTCCTGCACTTGGCGTTCGCTGTTGATCAGTTCACGCTCCAGCTTGACCCGCCGGGTAATGTCGGAGGCAGTGACCAGCAAGTGCGTAATCTTGCCTTTGTCCACCACCCGGTTAAAACGAAAATTCAGGTAGCGCGTTTCCACCGTGCCGTTCTCTCGGGTGGTGTTGATTTCAAGTGCGTCCAGCGGGTTGAGGCTGGCTACCAGTTTTTCCTTCACGTCAAAACGCAGCAACAACTCAATATATTCTTTGGTGGTGTCCAACGTCTTCTGCGAAACCATCGGTTTGAGGATTGCCAGAAAGTCGCCGCCAGGCTTGACGGTGGTGCCCAGAACTTGGCTTAGTGCATGGGATGTCTGGGAGCCTATATGGAAATTGTTGTCCAGCAGAAACAAGCCCTCTTGCATGGTGCGCAAGATGTTTTGCGTTTCGGCCTGCATGCGGTCGACCTCGCTGTCGCTGGCACGCAGGCGCCCCAGAAACACGTAGACGATGAGCGCAAAGTTCAGGAATGCCAACGCAATTCCGCCAGTCTGGATCTTGCGCAACGTGGCCGCTTTGTCCGCCGACAAGGACTCCATGCGCGAGGTCAGCAAATTCGAGGTTTCCAAAAGATTCAGGTTGTCCGGCACCAGCACTTGCAGCAGAGCGCCAAAGTCGTCCTGCGTGGGGTTCTCCTTCTTGCGCAGGGCCTGAACCTGCTCGTTGATGGGTGCCCACAACTCATCCAGCAGCTTGAAGAATGCGGCCGCCTGCACGTCGTCCTGCGGTGTTAACGCAACCCGCGCTCCACTCTCCAACTGCATACCGCCTTCGCGGAAAGCCGTCAGCGCAGCTTTCAGCGCATCCACCGTGGAATAGAGATCCTTCAGCTCCGAGAAGCTGGTAGCGCCGTTGCTATCGATAACGCCTTGTGTGCCACCCTGTTCCAGCAACAGTACGGTCTTTACCAACTGTTGCACCTGGGTACGTTGCTGGCCGGCCAAATTCAGCGAGACGGCGTCTGTTGCGATCTGGCGGGAGATCACGAAGGTCAGCACCATCACCGCGCCGAAGATCACCAGGAACAGCCCGGTGAGCAGAATAACCAAACGGTACTTGCCTAGGTTGAGCATAGCGTGCACTCTTGTGGGTTCACGCCCGCAAGGCGAGCGAATACGTGCTGCCCTCGACAGCCGCCGCGCCGTCGGTCTCGCAACTGATAGAGCAGGCGAATACCGGATTTCCATCCATCAGCGTGGGTGGAGCCAGCCGATGTGCCTTGAAGCCTGCAATGCGCAGCAAGCGCTCCACACCCAGCGGCGAAACCGTGATAAAGCGTTTGGCACCGTGCCGCGCCGCGCACTCCAGCGAGGCCTGCAGAAGACCCACAGCAATTGGCGACGAGAACTGTGCAAGCGCCGATCCACCCTGAACGCTGAAGTCGACCGCAGCGAACCGGGATAGCTCCCACACATCGGGCGAGTGGGGGGGCGCAATGCCGTGCAGCAGCTGGGGAAACACTTCGTCCAGCAGATACGGCCGTGTGGTGGGCAGCAATCGCGCAGTACCCACGACCTCGCCATCCTCATTCTGGGCCACGACGTAGACCGTATCGTCGCGGTCGAATTGGTCGTATTCCAGCGCGTTCTCGCACCGCAGTTGCCAGCCGAGCTTCTCCACGAAAACCTTATGGCGGTAGCGTGCAACGCCGGCCATGATCTCCACCGACAGATCCGCGGGTGTCCCGGTAACTATGTTCACGTCGTCTCCTTTTTCACAAGAGGAGATTCATTGAACCGCGCTTATCAGCGCCTTGTAACTACTAGAACTGGTAGGTTTGTAAGAAAGAATTCAGGCGTAGCGTGCCGCCACAACCTGGGGCAATATTTCGCGCCAGGCCAAAGCATCAACGACCGTGCCAAGAATTTCGAGATTGCCGAGCCAGCTTGCGTCGCAGCCGCTGTCCTGCGTCAGCATCAGGTTGCTGCGCGGCAGGCCAACGCGAATCCAGCGTGCGCCCGCTGCCAGCGTCTGTAGGCGCCAGTCCCAGCCGATCGAAATCGTGGGGTCTCGCGTGCTGACCCATTCGGTATAGCCAGACAAAGAGGTTTGCGTGCCGCAGGCACTTTTGGGGTTGCTTGGGTCGGCATCCACGCCCGATACCAGATGCTCCAGCGGCGTCGACAGCAGTTGATCGACAGTCAAGCGGATCAATCCATCGGGTGATAGGTGCATAGGATCAACTGGACTGGGTGGGCTGTCACATCGGCTAGTGTGTCCGGCCGAATATATGCCAAATTGCCTGCTAGTTCAACAGACCCAGCATGGCCGCCCGCACCACAGCAGCAGTGCGGTTCGCGGTACGCAGCTTCGCGACTGAATTCTTGATGTGGAAATTCACTGTGTTTTCCGAGATGGAGAGCAGGTCTGCGATCTCACCGGAGGATTTTCCGTCGGCTGTCCATTTCAGCACCTCGATCTCGCGCCCTGTCAAATCCGGCTGCGACTCCTTGAGCAGTTCGGACACGAAGAGGCGCGACAGCGCAAGGTGCGAAATATTGACCAGCCAACGCATCTTCACTTCCTGGCTTTCCAGCTCCGCAGCAGACAGCGCGTCACTGGAACGCGCAAGCGATAGCATGCCGCCAACACCCACGGCGTCAAGACTGGACTGCGCCCAACCGAACCGCAAGCCGGCCGATTGGCTCTCTTCCCACAGATCGGGCGTCGACTCAAACACCGCATGGCTCCAGACCAGCGGAGTTTGCGATTGGCGCCCGTGGGCCACAGTTGGGTCTACGGCCAGGTAGCCCTGGCTGGCATAGCGCGTCTGCCATGCCAGCGGGTAGTTGCTCAGCATGACTGTGCGGGGATTGGAGATTGGGGTCGGCAAACGCAACCCGTAGGCGCAGTATTCGAAGCCCAACGCCTTCGACGCGCCCTCGATTTTTACGAAAACCTCGTCCGCAGTACGTCCCGTATCAGTAATACCCAGCAAGTCGCCCTGCCAAGTGTTCATGGCTTCTCCTTCCGTTCACCGCCACGGTGTATGGCTCCAACTCGGATCCGGTATGCACCGGTAGTTTTGCTCTTCTGCAAGCAGAGTACAACGCCTATTGCAGCATTTATCGCTAGCATTTGGTAACAAATGGATACAGAGTGCGCCCGGCCGAACGAGTCCGAAGCGCTCTTCCTGCCACTGATTGCGCAGCACGGCGGTCACTGCATCAAGCATGAAGGAGACTCGCTACTGGTAGTGTTCGACACGCCGCAACAGGCGCTGAACGCCGCACGGGACATGCTTGCTGCCGCGGCAGCGGTCAATCCCGGGCGTGCTCCCGAAGACCGGATAGAAGTATGCATAGGATTGGGCTATGGCAGCGTATTGCGCATAGACAACAACGAGATCTGGGGCGCCGAAGTCAATGCTGCATCCAAGCTGGGCGAGGACACGGCCCAGGCTGGAGAGGTGCTGGTGACCGATGCGTTCCGTCAGGCGCTGGACGGCGAACCATTTGTTGCTTGCGGTACGCTGTTTGGCAGTCGCACCATTTACCGCCTATCGCCGGCCTAGCGCCGCTGCCTCCGCCACAGCGCCCTTGCCACGTGAGCATGCAGCGCTACCCACAACCAGGGGTCCAGCACCGCGTCCCACACATTGCCGCTGGGCAGGCGCACAGCCGCAAACGCGAACACCGCCATCGGCACGGTCCACAGGCGCAGATTGCGCGTGGGCACGGGCATAGACCCCGCAAGCAGCAGCCAGGGCAGAAGTGCCACCACCAGCACGCCAACCACAGCCGCCGTGCTGAAGCCCCATGCGTACATCTGCATTGGCAATAGCGCAAAGCTGTCCAACAACAGCGCCCAGCCCGTCAGCACGCCCCATACGGCGAGCACCAGTGTGGCGCGGTGCGGAGTTATGTTCGGCGGCATTCCGGATCGGGTTGCGAAAAACCGCGCACGCAGCAGCGCATCGCACAGCAACACCGTTACGATGCTGGGGGCCTGGAACGCAAGCCCCAGCCAGTAGGCGGGTGAATAAGGGCCGGGTACCCAGCTCCAGATTGCCAACACCAGCGCCACGCCCCACTGCTTGCCATCCAGCTTGCCAGCGGGCGCCGGTATCCAACGGCCCATCAGGTTTGCGCCCGTGCAGGCCAACACCACGCTCCAGCCCAGGTGCAGCCAGATTTGCATGGCCAGCGCGTGGGGCAACACTGGGCTGTCGGTCGCCGCTAACTGCGCCAGCCATGGCGCCCAGTGTGCGCTCATGGCTTGGCCTCCACGATGCTGGGGGGTGCCAGGCGTTGCCATGCAATGCGGTGCCGGTCCACGGTATAGCTGACCCACAAGCTGCCGTCGAGCCAGGCCAGCGCGGGATACGAAAACTCGTCGTCGAAGCCGCCCTTCTCCAGGGTTTGGACTATGGTCCAGTTCCGGCCATCCGCCGATTGGCTCAGGTCCAAGGTCCCGCGGGACGCAAGCGACGAGTTATGGGCCAACACCAGGTGCCCCGGCGCCAGACCCAAGCCCGCGACTGCCGCATCGGGGTTGTCGAGCGCAAGGTCCGGCAGGTCCGTCCAACGCCGGCCGCCGTCCAGAGTCTGGGCCACGCCGACCTTGCCCTTGGGGCGTTCATCGCGCATGTAGGCCAGCCAGGCGCGTGGCGACTGCATGACCAGACTGGGCTGCAGCGCATACGGCCGTTGGGACATGCGCACCATGCCCCGGTAACTTCCGTCGCTGTCAAAGCGCAAGGCGGTGGGGTATTTGATGCCAAGTTCAAAGTGCACCGGCAGCACCATGCCTCCGTCCTGCAATTGCAACGGCGCGTTGCGCACCAGGAAGCTGGTGTTCCACAACCACGACAGCGGCAACACCCGCACCGGCTCCAGAATCAGCTCTTCCGAGCCACTGCCCGCACTGCTCTGGCGCAGATGCAGGACCCGTGAGGCCGCCCAGCCACCCCAACCGGTCGCCACCACGAACAGGTTGACGCGTCCTTTGCCATCCATCCACGCGACCGGGTTGCCCAGACGGCGCAATCCATGACCTAGCTGCTCGCCCATCGCAAAGCGGTTCACAACAAAGCGGGCTGGTGTCCACCGTTGGGTGGCGCGCAGATACTGCGATGCGGCGATCTGCACATTGGGTCCACTCTCGCGGTCACCCGAAAACCAAAAGACAGTCAGCGCCGCAGCATGGTTGGCGGGCATGGGCAACAGGCTGCTGGCGTGGGCCGCCGCCATGCCGGCGGGCATCGGAATCTCGCCCCGGGCGACCACCTGCAAATGGGTAAGGTCGGTAACGGCCGGCACGGCAGGCCACACCGCGCTGGCCTGCGGTGGTGCGCTCGGGCGCTGCCACAGTTCCACAACCAGCACCGCAGCCACGGCCAGCACCGCGCACAGCAAGCGCCAGTAGACAGAACGGAGGGGCATGGTCAACAATTCAGGCGCTCAGGGTTTAGGACCCCGGTATCTTAGTTGCAGGCAGCGGCCATGGCCCCGTCCGTGGCGCGCGAATGCCAATGCGGTGAAAATCATGTGAATGACTTCACCCACCATCCTCAGCGAGCGACCCCTGGGCTTTCCTTGGCAAACCCTGGACCCATTCCTGTTTTGCGTACACCACAATGACGCTTATCCACAGGGCAATGCGGCCATGGGCCCGCTAGCCTCGCTGGCAGGCCGCAATATTGGGCAGGACTTTGCCGGCAAGGACGGCTGGAGCATGTACCACGGGCAAACCATTCCCGGCTTCCCCTCTCACCCGCACCGCGGCTTCGAGACCGTGACGATCACCCGCCAGGGGTTGATAGACCACTCCGATTCTCTGGGAGCCACCGCGCGCTTTGGCGCCGGCGACGTGCAGTGGCTGACCGCTGGCAAGGGCATCGTGCACTGCGAGATGTTTCCACTGGTTCACACCGACAAACCCAACCCGGCCGAGTTGTTCCAGATCTGGTTGAACCTGCCCGCTAAAAGCAAAATGGTGGAGCCGCACTTCACGATGCTATGGCGTGAGGATATTGCCCATGTGCACGCGGTGGATGCCGCCGGCAAGACCACCGATGTCGCTTGCATAGCGGGGAAACTTGGCGACACCAGTGGCCTGCCGCCGCCGCCGGATTCTTGGGCGTCAGAGCCCGATGCCGACCTCGCCATCTGGACCATCAAAATGCAGCCAGGTGCACGCTGGACGCTACCCGCTGCCAGTGGCAACGGCACGCGGCGCATGTTGTATTTCTTCAAGGGTTCCGCCCTGGCGATCGCCGGACAAACGGTTCCGCCCGTCAGCGCTATCGAGATTCAGGCAGGAGTCGACACAGAACTCGTCTGCGGCCCGGATATGACCGAACTGCTGGTACTGCAGGGCCTGCCCATCAACGAGCCGGTAGCCCAGTACGGCCCGTTTGTCATGAACACGGAGGCAGAAATCCAGCAGGCTTTTCTGGACTACCGTCGGACCGGGTTCGGCGGCTGGCCTTGGCCTGCAAGCGACCCCGTACACCCGCGCACGCAAGGGCGTTTTGCCAAACACGCCGATGGGCGGGTCGAATCACGCTAATCAAAAAACGCCTGTAGCCCTCGTCTGGATAGCGTATGCAGCTATTATTTTTGTAGCAATTCTCAGGCTTTGACAACCTGTGCGTAGGCCCATTCCAGCCATGGCAACAAGGCGGCCAGATCTGCTGCTTCGACTGTTGCGCCACACCAAATACGGATGCCGGCAGGTGCATCCTTATAGGCCCCGATGTCAAACGCCACGCCCTGGGCTTCAATCATCGCCACCATTTGCTTGACCTGAACATCACTGACCGCCAGCGTCATGCAGACGCTGGTGTTGGAGCGCGTGGCCGGGTCTTGCGCCAGAAACGAAATCCAGTCGTGCGCAGCAACAAAGTCCTCGACGATCTTCAAATTTGCCTGGCTGCGCGCCATAACGGCCTGCACGCCGCCCAGGCTGTCTACCCAGGCCAGGGCGTCCAGGTAATCGGAGACGCACAGCATCGATGGCGTGTTGATGGTGTCGCCCTGAAACAGGCTCTCCAATAGTTTGCCATTGGCCGTCATGCGGAAAATCTTCGGCAATGGCCACGGCGGTGTGTAGTTTTCCAGCCGGGTGACGGCGCGCGGGCTCAGTACCAGCATGCCGTGTCCACCCTCGCCACCCAGCACCTTTTGCCAAGAAAAGGTCACGACATCCAGTTTGTCCCACGGCAGTTCCATCGCGAAAACGGCCGATGTAGCGTCACAAATGGTCAGGCCCGCACGGTCAGCCGGGATCCAGTCGCCATTGGGCACCTTTACGCCCGATGTCGTACCGTTCCACGGGAACACCACGTCGTTGGCAAAATTTGCGCGTTTCAGATCTGGCAGCACGCCATAGGGTGCATCGATAACGTTGACGCCGGGCAGCTTGAGCTGATGGACGATGTCGTTGACCCAGGTCGCGCCAAACGTCTCCCAAGCCAGCACATCCACACCGCGTGGACCCAGCAACGACCACAGAGCCATCTCAACCGCCCCGGTGTCCGAAGCGGGAACGACAGCCACCCGGTAGTCCGTAGGCAGGCCCAGGACACGGGCCGTTTCGGAACAGGCCAGCCCCAACGCCTTTTTGCCCAGCGCGGAGCGGTGCGATCGGCCCAGCGTATCCAATTGAAGCCGGGCTACGTCATAACCGGGGCGCTTGCTGCAAGGGCCTGAAGAAAAATTGGGGTTCTGAGGTTTAACCGTGGGTTGCATCGTGGTCTCGTGGAACATATGAAAATCAAAGCGGCCGTGCAGTGGGCAATACCGGGCAGGCACCCCGCGGGTGCCAGAGCTCTGCAACTCTAACGGGGAAAACGAGCCTATTTCTCTGCGAGCGCTTTCAGGTTGGCCAGCCCGCGCTCAAAGTCTTTTCCGACCATGCTGTCCATGCTAACAAAGACCCCCATCAGCTTGGCGATGTAGGGGCTGGGGCCGTACATGGCCCAGGTCACTGTGGTGTTGTTGCCGTTGCCGGCCAGCGAATACTGCGTGGTGTTGTGCGCCTCGAAAGGTTTAAGAAAATCCAGCTTCACAGTGACGCTGGCATTCGGTACCGTTTGCAAAATCTCCATGCGCCCGGAGCCTACCGCGTCATTGCCAGTCCAAGCATATACAGCGCCCTGCCCGCTGGGTGCGCCGCTGTGCGTGGTCTGCATCGCTGGATCCAGATTTTGCCAGGGTGACCAGGCGGGGAAACTGTGGAAGTCATTGAGCAGGGCGTAGACCTTGGCCGGCTCAGCATGGATGTTGATGCTGCGTTCTACGCGAAAGGCGTCCGGCCGTGTGGTCGCAAAGATCAGCAGCAGCGCAATGGCGGCCAGCAGCCCGAGAAAAATCTTCTTGACCATAAACGGCTCCTCAGGGTGGGGATTGGACAACGCCGCACTATACCCAATGCCTATTGGTGCAAGGTCACCACACCCATTGCATCAAATTGTTACAAATCCTCACTTTTCTGGGGTCTGACCGTATGATCGGTCCGGCATACCCGCAAGCCCTCACAACCCGTACAGGCGCCAGCATGAAACACCAGGGATTCTTGGAGTACCGGCACTTCCGCTATCTCAAGCTGGCAGGGTGGGTCGTTTCTTTGTCTGCAATGGCCTATGTTTGGCACCGGCTATACCTGTTCCAAACCCCCGGGAAGCTAGGCTATGGCGGAACCTTGCCCGGTTACACATTCGGAGCGGCAGCCACAGGATTGGTGATTTGGCTGGCCTGGCTGGGCATCCGCAAAAGGCGCTACCACAGCAGCAGTAGTGCCCAGGGTTGGCTGTCGGCGCACGTCTATCTGGGGTGTTCCGTCGTCATTCTGGCCACGCTGCACAGCGGCTTCGAACTGGGTTGGAACAACCATTCGCTGGCCTACCTGTTGATGTGGATTGTTGTTGGAAGCGGAATTTACGGCGTGGTGGTGTTCAGCCGAGTCCCGTCGCGACTAACCACGACCATGGGCGACGACACGCTTTCTTCGCTGATGCTGCAACTCCAGGACATCGATAGCCAAGCACAGCAATTGGCCCTGACGCTCCCCGATCAGTACAACGCGCTGATCCTCAACGCAGCCCATAACACCCGGCTGCAAGGCACCGCTCTAGAGAATCTGCTGGGCACGGTGGGCGCCAACTGCCCTACTGCGCACGCCGTCACCGCCATCGAAACCCTGAACCAAGAAATAAACGCCGAGTCCGCCCGGGCCGGGCGGGAAATTTATGGGCAGATGGTGCGGCGCCAGGGGCTGGTGGACCGTATCCGCAAGGCCTACCGGTTGACCGCCAAGCTGCGGCTATGGTTGATGCTGCATGTACCGATGTCGATCGCGCTGCTGGTAGCGCTGGTGGCCCACATCATCTCTGTTTTCATCTATTGGTAGCGCGGAATGATTCGCTGCACTATTGTCGAAACCACGGCGCAAGGTGGTGAAACTGCTCGCCGCATCGCCCGCGCCACTTCTTCCGAATCCCTGACCCTGGGCCGCGCAGCGGCCTGCAAGATTTACCTTCCCGCCGCACAGGTGCGCCTGGAGCACGCCGAGATCCACCGTGCCGAAGACGGCTACCTGATGCTGCAAGGCCGGGGAGGCTCTGTACTCGTCGATGGCAAGCTACAAGAATCGATCCGTCTTGCGACTGGCCAAGTCATTCTGATCGGCCCGTTTGAGTTTGTCGTCACCGATATCACGCACGGCCCCGAGTGTGCGCAACCACTGCTAACACTGCAGTTCACGCATAAACCTGTGAGCCAGGTGCGCGCCGATACTCCGCGCTCGCAGGGCGGTTTCCGCCGCTCGCTGATTGGCATGCGCAGCCTGTCGTGGTTAGCCGCGCTGTTATTCAGCGTGACCTTGTTGGCACTGCCCCTGTGGCAGGCTTACGAACCCATGGAACTTGTGAATGACGGCCCGCCACCAGTCAAGCTAGACGCGCTGTGGAACCCGGGGCCCATTTCATCGGCCCACCTGACTATTGGCAACCAATGCCAGAACTGCCACACGAAGCCGTTCGAGCGCGTACGAGACCTTGCCTGCGTATCCTGCCACCAACGGTCGGGAGCCCACATTCCGGACCACCCGGCGCTGCAGGCCCAGGTCTTCGCGGGCCAGCGCTGCGCGAGCTGCCATAAAGAACACCAGGGCGCGGACAGCATGCAAAAGATCGACGCCATGGGCTGCGAGCAATGCCACGCAAACGTCAAGGCCCTTGCACCTTCCAGCACACTGCAGAATGTGGGTGACTTTGGCAAAGAGCACCCAGACTTCCGCCTGACGATAAAAAACAGCTCGGCGCCAAATGCGCTTCAACGCGTAGTCCAGACGCCTGCGCTCAAAGAGAACAGCGGTATCAAGTTCCCGCACGACGTCCACCTACCCCTCCAGGGTGTTCGCAGCCCAGTAGGGCCCGCCGCTTCCGGTGGCCGAGTCTTTTTGCAGTGCAATAGCTGCCACCAACTCGACAGCGCGAAGGTTCGCTACCAACCAGTTCGTATGGAGCAAGCCTGCATCAGCTGCCACCAATTGGGAATAGACCCTCAAAAGCCCACGCGGCAGGTGCCGCATGCGCAACCCCAGGTCGTGGTCTCGGCGCTGCGTGATAGTTTTTCTGCTTTGGTGCTGGAAAAAAACCCATCCCAAGTGGTAGTAGTGAATTCGCTATTGCAGGGTCCCCGACTGGGAGCCGCGTCTTCGCAGCTCAGCGCATCAGCCCGTTGGGTCAACGAGAAGACGTTGGCAGCAGCCACCGACATGTTTGAAAACCCAAAGGGTACCTGTCTGACATGCCACAGCATTGAACGCCAGACAGGGCTGGACGCGAATGGCATGCCGATGTGGAAAGTGCAGCCGGTTTTAAGCAATGACCACTGGTTACCCAAATCCAAGTTTTCACACGCACAACACGCCAACGCCGCCTGCAGCAGCTGCCATGCTGCGGCCAAATCCAAGACCAGTAGCGATATTCTGATACCGCCCATCTCCACCTGCCGAACCTGCCACATCGGTAGCCGAGCGCATGACCTGAGCATTACCCGACAAGACAAGGTCATCAGCCAGTGCAACAACTGCCACGATTTCCACGCGCCAGTGGTGCATGCCAGCTTTGCCCCAGCCACCAAGCCCCAGGCCAGTGCATCCGCCCCTGACAAGGCGGCCTCCGCACCATGAACAAGACGCCCCGCACCCTGCTCGCATGGCAACGGCTTGTCCGCGCAGCAGCGTGTGCGCTGGCGCTGCCACTGCTGGCCTGCGGTGGCAGTGGGGGTGGCGGTGGCTCAGCCACATCGGCACCAGTCGCTGTTCCGGAATGTGGCAGTGCCTGCTCTGCCGACAAACTGACCGCCGCTGAAGTTGAAACCATCGTCGCGCAGGCCGTGGTGCAAGCCCAGGCCCAGGGTGCACGCGCCACCATTGCGGTGACCGACCGCGTCGGCAATGTGCTGGCAGTGTTCAGCATGTCGGGCGCGGCCACCACATTCCGTATCGACGGCGGCCGCGGCGTGCGCGGGGGGCTGGAGCAGGTGGACACGTTGCCCAGCACGCTGGCTGCTATCAGCAAGGCGCTAACCGGCGCTTACCTGTCCAGCGCGGGCAATGCCTTTTCCACGCGCACGGCCAGCCATATCGTTCAAGAGAACTTCAACCCGCAGGAGGCCAACCAGCCATCCGGTCCGCTCTTCGGCGTGCAGTTTTCGCAGCTTGGTTGCTCGGACGTGATGCGCAAGGAATCCGACACCAGCCTGGGCCCCAAACGCGCGCCTCTGGGTTTGTCCGCCGATCCGGGCGGATTGCCGGTCTACAAAGGCGGCCGTCTGGTTGGCGGCGTGGGGGTGATTGCGGACGGCATCTATGGTTTGGATCTGGACATCCGCAATATCGACAGCGACCTGGACGAACAGTTAGCGGTCGCCGCAGTGCGCGGCTTTGAGGCACCTGCCGACATCATCGCCAGCCGCATCACGCTGGATGGCCGCAGCCTGCGCTACCTCGACACCGTGTACAGCGGAGCGGGTTCGGCAGCACCGGCACTGTCCACACTGCCGGGCAGTCTGCAGGCAGTGGCGGGCTATTTCAGCCCTCCTGTCCGAACGGGTGTGGCCTTTGGCGATGCAAACTCTGGCTTACGCAAGGACAGCGCAGGCTTTGCCGCGCAAAACGCCTACATCGTCGTGGATGCGGCCAACAACAACCTCTACCCGCCCCGCGCCAGCACCGACGGTTTGGTTACGGCTGCGGAGGCCCGCCAGTTGGTGGCCTCCGCGCTGGACGTGGCCAACCGCAGCCGTGCGCAGATCCGCAAACCGGCAGGCTCTACCGCGCAGGTCACCGTTTCGGTCGTGGGTTTGGACGGCGAGATACTGGGTATTGCACGCTCGCCGGATGCGCCAGTCTTTTCGCTGGATGTGTCGGTGCAAAAGGCCCGCAGTGCCGCTTTTTTCTCCAACCCCACCAGTGGCGCGGCACTGCAGGCGCTGCCCGATGCCAGTTATCTAAAACCGGTCGCCACGTCGTCCATTGGTAGCTATGTGGCCCAGTTGCGCAATTTTCTGAACCGTCCCACGGCGTTGTCTGACGGCCTGGCATTTGGTGCGCGCACCATTGGTAATCTGGCCCGCCCGATGTTTCCGGATGGCATCGCCATCACCGGGAATGGACCGTTGTCCAAACCTCTTTCCGCGTGGAGCCCTTTCAGCACCGGCCTACAGCTGGACCTGTCCATCAACGCCATAACCGGAACGCCCCCTGTACCTGCGGTGGGATGTACGGGGCTGCCCAACCTGAGGAACGGCTTGCAGATCTTCCCCGGGGGCTTCCCGCTGTACCGGGTCAGCGGCAGCAGCGCGCAACTGATAGGTGCGGTGGGCGTGTCCGGTGACGGTGTGGACCAGGATGACATGGTCGCCTTCTTGGGCATTGCCAACGCGTCGCGCATTTTGGGAACCGGGCTTGGCCACGCGCCTGCCGGCATGCGGGCCGACAAGCTGCCCCTAACGGGTGGACAGCTGCGCTATGTGCAGTGTCCTCAGGCCCCGTTCAACAACAGCGATGAACAGAACGTATGCGCCGGCCTGTGACACGCCACTTGCACTGCGGCCCTGCACGGCGCACGGCACTGTCACTGGCAGTGTTGGCACTGATGGCTTCGTGGGCTTCTGCGCAGTCCGCACCCGCGCCGCCACCCGCCAACGAGCCGGCGATTGAACTCAAGCGCGCACAGTCCGAGCCGCTGACGTTCACACTGCCCGACATTGACCCCCGCCAGGTGCCACCACCGGAGCGCCTGGATCCCCGCGTCAGCCTGCCGATACCGGACCGCTGGCGCCTGGTAGAACAGTTGGGCGTGCCAGACCGGCGCTGGGACCCGTACAACCAGAACACGCTGAAGGGCGACCGGCCATTTGAGGCCTTTGGTGGTTGGGGACCGGACTGGTTTTTAAACCTCGGTGTGGTATCCGACACGCTGGTCGAGAGCCGCAGCGTCCCCACGCCGGTGGGCGCACAGTCGGCGGCGCGCCAGCAGGCCAACGATGTGTTCGGGCAGGGGCGCCAGACCGTAGTCGCACAGACGGTCATCCTCAGCGCATCGGTGGTGAAGGGCAACACCACGTTCAAGCCGCAAGACTACGAGTTCAAGTTTACCGGTGCCTTCAACGCCACGAACGCCCGCTTGGAAGAAGTGCGTGGCCTCAATGCCGACCCACGCATAGGCACCATCCGCAAAGACCGCCACTTTGGTGTGCAGGAAGCATTTGCCGACATCCACCTGCGCAACGTATCAGACAACTATGACTTTGACTCGCTGCGCGTTGGCATACAGCCCTTCACCACCGATTTCCGCGGCTTCTTGTTCAATGACCAGGCGCTGGGCGTGCGGCTATTTGGCAACCGCGACAACAACCGCCAGCAGTACAACCTGGCGTGGCTGCGGCGCTTCGAGAAAGACACCAACTCGGGGCTGAACGATGTGTCGCAACGCATGCGCCGCGACGACACCTTTGTCGCCAATGTCTACCAGCAAGACTGGCCGGTACTGGGCCACACCACGCAACTCACCATTGCACACAACCGCAACCGCGAAGGCGGCGATTCCGACTATTACGACCGCAATGGTTTCCAGGTGCGCCCGGCCATCACCGGCGATGTGCGTGGCCGCAACTACGACGTGACCTACCTGGGCGCCAATGGCGATGGCCACTTCGGCCGATGGAACCTGAGCACATCCTTGTATGCAGCCATTGGCAATGCCAGCTACGACCCCATCGCCCAGCAATCCCAGCGGATTGAAGCCGGTTTTGCGGCTGCCGAGCTGTCGCGCGACTTTGACTGGCTGAGACTGCGTGCGACCTGCATACTGGCCACCGGCGACAAGGACCCATTCGACGGCCGCTCCACTGGCTTTGATGCCATCTTCGAAAACCCGCAGATCGCCGGGGCGGACACCAGCTATTGGATACGGCAGGCCATTCCGCTGATCGGCGGTGGTGGCGTGGCACTGTCTGGTCGCAACGGTGTACTGCCCAGCCTGCGCTCCAGCAAGGACCAAGGCCAGTCCAACTTCGTCAACCCCGGTTTGCAGTTGCTGGGCATCGGTGCCGATGTAGACCTGACGCCGCAATTGCGGCTGCTTGTCAACCTGTCCAGCATCTCGTTTGCCGACACCACAGTGCTGCAATACCTGCGCAACCAAGGTCCGGTAGACCGCCAATTGGGCACCGATCTTTCTGTAGGGGTGCAGTACCGCCCGTTCAGCACGCAGAACGTGGTGCTGAACGCGTCGGTGGCAGCGCTGGAGCCAGGCAGAGGCTACAAGCAATTGTTCGACAGCAGTGAGCGGCCTTACTCGGTGCTGGTCAACTTGCTGCTCACCTTTTAAGAACAAAACCACGATGACCGCGCGTTTCAAATCTGCTTTCTGGTTGTACAGCTCCGTGCTGGTCACCGTGGTCGCTTCACTGTGGACGGTTCAGGGCGCCTGGTCCTCGTCCGGCGCAGCGCCAAGCACGGATTCACAAACGGCCGCCACACCGGATGCGCCGGTGCGCCAGACCCTGGCGCAGGCTCTGGAAAAGTCAGTCGGCTGCGAGTCCTGCCACACCGGCCTGGGCGATGCCAATTCATCGGCGGCCAAGGACCACCGCAGCATGCATGCCAACCCCGGCGTAGTGCTGGGCTGCGCCGACTGCCATGGTGGCAACGCATCCATCCAGAAACCAGCGAACACCGAGACGGCCGACGCCCCGTACCAGGACGCGCTGAAGGCGGCCCATGTATTGCCGCGCTTCCCCGTCCAGTGGAACTACCCCTCGTCTGCCAACCCGCCGGGCAGCTTCACACAGCTCAACCGCGAGTCACCGGCCTTTATCCGCTTCATCAATCCCGGCGACATGCGCGTGGCGCGCCAGGCTTGTGGCGCCTGCCACCTGGCCACCGTGCAGGCCAGTGAACGCAGCCTGATGTCCACCAGCGCCATGCTGTGGGGCGGTGCCTCGTACAACAATGGCATCCTGCCCTACAAGCGCTATCGGCTGGGTGAATCCTACACCGCGCTGAGTGAGCCAGCGCTACTGAAGAACCCGCTGCCCACCAACCCGCATATGGTGGACATGGGCATTCTGGACATGCTGCTACCGCTGCCGGCATGGGAGACGGTGCCGCCCGCCGATGTGTTCCGCGTGTTCGAGCGGGGCGGCCGTGTCATCGGCACGCAGTTCCCCGAGGTCGGCTTGCCCAACCTGAGCGGCGGCCTGCAAAAGCTGGACGAACCCGGCCGCCCCGACATCAAGCAGTCCAACCGCGGGCCGGGCACCGGCAGCCGCATCGCCGTGCCACTGATCAACATCACGAAGACGCGGCTGAATGACCCGCACTTGTGGTTTCTGGGCACCAACGAGCAGCCGGGCGACTATCGATCGTCGGGCTGCACCGCCTGCCATAGCCCCTACGCCAATGACCGCGATCCCCAGCACTCCGGACCGTATGCGCGCTTCGGCCACGAGGGCAAAGCCGCCACCCGCGACGCAACTATCCCGAAGGACCAGTCGGGCCATCCGATATCGCACCAGTTCACGCGCGCCATACCGTCCTCGCAATGCATGACATGCCATATGCACCAGCCCAATGTGTTTGTGAACTCGTTCTATGGCACAACGATGTGGGACTACGAGACCGACGCGCCGAGCATGTGGCCCAAAGCGCAAAAATACCCAACGGCAGAAGAGTCCCGCAAGATATTGGCGCGCAACCCGGAAGAAGCGGCCACCCGTGGTTTGTGGGGCGACCCTGAATTCTCGAAGAAAGTGTCGGAGCTGAACCCAACGCTCAAGGACACGCAGTTTGCCGACTACCACGGCCACGGCTGGAACTTCCGCCAGGTGTTCAAACGCGACCGCAAGGGCACATTGCTAGATACCGACAACCAACCGGTGTCGGACACCGATCCGCAAAAGTTCAAGAAAGCCGTGCATCTGACATCGGTTCATCTGGACGTGGGCATGCACTGTGTCGACTGCCACTTCTCGCAGGACAACCATGGCAACGGCCACATCTATGGTGAGGTGGCCGCCGCCATTGAAGTGGACTGCAAGGACTGCCATGGCAGCGCCAACGCCTACCCCAAGCTTGTCACCACTGGCCCTGCCGCCAAGCCCGGTGGCATGGACATGGCCTTGCTGCGCACACAAGACGGCCGCAAACGCTTTGAGTGGCGCGGTGACAAACTGTTCCAGCGCTCGGCAGTAGACCCGACACTGGAATGGGAAATGTCCCTGGTCAAGGATTCGGTCACACCAGGCAACCCCCGCTACAACGAAAAGGCCGCCCGCGCCAAGCTGATGCATGCCGGCGAGGCCGGGCAAAACGGTCAGTGGGGCGCCACTACCAATGGACAAGGCTATGCCCACGGGGATGACAACATGACCTGCTACAGCTGCCACCTGTCATGGACCACCAGTTGCTCCGGCTGCCACCTGCCGATCCAGGCCAATGCCAAGACCGAACGCCTGCACTACGAAGGTGGAGAAACCCGCAACTACGCGACCTACAACCCGCAGGTCGTGCGCGAGGACGTCTTCCAGTTGGGCCGCCACGGGCCGGTCAAGGGTGCCAAGATATCGCCGATACGATCCAGCTCTGCGCTGGTGCTGTCGTCCACCAACGCCAACCGCGAAAAGATCTATATCCAACAAGCACCGGTGGCGGCCAGCGGATTCTCCTCACAGGCGTTTGCGCCCCACTACCCGCATACAGAACGCAAGACCGAGACCAAGACCTGCTCGGACTGCCATGTCAGCCAGGCCAATGACAACAACGCCATCATGGCGCAGCTGCTGCTGCAGGGCACCAATTTCGTCAACTTCATCGGTCACAACACCTGGGTGGGCGAGGCCGAGCATGTAGAGGCTGTGCAAGTCACCGAATGGGATGAGCCCCAGGCGGTGATCGGTAGCTACCTGCACCGCTACGCCTACCCGGACTGGTACCAGAACCATTTGAAGGCGGACGGCAAACTGCAAGAGGCGCATGACCATGGCACGGCCGGCGCCACGCAGTGCCTCAGCCTGCGCGGCGAGTACCTCTACGCCGCCGAAGGCACGGGTGGCATGCGGGTCTATGACGTGGCGTCGATCGCCAACAAGGGCGTCTCACAGCGCATCATTTCTGCACCCTTCTCCAAGCTGGGCCAGCAGACGCATATTGCATCCGCCAACGCCACCTGCGTCGCCCTGCCCACCAACCAGCCCATCGCGCCGCTGCGCAACCAGGGCGAGCTGATGCGCACCACCAACCAGGAACAGCCCTTTCACGCCATCTACCACTATGCCTTCATCACCGACGCCAAGGAAGGCCTGATCGTCACCAATGTTGACACGCTGGCCGACGGTGAATTCCGCAACAACTTTCTGCAGCGTGCGCTGACCTGGAACGGCGATGCGGGTAACCCCGGCATCCTGGATGGCGCACGCCATGTGGTCGTCGCCGGCCACTACCTGTACATCGCTGCAGACAAGGGTCTGGTTGTCGTCAACGTGGATGACCCACTCAAGCCCAGCGTGGCTGCTGTCGTACCGCTGAAAGACGCCCGCGCAAGCGCTGTGCAGTTCCGCTACCTGTGGGTCACCACCGCTGCGGGCCTGGAGCTGCTGGACATCACCAACCCCGCCAAGCCGCGTCTGGTATCTGAAGCGCGGGTAACACTGCGCGATGCACGCAAGGTCTACCTGGCCCGCACCTATGCCTACGTGGCCGCAGGGGCTGAGGGCCTGGCCGTGGTCGATGTTGAAAAGCCCGAGCGGCCACAACTGGTGCAGCGCTTCACCAACAGCGACGCGCAGGGCAAGGCGGGCATGGGCGGCAAGCTGACAGATACGCAGGATGTGATCGTCGGCTCCACCAACGCCTCGCTGTTTGCGTATGTGGCCGATGGCGTCAACGGCCTAAAGGTGGTGCAATTGACGGCGCCCGATACACAACCCAAATTTTACGGTTTCTCACCTTCGCCCGCACCGCAGGTGGTGGCATGGCGGCCCACCGCATCGCGCGCACTGGCACTGTCCAAGGGTATGGACCGTGACCGCGCTGTGGATGAGACCGGGGGCCAGATTGCAGTCTTCGGGCGCATAGGCTCGCGGCCCTTTACCTTGCCCGAAATGCAGAAGCTCTATCTGCGCAAGGACGGAGGGGTGTGGACCGTGGACGACACGCCCACTGCCAATGGCCGCAAGGCCTCCGCCTCCGCTCAGTCACCCACACAGTACACAGCCCAATCGGCCGCACCACTGGGAGCCACTCGATGACCCGCCTGATTTTTTCTCTGGCAGCGCGGTTCTCCGTGCTCCTGACGCTGGTGGCAGCGCTGGCGGCCGGGCATTCGCTGGTACATGCCCAAACCTTGCCCGACCAGTCTCCGGACAAAACCCTGGGCGTCGTCAACTGTTCCAGCTCGCTATGCCACGGCTCGGTCAGCACCTGGCAGAGTTCTCCGGTTGCGCAAAACGAATACGTGGTCTGGTCCCGCCTGGACAAGCATGCCCGCGCCTACAGCGTGCTGTTGAACGAGCGCTCGCGCAGCATCGCCAGCAAGCTGGGGCTGACCAAGCCAGCCCACGAATCGAAGGAGTGCCTGGATTGCCATGCGCACAACCCGGTGGCTGAGCGGGTCGACACCCGCCACAAGATCACCGACGGCGTAGGCTGCGAGGGCTGCCATGGCCCGGCCGGCAATTGGATAGCCGGCCACACGGCGCCCGGCGTCAAGCATGCGGACAATCTGGCCCACGGCCTGTACCCGGCCGCCGTGCCGCAGGCGCGGGCCAAGTTGTGCATGTCCTGCCACTTCGGCACAGCCGACAAATACGTCAACCACCGCACCATGGCCGCCGGCCACCCGCGTTTGAGTTTTGAGTTGACGACCTTCACCAATCTACAGCCGGCGCACTTCAACGTCGACAAGGACTACACCGAACGCAAGGGTGTCCATGCCAGCAACCATGCCAAAGTTTGGGCGCTGGGCCAGGCACTCGCGGTCAGCACACAGATGGAGATATTGGTGGACCCGGTGCGCGGGCGCGACGGCGTCTTCCCGGAACCCACGCTCTTTGACTGCCACGCCTGCCACCACCCCATGGCAGACCAGCGCTGGAAGCCCCGCACCGCCTTTGGCACCAGTATTTCCCCCGGGCTGATACGGCTGAACGATGCCAATGCGCTGATGCTGCGCCTGATCCTGCGCCAACTCGATGCGGACCTGTACAACCGCTTCAACCAGGCCGCGCAAGACCTGAACAAGGCCTTGGCAGGCAATGGCAAACTCAATGACAAGGCACTGGCGCTGCGTCAACAGGCACAGGTAGCCAGCGAAAAGATTTCTGCGTCCAGCTTTGATGGCGGCACACTGCGCGCCATGACCTTGAACCTGATAGACGACGGCCTTGCTGGCCTGTACCCTGACTACTCGGGTGCCGAGCAGGCCACGATGGCCCTGGGCAGCTTGAGCAGCGCCATGCAACAGACAGGCGCTGTCAAGAACCCTGCGGCCTACAACAAGGGACTGGCGCAGCTACGCGCGGTGCTGGTCAAGGACGAGGCCTACAAACCCGCAGAGTTCATGTCCCGACTGCGCGAGTTTCGCAGTGTGGTCGGGGCACGTTAGCAAGGATTCGCCATGGAAGCTGACTTCACCATCGCCATCGTCGGTTCCGGTCCGGCGGGACTGTCCGCAGCGGGCCACTGCGCATCGCTGGGCATTCGGCATATCCTGCTGGAAGCCCAGGAACATTTGGCCGACACCATCTACAAGTACCAGAAGGGCAAGCACGTGATGGCTGAGCCAGCCGTCCTGGGCTTGCGCAGCCCCGTCAGCTTTGCAGCAGGTTCGCGCGAAAGCATTCTGAATCAATGGAACCAAGAAGTGGTCTCGCTTGGCGTGCAGGTGCAGCACAACGCGCAGGTAGTCGGCATCACCGGCGCCAAGGGTCTGTTCCAGATTGAGCTCGCCAGTTCAGAGATCGTGTCTGCCGCGCACGTGGTACTGGCTATTGGCCTGCAGGGCAATCTGCGCACGCTGGGCGTGGCGGGCGAGCACCTGCCCGGCATCCAATACCAACTTGATAACCCAAAGGAGTACGAAGGAGAAACCATCTTGGTGGTTGGCGCGGGTGACGCAGCCATTGAAAACGCACTGGCCCTTGCCGCAGCAACCAACCGCGTCATCCTGCTTAACCGCAACGAAGAATTCACACGCTGCAAGGACGGTAACTTGACAGCCATACAGGCGGCAGCGCGCAGCGGGCTGGTGAGTTGCCGCTTCAGCACACAGGTAGACCACGTTGCTCCCCTAGACACCGCCTCGTCGCAGGAGGACATGAACCGGACCATGATGGTCTCCCACGTTGACTTGTCCAAGCGCCACTCCGCAAGAGGCACCGAGCCACGGCTGTCCGTGGTGCTCAACACCCCTTCGGGTGAGGAACGCATCGATTGCCACCGCATCATCGCCCGCCTGGGTGCCACGCCCCCCCGCAAACTGGTGGAGAGTTTCGGCGTGCGCTTTACTAGCAGAGAAGCTACGGCACTTCCAGAGTTGTCGACCACCTATGAATCGAGCGTGCCGGGGCTGTATGTCATAGGGGCTTTGGGTGGATACCCGCTGATCAAGCAGGCTATGAACCAGGGCTACGAAGTCGTAGAAACCATCATGGGCCGCAGCGTCGAGTCCGCAGACGAACCATTGTTGCGTCAAAAATTTGCCGATATCTTGCGGCAGCTGCCTCACTTGGGTGGTGTCAGCGGAGTGCTGGAACTGGTGGGTAGCAGTGTGCCGCTATTCGAAGGCTTGACCGCGCTGCAGCTGCGCGAAGTAATGCTCGATAGCGACCTGCGCATGCTGCGCTCAGGGACAGAAATTTTTAAACGCAACGACTACAGCAACTCTTTTTTCTCTATCGTCTCCGGCACGGTCAAGATTGTGGGTGAGACCCAGGCGAACGACATCATCCTGGACAATGGTCAGTTCTTTGGCGAGATGGGATTGATCTCCGGGCGCCGACGCTCGGCCACCGCGGTTGCCGGGCTGGACTGCCTGTTGGTTGAAACCCCACGGCGTGCCATGCTGAAGTTGCTCGCCACGGTAGACCCCGTTCGGCGCAACCTGGACCGTGTCGCGCTGCGCCGTGCGGTTCGCAAGTACGTGGCTGGCAATGTGACCGAAGCCGACCTGGATACCATGGTCGAGGGCTCCACGCTCAAACACTACAAAACCGGCGAAGCCTTGTTCAACCAGGGCGATAAGGCCGACGGGCTGTACCTGATACGCCGTGGCTCGGTGATGGTGTCGCACATGCTGGGCGGGCGCGAGGTGGTGATGTCGTATGTGTCCGCCGGAAACTATGTTGGGGAAATGGCGCTGATGATGAACGCTCCCCGATCGGCCACCGTGCGGGCAGCGGTGCCTACCGAGGCCATTGTGCTGGATGCCAACCAGGTGCTGGATATCGTAGCCCGCAACACAAGCATGCGCCACCAGCTGAACGAGCAGTACAACCAGCGGGTACAGGCCAACCAGGCGGTAGCAGACGACACCCAATCAGGAAACCTGATCTCGTTTTTGTTGCAGCAGGGGGTTGGTGAGGCCACAGACGTGTTGCTAATTGATGAATCGCTGTGCGTACGCTGCGACCACTGCGAAAAAGCCTGCGCCAGCACGCATGACGGCTTCTCCCGCCTGGACCGCGAGGCCGGACCGACCTATGCCAACCTGCACGTGCCAACATCGTGCCGACATTGCGAGCACCCGCATTGCATGAAGGACTGCCCGCCCGATGCCATCCATCGCTCACCCAATGGTGAGGTGTTCATCAGCGATGCCTGCATCGGCTGCGGGAACTGCGAAAAGAACTGCCCATACGACGTCATCCAGATGGCGCCGCTGTCAACCAAGAAGACGGGCGGCAACCTGCTGTCGTGGATGTTGTTTGGCTTGGGACCGGAGCCCGGCACGCACCAGGCCGGCAACCTCCAGGATAAAACCAGCCAGAAGAAGGCCGTCAAGTGCGATATGTGCAAGGACATCAAGGCCGGCCCGGCTTGTGTTCGAGCCTGCCCTACGGGTGCAGCCCTGCGCGTGAGCCCCGAGAACTTCCTGCAGTACGCTGGATCCAAGAAGTAGTTTCCTTCGGAGGCGCGTTTGCGCATTGCGCCCGCTACAGAACTGGGGTGAGCGCCGCCGTTCGTGTCCCCCGGCCTTCGGCCTCCTCCTTTACCTCACTTTGGCGCCCACCCCAGCTCTGTAGCTGGAACCTGCTGTTTGCGGGCATGTAACCGTACACGATCGGCGATACTGGTGCGTCAATGATTGACACGCCAGACACCACCGCCAACACCCCCATCCACGCCAGCTACCTCGCCTCGCTGCGCGACAGTTTTTTCCGCATCCTGCCTATGGCCTGGCCGGTGCTGATTGGCCAACTGGCGGTGCTGGGCTTCAGCACAGTGGACACCATACTCGTAGCGCGTTTTGCGGCCAGTGATCTTGCGGCGCTATCGATCGGCATGGCGGCCTACATCACGATCTTCATCGGCTTCATGGGCATGGTGCTGGCCATCAGTCCTATGGCCGGGCAATTGTTTGGCGCCGGCAAGTTGCGCGAAGCGGGCCGACAGGTGCACCAGGCGATCTGGATTGCATTAGGTCTGGCGGTGGTGGGCAGCACGCTACTGCTGTTACCCGGGCCGTTCCTGGCGCTGGCCAAGACCAGCCCCGAAGTCTCGGACAAGGTGCGTGGCTATTTGACTGCGCTGGCTTTTTCGCTGCCGGCCTCGCTGCTGTTCACGGTGTACCGCGGCTTCAATACTGCGGTGTCACGGCCCAAGGCAGTGATGGCGCTGCAAATCGGCGGGCTGGCATTGAAGGTCCCGCTCAGCGCACTGTTTATCTATGGCTGGACGCTGCCGCTCCCCGGTGGCCTAGGCAGCTGGCATGTGGCGCCCATGGGCGTCGTTGACTGTGGGCTGGCCACAGCGCTGGTGATGTGGGCGCAGGCTATGACAGCTTGGGTGGTCATGCGGCGGGACCCGTTCTACGCACCGTTCGGCCTGCATGACAAGGGCTTTGCCCGGCCAGACCGTACCGCCATGCTGGCGCAACTGAAACTGGGCGTGCCAATGGGCGCGGCCATCATGATCGAGGTCACGGGGTTCAGCTCCATGGCGTTTCTCATCTCGCGCCAGAGCGGCGAGGCGGTGGCCGGCCACCAGCTGGCGGCCAACCTGGTGTCAATGATGTTCATGCTGCCGTTGGCGCTGGCCAATGGCACGGCTACGCTTGTCGCACAGCGCGTGGGCGCGCACGACCTGGCCGAGGCACGCCGACTGGGCTGGCATGGCGTGGAGATTGGCGTTGGTATCGCGGCCATCCTTGGCGCACTGGTCTACCTGCTGCGCGAGCCAGTGCTCCATGTGTATACCGACAACCCCACCATCATCGCGGCCACGCTGCCGCTGCTGGTGTGGGTGTGGTGGTTCCATGTGGCAGACGCAGCCCAGACCATGGCCAATTTTGTGTTGCGCTCGCACCGCGTCACGCTAATGCCGTTGGTCTTCTATGCCACGTCATTGTGGGGCATAGGCTTGGTGGGCGGCTACTTTGTCACCACCAGCAGTTGGGCGCCGCCGACACTGCAAGGCGCGCAGGGTTACTGGGCCATGAGCACGGCCGGGCTGGTGGCCGCCGGTGTGTCGCTGTGCGCCTTCCTGGCCTGGGTGCACCGGCAGGAGGCGCCCAAGTCCGCCTGAGCCAGTTGTTATTGGTAAAATCAGCCGCTAGCCCCCGTGGAACGTGCATAAGCAGCTCCTGATTTGATAGCAATCTCTACCAGGGCAACGACCGCGCCACGGCGCCGATCACTGTGCAGCAACAGTTTGTTGGTTGTGCGCCAGCAACTGTTTCAGTTCTTGCGTGCGCTGCGCACGCGGCAACTCGGCAAGCTGGTGCACCGCGCCGTAGAAGGACCGCCAGTCGCCGGGATGGCGTGCGAACAGTATTTCGAAAGCGGCCACCCAATCGTCGTACGCGGCCAGCGCGCCGAAGGCGGCGTTATTGGCGCTGGCGACCCAGGCGTCATAGCCCGTCGAGCCACCCCAGCCCTGCTTGAGCTCGGTATAGCTCTGGCGGAACTCGGCATAGACGGCCTGCTTTTTGGCCTCCAGCGTGGCCGGCGCATCGCCTCCGCCATCTGCGTACAGGGCCTTGAGCTGCAGCTGGGTCTTGCCCGTCAAAGTGCGAAAGGCGCGGCGCCGCGCATCAAAGTCGGTGTATTCCGTTTGTGCGCCGGCTTTGGCATGCTTGGCCAGCCAGGCGGTACTGCCCAGGCGCTCGACGGCGGTCGCAAAGGATTCGTTGAACGCGGTGTCGTCCTTCACGTAGACCACCTGGTGCGCCATTTCGTGGAAGATCATGCGGGCCAGTTCCCCCTGAGGGTACTGGATGAAGGTGCTGAGCAGCGGGTCACCGCCGAGCAGGTTGGTCCAGCCCAGTGTGGAGTAGGCGGGCACACCGTAGACGCTGACTTCCAGTCCCCGTGCACGCAATGCATCGGCCTGCTGCTTGGCTTCCTGCTCGTCAAAGTATCCGCGGTAGCCGACACAGCCCACCAATGGAAAACACCAGGTGTTGAGCGTCAGCGAATAGGCAGGCGCTGCCACCACATTCCACACCACGGCGCGCCGCGGCAGTTGCGCATAGCGTTGGTAGCTGGCGTTGTCGGGCAATTGCAGCGTGCCGACGGCAAATCGCCGTATGTCCTGCGCCAGCCGCAGCCGCTCTTTCAATGCCGGAGGGGTGTTGTCTTCGGCCAGCCAGTCGTCTATGGGGCGCGCGGCTTGCAAGAGCTGCAAATGGCCGCTGGCCGAACCCAGCAGATAGGCAGTGTCTGCACAGCCAGCGGTCAGCGTGGCACATACCAGGACAAACACTGTTAAAAAGCCGGGACGCTGGGTGCCGTCGGGGTGCGCGGAGCGAATCATGGGCCAATTATCGGCAGATCCCTGCGGTCGCGAATGGCCTGAAACGCATGGATTCCCCCCTTTGTTGTGCGGTATGAAAAAACCCGGGGCTGCCACCGCAGCGCCCGGGTTTTTGTGAACCCCGTCACACCGGACGGGCGTTAGTGCAACTTAGTTACTGACCGAGGCGGAGCCGCGAGCCGAGGCATCACCCGACACCGATGCGTTGCGGTTGGAAGCCTGCACGGAACCCGAACCCGAGGCCTCTCCCTTGGCTGCGACCTGGGGTTTGCGGTTGGCGGCAGCGGTCGCGGTATTGGTCGCCGCTTGGGTAGAGGCATTGGCAGTGGCAGCTGCTGTGCCACTGGCTAGCGCGCCTACTCGAGCGCTATCGCTGCGTGCTGCAGTTATTTGCGTATCAGCGCTGGCTTCGCCAGATTGCTTGACGCGTACCAACTGGCCGACCGCCTGGCCTTGCGCGTCAGAGGCCATTTCGACCGCCATATTGCCGGTCGCACTGCCCCTGCGGGTCAAACGCTCGGCTTGGAGCGTGACGTCCTCACCGTTGGGAATGCCCACCCCCTGGGGGGCGGCGACAGGTGTGGAGGTTGCGAGACCAGCCTGGCCCACCGCCTGCGCACCCAGTTGGCCCGTTTGCTGCACAGCCCCAGCAGCACGTGCCGGGACAACCGCTTGCATGCGGCTCTGGGTGGCGGCCTGTGCTGCAGCGGCAGCCGCAGCATTTGCATTGACCGTGCCGGCCGACAGCGCGGCTGCGTTCAGATTGCCCGCGTTCATCGTCGCAGCGTTCACATTTGCCGCACTCAGCGCAGAAGGGTTCATCGTGGGCATGGGCGTGCCTACACCCAATCGGCCGGTCATACCGCCGACGGCACTACCGGTCATACCGCCGACGGCGCTACCCGTCAAACCGGTGGCGACTCCGCCTGCGCCGAGCAGGCCAGCATGGGCGGATACGGACAGAAACAGGGCCGACACAACGGTGGCGGCGAGCTTGCGGTTCACAGAAGAGAATTGACGTTTGAACATGGTGGATGCTCCTTTGACAATTTAGGGCCAGCCATTCCGGCCCCTACACCAAGTACAACGAAGTCCGCGAACGGTTCCTTCCATCGCCATATGTAAACAATTGCAACAGGGCAGCCTGTATGGCCCCTCGGCTCTAGCGCGCCCCTACCAGGCCATAGCCGTATACCGGGTCCCGCCCAGCGGCCCCCAGGTCCACGGCAGTGCCTGCCAGCGCCGCCAGCGCAGTCGAAGCTGCCTGTGGGTGGGGCATGCCCAGGCGTTGGGCCAACAGCCCCGCTACGCGCGGTGCCGCAAATGACGTGCCCCGCGCCAGCGCGTAGCCACCGCCCGGCTCGGCCACCGCCACCCTGGCCCCCAGCGCTGCAAACATTACGTGTGGACCTTGCGCTGCCTCGGGCAGGACTTTGTGATCAAGCGACACCGCGGTGACGCCCACGACCCCGCTGTAGGCAGCGGGGTACAAGGGTGGCGCGGCCGGGCCGTCATTTCCTACTGCGGCTACCAGCAAGAAGCCCTTGCGCACCAGTGATTCCACGGCACGCTCCAGCAGACGGTTGGGCGGGCCTACCAGACTGATGTTCACCACGGCAACCTTTTCGCGCGCCATCCAGGCCAGCGCAAGCGCTATGGATTCGGCCGCACCATCCTCGGGCTTGCCACAGTAAATGTCGGCAGCAAACAGCGTGCTTCCCCCTGCAGCTATCGCACCCGCCGGTTCGGTGCCAGTCAGCAACAAAGACGCTACCGCCGTGCCATGCGTGCTGGGATGCGGTATCTCCCCACACCCCCACAAATGCACGGTGGCACCGCGCAAAGCGGCATGCTGCCGGTCCACACCCCCGTCGACCAAGCCCACACGGCGTGACCCTGCAGCCGCAACACGCGGGACCGCCATACCACTGCCCGCCGCATCGCCGCTGCGCGTAAATACATGGTTAAAGTCGGCTTCAACGTCCGGTGCCAGCGCCCGCAGTTGCGCAAGGGCTTGGGCCGTGCCCACCCCGGCAGGGGGGCGCAGCACAACCTCGCGCAGATCCAGCTCGGGCAGGCTGTGTTCACGCAACACCACAAAACCCATGGCCAATGCAGACTTCAGCGCCTGCGTCTTCGGTGAGACCCACAGCAACTCCTGCCGGCGCACGGGCTCACCCTTGGGGTCCGACTCCAGCACAGCACTGTGCTGGATCAATAATTCCTGAACGTTCCTGGCCCGCAACTGTTGCAGTGGAACCAGCCCCCGCACGCTATCAGCTACCGTCAGATCGCCCGCCACCTCTGCAGCAGGCGTCACCACCGTAGACAGCGCGGACACGGCAGGCTGAACCGACGGCAAAAGGGGGGATTGGGCATTGGGAGAAACCGGCAGGACCTGCTGACCCAACGGGGCCGGGACCACGGTTCCCACTCCGGGTGGCACAGTCACCGGCTGGGGCAGGCTGGGCGGTGGTAGGCCGGTCAAAGGGGTGGGGCTGCGCAAGGCACCGGGCACTTGCGGAACCTGTGGCTGCGCGGCAGGCACCGTAGGCCTTACTGCTGGCGGCAAGCCCAGCTGGGCATGGGCAGGCAACACCAAGGACAGGCCCGTCAAGATGACAGCGGCTATGGCCCGCCCGGGAACACGCTGGTTGTAACGCATCATGGTTTGCATGCGATGATAACGAACCATCCATGGAAGAAAATCCCTAGCCCGCACGTTGTGTCAATTAGAGATGGCTGAATCCTCCTCAACGAACCTGCGCAATGAGATTGCCGCCCTGCTGCCGCGCTTGCGGCGGTTTGGCCGCACGCTGGCCCGCAACGCGGAGGATGCCGACGACATTGTGCAAATCGCAGTTGAGCGGGCCCTGACGCACACCGAACAGTGGCGAGAGGGCACGCGGCTGGACAGTTGGATGTTTCGAATCATGCAAAACGCCTGGATTGATGAGACCCGCGCCCGCGACCGGCGCAACCAGACCTTTGTGGAAGAAGAGGCCGGAGAAAACGTCGGCGCATCTACCAACGATGCGCAAATGGACGCCATTGCCGTGCGCAAGGCCGTGGCACAACTGGGGGATGACCAGCGCGCCGTGGTTGGCCTGGTACTGGTCGAAGGTTTTTCCTACCAAGAGGCCGCCGAGGTGCTGGCGATACCGGTGGGTACGCTAACCAGCCGGCTGGCGCGCGCACGCGAAACATTGCAAGCCCTGTTGGGTGGCGCACACGAAGGAGTACATCCATGAACACGGGCAACAACACACTGGCCGACGCAACCCTGATGGCCTTTGCAGACGGCGAACTGGATGCCGCGCAGCATACCCAGGTAGCAACTGCGCTGCAGGCCAACCCGGCACTGCGCCAGCGCGTGGACCAGATGCAGCAGCAACGCAAGCGCGTAAGCGCCGCCTTTGCCGCGGCGCTGAGCGAACCGGTACCCGATAGATTGACCCAACTGCTAAAGGCTGCACCACAAGGGGTTACGGCCGCTGACTCTGCGCCAGTGGTCGTGCAACTGGCCGATGCGCGGGCCAAGCGTGCGGGCGTCCGGACCATGCCAACCTGGGCACAACTGGGCGGCATGGCGGCCAGCGTAATGCTGGGCGTGCTGCTGGGCACGCGTTTCCTGGGCGCGGGTGTGGACCCGTCCGTGGGCGTGAACCAGGGTCAACTGGTGGCGGGTGGCGAAATCGAAAAGGCCCTGTCAAACCAATTGGCGAGTGAACCGGTGGCAGGGGATGGCGTGAAGGTGCAGCTAAGTTTTATGGACAAAGATGGCCACTATTGCCGCACCTTCAGCACCACTGCCATTGCGGGTCTGGCCTGCCAACAGGCAGGGCAATGGACCGTACAACAAGTCAATACCCTGGAGGTCCCATCTGGCGGGGCAGTCCGCCAAGCTTCGGCTTCGCTTCCGCCGGCACTGCTGGATGCGGTAGACAAGCGCGCCGAAGGCGGAACCTTGGACGTGGCGGCCGAGCGGCAGGCCCGGGCCAAAAACTGGCATAAATGACGCGGGGCTAATCTACTTTTACGCGATCACCCGACCGACGGCGTTGCGTGCGCCGCAACAGTGCGAGGAGCACAGCACCAGCACCCGATCCCACAAGCGACGGCGAATTGACGAGTACGCGCGTCACCTTGGCCAAAGCGGCGCCGCCCGTGTGCATGGCATTCTCAACCACAGCCACGGCCTCTGCTTTGGGTACTGCCTGTTGTCCATCTTCAACCAAGCCCTGTAGGGGAGCGGGCCCGGTCTCATACACTTTGTCGACCAGGCGGGCCAGCATTTGCTTTTGCGCATCGGGTGGGGACGATACGTAGACATCCTGCACCAATTCCTCCAGCGGAATCGGCGAAGTTGGCGGTGCGGTCGCCTTTCTACGTCTGTCTTGAAATACCAAAGGATGAACTCCCGGAGGGTAAAACCCCAGCATCGTCGCGACAGAGGCATCTAACGGTAAGCATTTGTGTCGGGAAGTGTCCATACCTGCCTGCTGAAACACCAGGCTACAACTAGATGACTAGTCGGTGCGCAGGGCATCCACCGGGTCCAGCCGTGCTGCACTGCGGGCTGGCAACACACCGGCGAGCAGCCCTATCACCACCGCTATGCACTCAGCCAGCACCACAAAACTCAGCGGCGTGTGCACTGGCAAGGCCGGCACGGCCAGGTGGATGATCTGGGCCAAACCAAAACCCAGCGCCAAACCCATGACGCCGCCAATGGCCGATAGCGTGACAGCCTCGCCGAGGAATAGGCCCAGTATCGTGCGGCGCGGTGCACCGAGTGCCACCATCAGACCGATCTCGCTGGTTCGCTCAGTTACGGCAATCGTCATGATGGTGACAATGCCGACGCCCCCAACCAGCAGCGAAATGCTGCCCAGGGCGCCTACAGCCATCGTCAAAATGTCCAGAATATTGGACAGCGTTCGCAACATGTCCTCCTGGGTCGTGATCGTGAAATCTTCCCGACCATGGCGTGCGCTGAGCGTGCTCTTGACCGCCGACACAATGCGCGCTGCGGGCACGCCCTCTTCGTACGCCAGGTCTATCTTCATCATGCCGTCGCGGTTGTACAGCTCCAGTGCACGCGCGGTGGGGATGTAGGCGGCATCATCCAAATCAACACCCAGAAACTGGCCCTTGGCCTCCAACACACCGATCACACGAAACTGCAGGTTGCCCACCCGCAGCCGGGCACCCAGCGGGTTGGTGGTGCCAAACAGCTCGGCTTTCAATTTGGAACCCAGCACGACAAACGCACGGGCGTTCTCCAGCGCTTCATCCGGCAGAAACTGGCCGGCCTTGACCTGGATACTGTAGACCTTGAGCATGTCGGCCCCGACACCATTGACCGTGGTGCGGCGTACGCGGCCGTTGGCACCCACCTCGGTATTGCCCCATACGGTCGCAGTCATGCCGATCACGTGTGGCAAGTTGCGCAATGCGCGTGCGTCGTCCAGCGTGAGCGGCCGTACCGAGCTGGGTATGCCGG
This sequence comes from Rhodoferax sp. ZS1R8, assembly GCF_056521325.1. Taxonomy (NCBI): domain Bacteria; kingdom Pseudomonadati; phylum Pseudomonadota; class Betaproteobacteria; order Burkholderiales; family Comamonadaceae; genus Rhodoferax; species Rhodoferax sp. ZS1R8. The sequence goes on along the minus strand of NZ_JBWMBA010000002.1, from coordinate 163,202 downwards.
TCGGTGCGGGGCCGGAGGTCTTGACCTTGCCGGGCGAGACGCTTGCGATGTTCGTGCCAAACTGCGTGAACTCCGCCAGCACAAAACGGTGTATGCCCTCGCCAATGGAGGTCAGCAGAATCACGGACGCAATGCCCACCGCTATGCCCAACAGCGTCAAGAAGCTCCGCAGGCGCTGCGCAACGATGGCCCGCAAGGCGAGGCGTACGGCGTCGATTGGCAGCATGCGCTAGCGTTTGGACAATGCCTGCACCGGATCGAGCTGCGCCGCACGCCGTGCCGGTAGCACCCCAAACAAAGTGCCGGTAACCAATGCCGTAGCCAGCCCCGCAAGCACGGCCCAGTCTGGCGGATAAGCCGGAAGGGTCGGATACAGATGGCGGATAAAAGCGGCTGCCAGTTGACCCAGCACATAGCCTGCGACCGCACCCGTCAACGACAGCATGCTTGCCTCTGCCAGAAACAGCAGGCGTATACGGCCACCGGTGGCGCCCAATGCTTTGAGCAGTCCGATCTCGGCCGTGCGCTGGGTGACCGACACCAGCATCACATTCATGACCAGTATCCCCGCCACCGCCAGGCTGATGGCGGCAATTCCAGCCACGCCCAAGGTTAGCGCGCCGAGCAGGCGGTCAAAGGTGGCCAACACCGCGTCTTGGGTGATGACGGTCACGTCGCGTTCGCCATCGTGGCGCTGCTGGATGATGTCGGCCACCTGCACCTTGGCGGCCTCGACGGATTCGCGGCCATGGGCTTCCACCAGAACCCGGAACAGCGTGTTGCTGTTGAACATGGCTTGCGCCATCGACACTGGTACGAACACCAGCTCATCCGTGTTCATGCCCAGGCCCTGGCCACTGCTGCCCAACACGCCCACGATACGAAAGCGCCGGTCACCTATGCGTACCAGTTGACCCAGCGACGGCCCGCTGCCAAAAATTTCGTCACGCACCTTGGCTCCAATCACCGCCTCGCTGGCACCGCGGCGCCAATCGCCGGCGGCAAGAAATCGGCCCTGGGCCAGCGCCAGCTGGCGCACCTGCGCATATTGCGACACTGTGCCGGCGACCAAAACCTCGCGCAGCTTGCCGCCGGCGCTGATCTCCGACGTACCCACGGCCAGTGGTGCGACGCGGTTGACGGCGCTGGCACGCTGCAGGGCTTGCGCATCGTCGATAGTCAGATCCCGCGTGGTGTTGGTGATGGCGTTGCCCGGGCTGAAGCCTCCGGTCTGCGAGCGCCCCGGCAACACAATGACCAGGTTGCTGCCCAGCGCGGAAAACTCGGACATCACATAACGCCGGGCACCATCGCCCAGCGCAGTAAGCACCACGACGGCCGCCACGCCAATAGCCATCGCCAACACCAGCAAGGACGCGCGCAGGGCATTGCCCGTGGCGGCATCGCGCGCGAATCGGATCAGGTCGGCACTGCGCATGGCGGTTGAAGTGGCGTGGTTGCTGCAAGGTCACGGCGCAGATCCTGCTGCAGTACGCCGTCTTCCATGCGCAGCTGCCGGTGGGCGCGGGCGCCCAATGCGGCGTCGTGCGTGACCAGGACCAACGTCACACCCTGGGCGTTGAGTCCTTCCAGCAGGCGCATCACCTCTTCGCCGGTGGCACGGTCCAGGTTGCCGGTGGGCTCGTCGGCCAAAATCATCGCCGGCTGCATGATGGTGGCGCGGGCAATGGCCACGCGCTGGCGTTGGCCGCCCGAGAGCTCGTCGGGCCGGTGGCCGGCACGGTTCTCCAGGCCGTAGTCCTTCAGCGCCCGCTGCACCCGCTCGCTGCGCTGCGCGGGTTGCAGGCCGGCCAGCACCATCGGCAGCGCAATGTTTTCGGCGGCGGTCAGGCGCGGCACGAGGTGAAAGCTCTGGAATACAAATCCGATGCGCTGGCTGCGCACACGCGCCTGCTCGTCGGGCGACAGCGTCGTCACGTCGCGGCCTTCGAGGCGGTAGACACCCGTGTTGGGGCGGTCCAGCAGGCCCAGCAGATTCAACAGCGTCGATTTGCCCGAACCCGATGGCCCCATGACTGCCACATATTCGCCGGCATTGATCGACAAATCCAGATTGCGCAGCGCGTGCACCTCCGAGTCACCCAGGTGGAAGACCCGCTCGATGCCGGCGAGCTCGATCTGCGGCGTGGTCATTTTGCCTTCCGACGGGCCGTTTTCAGGAGGGAGAGCATCCCCTCGGGGGACAGTGAACGAACGTGAGCGTGGGGGCTCATCTTTTGCTCTTTTCGTCGACGATGAAATGCGCGCCAGGCTTTACACCTTCGCGCTCCAGCGAGGTCACCACCTTGTCGCCGGCGGCAAGGCCGTCCAGCACCTCGGTGAATTCCCAGTTGGCCAGGCCAGTCTTGAGCACGCGCTCCTGCAGGGTGCCATCCGCACCGGCCACCAGCACACGCCCGCCTTCATGCAAGGCCGAGGTCGGGACGCGCACCACCTTTTCTCGCAAGGCCAGCACTACTTCCACATCGGCGCTGTAGCCCACCAGCAGGCGCGGCGCTGCTTTGTCGGCTTGTGTGTCCAGCGTCGCTTCAATATCGACAGTGCGGGCCTGCTTCTCCACGGCCGATACAAAGGGCGCCACGCGCTTGACCTTGCCGGGGAAAGACTGCTTGGGCAGCGCATCGAAGCTGATGCGCACCGTCTGCCCGGCGCTGATCTTGGGCGCATCCACCTCGTCCATAGGGGCGCGCACGTAAAGGCAGGTGTCGTCAATCAGGTCTATGGCCGGCGGCGTAGGCACACCGGGCGGGGACGGCGTGGAGTATTCACCGACCTCACCCACGATCTTGGCCACGGTGCCAGCGAAAGGCGCGTACAGCACGGTGCGGTTTTGCTCGACGCGCGTAGCAGTAACGCGTGCCTGCGTCTGCGCCACGTCGGCTTTGGCCGCGTCACAACCGGCGCGGCGCGCCTGGGCTTCGGCGCGGGCCTGCTCGTCACGCGAGCCGGATACAAAGCCCTGCTTGAACAAGGCTGTCTGGCGCTCGGCCTCGCGCTCGGCATTGGCCGCCACCGTGCAGGCCTCCGCCACCCGCTTGCGCGCGGTTTCCACCTGGGCCAGAGCCAAGCTGCTTTGCGCCTGCTGGTCGTCGTTCCACAACTTCATCAGCAGCTGGCCCTTTTTGACCTTGTCGCCTTCCCTGACGGCCAGCACCTCAATACGCCCACCCACCGTGGCCGAGAGTTTGGTACGCATACAAGCCTCCACGGTGCCCGCCCGGGTGTTGGCAATGCTGGATTCGACGCGGCCCTGGTCAATCACGGCCACCAGCACGGCAACCGGTTTTGGGCGCTTGGCCCACCACACGGCTAGGCCCAGCAAACCGATGACCAGCAGTACAAGCAGAAGGCGGCGAATCAGTGTGGAGGACATAGTCTTGCGATTTCCGGAAGGGGACAGTCTCGGAAAGCGCTATAAATTCAGTAGCTGCTTACGCACGTTCCACGAGGGCTAGAGCCTGATTTCACCAATAGGGTTTACATCAGGCTGATGGTCTTGTCCAGTGCGATGGCGGCCTCCAGCGCGTCCAGCAAGGCCTTGCGCACCTTGCGCTTGGTGTTGGCGTGGGCTGTCATGTTGAGCTTCTTCATCTGCTGCGCCACTTCAACGGCCGCACTGAGTAATTGCTCAGGCGCCACCACCTGGTCCAGAAACCCTGCGGCCATCGCACCCTGGGGCGTGAACATTTCGGCGTTGATGACCGAGCGCTGGAAGGCCGGTGTGGTCAGCCGGTCGCGCGCAATGGCGATGCCTACGTGGTGCATGGTCATGCCGATCTTGACCTCGTTGAGGCCGATGCTGAACGGCCCCTCGACGCCAATGCGGTAGTCAGCCGATAACAGCACAAAGGCGCCCTTGGCGACGGCATGGCCCGGGCAGGCCACGATGATCGGTTGCGGGTGGGCCAACATGCGCCGGGCCAGTGTGGACCCAGCGGCCACAAGATCGATGGCGGCCTGCGGACCGGCTGTCATGACCTTGAGGTCGTAGCCACCGCTGAGAATGCCGGGCTGACCGGTTACGATGACCACCGCGCCCGCGGCTTCCGCCTGGTCTAGCCCGTGATTAAAGCTGGCAATCAGCTCATGGGAAAAGGCGTTGACCTTGCCGTTGTTCAGGGTCAATGTGGCAATGCCATCTTCCAGGCTGTAGGCGACGAGTTCGGTCATGGTGTGTGGGTCCGCATAAAGAACAAAAAGCCAGTCTAACCGCTGCGACCGCTCTAGCCCAGTGCCCGGCGTATAGCGCCCAGCGCCGCAGCCAGCCGCTGTTCGGGCTGGCCGGCGATGCGCACATGGGGCCAACCGCCATCGGCCAATGCCTGCTCGATGCGCGCATGCACCGTAGCGCGCGCGGCGGTGCCATCGCGCTGCAGCCCGTCCGCCACCCAGGGAATGTCCGGCTCCAGCAGCAGTGTCAGCGCATAGCGGGCGTGCAGGTCGCGGGCCATGGGGTATAGCGTGGTGTCGCCAAACACGTAGTCGCTGTAGACGGCGGTCAGCAGTGGCGCGGTGTCGCACACCACCACGCGTATCCGCCGCGCACGGGCGCTTACCAGCGCGGCATCTTCGTGGCGCACCTGCTCGTGCAGGACGCGCAATTGCTCGTCGCGCTGCGGTGTACGGCCGCGGTGATCGGTAAAGCTGCGCAAGTACTCCGGCACCCACAGCCCGCCCATACGCTGCGCGAGAGCCTGGGCGAGCGTAGTCTTACCAGTGCATTCGGCTCCGATCAGACAGATGAGGCGGGGCTCCATGGCAACCGCTGCCCGTGATCAGAATTCGATGGTGACTCGGGCCCGCACCGTGCGTGGCGTGGAGGGGAACACATAGGTACCACCCCAGTACTGCGTGGGCGCTTCGCGCCAGTAGTTGCGGTCGGTCAGGTTTTCCACATTGAGACTCCACTGCGTGGACTTGCCCAGCATACGGTTCTGGTAGCGCACGCCCGCATCCATCTGCCAGGCGGTTGGCAGACCGACAGCGGCGTTGGCCGTGACTGTCTTACCACTCTCATGGGTCAGCAGGGTGCTAAGCGACAGGCCGGGCAGCGACACAAGCTTGTAATCGGCAAACAGCGATGCCTTGGTCTTGGGCACATTGGTAACCTGCTGGCCCACCAGTGCGGGGTCCAGGGCGTCTGTGTATTTGGCATCCAGCACCATCAGACTGGCCTGTACCGAGAGTTGCTTGCCGACTTGGCCAACAGCCATCAATTCCAGGCCACTGTGCCGCGCGGTCTTGCCGCCAACGACGCGCAGCGGTTTGCCGCTGGCCGTGGGCTGGTCATCGGCATAGGGCTTGCTAATGTTGAAGGCCGCGGCCGACACCAGCAAGCGCGGATGCGCTTGCCATTTCAGACCCAGCTCGGTCTGCTGGCTCTTGAGCGCGGGCAATACCTCGCCGGCATTGACAAATTTGCTGGCGCGGTTGGGCACGGCTTCCAACTCGGTGCCCTCGCCCCACGATGCGTACAACATGGTGCTGGCTGCTGGAGACCACGACAGGCCGGCCCACGGGGTGGTCACGGTTTGGTCGATGGCAATGGCACGCGAACCATCGCTGCGCTCGCTGTTGCGGTTCAGGCGCGACATGCGAAAGCCGACAAAGCTGCGCACACTGCGGCCGAGGTCGCTGGCTATCGACAGATAGGCATCCACCGCGCGTTCGCGGCTGTTGGTGTTGAGGTCACCAGCCGCGCCATCTGCTGGCAGAGCGATGGGGCGATCGATGTTGGTCGTGCCGACAAAGTTGTAGGCCTGCTTGGGCGCCATATCGGTGCGCGCGCTGCGGCCACTCAGACCCAGGTTCAGGTGGTGCAGCACGCCTCCGCTGAGCAGCTTGCCGCGCATGCTCGCATCCCAGGCCCAGGTGCTGCGTTCTTCGTTTTCGCTGCGGTAATCGTAGATGTCTACATCGCCATTGCCACACAGTCCCGGATAGAGTTCTTTGGGGCCTGTGCTGCAGCCATCGGGAAATGCCAGCCGGTCCTGCACCACGGTGCGCTGGGTGCTCAGGCCCAGATGGGTTGTCCAGTGCGGGTTGAACTGGTGGTCGATGGCGATCTGGGCATGGGTGCTGGTGGCCTCGAAAGGTTGCGACCAAGTCTGATTGTTGAGGTTCAGGCGGGAATAGTTGGGGGCGGGCAGCGTGTCGGCCACGCCATCGCCATTGGTGTCCAGCAGGCCCAGGCCCGGCACAGACGGTTGCTTCTTGTGGTGGAACTCCAGGTCGACAGAGACCTTGGTATCGCGCGACGAGTGACCGGACAACGCCAGGCTGGCAAATTCGCGCTTGCCGTCTGCGCGGTCAAACACCGTGCGCAGGTCCTCGGCTGCCAAATTCAAGCGCACGCCCACTGGACCCCATGCGGTGTTGCTGTCCAGATGCACTTTGCTGCCACCATTGCTGTCGCCGCCAATCGATGCTGTGGTGAAGTTGCCCGGCTGCGGGGTCTTGGTCACAAAGTTGACGAGGCCACCGGGCGCCGATACGCCCGCCTGCAAACCGGCCACACCCTTCAACACTTCGATGCGCTCCTTGTTTTCAAGGGCAACGGGGGCGTAGTTGGAGAATGGCAGGCCGTTGCGCAAATAGTTGTTTTTCGGGTCCAGCAAAAAGCCACGTATGGACATGCCTTCGACGTAGCCGGTGGTGTTGTAGCTGTCGGACAGCGAGGCGTCGAGCTTGATGGCTTGCGACAGGCTGCTGGCGGCCGTGGCGGCCAGCAGGTCGGCGCCCAGCACACTGATGCTCTGCGGCGTCTGGGCCAGCGGCAGGCCCAGGCCGCCCACATCGGCACGGTCTACATCCAGCACGGGTGCGGCCTTGCTGCTGACAGTGACGCCCTGCAGGCTTTGCGTTGCAGCTTGCTGGGCCCACACGGGCGCCGCCAATACGACAAGCATTGCGGCGGCGCAGGGGGACAGTTTGAGGTTCAGACGGGGGGCCATCGCATATCCTTTTTCGACGGCAGGGCGCACGGACAGGCCAACACGTTCTGTGTACAGAACAACGGCCTTTACACCACGCTTCCCTGCGCAAGTATTACCTTGATCAAGTTCCAGGGTGTTATCTCAGCCGGCCGCTTTGCGACGACCAGCACCCCTAGCGTTTACAGGCTGGCAGTAGCTGCCGACCCGGTCTCTCATTGTAATGGGGGGCTCAGGTGCGGTCGATCTTCCACTCCAGCGCAACCGATGTCGTGGTCTTGACCACGCCGTCGAAGTTGCCGACCTCATCGAGCAGCGTATTCATGCGCAGTGCGGACTCGGCGCGCAGCAACACAACGTAATCAAATTCACCGCTGACGGCGCACAGCTGGCGCACCTCGGGCATGCGGGATATCTGGCGCACGACCTCGCGGCCGGCCTTGGGTTGCACAGTGACGCCTACAAAGGCCTGCAGACCCGCATCGCGCACATCTTGGCCCAGGCGCACGGTGTAGCCGGCAATCACCCCCTCGCGCTCCAAGCGACCCAGGCGGGCCAGCACCGTGGTGCGCGCCGTGCCCAGTTGGCGTGCCAGGTCGGCGGTGGAGGCGCGGGCATTGGCTTGCAGCAGAGCCAGCAGGTCGCGGTCCAGCTGGTCGCGCAAGGCGCGCTCTGGTATGGCGGGGGTGGTGGGTCTGTGGATGTTAGACGCTCGCGGTGTCACAGCACGGGTACTCATAGCTTGCCTTTGGTCTTTATGACCGGATATTACGACGAATCGTCTGCTTAATCCACCATTACGACACTTCGTCCATTTAGTTCGTCCGAACCTGGACCTAGACTTGTTGCATTCAAACTTATTACCAGGAGATTGCCATGCGTGTTGTTCTGATGGGTGCGGGCCATATTGGCCAAACAATAGCGACGTTGTTGTCCGGCTCAGGCGACTACCAGGTCAAGGTCGTGGACCGCAGCGAAGAGGCTCTCAAGAAGCTGCGTCATCTACCATTGGAAGTGGCGCAGATCGACACCTCAGACGCCAGCGCACTGCGCGCCGCGCTAAAGGGCTATGACGCCGTTGTCAACGCCCTGCCCTACCACTTGGCCACCATGGCCGCCACCCAGGCACTGGAAGCCGGCTGCCACTACTTTGACCTGACCGAAGACGTGGCCGCCACACGCGAGATCATGCGCATGGCCGAAGGTGCCAAGACCGCCTTCATGCCCCAGTGCGGCCTGGCGCCCGGCTTCATTGGCATCGTGGCCCACCACCTCAGCAAGAAGTTCAGCAAGCTGCACGAAGTGAAAATGCGCGTAGGTGCGCTACCCGCCTTCCCAACCAATTCGCTGAAGTACAACCTGACCTGGAGCGTGGACGGCCTGATCAACGAATACTGCCACCCGTGCGAAGCGATCCGCGATGGCGAGATCATCGAAGTGCTGCCGCTGGAAGGCATGGAGCACTTTTCGCTGGACGGCACCGAGTACGAGGCCTTCAACACCTCGGGCGGTCTGGGCACGCTGTGCGAGACACTGAAAGGCAAGGTTGCCACGCTGGACTACAAGACCGTGCGCTACCCCGGCCACTGCGACATCATGAAGATGCTGCTGCAAGAGTTGGGTATGAAGTCGGACCAGGAGACGTTGAAGGACATTCTGCGCCGCTCCATCCCGCTGACCATGCAAGACGTGGTGCTGGTTTTTGTGACCGTCAGCGGCGAGCGCGATGGGCACCTGGTACAGGAAGTATTTGCCCGCAAGATCTTTGCCGACCGCGACGAAAAGGCCCCGCTGAGCGCCATCCAGATCACCACAGCCGCCGGCATTTGCGCGGCGGTGGATCTGTTCCGTGAGGGCAAGCTGCCGCAGTCGGGTTTCATCCGCCAGGAACAGGTAGAGTTGCCAGCTTTCCTGGCCAACCGCTTTGGCAAGGCGTACCAACAATCGCGCCAGGTCGAGTCCATCGGTTAAGCAAGCACCTCTCACCGAATACGGAGATCCTATGTCTACCTCTACAGACAGCATCCAAACCCTGCTTACGCGCCTGGGCGTGACCGCCAGCGCCTACACCGGCGGAACCCTGCCATCCCGCTCGCCGATTGACGGCGCGTCCTTGGGCCAGGTGCACGAAACCACTTTGACTGAAGTAGCAACCGTCATAACCCGCGCCCATGCTGCACAACAAACCTGGCGCACGGTGCCCGCACCGCAACGCGGCGAGCTGGTACGTTTGCTCGGCGAAGAGCTACGCGAACACAAGCAGGCCTTGGGCACGCTGGTGTCCCTGGAGGCCGGCAAGGTCTTGTCCGAGGGCCTGGGCGAGGTGCAGGAAATGATCGACATCTGCGACTTTGCCGTGGGCTTGTCACGCCAGTTGTACGGCCTGACGATTGCGTCCGAGCGCCCCGGCCACCGCATGATGGAAACCTGGCATCCACTGGGTGTGGTTGGTGTCATCACCGCCTTCAACTTCCCAGTGGCCGTGTGGGCATGGAATGCAGCCTTGGCACTGGTCTGCGGCGACACCGTGGTGTGGAAGCCGTCGGAAAAAACACCGCTGTGTGCCCTGGGCGTGCAAGCCGTGTTTGATCGCGCTTGCGCGCGCTTTGGCGCCGACCGGACGGCCAACCTGTCCCAATTGGTCATGGGCCGCGCCGACGTGGGCCAAGCTCTGGTGGACGATGTCAAGGTGGCGTTGGTATCCGCTACCGGTAGCACCCGCATGGGTCAGGCCGTGGGTCCGCGCGTGGCAGCCCGATTTGGCCGCAGCTTGCTGGAACTGGGCGGCAACAACGCCATCATCGTGGCGCCATCCGCCGACCTGGACATGGCCGTGCGCGCCGTGGCCTTTGCCGCAGCCGGTACTGCGGGCCAGCGCTGCACGACGGCCCGCCGCCTGATCGTCCACAAATCCATCCATGCCGATTTGGTGGCCCGTCTGACCCGCGCGTTTGCCAGCTTCAAGATTGGCTCACCGCTGGAAGACGGTACGCTGGTCGGCCCTCTGATTGATGGCGCTGCATTCGACGCGATGCAATCGGCACTGGAACAGGCCAAGGCCCAGGGCGGCACAATCTCCGGTGGCGAACGCGCGCTGCAGGACCGCTTCCCCAATGCCTTCTACGTGCGCCCGGCGCTGGTGCAAATGCCTGCACAAACCGCAGTCGTACGGCACGAGACCTTTGTACCCATCCTGTATGTGTTGCAGTACGGCGAGCTGTCTGAAGCCATCGCATTGAACAACGACGTGCCACAGGGCCTGTCGTCGTCGATCTTCACGACCGACGTGCGCGAGGCGGAGCAGTTTATGTCCGCCGCCGGTTCGGACTGTGGCATTGCCAACGTGAACATCGGCACATCCGGTGCAGAAATTGGTGGCGCGTTTGGTGGCGAGAAGCAGACTGGCGGCGGGCGTGAATCCGGCTCAGATGCCTGGAAGGCCTATATGCGCCGTGCGACGAACACGGTCAACTACTCCAGGGAGCTGCCGCTGGCCCAGGGCGTGCGTTTTGATCTGAACTGACGGTATGCTTGAAGCCTTCAATACGACAAGGGTCTGTATGTTGCGCTTCAAGTCACAATCCCTCTTCTGTGCCGCTGCGCTGGTGACTCTGACGGGCTATGCAGCGCAGCAGCCGCTCTCCAGCCAGGCCGACATCATCAAGAATTCGGCGCCCAGCGACTGGCGCCGGCTGGACCCTGAGAAAACCGTGGTCATGGAGATCCATGGCCAGGCTGTGGTTATGGAGCTGGCACCGCGCTTTGCTCCCAAACATGCAGCCAATATCCGCACGTTGACCCGTGAGGGGTACTACACTGGTTCCGCCGTGGTGCGCGTGCAGGACAACTACGTAACGCAATGGGCCGACCCCGCGGATGAGGAAAAAGAGAAGGACAAACTTAAACCGCTGGGTACGGCACTGGCCAACCTGCCAGCCGAGTTTTCGATTCCGTTCAAGGGTTTGCCCATTACCAAATTCACCGATCCCGATGGTTGGGCCCCGGTGAGCGGTTTTGTCGATGGTATGCCGGTAGCCGCCAATCCGGCCAAGAACCAGGCATGGCTGGTTCACTGCTACGGCATGGTGGGAGCAGCGCGCGGCACCAAGCCCGATAGCAGCAACGGTACTAGCCTATACGCCATCAATGGCCAGGCACCCAGGGCGTTGGATCTCAACATCACGGTGGTCGGGCGCATAGTGAAAGGCATGAACGTGTTGTCGTCCATGCCGCGTGGCCCTGGCCCGATGGGCTTTTACGACAAGCCCGAGGCTTACACCCCTATTACCCGCGCGCGCATGCTGGCCGATATTCCGGCCAGCGAGCAGCCAAACATCGAAATCATGCGCACCGACACGGCCACCTGGCGCAACCTGGTGGAGGCCAGCCGCCATGCCATTGGTGGCTGGGCGGTGCGCAGTGCGCTGCACAGCAATATCTGCAACCGCAGCGTACCCACGCGTCCCATCCCCTAGGAACAATCCCACCATGACCGCATCCGCACTGGCGCCGTTAAACGCCACCTTCAAACGCCTGCACCATTTCGGCCATCTGGCTTCTATAGCCGGCTGGGACCAAGCCGCAATGATGCCCAGCAAGGGCAACGAAGCCCGCGCCGCAGCCATGGCCGAGCTGCAAGTGCTGATGCACCAGACGCTGACAGACCCTGCACTCAAAGACCAATTCGACGCAGCGCAGAACGCCAACTTGCCGGAGGCTGACCAGGCTAGTCTCAACGAGATGCGCCGAGAGTGGGCCCTGGTCAACCGCCTGCCGCAGGATTTGGTCGAAGCCCAAAGCCTGGCTGGCGCCCGTTGCGAACACGCTTGGCGCACGCAGCGCAAGGCCAACGACTGGCAAGGCTTTTTGGGCAACTTCCGCGAGGTGGTCAACCTGGCTCGCAAGGAAGCGAAATTTTTGGCCGATGCCACCGGTAGCACACCCTACGAGGCCCTGATGGACAAGTTCGAACCCGGCATGTCCGAGAGCGCCATCAGCAAACTATTTGGTGAGGTCAAAACCTGGCTCCCGGATCTGATCGACAAGGTGATTGCCAAGCAACAATCCGAAGAGGTGGTGCAGGCCATGGGGCCTTTCCCTATCGACAAACAGCGCGCGCTGGGCGTGGAAGTGATGGGCCTGTTGGGATTTGACTTTGAGGGCGGCCGGCTCGACATCTCAACCCATCCGTTTTGTGGTGGCGTGCCGCAAGACGTGCGCATCACCACGCGCTACAACGAGGCCGCGTTCGCGCCCAGCCTGATGGGCATCATCCATGAGACCGGCCATGCCCGCTACGAGCAGCGCCTGCCACGGGACACAGTACATCTGCCGATAGGTCGTGCCCGCTCTATGGGCATACACGAGAGCCAGAGCTTGTCGTTCGAGATGCAACTGGCCCGCAGCCCGGCGTTTCTGCAATTGATCGCGCCGCTGGTCAAGAAGCACCTGGGAGACCAGCCGGCCTTCGAGGCCGACAACCTGGCCCGCATGATCACCCGCGTCAAGCGCGGCTTCATCCGCGTGGATGCGGACGAACTGACCTACCCGGCCCATGTGATTTTGCGCTTTGAGATCGAGCGCGCGCTGATTGCCGGTGAGATCGAGGCAGATGACATCCCGGCACTGTGGACCACCAAGATGCAGGAGTACCTGGGTGTGGATGTGGCTGGCAACTTCGACCAAGGCTGCCTGCAGGACATCCACTGGCCATCGGGCATGTTTGGCTACTTCCCGAGCTACACCTTGGGCGCAATCTACGCAGCGCAATATTTCGCAACCATTCGCAGGTCGCACCCGGATATGGATGCCAGCATTGCCAGTGGTGACCTGTCACCGGTAATGGACTGGCTAGACACAAACATCTGGAGTCAAGCCAGCCGTTGGTCTACCGATGCGCTGGTGACCCGGGCTACCGGTGAGCCACTGAACGCCCTCCACTTCCGCAGGCATTTGGAAGCGCGTTATCTCGGCAACTGAGCGGGGCGGTAGTCGCGAAGCAGACGCAAAAAAGCCCCGCGAATGCGGGGCAGGCCAATCAACGCAGTGTTTAAGCTGCTGTGGAAGTCTTGCGATTCTTACGACGTGCTATCGCGCCCACCAAGCCCAGGCCGGCCAGCAACATGGCATACGTTTCGGGTTCGGGAACTGCGCTCACGGCGGAATCCACACCGGAGAGGTGCACGCTGTAGTGTGTGCCCATGTTGGCGTGGTTGGCGGGCTGGTTCCACTGTGACAGTGGGATGGCGGTCTGGCTGTCAAATGTAAAGCCTTGCGCCAGGGTTGTGCCACGGGCCCAGTTGTTGAAAGTAGCGATTGTGAACAGGTAGTTGCCGGCACCCAGTGTGGCGAACGTCAGGCCGGAGTCAAAACGCGTTTGTCCAGGCGCAATATTGGAGCGGTCATCGTTTTGGCCCAACAGGTTCCAGCCGGCATTGTTCTGCGACCACACCGCAGTGATGGGGTCAAAGTTAGCACCGTTCTGGAAGGAATCGGTCCAAACCCTTACATCCGTTGCGTCCGTCAGCAGCGAAAAGCCGATCTGGATGACATCCTTATGGGTGGCGATATCACCAGAGAAATTAAATTGCGCTGCTTGCGCACCGGCGGCGGCGGTCATCAACAGAGCCAGTGCAAGAGGTTTGAGTTTCATACTGAAATTTTTATTTCTGAGAAATGGAGTGAGTGCCTGCTCCCCCAGAGCAAGGCTTGATTGGACCCTTGTGCTACGCATGCCAGACAAAGATCGCGTTTGAGTGTAGGCGGGTGTCGGTTAAAGTACCAATAGTCCAATCGGACTAATTTCTACACAGGCGCTAGGTACAGTTACAAAAGATACTGAATCGTCGCGCAAAGCTGCATGCTATTGAAAAGAGAGCGACTGTCATGCACAATCGAACGGTTACAAACACGGGATGAACAAAATGAAGGCTTTAATTTGCTTGGGACTGGCTTCTGCTTTGCTGGCAGGCTGTGGCGGAGGCGGGGACAACAAAACCAACGACTGCACATTGGGCGTCAATTCCTGCAATGTTCCTCCGGTAGCTAACGCAGGTGCCCCGCAAAACGTTCTGATCGGCTCCACCGTGACCCTGGATGGCAGTGGCACGTCGGATGCCAACAAGGATCCGATCAGCTACACATGGTCCATTTTGCAGCGGCCCTCGGGCAGCACCGCAACCCTGGTCTCGGCCTCCGGGGTCAAGACCAGCTTTGTCCCTGAGGTAGCAGGTGTGTACGTTGTGACGCTGATGGCGAGCGACGGAAAGAGCAACAGTGCGGTCGCCACAACCACCGTGACTGCAAGCCCCACCAACCTGACGATCAACTCTACGTCGTATGCCGATGGTGGAACGATACCGCTGCGTATCGCGAGCACAACAGTCGGTGGCAACAATCTTACGCCGCAGTTGAACATTTCTGACATTCCAACCGCGACCAAGCGGTTTGCTATTGTTATGGATGATGAAACTGCACCATGTCAGGTTGGCATCAGTGCTTGCCGCCATTGGAGCGTATTCAACCTACCGGTGGCCAAGACTGCCATCGCTGAAGGCGAAAACCTGTTGCTGCAAAGCGGAGTCGTATACGGTAGCAACTACACCATCGGACCTGGTGGCGTTGCTGGCATCGGGTACGCCGGTCCTGCTACTTCAGGACACACTTACAAATTGACTGTTTACGCGTTGACGGACAACGTCACTTGGGTCACTGCAGTGCCTGAGTACAGCCGTGCCAAGTTTGAACTGGACTTCAAGGCCTTCATCATCGGCAAGGCGACTTTGACTGGCGTCTTCCCCTGAAACAACGCCTGAGCCCAGCAAGGTCCTAGAGACCTTTGCTGGGCGTCTTCTTCGTTGCCACCGTTGGTGGCAAATCCTTGGCCATTAGTTCACGCGCTTGCACCACCAGCTTGTTGTGGGCGTCTAAAAAAGCGGCGGCGATAACCTTGCCCTCGTTGGTATTACTCCAACCCATACCGCCCGCCCCACCCATTCCACCGAAGGCCAGTCCGCCTAGTCCCAAGTCGGTGGTGCGTGCAGAGCCGGTTGCGGCGGCAACCTGCTCCGTGGTTTCGTTGTCGGTCAGCAGCAGCGCTACTTGGGCTTCCTTGAATTTGATCTGCTCCACAACGCCGATCAGCGCACCCAGATCACGCACAACGGGAATGTGGGCCAGCACGCCGCCCAGGCTACGCCCGGCGTCTTGCTCGCTGAAGGTCAGGTTGGGGATTAGCGTGTACTGCGCCTCATAGCCCTTGCCTTTTTCCACGGTATTGCCTTGCTTGCGCAGGATGCCGCTTTCCTTCAGTTGCTGCTCTTGGATGGTACCGTGCAGTCCCGCGGACCGATCCACGACACGGAAGCAACCGCTTTGCTGCGCCAGCAGGCGCACCAGGGGTACGGGTGAACTGGGCAAGTTGTAGCTGCTGCTCATGACATATCCGTTTGGATTTTCCGCGAGTGCCAACGTGGCGACCGGCGCATCGCACTTCACCAGCGATTTGTTCTCGCCTTTGGCGCCCGCTGGTCCGGCCGACCCGGTCACTTCGGAGCTACCACCACCCAGCTCTGTCCCCTTCTTGCCACAGCCAGACAGCGTGGCGATGCTGCACAGCAGCACAGTGGCTATGACCGGGCCGCGGGGGAAAGAACGAATACCTGAACGCGAAAAACCAAATGGGGACATGGACTGCTTCCTTGAAAATGCGGGCGAATGGTAACCCAGTGCACGCCATGCGCGAACAGGAGAAAGCAGCCGTAAAACCCCTCTTCGCAATTGCCGGCCGCCATGCTATCGTGGTTGCTCAATTCCCAAAAGGCTTTGGCCATGAAACATCTCAGCGGCGTGGATTCTGCATTTCTCCACCTCGAATCGCCTGAAATGCCGATGCATATCGGCTCCCTCAACGTTCTGGACCTGCCCGAGGGCTATAGCGGTGACTTCTTCGAGGACACCAAGAGCTACATCCAGCAGCGCTTGCACTTGGCCGAAGTTTTCACCCGCAAGCTTGCGCTGATGCCACTGGACCTGTCCAACCCGGTATGGGTGGAGGACGAGGATATCGACCTGGATTACCACATACGCCATGTCACTCTGCCCAAACCCGGCAGCAACCGGCAATTGCAACAATATGTAGCCCGCCTGCATTCCAGCCTGCTCGACCGCAGCCGCCCACTGTGGGAATTCTTTGTCATTGATGGCCTGAAGAGCGGTCAGGTGGCGCTGTACAGCAAGCTGCACCATGCCGGTATTGACGGACAGGCCGGTGTGGCCGTGGCGCAGGCCATGTTTGATCTGGCTGCCACTGGGCGGGCCATCAAGCCGCCCCGCCCCCGCGCGCGGCGCAACCAATACCAGCTGGGTATTGCCGAGCTGCTGGGCGCTGCCGCCCGCAACACGGTCAACCAATCGGTGGGACTGATCAAGTCACTGCCGCTGATTGCCAAATCTGCCAAAAGCGTGCTGATCCCGGCCAAGGACGCAAGCGGCAAGCGCGACTGGTCGTTGCCTAAGGATTTCACGCTGTTTGCGCCCCGCACCTCACTGAACGTGGCCATCACCAACCAGCGTACCTTCGCCGGGCGCACTGTGCCGCTGGCCGAGGTCAAGCTGATCGCCAAGCTGCTGGGCGTGTCGCTGAACGACGTGGTCATGGCGACCACTGCCGGCGCCCTGCGCAGCTACTTGCAGGACAACAACGAGTTGCCCGACAAGCCGCTGACCGCTGCCGTGCCCGTCAGCCTGCGGGCCGAGGGCGACACCACATCCAACAACCAGGTCAGCATGGTCACGATGGGCCTGGCCACCGATATCAAGGACCCGTTGGCCCGGCTGCGCAAGATCCATGAACTGTCGGCCAGCACCAAGGCCAAGATGAGCCGCTTCAAGGCCGCCATCCCCACTGACTTTCCGCTGCCCGCCGCGCCTTGGTTAATGTCAGCTGTGGCCTCGCTGTTCAGCCGCTCGCGCCTGGCCAATGTGATGCCGCCGCTGGCCAATCTGGTGATCTCCAACGTGGCGGGTATTCCGGTACAGCTGTATTTTGCGGGCGCCAAGGTGGTCAGTTACTACCCCGTTTCCATTCCGGCGCACAGCATGGCGCTGAATGTGACCGTGCAAAGCTACAACGGGCGCCTCGACTACGGCCTGATCGCCTGCCGCCGCGCCGTACCCGATGTCAATGACCTTGCCGATGGCTTGCTGGCAGAACACCGCGCGCTGCTGGAACTGGCACGGGCCCAACTGGCCGATCCGGTCGAAGCCCTGCTGAACCCGGCCAAAGCCAAATCCGACAAGCCAACGGCGCTATTGCACAACACCCCACCAAGCCCAACACCAAAGGCGGCCGCCGACAAAAGCCCAGTCGCGCGCAAACGCAGCAGGCGGGTCGCAGTAGCGGCCTGACCACCGCCTCAGCAGCGCCAGTCTGCCGCTCAGGCCACCCTAGTTGCCCAGCAACTGGTGCAGCACATAGGGCAGGATGCCACCGGCCCGGTAATAGTCGACCTCAATGGGGGTATCTATGCGCAGCAGCAGGCTGTGGTGGCTCTGCGTGCCATCGGCCCGGGTGATCACCAGTTGCGCCTCGCTCTGCGGTGTCAGATGGGCGTCGGGGATGATGTTAATGACCTCGTCACCCTTGAGGCCCAGGCGACTCCAGCTTTCCCCGGGCTTGAACTGCAGTGGCAGCACGCCCATGCCCACAAGGTTGCTGCGGTGGATGCGTTCAAAGCTGCGCGCGACGACCGCTTTGATGCCGAGCAGGGCCGTGCCCTTGGCGGCCCAGTCACGGCTGGAGCCGGTGCCGTATTCCTCGCCCGCAAACACCACGGTGGGCATACCCGCCGTCTGATACCGCATGGCGGCGTCGAAGATCGAAAGCTTGTCGCCCACGCCTTCCACCCCCTGCGGCCCCTGATAAATCGTCAAACCGCCCTCTTCCTGGCCGCCGTCGGCTTTGTGCGGCAGCATCAGATTCTTGATGCGCACATTGGCAAAGGTGCCACGCACCATGACCTCGTGGTGACCGCGGCGTGAACCGTAGGAGTTGAAGTCGGGCTTTTGCACCCCATGGGCCAGCAGCCACTGCCCGGCCGGCGAACTCTCCTTGATGGAGCCGGCGGGTGAGATGTGGTCGGTGGTGATGGAGTCCCCGAACAGCGCCATGATGCGCGCGCCGTGCACAGCGGGTGCGCCAGCCGTTTGACCGGAAAGCTTAGAGCCATTTAGGCCTGCAGCCCCCGTGGGCTGCGCGTGACCAGCTCCTGATTTGATAGCAAAATTATCAAAGAACGGCGGCTCGGCGATGTAGGTGCTGGTCGGCCAGGTGTAGGCCTGGCCCGATACCCCTCTGATCTTGTCCCACAGCTTGCCCGGTTCGGTCGCCACTTTGGCGTAGTTCTGGCGGAAGGCCTTGCCGTTCATTGCAAACTTCAGCAGTGCATGGATTTCATCGCTGCTGGGCCAGATGTCACCCAGGTACACATCCTTGCCGCCCTTGCCCTTGCCCACGGGTTGGGTCATCAGGTCGCGGGTCACCGTGCCGGCTATCGCGTAGGCCACCACCAACGGCGGACTGGCCAGGAAGTTGGCCTTCAGATTGGGGTGGATGCGCGCTTCGAAGTTGCGGTTACCCGACAGCACGGCGGCGCACACCAGGTCGTTCTTGGTGATGACTTCATTCAGCTCCGGCGTCAGGTCGCCCGCATTGCCGATGCAGGTGGTGCAGCCATACCCGGCCAGCGCAAAGCCCAGCTTCTCCAGGTAGGGCAACAGACCGGTTTCGGTCAGGTATTCGGTGACGATGCGCGAGCCCGGCGCCAGCGAAGTCTTGATGTGCGGCTGCACCCTGAGCCCCGCCTCCACCGCCTTCTTGGCCAGCAGGCCTGCCGCCAGCAATACGCTGGGGTTGGACGTGTTGGTGCAGCTGGTGATGGCGGCAATCAGCACATCGCCATGGCCGACGGTGATGTCGGGCACACCAACCGGCGTGGCGGTCTCGGGAACCGCGGGCGGCTCATGGTGCGCTGCCAGCGTGGGCTTGTTTCCCTCCATCTCCATCATCGGACGGGCTGCACCAAGAGGAGTGGGTGGGGCCAGCGGCACCTTGTCTGCCACGGGCTCGCCAGAGACGCGCAACAGGTGCCGGGTCTGGAACACCGCCGCGTGCTGGTTGAAACCGTTCTCCGCATTGGACTTGGAGAATAGCGACTCGAACTGGCTGGCCACCTTGCCCAGTTCGATGCGGTCTTGCGGACGCTTGGGGCCCGCCAGGCTGGGGGTGACGGAACCCAGGTCCAGTGTCACGACCTGCGAAAAATCTATCTCCCCGGCCAAAGGCACACCAAACAAGCCCTGGGCTTTGAAGTAGGCCTCAAACGCCTGCATTTCGCTCTTGGTGCGGCCCGTGCCCTCAAAGTACTCCATGGTCTTCTCGTCAACCGGAAAGAAGCCCATCGTGGCGCCGTATTCGGGGGCCATGTTGGCAATGGTGGCCCGGTCTGGCAGGCTCAGCGTGCGTGTGCCTTCGCCAAAAAACTCCACGAACTTGCCCACCACCTTGTGCTGGCGCAGGATCTCCGTCACGGTCAACACCAGGTCGGTCGCGGTGACGCCTTCGCGCAGGCGGCCGCGCAACTCGAACCCCACCACGTCGGGTGTCAAAAAGTAGACCGGCTGGCCCAGCATCGCGGCCTCGGCCTCGATACCACCCACGCCCCAGCCCACGACGCCGATGCCGTTGATCATCGTCGTGTGGCTGTCGGTGCCCACCAGCGTGTCGGGGTAGTACAGCTCGGTCGTTTTCATGCCCTTGGCATCGCGTTGCACGGCCTTGTGCACGCCGCGCGCCAGGTACTCCAGGTTGACCTGGTGCACGATGCCAAATCCCGGCGGCACCACACCAAAGGTGTCAAAGGCCTGCATACCCCACTTCATGAATTCGTAGCGCTCGCGGTTGCGCTGGAACTCCAGCTTCATGTTCAGGTCCAGCGAATTCTTCTTGCCATAGTGATCCACCATCACCGAGTGGTCCACCACCAGGTCCACCGGCACCAGCGGTTCGATGCGAGCCGGGTCCTTGCCCAGGCGCTTGGCGGCGCTGCGCATCGCGGCCAGGTCGGCCAGCAGCGGCACGCCGGTGAAGTCCTGCAATACCACACGTGACACGACGAACGGAATCTCTGCGCTGCGCTCGGACCGGGGCTGCCAGTTGGCGAGCTGCGCCACGTGCTCGGCCGTGACCTTCTTGCCATCGCAATTGCGCAGCACGCTTTCCAGTACGATGCGCAACGATACCGGCAGGCGGTTCACATTAGGGAATTTTTTCGCCAGGGCTGGCAGAGAATGCAGCATGCCGGTCTTGCCGGCAGCGGTGGTGAACGGTCTGAGGGTGTAAGAAAAGACGTGGGGCATCGACTACTCCTATTCGTTGGGCAACGCACACACATTCTGGCAGCATGCTGTTAACCTTTCGCCACGCTATGCGAAGTCCACCTTATTCGACCATTTTTAAAGGGTTTCCATGTCCGAGTTCGATCTGGTCGTAGTGGGCGGTGGCTCGGGCGGGGTGCGGGCAGCGCGCATCGCGGCTAGTCATGGCGCGCGCGTAGCCCTGGTGGAGGAGTACCGACTCGGCGGCACCTGTGTGATACGCGGTTGCGTGCCCAAGAAACTGATGGTCTACGCCTCCCGCTTCGCACAAGAATTTGAAGAGGCGGCCGGTTACGGCTGGACCTTGGCGGAGACACGGTTCGACTGGGCCACGCTGAAGGCGCGTCGCGACGCGGAAGTGGCCCGCCTAGAAAGTATCTACCGCAGCAACCTGCTGGCTGCCGGTGTGCAGATTTTCGCTGGCCGCGCGCGCTTGGCAGGCCCTAACAAGGTGGTGCTGGCCGATGGCAGCAAACTGCACGCAAAACACATTTTGATAGCTACCGGAGCAGCACCGACAAGGGGTCCGGACATTCCAGGCTATCAGCTTGGCATCGATTCCAATGGCTTTTTCGACATGACGGCACTGCCCCAGCGCGTGGTTGTGCAGGGCGCGGGCTATATCGCACTGGAACTAGCTTGCGTGCTGCAGCGCCTGGGTGCCACGGTCCGCGTGGTGGTGCGCGGCGAACAGATACTGCGGGGCTTCGACGAAGATGTGCGAAACCACCTCAGCCGTGAACTGGTGGAGAGCGGTTTGCAATTGCAATTCGGCCGCCATGTGACGGGGATCACACAAGCTGCCGATGGCCTGGCAGTAGAGTTGGACAACGGCGAAAACGTAGCAGCAGACTGCGTGCTGCGCGCGCTGGGCCGCAAGCCCAATACCCACGATCTTGGGTTGGACACGCTGGGCATTACGGTGGATGCCCATGGCGCCATACCGGTGGATGAATTCAGCCAGACGACCGCTCCCAGCGTCTACGCCGTCGGTGACGTGACCAACCGCGTCAACCTGACCCCCATGGCTATCCGCGAAGGCCATGCCTTTGCCGACACCGTGTTTGGCGGCATGCCACGCCGCGTAGACCACAACTTGATACCCACCGCTGTGTTCACGACACCCGAGCTGGGTGTCGTCGGCCTGACCGAAGAGACGGCCCTCCACCACTACCCACGGCTTGACGTGTACCGCACCAGCTTTCGCCCCATGAAAGCCACGCTGTCCGGCCATACCGGCAAGGTGCTGTTCAAGTTGCTGGTGGACCGCGACACGGACCGCGTGCTGGGCTTCCATGGTGTGGGGCCCGACACCGGAGAGATGGCGCAGTTGATGGGCGTGGCCTTGCAACTCAAAGCCACCAAAGCCGCACTGGACGCCACGCTGGCCGTGCACCCGACGGCGGCCGAAGAATTGGTCACGATGCGCACGCCCACCGTGCGCCACGCACTGTGACAAACGGAGCTTCCATGCCATCCGCCGCCCAGACAACTGCATCCTTTGCTTTGGCAGAACCCCGCGCTGCCCTGGCCCGGCGCTTTAGCGCCGTGCGTGCACGCACGCTAGAACTGGCCCGCCCGCTGTCGGCCGAAGACCAGTGCGTCCAATCCATGCCCGACGCCAGCCCGACCAAGTGGCACCTGGCCCATACCAGTTGGTTTTTTGAGACCGTGGTACTGCAGGCGTTCCAACCAGGCTACCAAGTATTCGATACGCGCTACCTATACCTGTTCAACTCCTACTACGAAGCGCTGGGGCCACGACACCCGCGGCCGCAGCGGGGATTGTTGACCCGGCCCGCGCTGGCTGACATCCATAGCTACCGCCAGCATGTTGACGCTGCCCTGCTGCGATATCTGGAGTCAGCCGATGAAGCCACGTGGCAGGTCGCTGCGGGTCTGATTGAACTGGGGCTGCAGCACGAGCAGCAGCACCAGGAATTGATGCTGACCGACATGCTGCACCTGCTGTCCTGCAGCCCGCTGTTGCCGCCCTACCAGCCTGTCCGGCAAGTGCCGCAGACCGACAGCGCGCCCGTAGCGCTGCAATGGCTGGCCGGGACAGGAGGCGTGCACACAGTAGGCCATGCAGGTGCTGGTTTTTCGTTCGACAACGAAACCCCGGCGCACCAGGCGCTGGTGCATGCGTTTCAGATCACCAACCGCCTCGTCAATTGCGGCGAGTACCTGGACTTTATTGTGGACGGCGGCTACACGCAGGCCCGCTGGTGGCTGTCAGACGGTTGGGCCACCGTGCAGGCACAAGGGCTGGCCGCGCCGGCGTACTGGCTGGCGCCCGGTGATCCGCGAGCACCGTCTGACGCGTGGCAGGTGTTCGGCCTGAACGGGGTGCAGGCACTGGACCGGCAAGCGCCCGTCCACCACATCAGCTTCTACGAGGCCGCCGCCTTCGCTGAATGGTCGGGCGCACGCCTGCCCACCGAATTTGAATGGGAGGTGGCCTTTGACCTGCCGGGCATCACGCAGATGATGGGCAGTGGCTGGCAGTGGACCCGTTCGTCCTACGACCCCTACCCCGGCTTTCGACCAAGCACTGGCGCCGTGCGCGAGTACAACGGCAAGTTCATGGTGGGCCAGCAGGTGCTACGCGGCGCCAGCCCGGTCACGCCCGCGGGCCATAGCCGCAAGACCTACCGCAACTTTTTTCCGCCAGCGGCCCGCTGGCAGTTTTCTGGCATACGCCTGGCAAAGGACCACCCATGAAAGACAACCTGGCATATGCCGGCGACGCAGACCTTCTTGACACCGACGCTGCAAGTACGCCCGACCTTGTTGAAAACGAGTTCATGTCCGACCTCAAACAGGGCTTGGCCCACCAGCGCAAAAGCATTTCGCCCAAGTACTTCTACGACAGTGCAGGCTCCATCCTGTTCGACAAAATTTGCGACCTGCCGGAGTACTACCCAACACGCACCGAACTGTCGATCCTGCACAAACACGCAGACGAGATAGCGAAGCTTATGGGACCGCATGCAGAGATTTTGGAGTTCGGCGCCGGCTCCATGCAAAAGGTTCGGGTATTGCTGGACGCCATGGACCAGCCCGCCCGTTACATTCCGATCGACATCTCTGCGGAGCACCTGCAGGGCGCTGCCTTGCGAATGGCCCGAGACTATCCTAATCTGCAGGTAGAGCCACTCGAAGCCGACTACACGCAGGATCTTGTTTTGCCACCGGACATGCCGCCTGAGGGCCGCCGTGTGGGATTTTTCCCTGGCTCCACACTGGGGAACTTCGAGCCGCTGGATGCATTGCGCTTCATGCGCATGTGCGCCAAAACGCTTCAGGGGGGGTCGCTGATCCTCGGGGTCGATCTGGTCAAGAGCCCGGAGCGGCTGCACGCTGCCTACAACGATAGCCAGGGTGTCACGGCAGCCTTCAATCGCAATGTGCTGGTGCGCGCAAACCGCGAGCTGGGCGCCAATTTCCAGCTCGACCAATTTGCGCACAGCGCTTTCTACAATGCGCCGTTCCAGCGCATCGAAATGCATTTGATGAGCACCTGCCAGCAGTCGGTCCGTGTGGGCGGTGCATCGTTTACGTTTGCACAGGGCGAGACCCTGCATACAGAGAATTCCTATAAGTTCACCGTCCACGGGCTGAGCCAATTGGCCCAGCGCGCTGGCTTTACGCCAGGCCAATCGTGGACCGACCCTGCCAACCAGTTCTGCCTGCTATGGCTGGACGCACCCAAATAGAGTAGCCATTTATGAAAGCAATCTGGAAAGATACCGTCATCGCCGAAAGTGACGACACCGTCATGGTGGAGGGCAACCATTACTTCCCCGAAAGCACGTTGGACCGCGCCTTCATCACCTTCAGTAACCACAAGACCACCTGCGCCTGGAAGGGCCAGGCCAGCTACTACTCACTAATCGTCAACGGCGAGCTCAATCCCGATGCAGTTTGGTACTACGCGGAACCCAAGCCGGAAGCCGCCAACATCAAGGGGCGCGTGGCTTTCTGGAAAGGCGTTGAAGTAGTGGCTTAAAAACACTAGCTGTTTTCCCGGATGTCAGTAAGATCCGCAGGCGCATACAAAAGCCATTGCGTACTGTACGGGTCTGACTTTTTGGGGAGGCACTATGCCAAAAGTGATCGTTATCGGTGGCGGTGTGGCGGGTATGAGCGCCGCGCACGAGTTAATGGAGCGGGGATTTCAGGTCGAGATTTTTGAACGAAACCCGCGGTATGTGGGCGGCAAGGCCCGTAGTGTCGACGCACCGGGCACCAACAAGATCGACCCGACACTGTTCCTGCCCGGCGAGCACGGCTTTCGGTTTTTCCCCGGTTTTTACAAGCATGTCACCGACACCATGAAGCGGATCCCGGTGGGGAACGACAGGTCCGCGTTTGACAATCTGGTGGTGACGGAGAACATGATGATGGCGCAAAGCAACGCCAAACCCATCGTCCTGCCAGTGAATTTTCCGACCTCTCTGCAAGACCTTGAGGAATTTTTTAAAGGCTTCCAGGCTTTTAGCGCCGAGTTGACCGACGACGAAATCAGCTTCTTCTCGGGAAAAATCTGGCAGCTTATGACGAGTTGCAGTAAACGCTTTGCCGATGAATATGACAACATCAGCTGGTGGGACTACACAGAATCTGCGACCAAGAGCGCCGCGTACCAGCGACTGTTGTCTGGTGGATTGACCCGCAGCCTCGTCGCCTGCCAAGCCCAGCTGGCGAGCACGCGGACCTGCGGCGCCATCTTGCTACAGATGCTGTACATGATGATGGACCCGTTCACTCGGGACACCGACCGCGTATTCAACGCACCCACCAACCAGGCATGGCTCAATCCCTGGTACGACTACCTGACCAGCAAAGGCGTCAAGTACCACCACGGCACCGTCGTAAACAGCATTCAGACCCAAAAAGGCCGTATCAGCGGCGTTACTTACGAAAAAGATGGCGATGTAGGCCACGGTGGCGCACCCGGCGACTACTACCTGCTGGCCGTACCGGTGGAGAGGGCTGCCAATTTGATGAGCGAAAAGGTATTGGCACTCGACCCATCGCTGAAGAACATCATCAAGCTTGCCCCCAATGTGGAGTGGATGAATGGCATCCAGTTCTATCTGAACACCAAGGTCGACCTGAACCGCGGCCACACCATGTACACCGGTAGCAACTGGGCGCTGACCAGCATCTCGCAGATCCAGTTCTGGCCCGGCTACGACCTGCGTCGCCGCGGCAACGGCAAGGTGGTATCCATCCTGTCCGTGGACATTTCGGACTGGAAGGCAGTAGGCAATTTCAACGGCAAGGCAGCCCGGGATTGCACCAAGGAAGAAATCAAGACGGAGGTTTGGGAGCAGCTTAAGCAGGAACTCAATTTTGGCGGCGCCGACGTATTGCGCGATGACATGGTTGAAGACTACTACCTGGACGAGGACATTGAACCCACGAACGCCGGCATGAGCAAGGCGATTACCGACCGGCTGAGCCCCGCCAAGCAAGAGGCTCTGGCAAAGGTCATTGAGCTGGAGCCTTTGCTGGTCAACCAGTGCAACACCTGGAGCATCCGACCAAACGCCCACACCGCCATTGACAACCTGTTTCTGGCCAGCGACTACGTTAAGACCAATACCGACCTGGCCACAATGGAGGGCGCCAACGAAGCCGCACGGCGCGCTGTCAACAGCATCCTGTCTGCGACGGAATCCGACGAAGACTATTGCGATATCTGGGAAATGCACACGCCGTTGTTGCTCAAACCTCTGCAGGCGTTAGACCGCATGAATTTCGACAAGGGATTGCCGTGGAAGCAAGTGCTGTGATCAGCCCAAGCGAATCGTCACGGTGAAGCAAGTTCCCATGCCGGGCTGGCTGGTCACTCCAATGGTGCCGCCATGGCTTTCAACGGCGCGTTTGACGATTGCCAGCCCCAAGCCTGTACCCGGTATGTTGCCAACGTTGCTGGCACGGTGAAAGTCGCCGAACAGTCGCGGTAAATCATCGGCCGGTATGCCGATGCCCTGGTCTTGCACTTCGAAACGGACGCTATCGCCATTGCGGCGTATCCGAAAAAAAGCCTCCTTGGCTTGTGGCGAATACTTGACCGCGTTGGACAGCAAATTGCCTAGGATGTGGCGCAGCAGCTTTTCGTCCGCCAGCACTTCCTGGTCATCCAATTCTGTCTCCAGCGCGACGCGGGCTGCAACGGCCTTGCCGGGGCCGGCATGAACGGCATTGACCTCATCCCGCAGTTGGTGGCACAGCACCAGCAGATTGAACGGCTTAGGGCTGAAGGACAGCAGGTGCGCGTCGGCACGTCCTATGGTGAGCACCTGGTCCAGCATCAGGACCATGCGCTTGACGGTGGCCTCAATGCTGTCGAGCAAGCCGTTGCGCTCCGCGACCGGAAGCCGGTCACAGTAGTTGCGCAGCAGGCTTTGCGATACAAGGATGGACGTCAACGGTGTTCGGAACTCGTGCGACGTCATCGCGACAAAGGTGGACTTCAGTTCATTCAGCTCGATCTGCTGCGCCAAAGCGGTGTCAAAGCGCTGCTTGTCCTCGCGGTTGCGCCGCTCCAGGGCGTCGCGCGCCTGCTTGAACAACAGATGCGCCTTGACCCGCGCCAACACGATGGGTGGGCTAATGGGCTTGGTGATGTAGTCCACTGCGCCAAGCGCAAAACCCATCTGCTCGTCTTGCGTCTCGATCCTGGCGGTAAAAAATATCACCGGGATATCAGCGGTCGCTGGGTCAGCCTTGAGTTGGCGGCACACCTCATAGCCGTCCATGTCGGGCATCATGATGTCCAGCAGCACCATATCCGGAGGCTGGGTTTTGGCAATCTTCAGTGCACGCGTGCCGCTGGGCGCCAGCTTGACGGTGTAGTCCGTTTCCAGCAGGTCACGCATCAACGCCAAATTCTGGGGCGTGTCATCTACCACCAGAATCGTGGGTCGATAGGATAGGTCTTGCGGTGCGTACATTGCAATCACTTAACTTCCGGCTATGGCTTGCTGAAGTATCTCCAGGCCGCGTTCGCTGTCGAACCGATTCACGGCCGCCTGCAGTTTGGAGAAGTGCAAAGGATACGCCATGCGCAACATGTTCGCATGTTCCGCCAGCACACGTTCGGCATTTCCGTCGTCATTGGTCAACAAAGTGATGAGGTGTTGACACACCGCGATGAGCCTGCTTGCGTCCGACATATCAATTTCGGTTGGCGGGCTGGTTTGGGGTTCCGTCGGCAGGGCCTGGCGTATCGCTTCGACCTGCGCAGCCAACTTCCGTTCTAGCTGGGTGAGCAAAAGCGTTAAATCAGCGGCATTGCCTTCCGCGTGCAGCGCCTGTTCAACAGCCGCCGCGTGCTCGACCAGATCAGCCGCCGCAATATTGCCAGCCAAGCCTTTGAGAGTATGGGCAAGCCGGGCCGCCGCCTGGGTGTCCTGCGCTTCTATCGCGCTGAGGATGTGGGCCGCAGCGTCCGCTTGTGTATCTACAAAGCCCCGTAGCATCGCCATGTAACGCTGGGGCTTTCCCAGCACGCGGCGCAGGCCTGCGGCAGGGTCCAGACCCGGAATGTGTATCGGAATGGCATCTGTGCCTCCGGGTTCAGGAGCGAGCTTACCGGTTGACCCGGCGCCTGCGCGATGGGGCCCAGCGCTATCGATAGGTCTTATCCAGCGCAGCAGCGCCTGGAACAGTGCATCGGGGTCAATCGGTTTGGCGACGAAGTCCACCATGCCTGCGAGAACGCACTGTTCACGGTCCGATGCCATGGCGTTGGCCGTCATCGCGACGATGGGAACGCTGCCCCCGTGTTGCAGCGCGCGTATACGGCGCGTGGCTTCCAGTCCATCCATGACCGGCATCTGCAAGTCCATCAGTACCAGATCGTAGGGCCGGGCGGTAGCCACACCCTCGGCAAGCCTTTCATAGGCTATACGACCGTTGTCAGCGATATCCACGACCATCCCCACATCGCTCAGCAATTCACTGGCGACTTGTTGGTTCAGGGGGTTGTCTTCCGCCAACAAAATGCGGGCTCCGCGGATGGCGCGCAAGGCAGCGGGAATCGCGGTCGGTGCAACCTCTCTGCACGCACTATCTGTGCCAGGCGTTGCGTATAACAGGGCTCCCAGGGTGTCGAACAGTTGTGAGGGAACGACTGGCTTGTCTAGCACCGCCGCGATGTCCGCTCCGGGTGCACGGGCCAGTGCCGCACCCAGATCACCCCGGCCGTGTGCAGAAAGCATGGCCAGCTGCGGCGGCCGCTGCAGATTCAAGGTGCGCATGCGTTGAGCGGTTTCTATGCCGTCCATGCCAGGCATTTGCCAATCCAGTAACACGATGTCATAGGGATTGCCTGCAGCATCGGCTGCCTGGATGCAGCCCAAGGCCTGGGCGCCGCCGTCGGCCACATCGACTGTGAAACGCATGCAGGCCAGCATCTCACCCAAAACCTGTCGCGCGCTCTGCATGTCATCCACCACCAGCACACGCGGGGGCTGCAGACCACTTTGCAACAACAGTTGGCGCGGCGCGGCGCTACCTAGACCCAATCTCACTGTGAACCAGAACGTGGAGCCCTGCCCTACCTCGCTGTCTACACCGACCTCGCCGCCCATTTGCGTGGCCAGTATTTTTGTGATGGAAAGCCCCAGACCCGTGCCACCGTATTTGCGCGTCGTCGTGGCATCGGCTTGCTGGAAATTCTGAAACAGCTTGCTGGCCTGCTCACGTGTTAGTCCTATACCGCTGTCACGCACGGCAAAACGCAGCAACACCGAATCGGCGTCGTGCTCCTGCACCCGCACGATGATGTCTATCGCGCCCCGGTCGGAAAATTTGACCGCGTTGTTGGCGTAGTTGATGATCATCTGGCTCAGCCTGAGCGCATCGCCGCGCAAGGCGTCCGGCACGTTCTGCGGGATGTCGAATAACAATTCCAGCCCCTTATCGGCGGCTTTCTCGTCGATCAGGCCAGCCACCTTGGCCATCACCTGTTCCAGGCTGAACTCACGATTCTCAAGGTCTAGCTTACCGGCCTCTACTTTCGAGAGATCCAGGATGTCGTTGATGATGCCCAGCAAGTGCTGACCCGACTGCTGCACCTTCTGCAAGTAGTCGCGCTGGCGTGGAGCCAGCTCAGTCTTTAACGCCAGGTGGCTCATGCCAATGATGGCATTCATCGGTGTCCGGATTTCATGGCTCATATTGGCCAGGAAGGCAGACTTGGACGCAGTGGCCTCTTCGGCTTTTTGGCGCGCCTGGGCGGTCTCATACAAAGCGGTCTGAAGCTCGGCATTGCGCGCCTCGGATTCAAGCAGCGCCCGGTTCTTGGCTGAATCAAAGATCTTGGTGTGTACCAGCAGCGTCAGCACAAGTCCAATCTGACTGGTCGCAAAAAAGAAATCCGCATGCCGTACATCGTAGAGAAAAGGCAACTCGACACCAAGACCTGCAGCAAAGCCAAAAGCCAGCACCAGCACTGCGTTGACAGCGAGCCAGATGATGGCGTTGCGAGTAAAGCCAAGCAACAGCGTGGCGGTAACCGGGCCGGTGGCGAACCAGGATATGACCGGCGAGTAAAGACCGCCCGAAAAATACGTGCAACCCAATATGCCGACAAAACAGTTCGCAAACAGATAAATGTTGGCGGCAACCGTATAGTTGCCAGTTCTGTAGATGAAAACCAGATTGGCCAGCAACAGCAGTCCTAGCACTACCATCACATAGATGCCGGATTGAAAGTTAATGGCCCAACTTACGGCCATGTAGCAGATGGCAAAGCTGACCACCGCCCAATTGAATCGGATGAGCAACAGCAATCTTTCATCGACAGGCTCGCCGCCAACGGTTCCAAGGAAACCACCCACCCGATCGCGAAGGTTCGCCCGGCGCAGCATGCGCTTCGTATCGACTGCTTCTTCCATGGAGTTCCTGTAGTAGACCCAGCATCTCAGCCGGATTCAGTCTACTGCAAGCTCCCCATTTTTAAAATCACAAAAGCTTCAGGTCTTGCGCCTTGGCGCCCGGGAAGACAAATTCCAATTGCTCGGAAGACAAACCATACTGGCGTTTGAACACGCCACCCAACAAGGACCGGTACTCGTTAAGCACGGGGAAATCCCGGTTTTGGAAAAGTGTCGCCTGCTCGACACGGACCTGCTCACCGGCGATGCGTTGGCCCCGTACACCTCCGCCCATCACCCACGCCACGGTTCCGTGACCGTGGTCCGTGCCCCGGTTTCCGTTTTGCCTGAAAGTGCGACCAAACTCGCTGAGCACCAGCACGGTGGTGGTGCGCCAAGCAGTGCCCATTTCCTGCGCAAACACCGACAGCCCTCGCCCCAACTCCTCAAAACGGCTGGCCAGGTAGCCAGTGGCTGCACCTTGGTAGACATGCGTATCCCATCCTCCAACATCGACAAAGCCCAGACTGTAGCTGTCCTTCATCAAGCGTGCGATGCGTCTGGCCTCTAGCTCAAAGCCCTTGGCTGCAATGGCGTTACGGTTGGCGGCGTCCATCTCAGCGGTCAGCTCACGCAACACGCCATCACGCACCATGAAACCGTCTGCCACCTGTTCCATCAACGGCGAGCCCTGGTACATGGATGCAATGATGCTGCTCTGGCGGGCATCGACCGAGGGCTTCGCCAACGTCTTGAGCACGGTGTTGGGAACCTTTGCATCCCCCTGGAAGATGACGGGCAGCTGCTCGGTAAAAGCCATGGGCGTACTGCCCTTCAACACCGTCGCCAGGCGGTTCATAAACCCGGAACTGTAGTTTTTGTGACCGTCCAGGGCTTGGCCCATTTCGATACTGTCCTGTGTTTCGAAATGGCTGCGCGAGACGTCATGGGTTCCCGCAAAAGGCACGAACGCCAGTTCCCCATTTTTGAAATACGGGTACAGACTGTCGCGTAAAGCAGGGTGCAGGCCCCACCCATCAACCAACGGGAGACTGGACGCTAAGTCACTGGACGGCTTGGCAATGGCAATGTCAGGACGGGATTCGTAGTAGAAGCTGCTCGCACATGGGACCAACAGGCTGGCAGCGTCATAGCCACCCCGCAAGAACACCACCAGTAGCCGGGATCCCACATCCGGCGCGGCATACAGGCGACCGGTTGGAAATGGTAGGGAGAGTGCGGCCAATCCGGCGAGTGATTCACGGCGATTCATGCAAACCCCTCTTTCGTGTTGAGCATCAGCGTTGCATCATTTCGGGCGATGACAGCAGGAAGGTGTTCCACTCCTGCGGTGACGCGGCTTGGTCCAGTGCCTGACGCGTGGCCTGCCCCAAGCCCTTGCTTATCGATTGGTAGTACAAAGCATTTGAAAATTGCGGAAACGCCGGAAGCTCGCGCACATCCGGGCCTTCCGTCTTGAACAATCCCGCGCTGCCGGAACCAATGGCTTTGGCGATTTCGAAGCGGGTCGCCAGTTGCCCGGGGCTGGCCCAGGCGCTGGACTGCAAGGAGTAACCGTCTGGTGTAGCGCGGCCATACAAGGGCTGACCCATGCGGTTGATTCAGTTCAGCATCGGATTCACATTGAGTACCGGCTTCTCGTCATAGGCCAGGCGCACTGCAGACACCACAAAGCGCGTGGGGTCCTTGAACTTGTAGGTGGCGGGATACGTGAAGGCATCGGAGGTAAACAAGGCCTGCAAGGTGGCGGCAATATCACCACCGCTGCGCTCGAACGCCTGCGCCATGCCCTGCACCACAGCGGCGGGTGGCTCATCGGCAAGCCAGTAGGTCGTAAGCTTCTTGCTCAGCAAGCGTGCAGTTGCCGGATGGCGCACCAGTCGGTCCAGGGCCTCACCCAACTCACCGTAGCCGCTGGCACGGATGGGTTGCCCCAAAAGCTCCTTGTACCCAAACGCGTGGCGCGCAGGGTTGAATTCGAACAAGCCCTTGCGCAGGTACAGCTCTTGCAACTCCTTCTTCTGGGGCGGGTTTGTGGTCCCCAGATTGACACCAAATCCCGTCAGTATCTTGGCGAGCTCCTGCACATCCGCTGGGAGTAGCCGCCGTCCACGCCAAGCGTGTGGAGTTCCATGAGCTCGCGTGCAAAGTTCTCGTTGATGCGCCCCGCCGCGTTCTGCTCATTGTCTAGGTAGCGCAACATGGCAGGATGCTCCACCACGGCGCCCAGCAGGGTCCTGAAATTACCGAGAGCGTTTGGGCGGATGGCGGTCTCTTCATAGTCACCCACGATTGCCCGCAGGTTGCTCTTGTAAAGGTGCACGCTGAAATGGTTCAACCAGAACCAGGTCATTTGCTCCTGTATCTGGGTATTGGAATACAGGGCACGCAACACATGGCGCGTTGCCGACTCCTTGGAGAGCCGGTTCATCTCCTGTTGGTAAGCCTGCTGGGCTGTCTTCTTGGCGGCATCATCCGTAACCGCGTCGGCGTCCTTGCGACGCTGCTCCATGGTTTGCACCAGCGCCACCAGGGGCTGTTGCGATACGGTCATGGCGTCGATCTGCGACTGGACTGTGGCGGGCAGCTGCGTCGCCGCCGGATGCAATTGCTCCAACAGATAGGCCTGATGCCCAACGGCCTGAAAATGGGCAACTGCGCTGGCGGTGGCACCCCAGGTTAGCCGGTTGGTTTGCACATAGGCATTCGCCGCCGCTATCGGATCGGTTGCAGTTTTTCTGGCAGGACCCGCGCATCCACACAAAACCGCCAAGCCCACCGCGGACAAAATGCTGCGCCGAAAAATGTATGCAGTCATCATATGGAAGCAGCAATAGTACCGCCGCCTTGGTCGGTATGTGCACACCACAACAAGCCACGGGAATTTAAGGGTTGGTAAGCTCTTCCACCTTGCGTCTGGCAGTATCGGCATCTTTGCCATATTCGGTCAAGTAGCGTTGGCGCTCTTCACTGCTCCATTCGGCGGAGGAAAATCGGCTCTTGGGGTAAACGGCGCTCGTGTGCACTACACCCACCTGGCGTGCCATGGTGCTGCGGTCCGGAAATTTATCCGGGATCAGCAAAAAGCCATCCACATCGCGCAAGCGCAGCGGGAAGGCAGGGCTCTTGTCCTGCACCAGTGCGCCGAACAACTGCAACTTGAACTCCCGGCTACCCGCGACCACTTCGTCATTGAACTGCAGCAACGCAAATGGCACGCCGTTGGCATCGTCCACGCGCGCACTGACGACGTAGCGACCTCCCACACGCACATTGGCCTTCAGATAGAAATTCAGCGAGCCGGCTTCCAGCGCTTCGCGCACTCCAGCCCAAGTGGCAGGCACGTCCGGCATGTAAACCACATCGAAATGGGCGACACCTTGCTGGCCGTCTGCC
The DNA here is from genome assembly GCF_056521325.1 of Rhodoferax sp. ZS1R8. Classification (NCBI taxonomy): domain Bacteria; kingdom Pseudomonadati; phylum Pseudomonadota; class Betaproteobacteria; order Burkholderiales; family Comamonadaceae; genus Rhodoferax; species Rhodoferax sp. ZS1R8. Next base: position 129,502 of record NZ_JBWMBA010000002.1, on the reverse strand, counting down.
GAGAGTTCGACCAGCACGCGGATGGTGCCGCCGTAGTTTTGAAAGCCCTGACTCGCAGGTGTCAAGCGGCCGGAGTAGGTGCCGTCTCCGGCAGAATCGTCGGCCCCTGTTCCATCGTCTGCAAAAACCACGCTGGCTTGCACCAGCTTGATCGGTGTACGCGAATCGGGGATGGACTGCGCCTGGGCACTACGTATCACAAGGGGTACAGGGCTGCCGCTCTCATCGCGCACGGCTACGCTGAACTTCACGCTCTCGGAGCCGCTGAGAAAAACCCGCTCCTGGCTGGTACGCAGGCGGATGCCCTTGACCTCCTCGCCTTTGGCATTGCGCAGTTTCAGCTCTTCCGCAATCGGTGCGAACGGGTGAATCTGGTCGGGGTGCTCGGCAATCGGCCGAGAGTCGTAGGGGTAGCGCGTGGCGTCACGGTAACTGGCGTAAGTGTGTTCCGCCCGCTCGTAACGGCCGCGCCACAAGGCCAGTTGCTCTTGGCGTGACTGCAGGCCTGCAGCGGTGTAGGGGGGGCCACTGCCATTGCCCGTCGACAACGGGGCACCGCCACTGGCCCCGTCTTGCGTCCCTGATTGGCTTGCGCCGGCCGCAGCGCCATTAGGAGCCGCATCGCTAGCTGCACCAAACCCATACCAACCCAGCACGGCCAGCACCAGCAGCGCGCCGCCGAGCCAAGCCGACTTTGCACGCCGTTTCATGGTTCACACTGCCATAGTCGGGCGAAACGGATGGCGGTTAATTGGCGTTGGCCGCCATGTCGGCACGCACCTTGGACACCACACCGCCCCAGGCGCCGTTTGTGTAGTGGTTGTAGGATTCACTGTCATCACGGAAGGCCACAGTGTGGTAGCTCCACTTGGCTGCACCACCCTCATTGGCGGCAGTGCCCATGGTCAGGTCGTTGCAGAACCAGTCGGATGGATTGCAGAAGCCGGCGCCGCCGCCGCTGCCGGAGACACCACCCGACGAGTGATAGGCCACGGCCTCATCATCCTGGCCCGGCAAGACGCCAGAATAGAGCGTGCCCTTGGCGCCGGCGTACATGTAGAACCACTTGGCGCGCGTCTGGTTGTGGTCGTACAGCGCACGGGCTGTTGCGGTTTTCAAATCGGAACTGAGAGGATCGGATACGGCCCAGCTACCTACGTTCGCCAACTCACTCCCACCGCCGGCTCCCGCCGCCACATCGACCCACTTGATGTTCCAACCAGTTTGAGTTGTTCCATCGGAATTTCCGCACACACCCGAAGCGTTAGGGGTGGCGTTCTTCTTGCTGCGGGCCGTGCCGCCGTACAGCGACAAGGCATAGCCAATCTGCAAATTGCCGGCGCTGTGCGCTGCGATGTAACACCAGTTGTTGCCGGTGCAGTAGCAATCCAGCGCGTCGCGGACAAGGTAATTTTGGTCAGACACGCGACTGAAACCGTCCCAATTCACCGATTTCTTGTTCACGCCGGCCGCGGTGCTAGCCGGGCCCCAGTACGTAAAGTCCGCATAGTTGCCCACTTGGGCATTCGGGTTGTTGCGGCCATTGACCCACAACGAGTAGTTGGTGGCATAAACCCCACCCGCCAAAAAGAGAAGGAACACCAGCAAGGACTTGATAGCCAATGCAGAGCGTTGACGGAAGAAAGTCAGGCAAACAGAACGCATGGATAGCTCCTTGAATCTGGATTCAACTTATCGGGGTGCGCAAGTGTCTCCAATGCGTCAATGCGGGACAACTGGGGAATACCCGCGCAGTCATCGTCCAGCTTTCACACGCCCTTCACTGCTAACGCACTTGGGCTTCGTGCGCATTTCACAGGGCTTGCAAATACTGGTCGCTGACTTACACGACGGACACTTTTCCATGAAATACCCCATTCTTCTCAAATGCGCATTGCTGGCGCTGATAGCCGCTCTGTTACTGATTCCTCTGGCCATGATCGAACGCACGATTGACGAGCGCACGGCCTATCGGGCCGACGCCATCCACGCCATTGCAGCCAGTACCGCCGGTGAGCAGTCAATCCTCGGCCCGGTGCTCACAGTAAAGGTAGAGGAAGAATTTGACGAGCAAAAAACCTATGAGTACCGCGGCGAACCAAAGGAAAAAGTGGTGCGCAGCAAGCGCACCCACACGCTGACGGTAGCCCCCAAGGACCTGCACTTTGACGGCAGTCTTGCCGTGGAAAAGCGCGCCTACGGCTTGCATGAAACGGCCGTCTTCGAACTTCAAGGCACGATGACCGGAACGATAGAGACACCCGGTGCGGCGTCTCTTCCACCGCTGGGCGCCAACGCCCGGCTGAAGTGGGGAACGCCCACGGTATCCGTTGGCATCGCCGATCCTCGCGGGCTCAATGGCGAGCCCAAAATCCAGCTGGACGGCAAGTTACTGGACTTGCACCGCGCCGCCAACATCCGCGGCATGGAGACGGGCTTTCATGGCACGTCGGAACAGGTGCTGGATGGCAAAGCTGCACGCATCCCCTTTCGGGTGGACCTGCGCTTGGCGGGCACCGGCAGCCTTGAGTTTGTTCCCTTGGGTGATGTTACGACCACCGAGTTGCGCGGCAACTGGCCTCACCCCAGTTTCGGAGGCGCCTTCTTACCGCGCAGCCGGGACATCGACAAGGACGGATTTGTAGCCCGCTGGAGCACGACCGGTCTGGCGTCCAACACAGACGCCACCCAAATTAAAGCTGATGCCAAAGGCTTCGAAGTACGGCTGATAGACCCGGTAGACATCTACCGCCAGGCTTTGCGGGCAGTGAAATACGGCGTGCTGTTTGTCGTACTGACGTTCGCTGCCTTCTTTCTGTTCGAAAACGTGCGGGCCTTGCCCATCCACCCCATTCAGTACGCGCTGGTGGGCCTGGCCCAGGCAGTGTTCTTTTTGCTATTGACCAGCCTGTCCGAACACATCACCTTTGCGATGGCCTATCTAGTAGCGGCAAGTGCCTCCATCGCGTTGATCGGCACTTACTTGGCGGCCATTCTGCAAGGCTGGCGCCGGGGGATGGGATTCAGTTTTGCGCTAGCCTTGTTGTACGCATCACTGTTTGGCATTCTGCGCTCGGAACAAAGCGCGCTGCTCTTGGGTTCTCTGCTGCTGTTTTTCGCGCTGGCAGGCTTGATGCTGGGAACACGCCGCATGGACTGGTATGGGCTGAGCAAGCGTCCTATGCGCGCGGAAAAAGCGGTGAGCCTGTGAGGGCGATTGCGTTACGCCACGGTCTGCTATGGGGTGGCGCGCTGGTCGCGCTTCCACTGGCGATCCTGCTACGAAACCCATTGCTGCTGCCAGGGCGTTTTGTTTTCACACCGCTGCTGTTTGTAGTGGCCATCGCAGCGGTGACTATGGTCAGCGTCCAATGGTGGCAGTCCCGGCCAAGAGGCGTGCAACGCGCCGCGCTGCTGGCCATGTGGTTGACCACATTGGTCATAGCGGGTTTGCAAGAGGGGCTGTTTCACTGGCGCCGCCATCACGTATTGCACGCGGAGGCAGCCGCAATACAGAAGTTGGGCGCCCACTTCATCATCGGCTACGGCCATCCCGACGAGGCCCGCATGCTGGTGCAGAAGGGATTCGTCGGCGGCATCTTCGTGGCTGCCAATACCGTACAGGGGAAAACGGTGGCGGCAATCGCGGCGGAGATCGCAGACTTGCAGTTGCTGCGTAAGAACGCCGGTCTACCGCCGCTGATTGTCAGCACGGACCAGGAGGGCGGCATCGTCGCACGCATGTCACCGCCGCTGGCAAGCACCCCGCCTCTGGCCACCATCATTGCCGGGGCTAAACAAAGCGACATCGAGCCGCTGGCATTTGCCTATGGACAGGAACACGGTCGTGGGCTCGCTACCCTGGGCGTCAATGTGAACTTTGCGCCATTGGCTGATCTTTCCTTTCCTCGCGCCCGCAGCCGTTTCGACATGCATAGCCTGATCGGCCAGCGCGCGATAGACGCTGACCCCAACCGTGTCAGCTCTGCCGTCATTGGGTATGCCCGCGGCCTGCAAACCCAGGGCGTGCAGGCCACGCTCAAGCACTTCCCGGGGCTCGGTCGCGTCGGCGCGGACACGCATCTATTCCGCGCAAAACTGCCATTGAGCCAGAAGGAACTGGAGACCAGCGACTGGATACCCTTTCGCGAAGGCCTCAAGGCAACGCAGGCCCTGCTAATGGTTGGGCATGCTGCCCTCAGTTCCGTGGACGCCGACACCCCGGCTTCACTATCCCGCAAAGTGGTGCAAGGCATTGTGCGAGATCGCTGGCAGCACGAGGGCATATTGGTAACCGATGACTTGGCCATGGCGCCCGTCGTTCGGCACGGCATGTGCAACGCGGGCGTGGATGCGGTCAACGCTGGCGTTGACCTGTTGCTGGTGTCTTACGATGCCGACCAGTACTACACTCTGATGCATTGCATGCTGCAGGCCTGGCGCGATGGCAGGCTCGAAGAAAGCACGTTACGCGCCAGTGGCCTGCGGCTGCAAAAGGCCTACAACGCATTGCGTTGACAAAAACTTACATTCGGGGCCTCCACCGTCGGTCGGCCGCGGCAGGAGCTCAACCGTTGGAAGGTCATCGTGACCACAGGAGAAAACACCATGAAGAAAATATTTGCCCTTCTGCTTGCCGCCAGCGCCCTGACACCCGTCTTCGCGCAGACCAATGTCGGTGTCTCCATAGGCATCAACCAACCCGGGGTCTATGGTCGCATCGATATTGGCGCGTTCCCCCAACCCCGCGTGGTCTACGCGCAGCCCGTTGTCATTGCACCTGCGCCAATTGCAGTCCACCAGCAGCCGGTTTACCTCTATGTTCCACCAGGGCATCAAAAGAACTGGAGCAAGCACTGCGGTCGCTACAACGCCTGCGGACAGCCGGTCTACTTTGTCCGTGAAGACTGGGTGCGCGAGCGCTACGAGGAAGAACACGAGCATGAGCACGAGCATGGCAACAAGCATGGCAAGGGCCACGGCAAAAAGCATAAGGACTGAAGGTAGGTCCAGACCCCGGGCGCCGGGGCTATTCACGACGCCCGAAATGTTTCTAGATGGATGCTGGTCTCGGTGTTGCTGATGCCTTTGAGCAAGCGGATACGCTCCAGCACCTTGGCCAGTTCCTGCAAAGTTTCGGCCCGCAGCTCGGCCAGCAAATCCCAGCGTCCATTGGTGTCGTGCAGCGTCGCCACACCGGGTTCCCCCAATAAGCTGGCAATCACAGCTCGGGTCTGGTTGCCGTCCACCGCAATACTCATCCAAGCCTTGATCGTATTGTGCTGCACGTCGGGGCGCAGGCGAACCGTGTAACCCACGATAACGCCATCGTCCTCCAGGCGACGGATGCGGTTGGTCACCGTGCCCCGCGACACCCTCAATTTTGCAGCCAGAGCGGCCACGGTCAGGCGCGCATCTTGGCGCAGCAGCGATAACAGTTTTTGGTCAATCTCATCCATATCGGCAATTTACCATGTCGTAATGGCAATTTATTGCCTATTTTTATGCATTATTGACAATTGTTATTGTTTGGTCGCCAAACCATACTCCTCCATACCCCATTGCAAACCCTTGCAATCCAGAGGAGACAAACCATGACAACACGCAACCAAGCACGCCACAGCACCCTATTTCTAAGCCCAGAAGACGTTGCCACTATCGTTGGTAAGGCCGATCTGGCCCGTACGCTGGAAGGCATGGCTTCCTACATCCGCCAGGACTTTCTGCGCTGGACAAGCTTTGACAAATCGGCCCGCCTGGCTGCGCATTCGGCCGACGGCGTCATTGAGCTGATGCCAATTGCCGACGCCGATACCTATACATTTAAATACGTCAACGGCCACCCCAAGAACACCGCCGTGGGCCTGCCCACTGTCATGGCCTTTGGCGTGTTGGCCGACGTAGCCAGTGGCTTCCCGCTGTTGATCAGCGAGTTGACACTGACCACCGCCATGCGCACCGCCGCGACGTCGGCCGTGGCCGCCCGTGCATTGGCCCGCCCCAACAGCCGCGTGATGGCCTTGATAGGCAACGGTGCCCAAAGCGAATTCCAGGCGCTGGCGTTTCACCACCTGGTGGGCATTGAGGAGATCCGGCTGTTTGACGTGGACGCACGCGCCACCGCCAAGCTGGTGCGCAACCTGCAAAACAACCCCGATACCACTAGCCTACGCCTAGTGGTCTGCGCTAGCACGGCAGAGGCGGTGCGCGGTGCTGACATCGTGACAACGGTGACGGCCGACAAGACCAATGCGACCATCATCACCCCCGACATGCTTGCACCGGGCATGCATATCAACGGTGTGGGCGGCGATTGCCCCGGCAAGACCGAGATCCATGCCGACGTGCTGCGCGCAGCCAAGGTGTTTGTAGAGTATGAGCCGCAAACCCGTATCGAAGGAGACCTGCAGCAAATGGACGCCGACTTCGGTGTCACCGAACTGTGGCAAGTGCTGGGTGGCCACGCCCCGGGCCGCGACAACGCCAAGCAGATCACCTTCTTCGACTCGGTTGGCTTTGCGATGGAAGACTTTTCCGCGCTGCGCTACATCTACGACCTTGCCCAGTCGCTGAACATCGGCGCCGCGATTCCGCTGATTCCCGCATTGGCCGACCCCAAAGATCTGTACCAGCTGATCCGCCCCGCTGCCCCCGCAACACCTAAGACAAGTGGTGGCGCGGCTCACCCGGCCCATACAGTATTGGAAACGGTGGCGTGAGCGCGGCGCGGTGCTTCAGTGCGCAGGCGCCAGCGGCGGTCGTGATGGTTCGGCCGCATATGTTCCGCTCCAACCCCGACACGCTGCAGGACAACGCATTCCAGACCCTAAGCCCCGCAGGATCAGACGTTGACACGGCGGCACGCGCTTACGCAGAAGTGAGCACCGCGGCACGTTGCCTGCAAGATACCGGCGTGGTGGTGCACCTGTTTGAAGACACCGGAACCCAAACGCCCGATGCGGTGTTCCCCAACAATTGGTTTTCCACCCACGCCGGTGGCCACGTTGCCATTTACCCAATGGCCACGCCCAGCCGACAACGCGAGAGACGCTGGGATGTTATCGATCTGCTGAAGCAGCACTACCGCGTGCAAGACGTCATTGACTATTCCGGCCTGGAACGAGACAGCGTCTACCTGGAGGGCACCGGCGCCATGGTGCTGGACCACATCGACCGCGTCGCTTATGTGGCCCGCTCCAGTCGTGCCGACCCGCTTGCGCTGGAGCGATTCTGCACCCACTTTAATTTCGACCCCATGCTGTTTGATGCGGCCGACGCGCTGGGCCGTGCTGTCTACCACACCAATGTGCTGATGTGCATAGGCACCGGCTTTGCGATGGTAGGCTTTGACATGATCACCAACGCCGAGCGCCGCCAAGCAGTACGCGAACGCCTGCAGGAAAGCGGGCGTGAACTAGTGGCGCTGAGCGACGGGCAGATCGGCGAATTCGCCGGCAATGCACTGGAGCTGCAGGGCCATAACGGCCGAGTGCTGGCACTATCGGCGCGCGCCTTGCGTGCGCTGACGGAGGACCAGATTGGCGTACTGGAACGCCATGTGCAACTACTACCGCTGGACGTTCCAACGATTGAGTTGGCCGGTGGATCGGTGCGCTGCATGCTAGCAGGCGTCCACCTCAGAAGCCGGCAGCCGGTACCCGCCTGAGAGGCCAGCAGCGGAACAAGAGGCTGGGCAACTCGCCGCTGGGCCGCCCCAAGGCGAGTTAGCCCCCTCGGGGGGCGGCGACCCGCGCAGCGGCGGAGCGTGGGGGCTTATTTGTACTTAGCGTCAATATCCCAGACCGCAGTCTGGATCAGGCGCTGGATCATCGTGTCCAAGCCGACGCCACCCTTGGCGCTCTCGGAGATGCCCATCACGCTGGTGCGCGTGGCGCCGACTTCCATCTTCAGTTCCTTGTAGCCCTGCGCCACCTGCTCAGTGGTGCTGGCATTCATGATCTTGTAGCGCATGCCGATCAGCCACACGCCAGTGGAATCGCCAGTCTTCACAGAACCCACGACATGACCGGTCGCGGCACCCGCACGGGTACCCGACAGCGATCCGATCAGACCACCGATAGCCTGGCCATCAAAGCCCTTGGAGTTCTCGGCAATCTGCTCGGCCTTCAGGATGTCGAATTTGACAATCCACTTCGTGGTCTTGAGTTTGCCAACCTGCATGGTCTTACGGGCCTGGGCGACATTGCCCAGGTTGTAAGCCAGCGTGATTTCGTTCAGCAGGTTACCCAGGTTGGCCCGCTCCAGCACCGTGAAGTTGGCTTGGGACAATTCCAGCTCACCAAAATCGGCAATATTGTTGGGGGAGAATTTTTGCGTGAAGGTCGCGTTCGCGCTCTTGATCTCGCCGGGGATGACGATCAGCGCGGGGCCTTTCTTGCTCGCGTTCTTGTAGGCAACTTCCTTGTAGGCTGCGGCGTCGGCTGCGGCATTGGCCTTATTGGAGGTAGATGTACCAGCGTTAGGCGAAGGGTTGCCAAATGTGGGACCAGCCCCTTGTGCGGGCGCAGCCTGAGATGTATCGGCAGCCTTAGGGGCAGTCTCCATACAACCCGACACTAGCAACGCCAGCGTGGAAAAAAGAAAAGCAATGGACAGCGATCGTATGCGCATTTTTTGTTACACCCCAGTTAAAAGTAGCGCCGACTGGCGCAACCGGCGAGTCTACGCCTTTCCGAGGGTGAAAATACGGTCGGCGGGGCAGCCAAATGGCTATGCGCAAACGACACAAAACAACCGAAATCGGGTGTAAGCAGTGCAAATGGCGGCGTTTAGAAGAACGCTACGGCTCCATCGGTGCTACATATTTGATAGCTGCTTACGCTTTCTGGACGATGGCTACAGCCAGATTCAACCTAAACCATTCCGGCCGACAGCGGCTTGCCGCTAGGCGGGCCGCTGAACTATTGCGCGGGGACAATGATGACGCTTTCGCGCACCAGACCGCCGCCCGCAACGCTGCCGTCCACGCGTGAAGGGTTGAGCACCCGAACCTCGCAGGCGCTGCGTTCGTCGCCTGTGAATTCGCTGCAACGCTGCACGGCGTTGTTGCCGAATTGCTTGGGCGCATCGCTCAGGGCGCCGCGCTTGGCTTCCGCAAAGGCATTGCGGGCCTCGGTGCGACAAGTTTTCACGTCTTGCTGGGACCGCCCGCTATCGCAGACGGCCATTTCCTGGCGGTAGCGCTGCTCCGCGCTGGAGACGTCTGGCGACGAACCGGCGGCAAATGCGGCCCCGCTGGCCAAAACCAGTGTGGCGGCAGTCAGCGCAAGGTGGCGCGCAACGGAAATATGGCAAGTAAGTGTATTCATGGTCGTGGCTTCCTCTTGTTGGAATGCCCGAGAGTAGGTCGGACGCTGGTGCTTGTATGTACGCCCCCGAACAAAAGTCCAAGTTCGCAATGCTCCGGGGTGTCGCGCGCTACCAACGGCCTGACAGCCTGCGCCAAGATGGCCCGCTATTTGCATGGGTCATGCGACAATTTCCTGACCATTCATTCAACAAAGAGATTCCCCATGCAAAAACTCGCCCGCTCAGGCCACAACCGTTTTTCGCCAACGCCGCTCATGGTCGGCATTGCACTACTCTGGCCCATGGCCTTTGCCATGGCCCAGACCACAGCACCCGCAGAAACTGCCTCCGCACCGCAAGCGGGCGTGCTGCAAGCCGTGACAGTGACAGCCGAGCGCCGCGCAGAGAACATCAAGGACGTTCCCAGTTCCATCTCCACCATTTCCGGTGAAAAATTTGATGTACTGAATACGGGTGGCATGGACATCCGCATGCTGTCGGGCCGCGTACCCAGCCTGAACATCGAATCGTCGTTTGGCCGTGCGTTCCCGCGCTTCTACATCCGTGGTTACGGCAATACCGACTTCCGCTCCAACGCCTCCCAGCCCGTCTCGCTGATCTATGACGACATCGTGCAGGAAAACCCCATCCTGAAGGGCTTCCCCGTGTTTGATGTGGACCGTATTGAGGTGCTGGCCGGCCCACAGGGCACCCTGTTTGGCCGCAACACCCCCGCTGGCGTGGTCAAGATTGATTCGGTCAAGCCCTCCAAGACCACCGACGGTTACTTCAACGCGTCCTACGGCACCTACGGCACAGCCGCCCTGGAAACGGCCTTCAACCTGCCGCTGTCCGGCGAATGGAACGCCCGCATCTCGGCGCAACTGCAGCACCGAGACAACTGGGTCAAGAACGACAAAGGCCCGACCAAGGATCTGGAAGGCTATGACGACCGCGCCGTGCGCCTGCAAGCAGCTTACGATGGTGGTGGGATCTTCAGCGCGTTGATTGGAATCCACAACCGCGACCTAAATGGCAGCGCACGTTTGTTCCGTGCCAATATCATCAAACCGGGCAGCAACGAGCTGGTGGATGACTTCCATCCATCCCGAATTCAAACTGACGGCGTGAACTCTCAGAACCTGAGCATTAAAGGAGCCAACCTTAAGTTGAAATGGTCGCTCCCAGATTTCATTTTTTACTCGATTACTGGCTATGAAACAGTCAGCGTGTTCAGTCGCGGAGACATTGACGGCGGCTACGGCGCGGCGTATTTGCCGGTCAGCGGACCTGGAGTGATTCCATTCTCTGTCGAATCAGCTACTGGCATCCGCGATCATCAACAGGTGACACAAGAATTTCGCCTGGAGTCAAAGACCCGAGGTCCTTTCAGTTGGCAAGTTGGCACCTATTTCTTCCGTGAAAAGTTGGGTTTTGACAGCTATGGCTATAACTCCTTGGCTAATAATGCTCAAACGAGTGTGTTCGTGAGTGACCAAACTACGCAAGCCAATGCACTATTCGGAAGTGTGGCCTACGCCGTTAGTTCGGACCTGAAAGTTCGGGGTGGCTTGCGCTATTCGCAGGACAAGAAGTCGTTGATTAGCCAACCCGGACCTGTAGCTAATGCTAGCAATGGCTTGGGTAGCGATACAAACGACAGCCAGGTCACCTGGGACCTGGGAGCAACCTACAAGCTAGACAAGGACTCGAATTTGTTTGGACGAGTCGCCACGGGCTACCGCGGGTCTAGTATCCAAGCCCCTCAAGGTGCCCCGTTAACGCAGGCCAAACCGGAGACTATTCTTTCCGTTGAGGCCGGGTATAAGGCAGACCTGTTTGAGAAGCGAGCCCGTACGTCGATCAGCCTGTTTCACTATGACGTAAAAGATCAGCAACTGACGTCTGTAGGTGGTTCCGACAACACGGTGAGGCTGGTGAGCGCCAACAAAGCGAGCGGGGATGGGATCGAGGTCAATTTTGATTCCTACATCACGCCCAATTTTTTGGTAACTTTCAGTGGGAGCTATAACGATACAAAAATCAACGACCCTGCATTGGCCATCGGTATTTGCAGAACTTGCACGGTTCTAAACCCCGTACAGACTTTCGGCACAGGTAAGTTTGCACTGGTTGACGGCAACCCGTTGCCTAACGCACCCAAATGGATTGCGAATGTCACTGCACGCTACAGCATTCCTACCTCCGACGGTGGTGAGTACTTCATCTACACCGACTGGGCTTACCGCAGCCAGACTAATCTTTTCTTGTACGAATCTAAAGAATTCACCGCACCATCTTTGCTGGAAGGCGGCCTGCGCTTGGGCTACAACTGGGGCAATGGTAAGTATGAAGCTGCGATCTTCGGCCGCAACATCACTAATCAAGTAAAGATAAACGGCGCCATCGACTTCAACAACCTGTTGGGTTTCGTCAACGACCCGCGCACCTACGGCGTGCAGTTCAAGATGTCCCTTTAAACAGAAACTATCGGCCCACGCTGGGCATGGCATTGCCGCCATGGCCCAGTCTGGTAGCCAGAGCGCGGGCATCGTCTTCGCTGGACAAGTTGGCAAGCTGCACCACATAGATGCGCTTGCCAGCTTTTTTTTCGGGCTGGAATTGCGCAGCGTAACCCTGGTCGCGTAATTCTTCGTATAGCGCCATGGCTTGGGCAAACGTGGTCTGGGTATCAAAGCGCAGCTTCCAGGAACCATCCACACTGGAGCCACCGGCACCGCGCGCAATATCGGTTTCGGCTACCCATTGGGCCAACTGGGCGTCCGGCACCCGGCCGATCGGCAAGGTAGGTTCCCCCTTGGGTGCAATATAGAACTGCAACGGCTGGTCCAGCACCACGGGTGAAGAGCTTTGGCCGCCCACCGGGTCGCGTGAGACCTCAATTTTCCCTTCCAGCAGACAGACAATCTCTTTGGCACCCCCCTGTTTGCCCCACAGGTCGGTGCCGCGGATCCCGGCCGTCACAGTGGCCAAGCGGATATCCACCTCGCGGCGGCTACGCGCTTTGGACAGCGCATTCGTTGTGAAGCGAAAGGCACCGGTCACGACGCTGATCGCCGATTTCAGGAAAACGTTGCCATCCTGCCCCTCACGGCGCGCCAACAAGGTGTCAAACCCCAGCTGCGCGCGCTCACCCAGCTTGATCTTGCTGCCCTCGGGTAGCGTCAGCAGCACGCGGGCATCTGCCCCGGTCTCGATACGGTCACGCTCCTGCAAAACCATGCCGGCAGATAGGGGTTGGCGGCGGCCCAAACGCTCCAACCATGCCGGACTGACGACACCATCCACCACGGCTGCGGGTGGCTCGGCAGTTGACAGCGCAGCGGGGGCTGCGTATGCCGCCTTAAACCACACCAGCGCTACCAGCGCCAAACACGCCTTTGAAGACAAACGTCCCATGCTCTTCTCCTCAATTGGTTCACCGCCAGAAATCATGCCACCCCTGCATATACGACGCAGATCACCATCCGGATGCAGGGTGGTCCAGAAATAGACAAAACGGTATTTGCGGCCTTCGCGCGTTGGAAATCCATATACTGACCAGTTATGAAACTGGACACCCTCAGCCTCCAGGAGTTGATCAGCCTGGCGGCCTACGGCAACCACGCCAGCTTTGCGCAGCTCTACGCCCGCACACACGCGCATCTGTTCGGCGTTGCCGTGCGTATATTAGGCAACGGCCAATCGGCCGAAGATGTTTTGCAAGAGGCGTATGTGAGTATCTGGAAGAACGCAGGTGGCTATCGCAGCGAGGTGGGCGGGCAATCCATTCAACCCATGACCTGGTTGATTGCGATCGTGCGCAACAAGGCACTAGACGCCCTGCGACTGCGCAGCCGCCGCAAGGAAAGCGAGTTATCGCCGGACGATGAAGAGACCTCCCACACGGCCGCGGCATCCAACGCGCAGGCCAATCCCAGCGCAGTGCAACTGCTGGAGCAGGCGACCGAAGCCCTGCACATCGGCGCCTGCATGGGCGCGCTGGAAGGCACGCACCGCCAAAGTCTGGCGCTGGCCTACTACCAAGGCTTGTCCCACACTGAAGTTGCCGCCCAGATGGGTGCCCCGCTGGGCTCGGTCAAGGCGTGGATACGCCGCGGCCTGGAAAAATTGAAGGCCTGCCTGGCGGACCAGGGAGTGGTCGCATGAGGTACACCCATCCCGATCTGTTGGAGCACTTGGCCTCTGCCTATGTTCTAGGCACGTTGCGCGGCGGCGCACGCCGGCGGTTCGAGCGACTGCGCGCGGACCGGATAGATATTCAAGCCCAGGTCACGCTGTGGGAAATGCGGCTGGGCGAACTGGCTTTGTCAGTGCCACCGCAGACGCCGTCCGCCAAGCTGTGGCCGGCAATTGCAGCCCGCACGCAGAAGCCCCAGGAGCAACTGGCTCCGCTCAAGCCACCGGCATGGCTGGGCTGGCTGATGCCGGCAGGTTTTGGCTTTGGCGGGCTGGCCGCAGGAATGTTGGCGGCGGGGGCACTGTTTTTTATGGCGCCGACACTTTTTGTATCCAGTGAGCAGATAGCCATGCGTGCGGGGGAGCGTCTGCCACCGAGCTATGTCGGCCTGTTGACCGATACAGCGGGCAACGGCAAGGTGCTCGTCAGCTCGCTGCGCCACGGCAAGACGATAGCCATCAAAATCATTGGTCCTGTAACTGCGCCGCCCGCAGGTTATATGGTGCTGTGGGCCCATCCTACAGACGGGGTTCCATTCGCGGTCGGTACGGTGCCCGCCCAGGGGTCGACCATTTCTTCGCTCCCGGATACCTCGGAAAAATTGTTTTCCAAAGTAAGCAAACTGACCGTGACATTGGAAACCGAAGCCGCCCCTTCACGCCAGCGCGGGCCAGTGGTATTCAGCGGCAACTGCGCCAAGCTGTGGTAACCGGCATCACGGACGAACCCTACTCGTCGTTGAGCCGGGGCGTGGACTGGCCTTCGGCAAGTTCTCCGGTATCAGGGTCCACCCAGGCGGCTACGCCAATTTCATCCTCCGCCTCTTGCAGCGTTTCACCAGGTTCGGTAACTTCTTCCTCACTCGTCGACTGCATATGGGCCAGTGCAAGCTCCAGGTTTTCGAATGGGCCGAATTCCTGGGTGCCGTCGGGGGTCTGCCAGTAGTAGCCATCCGGGCGGTGCATCAGGTCGCCCACCTCCACCTCGGTAATCTCTTCATCCGCATCCTCATGCAATGCATCGGTCGCTGCACCCGCAGCCAGTTCGTTCGCCATTTCGTTCTCCAGTCACAGCAATGCTATTGACTGCATCCTACTCCCGCGCAAAGGCCCTCACAACAGTCCCACTACTGGATAGCGCAGCCACTCTGGTTCGTTGAAACGCTTTCCATGGGCAAAGATGAAATCCAGCACCGCAGTCTGGTCGGAAATGCGTTCGGGGTACTCCCGCTTCCAGTCCTCGAAGCGGGTCCGCAATTCTGGTTCTTGCTGCAACATCTCCAGCGCAGTATCTTCGAACACGTAATCCGAATACGCTTCCTTCTTCTCCAGCACGCTGTTGAAAAATCCCCAGCGGAAAAAGCTGTCGTGGGCCTGTGGCTCCAGCGTCTCTACCGCGTAGCGAGCAAGAGGCTGGGCCAGGTCTACCAGTACGTCGCCCGCATAAGCCTGAACGGTTTCGGTGTGCGCGGTGAGCTCCACCGTGTCGTGGAACATATGCCCCTCGTAGGGGCGCTCGCGTGACTGCACGTGGGCAATCCGGTACACCCGGGCCTGCACCAGTTGATTGGTCTGCAGCCGCTGTAGCTGCACACCGTTCCATTGCAAGCGCTCAATGACTTCGCGCCACGCCTGGGGTATCAAATACTGTTTGGGTGTGGCTACTTCCAGTGCTGCGGAGCAGCGGTTGAACCACGGTATGTCACGCTCCCAGGGCTGGTTGCGGTCATACGCCAGACGGTTGTAATTACCGAGCACACTGGGTCGGTAGACCGCTGCGTAGCCCTTGAAACGGAAGGTCGAGGGGCGTTCAGTATCGGGCTGCCACAGCACCGGCCAGCTGCGACGCTCTGCGGCATTCTTCCGGGCCACCTGGCGCAGCGCCTGAATCTGCGCGCCGTGGTCGACCGTGAACTCCAGCACCACCTCCACCAGCGTCCGCATGGCCGCGTAGCGGTCGGCAAATGGCTTGAGCATGTGCGTCTCTGGCATGAAGCCAATGCAGTGGTGCAGCGCCGCGTAGCCAGTGGAAAACCGGGGTACTTCTAAAAAGTCTTCTATGCCATCGTCGGGTGTGGCGCGGACCGGATTGACATAGGGGCAGGTTGGCCAACCACGGCGGGCCATGTTGCTGTAGATATCCGGAAGCATGGTGTCGCGCAGGAAGTCACCCAGTCCACCCCCCAGCTTGTCAGTCTGGGTGTTGATCAGCGTCATCGTGTAGTGGTAGTCCGCGCCATTGGAAGTGTGGGTGTCGACCATCACGTCCGGGTCCCAGGCGCTAAAGAATCGGTTGAAAGCCTGGGCCGCCAAGCTGTCGCATTTGATGAAGTCGCGGTTCAAATCCAGGTTGCGCCCGTTGGCCCTGAAGCCAAAGTTTTCCGGACCCAACTGGTTCACACGCGAAGTCGATTGGCGGTTGAGGCAGCCGTCCACGTTGTACACCGGTATGAACAGGAACACGGTCTTGCCCAGGGTCTTCAACCGATCGGGTTGGGTACAAAAGTCCCGCACCAGCGCCATGCAGGCATCTATGCCCTCGGGCTCGCCAGGGTGGATTCCGTTGTTGTTGAAGAAGACCGGCCGGCCATCTGCCTTGATCTGCGCACGGTCGCCAACACCGTCGCTGGTGACCACGCCCGCATGCAGCGGCAATCCGTTGTCAGCTATGCCGATCTGGAAGAAATGCAATATGCGGGGAAAGTCCGCGGCAAGCTTCCCGTAGAAGGCTATGCAGTCATTCCACTGGGTTGTCTGGTTCTGGTTGCCACGTTCATAAGGGGTGAGGTACTGGCCGGTTGCGCAGGGCGCCATGGTGCAAACTTTCTGTCGTGAGGCGATCGTTATAGTCTAGGGGAAGCGGTCAACACTTTTTCCACGCCCGAGCCACTGCACAAATATTTTCCATGGACCCACATGCCGTCATTCGCAACCTGTGGCTTTTGGGTGGATTGACACCCCACGCTTTGGAACATCTGGAACTTGAGGGCGCAGACCCGGTTTTCGCCTCGTCTTTTGCAGTAGGTACCGCAGCGCAAACCAGCATTGCCGCAGCGGCCCTGGCAGCGTGCGAATTGGGCCATGCACGCGGTCAACAGCGCCAGACGGTGGGCGTAAACATGGCGCATGCGGCAGTGGAGTGCGAGGGCTGGTTCAGCGTTGACGACAAGACCATTGATGCGTGGGACCCCTTCTCGGGCCTATACGCGTGTGCCGATGGCTGGGTGCGTCTACACGCCAACTTCGCCCACCACCGTGAGGGTGCACTGGCACTGCTGGGGCTGTCTGGTGCAAGCGCTCAGCGCGAGGACGCGCAACGCGCCCTGCGCAGTTGGAAGGCGTTGGGTTTTGAACAGGCCGCGGCCGACAAGGGCTTGGTTGTTTCCGCATTGCGCAGCTTTGCACAGTGGGACGCCCACCCCCACGCGCAGGTAGTGGCGGCGCAGCCGCTGCTGACCATAGAACGCATAGGAGATGCACCTCCACGCGAACTACCCAAACTGCAGTCAGACCAAAGGCCGTTGACGGGGCTGCGCGTGCTGGACCTGACCCGCATCGTCGCCGGCCCGGTCGCGGGCCGTACCCTTGCGGCGCTAGGCGCAGATGTGATGCTAGTCAACGCACCCCACCTGCCCAACATCGGCCTGATCGCCGAAAACAGCCGCGGCAAACTCTCCAGCCACATAGACCTGCGCAACGCGGCAGACAGACTGGCGATGGATACGCTGGTAGCCAACACCGATGTCTTCGTGCAGAGCTACCGCCCGGGCGGCCTGCAAGCGCTAGGTTACGGTGCTGAAGCCTTGGCTGAACGGCGGCCCGGCATCGTCGTCGTGTCTTTGTCGGCGTATGGAAATCAGGGTCCGTGGGCCCAGCGGCGCGGTTTTGATTCTCTGGTGCAAGCTGCCACTGGCTTCAATCTGGCCGAGGCCGAAGCGGCCGGCTCACCCCAGCCCAGGGCTCTGCCCATGCAGATCCTGGACCACGCCAGCGGATACCTGATGGCCTTTGGAACTGCGGCCGCCAAGCTGCGGCAGTTGCAAGAAGGCGGCAGCTGGCATGTGCGCGTGTCCCTTGCACAAACGGCACACTGGCTGCGCGGCCTGGGCCGCATTCCCTCAGGCTTTGCCGTCACCGCACCGGATCGGCAGGTTTATTTGGAAACCTACGCATCGGGCTTCGGCACACTGGTGGCAGTGCGGCCCACGCCCCAGCTGTCACGCACACCTGCACTGTGGAGCCGCCCCTCGGTGCCACCCGGTACGGATGCACCAGCGTGGCCGACGCGATCGGTTTGAATACTCAGCTGCAGTGCGTAACTTGCGCCACATGGCGGCCGGGCAGCAGCTGGCGGCCATAGGCCAGCAAGCCTTCGCAGAAGTGGACCAGGGCCGAGCCCACCATGCCCAAGGCCTGGCCAAGATCCCGCAGTGGCTGCGTGACGGCATGGGGGTTGGGTACAGCCAGAGCACATACGCTGGCAGGTGCCGGTTCCCACTCAAAATAGACGGCTTGCTGGTCAGCACGCTCGAAAGGTTCCAGCACGAGATGTTGACCGGGACCAACCGTTAACTGCTCGCCGGCGTGCAGAAAGTAGTCTCCCGACTCGTTACCGGCACCGCGGTGTTCGGCGTCTAGCGTGACCCATACCTGGCCTTGCGCCACACGCAACAACCCGGCTTGGCGCGGCTGCAGGCTCAGCGCGCGCCCGGGGGCCAACTTCCAGATACCGCGAACGGCGTCCTGGCTTGTTGAGGCTTGGAAATCCAGGAAATTGCGGCTTGACATGGTGCGCTCCTTTGTTGCGTTTGATGCCTGAATGATCGCGGGATAACCCTTGATCGTCCAATGAAAACGGGATAAGCTATTCATTCCAATTTCGCATCAATACCTTTCTGCTCTGCCCTATCACCCATGCAGCATTCTGAAAACCATCTGCGTACCCGCCCCATAGCGGTGGGCCACCTGCGCGCTTTTGAGGCCGTGGCCCGGCACCTGAACTTTCGCGCAGCGGCCGAAGAGCTGTCGCTGACGCAGAGTGCGGTCAGCCGCCAGATCCAGGCCATGGAAGAAGAGGTGGGCGTACCCCTTTTCTTGCGCCACACCCGCGCCGTGGAGCTGACCGGCGCTGGTGCCCAATTGCTGCGCGCCGTGCTGCCGTCGCTGGACCGCCTGGACAGTACAGTGCGCCTGATACGCCGCAGCGCGGGCCGGCGCAGTGTCACGATCAGCACTTGGGCATCGTTTGCGTCCATGTGGTTGATTCCCCGCCTGGAGGATTTTCAAAGCGCGCACCCTGACATCGACATCCGTATCGACGCCAGCGATGTGCCGGTGGACATGGAGACCGCCGACATTGACGTGGCCCTGCGCTATGTGCGTCCGGCACAAGCCCCCGCCGGCGCGGTGCGGTTGTTCGGAGAGCAACTAACCCCGGTGGCCAGCCCGTGGCTGCTCAAGAGCGGCCATCCGCTGAAAAAAGGCAGCGACCTGGTGCACTTTGGCCTGATCGAGGCCAGCGACTCGCACCGCACCCAAAACCTGGAGTGGCTAACCTGGCGGCGCTGGCTGGACACGCACAACTTCAAGACGCTGGAGCCCAAGCGCTGGCTGTATTTCAACTATGCCCACCAGATCGCGCAGGCCGCACTCACCGGCCAGGGCGTGGCGCTGGCCCGCATGCCGCTGGTGTCTGACAGCCTGGCCAGCGGCGACCTGGTCGAGATACTGCCGAATATGCGTCTGGACTCGCCCATGGTTTACTGGCTGATCGTCGGTCCCCGCGCCGGCGGGCGCCCCGAGATCGTGGCGTTCTGCAAATGGTTGCAAGCCCAGGCGGAACGGACACGCGTGGCTATCGGCGACGTACCAGACCCCGACACGGTGGACGACCTGAATTAGCCGCGTCAGCCCTGCACTGACAGCGGCTGCGCGTGCCGCTCAAAGTGGGCCAGGTCGTAGTACTGGCCGTGCAACAGCATGCTGCGCCGCGATAGCCCGAACTGCACAAAACCATTGCGCTCCAGCACGCGCGCAGAGCCCACATGCCCGGACCGCACGACGGCCTCTATGCGGTCAAGCTTCAACGTTCCAAAGGCTTCTTGCAAGGCCAACCCGACGGCCTGACTGGCGTAACCCTGGCCCGCGCAGTCTTCACCTATGCGGTAGCCGATGGTGGCCTTGTTGAAATAGGGCCGTGCCACAGCGGTGAAGTTCACACGGCCTATGAGCCGACCTCCGAGCTTGACGAGGAACTGGTGGGCGGTGTCGCGCAGCCGCTCGGCCTGGGCCTCAGCCATGGCAGCGCGTACCGCACCGATGCTGTAGTAAGAAGGGTCACGCGCATTGATCCAGTGCTCGAAGTAGGCGCGGTTGGCATTTTCAAACGCCAGCAACGGCTCGGCGTCGGCCTCTGTGGGGTAGCAGATTCGAAGCGCGGTCATGCGCCAGTATTGTATTTTGATACCCGTCGGCTGGCTTCTGGAGACTGGCGCAGCTTCCCAGCCCGCTACGCTCCACGCGCTCCCTAGACTCCCGCTATTGATCCATCCGCCTGTGCCCGGTCCAACTAACCAGACTTTCATGCGTAATCGCACCACTCCTATTTTGATAGCTGCTCACGCTACGCTGACGAGGCCTGCAGCCCTATTTCATGAAGATGTCTCCCGGCGAGACGCCGGCTAAACAACCGGTTTGGTATAAACGCGACCACAGCAATTGATTGGCAGGAGGACACCACCATGGCCGAGACTACGCAAACCACAACCGCGGTTCCCACATTTACCTTGGCTCCACCCGAGGTCCTGACACCGTTGGCGGTGGACGTGGCAAAGGCCGCTGTCCCCATCCCCAAAGAGACCCAGGCAGCAGTGGACGACCAGGTCGACCGCTTCATGGACGGCCTGCTGAAGGAAGACGTGCAAAGCGAAGCCTTCAAGGCCAAGCTGGACAGCGCTTTTGCACTGGGCCGTGAAGAGGTGTCCATTGCATCCAGCCTGATGCAGGGCCGCCTGATGCAACGCAACTTTGCCGGCGTGGAAGACAGCAGCGCCTTCAAAGCCATCCAAGACATGCGCGGACACCTGGATGAGCTGAACCCCGGCAAGGAAGGCGACCTGTTCCAGCCGCAAAAATTTTTGGGCATCATCCCTTTCGGCAATAAGTTGCAGGCTTACTTCCGCAAATACCAGAGCGCTGGCACGCAACTGCAGAAGAGCATGCAGCAAATCTATGCTGCACGCGACGACATGCAGCGTGACGTGGTGGACATTGAAGCCACCCGCACCAAGCTGTGGGAGGCAATGCAAAAGCTGTCCGCCGCGATCTACTTCGCTGAAACGCTGGACGCCAAGCTGGCCTCCAAGGTCGACGCACTGCAGGCCACCGACCCCATCAAGGCCAAGGCCTTGCAGCAAGAAGTGCTGTTCTATGCGCGCCAGAACCTGCAGGACATGATGACGCAACAGGCCGTCTGCACCAATGGCTACCTGGCGCTGGACGTGCTGAAGAAAACCGGCCGCGAAATGATGAACGGCTGCTCACGCGTGGCCACTACCGGCATGAGCGCGCTGGCCGTCGCGCAAACCGTGGCACGCGCCACCGGCAACCAGATCCAGGTCATGGAAATGCTGTCGGGCGTCAACACCTCCATCAACAACCTGGTCGCTGAGACCGGCCGCCAACTGGGTAACCATGTGGAAAAAACGGGCGAGTTCTCGCAAAACCCCCTGCTGGGTATTGAGAAGTTGAAAGAAATGTTTGACCAGACCTTCCGTGCCATGGATGCCATGGACAATTTCCGCGCCAAGTCCATCGAAGTCATGGGCCAGAACAACGCGATGATGAAAGAGCAACTGGCCCGGGCCGATCAGTACATCGACCGCACCCGGCAACAACAGGCGCGCGAGGCCAGCAAGCAGGCTTTGAGTGGTCCGGTTGCGCTGTGATTAACTGACCTATAACTTTTGAACAAGGGATTTCTATGGCTACGCAATATGTGATGCAACGCGACACCTCGGGCTGGCGCACACAGGTCTGGCTCTCATTTGGCTTGGCCCTGGGTGCAAGCGCCATCGGTGTGCTGATGCTGCCTGGCCAGGAGCTGGACCGCGCCTTTTTGGCCATTGGTCTGGTCTTCTGCCTGTTTTCATCCTTTGCGGTAGCCAAGACCATCCGCGACAACCGCGATGGCCAGGTTGACACTGCGTCGTGGGTCATGACGGTGTGGATTGCGTTTGCAGCCGCCTTCAGCCTGACGGCCTGGGGCCTGTGGCGCATGAATATTGGCGATTGGCAAAAAGGCTTCATGGTCGTGAGCTGGCTGTTCCTGGTCAGCAGCACATTCACGGTTGCTAAAACCGTGCGTGACAAGCATGAAGCCGAGTTGATGGACCGCGCGGCCAATTCCGGCAGGGACACCAAGCCCGGGACGCTGTAAGGCGCCTGCGTCGACGAAGCAACAGCCCGGCTATCCCGGGCTGTTTGCCTTTGCGGCTAGAAACCGCTGCTGCCGCAGCAGCGCTTCGCCTGCCAGCTGTGTCAGTTTCGACTCGCGGCTATTCAGTTGCTGCTGAATCATCTGCAACTGGTCCTGCAATAAATCCAGCGCTGGTTTGCTGCCATCGATCACCAGACTGGCCCGGTCTTTCAGCGGCACTTGCAGGCAGCTATTGATGGAGTCGGGAATATAGCGGCGCACTGCTTCGCGCAAATACAAACTCTCTTCGCTGGCCATTCCCCCGTCCACCTGGGTCGTGCCCAGCAGCGCCATGCAGCGCACTATCGATTCCTTCAACCGGGTCAGGCTGTCCACTATGGCCTGCGGAGCCTGTGCTGCCATCTTCTCCATGACCGCATCGAGCTGGGCCAAGGCCTCCGGATCTGCCACATCGGGGGGTAGGCCCGCAGCAGGTGCGCCCACCGCACGTGGCTGCCCGCGCCGGCTGATGACAGCCCAAGCCGCAAAACCAGCAAGTGCCACGGCGCTGCCGCCCATGACCACGACCGAACTCTGTATCACGCCCAGCCCCAGGCCCGTGGCGCAGACGGTGCCGCCGATGGCCTGCAGAATGGTTGTGGGGGTGGGCAACGAACCTGCGGATGCCGGTTGCGCAGCCGCGGCAACGCGCTGCGACAACGGCGTACCCAAGCGGCGTTTGGCCTGCGCCTGGCTGACGCGCTGCAGCACCGCCTGCGACACGGGCGGCTTCGCAGCAGGCGCAGCGGTTGTGCGGCGGTTGACCGGGCCACTGGCCGTGGCATAGTTCTTACTCTTCTTCGGTTCGTTCATGGTTCACGTAGAGACATGTGCGGGAAATCGCCTGCACAGCGTTTGGCCGCTTCACATTTTGCGCGATACTGCGCCGATGAACAAAGCAGGCAAGGCGATTGTGACAGTGGGGCTGCTGGCGATCTTCGGCGCAGCGGCCTACTTCTCGGTGTACCAGACGGGGCGACAACCCGCGTCCGACGCATCCGGGTCCCATGTGTTGAGCGGCCTGGCGGGCAAGCTGACGGGCGCTGTGCCGGTGGAGGAAATCTCGGGCTTGATTGCCTTGGATGTGGAGCCCTACTTTCAGGACCCACGGGTGCAGAAGGCACTGGCGGCCAATGGCTTCAAACTCAACGTGCAACGCATTGGCTCGCGCGACATGGCCGCACGCGTCATCCCCGGTCAGACGCCGGATTTTTTCTTCTCGTCCGGCGTAGTGGCGGCCAACCAGATCGGCGACGCCGCCAAAAAAGCAAACATCGCCACCACCGCCTACTCGCCAATTTACACGCCGATGGTGATTGCGTCCTGGACGCCCATTGCGCAGATCCTGGCGGCCAACGGCATAGCCACAGAGTCCAGCCCCGGCGTGTGGCATGCCGACCTGGCCAAGCTCACACAGCTGATGCTGGACAAGAAACGCTGGAAAGACCTAAAGGGCGCTAGCGCCTACGAGGTGAACAAGAGCGTGCTGGTCTCCACCACCGACGTGCGCAAGAGCAACTCTGCGGCCATGTATCTGGCGCTAACCAGCTACGCGGTCAACGGGGGTGAAATCGTCACCGACCGCGACACTGCACAGAAGTCCGCCAAGGCCGTGTCGGGTCTGTTCAAGCGCCAGGGCTACCAGGAAAATTACGTCAACGGCAATTTCGACGACTACGTCTCCATCGGCATCGGCAAAACGCCAATGGCCTTTATCTACGAAAACCAGATCGTCAGCTACGCGCTCGCAAAGAAAGGCCTGAGCCCCGGCATGGTGCTGATCTACCCGCAACCCACGCTGTTCAACAAGGTGGTGTTTGTCGCCGCCAGCGCGCGGGCCAAGAAGCTGGGCGAGCTGCTGTCCACCAATACTGAACTCCAGCAGTTGGCCGTTGACTTTGGCTTTCGCATCTCCGACAGCGCCTACTTCGCGCAGGCTGCCAAGGCAACCAACCTGGCCGTCGAAGAGCGGCTGACCCAGGTGATCGACCCACCCAGTTTCGACATCATGGCGGAGATGATTGACGCCATCACCCGCGAAATGGCGCAGTAGACAAAATAAAGGGAGACACCATGCAACAACAACACCATCCACACCGCACGGCACGCTGGGCATTGGCCCTGCTGGTAAGCGTAGGCCTGCTGGCCTGCAACAAGCAGCCGACAGAGCCCGCTAAAACTGCTGCCCCCGCAGCGGTAGTGGACACCTTCACCGTGTTGGCCACCACCGACCTTAAGGACGCGCAGCCGCTGGAGAAGATGGTGGAAGACGCCACAGGCGTCAAACTGCGCTTCAAATACGGCGGCACCATGGAGAGCACCGAGGCCGTGCAGACCGGCCAGGCCAATGTGGACGCGGCCTGGTTTGCCAATGCCAAGTATTTGTTGTCAGACCCGCAGGGCCAGGCGCGTGTCAAGTTGCAAGAGAAGATCATGCTGTCCCCGGTCGTGGTGGGTGTCAGCGAAAGCCAGGCCAAGGTGCTGGGCTGGGATCAGCCTGATGTGGCCCGCAAGGTCACATGGAACGCCATTGCCAAGGCCGCGCAAAGCGGCCAACTCAAATACGCACTGTCCAACCCGGCAACCAGCAACCAGGGCTTTATGGCCCTGATGGGTGTTGTGGCGTCGGCCGCGCAGAAATCCGAAGCACTGACCGCTGCCGATGTAGACCGTGCCGCCATTAGCGGCTTCATCAAAGGCTACAAACTGGTGGGCGACAACAGCAGCTACCTCAGTGAAAAATTCATCGAACAGCAAAACACCCGCGTCAACGCATTCATCAACTACGAGAGCTGGCTGCTATCACTGAACCAATCGGGAAAGCTCAAGGAAAAGCTGACGCTGATCTACCCCTTTGAAGGCGTGGCCACGGCCGACTACCCGCTGATGCTGCTCAACGATGCCAAGCGCGAGCAATATCTCAAAGTGGTGGCCTACCTGAAGGGCGATGCGGCCCAGACCTGGTTGGCCAAGACCACGCTGCGCCGTCCAGTGAATGCAGAAGTGGTCAAGGCGCAGGCCAGCCTTTTCCCGCAAGACAGCATGCTGGTAGAACTACCCTTCTCCACAGACCGCCCGCTGGCCGACGGCCTGATCAACGCCTACCTCAACGAATTCCGCACCCCCATTGCGTCTACATTCGTGCTGGATATCAGCGGCAGCATGAACCAGAACGGCCGCCGCCAACAACTGGTGGAAGCCCTGCAATATATAGCCGGTGACGACGCATCACTGACCGGCCGCATCGCCCGGTTGACCAGCCGCGAAAAGGTCTGGATGCTTCCCTTCTCCGAGCAGGTCTATGCTCCGGTGTTCTTCGAACTACCCGGCGTGCAAAAAGTCGCCACAGGTAGCAAGGGTTTGGCCATGGCAGCCGCAGACTCGGAAGCCAAGCAAAAGGTGTTGGGCCAGGTGCGCGATTTTGCCGAAGGCCTGCGCATGAGTGGAGGCACCGCACTCTACGACGCGGTGCTGCAAGCCCTGGTCAATATGAATGAAGAGCGCCAGAAGAACCCCGGCTACCAATACTCTGTAGTGGCGTTCACCGACGGCGAGGTCAACAAGGGCCGGGACATGGCCCAGTTCAAGGCCGCCTATGCTGCGCTGCCCGAAGATGTACGCGCCATCCCCGTCTTCATGGTGCTGTTTGGTGAGGCCAATGAGGCCGCGTTGAAGGAACTGGTTGCCACGACCGGTGGCCGTGTGTTCGACGCGCGCAAAGCTTCGCTGTACAGCGTGTTCAAGGACATTCGGGCGTACCAGTAGCGCTACTCGCCCCGCATGAACAAGATCAGTAATTTCCTGCAGTCGCCCGCCAACTGGGGCGGCATTGGATTGTCGACGCTGGCCTTGGTGCTCAGCAGCCTGGGCCTGACGCAGGTGGGTGCGGGTGCGCTTGCGGTGCTGGGCTACGCCGCGGGTTTTGGTGTTGGCGGCATGTGGTTTGGCTTTCCTAAACTGTCAGGTACGCCGTGGGACGCGCTGGAGTTTGCCGACGAAGGCGACGCCCGCACCAGCATGCTGACCGCCCTGAATGCGGTACGCCAGCTGGTGGACCACAACCCCCAGAACCGACTGCCCGCCAGCTTGCAGGCCAAAGTGCTGGACCTGTGCAAACAACTGAATGGTTTGCTGGACCAATGGGAGCGCAGCAAAGGCCACCTGTCGCTGGAGGAAAGCTTCCATGCCCGCCACATCGCCCTAACCTATCTGCCAGACGCGCTGAAGACCTACCTGTCTATCCCGCAACAGTTTGCGATGACCAAACGCCTGACCAACGGCCATACCGCGCAGGAGACCTTCACCGCGACGCTGGACGACCTTAACGCCAAGGTATTGCAACTCAGCGAAGACCTGGCCACCCAGGATGCGCAAGCGTTTCTGAACCATTCGCAATTTCTGCAGGAGAAGTTCAATCCGCCGCGGATCGGGTGAGAGGTAACTCGTCGCGTGCAATGGTCGGCAGATTGCGGGCCGGGCTTCACGCCTGACGGTGTTTAAGGCCAACAAATCGACGCAGAGCCCAGCCCCAAACTCGGCGAGTGATTGTGGGGGGGCTGGATTCAATGGACCGCCGGTTTGGCGGGGCGGATTCAACCGGTCGATGCAACACATTCGCTGAACATCTCAGCGAGCATTTGGTAGCCGAGCGTTTTTGCGCCGCTTATTATTCAAATGGCCATAAACCGCCCACTGCGGACCCGCCCGGTGGGTGGTGTGGGCATGACGATAAAAAGCCGTTGCCTACCCGATCAGGTCTCATGGTGTGAGCCGGCTGGCAGGCATGCGCTACTTGGCACAAGCCAGTGCCGCTGAAGGCCACTTGAAAGCAGTATGCCGGTCCGTGTTGATTAGATTGCGTGCAAATTGCCCCATGTATATAGCCGCGGGAGCGTGCCTTTGCAAGGCGGCGACGGCGGCGAACGGAAGCGAGTTGGTCTGAAGGTCCGGTCTCTCCAGCTTTTCGCTCCAACTCTCTTCGCCGGGGATCGCGCGGCATATGGTATGTACTAGAGACGAGCCGAAGCGCGCTGCGTCATATTGGGCATGCTGCTCCAAGAAGTTTTTCTCATCCGTCCCGAGATCGAAAGACCGGTGGACGGCCAAGCCAAAGTCTGCAAAGTACAGGCGGTCTCCGTCAGTCAGAATGTTATCGAGGTGCGTGTCGAAATGATAGAACCCCTGACGGCGCATGAAATCGATAGTTCTGAACGCATTCGCCTCTACGAATTGCACTGCTGCGCTCGCTGACGATTGGGCAGAGCGCAACTCCTCCAATAGCCATTGTGAGAGCGTGATTGGGAAGTGCTCAGTGAAAATTGCGATGTATGTTCGTGAGGTTCTAAGCGCTTCGAGACGCTGGCCAATGAAGGGCTTGTCTTCACTAACTGCAGCTGGGTGCGTAAGGTATTCATACGCCTCAGCACCCTCCGAGCCCGCGTCGGAGCATTGAATGACTCGCCAGTGATAGAGCAGCGGAAACTGCTCATGCTGCCCCTCAAGTACCCAACGTGAAGTGAGGATATGGGCAGCAAGCTCTCGCCATGCGCCGAATCCAGTGGACCCGATCCCGTACTGATAGTAAGGAGGTAGCTGAAAGAGGTTCGACGTGGACTGATGGCTTGCGGCATCCTTCTCTAGGCTGGTGAGTGGCACCATCTTGCAGAACACGCGTACCCCGCCTACTTCAAGCCGGGCCGTCCTGCCTCCGAAGCCGCCATTTCCGCCGGAAGCGCTTGCGAGCAGTTCAGCGATCGCCACGTCGTCAAGGCTTTCCAGTTGGGAACTGATCTCCCGGTGTCGCTTGGTGCGGGCGGCAGATGTGGTCGGTTTGATACTGAGTCTCCGCTTGGGGTTGGGTGAACTGAAGGGCCTGCCGGACTGCCGCTAGGGACGCGACGCGGCTTCATCGCGGTGCGTCTTCTCGTTCGATGGGATGGACTCCCCCGTCTTTTTGCGCAATATTTGCGTCTTGGTTTTCATTGGCGTGGAGGTCAGGTTCTTAAACAAAGGAGTCCGACATGGATGCTACTACCGTTGCTGTCGACCGGATCGCTATTTGCGTATGTTGCTAACCCATGGTGCCAGGAGCGTATCGCGTGCCTCCAAGGTGGCCGACAACGCCGGGCGAAAGGTCTGTGGGGTACGGCGTTGGGTGCTGGATGTGCAGGCCCGCCGCCACCACAACAAGGCGGTGTGCGCACTGGCCAACAAGCTGGCGCCTTTGTTATGCCACGCTCAGTGACAAGGAGCCGTTTGGTGAACAAACCGTGCGGCTAAACAAGAAGATCAGCAGAGAGAGTTTTGTGGTACGGGCCTGATTGCCAAGTCCCTGAACAGCCGTTATCAAGAAGAAGTATTTTGAACACCCATCACGGGGAGTGCCCGAAAGGTGGCAAAGAGCGCAATGCAAATAGCTACCCAAACTAATAGCATGCCACCAAAGTTCTGTACCAGCACAAACGGCGCTAGTGCGCTGGTGAACCAATGGCTAAGTGGCACAAACGGCTCCGCAAAACTTCCAGCGGGGCAAACGGCTTGCATGTCAAAAGTTGGTGGTCGACAGCCAGCGATTTCGATGACCTTGCCCGCAGCCAGCCGAGAGACAAAGGGAAAACCAAATAAAAAGCAGAAAACAATCAGGCTGCCGGTTGCGAACCAGCACAGCAGTTTGATGATGCCTCGAGTGTTTCGCATGTGCACCTTAACGCAATGTCCAGAGCAACAACAAGTGCTCGATAAACTGGCCGATGGTCGATATTTTGGTCATCAAATACACCTGAAAGTGGCTTGCAGCCTCACTTTGACAGTTCTTCGTCTCTGTTTAACGGATATCGTTATTCTGGCAGACGCAACAGGGCCGGTGGATACTAAATCATGTCTACAACCAACCAAGACTCAAATTGGACGAGCTAGCGCGATGTCGGGTGGCCTTGGGGCACCCCGGCGCTCCCGGTGGGGCGCTGGTCGAGGGCTACTACCAACCTGCGGCTGGAGCACAACCCGCACGCCCCGCAATCGCACCATCTAGCCCTCAGTGAGTACAACGCTCACCCCACAGCCGCTCCTGGCGCAGCAAGCCCAAACGCTCCAACACTGTGTGCAAGGCCGCCCGCAATCCCTGCGCCAGCGACGCCGTGCGAAGCACCACCACAACCACATCAGCATCCGCCCGGGCAACGATCTCCACCCAGGTCGGCACTTCTACACAGTGCAACGCGCCGCGAAGCATCATTGTTTGCTGCGACAGCATGCAATGATCCAGCGCCGTGTGTTGAACCAACGCCACGCTGCCGGCGGCGACACGGATGACGGTACCACGTGGCCATCGCTCAAAATGCGATTGCCCCGTGGCCAACCGCAGCTGGCTGGTTTGGAACGATTCCGGTTTGCTTCGCATACGCGACCACCTTTCTGCAGGGTTGAAAATGGCCTGCCCGTGTTTCTGCAGGCAGTAGAGGAATCGTAGGTAAATGCCGTCTTGCGCAACAGGCACAGCGGCGCACTCTCTTGGGCAGAGCAGATAGGCGGTTTGGCATCTGTTACGGTACGGTTTTGATAAATCTGTATCTGTTTTCCCCGCCTGGGATCAAGGAACATGGGCCATGGACACCGCTTCACCCTCTCCCAGCGCACAGCAGCAACCCATCTACCAGCGCCTGGCTGCGCACTACCGCGGCGCGATACAGGCCGGCTCGCTGAATGTCGGCGACCGCATGCCCTCGCTGCGCAGCCTGATGCGCCAGCACGACGTCAGCCTGTCCACGGCGATGCAGCTGAGCCGCCACCTGGAGGGTGAAGGCTGGCTGGAGGCGCGGCCGCGCTCGGGCTACTTTGTGCGCAAGCCATTGCGCAACTCGCTTGCCACGGTCAGCGAGCCGCGCATGGACGTCACGCCGGACCCGGCGCAGTACGTGGGCATCCATGCGCGGGTGTCGGACTTCATCGCCCGTGGGCGGCTGCACATGGTCAAGACCAACTTGGCGGTGGCCCGCTGCGCGCCCGAGCTGTACCCCGGCGAGGCCTTGAAGCTGGCCACGATGCGGGTGCTGCGCACGCGGCCCAAGGTGCTGGTGTCGGCGTCTTCGCCGCGCGGCAACCCGGAGTTTCGCGCCGTGCTGGCCAAGCGCGCGCTGGGCATGGGTGTGACGCTGGCGCCTGACGACGTGCAAATCACCAATGGCTGTATCGAGGCGCTGAACCTGGCGCTGCGGGCTGTGGCCCAGCCGGGCGACACCATTGCCGTGGAGTCGCCTACCTTCTACGGCTTGCTGCAGGTGCTCGAGTCCCTGGGCCTGCGCGCGCTGGAGATACCGACCAGCCCGCAGACCGGCATCTCGCTGGATGCACTGGAGATGGCGATGCAGACCTACGACAACATCAAGGCCGTGGCCGTGGTGCCGCACCTGCAGAACCCGCTGGGTAGCATCATGCCGGACGCGCACAAGCAGGGTCTGGTGCAACTGTGTGAACGCCATGGCGTGGCGCTGATCGAGGACGACACGTACAGCGAACTGGTCAACGAGGGCACGCGCGGCGATGCGCCGCTGCGCGCGATGAAGTCGTGGGACACGACTGGCAATGTCATCTACTGCGCGTCGCTGCACAAGATTCTGGCGCCCGGCATACGCATAGGCTGGATGGCTGCGGGGCGCTGGCAGGCGCGGGTGGAGATGCTCAAATTCACACAAACGCGCAGCAACGAGGAGTTGTCGCAACTGGCGGTGGCCGACTACATGGCCTCCCCCGCCTATGACCGCCACTTGCGCCGGCTGCGCAGCACGCTGCATGTGCAACGCGAGAAAACGGCGCAGGCCATTGCCAGCTATTTCCCTGAAGGCACTCGCCTGAACGTGCCCGACGGCGGGCTGTCGCTGTGGGTGGAGTTGCCACATAAGCTGTCCAGCCGGCGCGTGTTTGACGCAGCCCTGGCGCAGCAGATTCTGGTAACGCCGGGGCAGATGTTCTCCAACTCGCTGCGCTTTGACCCCTACCTGCGCATCAACTGCGGCTGGCCGCACCAGCAGGACGTGGAGCAAGGTTTGCGACGACTGGGGCAGATTGTTACGGGGTTACTGGAGGGGAAGGGGTAGGCACCGGCGTGTGCTGATCAAGGGGCTTGGCCAAGCCTGGGTTATATTCCTGGCCGCTCGGTCGTTTGTACATTCGTTTGGGCGGCTCAATAAATATTTCAAAACAGGAAGGATAGATTCATGGTTAAAAGAGTTCTCTCAATAGGTTTTTTGGCACTCACC
Organism: Rhodoferax sp. ZS1R8; assembly: GCF_056521325.1. Taxonomy (NCBI): domain Bacteria; kingdom Pseudomonadati; phylum Pseudomonadota; class Betaproteobacteria; order Burkholderiales; family Comamonadaceae; genus Rhodoferax; species Rhodoferax sp. ZS1R8. Next base: position 98,263 of record NZ_JBWMBA010000002.1, on the reverse strand, counting down.
TTAGTGCTCACAGGCTGCGCAACCCGTACAAAGATGGCATTCGAAAGCGATGACGCTAAATGGACGGAGAAAAGCAAGCCGGTCCTCCTAATGACCGCAACGATCAAAAATGCCTACAGAACCTCTTTTCAGCCTAAGCTTTTGGTCGTCCATGTTGAAAAGCCGAACGCCAAAGACCCGTCCGATCGCCTTAACTTCGTCATGGACACCAAGGCGAAGGTCGAGTCTGACAACCCCGAAGTTGGAAACAATTACTTTCTACGGCTACAGCTCGACCCTGGCGATTATGAGATTCGAGGACTTTCCAGCATGGCCGGTTCGTTCCCCATCAATGGTTCCTTTTTTGCGCCACTTCACACCAACATTACGGTGAAGGAACCGGGTGTCTACTACCTTGGCCACGTGAACGCAACCGTTCGTGAGCGACAGGGAGATGAGTTCAAAGCCGGCGCGTCGATTCCACTCATCGACCAAGCAATCGCTGGCGCCTCTGGTGGCACATTTGACATTGCCATTACTGACGACTTTGACAAAGATGAGGCGCTTTTTAGAGCGAAGTTTCCTGCACTCGCCGGTGTAAAAATCACAAAGTCCATCTTGCCGGCATTCGATCGCGCAAAGGCGCAGGCTTGGTGGCAAGCCCACTAGTTCCGCTAGACACGCCCCAACGGGTACGCTCAGCCAAAGAGCTGCAACAAGTCTATCGACGAAGACTGGCCCACCGCAGCGCCGTGGCTGGCCAGCCATTGGCAGGCACGCTGTTGGCCTTGCTCTTTCAACACCTCCAGAAACGGGCCGTGGGCCAGCAGACGGGTTTCACCCCGCTCCAGCACGGCAACGTGGCTGGAGTCAACCATGTGAAAACGCATGCCCTGCAGACGCCGCTCCAGCCGGCCCCAGGTCAACCAGCCGCTGCTGGCATAGGCCTTGGCCAGCGCAAACATCCGCATCTCGCGCACGAAATGCGCGCTGAACGCCAGCTCTGCAATGCGCGCATCGATCTCGGGCACGCTGTGCGGGGTCTGGTTGTGTCGCTGCGGGCTCAGCAGCACCAGCAACACATCGGCCGATTGGCAGTCGTAAAACAGCGGAAACACCGCCGGGTTAGCACTGTAGCCGCCGTCCCAATACGGCTCACCGTCAATTTGTACCGGGTGGTGAATCTTGGGCAGGCAGGCCGAGGCCAGCAGCATGTCCAACGTCAACTCCGTTTCCCGAAAAATGCGCAGCTTGCCGGTATTGGCCTGGGTAGCAGCGATGAATAATTTGAATGGGCTGCTGTGGCGCAGGCGTTCAAAGTCGATCTGGCGCTCCAGCATGTCACGCAAGGGATTCAATGCAAACGGGTTGAGCTGCGAGGGCGAAAAATGTGCGGCCCATTGGGCCACCAGGCGCGTCGTGGCAGACAAGCCCATGGCATCACCCTCGCCACTCGTCATGCTTTGCCACGGCATTTGTTTTCCGACTTCGGTCCAGAAGTCACTCAGGCTCTGGCGTGCGCCGTCGCGCCCGCCTAGCGCCCAGCCATGGGCAAACGCTACCGCATTCATGGCCCCGGCACTGCTGCCGCTCAGGCCTTCAAACGCTAATGCTGGTTGATCGAGCAGGGCATCCAACACACCCCAGGTGAACGCGCCATGCGCGCCCCCGCCTTGCAAGGCCAGGTTAAGGGTGCGCTGGGGATGGCGCGCCAGGCGGGTAAGCCATGCGGGGCGCTGCAAACCGGGTTACCAGGCGGCCGGAGCCGCCTTCTTCTGGTTGAAGAATGCCTCAATGGCATCCACCAGCTCCCGTTGGGCCGGGTTTTCTGGCGGCTCTATGGCAATGGCGGCCTTGACCACATTGAGCAGCGTGCGCTGGTGGTAGTCACTGAACTTGTCTGCGCTCTTAGTCAGCACGCCCGGCACTTCGCGCACATCCAGCGCACGGTGGCGCAGCAGGTGCGAGCTCAGTATCCACAACTTGTTGGCCTCTGCCTCATCCATGCTGAGGTGCTGGCACAGCAAGGCCAACACGCCTTCCTTCTGCTTGCTGGTCACCACGCCCGAGGTTTGCACGGCGGCCACTGCCATCACGCCGACCACATCCACCGGGTGATCCAACGCGTACAACGGAGGAACCATCGACTTCTTGCGCCAGCGCATGCGGTGCAAGAACGTAAACGGGTTCAACCAGCCAATGTCCACGCCATTGCGCTTGAGCGCTCCGAGCGCAAAGGTAAAGGCGACCACCAAGCCCAGCAGCTCTAAAAGAAGACCCATGGAGAACACCCTCTCTGTTGATTTTGGGCGGATTTTACCTGTGTGCTTCTACCAGCTTACCCATGGCTTTGCACCAGGCGCTGCGCATGCGCAAGCAGCGCACGTTGCAAGGCCCGGGGTTTGGCGATTGCAAAATCCAAATTCAGGCGCGCCAGCTCGCGTGCAAACCAGTCCAGGTCATCGGCCTGCGCATCCAGCCGTATGTGGCCACGCTCTTGTGTCAGCTTGCCTATGCTGGACGGAATGGCCCGCCGCACGACCGCCATCTCGGCCTGCGCGAACCGAACGACGATTGTGTGGGTGCGTTGCACCGCTGCAATGGATTCCCGCAGGTACTCCAATACGTTGAAAGCTGACGGCATGCCAAAGGCTTTGGGACAGGCTTGCACTGCCTGCACCCGGTCCAGGCGAAACGAGCGCAGGTCCTGGCGCAGGTGGCAGAAGCCCACCACATACCAGGCGCCATAGAGATAGCCCACGCCATATGGATCGATTTCGCGCTGGGTGACATAGCCGTCCAGCGCGCAATAGGTCAGCGCAATGGTTTGCGCTGCGCTGGCGCACTGCGTGACCTGTGCAAAGAATTCGCTGCCACTGTGTGCCTGGGGTGGTAACAAATCCAACGCCACCACGGCATTGAGATCCCCGATTTTGCGTTTCAGTGTCTTGGGCATCACCCGGTCCAGCTTGGCCTGTGCGCTGGACACGGCGGGCGTCAGGTCGCTTAGCCCCAGGTCACGCGCCACGCGAAGGCCCACTGACAGCGCCAGCGTCTCGTCGTTGCTGAACATCATGGGTGGCAGCTTGTAGCCCGGCATCAGCGCGTAGTGCCCATCGCGCCCGCGCGTGCTGCGGATGGGCACGCCAAAGTTCTCCAGCTCGACGATGTAGCGGCGCACCGTGCGGCGGTCCACACCGATCAGATCGGCGAGTTGCGCACCGCTCAGGCTGGCATGGGATTGCAGCAGTTCCAGTGCGCTCAGCACGCGTTGCAGGGGCTTTTCCATGAACAGATGGTACGCCGGATATAGGACGCATTTAGACCTATATCAACTCTAGACTGCATCCACTCAAAACGGACCGCAATACACAAAGGAAAACACACCATGGCACCCGATCTCTGGCTCTACTTTCTGGCGGTTTTGGCCGTCATCCTGCTGCCCGGCATGGATATGGCATATGTGATGGCCAGCAGCCTCGGTGCCGGGCGCGCGGGTGCTGTCAGCTCGGTGCTGGGCATCGCAACTGGCGGCGCCATCCACGTTATCGTCGGTGCGACCGGCATGGCCGCGTTGATGGTGCTGTTTCCCCACATGTTTCGCGTGATGCTGCTGGTGGGCACCGTCTACTTGCTGTGGGTGGGCTGGGGGATTTTTCGCAGTGCCGATGCAGCCGCACCCACGCAGGCCAATGCGGCACCCTTGTCTGGCAGCACCATCTACCGCCGCGCGGTGACCACCTGTCTGCTTAACCCCAAAGCCTATGCCTTTACCTTTGCGCTGTTCCCCGCCTTTGTGCGTGCCGACACACGTTCACTGCTGGCGCAGACCTTGGCTCTGTGCGTGATCACCGTCGGCACGCAGATCGCGGTCTATGGCGTCGTCGCTGCGCTGGCCTTGCGCTCACGTGCGTTCATGCAAGCACGCCAAAGTGCGATGGCGCGCGCCATGGGCTCGATGTTGATGGTGTGCGCGTTGCTGACTGCCACCCAAGCGTGGGCGGCGCGCTAGGAGCTGGGGCGCGCAGGGTCTGGGAATACCATGCCCTGCAGCCCGCCCTTGCGCTCGAAGGGCTTCCAATGGCCTTCTGCTTGCGCCAGACGATCAGCCACCGCCCACCACGCCGTCGGGTTCAACCCCAGGCCAATGTGGCTGGCATAGACCTCCACATTTTCGGTATGCGGGTTAGCCTTGCTGGGCGCTTGCAGGCTGGCCTGCCAGGCCACCACGCCATCGGTGCGGGTGTAGATGGATGTAGTGGGCACCGGTGGTGCCGTCGGCAAATCAAAGACCGCGGTTTCGTGCTCGACCTTGCGCCCACTGGTCAGTTCGTAAATGCGCCAGGCATTGGTGCTTTTATGCGAACCTGCAAACGGCGTGCCCAGCGTGATCACGCTGCGCACGCAACCGGGCAGCATCTTGGCCAGCTCGCGGGCATAGACACCGCCCAGGCTCCAGCCAATCAGGCTGACCTTGCGGCCACTTTCGTCATAGGCGGCCTGTACCTGGCGCCGTGCCTCCTGCAGCACGCCAGCGCGGGGACCGAAGTTGTGGTTTTGGTTCCAGCCCGACACGTCATAACCCCGGCCTTGCAGGTAGCCACGCAGGGGCAAGGTAGAGGTGTCGCTGGCCGATAGCCCCGGGAACACTATGACCGGGTGGCCATCGCCTGCGGGGGCGCGCTGCAACATGGGCCAGGCTGGTATCACTGCGCCAAATTCCCAGGCTGCCCGGATTTCCATGGCCATCAGCCATGCGCTGGGCGCCGGTGGGTGGGTGGGTTGCGCGCGGTGTCGGTTCTCAGTTGCCATCTCGTAAAAGGTGCCCGGCCGTGGTGGCCTTCTTCCCGAATGCAGTTGTATTGGAGGCAACGGTAGCAGTTTTCTCGGTACGCGGTCTGTGCGCAGTCCTGACTTTAGAGTCAGGATTCTCATCTGTTGTCGCTTAGGAGACTGCGATAGCCATCCACCTACGGGTAATTACCGAGGCATTCATCCGTCAATGGAAATCCCGGCTCGTCGTGGACAGCGCACCCAGCATAGGCGTAAGGTCCACGAGCGTTTTGGCAATCACGTGGCGCACATTGCCCCCGCTCTCTTCGTCGCGCTGCCACTCGCCATACACCATCAGCAGGCGCGAACGGTAGACCTCTTGGCGAAAGCGTTCGCGGATCGCCTTCCACACGATCACATTGACACTGCCCGTCTCGTCTTCCAGCGTGATGAAGATGACGCCCTTGGCAGTCTGCGGGCGCTGGCGCATGGTGACGAGGCCGCAGGCGCGTACCAGGCGACCGTGCGGCAGGTTGGCCATTTGCACAGAGGTCAGCAACTTTTTGCGGTTCAACTCCTCGCGCAGCAAGGCCAGGGGATGGCTGCGCAACGACAGGCCAAGCGATGCGTAGTCAAACACTACTTCTTCGCCCTCCTCGGCCGCCGGCAGCAGCAACTCGTCCTCATCAATCGGCACGCCTTGCAGCAGCGCGGGTGCAGGTTTGAGGGCTGCGGCATCCCACACCTGTTGGCGGCGGTGGCCGGACAGGGACAGCAGCGCGTCGGCACTGGCCAGGGCCTTGAGATCAACCTCGTTCAGGGCGCAGCGCAAGGCCAGGTCCTGCGTACTGTTGAAAGCCTGATGCGCTCGCTCGGCAGCGATGCGTTCGCCCACCACCGCGCGCAGCCCGCTGACCATGCGCAGGCCCAGGCGGACAGCAGGTTGTTGCTGCGCAGTGCGGTGGGCCGACCCCATGGCTTCAAGAGTGCAATCCCAATCGCTGTGCGACACGTCCACGGGGCGCACTTCCACTCCATGGCGTTGCGCGTCTTGCACCAGTTGCGAAGGGCCGTAAAAACCCAACGGCTGGCTGTTGAGCATGGCGGCTAAAAAGCAGGCGGGCTCGTGCCATTTGAACCAGCAGCTGAAGTACACCAGGATGGCAAAACTGGCGGCATGGCTCTCGGGGAAACCGTATTCACCAAAGCCTTCCATCTGCCGAAAGATGGCCTCTGCAAAGTCCAACGGGTAGCCGTTCTTCAGCATGCCGTTCACCAGCCGGTCGTGGTATTTGCTCACATTGCCATGGCGTTTCCAGGCGGCCATGGAGCGGCGCAAACCGTCTGCTTCTCCCGGAGTGAAGTCGGCCGCCAACACCGCGATCTGCATCACCTGTTCCTGAAAAATCGGCACGCCATGGGTGCGGCCCAATGCCTCTCGCAACGCCGGGTATGGAGACTGCGCCAGCTCCGGGTTTTGGCGCGCTTTCAGATACGGGTGCACCATGCCACCCTGAATAGGCCCCGGCCGCACGATGGCGACCTGCACCACCAGGTCGTAGTACGTGCGGGGCCGCAGACGGGGCAGCATGCTCATCTGCGCACGGCTCTCGATCTGGAACACGCCCACAGTGTCTGCCCTGCAAATCATGTCGTAGGTGGCTTCGTCTTCGCGTGGAATGTCCTGCAAAGTCATAGGGTGCGGCAGTTGGCGCCGCTGCGTCACCAATTCCAGGCAGCGGCGTATGGCGCTGAGCATGCCCAAGGCCAGCACGTCCACCTTCATCAGGCGCACGGCTTGCAGATCGTCCTTGTCCCACTGGATGATGGAGCGGTCCTTCATCGCGGCGTTTTCCACCGGCACCAGTCGGGTCAACGCGCCGTGCGTCAGCACAAAGCCGCCCACGTGCTGGCTCAGGTGTCGCGGAAAGCCCTGCAACTGCACGGCCAGCGACATCCACAACTCCAGGCGTTCCAGCGGCGGGGGTATGCAGTCCGGGCCGAGCCGACTCACGGCGTCTTGCAGCCGCTCAACCAGCACCTCGCGGTCGTACATGCCGGGGTGCTCCTTGGACAATTCTGTGATCAGCACCTCGGGGATTTCCAGCGCGTGGCCCACGTCGCGCAGCGCGCTGCGCGGGCGGTAGCTGACGACGGTGGCGGCAATGGCGGCGCGCTCCCGGCCGTACTTTGTGTAGATGTACTGGATGACCTCTTCGCGCCGTTGGTGCTCAAAGTCCACATCGATATCCGGCGGCTCGTTGCGCTCGCGGCTGATGAAGCGTTCGAACATCAGCGACGTCTCCTGGGGATTGGCTTCCGTCACATGCAGGCAGTAACACACCACCGAATTGGCTGCAGAGCCCCGGCCCTGGCACAGGATGCCCACGCTGCGCGCAAAGCGCACGATGTCGTGCACGGTCAGGAAGTACATCTCGAACCGCAACTCCGAAATCAGTGCCAGTTCATGCTCCACCCGCAGCCGAATGCCTTGCGGCATGCCGGCAGGATAGCGTTGCAGTGCGCCTTCTTCGCAGTATTGGCGCAGGGTCTGTGCCGGCGTATGACCGGGCAGAACGGGTTCCATGGGATAGTGGTAAGCGATTTGCGTCAGGTCAAAGTGGCACTTGTCGGCAATCACCAGCGTGTTTGCCAGCCACTGGGCCGGATACAGCGCCGCCAACCGCGCGCGCGACCGCAGATGGCGCTCGGCATTGGCCTGCAGCGCGAAGCCGCACTGCGCCACGGGTTGCCCCAGGCGCACAGCGGTCAGCACGTCGTGCAGCGGCTTGCGTGAGCGCACATGCATGCGCACACCGCCGGTGGCCACGATGGGCACGCCGCTGAGCTGCGACAACTGCTGCGCGCGCACCTGCTTGAGCGCATCGTCAACGCCCAGCACCAGCTCCACTCCCAGCCAAAAATTTAAGCCAAAAAGGCCTCTAGCCCTCGTGCAGATAGCGTAAGCCGCTTCCATATTGATAGCATCAGGAAGCAGCAAAAGCACCTCACAGTCCGTCAGAGACGCCCACAGAGCCTGGTTGTGTGTGCCATGCCAGGCCACCTGGTACTCGCCCTTGGGTGCCGCACGCCGCGCAGCGGTGATGAACTGGCACAGATTGCCCCAGCCTTGCAATGTGTGCGCCAGCACCAGGGCCTTGAGGCTCGGCCCGGAACCCAGCGCCACCGAAAACTCGGCGCCCAGCAGCAGCTTCAGATTCAGCTGCCCTTTGCACACTTCTGCATGCGCGCGCACTACGCCTGCCACCGAACATTCGTCGGTGATGGCCAGCGCGCGATAGCCCAGCGCAGCGGCGCGCTGCACCAGTTCTTCGGGTTGGGAGGCGCCACGCTGAAAGCTGAAATTGCTCAGGCAATGCAATTCTGCGTAATCGGGCGGTTGGGGGGATGGCATGGTTAAACACTGTATGCATGAACAGTATAACGATATGGCGATGACTGGCCTATAGTCGAGTTGCTTAGCCTCTCACGCCTGCCACAGCCCCGCCGTGGCCGCGCTTATTGACCATGAAAGTACATAAACCAATGAAAAAACAAACTCTCCGCCTGGCCTTTATGTTGGCCCTGGCAACACAAATCGGTGGCGCATGGGCTGCGGCCCCGGCAGGCAACGCCCACCTCAATGCCGACAGCAAAGCGGCAATGGCCCGCTACGATTCGGACAAACGGCTGTGCAACGACGAGACCACGTCCAATGCCCGCCTGCAGTGCCGCCGCGACGCCAAGGCTGAATATGACCACGCCATCGCAGCAGCCAGAGCCAAGGCGGCGGCTGCAAGACCCTCCTCGCCAGCACCAATTCCGGTCCCAGCGCCCGTTGCGCAGGCTGCACCTGCGTGCTCGGAATGCGGCCGTGTGCTATCCGTCGCCGTTACCGAAAAAGCCGGTGAGTACAGCGCGGTCGGCGTGCTGGCGGGCGGCGCACTGGGCGCGGTGCTGGGCAACCAGGTGGGCGGCGGTGTTGGCAAGGATCTGGCCACGCTGGCCGGTGCGGCAGGCGGCGCCTATGCCGGCAAAGTGATCGAAGAAAAGATCAAGACCCACAAGGTGTGGACCGTTACGGTGGTTTATGCCAACGAGAGCAGGGCCAGTTTTGATTTCCTCAACGACCCCGGTTTCCAGGTCGGTGACAAGGTGCGCAACACCGGCAACACTGTTGCCCGTATGTAAGGCACTGCCGTCGCACGCTCAGTAGTGCGGCGGTAACTCTTCGCTGGCCTTGCTGTGGGCGGGGCCCGTGTTATCCGGCATTTGCAGGCGCAACTGGCGCACTTCGCGCATCAGCAGGTCAATCTCCTGCTGCTGGCGCACGATGACCTGGTTGAGCTGGTCCAGCAGGTCTTCGGCAAAACTGGCCTTGATCTCCAGTTCGGTCAGCCGCTGGTCGGTGGGGCCGGTGGTATCCATGGGGTTTTCCATCGCGCTATTGGACACCACCCTGGCGGCGTGCCTCACGCAGCATGAAGAGGTACAACCCTTCTACCTTCTCACGTGCCCAGGGCGTCTTGCGCAAAAACTTCAGGCTGGAATTGACGCTGGGCTCAAACGTGAAGCAGCGCACCGGTATGCGCTCACCCAAGCCCTCCCAGCCATAGTGTTCAGACAGCTCGGTGACGATGGCTTCCAGCGTCTTGCCGTGCAGGGGGTTGCGGGGTTGTGAGGGGGTCGTCGTCATAACCCCTGTATTGTCCACCGGCTTGCCAATACCCTGGTCACCCACCCCAAAGCGCGACCATGGCCGGGGCGAAACCGGCATGGTCCTGCATCTGCGCCGGCTGGCCCGCCACATACACGGCGGCAAAGCGCGCATCCGGGCTGGAAAACACCAAGGCGTCCAATACACAGTCGGCCGGCACACCCAGCAGTGCCGGGGATTGCATGTCCATCACACAGAAGTCGGCACGTTGGCCCACGGCAAGCCCACCGAGAGCCAAGCCGGTCGCATTCCCTGCGCCGCCCAAGGCCGCTTCCAACAGTGCCGCTGCGCTGCTCAACGGCCCGAGGGTCTGAGCCGCAACATTGCGCTTGCGCTGCGTGAGCCGCTGCGAATACTCCAGCAGGCGCAGCTCTTCGCTCCAGCGGCGCGTGACATGGCTGTCAGAGCCTAGGGACCAGGTGCCGCGCAGTGCGGCATAACCCGGCAGGTCGAACACGCCATCGCCTAAATTCGCCTCCGTGGCTGGGCAGATGACGATGGACGCGCCGCGTGCCTGCACACCGGCCAGTTCGGTGGCCGTGGTGTGGGTGGCGTGCACCAGATTCCAGCGGGCATCCACCTCCACATGGTTCAGCAGCCATTCAATGGGGCGCTGGCGCGTGTGGGCCAGGCAGTCATCGACCTCCTGCGTCTGCTCCGCAATGTGGATGTGGACCGGCAGACCGCCTTGTTGTGCGTAGGCGGCCAGCTCGCGCAGGGCAGCCGGGTTGACCGCACGCAACGAGTGGATGGCAACCCCGACATTGATGCGCGCATCGCCACGTGCATGGGACTGCACCGCCTCCACCACACGGGCAATGCTGTCGGGTGTGGATGCAAAGCGGCGCTGGTCTTCGCGCAGGCCGGTGGCGGTGAAGCCCGAGCGCATGTACAGCGTGGGCAGCAAGGTGAGGCCCATGCCGGTGCGCTGGGCTGCGCGCACCAGGGCCAGCGACATCTCGGCCGGGTCGGCATACGGCGCACCGTCCAGCGCGTTGTGCAGGTAGTGGAATTCGCAGACCTGGGTATAGCCGCCGGCCAGCAGCTCGGCGTATAGCTGGCTAGCAATGGCTTCCAGTTGCTCGGGCGTGATGCGGTTGGCGGCCGAGTACATGCGGTCACGCCAGCTCCAAAAATCGTCGGCCGCGCCAACGCCGCTGCTGCGCCGCTCGGTCAGGCCAGCAATGGCGCGCTGGAAGGCATGGCTGTGGGCATTGGCCACGCCGGGCAGCACAGCGCCTTGCAGGCGCGTTGCGGTCGCCTGTTCTGCTGCTGTGGCGTTGGGCGTTACGCGGCTCCAATGGCCATCAGCACCCACCTCCAGCAGCACGTTGTAAGCCCAGGCGCCTTGTACCCAGGCCTGGGGCGCCCAGAACTGCGCTGCTTCACTTTTCATAGCAGCTCCGGCAAGCGGCAAGAGAGCTGGCGACCATTTTCTTCAATAGTGGCTGGATGCGGGCTGCGACTGCGGCGTCGTAGGCATAGGGCGCCACCTCCTGCATGTAGAGGTGCTGGCACATCTCCAGCTGGATCGCGTGGATGCCGCGTGCCGGCTGGCCGTAGTGGCGGGTAATGTAGCCGCCCTTGAACCGGCCATTGAGCACCGTGCTGATATGCGGGAAGCTGGCACAGGCCTGCACCGCGGCATCGGCAATGCGGCTGTCAGCGCTGGCGCCATTGGCCGTGCCGATGCTCAGGTCCGGCAGGCGGCCCTCGAACAGCCACGGCAGTTCCGAGCGGATGCTGTGCGCATCCCACAGCAGCGCAAAGCCGTGCAGCGCCTTCAGGCGCGCCAGCTCGCCCGCCAGCGCGCTGTGGTAGGGCTGCCAATAGGTCTCGCGGCGGCGCCGGCGTTCGGCCGGTGCGGGCTCTTGGCCCGTCTGGTACAGCGCCTCGCCGGTGAAGAAGTGCGTGGGGCACAGCTCGGTATTGGCGGCGCCCGGGTACATGGGCGTGTCGTCGGGCGGGCGGTTCAGGTCGATCACATAGCGTGAGGTGCTGGGCGTCAACACACTGGCTCCCAGTTCGCCCAAAAAGTTGTACAGCGTGTGCAGATGCCAGTCGGTGTCTTCCACATGCAGCGCCCGGGGCGCGTACTGCGGCTGCAACTCAGCGGGGATCTGGGTGCCGATGTGCGGCATGCTGACCAAGAGCGGTACTGTGCCCTGCTGCAAGTTGTAAACCGATGGTGTGGTGCTCATAGCACTTCCTGTCCCTTAAAGATCGTTTGCAGGCGCGGGTTGCCGCCCAGCGCATAGCTCAACTCGGCTGGGCGTTGCACATCCCACAGCACAAAGTCTGCACATTTGCCGGTTGCCAGCACGCCACGGTCTTGCAAGCCTAAAGCGGCGGCGGCGTGGTGTGTGACGCCGGCCAGCGCCTCTTCGGGCGTCAGGCGGAACAGCGTGCAGGCCATGTTCAGCATCAGCAGCAGGGATGTGCAGGGTGAGGTGCCAGGGTTGCAGTCAGTGGACACGGCCATGGGCACACCATGCTGGCGCAGCAGTGCGATAGGCGGCAGCTTGGTCTCGCGCAAGAAGTAGAAAGCACCGGGCAACAGCACGGCCACAGAGCCGGCCCGCGCCATCGCCTGTGCGCCCTCGGCTGACAACCATTCCAGGTGGTCGGCGCTCAACGCACCGTAGCGCGCGGCCAGTTGGGCGCCGCCGCTGTCGCTGAGCTGTTCGGCATGCAGCTTGACCGGCAGGCTTAAGCGCTGGGCTGCGGCAAACACGCGTTCCATCTGCGCGGTGCTGAAGGCAATACGTTCGCAGAAGCCGTCCACGGCGTCGACCAGCCCTTCGGCGTGCAGCACGGGCAGCATCTGCAGCACGGCATCTACATACTCATCGGTACGGCCGGCAAATTCGTGTGGCACGGCGTGGGCGCCGAGGAAGGTGGTGCGGACATCGACTGCATATTCCCGGCCCAGTGCACGCGCAACGTTCAAGGCCTTGCGTTCGTGCTCCAGCGCCAGGCCGTAGCCGGACTTGATCTCTACCGTCGTCACGCCCTCGGCCAGCAGCTTGCGCAGGCGCCGCCCGGCGCTGGCCTGCAACTCGGCCGCAGTGGCAGCGCGCGTGGCTTGCACCGTGGAGGCGATGCCACCGCCGGCACGGGCTATGTCCTCGTAGCTGGCCCCGTTGAGCCGCATCTCGAATTCGTTGGCACGGTCACCACCGTAGACCAGGTGCGTGTGGCAGTCGATGAGGCCGGGCGTGATGAGTGCGCCGCCTGCATCGTTCAACACCGTGCAGCGGTCCATCCATTCGCTGGGCAAGTCTGCGTGGGGACCTACCCAGGCGAGTGTCTCGCCCTCTACGACCAGCGCGGCGTTTTCCACCAAACCGTAAGGCTGCTCTGCGCCGGGCGCCATCGTAGCGGCGCTGCAGTGCATCCAGACCTGCACGCTGGATGAAGAGCCTTCGCCTTGGCCGGCTGCGGCGCGAGCGCCTCCGGGCGGCCGAGCGGCGCTCATGACGACAGCTCCATCCACAGGGCATGGGCACTGTGGATGTGTACCGTAGCCGCCTTGGCCAGCGTGCGCCAGACCAACGTACCCGCCGGCACGAACAATTCTTCAGAGTTAAATCGGACGCTAGCCCCCGACTGGTGCGCGTAGACAGCTATCGTTTTAGTAGCGCTCGCGAAAACCGTCAGATCCCCCTGCACGCGCACCATGCGGGCAGGTAGGCAGTCGTCATGCACCATCAGGTTGAAATCCTGCGTGGGGCCGTCCAGCAAGTCGCAGTGCGTAGTGGCACCACCGTCGAAGCACAACGCAGGGTCGGCCGCCGTCAGCCGGTGTTCGCAGGCGCTTGCATCGTCACTGTCGGACGGCGTGCGCACCGAAAGTAGCACGCCATTGCCCTGCAGGACCGCAAACCAGCGCGTGATGCCTTCGAAGCGCGAGAACGGTCCACTGGCAGTGACCTCGGCCACCGACATGCGCCAGCGCCACGCGCCCTCTGCGGGCCATGCCGCCAGTTCGCGCGTCATGCCGCCGCCATTGCGCCAGGGTGTTGCCGCAATATCGGCCAGGTGAACGGTACGCCAGCTCATAGTTGAAAATTCCCGCTAAAGCTGTACCGTACACCCGGATACACCAGTCGCGCAATGCTGGCCACGCGGGTGCCGCTGATGGTTCTGCGCTTCATAACCAGGCAGGGTGCCGTTGCGCTGATGCCCAGGGCCTTGGCCTCTTGCGCGCTGGGCAGCGCCGCTTCGATGGAGTAGCTGGCTTCCGTCAACGGTGCATGCTCCAGCAGGTAGTGCGTGGGCGTGGTCTGGGTCAAGTCGGCGTCCAGGTAGTGCGGGGCCGATGCGGGGTTGACGTAACGGTCTTCAAACTGGATGGCCACGCCGTTCTCGTAATGCACCTGCACCGAGTGGAATACGCGTGAGCCTCCTCGCACCTTCATCGATTGCGCCAGCGCGGCGTCAGCCTTCACCGTCTCCACCAGCAGCACGGTGGTGCTGTGGGAGTGGCCACGCTCCAGAATTTCTTCGTGGATATCGCGCACGGCCAGTGTGCTGGAGATGCGGTGCAATTGGGCAACCACGGTGCCCGAGCCCTGGACCCGTGTCACAACCCCTTCCACCGCAAGCTCTTTGACCGCGCGGTTGACGGTCATACGGCTCAGGCCAAACTGCTGCTGCAATGCGGCCTCGCTGGGTACCGCATCCCCGGGGCGCCACACACCCTGGTTGATCTGGGCCTTGACGAAGGCTTTGACCTGTTCGTATGCGGGCAACGGGTTTTGGGTCATGGTCGGCAACGGGGCTGCTAAGTTCAGTGGATTGTACAAGTTGTATAGACAACATGCTGCGGGCAAACCCTTATTGCGGAATTGTGACCGCAAAGTCCGGCTATAGAGCGACTAAGGGTTAACCCGCTATTGCATTGAGTTGTATAGACAACTACATTCTCACCATCGACTGCAATACAACCCTTGCCTCCGGAGCAACACCATGGCTACACAATCCCAACCCCCCTTCTCTAACGCCAAGCCTCGCCCCGTGCGCGCGCCCCGCGGGCCTGAACTTAGTTGCGCCAACTGGCAGATTGAAGCGGCCTACCGCATGCTGCAAAACAACCTGGACCCTGAGGTGGCAGAGAACCCGGACGAACTGGTGGTGTACGGCGGCATTGGCAAGGCGGCGCGCAACTGGCCGGCGTTTGAGGCCATTCTGGATAGCCTGCGCAAGCTCCAACCCCATGAGACGCTGATGGTGCAGTCCGGCAAGCCGGTGGGAGTTTTCCGCACGCACGAGGGCGCGCCAAGGGTGTTGATCGCCAACTCCAACCTGGTGCCCAAGTGGGCCAACTGGGAACACTTCAACGAGCTAGACCGCAAGGGCTTGATGATGTATGGCCAGATGACCGCCGGCAGCTGGATCTACATCGGCTCGCAAGGCATTGTGCAGGGCACGTATGAGACCTTTGTCGAAGCCGGACGCGAACACTTCAACGGTGATCTGTCGGGTCGCTGGGTTCTGACCGCAGGCCTGGGCGGCATGGGCGGGGCACAGCCGCTGGCGGCTACGTTTGCAGGCGCTTGCTCGCTGAACATTGAGTGCCAGCAAAGCAGTATCGATTTTCGCCTGCGCACCCGCTATGTGGATGAGCAGGCCAACGATTTGGACGACGCATTGGCACGCATTGCCAAGTACACGGCCGAGAAAAAAGCGGTGTCCATCGCACTGTGCGGCAATGCGGCCGACCTCTTGCCCGAACTGGCACGCCGCGCTAAGGGCGATGGCGCCAGCGCAAAGCTAGCCCGCGCGGATCTCGTCACCGACCAGACATCCGCCCACGACCTGATCAATGGCTACCTGCCCCGCGGCTGGACCGTGGAGCAATGGAAGGCCGCGCAGAAAGACCCGGCACAGCATGCGGCGCTGACACAAGCAGCCGGTGAATCTTGCGCCGAGCATGTGCAAGCCATGCTGGACTTTTATGCCATGGGCATACCCACAGTCGACTATGGCAACAACCTGCGCCAGGTGGCCAAGGATTACGGCGTGGCCAACGCGTTTGACTACCCCGGCTTTGTGCCCGCCTATGTGCGCCCGCTGTTCTGCCGCGGCGTGGGCCCCTTCCGTTGGGTGGCACTGAGCGGCGACCCCGAAGACATCCGCAAGACAGATGCCAAGATGAAGGAGCTGTTCCCCGACAACGCGGGTCTGCACCGCTGGTTGGACATGGCACAGGAGCGCATAGCCTTCCAGGGTCTGCCCGCACGCATTTGCTGGATTGGCCTGGGTGAACGCCACCTCGCTGGGATGGCCTTCAACGAGATGGTAAAGAGTGGTGAACTCAAAGGCCCCATCGTCATCGGCCGTGACCACCTGGACAGTGGCTCGGTCGCGTCGCCCAACCGCGAGACCGAGTCCATGATGGACGGCAGCGATGCGGTCAGCGACTGGCCTTTGCTCAACGCCTTGCTCAACACCGCCAGCGGCGCCACCTGGGTCAGCCTGCACCATGGCGGCGGCGTCGGCATGGGTTACTCGCAGCACAGCGGCGTGGTCATCGTGGCCGACGGTACGGCAGAAGCTGCAGACAAGCTGGGCCGTGTGTTGTTCAACGACCCCGCTACGGGCGTGATGCGGCACGCTGATGCCGGCTACGACATTGCACGGCAAAGTGCGAAAGACAACGCGCTGAATTTGCCGATGCTGACCCAGCCCGCAGCCTGATTACCCCATTTCAAGAGAACATGACCATGAACATCCAACCCGGTCTCCTGACCCTGGCGCAGCTGCGCGAACTGCACGGCAGCAAGACCACCCTAACGCTCGACCCCATGGCCCGCGCAGGCATACGCGCCAGCGCAGACTTGGTGCACAAAGCGGCCCAGGGTGGTGACGCCGTTTATGGTGTGAACACCGGCTTTGGCAAGCTGGCTAACCAGCGCATTGCGCAAGCTGATCTGGAAACTCTGCAGCTGAACCTGCTGCGATCACACGCCGTAGGCGTGGGTGAGCCCATGTCCGAGCCCGTCGTGCGGCTGATCTTGCTGATGAAGGCGGCCAGCCTAGCACGTGGTTACTCCGGCATTCGCGAACTGGTCATTGACCGCCTGTTTGCGTTCTACAACCTGGGCATCACGCCTGTGATTCCTTGCCAAGGCTCAGTCGGCGCATCGGGCGATCTAGCGCCGTTGGCCCACCTGTGCCTGCCACTGATCGGCGAAGGTGAAGTGTTTTTTGAAGGCCAGCGCATGCCAGCTATGCAAGCCCTTGCACAGGCCAAGCTGGAGCCCATCAAGCTGTCGGCCAAGGAAGGCCTGGCGTTGATCAACGGCACACAGGTATCCACCGGTTTGGCCATCGACGCACTGTTTTCCACCGAGCGCCTGTTTGAAGCCGCAGTCATTTCCGGCGCTGTCACCTTGGACGCAGCCCGTGGCAGCGACGGTCCATTCGACCCCCGCATCCACGCCGTGCGCGGCCAGCCCGGCCAGATCGCCTGCGCCGCGGCCTACCGCGCACTGGCCGTTGGCAGCGCCATCCGCAAATCGCATCTGGAAGGTGATGACCGCGTGCAAGACCCGTACTGCCTGCGCTGCCAACCCCAGGTCATGGGCGCCTGCCTGGACCAGATGCGCTACGCCACCGATGTGCTGATGCGCGAGGCAAACGCGGTGACCGACAACCCGCTGGTTTTTGCCGAATCAGGAACATTACTGTCAGGCGGTAATTTCCACGCCGAGCCCGTGGCCCTGGCAGCCGATGCGCTGGCCGTGGTGATTGCCGAGATTGGCGCCATCACCGAGCGGCGCATTGCGATGCTGGTGGACACCGTGGTGTCGCGCCTGCCGGCTTTTTTGACGCCCGAGCCAGGTCTGAACTCCGGCTTCATGATCGTCCACGTGACCGCTGCGGCGCTGGCTTCCGAAAACAAATCCCTGGCCCACCCTGCCAGCGTGGACAGCCTGCCCACCTCCGCCAACCAGGAAGACCATGTGTCCATGGCCACCTTCGCCGCGCGGCGGCTGCAGCAGATGCTGCGCAACACTGAATACATCGTCGCTATTGAGTTGCTTTCGGCTGCGCAAGGGATTGAGTTTTTACGCCCCTTGCAAAGCTCGCCGGTACTGGAAGGCATCTTGGAATTGGTGCGCTCAGTGTCCCCCGCGATGATGGTGGACCGCAGCCTGGCGCCGGATATGGAGCTGGTGCGTGGGTTGATCACGCAGGGCCGCGTGGGGCTGGCGGGTGAGGCGCGTATCCATGAATTGACGGCGCTGCGGTTGGGCTAGCGCAAAAGCAATTAATTTGCAGGAGGCCAGGTCAGCATCCAGGCTTCAGCCAAAGTAATCTAGTCCCTGCATAACTCCACCACTCGATCACATTGAATCAAAACCCGCCAGCCTGCACCTGCGACGTGTAGCCGCTCAGTGGCCCCATGTTTTGCATCACGCCATCCGGACCAGCGTAATAGGCGGTGCCGTTCTTGACGCCAGCCTTGCTTTTGGAGCCGGGGTAGTTGCGGTAGATAAAGCCGTCCGCGTCGCCCACTGTATTGGCTGGACCAGCCTTCAGTTCCACTGGGTAGGCCTTCTCAGCCCAATTCAGCGTGCGATTGATCAGCTGCAGGGGTGACGCGCCGTAGAGCTTGGTGCACGCGGCCACATCGTCACCACGCAGGGTACGCTGGTAATCGTAGCTGTTGTACGGGTCAGCGCTCATGATGGAGACCGTTGTATTGGAGTGTGCCAATCCGATCATGTGGCCGATTTCGTGGGTCATGACGGCATCCACATCGCGCGGAGTCCATATTTCGCGGGTGTTGAGGAAGATGTCTGCGTCGACCATGGCCAGGGTAGACCTGGAATAGTTCCAGTAGGCGATGCCCGACGAGGTCAATAGGCTGGTTGGGAAGGGGGCCCAGCCAATAACGTTGATGCGGTCTACGCTACTGCCCTCAAAATTGCGGCTCGCGATGGACGTACCCATGTAGTTGAACGTCACGTTGCACATCTGGGCCCAGCGGGCTGCGGCGACATAGATGGCACCCATTACGTCGTTGGTTGTCAGGTTTGCAGGCTGGTTGGTAGGGTTGTAGTACCAGTTGATAACCCCGCCTGGCCAGTTTTCGCCGGTGGCGACATACTGCGCGGTTTCGCGGTCAGCCGACGATCCTGCAACACTATCTTCCACAGGGGTGCGTACATAGTCTGTGGGGGCTTTTTGTTGGGCCTGGGTGGCGCCAGCCAGGGTCAACAGGGCCGCGGCTATCAAGGTGAGTTTGTTCAATGTGGGCATTTTGAATACAGTAAGGAAGTCTTTGAACGCTCAGTGAAAAGGCTGGCGCGCACGCTAGGAAAGCCACAATTTTACCGGTCTGCCCGTTTTTATGGCACCCCATAAATGGGGGATGCTCCCCATTAGTACGAGACTTATTTCACGAAAGTGCGCTTTCCAAGTCCGGATCACCCGGCGGGGACCGCCAAAACACCGTTTCAAATCAAATGCGTAAGAGGCCTCGCAAACAGCATCGGCACGGGCGATGACACGCTCAGCCGGCTGAAAACTCCACGGCCATCGCATAACGATTCTTGCCAGCCTTCTTGGCGTTGTACATGGCCGCATCGGCAGCCGCCATCAGCATCAAGCGTGATGGGCCGTTGACCGGGTAGCGTGCGATGCCAATGCTTGCTCCGATTTGCACAGGGAGGCCGTCTCCGATCAATATGGGCGCGCTGAGTAGCGCAACCAGATCGCGGGCAATCTCTTCGATCGCCGTGGTGTCCGCAGCGCAATGGGTGACGATGACGACGAATTCGTCACCACCCTGGCGGGCGACCAGATCGGACGCGCGCCGGATGCGGGCCAGCATGCGGTTGGCCACTTCTTTGAGCACCAGATCCCCTGCCCCGTGCCCATGCACATCGTTGACAGCCTTGAATCCATCGAGGTCTATCAGCATCACCGCGACCACTTCGCTGTCTTCAGCGGCGTGGCGCAGGCTGCGGTCCAGAAAAATATCCATGCCGCGCCGGTTGCACAGGCCGGTCAGCGTGTCGTGTTCGGCCTGACGGCGCGCGCGCTCTTCGGCGGCCTTGCGATCGGTCACGTCGTAGAGCACACCTTCAATCAGTTCAACCTGCTCGTTGGGGCCCAGCACAACAGACACGATGCAATGCGCCCAACGGGCGCGGCCGTCGGGCGTGCGCAGTTGGCAATCGGCAGAGGCAGAACGTTGGTTTGCCGACGCTTCCGTGATCAGGGCCCAGACCGCAGTTGGATCGGTGAAAATCGTCTCAATGAAGCGGTGGTCCTGGGCGTGCTCCACGGCCTCTGGCCCCATGCCGACAATGCGCGACAGCAGGGCCGGATTGCTACTGATGAGTTGCCCATGTTGGTTGAGTACCATGATGCCAACGTGGGTTGTCTCAAAAATGCGGCGGTAGTGCTCCTCCATTTTTTCGACTGTGGCCCGCAGTGCGCGCTCGTCTTCCAGCGTGCGCTCGGTGGTGGCCAGCAAGTTGTTGCTGCTGCGCACCAGGGAGCCGATTTCATCGTCTGCGTGGCCTTTGGGAACGTCGAGCCGGGTGCCGCTGCCGGGTACCGCCGCCTCCACCATACGGGCCACCGCATTGAGCGGGCGGGCCACCACAAAGTCGAACAACACGATCAGCAGCAAGGCCGACATGGTAATTTGTAAAACCAGCACGATGGCCTGCCAACGCGCCGCTGCCATAGCGCGCGCGTTGATGTAGTCCACATCTTGCTCAATGATCAGCCGGCCAATGGTCTCTGCCGCCATGACGGGTGATTTCAACGGGTAACGGGTGGTGGCATCGCCGCTCGCACCGCTGCCGACCACGCGTCGGCTGCTGAACACGCTGGCGCCGGTATCGGTTTCGATGCCAGCCGCCGCGACCATGGGATTGGACAGCAATCCGGTGACGACATCGCGGGCGATTTCCTCGTTGTTGACATAGGCCGCCACCGCCGCGGACGATTGCACGGTAGCGGCCAACTGTTGTTGCAGGTTTGAGGCTTCGGTGTGCTGGCGTTCAAACTCTGTCCAGAACATTGCCGCCCCGGCGATCAGCGCAAATACCAAAGACCCCAGTGTGACGCGCAGGGCCAGTTTGAGCTTGAGGTGGGTGCGCAGCGGGCTGGGAGTGATGGGAGGTATGGTCATGTACACGCCCCAGCTTATTCGCGCAACACCAACACGGTCTTGACCTTGGCATCCTGCGCAGGCACCGAGCTGACGTAGCCAATGGCCGTAGGATTACGGCGCACAAAGTCCAGTACGGCGGCATCACCCTCCACGCTGCGCGGCGGTTGCACTTGTCCGGTAAATTGCAAGCGGGACCAATAGGCTGTGATCTGGCCGATGGACATGCCGCTGACGTCCTTGAAGAAGCGGCTGCGTAGCGGGTCATCGCGGCCCTGGTCGACGACGAGTGCGTACTGGCCGGTATCAAAGGTGCGCACGCGGCCCAGGTATAGCTCGGCCGTTTGGCGCGTGGTCAGGTTTTGTACCGGGTTGTCGGCATGGACGATGACGGCAATGTCGGCATACGCGCGCGCGCCCACCAACATGGCCACCAGCAGCACGGCAGCCCCCAGCCCACGCCCGTAGCGGGACACGGATGGTGGTGTTGGAGCTGCGCGGCGCATGCGCATCAAAACGTCCGGTCAAAGGATATGCGCCACACCTTGGCATCGCCCGAATAGACGGGGCCCGGTTCCCAGTAGGTGTCGAACTGGGTCTTGATGATGCTGCGGGGCGCCAGCTCGTACTTCAGCGTCAACGAGGTGTGGCGGTAGTCATAGTTCGGCTGCAGCGCCGTGTCGCTGCTGAGTTCCTGGTACTGCGAGTAGTTGGCAAAGGTGGTCCATTTGCCGCTGCGGTAGCCAATGCCGATGGACGCTGCGGGCACGCTGATCGTCACCCCCGCCAGCGGTCCGGTCTTGTTGCGCCGGATGTTGGTCGCAATCTCGGACAGCACGAACCAGTTGTTGTGTTCGTAGTTGGCGGCCAACCCATAGGCCTGCATGCTTTCGCTGTAGTCATTGGCCGGGTCATCTTTGTCGGTGAACGCGGTGTCGGCTTGCATGGCGATGGCGCGCAGGGTCCATGCACCGCGTGTCAGCTCTATGTCGCCACCGACGATGTTGTCCCAGCGCACATCGGTGTGGCGCTGCCCATAAGACAACATGTAGCGGTTGTCCTTGATCTGCTCACTGCCGGCAAATACGCTGGTGTTGACATACACACCACCCACCGCAGTGCGGTTGCGCAGGCTGATGCCGTTGTAGTTGGTGGCATCCCAGCCATACAGTTCGGGCGGTAAACCCACCCAGGGGTAGACCACGCCAACGTCCTGAAAGTCTGAGTAGTAATACAGCGGAATACGTTTGCGCCCGACTTGCAGATCCCACGTGGGGCTGAGGATGTAGGTGGCATAAGCCCATTGCAGTTGCACGTTGGCATCAAGGGGGCGCGCGGTAACCTGCGCGGTCAGGCTCAGCTTGTCGGTCAGCGTGGCATTGGCTTGCAGGCCGATGCGGCTTTCGGTGGCCAGCGAGAAAGCCGTGTTGTAGGTTCCGAAGTTGCTGTAATCCGCGATGTAGCAGGGGCACGCCACATCGGGGTTGTCGGGCATGGGGCCATGCAACGAGCCACTGAGGACACGCCCGCCAACGACAGAGAAAAACCCGCTGATCTCCAGATCGGGCGCTGCATGGGCGACAGGAAGGCCCAGCGTAGCGACCGCTGCAGCCAGAGTGAAGATAGTTCTATAGCGCATCGTAAGGCTTCCAACGTCTGCACTCTATCTGAGTCGTCAGTGTCAGGCAAACAACCCATGCAAATACCAGCCAGCCTGTCCACCCAGCCGTTCGCAATACACCCACACCAGACCCGCTACCGCGCTGCGCGCCACGTAGTAGTCGCGCAGTGCGCAGTGGGCTTCGCCATCGAGCCAGCCGGCCTCCAGCCGCTGTGGGCCGACCAGCAGATCCAGTGGTCCGCCTTCGTACTGCGGTTGGCCCTGGTGGGTGGTCAGTTGCAGCGGTGTGGCCAGCAGCCAGCTGGGGTAGAGGGCTTCTAAGCCATTTAGGCCGCTAGCCCTCGTGGAGCGTGCGTAAGCCGCTCCTGATTTAGTAGCAGCTACTTGACCCTCGCGCATATTGCCTACTGGCATGGCGGTGGCCGCATGCCACTGCTGCATGCGCTCGGGCCGGTGGTCGGCGTGCAGCGTGGCGCGGCGCACCTGCTGTGGCCCTAAGCGTGCACTCAGGCGCTCAAGCAATTGGTGCAGGCTGTCGCCGTGGCGTACGTCGTCGGGCAACAGGCTGATGCTCTCGCCGGCCATGGGCTGGGTCTGCAAAGAGCGCAGGCGCAGGTGCAGCACGGGTGCGGGCAGCGTGACCTGGGCCAGTTGCTCGCCCAGCAGACGGACCAGGTGCTGCATGTCCTGCGTGGGCTGGGCCGTGCGCAGCACCAGGCGGCCCTGCCCGTTGCCCTTGTGGTGGGCGTCCACATGCAGCGCGTTGGAGCGCCGGGCGTCCAGCTCCCACACGAGGGCCAGGCCCAGCACACCACGCTGGCGTGCGCGCAACCACAGCTGCAATTGCGCCAGCAGGCGCCGGGCACCGAACAGCAGAGCCGACGCGTTTTCGACACTGGCCGACAACTCCAGCGGGGCGTCAAACACATCGGGCAGCGCCAGCCACGGGTAAACCTCGGCGCGCTGGCCATAGGCACAGTCCAGCGCGTTCACCAAGTCTGCGCCAAAGCGGCGCACCAAGCCACCACGCGGCAGCGCCCGCAGTTGCCCCCAGTTGGCCAGCCCCAGGCGCTCCAGCGTGGGCAGATGGGCGCGTGCGGCCGCCAGCGTGTGCAGGGGCAAGGCGTCGGCCGCCAGATCACGCGCGTCGGCACCAAAGCCCACAGCACACTGCAGCCGCCCGTGTGCTATCAAAGCCGTAGCGCCTTGCGCCCATTCCACGAGGGGTAGCGGCCATTTTGGCTTGAGCAACTGGTCCAACAGGGCGTCGCGACCGCCAAACAGGCGCTCGCTGGCCGAGACCTCCATGACCAGCGCAGCCTCTACCGGCGCCACCAGCGGCGTGAACTGCAGCGCCCACCACGCCCAGGCGCTGCGCGGGTCTGCCAGCGCTGCTTCGGGTGCGGCGTCAGGCGCGGGCTGCAGTGCGATCCAGTGCATAGCCGGTCGCGCGCGCGCCCTCGGGGGGCAGCGCAGTGCGCGTAGCAAGCGTGGGGGACCTGTTTGCGTGCAACAGGCAGGCCAGCCGCGCGGCCCGGGCCGGCAGGTGCAGGGGCTGGTCCATCGGAGGACCGCGGCGCTTGAGGGCGCGCACCTCCAGCGTGTCGGCACCGTCTTCTGAAGGTGCGGCCCACAGCCGCAGCACGGCGGGCGAGGATTCGTGTTGGGCCTGTTCGGGGCGCAGCACAAACAGCAGCTTGTCGTATTCGGCCGCGGCCATTTGCAGGCGGCGCAGTTGCTCGGGGCGGACGTGCACCAGCCAGGCCAGCACGGCATCCACATCAGCGCAACGCAGGGCCTGCTCGGTGGCCCACAGGCGCTGGGCACCACCCTTGCCGCCTGCTTTTCCACCTTCTTGCGGGGCCACCCACAGCAGGCGCTGCGTGGCAAGGCCCTGCGCACCCAAAGACGGACCAAACGGTAAGTGCGGCGCGCCCACCAACACCACGGCACCGGATCCGCAGTGGGCCAGGGCAGGCAGCAGCAGGCGCCATTCATTGTGTATGCCTGGAGGTTGGAGGATTTCGCTCATGGCACCCCGTGGCCAGCCACCACCGGGCAGCTGGGTGTTTAGCGCGACATCGCCTGTGGCCAGAACCCGACCGGGCGCGCTGGCCAGCGCATCGGCTTGCCAGACGTCCGCGTGGACGCCCTTCCAGGAGGGCAAATGGGCAGAGGCAGACATGGGTGGGGGCGCATTCTTTGAAACTGTATTTTTGTACAGTATACGCCGATGCAAGCGTTTACAGTCAAGGCCTGGCGGCCTGTTTTACGCTGAAACTGACTACGAAACGGTCAAGCCGCCAAGGCTGGTTTGGCCCCAGCGCTGACAACAGGCTCCGGCCCCAGCACCTCGACCAGCTCCACCATGCCGGCATTCAGCGCAGCCGTAATATCGCGCTCCAGAACCGGCATGACCTGCTCAAACGGCGCCAGCAGGCGATTCAGACCATAGGCGCGGTTGCGCCCGTTCACCTTGCCCAGGTAGAGCGCCATGTCGGCGATCTGCATGGCTTTTTCCCAATCGCAATCGGTCTCTGACAGGCCGGAGAACGGCAGCGACAAGAAGCCGCCAGTCACCGTGATGGCTATCATCTTGTCGCCCACCGCAATGGGTTCCTTGCCGATGACATTGAGCACGCGTTGCGCCAGGCTTTTCAGATGGGCAGCGTTGGCTTTGGGCGAGAACACCAGAAACTCCTCCCCGCCCCAGCGCATCACCATGTCGGTGTCGCGCACTGTGCTGCGCAGGCGCTTGGCAATCTCGATCAGCACTGCGTCGCCACCCGCGTGACCGAGCGTGTCATTGATGTGCTTGAAGTGATCGATGTCCAGGATCATCATTCCGTCGGGGTTGTCGTCTTCGCGGCGGCTGCCGGTGCCATTGAGGGCGCGCTTGTTCATCAGCTCGAAGAAGGAGCGACGATTGAACAGGCCTGTCAGCGGGTCGCGCACGGCATGGAACTCAAGCTGCTTGTTGGCCTCGCGCAGCTTCTGGTTGGTCTTGCGCACACGCCGATACAGCAGGTACACAAACACCCCGCCCATCACGGTGACGACAGCGCCCAACACCGTGATGATTTGCTGCAAACGCTGGTTGCTAATGGTTGCGTCTTTGAGGCTGTTTTCACGGGCCAGCAATTCGATCTGCTTTTGCCGTTGCACGGCGTCAAACTGTTCTTGCAGCGCCGCAACCGATTTTTCGCGGTCCGATCTGAAAAGTTGCTCGCTGAGCTTTTGCTGCTGACGTATCGTGGATACCGCATCGCTGTACATGCCCAGTTGCTCGTACATCCGCCCCAACTCGCCCAGGATGTCTTCCTCATCGGACATGGCGCCTGCATCGTGCGCGTTCTTGAGTGCCGTGCGAACTTCGGCCACGCCTTGCGCAACCTTGCCCTGGCCCATCAGCGCAAACCCAATATTGCACTGTGCGGAAATCAGGCCGCTGCGGTCATCCAGCTCGCGATATTTGACCAGTGCCTGACGGGCCAGCAGCTCGGCCTTGGGGTAGTTGCGAACACGCAGGTAACCGTCACCCATATTGTTCAGGATGGTGGCTTCCACGCGGACCAAGCCACTCTCGCGGCTCACCTTGAGGGCAAGATCATTGGCCTCAGCGTAGTCTTTGTTGCGCCCCAACTCGGCGAACTCACCGCCCTGGTTCAGGTACAGCGTGGCCAGCATTTTGCGGGAGTCCAGCTCCTGGGCGAGCACGATGCCCTCACCGATGACAGCCAGCGCTTTCTCGTGGTTCTTCATGGCACCGTACACCAAACTCAAACCATTGAGTGCTCTCAGGCGGGCTTGCTTAGCAAGGCGGGTTTGCTGGTCGGCGTATTGCAGACTCTTTAAGTAACTTTCCAGCGCGGGCTCAAATTTACCCAAGGCCAACTGGGCCCCTCCCAGCACACGGTAGTGCTGCGATAAAACCATGGCATCGGCAGAGCGCAGCGCAAGGGGTTCTGCTTGGTCAAGCTTGACGACGGCTGCAGCGTTTTGTGCCGCACGCGTCATGATGGAGGCTTCGAAATCCATGGCGGCCGCCAGACCTATGTCGTCCGGCTTTGCCTGGGCCTTGGCCAATGCCAGGAGTTGAGCAATAGAGGTCTTGGCAGCGACCAGTTGTGCGGAATCTAATTCGAGATTGATCCGCATGCGCAGGTATTCGCGCTGTACCGCATATGGCGTCGTGGCCGACATTTCGGCGCCCATGACCCGAATGTCTTTTAGCGCGGCGACATTGTCACGCTCAGACAAAACATAGATGGCGTCAATGCGGTCTATGGTCTCTTGCTGGGCCAGTGCAGAACCCTGCCAACCGAGCAGGGTGGAACAGATCGCGGCAGCAACAACGAAACGTGTGAACAGCCTAGCCATGCGCAATGGTATGCCCGATTTCGGGCCAGCGGTGGCGAATATACGTCCACGACACCAGCCCCAGGCTCAGCATCAGCAGCGATGCTGCCGCCAGCGCTACGGTGGAGTGCATGACCAGGGGTGAGATCACGCCGGCCACGATGCCGTTGGCCGTAGACCCCACAAACATCTGCAGGCTGGAGGCCATGCCACGCCGGTCCGGATGCAGGTCCAGCACCAGCAGCGTGACCACGGGCACCATCAGCGCCCAGCCGAACGAAAAGATACCCAGCGGGAACAGCGCCCAGCTGACATGCGCCTTGAACAACAGGTTGGCCACCAGGTTGAGTACCGCAATAACCAGCATGATGGAAAAACCAATGCGGATTTGGCGCGCGGGTTTGATCTTGCCGGCCACACGCCCGCTGACCATGGCTCCGGCCATGATGCCGCCAATCGTCATCAGAAAGCACCAGAAGAATTGCTGCGGCTCCAGTTGCAGATGCTCGCCCAGAAAAACCGGCGCGCTAAGAATGTACAGAAACATGCCGTTGAATGGGATGCCACTGGCCAGCGCCAGCAAAAAGAAGCGCGGGTCCGACCCCAGTTGCCAGTACCCGGCCATCAGGTTGCGGGGATGGAAGTCCTGCCGCTGCGTGGTGTGCAGCGTCTCGGGCAACAGGCGGAAGATGGCAACCCACAGGACCACGCCCACGCCAGTCAAAAACCAGAAGATGCCATGCCAGCTGACATGCACCAGCATCCACCCACCTACCATCGGTGCTATGGCCGGCGCCACGCCAAAGAAGATAGTGACCTGGCTCATAACTTTCTGAGCCTGGGACGGTGGAAACATGTCGCGTATCACCGCACGCGACACCACAATGCCGGCGCCGGTGGACAGGCCTTGCATGGCGCGGAAGAAAATCAGATGGCCAATACTTTGCGACAGCGCGCAACCGGCAGAGGCCACGGTAAATGCCGCCAGCCCCCACAGCACCACCGGTCTGCGGCCAAAGCTGTCAGAGATGGCTCCGTGGAACAGACTCATGAAGGCAAAGCCAAACAGGTAGGCTGACAGCGTTTGCTGCATCTGCACCGGTGTGGCATCTAGCGACTGTGCAATGCCGGCGAATGCTGGCAAATACGTATCGATGGAGAACGGGCCCAGCATGCCCAGAAGAGCCAGCAGAACCGCAAAGGCCCACTGCGGGGCCAGCCAGAGTTTGTGTGCGTCGGGGTTCATATAGCTATTGGAACATGTCTATCTATACAGGCTCACGCCTGCAATTTCATACGGGCAAACAGGCGGCCACCAAACAGATTTACCAACAGGCCCGCCATCAACAGCGCACCACCCGCAAAGTGCACGGGCTTGAGCACCTCACCAAACACCAGCCAACCGGTGCTGAGGCCGACCAGCGGAACCAGTAGCGAGAACGGTGCGATGCGGTTGGCCGGATAGCGCGACAGTAACGCCGTCCACACGCCATAGCCAAACAGCGTGGCAGCCCATGCCAAATAGGCCACGGCGCCAAAGGCCGACCAGCTGAAATGTGTCAACGCCGTCAGCATGGTCTGCGGGCCTTCGATCCAGGCCGAGAGCAGCAACAGCGGTACCGGTGGCACCAGGCTGGCCCAGACCACAAACGCCAGCTGGTTCATCGGGGCGTACCCTCCAACGGCGCGGGTCACGATATTGCCGCAGGCCCACATGGAGGCCGCGGCAATGGTCAGCATAAAGCCGGTCAGCGGCATAGACAGGCCGTGCGCGCTGCCGATCAAGACCAGGCCCGCAGCAGCCAGCACCAGACCGGCCAACTGGTTGGCATGCCATGTCTCTTTGAGCCACAACGCCGCAAACAGCATCGTAAAAAATGCCTGCGACTGCAGCACCAGCGATGCGAGCCCCGTGGGCATGCCCACATGGATGGCGGTGAACAACAGCGAGAACTGGCCCACCGAAATCGTCATGCCATACAAAACATACAAGCGCAGTGGCACCTTGGGCGGGCGCAGGAATAGCAGCGCCGGAAAGGCCGCGAGCATAAAGCGCAAACCACCCAGCATCAATGGCGGCACGTCGGCCACCCCCACCTTGATGACAGCAAAGTTGACGCCCCACACCAGGATGACCGTCAATATCAATAACAAATCTTTGGTGCGCAGCGGGCTGGTGGTCATGGAGGCAGGGTTAGCGTGGAAACATAGTCATCCAGCACCGGGCGCTGCCGGCTGCTTTTCTTGCGCGACTGCACGGTCCCGATGTTGATGAAGCACAGTGCGAGGTCGCCTGGGTTCAGGCCAAACAGCGCACGCAACGCGGTCGACTTTACCGCCTTGCCGCTGGTCAATGCGGAGCCATAACCCAAGGCCGTTGCCAGCAGCAGGATATTTTGTACCGCCGCGCCAGTGGAGACGATGCGTTCATACAGATCGATACCCGCATCGCCGCAGTCTGCATTGACGACGACCAACAGCAGGCAGGGGCTGCGATGGGCCTTCTCTCGTGCCTGCGCGACCTGCTCGGGCGCAGCCTGTGCATCGCGCTCCAGCAGCGCATCGGCAAAGGACTGGCCCAGCGCCCTGCGCGCACCTTCTGGCACGCTGACAAAACGCCAGGGGCGTACCTGACCATGGTCGGGTGCACTGGCCGCCGCACCCAGGATCTGGCGCAGTTGCTCAGCGCTGGGGCCGGGTGCAGCCAGGCGTTTGGGCAGTATGGTTTCGCGCGCCTGCATCAGCGCGGAAACGGTGTCTGTGGGTTCCACCATAAGCTGCGTTTTGATTTCCATATAAATCAATCACTTAGCGCGACCCATGCCACCATAAGGTGCGTCCGATTGCCACCATAAGCTGCCTTATTCACCACAAATTGACGCATAAGCTGCCTTTTTCACCAACTGACATATGAAGCGCGAAGAAATAATTTCTTTTTGGCAAAGGGAAACACTGCCGATATTGTCCTAACTCCCACTGATCCATTTGTCACCAATCTTTAGTAATCAGCGCCACGAATCAAACCGAAGACGCCCCCGCCCAAATAGAGCGTCTGTTTGTACACAACCGAAAATCGACTAAACAGCACTGTAGACCTTTCGATCGGTACTGCCAGAAGCATTCGCTTGTGTGCATCCATCCCTATAGGCGAAACCGACTCAAGTTCTACGACATCTTCTCCCATACGGACACATATTCCTCTATTCTGGGCCGCTGACGAACACTATTTTTCAAACTCTCCACCGTGCCAATGCTGATGAAGCACAACGCATGCTCGCCGAATTTCAGGTCAAACAAAGTCCGCAACGCGCCAGATTTCATGGCCTTACCACTGGTCAAACCCGATCCATACCCTAAAGCAGTAGCCATCAGCAGTAGGTTTTGCACCGCGCAGCCAGCGGACACGATGCGCTCGTTGAGATCTATGCCCGGGTCTCCACACTCGGAGTCGACCACCACCAGCATCAGGCATGGCGCCCTCAAGGCCTTTTCTCGTGCTCGCGAGACCTGGTCAACAGTAGCTGCCGGATCTCGCTCCAAAAGTGCAATACCAAAGGCCTGGCCCAAAGCTGTGCGCGCATGACCAGGAATTGTTACAAAGCGCCAAGGCCTGAGTTGACCATGATCAGGCGCCGACGCAGCGGCCTCGAGGACTTGACGCAAATGGAGTGGATTCGGTCCTGGTTCGATCAAGCGCTTAGGCAGAGTGGTCCGGCGAGACTGCATCAATCGACCAACGGTATCCGCAAGATCCTGGTCAGACTTCCGCAATTCAGATCTCAAATGCGACATACTTTACTTCCGCCAACTCAAGAGTATTCCAACAATCCACTCAAGCGATACCGCTTTGGGCACCCAAACAAAATTCACGAATAGACTGCACCTAGTCTACCCGCGCCTTTGGAAAGCCGTTGACCACAGAAATGGATAGCGACGCAAAATACAAACTCCAGACTCCAGTCATTGAGAATGTCCACACAGCCTTGGCCGCAGTCAAGGTTCAGCACGCCCTTGGTTGAACGCTCTGGTCAGTTCGAGCAAGCTGGTCAGCAATTTCCGACGTATGCAGCGAGCTGCGATAAGCGCTTGGGTGCAATCTTCATTGACTAGTGGTGTGCTTCCCAGGAGGGCCTGAGGAGTGGATGGAGCGTTTAGAGATCGGACCCCACCCAGACCTCCCAGTTGGTCCTCGCCGTTCTACGACGAAGTTGGATCCGGAGCCTCTCGGTAGAGCTTTAAAAAACCTGAACATCTTCGGCCATTCCTCCCTGGGCTTGAAGACGATTGCAACTTCCTGGTTACCGAGCGCAGACTCCGTAAGGATTACATGATCAGTAACCAGCTTTGCATTCTCGAACTCAATGGCGTTCACCTTGCAGACTGCCTTGAAGAAGGGGCCAGACATCCACTCAGCTACCAGGTGTGTCTTTGAACTTGATATAGCCGACCAAAGAAGCATGTGCTACTGCGACCATAGCAAAACCTAGCGGGATGTCGTTTCGTACGAGGATATACATCTTCATGGGTAGCCGTGGTGCCAGCTGCGATTGCAGTCCTGCTATTAGCCGTCGGCGTCGAGGAGCCTCAGATCCCAGTCCGAAGCCAGAGGGCGAGAGCGCTGCGGCTGG
Source organism: Rhodoferax sp. ZS1R8 (assembly GCF_056521325.1). NCBI lineage: Bacteria > Pseudomonadati > Pseudomonadota > Betaproteobacteria > Burkholderiales > Comamonadaceae > Rhodoferax > Rhodoferax sp. ZS1R8. The sequence goes on along the minus strand of NZ_JBWMBA010000002.1, from coordinate 67,046 downwards.
AGGTCCACAGGATCCGCACCTTGCCGCCTGCATTCTGGCGCCTGCTTGCTTTGACTGCGTTGATATCGCTTGCCCGCCTTTCTGAGGCGTTTCTGGTACTGAGGGCTCAGGAGATGAAGCTGAGCTTGCTGTGGATACCCATGGTCATGGTCGTCATGAGCGCAGTCTATTCCTTGTCTTCGTATCCTGCCGGCATACTCGCCGTCCGCACCAACCGACAAGTTGTTTTAGGGGTATCGTTGATCGCCCTGGCTGGCGCCCATTTGGCTCTGGCGCTGTATCCAGGGACTATGGGGTTTTGGACAGGCGTTGCCCTGTGGGGCCTGCACATGGGCCTGTCGCAAGGCGGTCTGTCCGCTGCAGTTGCCCAATCGTCGCCACCGGACATGTATGCAACTTCGTTTGGGTTATTCCACTTCGTAACCGGCGTTTTCCAGTTGGCCAGTGGGGTGCTGGCAGGCTGGTTATGGGTCACTTGGGGGAGTTCGGCGGCATTTTCCGGTGGCGCACTGTGGGGCGTGTTGGCGCTGGCGGCGCTGGCTGCATCGAAAACGGGTTTTGTGACCGCTAAAAAGTAACCAAAAATTGCACTCAGTGTGCGCTAAGTTTGTCCCGTTAATCTTCAATTCACGCAAATTTCTGCGTGTACCAACTGGAGATTTCACTATGCTTCGCCACACAAAAATCGCTCTTGTCACCGCCGTCTTTGCCACCGCTGGCGCGATGGCTTTCGCAGCCAAGTCCATGGACAATGACGCCATCGCGGCGGCGCAAGCCAAAGTGTCCTTGACGCAAGCCATTGCAGTTGCCGAACAACATGCGGGCGGTAAGGCTTCCCGCGCAGAATATGAAAAAAACAAAACCGGCTGGGCCTACGACATCGAAGTCATCAGCGGCGCAAAAGTCTTTGATGTCCAGGTCGATGGAGACAAGGGCACCATTATTTCTTCCATAGAGGACAAGTCAGACCGCGACGACGGCGAAGACAACGCCGACTGACCTTGTTGCCGGAATACCAAGAACTTAAAAGTGTTCCGGCGTTTCCCCTCAAAATCATGAACGACATCAACCAGGCATTGTTCCTGCTGATCAACGCGTCTGCACATCCCAACACGCTGCTGCTGTGGACTGCCAGGCTGCTGGCGGAGTATTCGATCTGGCTGATTCCGCTCGCTCTGATCGGTGCTTGGCTACGCGGTGACGAGTACACCCGCAAACTTCTGCTTGAGGCCACGGCTGCCGGCATGGCTGGACTCCTGATCAACCAGGCGATCGGTGTGATCTGGCAACATCCCCGGCCCTTTATGCTGGGACTTGGCAATACCCTGATACCGCACGCTGCCGACTCATCTTTTCCCAGCGATCACTTGACCTTGTTATGGGCCGTAGCTTTCAGTTTTCTGATGCACCGCCGCCCGCGCTGGGCCGGTATTCTTCTCGCGGTTCTCGGTCTGCCAGTAGCCTGGGCGCGTATCTATCTCGGCGTGCACTTCCCCCTGGATATGCTTGGCGCTGCCATCGTCGCATCGCTCAGCGCCTGGCTGTGTTTGCGTGAGGAGCGCCGCTTCATAGAACCCGTTTTCCGGTGGACCAGCGCCATATATCGCCGCGTTTTTGCTGTACTGATTCGCCGGGGGTGGGTGTTGAAGTGATATCCAGTGCCCTGTGGCGCCGCGCAAGGGTGTTATGGACAGGGGCGCCGGATGCGTATTCCGGTGAATCCTGCCATCTGTTCCACTTCAAACTAGGCCACCGACTCCAGTCGAAACCTGCCACATGAGATTGTTTGAATTCGGAAAATGCCAAAGGTATCCAACGCAACGCTGAAAAATTCAGAACCATCGCGATCCGTAGGCGAACCAGAGCCAAGAGGCCATCGCGAGCCAGAGTGCCACGATCACCGAGGCGCCAACTTTGCTGACTGGCCTGACATTTCCGGAGGCCAACCACTCCTCCGCCTTAGCGCGGCAGTCGGCCATCACCTTGGGCGGGATCATCCGCAGCACCAGCCAGATCAACCCCGGCAGGATAATCGCGTCGTCGAGGAACCCGAGTACCGGGATGAAATCGGGAATCAGATCGATCGGGCTCAGAGCGTAACCGACGGTGAAGACAGCGACCGCCTTGGCCAGTCCAGGGGTCCGCGAGTCCTTACACGAGAACCAGAGCGCCACGACGTCTCGCTTTACACGCCGCGCCCAACCCTTCACCTTCGAAATGATTCCGTCAGCCATTCTCGACCCCTTTCCCTGTAATTGCCCCGCGCGCGCGGCACCGGCGCTGTAGGTTTGAGTATTGACGATCTGTCGGCCCAAGCCGGTCACGAAAATGGAATGCGTGGCCTAGTTTGGACTGGAACAGGTGGCTGGCTTCAAATGGAATCACTGGCTACATTGCTCTGGAATACGCAGCCGGATGCCGTCCACCGGTGATGGCCGTGGCAACAGGCCTCAGGCGCGAGCACCGAACATCATGCCCACGCCTGCCGTCGCCGCCAGTGCAAATGCGCCCCAGGCGGTCACCCGAAAAGCTGCTTTCGCCACGGGTGCGCCGCCAGCGCTTGCAGCTAGCGCACCAAGAACCATCAGGAAAAACAGTGATGTGATGCTGACCCCGGCAACCAACAATCGCTGGGGCATCCAGAGCACCGTCAGCAAGGGCAGGGCTGCACCTGCGATAAACGCCAAAGCCGACGCGACAGCCGCTGTCAGTGGTCTGGCACTGGCAGTTTCGGTGATACCCAACTCGTCCCGAGCGTGCGCGCCAATGTCGTCATGAGCCATCAACTGCCGCGCCACCTCCTGCGCAAGCGTTGCGTCAAGGCCGCGACCGATGTAGATATCTGCAAGCTCTTGAAGTTCATGTTCCTTGGAGACGTTAAGTTCGTGTCTCTCCTTGATCAGATCGGCGCGTTCGGTGTCAGCCTGCGAGCTCACCGAGACGTATTCGCCGGCCGCCATAGCCATGGCTCCGGCTACCAGTGCAGCAACGCCCGCCACGAGTACGTCGGCCCTGGCTGTGTTGGCGGCTGCAATGCCTACGATCAAACTAGCTGTCGAGACGATGCCGTCGTTAGCGCCCAGAACAGAAGCCCTCAGCCAGCCGATCTGGCTGGAACGGTGGCGTTCGCGGTGTACTAGAGGCATGGCAAGTTCCAGGTCGGTGGGGTCAGGAGTGCCACGGCCACATGCGCCCGAAGACACCGTCCTTGTCAACCAAAAGATGCTTGAATGCGCCTCCGACGTGGAGCACGATAAGTGCCACCAGGGCCCACGCAATGATGCCGTGCACCGTGAAGAGTTGTTCCTTCAATATGTCATTGGCAGTAGCCCACACAGGCAGCGCAATGCCGAAGTAAGCGACAGGATCCCCACTGAACGCTGAGGCAAGGTAGCCCGTTACAGGCATGGCCACAAGAAAAACGTAAATCAATAGGTGCGTCAGCCCCGCTGTTTTTGCTTGCCAGCTGGGAATGCTTCCGGACAAGGCATGCGGCCGATGGCGCACCCGCCACAGCAGGCGCAGGGCAATGAGCACCGCGGCTGTCAAGCCGAGCGACACGTGCAATGCGAAATAAGCAGCGCTGCCCGGTGTCCCTTCAATGGTCAGCATGTACCAGCCAAGGCTGATCTGAAGGGGGATCAATGCGGCCAGCACCCAGTGAAAAAACAACGCGGGCCGACTGTATCGGCTGGCAGCCGCGCTTGAAGGGAATGTAGTCATGGATGTTCAGGATTTCGGAATCTACTATTGCTGAATCACATTAACGGCGGCTCAGGCCGGAAGGCCTTTGTTACGGCAGGATATCCGTATGACACGAAGCATCCCGACCCGCAGCAAGACCGTTCTTTTAGCGGTCTAGAAAATCACGCGTAAGCCGGCACGAACCGCAGTTGCCGGACTCGGACCGCCCGATTGCGCGCGCGGATAGAAAGTCCGTGAAACATCGACATAGGGGGCAATCTTGCGGCTGAATTCGTATCTCGCCTGCAGGCCGACGTCGGTCTGGTAGGGTCCCCTGCGCACAGTTTGATCAAGGTCTGAGGCCGACCATTCCGCATTGATGTACGGACGCGCGATGAAACGATTGGTGAGCAAGAAGTCGTTCTCGAACCGGGTGCGCGCAGACACCTTGCCGTCGTTGCGAACGAACAGTTTCAAATCAATGTCGAAGGCATAGGGCGAGAGGCCGCGCACGCCCACGGCAAGATAGTCCTGCTGTCCGGGTCTCGCGTCGTGTCGCAGGCCCACCAGCGCGTCCCAAAACGGAGCGATGTAACGGCCGTAGAGCAGTTGCAGTTCCGCAGTTTCGGTTAGCCCCCCCGTGCGTTCTGCGTCAAATTGGTACCACAAACGGTTGAAGTCGCCACCAATCCAGCCGTCCACACTAAGTGACTGGCTTGAGCCCGTCTGGCCGCGTATCTTGCCAGTTCCGGCTTCGACCTTGGTGTAGGTGTAAATCGATTCGTCTTCCATGGCCTGTGCAGACAGGGCAGAAAAGCAGAGGGCGGCGGCGAGCCAGCGCAGCAACGCAGTTTGTATTGGATAGCTGTTTGTCATGGCAAGGTTCAGGCTACTTCGACGAGGCGCATCATGCCGGTCGCTGCGTGGTAAAAAAGATGGCAGTGAAAGGCCCAGGTACCTTCGTCTTCGTAGGTGACATCAAGCTCCACCGTTTGCGCCGGTGGCACGATGATGGTGTGCTTGCGCGGGCCAAAGATGCCATTGCCATTGACCAGTTCCATAAATACACCGTGCAGGTGCATGGGGTGCTCCATCATGGTTTCGTTGACCATCTTGATGCGCAGGCGCTCCCCAAGACCTATTTTGAAGGGCTTGGAATTGGAAAGTTTCTTGTCATTGATCGACCAGAAATAACGCGTCATGTCGCCTGTCAACCGTACCAAAAGTTCTCTTTCTGGCGCACGGTTGTCGGCGTTGCGGGTGGCAGCGCGCAGCAGCGCGTATTTCAGTCGGCGCAAGCCGTCCGCATCCACCGGGGCAGCGATCGGGGCGGCTGCCGTCTGGTCCGGCATTCCGGGCATGTCCGCCATCGAATCCGCCGGCTTCGCTGCGGGCGTCGGCTTGTCTAACGCTGACATGCCAAGCATGTCAGCCATGGCTTTGTCAGCAGGCTTGGAAGGCATGGCCATAGATGCGCCTAGCGGAGTGGCCGCCGGTTTGCCCATATCCATACCTGCCATGCTCGTGTCTGTAGCGGGTTTGGTATCCATGCCGGGCATTCCGGCCATGCCTGAAGCATCTGCCGTACCCGAGGTATTGGCTGAGCCGCTCATGTCCATGCCCGTCATACCCATGTCGGCCATCGTCCGCACAGGCTTTGGTCCCATGTCCGGCACGGGGGCACTCATGCCAAGTTCTGGCGCCAATGTTCCCAGTGCATAGCCGATGCGTGCGATGGTGGGCACGAAAATGCTGTAAGCCTTGGCTTCTTTCGGTTGCACTATCACGTCGTAGGTTTCGCCGTTGCCGATGCGGAACTCATCGACTTCGACAGGACTCACGTTCTGACCGTCCGCCTGCACCACAGTCATCGGGAGGCCCGGAATCCGAACATCGAACATATTCATCGGCGAGGCATTGATGAAGCGCAAGCGCACGCGTTCGCCGGGCTTGAAAAGCGCGGTCCAGTTCTCGGCTGGCTTTCTGCCTGCCATGAGGAAGGTCCATTCGTCGCCGCCATCGCTGAAGTCGGTCGGGTCCATGCGCATCTTGGCCCATTCCATGCGATCGTTCCAGATGGCTTCTCGCGCCTTCTTGTCGGGCGCATTGCGCAACTGGGCAAGAAATTGCGGCGTCGTGATGCGCCGGTAGTTGTAGAAGCCATCAATCTTCTTCAGATTCGCCAGAACGTGCTGCGGTGGCGTGTCGTTCCAGTCCGAAAGCATCACAATGTATTCACGGTCGTACTTGAACGGATCGGGCTGGATAGGGTCGATGACGATGGGGGCGAAATACCCGGCCGCTTCCTGCAGCGCTGCATGGCTGTGGTACCAGTACGTCCCCGACTGGCGCAGCTTGAAGCGATAGGTGAAGGTTTCGCCCGGCTGAATGCCCGGAAAGGTAACGCCTGGCACGCCGTCCTGATTGTTGGGCACCAGTAAGCCATGCCAGTGAACGCCGGTAATTTCGCGAAGCTGATTGGTCACGCGAATAACGACTTCGTCGCCCTCCCGGAAACGCAGCACAGGCCCCGGCATGGTGCCGTTGATGGTGATGCCCATGGCGGGTTTGCCAGTGATATTGAGCGCCGTCTCGGCGATCGTGAGGTCGTAGACGCGGTTGACGGGTACCGCGCCAATCTCAACAGCGCGCAGCTGTGCCCATGCGGCCGGAAACGCTCCCAGGGCGCCCAGGCCAAGCAACGACTGCAGCGATCTGCGTTTCAGTTCATCCATGGTGATCTCATATTTCTTGTGCGAAAGTGACGCGGTAAAGACTGTTGCGACTGCATCGGCGTTGCTCCGCCACTGCTTACTGGGCAATTTCCATACTGGTCAGGAATATCGCGCCGTCCGATTTTTCAGCCTTGAACCTGACTTTGCTACCCACCTGGACCTTGTCCAGCAAGGCTGCGTCCTTGACCTTGAAAACCATGGTCATGCCTGGCATATCGAGGTTTTTGATGTCGCCATGCTTCAAGGTGATTTTCTGGTTTTCCTTGTCGATCTTGCGAACCTCACCGTCTGTCGCGGTAGCTGTTGCCGACGTGTCCATGGCCATGCCCGGCATATTCATGCCCGCCATGCCACCCTTTTCCGTAGGCGCCATCTTCTTACCCGACATGTCCATGCCCGGCATGCTGTCCTTGTTCATCGTGGCTTGGGCATGGACATTAGATGCAAAAGCTGCTGCCAGTGCGAGGGCGCCAATAACAGCTAAGGAATTAGAGGTTTTCATAATGTGCTCGATTTCGGTAAGTTGGAAGATGGAAGATTTGTGTCAATAAGGGTGCAAAACCCTGAAAAGCGCTGTAGGACTATGCGGCGCAATCAATGCTTGTGGCCTGCGATGGCACCAGCTTTGGGCGCGGTGCCAGTGGGTCCGACGACGGTCACCAGGCCCTTCATGCCGGCGTCGTAGTGACCTGGCTGCAGGCAGGCGAAGTCAACCTTGCCCGCCTTGGTGAATTGCCAGACGACTTCACCGGTTTTGCCCGGAGCGACCGTGATCATATTGGCATCGGCATGCTCCATTTCTGGCATTTTCAACATCATGGCGTAGTGTTCCTTGAGTTCCTTTTGTGTACCCAGCACCATTTCATGTTTGATTTGGCCGGAGTTTTTGACCAGAAACCGTATCGTTTCACCCTGTTTAACAGCAATGTCCGCCGAAGAAAAGCGCATGTTGTCGGTCATGTCGATGTTGATTGTTCGACTGACGTTGGCCGTTTTTCCAGGCTGACCGATGGCGACCTCGTTGTGGCCACCTCCATGCGAACCAGCGGCAAAGGTTAGCGCTGATACAGCGGAAAGGGCAAAGGCAAGCGTTGCGGCGCGTAGACGGTTTGTCATGAAAAGTCCTAATTGGAATGAATGAAATTTGTAAAAAAATGCCGTGTGGAGATCACCCTGCCTGCGCAGCTACGCCACCCACTTGGCGTATACCTTGCGAAAAGCGTAACGCTCCCAATAGGCCAGGGCAAATTCGGTTTGCAGAAACGGCATGATGAAAACTCCTTGACTGTAGATTGCAGGCGTGGCCTCAAAATCTCGGACCACTGCGATACAGACGCTGCATCACAGTCCCCACTGTAGGTAGCCTTGGCCAACGCCACGCTGGCCGCCAGATTACAAATTCGTTATCTTCGAAAATCTTGAAGGCGAAACCTACGCCGCCGAGAAACTGCGCAAAGATTTTGATTGGACAAGGCTATGTCCTGGAATGGTTATGCCTGTGGGCTTCAGTTCTTTGTTGCACTAATTCGCCGGGGTCGGGTGTTAGAGTGACTTCCTAAGTTTTACCTAAGTGTTCGCCGCGACAGTCGTGTTGTCCATGTTCTCCGACTTGGAAAGCGTAACGAAAGCAACTCATGAATACTTCTTTGACGGCAAAACCGGCTGGCATGCTCAACAAGGTCCCCGAGGTCACGATATTTTTCTGGATCATCAAGATCATGGCGACGACAGTTGGGGAAACTGCAGCTGACTTTCTCAATGTCAATCTAAACCTGGGTTTAACAAAGACCTCGATGGTCATGGGCAGCCTGCTTCTTGTCGCGCTGTTTCTGCAAATTCGTGCAAAGCGCTATATCCCCTGGATTTACTGGGTGGCGGTTGTGCTGCTGAGTGTTTTTGGAACGCTCATCACGGACAACCTTGTGGATAATTTTGCAGTCACCCTGCAAACCACGACCATGGTATTTAGTGGCTTCCTGCTGGCAACCTTCATTGCGTGGTATTTAAGTGAAAAGACACTGTCAATCCACAGCATTTACACCACCCGTCGAGAGCTGTTTTACTGGTGCGCCATCTTGTTCACATTTGCTTTGGGCACGGCAGCGGGCGACCTTGTCGCGGAAGGCATGAGGCTGGGCTACGGTTGGTCGGCGTTGGCCTTTGGGGCAGTTATCGGCGCGGTTTCGCTGGCGCACTATGTCTTGAAACTCGATGCAGTTCTCGCATTCTGGATCGCTTACATACTGACGCGCCCTTTTGGCGCATCCCTGGGAGACCTGCTGTCTCAACCGATTGCCAGCGGCGGCCTCGGCTTGGGTACGGTGGTAACCAGCTTGATCTTTCTCACGACCATTTTGGGGTTGATTGTTTACATGACAGCGGGTCAGAGAAGGTCTGTAGTGTCCGAGGCATAAGCCTGAAGTGCGCTCTCGAAAGTTATGTTGAAAGCTTACTAAATGCGGGTTCTGCTGGTCGAAGATGATGCAATGATTGGCGAGGCCGTTGCTCAAGCACTGAAAGATGCGAGCTACGCGGTGGACTGGGTGCGTGACGGTTCAACGGCGCTAGCGTCGATCTCCACGCAAGAGTACGGCCTTGTGCTGCTTGATCTGGGATTGCCAAAAAAAGGCGGGCTTGAGGTATTGCGCACGGTACGGTCAAACGGGAACGCTGTACCTGTACTGGTCATTACGGCGCGCGACGCTTTAGAAGACCGGATTATTGGACTGGACACGGGTGCCGACGACTATGTATTGAAGCCGTTTGAAATGGGCGAGTTGCTCGCGCGGATGCGTGCGGTCATACGTCGAAAAGGCGGCGCCTCTGGGCCTATGCTGTCGAATGGCGGGTTGTCCCTCGATCCTGCAACACGCGAGGTTTCGTCGGACGGCGTCGTCCTTCGCTTGTCAGGCAAGGAGTTTTCGCTGCTGCAAGCTCTCTTAATTCGACCCGGAGCCATCTTGTCGCGCAGCGAACTTGAGGACCGTCTTTACGGCTGGGGCGAAGAGGTTGAAAGCAACGCCATCGAATTTTTGATTCACTCGTTGCGCAAAAAGTTGGGAAGTGGCTCTATCAAAAATGTCAGGGGGGTCGGATGGATGGTTTCAAAGTAAGAATCAGGCATTCGCTCCAACTCAGGCTTTCGGCGTCTCTATCGCTTGCAATCATGGGGGTAGCAATTTCAGCCGGCATTTTTTCTTTCGTAGCCGCCTACGATGAGGCGATCGAACTGCAGGACGAACAGCTGCGACAGATGGTGGCCCTGATTGCCAGGCAAGACACGCCACTAAAGTTTGCCAAGTCACCCAAGGAGGTGCTTGGCCGTGACTCGGAGTTTCGCGTTGCGGTGCAACTTTTGACAAAGTCAGCCACCGCTGGCCCTATGTTGGGTGGAGAGCTTCCAGGTTTGTCCATTGATTTGCCAGAAGGCATCCAGACCGTGGAAACACAAGGTGTCGCTTGGCGCTTGTTTGTGCAGACCCTCAACGCGGATTCACGGATTGCGGTTGGTCAAAAGATTGCCGTTCGGGATGAGGTTGCGCGTGATGGCGCGCTTCGGACCCTGATGCCGTTCCTTGTGCTCTTTCCTATCTTGCTATTGCTGGTGGCAGACCTCATCCGCAAGATGTTTCAACCGCTAAAAACCGTGGCCGCTGACCTGGATCTGCGCGCGCAGGACGACTTACGTGAGATCAAGGCTGACGGCCTTCCCTCTGAAATCCGTCCTTTTGTGGTAGCCATCAATCGACTGCTTTGGCGCATTGCCCAGTCAACTCTGGCGCAACGCCGTTTTATCGCTGACGCAGCACACGAGTTACGCTCACCCTTGACCGCGCTTTCCTTACAGGCCGAACGGATGGCTGCAGCTGACATGTCGATGGAAGTAGCAAGCAGACTCGCCACGCTGCGTCGAGGTATTCATAGAAATCGCAACTTGTTAGATCAGCTTCTCACACTGGCCCGGGCCCAAAACTCCCCTTTGGAAGCCAGCGACACAGTATCCGTCCAGCTGGTGTATCGTCATGTGTTGGAAGACCTGATGCCCTTAGCAGAGTCGAAAAGTATTGACCTGGGCGTTACCGGTGAAATAGATGCGACGGTCGGCGCTTCAGAGGTTGATCTTTATACGCTGGTGAAAAATCTGGTGGATAACGCAATTCGTTACACCCCGGAGAGCGGCAGGATAGATTTATCTGCGGAAGCCTCCGGCGGCACTGTGACGCTGACGGTTGCAGATACCGGTCCGGGCATCCCGGAAGAAGAGCGGGCGCGTGTTTTTGACCCTTTCTACCGGATATTAGGAAACGGCGAAACGGGATCAGGACTTGGGTTGTCTATAGTCAAAGCAATAGCTTCCAGAATTGGTGCGACTGTTTTCATGAGCTATTTAGATGAGCAGAATAAGGCTGGACTGCAGGTGCGTGTAACACTACTTGCCACGGGTACTTCGTCTGTAGGTAGTTAAACAGCATGCGGATGTCGCGATGATGATGTAGATGCACCACCAGGGCGCCATCAACATGGCGGAGGCTGAATTGCGCAGCGGCAAAGATTCTGAAATGCATCAAATAGACCAACAAAGAATTTTCCGTTCAGAAAGAAGAACCCGTCTATTTCTCACGGACGCCCCAATAGGTGAGATCAGCCAAGTAGGCCTGAGTTGACGTCAGTCGCTTTGGCGAGTCGTTACGCTGACTGAGAACTTTGAACTAGCCCTGGCTAATTGAGGATTTGTCCTAAGGCCGGTGGTCACCAAGGCAAAAATGGTTTGATGCTTCAAAAGTCCGTTCCATCGCTTCCATCTCCGAGATTCTCTCGTTGAGATCAGCCACAGGCGTGAGCGCCATATTTCGAACATCGGTCGACTAGGATTGATATAAAACCCCTTTGGGGCGTACACCTGGGCACTACATAAGGCTTTTGGACACCATGGTGGCGAATGCCGTGTCGGCAAATCCGCGCGGCACTGTCTGTGGGTTTTTCTTTCTGGTTCGCGGATTGGCGTGGCTGGTCGCAAGGGCGGTCGCCGGATTGCTGAGGGCTCTGCTCGGGGCCTCGTTTACGTTTTTACGTCGACGCAACTGTCTGTGTCGTTGCGCTCGCGGCATTAGTTTGGCAATCTGCCGTGCGAGTGGACACGGCTTGGTTGAACACCCCAATCAAACGAATGGCACGCCTTGCCTACCTCGTCGATGTTCCCAGAAGGTGTGAATACCTGTAAGGCACAGTGCCAGCCAGGCAACGCCTTCGGCCATCGCCGCAAGCACATCGCTCAGATAATGCACGCCGAGGTATACGCGTGTAAGGGCCACCAACACCACCATCGCGAAGGCCGAGAGCACGATCGCAACGCGCCGCCGCCAGAAGGGAGTTTTCGTTGCCAGCATTGCCGCCAAAACACCATAGAGCAATGTTGCTGCAACCGTATGACCACTGGGAAAGCTGTAAGTTGTCAGTATCAGCAACGGGTCTTCAAAACTTGGACGCGCGCGGTGAAATGTATATTTCATGGCTACGTTCAGCAACATCCCTAGCGGCACTGTCATGCCCACACAAAGCAGCCAGTACCAGTTCCTGCGCCATGCCAAATACGCCATCAGGAGCACCACCGCTATCGCGACGGGCAGTGTGTCGTGAGCGTGAGTGATGGTCCCCATGGCTTGTGTTAACCAGCCTGTGGTATGGGCGTGAAACCATTGGGCGACCTGTACATCGATGATGATCAGCGGGTCGCCGCTGACGACATCTTCCGCAATCCCGCCAAACAACCAGCTTGCCCCAATCATGACCACGGCCCCGACCGTTAACTTTAGCCCCAGATAGCTGCGCGACGACAGCCGAGCCCGGAGAAACGAAATTTGCGGTGCGAAGCGCTGGCGCGCCGCAATTACGCGAGGACGTTGGAGAAATCGAGCCCAGCCTTGTCTGATGGCATTTTCATGGTTTACCAGCCCTCGCCACAGCCAGACCAATAAGAGCCCGAATAGCAGGAGCCCGCCAATGACCGAGCTAGCCCGTCCAATCCATCGTTCGGCGGATTACCAACTCGCGCCCAGGAAATACCCCAGCAAGACTACAACAGCGGCCCAGAGCGACGCGCCAACAGCGTTATATGGCAAAAACTTGCGGTAGCGCATATGGGTTGAACCCGCGAGGAAAGGTACCAACGCGCGCGCGAAACCGACAAAGCGGCCGAGAAACACTGCTTTGCTTCCATGCGTGGCAAAAAATGCATCCGCTTTAGCCACCTGTGTGTCCGTCAGGCCAAAACGACCGCCGTAGTGAATCAACGTAGGACGACCCATCCTGCGGCCCATTTCATACCCGATGCTATCTCCGATGCATGCTCCGGCTGCCACCGTAATGATGAGGATGTCCAGATCGAGGAGACCCTGAGCGGCTAAAAACCCGCGACCAGCACCAAACTTTCGCCCGGGATGATCAAGCCCAGGAACGCCGCGGACTCCAGCGTTGCACCCACGAAAATGACTAGATAACCCCAGTAGCCTAAACGCTCAATCAAGTGAATTAAATACTGGAGCATGAAATGTTTGACTGTGGTTAGTGCGGGCGACCCAATGACGGTAACGCAAATTGGCTAAATAGGCTACCGTGGCAGCATTGACCCAGTCCACGACCAACGTCGGATACCCTCCACAGCACGGGACGCGAAGTGAGCAATACGATTCAAACCTCATCTACCTTGACATGCCCCGGTTGCGGCCAATCCGTCAGGCTTAAGATGCCGACGTACGCCTGTCAGTTCTGTTACGAATGTAAGGAGTGCAGGACATTGTTGCGTCTACTACCAGCAGACCGCTGCGTCTTTTGCAGTTAGAGAGATGTGAAGTGTCCTCCTATTCAAACCGAATCTACTTGCGGCGAGCGATAGGCAACCAATACGTGTGATATCAATGCGTGGAACAAATGAATCGGTTGGTCACTTCTTCGAGGGCGTGCCATTAGTTTTACCGGAACTGGTTGTCTAGCTCCTCAGCGAAATGCGACTTCATGGTCGTCCTTTCGCGGGCCAGTGAGGCCATCCAACGGAACGTTGACCGTCCCGTATTGCACACTGCAGAAAAACGCTGATGCCTCGAACCTATGGCGCAGTGTATCTACGGGCCTTGACATTCCCCCGGTGAGAAGCTTGAAACTTCTAACCATCAGAAACATCAAAGGGATAATTCAATGGCTTCCATTGCCCAACAAGGCGCTAACCCATCCAAGGCCTCATTTACTCGACTGAGCCTGCCGGTCGAAGGCATGACTTGTGCATCGTGTGTCGGCCGCGTCGAGCGCGCACTTAAAGGGGTCCCGGGCGTGCAAACGGCCGTGGTCAATCTCGCCACGGAGCGCGCCGACATCACGTTCATCGGTTTGACCGATCCGAAGGCGGTTGTCGGCGCCATCGAGAGTGCCGGATACAGCGTCCGTGAGGAAACTACCGAGCTCGCGATTGAGGACATGACCTGCGCGTCATGCGTGGGCAGGGTTGAGAAAGCGCTCGCAAAAGTTCCGGGCGTTCTCGAAGCCACGGTCAACTTGGCGACCGAGCGTGCGCGGGTGCGCCACGTTGCCGGGGTCGTCTCCACGGCCGACCTTGAAACGGCGGTCGAAAAGGCCGGTTACAAGTCACGCCGCATGTCCGCCGAAACGACTAGTGCAGGCGATCAGGACGCCGAGCGCCGCGAGAGCGAGGCACGAGCGCTGCGGCGCGATTTGCTTATTGCTGCCATCCTCACCTTGCCAGTCTTCATCCTCGAAATGGGCTCCCATCTCATTCCTGCCGTGCACCATTGGGTGTTGGGGGTCCTGGGTGAGCAGGTAAGTTGGTATATCCAGTTCACGCTCGCCACCCTTGTGCTGTTCGGTCCGGGTCTGCGCTTCTTCCGTAAGGGCGTACCGGCGTTGGTGCGCGGTGCCCCCGACATGAACTCGCTGGTCTCGCTGGGCACGGCAGCGGCCTATGGCTACTCGGTGGTCGCGACCTTCGTGCCCGAGGCGCTGCCACAGGGCACCGCAAACGTCTACTTCGAAGCAGCCGTGGTCATCGTGGCCTTGATCCTGCTCGGACGCACGCTGGAGGCGCGCGCCAAGGGGCGAACCTCACAGGCAATCAAACGGCTTGTCGGACTTCAGGCCAAGACCGCACGCGTCGTGCGCAACGGCGTGACGGTCGAGATAGCGCTCGATCAGGTAACAACTGGAGATGTCGTGCTCGTTCGTCCGGGCGAGAAGATTCCGGTCGACGGCGAGGTCGTCGAAGGCGCTTCTTACGTTGACGAGAGCATGATCACAGGCGAGCCGGTGCCTGTGTCAAAGGGGGTGGGCGCCGAAGTCGTCGGCGGCACGATCAACAAGACGGGCGCCTTCAGTTTCCGCGTCACCAAGGTCGGCGCGAACACGGTGCTCGCGCAAATCATCCGTCTGGTCGAGGAAGCGCAGGGTTCTAAACTGCCGATCCAGGCGCTGGTCGACAAGGTGACCATGTGGTTTGTCCCGGCAGTCATGGTAGCGGCCACACTGACTTTCCTGGTCTGGCTGATCTTCGGTCCGGACCCGGCGCTGACCTTTGCGCTCGTGAATGCCGTCGCAGTTCTCATCATCGCCTGCCCCTGCGCCATGGGTCTAGCCACGCCGACCTCGATCATGGTCGGTACAGGCCGCGCGGCCGAGCTTGGAATTCTCTTTCGCAAGGGCGAAGCCTTGCAGGCGCTGCGCGATGTGAGCGTCATTGCACTCGACAAAACCGGCACACTGACGAAAGGACGCCCTGAGCTGACCGACCTCGTTCCGGCCGAGGGCTTCGAATACAACGAAATTCTGGCTCTCGTTGCGGCGGTCGAGACCCGTTCCGAGCACCCGATTGCTGAAGCGATCGTCGCCGCCGCGCACCAGCGGAATATCACGCTCGCTCCTATCGAGAGCTTCGACGCAACGCCGGGCTACGGCGTGTCGGCCAAGGTCGCTGGTAGGAGCGTCGCCGTCGGTGCGGACCGGTTCATGACCAAGCTCGGTCTTGACGTGGCGAGCTTCCTGTCAACCGCGCAGCGCCTCGGCGAGCAAGGAAAGAGTCCGCTCTACGCCGCGATCGACGGCCGTCTGGCAGCGGTAATAGCGGTGGCGGATCCGATCAGGGAGACGACGCCGGCGGCCATCAAGGCGCTGCACGCGCTTGGCCTCAAGGTCGCAATGATCACCGGCGACAACGCCGCCACTGCCGCGGCGATTGCGAGACAACTCGGCATCGATGAAGTCTCAGCCGAGGTCTTGCCCGAAGGAAAGGTCGCTGCGCTGAAGAAGTTCCGGATCAACGGCGCGCGAGTCGCCTTCGTGGGCGACGGTATCAACGACGCGCCGGCCCTTGCCGAAGCGGACGTTGGGCTCGCAATCGGAACGGGAACCGATGTGGCGATCGAGGCGGCTGACGTGGTGCTGATGTCGGGCGACCTGCGTGGTGTGGCGAACGCCATCGCGATCAGTAAGGCGACGATCAGCAACATCAAGCAAAACCTATTTTGGGCCTTCGCCTACAACGCCGTACTGATCCCTGTGGCTGCTGGCGCACTGTACCCGGTGAACGGTACCTTGCTTTCACCGATCTTCGCCGCGGCCGCCATGGCACTCTCCAGTGTCTTTGTACTAGGCAATGCCCTACGGCTCAAGCGCTTCCGGGCACCGATGACGGTCGAAACCGTCTCCCGGCGGCGATGAGGAGACCCTATCCCATCCGCGACGTCAGCTGAACTGCCGTGTGGCAGACATAGAGAACGCTACACACGACATCAAGCGTATCCAACTCGTCATCGAAGGGGGGGAGCCGCTGGTCTTTACGGCAGGCCAATACGCTCGGCTCACGTTTCCAGGCGCTCCAACTCGTGACTATTCGATGGCAAACGTTCCGGGCGATCGAGCGCTTGAGTTCCATATCCGTCGTGTGCCGGGAGGGTCAGCGACCCAGCACATCCACACGCTGATAAAGCTGGGCGATTCGGTCTTGGTCGAAGGGCCGTTAGGATCCTCCTACTTGCGCGAGCGGCATGCCGGACCGATCCTATGCGTCGCTGGTGGCTCGGGCCTTGCGCCGATCAAAGGGATCGTCGGCGCGGCAATTTCACAAGGCATGAAGCAGCCAATCCATGTCTATTTCGGCCTGCGCAGCGAACGCGATCTCTATCTCATCGACCATTTCATAGGACTGGCGCGGCGTCACCCCAACCTGACCTTTACGCCCGTCCTCTCCGATACACCTCCGGCGGTGCAATGGCGCACCGGTTTCGTAACCGACGCCCTCGCCAAGGACCTCCAGGATCTTGATGGCTGGCAAGCCTATGTCGCCGGGCCACCGCCTATGGTCGAGGCGGCTATGCAGATCTGCACCGCGCGCGGGCTGCGGTCTAAAGACCTATATGCGGATGTGTTCTTTACGCCCAGAGAAGCATCTGCGCCTAGCTAAACCTCCTTTTTTTTCGGGTGGTATTTGAAGAGTCATCTTTGTAAGAGTGTGATGAATATCAGTCAGGCCGAAAAACTCAAGCCCGCGCTATTGACCTTTCCCCCGTGGCAAGCATGAAACTTAAGTTCTCTCAACTTTTCAGGAGTAATCCATGATCGAATTCCACATCCCAGATATGACCTGCGGCCACTGCGCTTCTAAGGTGAGTACTGCACTCGCCCAGACCGACCCAGACTGCAAGGTCAGTGTCGATTTGTCACAACGCAAAGTCAGCGTACAGACCACCGAGGAAAAATCTGTCTTAATAGAAGCCTTGACCGAAGCGGGCTACCCACCCGCCTGACCGGTTGCCAATTCAAGACCCCTGCGCAATCAGGGGCACTTGACCTTCCCACCGTGGAAAGCTTGATAGTGCAGACATCGGTCCCAAGTAACGGAGAAGGAGCAGACCATGAACCCCTTGATGAACATTGGAGAAGCGGCCAAGGCGGCGGGCGTCTCGACCAAGATGATCCGCAACTACGAGCAGATTGGCCTGTTGCCACCGGCCGAGCGCAGCGACTCTGGCTACCGCTTGTATGAGTTGCGCGATGTGTCGGTACTGCGCTTCATCCGCCAGTCGCGCCGCCTGGGCTTCTCCATGGAGCAGATTTCCGAGTTGATAGGCTTGTGGGGTGATGACGCACGCTCCAGCCGCGAGGTCAAGGCCGTGGCCCAGCGCCACCTGGACGAGCTAGAAGAAAAAATGCTTGAAATCGCCGAAATGAAAAACGCACTGGAAAGTATGGTCAAGGCCTGCAGGGGCGACGACCACGCCAACTGCGCCATTCTGGACAATCTGGCCGTGGACAGCCTGGCAACACCTTTGCAGAACGTCCAAATGTTTAAACCCAAGCGTAAGGTCAATGAGCGGCCGGGCAGCCCGCACAAAAACCAGCCCACTGTCCCAATTGACCATATCGACCTGATGGCCTGGACGCGCGGTGTGGCCATTGCAAATGGCTAGTAGAATCCGGCCACAATGCTCATGTTGCGCATATTGTTCGCTTGGTTGTTGATAGCTGCAGTGCCCATGCAGGGCTTGGCCGCGGCGTCCATGCTATTTTGTGGCATGGGTACACAGCAACTTGGAACTGTGCAGACAAGTGGACCGCATGACCACGCTACGATGCATGTTCTTACTGTCAGTGTCGAACAAGGCCATGCACAAGCGGCAGACCCAACACCTGGCGCATCACCGGACAAGGGTCACAAGTGCAGCATCTGCGCCGCCTGTTGCAACGGTGCGGCCCTTGTCGGAATGGATTACGTTGTGGCCACGGCGCCCGCCCCGCAGGTGGAATTAGCCGAGCCCTTCGTGCTGATTCACGCCCTACCCTCCCCCGTCCCCGACAAACCGCCTCGCGCATAAGACGCATCCCGGCCCGCTGGTTTTATCCATTGCGGGCTGCGGATGCTTTGGTACGTCCGCCATAGGCCCACCCACGGCCCTGTGGCGTCCATCCCGAATTTTGTGCGAGGACTTTATTCCCCCAATTTCGCCAGTCTCCTGGCCTTTCGCTGTGCTTGCGCTTGTTGCGCTGCCCGAATTTGCCCAGGTCAACACAGCACCTGCAGAGCCCATCTCAAACTCCAAAACCGCTGTTGTGGCCCAAGCCGCGCCAACTGCCTTGCCTTACCGATCCGTGTTTGACGGCTACCAGTCGTTCACGGACGAAAAAGTGAGGTCTTGGAAAGACAGTAACAACACGGTAGAAAAAATTGGTGGATGGCGAGCTTATGCCAAAGAAGCGGCTGAGCCCGCATCACCCGATAAGCAGGCGCCTGCGTCACCTGCCGCAGCGCCCAACCCACACGCCGGCCACGGCAAGCATTAGAGGGAATCGACATGCCCAGAAAATTTCGACTCCTTGCAAGCAGTGCTGCAGCGTTGCTTCTGCTTTCTGGCTGCGCCAGCGTCAACTTCGACCAGGCGCTGAGCGACACGCGCCAAGCAACCGCGGGGTTTGTACCTGACTCACTGGCGCTGCATCGAACTGCCGAACACCACCAGGCGCGGGTAAAACGCAGCGAGGAATTGCTGGCAAAGCCCCTGTCCATGCAAGACGCTGTTGAATTGGCATTGGCCAATAGCCCCGCCCTACAAACCGTGCTGGCCCAAAGCTGGGCCGATATGGCAGCCATCAACCAAGCCGGTCGCATTGCCAACCCCGTATTGACATTTAAGCGCACGCAGTTGTTGGACGAAGTGGAATTGGGTCGTCTGTTGTCCATCGGCCTGCTCGACCTTTTGACCCTGCCGCAACGCCTGAAAATCGCCCAGAACCAAACTGCCCGAGCCCGTATCCAACTCAGCGCCAACGTGGTAGACCAGGTTGCCCAGGTGCGCCAAGCGTGGGTACGCGCCGTTGCCGCCGAGCAGACCGCGCAATATGCCGAACAGGTGAACAAGGCGGCCCAAGCCAGTGCGGAGTTGGCCAAACGCATGCAGCAGGTCGGCAATTTCAGCAAACTACAACGCGCACGCCAACACGTCTTTTATGCCGACGCCATCGCGCAGTTGGCATTGGCCCGGCACGCCGCCACCGCCGCGCGTGAGGAATTAATACGCCAACTGGGTCTGGATGACGCACAGACCGCACGGCTCAAGCTGCCTGAACGCCTACCGGACCTGCCCGAGCAAGCCCGCGCCGCCTCGGAACTCAGCACCGCGGCGATGCAACAACGCTTGGATGTGCAACAAGCCCGCCTGCAACTGGACGGTGCTGGCAAGGCCCAAGGCCTGAGTCTGATAAACACCTTGGCAGATGTAGAACTGGGCATACGGCGCGATACCGTCACCGACACCCACAGTGGCCAAACCTCGGACCGCAAAGGTTATGAGGTAGCCATTCGCCTGCCCTTGTTTGATTGGGGCGGCGCACAGCGCGCGGCCATGAATGCCCAGACGCTGGTCGCGGCTAACCAGTACGAAAGCGTGCTGCGCGCTGCGGCCCCACAACTGCGTGAGGCCTATTCCGCTTACCGCACCAGCTACGACCTGGCCCGGCACTACCGCGACGAGATCGTGCCGCTGCGCAAGACCATGGCCGAAGAAAACGTGCTGCGGTACAACGCCATGTTGATTGGTGTGTTTGAGTTGCTGGCCGACACGCGCGAACAAATCAACAGCGTGATGGCCGCGATCAACGCCCAACAGCAATTCTGGCTGGCCGATGCTGGCCTTTCCACGGCATTGTTAGGCAAACCCATGCCCGGCGGGGCACCGTCACTGGCCAGCAGTAGCGCGCCCAGCGCCGCAGGTGGTGGCCACTGAGCCGCCCACACCCTCACATGCAAAACGGAAACACTATGAACAATAGACGCAATTTTTTGGGTGGCGCTGGCGCCATCACCGGTGCGGTGTTAGCCGCGTCGGTCAGCAAAGTGGCCATGGCTGCACTGCCCGAGCCGGTACTGCAAACCAAGCCTGACACCATGCCTCCGCTAGTCCCAGCTACAGGCCGCCCCTATAACCCGGTGGTAACGCTCAACGGCTGGACACTGCCCTGGCGCATGAACCAGGGCGTTAAAGAGTTCCACCTGGTGGCCGAGCCCGTGGTGCGCGAAATGGCGCCCGGCTTCAAAGCCCATTTATGGGGTTACAACGGCCAGTCACCGGGGCCCACGATCGAGGTCGTTGAGGGCGACCGCGTGCGCATCTTCGTCACCAACAAGTTGCCCGAACACACCAGTATTCACTGGCACGGCCAGCGACTACCCAATGGCATGGACGGCGTGGCCGGACTGAACCAGAAAGCCATCAATCCGGGCAAGACCTTCGTCTACGAGTTTGTAGCGCGGCGGCCCGGCACATTTATGTACCACCCGCATGCGGACGAGATGACCCAAATGGCCATGGGCATGATGGGTTTCTGGATCACCCACCCAAAGGGAAAACACCCGCTGATTGACGAAGTGGACCGAGACTTTGTGTTCCTGCTCAACGCCTACGACATCGACCCCGGTGCCTATACCCCCAAGATCATGACCATGCTGGACTTCAACATCTGGAGCTGGAACAGCCGTGTCTTCCCGGGCATTGATCCGCTGGTGGTTCGCAAAAATGACAAGGTGCGCATCCGCATGGGCAACCTGACCATGACCAATCACCCCATCCATTTGCATGGCCACGAGTTTTTGGTGACGGGCACCGACGGTGGCCCTACACCGAAGTCCACCCGCATGTACGAGGTGACCACGGACGTAGCGGTGGGTCAGATGCGCCAGATCGATTTCTTGGCTGATGAAGAAGGCGACTGGGCCTTCCACTGCCACAAGAGCCACCACACCATGAACGCCATGGGCCACGACGTGCCCACGTTGATTGGTGTGGACCACCGCAAGGTGGTACGTGACATCGCCAACGTCATCCCCGACTACATGGTCATGGGTGAACGCGGCATGGCCGACATGGCCGAGATGGACATGCCAATACCCGACAACACCGCCAAGATGATGACGGGTGAAGGCCCGTTTGGGTCGGTGGAAATGGGTGGCATGTTTTCAGTGCTCAAAGTGCGCAAGAACCAAAAGGTTGGCGACTACAAAGACCCCGGCTGGTACAAACACCCGGCGGGTGAGGTCGCGTACGAGTGGACTGGCGCATTGCCCAACCCTGCACGATTTGCCGCCGAAGGCGGGCAGACCATGAAAGCGCAGAACATGCCGGCCAAGGAGATTGAAGTGCAGGTTCGCAAGCCTGTGATGGGCAACAAGGGCGCCAAGGGTGGCATGGACCACAGTCAACATTGATCAGCTACTTAGCACAAGGAATACCATGCAAACCCAAAATACTCTTAAATTGATAGCTGCCTGTATAGCGTTGACGGGGGCTGGAGGCCTATTTGCCCAACATGCTCCTGGCCAACACGGGCACGGGACCCATGCGACAACCGCAACGGCACCTGCGCTCAACCCCTATGCCGGTCAACAGACCCGCAGCATCAAGGCCTTGTCTGCCACCCAAGAGCAGGATCTGCTGCAGGGCAAGGGAATGGAGCTGGCGAAGGCGGCCGAGCTCAATGGTTATCCCGGTCCCATGCACACGCTGGAACTGGCGCAAACTCTGGCGCTGACCGTTGTGCAAAAGCAGGCGTCGCAGGAGCTGCTGGACCGCCACAAGGCAGATGTCCGACGCATTGGTGCCGAGCTGGTGGAGGCAGAGCGCGCGCTGGATCAATCGTTCTCGACCCGCCAGATCAACGCCGCCGGCCTGACAACCCACACCGACCGCATTGCACAACTTCAGGCCACGCTGCGCGCCAATCATCTGCAGACCCACTTGCAGCAAACCGCGTTGCTGACGCCCCATCAGATCAACCGCTACGCAGAACTGCGTGGCTACACCGCAGGGGTGGCTACCGCCATTCCTGCCGTGCCCTCTTCCCACAAGCACTGAGCGCTTTTTACATGAAGGAAACAATTATGAAACAACTGACAACCCTCCTCTTCGCTGCATGCATCGCCAGCACCGGCACCTTGGCTCTTGCACATAGTGACACAGCGCATACAAAAAAAGCTGGCCCGGTCAAGAAGGAACAAAAGGAATGGGGCATCGCCGGCGATGCCAAAGCCGTCAGCCGCACCATTACCATCGGCATGAGCGACAGCATGCGCTTTTCGCCAGACAAGATCGACGTCAAGCAGGGCGAGACCATCAAATTCGTCATCAAAAATAGCGGCAAGATGATGCATGAACTGGTGATCGGCAACAAGAAAGACTTGGACGAACATGCCGCACTGATGGTCAAGTTTCCCGGCATGGAGCATGACGAGCCCTACATGGCACACGTTGCACCGGGCAAGACCGGACAAATCATCTGGACCTTCAACAAACCCGGTAACTTTGACTTTGCCTGCCTGATCGCCGGCCACTACCAGGCCGGCATGGTTGGCAAGATCACGGTCGCTACACGATAAGAATGATCATCATGCAAAGGCGTTTTCTTTTAAAGACCCTGAGCGGATTCGCCGCCGCTGCGCTGGCGCCTGTGGTGATTGCACAAACAAGCCCGCAAGTCGAGGTCTGGAAAGACCCGAGCTGTGGCTGCTGTAAAGAATGGATAGACCATCTGAGAGCCAACGGCTTTCGGGTCAAGGTCCATGACAGCGGCAACGCGCGGGCCCGAAAGCGCCTCGGCATACCGGAGCAGCTCGGCTCCTGCCATACCGCATTGATCGGCGGCTACGCCATTGAGGGCCATGTGCCGGCCACTGACATTCACCGTTTGCTCACAGAAAAACCCAAAGCTGTGGGACTGGCGGTGCCGGGAATGCCAGTCGGTTCGCCGGGCATGGACGCGCCGATTTACCGGGGGCGCAAAGACCCCTACGACGTGCTGCTGGTTCTGAAGGACGGCGGCACGCGTGTTTATCAAACCTATCCTTCCAAAGTCTCCGTAACGTCCACCAACTCCTGAAAGAAAACACGATGAAAAAACTACACACTGCGCTGCTCCTGTCCGCCCTGCTTTCCGGCTCTGCGTACGCCGGCTCACACACGGGCTCACCTGCTGCTATGGACAAAACCAAAAAAGATACTGCCGTGGCAGCCACGGCTGACATGGCCGATGGCGAAATTCGCAAAGTCGATGCGGACAACAAGAAAATCACCATCAAGCACGGCGAGATCAAGAATCTTGATATGCCGGGAATGACCATGGTGTTTCAGGTGAAAGAAGACACCTTGCTGGGCAAGGCAAAAGTCGGAGACAAGGTCCGCTTCAGCGCTGAAAAAATTGGTGGAGCTTTTGTTGTAACGGACATTCAACCCGCGAAGTAGTCGCGGATCCGTCAAGCCGGGGAAGTTTAATCTTTCTCCGGCTTTTCTAGCGCATTGGTCGTTGAGGGCGAAACCGCGAAAGCTTCAGCCCATGGACCCTTGCGTTTACTTTGCGTGTTCGAGTTTTACAACCGTAAACCCGTCGGTGAGCTTTTCAGCACGAAACATGATCTTGTCCCCTTACTTGAAACCTTTGAGAAGATCGGAATCAGTCGCTTTGAAGACCATTGTCATTCCTGGCATATCTAGATTCTCAAGAGCTTCGTGCTTGATGGTCACTTTCATTTGTTCAATATCGATCTTGCGAACCACACCCGCGGTCAGCTTTACCGAATTGGAGACAGCAGAAGCGTTTTTGACGCCCGGTGCGGTATCCGTTGCAGCGGTGGAATGGGCGGAGGCGCCCATTGAAAGCAAAGCGGTTATCAGGAGAGTCGAGATTTTTAGTTTCATGGCAATGTCTTCGGTGAAGTTTAAAAAAGCTTGGGGGTTTACACCAAGCCATACCATAGGGCGCAGATTTAGTTCAGGTAAAGCTCGCGAAGCTGGCGTTGATCCATGCCCGTCATTGCCAACGTCGGCTTGGCACTTACAGCTGGCGCGGTGACCGTGTTTACAAGCGTACCGTTCTGGAGGCTGTGGCTATGTTGTGTGGGCGTGTAAGCTGCTTCGCCATTGACCTGCGTTACCCCATGGGATTTTGTTAAGTGGTTACGGACATCCTGCGCCTCCTTCTTCACTTCCGCCCGGGTGTTGGTGCTTGGCATCTTGTGGGTTTCAATACCTTTCTCGCCGCCAACCAGAGTGCTGCCGCTGTTAGCGAAAGCTACTGGAATGGTTGCCCCAACAAGGGCCAGGACGAATACGGTTCTTTTAAAGAACATGATAGAACTCCTTAAGTATCGATTGCAATGTGTCTCCCCAACTACTGGGATGACTGCGATGCAACCCTTGCATCACGGTTCTAAATGTAGATACCTGGTCGCGACAACACGCTGACTCGCAGATTACGAATTCGTTATATAGAGCTGAGGAAATCTTTTGAAAATACTATTAATTGAAGATGAGCCTAAAGCCGCTGAATACCTTCGCCAGGGCTTGACAGAGAGCGGCTATGGCGTGGAAGTAACTTGCAACGGTACAGACGGACTTCACCTGGCGTTGAATGGCGATCATGATCTGGTGATCCTAGACGTCATGCTGCCGGGTATTGATGGGTTTACTGTGTTGTCCGCGTTCCGCACTTCGAAGCAGGTCCCAGTTTTGATGCTCACCGCGCGTGGCAATACCGATGACAAGGTGCGAGGTTTCGATCTCGGCGCTGACGACTATTTGGTCAAACCATTTGAGTTTCCAGAGTTGCTGGCACGGGTGCGGGCATTACTGAAACGCGGTCAACCTGCAATTGCAGAGCCTGTGCTACGGGCTGCAGATTTGGAGATTGATCCCATTCGTCACCGAGCAACCCGGGCCGGACAGCGCGTTGATCTGTCCGCAAAAGAGTTCGCATTGTTGACCCTTCTCGTCCAAAGGGCTGGCGAAGTTCTATCCAGAACACAAATCGCATCGTTGGTTTGGGACATTCACTTCGATTCAGAAACAAATGTGGTCGAAGTGGCAATCAGGCGCCTGCGCGCCAAGATTGATGATCCTTTCGACGAAAAATTGATCCATACGGTTCGGGGTGTTGGGTATGTCCTGGAACGCCGTTCTCCACTATGAACAACCTCGCTCAATTGACGGGTTGGAGAGCTCGCTACTCCATGGCGGCACACATCGCAATGGCCAGCGCAGCATTTGGGCTTGTCGTTTCCGCGTTGGCAATTGGAGTGGGATTTCAGGCTCTATCCGCCCAACTCGACGCTCGGGCAGCCTCGGAGTTGGATGGAAAGCGCGAGCTACTGATGCATGTGTTGTCCGAAATTCCCTCGCCTCAGTCCATCCCCCAAAATAGTCACCGTTTTGCTGACCTATTGATTGGCCATGACGACCTTCACCTGTCATTGATCGAATCAACCAGCGATCAGGTAGTAGTGAACTATTCAGGGAAGCCGCGCCAGGCAGTTGACGTTGCCCCCACCTTTGGGACGAGGATTATCCAGGCGTGGGTTTCGTCAACTGGTGTATCACACACTACTCACAACGGTACTGGCCGGGTGGCCAACGGGCAATTGGTGAAATTCAGGCTTTCGATGGATCGCCGACACGATACGCAGCTGTTGGCCGGATTTGTTAGAGCAACCGTGGTGGGATTGCCTCTACTGTTACTCGTCGTCGCTTTCGGGGCCTGGCTCATTGCGCGGACGACGCTAGCGCCACTGCGGCGTTTCAACAGACTGGCAGCTGGTGTCGGAACGAGGACGCTAAGTCATCG
The DNA here is from genome assembly GCF_056521325.1 of Rhodoferax sp. ZS1R8. NCBI lineage: Bacteria > Pseudomonadati > Pseudomonadota > Betaproteobacteria > Burkholderiales > Comamonadaceae > Rhodoferax > Rhodoferax sp. ZS1R8. The sequence continues at coordinate 40,971 of NZ_JBWMBA010000002.1, read as the reverse complement.
TGTATCTTCCGAACGCCTACCTACTGAGCTAGCCGAGTTAGCCGGAGAGTTAAACGGAATGCTTGACCGTATCGACGACGGTTATCAGCGGCTCCAGGAATTTTCGGGCGATCTCGCTCACGAAATGCGTACCCCGGTTGCGACTCTTCTTGGGCGAACGCAGGTGACGCTGTCCCAAAAACGTGACGAAGCGACTCTTCGAGAGGTTTTAGAAGGCAACGTCGATGAGCTGGAGAGATTGGCCAGCCTCATTTCAGACATGCTCTTCATTGCGCGAACAGACCCTAGCTCAAACGAAAGTGCTCTCCACAGCGAGGCTGTGGAGCTATCACACGAAGTCCAACAGGTTACCGAATATCTATCTCTGGTTGCCGAAGAACGCAAGATATCCCTGGACGTCACTGGAGCAGCGACTGTTATGGTCGATCGAATGCTAGTGCAACGCGCGGTCACTAACCTTTTGTCAAATGCTGTGCGGCATGCCTACCCTAGTTCGACAGTTAGGGCGGCGATCTCAACGACGGACGACAGCGTCAGGCTGGCAGTGACCAACGAGGGGGAAGGTATCGGAGCCATTCATTTGGAACGAATTTTTGATCGTTTTTACCGCGTTGATTCCAGTCGCGCGCGCTTGGACGGAGGAAGCGGATTGGGTCTAGCAATTGTTCGTTCCATCATGCAGGCTCATAGCGGGCGCGTTGACGTGTCCAGTGTGCTGGGGAAGACGACAACGTTCACATTGGTATTTCCAATTTCCGAGTCCAAATACTAACTCTGGGTATCGTCTGCTGCACCTGCAAGTGTGGAATTTATCGATGGAAGGACTTCACTACCCAAAAGTCAAACGGTGGAGTACGACTCGGAACCGACATCCAGTCTGGCAAGTTACTCAACAATGAAACATGGAGAACACGATGCATCTAAAGAAAGGAACCAATCTGACCTTATGCGCCGCAATGCTGGCAATGGCTTGCACTGCCAACGCTGCAGAAGTAACCAGTGCTGAGGCGGCAAGCAAAGTAGCGGAGCAGTTTCACGCGGCACTCGCGACCGGAAATACCGAAGGTGCCAGCGCCTTGTTATCCGCCACAGCACTGATCTACGAATCTGGTCATGCCGAAACGCGTGACGAATACGTCTCTCACCATCTCGCGGCCGATATCACGTTTGCGAAGGCGACACAACACACTGTAAAAAATACGCGGCAGCAGTGCGACCAATCGATGTGTGTACTCATGCAGACTGGCGAAACTACCGAAACATTCAAGGGAAAGAGTGTTCGCCGTGTGGGCCAAGAGACCATGGTTTTACGCCGTGAGGGCGACGCTTGGAAAATTCAGCATCTGCATTGGTCATCCCACAAACAGTGAGAAACTATGAGGGAATCGTCCTGGGGTTGTGCTGCGTTAGATAGGGCAATCTGCATACAGCCTTGTCGGAAGAAAATCCGCCTCGGGCGTGGATGATTTCCCTTCGCAACCCATTCAAATACCTCGAATGGCTGCACACGTTGACACTGAGGTGCCTACCGTCACTACATCTTATGCAGTAGTTGCGGCGAAACATTGACATTGATCAAACAGCATCGATAGCAATCAATTCAGAGCGTTGATGGGGACACCCCTTTGTGAACGCCGTAGTTTGTATATATCGACAAATCGGCGCGGTAATTGTTCTCGCGTGTGGTGGCGCACAGTACTTGTGAGTCCTGCGAGCGACTATGAATCCTTTAATTAGGAGATCCCAATGCTTACAGCAAAAGAAATCGAATGTCTGCGCGCCTGCAACGAATCTGCTGCCGCCTGTCTTCAGTGTGCGACGGCCTGCTTACAGGAAGACAACCCCAAGCCAATGGCCCGTTGTATCGCCCTTGACTTAGAGTGTGCCGATATCTGCCGCTTGGCAGCGACATCTATCGCCATGGGTGGTTCACAAATGGACGCGGTATGCGCACTCTGCGCAACTGCATGCGAAGCCTGTGCAGCTGAATGCGGCAAGCACGATATGGACCATTGCCAAAAATGCGCGGAGGCATGCAAACGTTGCGCTGACGCCTGCTGCAGCATGGCGAAGTAATTTTCAAACCACCATCCAAGGATAAATCCATGTACTACCCAACACGCAAACCGATCCGGGCGATATGCCTTATCCCAATAGCAGCACTTTGGCTTGCCTCAACGGCAGTGCAAGCACAGACCGCTATGCCTATGGCGGCCTCTGCAAGCGCGCCGAAAGCCGGCATGCATAGCGGCCTGATGGGATCGCCCGACATGAAACAATCCATGAAAGGCGGCATGGACAGCATGCAAAACATGAAGATGTCCGGCGACATGGACAAGGACTTCGCGATGATGATGAAAATGCACCATCAACAAGCCTTGGACATGGCGGAAATGCAGCTGGCCCACGGGAAGTCGGCAGAGCTGAAGGCCATGGCCACTAAGATTATTGCGGGGCAAAAGAAAGAGATAGCCCAGTTTGATCGCTGGCTGGCAAAGCAAAAGTAAAAGTTCCACATCTGATTACGTCATAGAAGCGGTTACATTAGCGCGAATTGCGCACCACAACAACAACTCCCTCAAACGGACGGTGCGGTCATTGGCGTTGTGCGAAGCCGCACAGACTGGGAATGCAGCGATGCCTACATTACGGCCATGATTGTCGAACGCATTAAGACACCCGGCATTGCTCACGTAGCGTACCTGATCGGCAATGAAAGCGAAGGCACAATTGTCGATCCGCGCCGAGATGTCGATGAGTACCTGGCCTTGGCGCGAAAGCACAAGCTCACGATCAAGTACGTGATGGAGACCCATCGCCAGGAAGACTTCGTCATGGGCTCTGCTGAGCTTGCGCGCCAGTGCTGCGCTAAGGTCATCAACGGGCGTCATAAGGGATTCGGCCATGGCGATATCCGGCTGGACGATGGCGAGGCTTTTGAAATCGCCAAGGGGTTACGTATTGTCGCGTTACACACGCCGGGGCATACCCCAGAAAGCATGAGCTACGCCGTCTACGTGGACGATGCACCGGAGCATGCGTGGGCGGTGTTCACTGGAGATACGCTCTTCATTGGTGAGTCGGGTCGTACGGACTTGAGTGACACTTCGAAGACCGCTGAACACGCAGGGCAGCTCTATGACGCCGTGCATTCGAAGCTCCTGCCATTGGGCGACCAGACACTCGTATTGCCTGGACACGGTGCCGGGTCGGTCTGCGGTGGAAACATCGCTGAACGTGATGATTCGACCATCGGGCTCGAACGACGGTACAACCCTGTGTTCGTGCGCTCGCGCCAGGCTTTCGTGCAAGGCAAGCTGGACGAACGTATTCCGCGCCCGCCATACTTTCGCCACATGGAGCAGGTGAATGCAAACGGTGGCATGGGACCACCCCGGGCCGCAAGTGCGGTGCGAGTGCTGCAGCCCGAGGAATTCCAGGCGGAGAGTCGCCGCGGCGTTGTTTTTGATCTACGTCTGCCCGAGGCATTCGCTGGCGGACATGTACCTAACTCGTACAGTATCTGGGCCAAGGGCTTGCCCGTCTTTGCTGGCTGGATTGCTGAGCCGGGGACTCCCATTTATCTAGTGATCGACGATGCTGAGAAGTCTTTGCCGGACGCGGTGAAGGCCCTGGCTCGGGTCGGTCTCGACCACGTTGAGGGGGTGCTCGCGGGCAGCTTCGAAGCTTGGCGTGACCAGGGTTTGCCGATGGCGGGTATTGGTACCGTCGGCCCCGGCCGAGTTGGCGGAGACGCACAACGTCGCGACATGCGGGTCTTGGATGTACGCGACGATAACGAGTTCGAGACCGAGGGACACATTCCCGGGTCCTCCCATCTATACGTCGGTTATGTTGAGAAAGAGCTGGATCGACTAATGCCTTCCTTCGACCCCGATACTGCTGTGGTCGTCACCTGTGGTGTGGGGCACCGTGCGAGCTTGGCGGCCAGCATGTTGTTGCGCCGTGGCGCGCGCGATGTGCGCAATTTGCTAGGTGGCATGGACGCGTGGAAGCGATTGGGACTGCAGATGGACTTCGGTGCATCCGATAACTCGGTAACTACCCCTGAAGTGGAGGGCCCCCGCCTATGAGCATCCATCAACCGTCAGTCAGGCAGGACCCCGCAAATGGGCACGGCCCGTCGCCCTATTTGATTGGAGCCGCTATAGGGCTGCTCAATGTCTTTGCGTTCGGGGCGTTCCGCAAGGGAATAGGCATAAGCGGTGCTTACGAGAGTACTGCGGCGCTCGTAGCGCGGCGCGTGGCTCCTGATACGGCCCATGTCAACGATTATGTCAAGGCCCGCAAGGAGGCTCCGAAGTTCAACTCAGAGTCGTGGATGGTGGTTGGTACGATCCTGGGTGGCATGGCTGCAGCGCGACTCTTCGGCGGCAGTGGCGATGTTGGAAAAATGGAGTCTGAGGGCGCGGAACCGAAACACTCGCCACTTGCCAGTGCTGCAGGCGGAGCGATGCTCATGTTTGGCGCCCGCATGGCGGACGGCTGCACCAGCGGACACGCGCTGTCAGGCACGGCGCAGGGTGCGGGGTCGAGCTGGTTGTTCACCCCACTCATGTTCGGGGTCGGATCATTGCTAGCGCGGCAAGCGCGTGGTGCCCGTCGCCCAAACAAGGAACTCTGATGGCAGAAATGAACAAGTTCACGCAGAACGCGCTGGGTTTAGCCAGCGGAATCATCTTCGGAGCGCTGCTCCAGCGAGGTCGCCTCGCGGACTCGCGGACGATCGTTGGCCAGTTGACGGGTGACGACAGCCGCGTTGCAAAAACGATGGGCACTGCAGTGGTAGTGGGCGCAATCGGCCACCGACTCTTGCGCCGACGTGGGCTTACGACCTTCGAGCCTAAACCGATGAATCCAGTGGGCCTGGTGGGGGGCGCCGTGCTCTTCGGGGCGGGCATGGCGCTGTCGGGCTACTGCCCGGGAACAGCCGCGGCGGCAGCGGGCAGCGGGCGCCGCGAAGGACTTTGGGCGATGTCAGGCATGCTGGCCGCAGCGGCAGCTTTCGTGGCTACCTATCCCCGAATAAAGAAGGCGCTCGAGGTTGGAACTATGGGACGTGTAAACCTGCTGAGCGGGAAACCTGCAGGCCGCCCCGTTATACCGTTGGACGTAGTAGTGCGCCCGCGTGCTGATTCGGACACTGACGTCCCGGCGGTCATTTAGCACGTAGTAATTGGGCCGGTATCCGCGCTTGTAGACGGATTTGTGAGTGCACACGCAGTGATCATTTCACTTAGCGAGTAACACGACTGAAAGTTGACAAGCTACCTGTATCTACCTGAGCGGCATCTGGCATAGTTTGAGAAATGCTGCCGGAACTGAAACTGAATGCGGCGTGCACGCTCTGGTATACCCGCCCCTGAAGCTGATAGCCCAGTGCGGTGTGCTGCAGCCGGTCCATGACCGGGCCTTTAACCTCGGCCAGCTCCAGGGTGATGGCCCGTTTGGCCAAGCTGGTGTTCAGCTCAGTCAGCACACCCAGGGCCGTCGTGTCTACTTGGTTGACGGCAGAACACACCAGCAGCACCCGGCGCACCGTAGGGTCTTGGTGGATCAGCTCTTCTATGCGCTCTTCGAGTGCTGTGGCGTTGGCGAAGAACAGGCTTTCGTCCACCCGCAGGGCCAACAGGCCGGGCACGGTTTCCACGGCATGCCGTTCGATATTGCGAAAGTGCTCGGTGCCCGGCACCCGGCCCACCACCGCCATATGCGGGCGGCTGCTGCGCCACACCAGCACACCCAGCGACAAGGCCACGCCCATCAGAATGCCCACTTCCACACCCATGGTGATGACGCCCAAGGCCGTGGCGATGAGTGACAGGGCATCGGCCCGGTCGTAGTGCCAAGCCTCTTTCAAAGTCGCAAAGTCCACCAACGACACCACGGCCACGATTATGGTGGCGGCCAGTACCGCGTGGGGCAAGTAATAAAAGGCACCGGTCATGGTGGCAATCACCAGCGCCATCAGCGCGGCAGACGCCACTCCCGCCAGCGGTGTGTTGGCACCCGCAGCAAAGTTGACGACCGAGCGGGCAAAGCCACCCGTGACCGGGTAGCCGCCCGACAAGGCACTGGCCACATTAGCCGCGCCCAGGCCCAGCAGCTCCTTGTTGGGGGCGATGCGCTGCTGGCGTTTGAGTGCCAGCGACTGCGCCACCGACACACTTTCTACAAAACCCACCAGTGATATCAACAAGGCCGGCAACCACAATTGGCCCAGCGTGGTGAGGCCGGGCAACTCCAGCCCCAGATGCGGCAGACCCTGTGGCACCACGCCCACCACGCTGACCTTGGCGCTGATGTCCAGCCGCCCCAAGGCCACCACGGCAATAGACACTATGACTGCTGCCATGGGTGCCAGCTTGGTCATCAGATCCGCCACCTTGGCAGGAAGGCCCAGTTTCACCAGCCACCCAGCTAGGTATCGCCGCGCCACCACCAAAAAGACCAAGCTGCCCAGGCCCAGCGCCAACGTGGTCGAGTTGGTCTGCGGCAGGGCATGCACCAGGCCCTGCAGTGTCTCCCAGGTAGAGGACGAGGCCACCCGCACACCCAGCAGGTGCTTGAGTTGGCCGATGGCAATCACTACGGCCGAGCCGGTGATAAACCCGCTGATCACCGGGTGGCTCAAAAAGTAGGCCAGAAAGCCCAGGCGCAGCGCACCAAAAGCCAGCAGCATGACACCCGAGATCAGCGACAGCTGCACCGCCATCGTGGTGTATTCGGTGGTGCCTGCTGCAGCAAAGGGTGCCAGCGCACTGGCCGTCATCAACGACGCCACAGCCACTGGCCCTACCGCCAGCGTCATGCTGGAGCCCAGCAGGGCATAGGCCACGATGGGCAGGATGCTGGCGTAAAGCCCCACTTCTGGCGGCAAGCCGGCCAGCAGCGCGTAGGCCAGGCTTTGTGGAATCAGCATGACCGTGACGATCAGACCGGCCGTCAGGTCACCGGCCAGCCACGCCTTTTGGTAGTGGCGCAGCCACTGCGGCAAGGCCGACGCAATCAAAAAACGGGGAGGGGTCATGGGATGCCTTGGCGTGTTTTAGCGGTCTGCCTGGGCCAGTGTGTAGAGCTGTGCCGAGCGCGCACCGGACCGACAAAACGCCAGCACCGGTTGGGGTGCCGTCTGCAATACCTCACGCAGGGCCAACGCTTGCTCCGCTGTGATAGCACCACCCACCACGGGCAGGTAGACGTAATGCAGGCCGTTGGCCTGGGCCGCGGCTGCAAAGGCCTGGCTCGGGGGCTGTTCGGCTCCGCCTTCACCGTCCGGGCGGTTGTTGACCACGGTCTTGAAGCCCTGGGCCGCCGCATCGGCCATCTGGCTGGCCAACAACTGGGCCGCTACGGCAAAGCCGGGTGTTATGGCATGTGTGGTGATAGACATGTCAGTGGGCTCCTGCAGATTTGCGCGCTTGCATGCGCTCCAACACTTCAAACACCGCCATGCCCGCCAGCATGGCGGCCACAAAGACAGCCGCCTTGGGCTCGCCGGCTCCCAACGACACAATGGCAGGGCCGGGGCAGAAGCCCGCCAAGCCCCAACCCGCGCCAAACAAAAGACCGCCGCCAATCAGACGCTTGTCAATGTCGGTCGAGGTGGGCAGCTGCATGGCCCCGCCAAAAAAAGTAGTGGTGCGTTTTTTGGCCGTGGCAAAGGCGCCCAGCCCCACCAGAATGCCCCCTCCCATCACAAAGGCAAGGGATGGGTCCCACGTGCCCGCCAGGTCCAGAAAACCCAGCACCTTGCTGGGGTCGGTCATACCGGCCACGATCAGGCCCACGCCAAACAGCAGGCCTACCAAAAACTCGGTTACACGGTGTTGCATACGAATACTCCTCAAATGGATCGGTTAACGGCTGGTGCTTAGGCCAATACGTGGCGCACCAGGAAAACAATGGCAAACCCAGCGCCCATGAAGGACAGCGTGGCCGCCAGTGAGCGGGGCGAGAGGCGCGAGAGCCCGCACACGCCGTGACCACTGGTACAACCCGAGCCGTACCGCGTGCCCACACCCACCAGCAGTCCCGCCAGCACCACGGTGCCCCAGCCTGCGTCAATCGTGGCCGGCACGGGGACTGCTACCAGCATGTACAGCACGGGCGCGGCCAGCATGCCCAGCACAAAGCTGATGCGCCAGCTGGTGTCACCGGTTTTGGGGCGCAACAGGCCACCCACAATGCCGCTGATGCCCAGAATGCGGCCGTTGACCAAGATAAAAATGGCCGAGGCCAGGCCCAGCAGAATGCCGCCAGCCAGCGCGGCCCACGGGGTGAAATGGTTCCAGTCAATCGCCATGGTCTTACTCCTTGTGTATAGGTTTCAAGATTTGCAGAACTGCGCGTACAAGACACCCATGACCGCCATGGCCTGTGGGCTGTTGATGCAGTAGTAAATGTTTTTGCCCTCGCGCCGGGTGCTGACCAAACCCTCATCCCGCAGCACACCGAGCTGTTGCGACAGCGTGGGCTGGGCAATGCCCACCAGGGCTTCCAGCTCACCTACGTTCAACTCACCCTGGCTGAGCTGGCACAGCAGCAACAAGCGGTCGGGGTTGGACAGGGTCTTCATCAGTCTGCAAGCGGCGTTGGCAGACTGGCGCAGCACCTCCAGATCAAGGGGTAGCGGGTTTGAGATTTCAGCTTGGGTAGGCATGGTCCGCAGGTCCAGTTCGTTTTCGATTCCCATATTCTATTGACAAACAATATATCTGTCAATAAACTATCGTCATATTAATTAAACGATCCGTTTTTAGAGGAGCTATCCATGACCGATGCCAAGCAAGCCCAGATCAAAGCCTGTTTCGACCCCGCCACCTGGACCGTGAGCTACGTGGTGTATGACCACGATGGCGGCCACTGCGCCATCGTCGACTCTGTGCTGGACTTTGATGCCAAGTCGGGCCGCACCAGCACCGCGTCTGCCGACGGTCTGATGGCATTTGTAAAAGAGAAGGCACTGACCGTGCAATGGATTCTGGAAACCCACGCCCACGCCGACCACCTGTCGGCGGCCCACTACCTGCGCAAACAGCTGGGTGGCAAGATTGCCATTGGCGCGGCTATCACCGATGTGCAAAATGTGTTCAAGGGCATTTTCAACCTGGAGCCCGAGTTCCACCCCGACGGCAGCCAGTTTGACCACCTGTTCCAGCCCAACGAAGCTTTCGGCATTGGTGGCCTGACAGCCCACGCCCTGCCCGTACCCGGCCACACCCCAGCGTGTATGGCCTACGAGGTGATGTCTGAGGTTGGGCCCAGCGCCGTGTTTGTGGGTGACACGCTGTTCATGCCCGATGTGGGTACTGCCCGCTGCGACTTCCCCGGTGGCAATGCCAACGACCTGTACCAGAGTGTGCGCAAACTGCTGAGCCTGCCTGGCGACACCCGCCTCTATATGTGCCACGACTACCCGCCCGACGCCCGCGCGCCCACCTGGGAGTCCACAGTTGCCGCGCAGCGCGCCAGCAATATCCACATCCACGAGGGTGTGACTGAAGAGGCCTTTGTGACCATGCGCAGCAAACGCGACGCAGGTCTGGCCATGCCCAACCTGATACTGCCCTCGGTACAGATCAATATTCGCGCTGGGGCGATGCCACCAGCCGAGCCCAACGGACACGCCTATCTGAAGATACCGCTTAACGTGCTGTAGGAGTCGTTACAAACGAAACAAGCCTCCAGCCCCCGATAATGCTGGCTATACAGCTATTAAATACATAGCAATTGTCTGCACCACACTCTTGAAGAGACACGATGGCCTATACACAAAAGTTTCAACAACTCGCCGACGCGGCGGCTGCCCGCGTGGAGTCAGTTCAACCGCAAGACGTGGACACACTCCTGGCGCGCGGTGCGGTCGCATTGGACATACGCGACAAGGAAGAGCACGACGCCGACCACATCCCCCACTCGTTGCATGTCAGCCGGGGCAAGCTGGAGATGAACATTGAGGCGGCCATACCCGACCTCAGCACCACCATCCTGTGCTATTGCAACGCGGTCAACCGCGGCGCCCTATCGGCCGACACCTTGCGTGCGATGGGGTACGCGAATGCCAAATTCATTGCGGGTGGGCTCAAAGCGTACCGGGCACTCCAGCCCTAAATACCCATTGCATTCCGAACGGTGGGCGGGCTAACAGCGGCCCTTTATGCAGGTGCGTTCGAAACTTGCCATGTGTGGCTGCTGAAAGTTTTGATGCCGCCGCGCGTGTAACTCACGCAATGTGCGTCAGGTATCTTGTGCGGTGCTGCCGCCCAGACTTGCACAGACCCGGCGCAGACGCTCCTGCGCTGCGTCGGCCACAGTCTTTACCTCTGGCTTGCCGACCAGGTTCACCATGATCTGAGGATCAAGGAAGCCGACTACCACGCGAGCCCCAGCCTCCTCTCGTACGATCACGTTACATGGCAAAAGCAATCCTATGTCAGGCGCGGCCTGCAGGGCTTGGTGCGCCAGGGGTGGGTTGCAGGCGCCAAGGATTCGATAAGGCGGCATGTCCACGCCCAGCTTTTCCTTCATAGCGTGCTGCACATCAATGTCACTGAGTACACCAAAGCCCTCCGCTTTCAGCGCGCCTAGGGTCTTTGCAAGCGCCTCGTCGAAGGAGATGCCGGTGAGAATGGTGGTAAATCCGTACATGGTTTTCCTTTTCTTTGGGTGGAGGAATCTGGTGAGCACTACTTCAGCAGCCAACGGTTTGCTTACCCGTCTTGCCAATTTGGCACAGGCGATCAGCGCTAGCTCACAGCGTGGACTTGAACTGGGCTGAGCAGCACGAACGTTCAGTCTGAACGCACGTAATTTATTCGTCTGTGTGCCAGCGTACTTGCCGGGCGGAGTAATCACACCGCGCCCCGATCAACTCCCAGAGCAATAGGATTTTGCATTTGGAGCCTACCAGGCCCACCTAGATATGTGCCGGGCACCTGAGCGAAAGTGGGGGAGGCACAACACCAAGTACATTTATGGACATGGTCACCCGTACTCCCAAAACCAAACGCCCGACGTTGGACCATTCCGACCATCAGTTCGAAAAGGCCGCCGGACTGTTCAAGGTCATGTCCGCTCCCATGCGGCTCAAAATCATCAATTGCCTGTGTGATGGCGAGCAAAACGTAAGTTACCTCCTGGAGAAGATCGCCACCACACAGCCCAATATGTCTCAGCACCTCAACACGCTGTACAAGAGCGGTGTGCTGGCCAAACGCCGCGAAGGCGTGCAGATCTACTACAGCATCGCCAACCAGCAAATCGTGAATCTTTGCAAGGCCGTCTGCGCCCAAATAGAAGGCGAATAAGAAGTCTGCGGCGTCTTCGGGTTTTCACTGACAGCATTTTGTACGACTGGGAATAGCATTGCCTTAAATATAAGAGATCGCTAATAAATGCAAGCGGTCGAACGGCAATCAACACCCAGGAGTCAATATGCATATTCCGATCAAACTGGTGGTGCTGGCCGCGACCAGCTTGTTTGCTGCTAGTGCAGGTGCTGCAGATGTATCCAAGGTTCGCGACCTTGCCGCGGGCTGCGCAAACTGCCACGGGACGCAAGGCGTGGCCCAGCCCGGCATGGTTTCGTTGGCCGGCCAGCCTAAAGATGTCCTGCTGAAAAATTTGTTGGACTTCAAGTCTGGCAAGCGCCCCGCAACCATCATGCATCAGTTGTCCAAAGGTTATACCGACGAACAGCTGGAGCAAATGGCAACCTACTTTGCCAACCTAAAGAAGTAAGGAGTCGCCATGCAACGCCGTCAAATATTGCAAACCGCGGGCGCGTTGGGTGCGTTCGCTGGCACGGGCCTGCTGTCAGGCTGCGCTACCCAGGGCGCAGGCAAAGAAGCCAAAGTGGTCGTAGTGGGTGGAGGTTTTGGCGGTGCTACTGCAGCCAAGTATGTTCGCATGTGGTCCGACAACCAGATCCAGGTGACACTGGTCGAGCCAAACGCAAGTTTCGTGTCATGCCCAATCTCCAACTTGGTCATTGGCGGCGTCAAAACGATGGCGGACATCACCACGCCGTATGACAACCTGGCCCGGCGGCACGGCATACGGGTGCTGCGGGACATGGTCACCACCATAGACCCGGACAAACGCCTGGTCAAATTGGCCAGCGGCGGCGAGCTGTCATACGACCGACTCATCCTGTCACCAGGCGTCGACTTCATGTGGGATGCGTTGCCGGGCATGAACGCGGCGGGTGCACAAGAGAAGATATTGCACGCGTGGAAAGCGGGTACACAAACGGAAAGCCTGCGCAAGCAGCTCGAGGCCATGCCCGACGGCGGCGTTTATGCCATGAGCATACCGCTGGCGCCCTACCGCTGCCCACCCGGACCTTACGAGCGGGCCTGCCAAGTTGCCAACTATTTCCGCAAGGCCAAGCCCAAAAGCAAGGTGCTAGTGCTGGACGCCAACGACGACGTGACATCCAAAGGCCCCCTCTTCAAAAAAGCATGGGCAGAGCGTTACCAGGGCATTCTCGAATACCGGCCCAAACACACGCTAACCGATGTGGACGCGGCAACCAACACGCTGAAGTTTGATTTCAGCGACAACGTGAAGGCCAACGTACTCAACGTGATCCCACCCATGCGGGCAGGCATGATTGCCGTCAATACCGGGCTGGCAACTGCCAATAAACGTTGGTGCGAGGTTGACTTTCTCACCTTTGAATCCAGAGTCCATAAAAACATCCACGTGCTCGGGGACTCCATCCAAATTGCCTCTGCCATGCCCAAGTCGGGCCATATGGCCAATCAGCATGGCAAGACCTGCGCGGCAGCTGTAGTAGCGCTTCTGGGTGACAGGACACCGAACGATCTGCCGATATACAACAACACCTGCTACAGCTTTGTCAGTGATGAGGATGCCATTCACGTGTCCAGCGTTCACCGTTACGACGCCGAGAAAAAGACCATGTTGCCCGTTGCCGGGGCCGGCGGCGTATCCACTGATGCCAATGCGTTGGAGGGTGCGTACGCGATGGCTTGGGCCCACAACATCTGGGCGGACACCCTGGCCTGAAGCCGCACCGTTATGTGGAGCCTGCGTTTTTTACTCTGGTGCTCGGCATGCCTGGCGGGGCTGTTGTCGGCACCCCAAGCTTTGGCCATGCAGGCACAGCCGGTCTCCGATTCGGTCTGGTATGTGGAGGGTTCTTCGGCCCTCGGTTCCGTAGCCAACCAGAACTTCATATCGAACGCGGCGTTTGTGGTCACCCCTGCTGGCGTCGTTGTTATTGACGCGCTGGGCTCGCCGGTATTGGCCCAGCAATTGATTGCGGAGATCAAGAAGCTTACGTCGCAACCCGTGAGCCATGTCATCGTTACGCATTACCACGCTGACCACATCTATGGGTTGCAGGTTTTCAAGGCCCAGGGGGCCAAGATCATTGCCCATAAGGCGGCACTCACGTATCTCAACTCCGACACAGCACGGTTGCGGCTGGAAGCGTCGCGATTAGAGCTGGCACCCTGGGTCAACGCACAAACTGTGCTGACCCATGCGGACCAATGGATTGACGGCGACACACTGCTGCAGGTTGGCGGAGTGGATTTTCAGATCAAGGCCTTGGGCCCGTCACACACACCAGAGGACCTGGTTGTCTACCTACCTTCGGAGCGTGTGCTTTTTGCCGGTGATCTGGTGTTCCGCGCACGCATACCCTTTGTGGGGCAAGCGGACAGCCGACACTGGATTGCTGCGCTGGACCGGCTAATTGAATTCAACGCGGCGGTGATTGTTCCGGGCCACGGCGGGACTTCACGCGCAGCACGTGAAGACATGCGGCTGACCCGTGACTACCTCGCCTACCTGCGCATGTCCATGGGAAAGGCCGCCAAGAACCTGGAGCCTTTTGAAGAGGCATACCGTTCGACCGACTGGTCCCGCTTTGAGCAAATGCCGCTGTTCCGCTTTGCCAACCGCATGAATGCGTACAACACCTATTTGTTGCTGGAACAGGAGACCGACTGATGACGGCCCTTGCCATGACAAGGCGCCAAATGGGGGGACTCCTTGTGTCGATGGTTGCGGGCGCTGCGTGGTCCAACCAGCCGGCGACGTTACCCTCCGCCACGGACCTGCCCGGCGACCTGTTGCAGGCCTTAAAGGCCGGTCAACCGCTTGTAGTGCTGGTGAGCCTGGAGGGCTGTGGCTACTGCCAGCAGGTACGCCAGAACTATTTGGCGCCCATGCGCTTGCGCAGTGGCGTGCATGCCGTGCAAATTGACATGCACACCACGAGCAGGGTTGCCGATTTCGATGGTCAGGTGTTATCCCACCAGGAATGGGTACACAAGCGGGGCATCAGGATCGCACCCACCGTACTCTTTTTTGGCGCTAAGGGGGCAGAGCTTGCGCCGCGTTTGGTCGGCGCGTCCTTGCCAGACTTTTATGGTGCGTACCTGAACGACAGGCTGCACGCGGCAGCTGCGGCAATTGCCAAGCCCTATTGAGAGGCGTATTGCCATGGTCAAACCTAACCCAAGGAGTTTTATGCGAAACCTTATAGCTGCCGCGCTTTTGCTGATCAACTCCGCGAGTCCAGTCTGGGCCCAGGATGCCGTATTTTCGACCAAGTCCTTGACGCCGGAGGCCGCGTTATCCGCGGCCAGAGCCGCCATGGAAAGCTGCCGCAAGAGCGGCTTTCAGGTCGCCGTCGCAGTGGTTGACCGCGCCGGTATCACCCAGGTGCTGTTGCGCGACCGGTTTGCTGGCGCACATACCGTAGAGGTCTCAGCCAACAAGGCATGGACTGCCGTCAGCTTTCGCACCGCCACCACTGCGCTGGCGGTAGAAACCCAGGCCAGCAAACCCATGAGCGGCCTGCGCAACCAACCCAGGTTTTTGGCCGCTGGGGGTGGTATACCCATAGAAGGCGGCGGGAGTTTGCTGGGCGGCATTGGCGTATCGGGAGCGCCAGGCGGTGATGCCGACGATGCCTGCGCCAAGGCCGGCATCCAGGCGATAGCGGACGCACTGGAGTTCTGACATGCGTACGTGCATCACCCTACTGGTTGCAGGCCTCGTCGCCGTAGCGGGCTTAGCTCAGGGCGGGCCCGACATTTTTGCCGGGGCGGATCTCAAGCTGGGCGAAAAACTGATTGCCGAGCATAAATGTGTCGCTTGCCATGCAAAAAAAGTCGGCGGTGACGGTAGTGCGATCTACAAGCCAAAGGGACGCATCAACACGCCGGGTTTTCTTCGGGGCATGGTGGAGCAATGCAACACCGAGTTGAACCTGGGGATGTTCCCGGACGAGGTGACATCCGTAGCCGCCGTGTTGAACCGGGACTTCTACCACTTGAAATAACGTGGGATGTTTACACGAACTATATAATTGGTTTATTATATTTGTGTGTTCTGATATTTGCCATACCCCTGGGTGGCACTTGAGACTACAACAAGAACGAGGAGAAGACTATGCGCGATGGCACCGGTTCGGGTCGAATCCGAAAAGCGCCCGAGAATTTTTTAACCCCGGCGGGTATACAGACAGTCTTGGTCGAGGCCAAGAAAGGTCGGCGCAATTTCCTGCGCAATGCTTTCGCGGCAGCATCGGCCGCGGGCTTGGTTCCCGCCGCCATCGCGCAGGGAAACCCCGTTGTGCCGGAGGGCGGTGATCCCAACATATTGAATTTGCCAGAGCACAGCAAGGGGCTGGGGCAGAGCGTTGCATCGGATGGCGGCTACGGTAAACCATCTGGCTATGAGTCCAATGTGCAACGCCGCCAAAGCCCGGGGCTTACACAGACCACACAAGCGTCTGTATCGTTTGCGCCCTTGCAGTCCTTGTTCGGCATCGTTACGCCCAGCGGACTGCACTTTGAGCGTCACCATCAGGGCTGGTGGGACATAGACCCTTCCAAGCACCGGCTGATGATCAACGGCATGGTGAAGGCGGCAAAGGTGTTTACGCTGGACGAAATCATGCGTCTGCCATCGGTGTCGCGCTTCCACTTCATTGAGTGCGGTGCCAACACCGCCGTGGACTGGGGCAATGTTGCTGTGCCAACCGTGCAATATACCCACGGCATGATTTCCTGCAGCGAATTCACAGGCGTGCCTTTGGTCACTTTGCTGGAGCTGGCTGGCATCGACTGGAAGGCCGGAAAATTTGTGCTGGCGGAAGGAGCCGATGGTTCATCCATGACACGCACCATTCCCATGGAGCTCATCAAGTCGGGCGAGGTGTTTGTTGCCTACGGCCAAAATGGCGAAATGCTCAGGCCCGAGCAGGGTTACCCGCTACGCCTCATCGTGCCGGGCTTGCAAGGTGTGAGCTGGGTCAAGTACCTGCGGCGCATCGAGGTGGGTGACATGCCTTACGCCACCAAGGACGAAGCGATCCACTACATGGACCTGCAGCCCGACGGCCTGCACCGGCAGTACACCAGCATCCAGGAGTGCAAGAGTGTGGTCACCACGCCATCGGGCGGCCAGGTGCTGCTGAACAAGGGTTTCTACAACATCACCGGCCTGGCGTGGTCGGGGCGGGGCAAGGTCAAACGGGTAGATGTGTCGGTTGACGGTGGACGCAATTGGCGTACAGCACGCCTGGAGTCCCCAGTGATGACCAAGGCCTTGACCCGGTTCAACCTGGACTGGGTTTGGGATGGCAAGCCCACCATCATCCAAAGCCGCGCAACGGACGAAACCGGTTTTGTGCAGCCGACCTACAAACAACTGCGAGCGGTGCGTGGCACCCGGTCGATCTACCACAACAACGCGATCCAGTCTTGGCTGGTTCAGGAAAGCGGGGAGGTCAAAAATGTCCAACTCTCTTAAGCACTTTGTCATCGCACTGGTACTGACAGGTACTGGTCTGTGCGCAGCGCAGACAACCGGGAAGTACCCCGGTATTGGACGCGACGCCACAGCCAAGGAAGTAGCGGCCTGGGACATTGATGTACGCCCTGACTTCAAGGGCTTGCCAGCGGGCTCGGGTTCGGTTGCCAAGGGGCAGGATGTCTGGGAGACCAAGTGCGCCAACTGCCATGGCTTTTTTGGTGAGTCAGGTGAAGTGTTCAACCCGCTGGTGGGTGGTGTCACCAAGGCCGATATTCAATCCGGCCGCGTGGCCAACCTGCGCGACGCCGCTTACCCCAGTCGCACCACGTTCATGAAGGTGCCGACCCTTTCAACGCTGTGGGACTACATCAACCGCGCCATGCCTTGGAACGCACCCAAGACGTTGTCCACGGAAGAGGTATACGCCGTCACTGCGTTTTTGCTCAACCTCAGCGGCATTGTTCCGGACACCTTCACCCTCTCCGACAAGAACATGCAAGAGGTGCAAAGCCGCATGCCCAACCGCAACGGTATGACCACATCACACAACCTGTGGCCGGGCAAGGAGTTTAAAGGGACCGCACAGCCCGACACCCGCAACCAGGCCTGCATGAAAGACTGTGCGCCCGAGCCCAAGCTGGCCTCGGTGTTGCCGGATTTTGCGCGCAACGCCCACGGCAACCTGGCGGAGCAAAACCGCCTGGTCGGCGCACAACAAGGTGCGGACACCACCAAGCCCGAACGCAAAGGTGCAATCTCTGAACCAGCAACAGCAGTGGCAGTGGCAGTGGCCGTTGCGATGCCGCAAGCCAAGAAGCCGCCTGCGACCAACCCGGAGAATAAGGTCGCACTGGCATTGTTGGCCAAACACAGTTGCACAGCCTGCCACGGCATGGACAAAAAAATCGTCGGCCCGGCATTCACCGATATTGCTAAAAAACATCCTGGCAAAGTGGCTTATCTAGCCCAAAAGATCCAGCTCGGGGGCAGCGGCGTATGGGGATCCATTCCCATGCCAGCCCAGGGCCTGAGCGATGCAGACGCGGCCACGCTTGCCAGTTGGTTAGCCAGTGGAGCGGGAAGATAGGGAAAACGTGGATTCGGTTGACCACTTTATTTATTAGTATGGACTTAATTAAGGAGACACTCATGCAAACGCGTCGCGAGACACTCAAACACAGCGCAGTTGTTGCGGGATTGCTGGCATCTGCTGGCATGTTTCCGCAATTCGCACTGGCCTATGACAAGACGGCCTTTGATGCCAAGAACCTGGCCGACGTCCTCAAAGCGCTGGGCGCCGCAGCACCCGCCGAGAGCAAGGACGTAACCATAGGTGGGCCAGACATCGCAGAAAACGGTGCGGTGGTTCCGCTCACTGCCAGCACCACATTGGCCGGAGTGAAACAGCTGCTGGTTCTGGTGGAGAAGAACCCATCCGTGCTGGTTGCACTGTTCAACATTACCGACAGCGTGGAAGCCAATGTCGCCACACGCGCCAAGATGGGCCAGTCGTCGGACGTATACGCCGTGGCGATCATGAACGACGGGAAAACCTTTTTTGCTAAGAAGGAAGTCAAGGTCACTCTGGGTGGCTGCGGCGGCTGACGTTGTCCACGCACCACATCCACCAATTGAATATTCAGGAGAAACAAAATGGCAGATCCCATGCGCATTCGCGCCCAGGCAGCTGGCGACAAGACAACGGTACGTGTTCTCATGGCACATGAAATGGAATCCGGCCAACGCAAGGACAGCGCCGGAAACCTGGTGCCTGCATGGCATATCAGTGAGGTCAGCGCCACCCATAACGGAAAAGTGGTCATGACCGCAGATTGGGGCCCAGCAGTGTCCAAAAATCCGTTTCTGCAATTCACGATCAAAGGTTCCAAGGCTGGCGACAAGGTCGCCATCACGTGGAAAGACAACAAGGGTGACACCCGTACGGACGAAGCAACGGTGTCCTGAACGTCTGACAAAAAGGAGGCGGTATGAAGTCCATGCGACTGTTGGCATTACTGGGGCTAGCTGGCATGACAGCGAGCATGGCCCTCGCGCAAAAGACATCGGTGCAAAGCATCGAGGAGTATCGACAAATGCTGCAGGATGGTAATCCGGCAGAATTGTTTGAGGCCAAGGGTGAGTCGCTGTGGAAACAAAAGCGTGGCCCAAAAAACGCGTCTCTGGAGCAGTGTGATCTCGGCAAGGGTCCCGGCGTTGTTCAGGGCGCCTTTCTGGAGTTGCCGCGTTTTTTTCAGGACACCAAGCGCGTGCAAGACCTGGAGTCCAGACTGGTCACCTGCATGGAGTCGCTGCAGGGGTTTAATGGCGCTGACATTTCAAAAACTACCTTCGGGCGAGGTGAGCAAGCCAATGTGACTGCACTCGCTACATGGCTGGCCGCAGCCTCGAAGGATGGCAAGTTCAAGCTCCCCCAAACCCATCCCCAGGAAAAAATTGCATACGAAGTGGGTAAGCGTCTGTTCTTCCAGCGCGGAGGTACCCACGATTTTTCCTGCGCGTCGTGCCACAGCCAAGATGGCGCACGCATCCGCTTGCAGGACCTGCCCAACCTGACTAAAAATCCTGGTGACGGCGTGGGTTTTGCGGCCTGGCCCGCCTACCGCGTATCCAATGGTCAGATGTGGGGCATGCAACAGCGTTTAAACGACTGCTACCGACAGCAGCGGTTCCCCTACCCCGGGTTTGGAAGTGATGCAACGATTGCGCTGGGCGTCTACCTTGGCGTGAACAGCGATGGATCGAAGTCGGTGGCGCCTGCCATCAAACGCTAAGCCGAGAACTACCATGAAGCTTCAACACACCACCGTTGCCATTGCCGCAGTATTGGCAGCTGGCACCCTGCCCGCCTTTGCACAGAGCAAGGCTGCCGTCAAAAGCAAGCCTGACGCACGCAATGCAGGGGTTTACGACCTGCGCACCGCCGATGCGACCCGATCGTCCTTCCGCAGTGAAGCCGCGGTGTCCGTCGACCGGGTTTTGTCTATCGACGAGACCAATCGCCTGTGCAGTGCGGCAGACGTTGCTGGCAAACCGCTGGACCCGGCGACGGCAAAAATCATTGAGGCCAGCAATTACAAAACCATTCAGTGGCCGAGCGACGGCAAATTTCTAGGTGACTGGAAAGAGGGCGAGAAGATTGCCCAGAGCGGGCGCGGTCTAACCTGGACCGACGACCCCAAGTCCCCCAATGGGGGCAATTGCTACAACTGCCACAAGATGGACGTCAAGGAAATTTCCTTTGGCACCATTGGCCCCAGCCTCTACAACTTTGGCAAGCTGCGGGGTGTGACAGACCCTGCCAGCCCCGCTGCCAAGCCCATGCTGGAATACGCTTGGGGCAAGATCTGGAACAGCAAGGCCTACAACGCGTGTTCCAACATGCCGCGTGCCGGCCATATGGGCATTCTGACCCAAGCTCAGGTCCGCGACATCGTGGCGCTACTCCTGGATCCCAAGTCGCCGGTCAACCAGTAAGCCCGCGCGCTTGCGCAGGGCACACGCACACCATCGGCTCCAAAACTATGAACCTCACCAAACGCGAATTCTTCCAATTGATGGGTGCCGGCACGATGGCAGGCATGGGCCTGGGCGCCTATGCCAAAGCTGACGCTGCAACCGCGGCCAATGGGCTGTATGACATCCAGCGCTTTGGCTCCGTGTCTTTCCTGCACATGACAGATTGCCACGCCCAACTCAAGCCGATTCACTTTCGCGAGCCGAGTGTCAACCTGGGAATAGGCTCCATGCAGGGCAACCTGCCCCACCTGGTCGGGGAGCATCTGTTAAAGACCGCCAAAATCCGGCCCGGCAGTGCAGAGGCCCACGCGCTGACCTATCTGGATTTTGAGAAAGCAGCCCGTCGCTACGGTAAGGTCGGCGGCTTTGCGCATTTGGCAACGCTGGTCAAGCGGCTAAAGGCCAGTCGCCCGGGCGCTTTGTTGCTGGATGGTGGCGATACCTGGCAAGGCTCCGGTACCTCCCTGTGGACACAGGGTCAGGACATGGTGGAGGCTTGCAAGTTGCTGGGTGTCGATGTCATGACCGGACACTGGGAGTTCACCTATGGCATGGAGCGTGTCAAGGAGATTGTGGATCGGGAGTTTGCGGGCAAGATTGACTTCATCGCGCAGAACGTCAAGACCAATGACTTTGGAGACCCTGTCTTCAAACCCTATGTGATGCGTGAAATCAATGGCGTTCCCTGCGCAATCATCGGCCAGGCATTCCCCTACACCCCCATAGCCAACCCGCGCTACATGGTCGCCGACTGGGCCTTCGGTATCCAGGACGAGAACATGCAACGCATGGTCGACGAGGCGCGCGGCAAAGGTGCGCAGGTCGTGGTGGTGCTATCCCACAACGGCATGGATGTGGACCTGAAGATGGCCGGCCGGGTTAGCGGCATTGACGCCATCCTCGGTGGTCACACCCATGACGGCATGCCTGTTGCCAGCATTGTGGGTAACAAAAGTGGCAAAACCATAGTCACCAACGCCGGTTCCAACAGCAAGTTTTTGGGCGTACTCGACCTGGAAGTCAAAGACAAAAAAGTCAGCGACTGTCGTTACAAATTGCTACCCGTGTTTTCCAACGTGCTCGCCGCAGACAGGGAAATGGACGCACTGATTACCAGGGTCCGCGCTCCTTTTGAGGCCCAGCTGGCAGAAAAACTGGCTGTGACCGAAGGCACGCTGTACCGGCGTGGCAACTTTAATGGAACCGGTGACCAGCTGCTGCTGGACGCCATGATGCAGGTGCAGGGAGCGGACATCGCCTTCTCGCCAGGCTTCCGCTGGGGCACCAGCCTTTTGCCGGGCCAAGCGATCACGCGGGAATGGCTGATGGACATGACGGCCACCACCTATTCCTACGCTACCCTGACCGAAATGACAGGTGCCACCATCAAGACCGTACTGGAAGATGTGTGTGACAACCTGTTCAACCCCGACCCCTACTACCAGCAAGGCGGCGACATGGTACGTGTTGGGGGGCTCGAATACAGTTGCGCGCCGTTGGCTGCCATGGGTAAACGCATAGACAACTTGCGGCTACATGGCAAGCCCCTGGACGCAGACAAGAAATACAAGGTGGCGGGCTGGGCCCCTGTTGCCGAGGAAGCGCGGGGCGCTGGCAACAGGATGATCTGGGAAATTGCTGAACAATGGCT
The DNA here is from genome assembly GCF_056521325.1 of Rhodoferax sp. ZS1R8. NCBI lineage: Bacteria > Pseudomonadati > Pseudomonadota > Betaproteobacteria > Burkholderiales > Comamonadaceae > Rhodoferax > Rhodoferax sp. ZS1R8. The sequence continues at coordinate 18,959 of NZ_JBWMBA010000002.1, read as the reverse complement.
TAAGGCCAGTGGCGGCCGCATAGCGCAGCGCAGGCTCAATACTCCGCAATTGCAGGGCGTGTTGCCGAATCCGGGGGTAGCCTCCGCCTAGTTGACCGCGGTATTCCTACAGATTTTTCCAATGTCGGTATGTCACGTGGGATCACCGGCGGGAAAGCGACCTCCAAATGCATTTGTTAACTTTAAGGAGCCAGTTATGAAATACCTTGTCAAATTGTTTTTGATGGGTGCGATTATTCTTGCGGGCACTGGCATTGCATTTGCGCAGGACAAAGTGGTGTACCACATTGACAATGCCGAGACACAAGCAACGAAAGGCTTGCGCAATGTTCGCAACCACTTGGACGTAGCGCCCGACACCAAAATCATCGTCGTCTCGCACGCCAACGGCGTTGATTTTTTGATGGAAGGGGCCAAAGACAAAGCCAACCCCAACATCGACTATTCTGCATTAGTGAGTGACTTGAAGGCGCGAGGGGTAAAGTTTGAAGTGTGTGAAATTACGCTGAAAAATCGCAGCCTAAACAAAAATCAGTTCATTTTGGACGCTGAATTCACACCGTCTGGTGTTGCAAGAGTCGGGCAATTGCAGTCGCGCGAAAAGTTTGCGTACATCAAGCCTTGATGTTTGTACGTACTCCTCAAACCCCTGAGATTCAAGGCTCGGTATTTACCAATATTTCTGGCCAACTCAATTCACGGGGCGATTCATTGGTCCCACGAAATTACAAATGATCAACGAACGACTGACAGGCAAATTCAACCAAAGGGGCCTTTTCAAAGGTCTTGTCAGAGAATCCGTTCGATCGGGAACCATTGCATCGATCGCGATGATTCCATTTGGATTTCTATTCCAACTTCTTGGGCTTCGCGTTGGTCACTATGGGAAAAAACTACTAGAAGTATTTTTTACTGACCTTCCCGAGCTGACATTCCGCCTACTGTTGATCATCCAACATTTCGCCATCGGGTGGATATCCGCGGCCCCTTTACTCATCGTTTTAGTATTGTTAAAAAACCGACTTCCTAGATGGTCTGTTGGCGCAATTTACGGAGCTGTTTACTACGTTGCACTGAATTCCCTCGCTCTTCCACTTGCTTTCGGAGATAGAACACCTTGGCAGCTTGGGTTTTCCGTGGTGTACCCAAGTTTGATCATTCACATCGTATTTGGCATATCAATTGGACTCACGTCAAAAGGCTTTGTACATTTTTTCTCAAAATAATCGCAAAACGTTTGTTCCGAATGGCAGTCAATTCGACCATCTGTTCCAAGGCGGCTACGTGTTCAAGATTAGTAAAGACGTTAGCGACAGCGCTTCTGGTACCTTGTTACACGCAAGCGGACATGATGACCTGATTGATATTGCTATATTTTCTGGAGACTTGGTTACTGCGGGATGTCGGCAGTGCCTGTGCCGACTTCCCGGGTGGCGACGCCCACACCCTATATCGGTCCATGCATCAGCTTCCTGCCCTGCCGCCCGAAACTAGGTTGTTCGATTGCCACGATTGCCCGCCGGTTGGGAGGGAGGCTAGTGGAAAAGCGACGGTCGCGGAGCAGAGGTCGAGCAACATCCACATGCGCAACGGGATCAGCGAAGAAGAGTTCGTCGCCATGCGCGCAGCAAGGGATGCGACGCTGGAGGTACCCACCCTCATGCTGCCTTCTATTCAGGTGAATATCCGCGCCGGGCAGATTCCTCCGGCTAACGATAGCGGAGTAGCCTACCTGCGCATCCCTCTCAGCGTATTGCCAACACGGAAGTAGCCTGTGCCTAATGTTGTCCAAATCGGACCGGTCGTCCTGCCCGCGGCCCTCGTCTTCATGCTCATTGCAATGGCCGCGGCCACGTTCATTGGCAAACGGTTGGGTCGCAGGGCCAATGTCGACGTTGAAGCGATTCTGTTTCAGGCCCTCATTGTCGGCGTCGTAGTGGCGCGGCTGTGGTTCGTTCTGCATTTCAGCACGGCTTACCAAGCGTCGCCGCTTGCAATCTTGGACATCCGCGATGGCGGGTGGAGGCCAATGGCCGGGTTCGTAGCCGCCTGGGTGTACGCACTAGCACGGCAGTTCAATCGGCCCGTGCTGCGCAAACCGCTGCTTACAGCCGTATTCGTAGCTACTGCCATTTGGGGTGGCGGCATATTTGCGTTGGCTCGTCCAGACCATGAGCAGAAACTACCTACGCTGACACTAACTAGCCTGCAAGGGGCCGACGTAAGCCTTGCGCAGTTCGAGGGAAAGCCAACAGTAGTGAACATCTGGGCAACGTGGTGCCCGCCATGCGTGCGTGAAATGCCAGTCTTGTATGAGGCTCAGAAAAGGAATCCGGCAGTGAACTTCGTTTTTATCAACGAGGGAGAGTCTGCGCAGCGCGTCAGCGGTTGGCTGGTGGCACGCAATCTGCCACTCCGCAATGTACTACTGGACTCGCGGGGCCGGGCACTTGAAACGTTTAACCAGCGGGGGCTTCCAACCACGCTGTTCTTCGATGCAAAAGGTCGGCTGATAAGCACTCGGACCGGCGAGTTGTCAGCAGCAACGCTGGTTGAACAACTGCAGTCCATCAATTGACTTTAGCGGAATTCACCGCAGTACGGCGCAAGGCTCTTCCGCTGGCGCGTCGATTATTCTGGTGTATCTAGCCACCCATTCCAGTTCAATAAAGCCCAGTCTTCCCGTTACGGCTGCGCGCAAACGTTGGTGTCCATCGCACTCGTCCACAAGAGTAACTTACCGCCGGATTCGTTGGTAGCAATTGCGCGCCCAGCCTCTAGCACAATGCGCTTCAGTGCTCATGCCGGTGGTGTGCATCCGGGAAATGGTCATGCGAATGCTCCATCGGGGAGTGTCTATGCGAGTGCGTGTGTGCCATTCCATGTTCGATGGGGCCATCATGATTATGCCGATGGTGATCGTCGTGGGTGTGCAAATGCTCGTGCTCCATTTCCTCATGCGAGTGGGTATGGAGGTGCTGCTCAGTCAGGTGCAGCCAGATCCCCACTGCCATCAAAGCGCCAGCTGCAACTAAAGGCCCGGTCAGCGCATCGCCGAGCGCCACTGCTAGCATCGCGCCAAAAAAAGGCGCCACGGAGAAGTAGGCGCCGGTACGAGCAGTGCCAAGATGGCGCAGGCCGACTACGAACAGGGTCAGGCTAACCCCGTACGCGAAAAATCCGACTAACAAGGCGCCCACTAAGTTTGTCAGCGCGGGAGCACTAGTGCCGGCAATGAGGGCCAACAACAGATTTACGAAACCAGCGGTTAAGCCTTTTACGCAGGTAATCCAGGTCGCATCGGACAGAGATACTTTGCGAGTTAGATTGTTATCAATGCCCCAGGCGAAGCACGCACCTAACACCGCCAGTGCGGGCCATATCCCGGAAAAGCGCGTTTCACCTGGCCAGCTCAGCACCAAAGCCCCTGCCACAATGGCGACCATCCCCAGCGCGATGCGCTTGTCGAAATTTTCCTTAAAGGCAAACCAAGCCAAAAGGGCTGTGAATACGCCTTCGGCATTGAGTAAAAGGGAAGCGCCTGAAGCCGGCATTCCGGTCAGGCCGAACATTAACAGCACAGGTGCGACGATACCGCCCGAGACGACCGCTCCGACAAACCACGGCACTTCTTGGCGCGACAACGTAACGGACGGTGCGTTCACGAAAAATCGATATATACCCAAGCCTACGCCGGATCCCAAGTAGAGCAAACCGGCCATCAACCAAGGGTTTACCGATTCCAGCAGTAGCTTGGCTAGCGGAGTACCTGCGCCGAACAGCAAAGCAGCGCCAAGGGCTGCGGGAACGCCTTTGCGGCGCAGGCCATCGGTAAAGTTCATTCAGAAGCCCTCCATTACCAGTGAGGCATTTGCACTTACCTACTCAGCAGAAGTCTTGCCACCCATCGATTGGGCCTGCACTGCAGCGTCGCAATCGAGGACGTTAAAGTACACCGGCGTGCCGCGGCGCCACGGGCCGTAGGATGAAATAGGCACAACCGCATGGCGTGGCCGACCAAAGTGCGTGAAAGACACCACGATGAACTTGCCCTTTCGCCGATCATCATCAATTGCCTGGGGTCGGCAATCGCGAAATCGTCGATCTCCTAGCTGATCGGCCACTCCGACATCAAGTACGATGCCGTGCCGCCAGCCGCCCTGCCAGTTGTACTTGTCCTCGTAGACTGTTTGACACCCTGCGAGAAGCGCAGTGACGGCAACCAAAAGGATTCGATGAAATATGGAGTTCATCAAGTGGCCATTTGTGCACTGGTCACTTTAGGGTGAAATGCAAAGTGATAGTTTTACCAGCCTCAGTCGCAAGTGACGCTGTCAGTTTTGCGCGAGGGGTCAGCTTCAAGCCTTTTGCCTCCAACTTATTGTCGCCGGCGGGTTTGAGGTCAGCCTCGGACTTTTTCGAGCCGTTGAGCACCGTCAGCTTGCCCGACATTCCCTGGGTTGAAATAGGCTTGCTGCCGTCCTCCACATATACCGCGACGTCGTCGCCTTGTTCGACCAGTTCGAATGACAGGTCCCCCCTAATCTGCACGACACCGCCGTGCTTAGGGGCAAGGCTGATCTGTTTTGGCACTACGTCACCGTGGTCCCTATGCGCTAACGCATTGGTAGCAAAAACCGCGGCAGCGCCGAGCAGAACTGTTGTCAAAAACTTCTTCATTTCAATTTCTCCTTCAATACGGCGCACTTGAAGGCGGCGCCGCGAAAACCAGGATATGGGCTCGTATTGCTGTGCGAAGGCGCCGTCAGGGCCTTGGCCGGAACAGTTTTGTGTGGAATCCGGTCACGCTGACCTGGACCGTCACCGGCTCTTTGCCCTTGTTACGCCAGTACCAACCATGTTGCCCGGCAAACTTCGCTGTAAAGGCTCCGCCACCCTCGCGCTGCGCACCTTCGACCCAGTAGCTGGTGTACTCGTCCTTTGCGTCGGGCGCTTCGCCGTGCATGTCCACGGCGACATCAGCGCTGGCGCTCCAGCGGAAAACAATGCTCCCTCCTGCGTCGAGGGTGGCCTTTACTTCAGCGCCCTTGCCCGGGGCCAGAATCACCGACATCGTATCTGTGCGCACCGCGCCGACGTTGCGAGCCACGGCTTGCGCATCAAAACTCTGCCCTGGCTGCTGACCGAACACAGCAGCAGCCTGGGTCGCCATCGCAGCAGGTTCATTGGCGGCCGGCGGCGTGGGCGCAGGCGCTCCATTTGAGGCATCGGGGGCAACGGGGACTGCGGTGACCTGCGCGGCAGGGGTGAGCGCCAGCAAGCCCAGTCTGCTCCCCAAGCCGGTTGGGTCTACGCCGTATTCGGCCGGCAGCACAACTGTCAAAAGGATAAGCGTAGCGGCGGCAGCGGCACCGGCAGTTGCCTTGAGTAGCACGGCGGTAGAGGGGGGCGCGTTGGAAGTGTGTTGATTGCTCATGTTGGAACTCTTGTTTAGGCAATGAAGTAGCCAGTCAACTGATAGCCGATCAGCGTGAAGCCGGCCGTCATCAGCAAGGTATTGGCCGCAAAGGATTGGCGTACGAAGCCAGCGCTACGGCGCCAAAAACCCATCACGACAAGGATGACGCCGAGAGCCAGCAATTGGCCCAGTTCGACGCCCACGTTGAAGGCAAGGATGTTGGCTACCAGACCGTCGGGCGAGAGCTTGAAGTCCTGCAGCTTTGTGGCCAGACCGAAACCATGGAAGAAGCCAAAGACTAGCACCGCGACTTTCGTGTTCGGTTGCACCCCGAACCAGCGCTGGTAGGCGCCCAGGTTGTCCAGCGCCTTGTAGACCACTGACAGGCCGATGATGGCGTCAACCAAATAGGCATTCACGTGCAAACCGCCCAGCACCCCCAACAGCAGTGTCGCGCTGTGGCCGACCGCGAACAGGGTCACATACACGCCAACCTCACGCATCCGGTATAGAAAGAACACCACCCCGAACAAGAACAACAAGTGGTCATAACCGGTGACCATGTGCTTGGCACCGAGATAGATAAACAGGATCAGCTGGCGTCCGACGTTTTGCTGCAGGAATACTTGATCAGAGCCGGTGACGCCATGCGCCAATGCTGCGGAGCCGGTCAAGGCCAGCGCGAGGGCAAAGAGCCTGTGCCGCCAAGGATGCGGTGTCTTTCGGTGATGCGTGGCACTAGCCGGCCTTGTCCACCCTCTTTTGCTACGGTCAGTCATGTTCTAGTCTCCAAATCAGATGCGCATCAACCAGCAGCCGGTAGCGTGCGCGCAATGCGTCGATACGAGCCTGTGTTTCGCCCAAGGCCGCATCAACCGCCTGTCGGCGAGCCAGGAACAAGGTCTGCAAGTCGGCCTCGCCCAGGCTATAGGCGCGTTGGGTCAGCTGCGTGTTTTCGCGCCCCGCAACCAAGGCTTGCTCCGCAAAGCGCCAGCGTTCCAGGCTACCGGACGCATCGGCCAAATTGGCAGCAATTTCGCCATCTAGTTCGCGCTGCTTGCCGTCCACCGCTGCCTGTGCTACCTCAACTTGCTTTGCGGTGTCGCGTTCATGCGCGCCGCGCGCCGCGCCGCCGAGGGGCAGACTGATGCTGAAGCCCAGGATGCGCTCAGCACCTGAGCGTTCGGACGCGGTGTGCACGCCGAGGGTCGGGTCGGGAACGCGGTCTGCGCGAGAACGTGCCGCCACCTGTTCCGCCTGGCGCAGCTCTTCCTTGGCGATGCGGAGTTCGTCGCTCTCTTCGAGAATGCGTTCGCGCCATGCGGCCGGATCACCTGTTAGAGGTAGCGGCTCGCTCAATATCGGTGCCTGTAGCGCTAGACTTGGGAAATGCGCGCGCAGTTTGGCGCGCACCTTGGCCTCGTCATTGGTTGCCGTACTCAGCTGGCGTTGCACCTCCGACAGGTCGGCTTGCGCGGCGTTCTGTTCCAGTTTGGACGCATCGCCGGCCTTTCGGCGAGTCGTGGCTGCTTTCAGATTGTCCTGCGCAAAGGCCAATTGTTCGGTCCACAGCTGGCGCGTGCGGCCTGCGCTGAGCCAGTCCAGCCACAGGGCAAGCAATTCGCGGGCCGCCTCGTGGCGCGCCTCGCCATGCTTGGCATCGGCCAAACGCTGATGGATTTCCCCAAGTTGCTTGTCAATACCAGCCTTGCCGCCGATACGGAGGGAGCGCTCAAGCCCTACCGACCATTCGTTAAATTCAGCCCCCGTGGCGGACTCCCGGCGCCGTTGCGCCGACGTGCGGGCCGTCCATTCCTCGGGTCCGGCCGATATAGCAGTTGCCCGGTGCCGCGCAGCTTCGAGAGCGTGGTAGGCCTTCACGACACTAGGGTCGCTAGTGACTAACAGCTCGGCCACTTCGTTGGATGGCAGGTCCGGCGGAGCCGACTGCTGCACCATTTGTGCGTTGCAAACCGAAGCCAGCAGGACACCAGCCCAAAAAATTCCGTAGACCCTCATCATTCGATTTCTCCTTCGAGCACCAAGGCAGAAGCCCAAAAACGCAGACCGGTTCCACGGAACTCGTCGCGCAGGCGTTGCAGCAGATCCCGCATCTCCGATTCGGTGACGATGATCTGTGCTTGTGCCGAGGCGCTGCGGCCCATCACCTGTTCGACATTGCTGAGGCTGGCGTGGCTCAAACCATGGCTAAAGGCAGGCGCACTTGTAAAGACATCGGTGCCTACTGCGTCGAGCAGCAGGTCCAGCAGCTTTTCTTCGATAGAAGGGGGACTCAACAGAGTCAGACAAAACTTAGTTTCCATGCGAGGTCACCTCCTGGGTGCCAATTGGCTTTGCGTGGGCAAAGCGCAGGTAAAGAATGGGCAAGAGAATTAGCGTCAGGGCCGTAGCCGTGATCAGACCGCCAATGACGACGATAGCCAGTGGACGCTGGATTTCCGAGCCTGGTCCGGTGGCAAACAGCAGCGGGATCAGCCCGAATGCGGTAATGGAGGCAGTCATCAGCACCGGCCGCAAACGCCGTCGGGCGCCCTGTGTGACACACTCCAGCAGCGACAAGCCCTCAGCCCGCAACTGGTTGAAGTAACTGACCAGCACGACGCCGTTGAGCACTGCGATACCCAAGAGCGCAATGAAGCCGACCGAGGCCGGCACCGAAAGGTATTCGCCAGTCAGCCACAGCGCCACAATGCCGCCCACCAGCGCGAACGGGATGTTGGACAGTACCAGCAAGGCCTGACGAACCGAGCCGAAGGTGGAAAACAGCACTATGAAAATCACGCCCAGCGCCAGCGGTATCACCAGAGTCAGGCGTTCAGCAGCACGTTGCTGGTTTTCGAACTGGCCGCCCCAGCTGATGCGGTAGCCGATGGGCAGCTTGACCGCCTGCGCGACCTTGGCCTTGGCTTCTTCGACAAAGCCCACCAAGTCACGTCCGGTCACATTGGAGATCACCACGCTGTAGCGGCTGCCCATTTCACGATCTATTTTGACCGGACCGCTGGCGCGCTCCAGTCTGGCGAGTTCCTGTAACGGGACGGCTACGCCCTCGGCGCTCATGATGTTGAGTGCGGCAAACTCGGCGGGTGATAGTTTGACGCTGTCCGGACCGCGTAAGACGATGGGAATCCTGCGGTTTCCGTCGATAACTGTCCCGGCGCGCTGACCTTCAATTTGCACGCGCAAGGCATCCTGCACGTCCTCCACCGAAAGCCCGTAGCGCCCGGCTGTCAGACGGTCAACAATCACGCGCAGGTACTGCACCCCATCGTTCTCTACGGTGTAGACGTCCTGATTGCCGGGTACCTGCTTCATCAGCACTTCGATCTCGCCAGCCAGTTCGTTGAGTTTGGCAAGCTCAGGCCCAAAGACCTTTATTGCGACATCGCCGCGCACGCCGATGATCATCTCTGAAACACGCATGTCAATGGGCTGGGTGAAGCTGTAACTGATACCAGGCAACTCGTCGAGCACCTTGCGGATCTTGCCGATCAGAGCTTCCTTGTTCTCGAACTTCCACTCCGCACGTGGTTTCAGGATCAGAAAGGTATCGGTCTGGTTTAACCCCATCGGGTCTAGTCCGATTTCGTCCGATCCTGCCCGCGCCACCACGCCGGTGATTTCTGGAATGTTGCGCATCAACGCCTGGTGCACCTTCAGATCCAGCACGGCGGTTTCTTCCAGGCTCACCGAGGGCAGCTTCTCGATGCCTACGATGATGTCGCCTTCATCCATCTGCGGCATGAAGGTCTTGCCGACAAGGGTGTAGACGCCGACTGCCGCCACCAACATCAAGCCGGCGGCGATGTAGACCAGCTTCTCGCGCTTCAACGCAAAGGCCAACGCCGGCTCATACAACTTGAGTAACTTGCGCGGCAACCAGGGATCTTCGTGGCTAACTTTCTTCAGCAGGAAGGAAGACAGTACCGGGATGATGGTCAGAGATAGCAACAAGGAGCTGACCAAGGCAAACACGATGGTCATTGCCACCGGCACAAAGAACTTGCCTTCCAGGTCCTGCAAGGTCAGCAGCGGGAGGAACACCACAATGATGATGAACATGCCCGCCACCACCGGCGCCGCGACCTCGCGCACCGCGCGGAACACGACATGCAACTTGGGTAGCTTCCCTTTGCCCTTGTCATGACCCATGTGTTGGACAATGTTCTCCACCACCACTACGGCCGCATCAACCAGCATACCCAGGGCAATAGCCAAGCCGCCCAGGCTCATCAGATTCGCCGACATGCCGGCAAAACGCATGAGCAAGAACGTGGCTAAGGTCGAAAGTGGCAACACCAGGGCCACTACTACCGCAGCGCGCAGATTGCCGAGGAAGGCCCCCAGCAATACAAGTACCAACACGGTCGCTTCCATCAGGGCTTTGGACACCGTGCCGACAGCTTTGCTGACCAAGTCTGCTCGGTTGTAAAAGACCTTTACCTCAACCCCCTTGGGCAGGGTTGGCTTGATTTCATCAAGCTTCTTGGTGACCCCTTCCACCACCTTTTGTGCGTTGGCGCCAGCGAGACCCAGCACCAGACCCTGAACCGCTTCGGCTTTGCCGTCTTTCGTCACCACCCCGTAGCGGGTTACGCTTCCATTGCGCACTTCAGCCACGTCGCCGAGGCGCACTGTCATGCCTTTAGACTGTTTGACGACGACGGCGCGCAAATCATCCTGCGTGCGGATGCTGCCCTCCGTTCTGACCAACAGCACTTCATCGCCTTCACTTAGCCGGCCAGCACCGTCATTGCGATTGTTAGCCTCTATCGTGGCCTTGATCTGTGCCGAGGACAGTCCCAGCGCGGCCATTTTGACCGGATTGAGGACCACCTCGAAGCTGTGGACCTTGCCGCCCAGCGCATTCACATCGGCCACGCCCACCACCGAGCGCAGTGCCGGGCGAATGACCCAGTCGAGCAGGCTGCGGCGCTCTTCCAGCGTCATGCTTGGCGCTTCGACCGTGAACATGAACATTTCGCCTAAAGGGGTCGTTACCGGCGCCATGCCGCCGCTGATGCCGGCGGGCAGGTCGGCGCTGATGCCGGAAAGGCGTTCTGCCACCTGCTGGCGCGCCCAGTAGATATCAGTGCCATCCTGGAAGTCGATGGTCACATCAACCAAGCCATATTTCGATACCGAACGCAGGATACGTTGCTTTGGAATGCCCAGCATCTCGACCTCGATGGGAACAGCGATGCGGCTCTCAATCTCCTCAGGCGTCATCCCCGGGGCCTTCATGATGACCTTGACCTGAGTACTGGACACATCGGGGAAAGCATCAATGGGAAGGTTCTGATACGCAAGCCAGCCTGCTCCGGCGAGCAGTACCCCCGCTATCAGAACAAACAGGCGCTGCGCCAGCGCAAATTGAATCAGTCGGGTTAGCATCTCAGTTGCCCCCGCTCTTGCCTTGCCAAGCGGCTTTCAAAGCGATGACCGAAGCAATTGCGACCTGCTGGCCGACCTGCAAATCACCCTTCACGCGCAAGGCCTGCCCGCCGCTGGCGAGGATGGTGACCGGCTTGGCGACGAAGCCTTGGGCCGTGCGCACGAACACATAGGCCTTGTCACCTTGACGGGCTACCGCCTGCTGGGGCACAGCAAAACCTTCGCCGCCGGCTGCCGTTGCAGCGAACGGTAGGCTCACTTGAATAAATTCTCCGACACGCAATAACTGCGCGCCCTGGTTGACTTCGGCTCGCAGGGTGAGGGTCTGCCCGTCACTTGCAGTCGAGCCTATGCTCAGCACCGTGGCACCGATGCCATCGCGCCCGACCACATTGAGTTTGCCGCCTTTGGCAGTAGCTACTTCCACGTGACGGCTTAGCGGCACCTGCACATCAAGCCAGAGCCTGCGGGTGTCGGTGATATGCAGGAGCGCATCGGACTGTTGCACGCGCTGACCCGGTTTTGCGGTCAACTCAGCGACCAGTCCTGGTGCGCGAGCGCGCAGAGTCAAAGTATTGTCCACAGCACCGCCAGCGGCGACCCGGCGGATCGCGGCTTCATCCAACCCAGCCAAGCGCAAGGCGGCTTCAGCTTGGCGCAGGCGCGCTTGACTCTCTGCACCAACGGTCTCGGCTTCTTGCACGCGGCGTTCCGGGATGATGCCCTCCGTCAGCAACGCGCGTTCGCGCTGCAACGTCTTGGTCGCCAAGGCATTGCGGGCACCGGCCTCCATCAACTTGAGCTGCAACTCACCGAGTTCAGGGCTTTGCAGGCGCAGCAGCGGCTGGCCGGACTTGACCATGTCGTTCTCCGCCACCAACAACTGGTCAATCACACCTGCCAGCGGCGCGCTCAATACCTGCTGCTGGCGCGGCGGCAGCACTACGCGCGCCGGGTAGCTAAGGCCCGCTACCTCGCTGGTGGCCTCCAGCTTTTGCAACTGCACACCCAGCGACTGCATCTGCTCGGCCGAGACGGCGAAGTCATCGGCGGCGGAAGCGGGCAGAACCCAGACAAAGGGAAGAACGACAAGACCAGTGGCGATGCGCGCCACATACCTGGGGATGAAAATACTCACGGGAATCCTGACTGTTAACCGCGATCAGCAGGAACCAACACGCGCATAGGCGTTATGAATCACCAGAACTGATCGCACCAAGGAACTGCCCAGCCCTGTGCGTTGGGGTGGGCGCTACGGTTGGGTCAGGAGATCAGTCGAGGGGGCCGTCGAAGGCCGTCAAGGTACGGAGGCGGGCCGGCAGCTTCGGCCATCACTGCCGGTGGTGGCAGGCGATCGAAGTGGAACGCCATCACTGGAAATTGGATCAGGGCTGCAGTACCGGGGCCCGCGTCCGCAAGCATATGCGCCACGGACTCAGAGCTGTCGTCTTGGTGGGTCTCACCATCTTCCTCGTGGTGGTGTGCCAACCCGTCCCAATTCATCTCGACATGTTCGACCTGGAGAGGCTCACCACGGTCAATCGCCAACGACTGTCCGGCCATAGCGAAAGCCTGGCAGAGGAACGACAGCAACAGGATTACGGCGAGAAGCCGGCGCATAGGATGGAGGGGATTCCAATTAAATGTTGGTCGAATGATACCTGCTCATTAGTAGCGTTGCAGGCAACCGGGTTTAGCGGAAGCTAGCTGATTTGCGGCAATTTAGCTTTGCGCCTTGCTGGCATGCCCTGCAACCAAACGTATGTAGCTTCACTGCGGGGGCTAGGTTGCGCGCATCAGCCAGTAACTTCAGCCCATTCGCTCACACCCTCTCGCAGTTGCAAAGCCGTATAGCCCTGTTCATGCAGGAGGCGAACTGCATCAACTGACATCAGACAGTAAGGCCCGCGACAATAGGCAACGATGGGCTTGTCCTTGGGAAGTTCTGCCAGCCTGGTGCGCAGTTCAGGCATGGGAATCGAACGTGCAAAAGGCAGATGCCGTTGTTCAAATTCATTGGCCGGGCGCACATCCAGCACAACCACGTCGCCATCCCGCGCCTTGCGTAGAAGCACTTCACGGCTCTCGCCCTGCCACTCGTTGCTGGCATCGGACATTTGCCGAACAGCGTCTTGCAGCTCAAACAACCGGTCCTCCGCCAAGGTACGCAGCAACACCCAGAAACGCGGCACTTCCGAGCTGGCGATGCGGTAGACGACGTACTTGCCTTGGCGCTCGGTATCGACCAAGCGGGAAGCGCGCAACTCTTTCAGGTGGGCACTGGCGAGTTTGACGCTGATTCCTGCTTCACGGGCAAGCACTTCCACAGACTTGGGGGCCTGGCACAACAGCTCAATCAACTCCAAACGCTTGGGACTGGCAACCGCCTTGGCAATACGGGCGACCTGCTCGAACAGGGCATCTTTGATTTCTCGGTTGGTGCGCATAGCAAGGGCTTTCAGTCAGTAGGCGAATGCAAACAATCTTGACAGATCGGCGTCATGACATACATTCTAACATTCTTTGGTATGTTAGTTTTATGAGTTTTGTCTATGAAAGCCCTGTTCATCCTGAACGCACCAGCTTACGGCAGCGAGCAAATCTACAACGCCTTACGCCTGGCAGCGGCGCTTGCCAAACGCGAGCACAACGATGTTCGGGTCTACCTGATGGGCGATGCCGTCGTGGCGGCGAAACGCGGCCAAAAGGTGGCTGAGGGCTTCTACAACCTCGAACTGATGCTGGACAAGGTGTCGCACGGCGACACCAGCCGCATAGGCGTGTGCGGCGGTTGCATGGACGCCCGCGCGCTCCAAACGGACGAACTGGTTGCTGGCAGCCATCGCGGCACCCTGGAAGCGTTGGCGGACTGGTCGGAATGGGCTGACAAGGTTTTTGTGTTTTAAGGAGCCGAGCATGTTTTTCAAACAACGTCCCAATGACGATGCATCCATTTCCTACCTCTTCGGCTGCGGCGGGCATGGCAAGGCCATCGCAGTCGATGTGTTGGCTGGCGACGAAGCCTGGTATCTGGACCAAGCGCGCCAGCTCAACGTGGCGATCACACACGTCATCGACACCCACATCCACGCCGACCATTTGTCAGGTGGCCGCCGCTTGGCGGAACTGGCGGGCGGCGTCTATGCGCTGCACGAGAGCAACGTGGGCAAGACCGATTTTGCTTTCACTCCCCTGGCGGACAACGCGTTGTTACCGGTTGGCAATACGCAGGTTCGGGTGCTGCACACCCCCGGCCACACGGAAGACAGCATCTGTTTGCTGGTGACCGATTTGCGCCGTGGTGATGCGCCCTGGTTCGCCGTGACAGGCGACACCCTGTTTGTCGGTGCCGTGGGGCGCCCCGATCTGGCAGGGCGCGAGCAGGAAATGGCCGGCAAGTTGTGGGACAGCTTGCAAGCCAAGCTGTTGTCTCTGCCAGATGGGCTTGAGATCTACCCCGCGCACCAGGCCGGCAGCCTGTGCGGCGTGGGTTTGTCCGGCAAGCCAACCTCAACCATCGGCTTCGAGAAACGCTGGAACCCCTTGCTTGCACTGGACAGGACTGCATTCGTAGACGCGGTTGTGAAGGAGATACCACAGGAACGACCCGCCGATATGGAGCGCATCGTGGCGGCCAATCTGGGGCAGCGCGTACCCGCTTGAAAGCCAAACATGACGCATGAACTCCAATCCGGCGCCGCTGCGCACCAGGGCAGGCCTGACCAGCCATCTGGCATCCAGCTCGGCCTGCGTGAGAACCTGGCCCAATTCAGCCTGCTGATACTGGTGAATGCCTTTGTGGGGGCTATGGTGGGCATGGAACGCACCATCCTGCCGGCCATTGCCGAGCAGGAATTCAAGCTGGTGGCGCACTCCGCCATCTTGGCATTTATCGTCGTGTTCGGGATATCGAAGGCGCTGACGAACTACTTTGCGGGCCGTTATGCCGACGTGTACGGGCGAAAGGCCATTCTGGTCGTGGGTTGGCTGATTGCGGTACCTGTGCCGTTTATGCTGATGTGGGCACCATCCTGGAATTGGGTCTTGCTGGCCAATCTGTTCCTGGGTGTCAGCCAAGGCCTGACCTGGTCCATCACGGTCATCATGAAGATTGACTTGGCAGGTCCCAAGAATCGTGGCCTGGCCATGGGAATCAACGAGTTTTCGGGTTACTTTGCAGTGGCGCTGGCTGCATTGGCAACTGGATGGGTGGCGGCTCAGTATGGTTTGCGACCGCAGCCGTTTTACCTCGGCGTGGTGTTTGTCGTTGCGGGATTGCTGCTGTCGGTATTGCTGGTGCGCGAGACGCACCAGCACGCCAAGCATGAGGCCGCACACCACCCCATCGGTGAATTCGTTGCCAAACCTTCGCAGAAGGAAATCTTCATCCAAACCAGTTGGCGCGACCCCAACCTGTCGTCGATCAGCCAAGCCGGACTGGTCAACAACCTCAACGACGGTATGGCATGGGGCCTGTTCCCCTTGGTGTTTGCCGCGGCGGGTCTGAGCCTGACCCAGATCGGCTGGCTTGCAGCCATTTATCCGGCTGTGTGGGGTGCTTGCCAACTGGTGACTGGGGCGCTGTCTGACCGCATCGGTCGCAAGGGCCTGATCGTAGCGGGGATGTGGGTCCAAGCCGGCGGCATCGCAGCGGTCATTGCCAGTAGCGCCTTCGGCGGCTTCGCGGCGGGCGCCGCGTTGCTGGGACTGGGTACGGCCATGGTTTATCCCACGCTGTTGGCTGCGATTAGCGACGTGGCCAATCCAGCATGGCGTGCCTCCATTGTTGGGGTGTATCGGCTGTGGCGAGATCTGGGCTATGCCATAGGAGCTTTGCTGTCTGGGCTCGTCGCCGACCTGTTTGGTGTTGCTAGCGCCATGTGGCTGGTCGCCGGCCTCACGTTTTTATCGGGGGTGATTGCGGCGCTGCGCATGCTTGAAACGCACCGCCGTGCGGCATGAGGCGTCAGGACACAATAATTCAACACCATGTATCACGGAAGAATTAGGAAATGACCTTTAGCAATGGTGGATTGATTTATCTTGATTACAACGCCACTACCCCAGTGGCAGCGGAAGTGATCGAGGCGATGCAGCCGTACTGGCGCGGGATCTACGGCAATCCATCCTCTTCCCATCGCCAGGGCCTGCGGGGGGGGGTTCAAGTTGGAGCAGTAAGTACTGCCGGGGACAGGTCAGTTCTGCCCGCTCAGCTCTATGTGCGGGCAGGTACCTTAAACCATAGTTCACGCAGTGTCAGATTATCAGCCCCTATCCCAAGTGAACACGACGGGTATCTTTTTCCCTCCTTCGTGACAAACACGTCGATTTTGTGAGCCGGGTAGTCGGGATGATGGGCTGTATACACCGCGTCGAGGGCTCTAGCCGCCAGCCGCCTGCACCGTTCATATGGTCTGGGGTGCACATTTGTACTGACTCGAACGATCTTGCGCCATTTGCGTTTGATTGAAGCAAATTTTCTACTGAACCAATCCCATACGTAAGTATGGTCCGGCTATGCGGGAGCTCGTCATCTACCTCCGTATACGAATTGGTGGATGTTTCTGTGAAGGACACAAGAAACCACGGCCGACTAAGCACCAATTCGACTGAGACCCAATGTGTTTCCTCCATCTGCTCGAACTGGGGCGTGAGCGGTGATCGATGTGCTTCGACGGTTGCAAACATGGCGGCAAAATGAACAGTATACATTGTAGCTGTATACGGCGCATTCGAGATTAATCGGTGCGCATGACACGCGCAATACAAACTACAAACGATTTTCCTGGCGCAATGAAGATCGCAAGAAAATCGAGGCGATTGAGCCAAGAGTCTTTCGCTTTGGTTTCAAGCCGGACGTACGTCGGGAGCCTCGAGCGGGGCTTGTACTCGCCCACGCTGAATAAGTTGGACGAGTTGGCCGCATACATGGATATGCACCCACTTGCCCTCATTGCGCTAGCCTACCTGCCAGAGCCAACCATTGGGAATATGGAGTTCCTGTTGGAACGGGTGAAAAAGGATCTTGCGCTCATAGTCGTTAAGAGGTAGTTGACCTCTGTTCTGAAGGCTTACGTGAAAGTCCCCCTTAGTAAATCAGAGGGAACGCGGGCTATTCATTTCTAGCTGCGAGACGAGAAAGCACCGCCGATCTGCTTTGCGCGCTTCATATCGTCCCCGTGCAAATAAATCGATGTGGTCGAGATAGATGCGTGCCTCAGATTGTCACGTACAGTATTGAGTTCTGCGCCTTTCGCGAGCGCATGCGTGGCATGGGTATGGCGCATCCAGTGTGGAGAAGCTCGGCGCAACTTTTCCGCCAAAGCAGGAAGCTCACCCTGAACTTGGTCCGCGGCCGCGGTGAAAAATCGTCGCATCACACTCCACAGCCTCGCTGCAGTGATCCCACTTGGGCCTTCCGTTTCGAGAGAGCAAATTAATGGAGTGCCTGGTATCCACAATGTTGGAGATGTTGGAAGTCGCCTCTGCATCAGATACTGGTTCAGCGCTTGTTGGGCCAAAGGAGGCAGCGCCACCTTCCCGATACTGTGCCCCTTTCCGATTAGATGCAACCACTGGTCGCTGTGCGCATCGGGTTTAATAGAACTGAGCGTTACACCGACAAGCTCAGAAGCCCGTAATCCCGTGGAGTACGAGAGGTCCAATATGAACCGCAGCCTTCTAGCAGCGGATTCGGTCCACCCGCACTGCCATTTGAGCCCATCAGCAATGGTCCGCACGATCGCCCACTCACCGTCGGTAAACGCGTTCCCCGTGTCAATACCTTTGCCGCCATTGGCACCCCGCACCTTGAGACCGGCAAACGGGTTGGTTAGCAGATAACCCTGCTCCATCAACCAACGGTGCAAACTGCCGAGAACTACTATTGAGTAAGAAATTGAGCGAGGCGACAGTGGCCCGACAAAGGGCTTCCATTCCGGTGAAGAGCGCGATTGGGCACTCCCTACCCACCGCTTTACGGGAGTAGGTTTTCTTAAAAATGCACGGTAGGCGACGGCATCTTCAAGTGTCAAAGAAGACATTGCGCGCCCTCGCTCCAGAATCGCCCAAAGGATTAGGCGCTCCGCTTCCTTCCTATAGGAGCGAAACGTGGCTGGCGACTCCTGCAGCGAGAGCCACGCTTGAACAGCCATGTAGTCATCATCTGCGTCAAGCGTGCAGGTGCGTTTCGGCCCTCGGAAAGTTCCCTGTGTTCCATCGACGTGTGCGGGCAGACTTAATATTTCCCATGGCAACACATCTTTTGGGCCATCGATCGAGATCAGGGCTTGCGCTCGTGTTGTCAACTCGGGATGTTCCGCGAAGAACGCTTCCACAGAGCGGGCGCCAGTTGCACCTAGGCCGCCAACGGAAACCCACCATCGACGCCGCCTAGGTACTCTGATAGTCAGCTCGGCTAGCGTTCGTATCCCATGAGCATGCAGTGCTTTGGCGATTCGAGGCGCGAGCCACCGGTCTACATCGTCACCGATAAGTGGACTGACAGGAGGCAGGGTTTGCAGAAGGCCGATGGCCTGAATGGCCGCCCGGGCGCGCTCGGCTCGCCGGGAATCCGGATGATCCAGGAGCCTTGCCAAGTCATCTTGCTTTCGGATTCGGGCGAAATCTCTCAACTTCCGACGGATGGCTCCAACAATCCGCGCGACGATTCACCATCCGCACGCCTTGGGCTCAAATATCGCTCAACCGCAACATGGCAATCCAGACCTTCGTACCAAGCGCGCAGCGCTGCAATCTCTGCGGGATCTGGTAGTCCTGACTGAGTACCAGGGATACAGGAGAGAGCTAAGTGACCGCTATTTTTCACAATGAATCGCCCCGGGTTTCGTGGAGGCCAGTTAGTTAAAGTGAAACCGGGGTTTCGGTCTTCTCGGCGAGTTGCCGATAGTAGTTTGCCTCAGCCTCGGCCGGTGGAATATACCCAATCGGCTCCAGCAGTCGGTGGTGGTTGAACCAGGACACCCATTCCAGGGTGGCTAGTTCCAGCGACTCCTTCGTTTTCCAGGGAGCACGGCGGTGGATCAATTCGGTTTTGTACAACCCGTTGATCGTCTCAGCCAGGGCGTTGTCGTAGCTGTCACCACGGCTACCAACCGAAGGTTCT
>NZ_JBWMBA010000029.1:0-2264 GCF_056521325.1 Rhodoferax sp. ZS1R8 | reverse complement strand
CAAAATGGTGACGCTATGTATTTGGTAGCAACATATATAGGGAAACACTGAATAAGGTCTACCGCCCAATCGTCTGAAGCGTTATAGATAGAGGTCATACCAACGGGACGATTCAAGATGATAGCGACGAGACAAAGCACATTGGCCAGCGGCGGATTTGATGCCCACGGCAAGACCACGCGCAAGGCGGCATTTGTGGCCCGAATGGACAAGCTCATGCCGTGGGACGCGCTCTTGGCACTGATCGAGCCGCACTACCCAAAGGCGGGAAACGGCAGACCCCCGCGCTCAATGTCCACAATGCGGCGCATGTACTGCATCGCCAACTGGTTCAACCTAGCCGATGAAGCGTGTGAAGACGCGCTGTATGACATTGAAGCCTTTCGTGAATTTTGTGGCGTAGACCTCGGGCGCGAAGGCGTGCCTGATGCCACCACACTGTTGAATTTTCGCCGTCTGTTGGAGACGCACAAACTCGGCGAAGCCATCTTTGCCAAAGTGGGAGAGCTGTTGCTGGCCAATGGCTTGAAGCTGTGTGGGGGCACCATCGTGGATGCAACCATCATCGCCGCGCCCAGTTCCACCAAAAACAAAGACAAAGCGCGCGACCCCGAAATGCACCAGACCAAAAAAGGCAACCAATGGCACTTTGGCATGAAGGCGCACATTGGGGTGGACAGCGCCAGCGGCCTGGTTCATAGCGCCAGCGTGACAGCGGCCAACGTACACGACAGCCAGCAGCTGTCCAACCTACTTCACGGCCAGGAGACCCGCCTGTATGGCGACAGCGCCTATGCCGGGCAAAAAGACGTCATCAAAGCCGCCGCCCCCAAAGCACGCGACTTCACCAACAAACGCGCTTACCGCAACAAACCCTTGAGCGAGCGCGACAAAGAGATCAACACCACCAAGAGCCAGACCCGAGCCAAAGTGGAGCATGCGTTTTTACCGCTAAAGCGCCTTTGGGGGTTTGCAAAGGTGCGATATCGAGGTCTTGCCAAGAACGCCAATCGGGTGTTTGCCATGCTGGCTTTGATCAACATCGACAAATGGGGTAAGCCGCTAGTGGGATAGGTGCGCTCAAAGCGCAGCCAAAATCCCAAATAAACGCAAAGCCCTCGCAAAAATCCATCAGATTCGCGTCAAAAGTGAATGAAATCCCACTTGGCGAAATATAGAAAACCAGCGCCGAAAATCAGCCCACTTGTTCAGCGCATCCATAGATACTTCGGGGCTATAGCTATGTATTTCATATGAAAATTTCTATCTTCGTCACCGGCGGAGCCGGCTACATCGGAAGCCACACCTGCGTGGAGCTGCTCAACGCAGGCTATGCCGTTACAGTTTTTGACAATTATTGCAACAGCAAGCCCGAGGCCTTGAACCGCGTGGAGCGCATCACCGGCAAGCCGCTCACCCGTGTTCAAGGCGATGTGCGCGACCGGGCTGCGCTAGAGACTGCTTTGCGATCCAGTGGTGCCTCGGCCGTGATCCACTTTGCCGGCTTGAAGGCGGTGGGTGAATCGGGCGAGCAACCGCTGCGCTACTACGACAACAATGTGGTGGGTACCTTGCGCCTGCTAGAGGCCATGCAGGCCTGTGGCGTCAAGACCCTGGTGTTCAGCTCCTCGGCTACCGTATATGGCACGCCGCAGTTTCTGCCCTATACCGAAGACCACCCCTTTGCACCCACCAACCCCTATGGCCGCACCAAGCTGATGGTGGAAGACATCCTGCGCGATGCTTTTGCCAGTGACTCCAGTTGGCGCTTTTCCATACTGCGTTATTTCAACCCGGTGGGCGCCCACGCCAGTGGCCTGATTGGTGAAGACCCCCAAGGGGTGCCCAACAATCTGATGCCGTTTGTGGCCCAGGTGGCGGTGGGCAAGCGAGAGTATCTGAACGTGTTTGGCGATGACTACGCCACGCCCGATGGCACCGGTGTGCGCGACTACATCCACGTGACCGATCTTGCGCAAGGCCACCTGAGCGCCCTGCAGTGGATGGCGGCGCAGTCCGACGATGAGAGCACCGGCGTGTGCCGAGTGTTCAACTTGGGCGCTGGTGTGGGCCACAGCGTGCTGGAAATGGTGCGCGCTTTCGAGGCCGCCAGTGGCAAAGCCGTGCCCTACCGTGTGCAGGCCCGCCGTGCGGGAGACCTGCCCAGCTACTACGCCAATGCCGATTGCGCCCGCGCTGTGCTGGGCTGGCAGGTCTCCCGTGATTTGCAAACCATGTGCGCCGACACCTGGCGCTGGCAGAGC
>NZ_JBWMBA010000028.1:0-2272 GCF_056521325.1 Rhodoferax sp. ZS1R8 | reverse complement strand
CGATCCAGGCCATCGGGGTTGATGAGGTGGCCTACGGCAAGGGCCACAAATACCTGACGCTGGTCTACCAGATCGATGCACATTGCACCCGGCTGCTGTGGATTGGCAAGGAGAGAAGGTTCGTCCGGGAAATCTGTGGGTAGATTTTGATGGTTTTTTGTGGCCGGCGGCGGAATTCACCATCACTACATATTTGATGGCGCGCGCGCAGTGGACAGCCGCTGCGCGGTGCGTGACTTGTCCACTGCTCCCCGAGTTGGAGCCTTTGGCCTGACGCGCTAGCGCTTGCCAACAGCCGTTGAAAAAGAAATCGCCCTGAACAGCCAATACACGAACACCAGTGCGATGTCGGTCGTGGCCTACTGCAAATTGGTATGGACGTGAGTAGCCAGGAATCGATTGAGCTTTTTGCAAGTCGAGTCAAACGAGCGCTGCTCCTGATCAGAGAAGCCGCCATGGATCAATGGCCCCTCATCGTTGGCGATGGCCTCGCGGACCAGTTCTCCAGCCGCTCGCTTTCTGAGCTTGGGCGTGTCATTGATATCTCGGATGATCTCGCCACCGAGCAGCCACAGGTTGTCGCGGTGCAGGTTACGGGTCTTACGCGTCAGGCCTTGGGCCAGTAGGTCCAGCAGAAATGGCGTAAACACTGCAACGATTTGCTCGCCGGGAATTACATCACGTTCCTCGCCACACCAACTTGCAGGCCAAGTCGCCAAATCCGGGCAATAGGCGGCCAAGTCTGGCGCGACTACGATGGCACCCAATTCTTCCTTGAGTTTCTTTGGCATGCGTCTGATCTCGATATTGAACCAGTGTTACCACTTCCCCGGCTTCGTCTACGTCGTCGCACGCCTGAACAAGTCCAGCAAAACCATCGAAGTCGAAGTGCGCACACGCGTCGGCTCCAAAGGCAAATGCTCCGTCTGCCACACCCCGGCGCCAACCTACGACCATTTGACCGTCAGGCGCTTCGAGTTCGTGCCCTTCTGGGGATTCTGCGTTTTCCTACTGTACCGCATGCGTCGGGTGAGTTGCCCCCAGTGTGGCGTGAAGGTCGAAGCAGTGCCATGGGGTTGCGGCAAACACCAGATGACCACCGCCTATGTCCTGTTCCTGGCGCATTGGGCCAAGAAGTTGTCGTGGAAGGAAACAGCCCTGTCGTTTCGAACATCTTGGGACAAGGTCTGTCAGGCGGTCGAAGTGGTGGTGGCGTGGGGGCTTGAGCACCGCACCCTGGGGCCGATCCAGGCCATCGGGGTTGATGAGGTGGCCTACGGCAAGGGCCACAAATACCTGACGCTGGTCTACCAGATCGATGCACATTGCACCCGGCTGCTGTGGATTGGCAAGGAGAGAACGGTCAAGACGTTCGAGGGATTCTTTGACATGATCGGAGAAGACCTGTCGGGCAAGATTGAGTTCGTCTGCTCCGACATGTGGAAGCCCTATCTGCGGGTAATCCGCGAACGCTGCAGCAATGCGCTCAACATCCTGGATCGCTTTCACATTGTGGCCAAGATGAATGACGCCCTTAACGACGTGCGTTCTTCAGAAGCCAGAAAGCTGGTGGCCGACGGTTACGAGCCAGTCCTGAGCAAGACCCGCTGGTGCGTGCTCAAGCGCAAAGAGAACCTCACCAGCAACCAGCGCATCCGCCTGCGCGACATATTGAAGTACAACTTGCAGACAGTGCGGGCCTATTTGCTCAAGGAGCAGTTCCAACAATTCTGGGATTACGACTCGCCCACCTGGGCCGGGAAATTCCTGGATCAATGGATCGCGCTGGTGATGCGTTCACGCATCGAGCCGATGAAGAAGGTGGCCAAGACGCTACGCAGCCACCGCGAGTTGATCCTCAACTACTTCCGGGCGAAAAAGCAGTTCTCCAGTGGCGTTGTGGAGGGTTTGAACAACAAGGTCAAAGTGACCATGAGAAAATCCTACGGGTTTCGCACCTTCAGAATCACCGAACTAGCCCTGTATCACGTGCTTGGCAAGCTTCCTGAGCCGCAACTCGCCCACAGATTTTACTGACGAAGCAAACTTTTCAACCGTGGTGATCTTTGGCGTAGCGGATCTGGAGGCGCTGGCCGACACCCTGCGTGAATGCTCGTTGCGAGTACGCACCAGGAGACGCGTCACTACCCTGGTACAGGCCTGATAGCCTGTTGGGGTGGTATGTAGAGGCATTTATGCCTCTAGCCCACGTTAAATATGCTTAATGTGCTATCTAAAATCTAGCATTTATTGGGCGCGCGTATGTCGACAT
>NZ_JBWMBA010000027.1:0-2288 GCF_056521325.1 Rhodoferax sp. ZS1R8 | reverse complement strand
TCGCGCAGAACCACAAGCGGGATATGGCGGACGTTATCGCCACACTGCTCACCCCTGGCCCCCAACGCGGGGCCATCGCCCAAGCGGTAGCGGTGGCCGTGGATGGCGCCATCGTGCGTGCCCAAATGGAAGGTGCGGCACCTGCGCTGGATAGTCTGCGCTTGTTGCTGACATTGCGCGGGGACCTGATGTAATCGATATTGCTATCTTTATAATAGCTATATCGCTATGTTTTATGGGGGCTACAGACTTATTTCTCATAAACACATTCCGGGCGGCAGCTTCAATTCAGCCCGTTGTTGTTGCAAAAACCGCCTCACTGCGGGGTCTAGCTCCAGTCCTATCGCCTGCGCGTAGGCCGCGTCGGCGGCGTCAACGGCACCACTGCGCTGCAGCAGGTGGGCACGTGCGGCCCAGTAGGGTTGGTAGCTGGCCAGGCGCGGATCGTCGGCAACACTGTCCAGAATCTCGCGTGCTATCAGTTCAGGAGCAAACGGCGACTGCACAGGGCGAAGTCAATACCTGGTTATGCTGGATGTAAACCCAGTATCATCAGGCACCCAGCCCACGCCGGCACTGCCCCATGCCCGCCACCACACCCCCAAGCCTTATGTCCGCCAAGCATTCCGTAAATATCTGGAGTGCGGCATCTTCGCTCATGGCTTTGCCAGGGCCTGGTGCGATGACTGCGGACACGACTACTTCGTCGCCTATTCCTGCAAAGGCCGGGGTGTCTGCCCCTCGTGCAACACGCGGCGCATGGTGGAGACAGCGGCGCACCTCTGCGATCATGTCTTCCCCCGCCTGCCGGTGCGCCAGTGGGTGCTCTCGGTCCCAAAGCGACTGCGCTACTTTATGCAGCGCGACGGGGC
Organism: Rhodoferax sp. ZS1R8; assembly: GCF_056521325.1. Classification (NCBI taxonomy): domain Bacteria; kingdom Pseudomonadati; phylum Pseudomonadota; class Betaproteobacteria; order Burkholderiales; family Comamonadaceae; genus Rhodoferax; species Rhodoferax sp. ZS1R8. The sequence continues at coordinate 1,416 of NZ_JBWMBA010000027.1, read as the reverse complement.
AGTGCTCAACATGGTGCTGCGTATTTTTCTGCGGGTGATTACGCAAAGCCTGCAGGACCACTGCGCTGGTGCGGCCCACGTGGACAAGGCGGCGCTGCACATAGGCGCAGTGGCTTTGGCAAAACCCCAAGTCCACATCCACCGGTTCGGCTCGCGCCGACGCATCTTGCGCGCCTTCGTGGGCCGGGGCCTGCTGGAGTGTTGTGACGCCAAAGAGATGCTGGGCTACCAGCACAGCGGCTTCTGGGTGGACGCGGGGGTGTGCATCGAAGCAGACGACCGCGCAGCACTGGAGCGGCTGCTGAGGTACTGCGCCCGCCCGCCTTTTGCCATGGACCGCCTGCGCAAAGAGGGATGCGATTTGGTGTACCGCTGCGCCAAACAACATAGCGAGCCTGGCTCGGACAAGCGTGGCGCCAAGGTCGACGAACTACACCTCACGCCGCTGGAGCTGATAGCCCGCATTGCAGCGCTGGTGCCACCGCCGCGAACGCACCTGCATCGCTATTTTGGTGTGCTGGCTCCGAACTCTCCGCACAGGGCTGCGGCGAGGGCGTGCCTGCAGTGGTGCCGCAGGGCAACGCGGTCCCGCCCATGCCCGAGCCTGCGACACCCAAACGTTCACCGGCGTACTACCTGTGGGCGGTGCTGATAGCGCGTATTTACGAAGTGTTCCCGCTGCTGTGCCCGCTGTGTGGTGGGCAGATGCGCCTGATCGCCTTCATTACCGAGGGGACGCAGATCAGGAAGATCCTTGATCACATCGGGGTGGACTCCGAGCCCCCGCACATTGCCCCGGCGCGCGGGCCACCGCTGTGGGACGACTGCGATGCGCAGGCGGTTGAGGGTGTTGCGGACGAGCCGGACTGGGCAACTGACTGGGATGGGGCCGCACAACCGGCCCCCGACTACGAGGTTGATCAGCGCACAGGTTGGTGACCGACAAAACTGGCGACTCTGAGTCGCTGCGGGATGTCTGTGCGCCCGGTACTCGCCGCGCACCGCACGCGCCTGAACACCAAACCCTGGTGGTGAATCTGGTAAAACCTGGCAGCAGGGGCCGGAAATCGCGTGTTTCACGCGGATTGAGCGCGCATTCGTGGTGCGATATTTGGCCCCATGTTGTTGAAATGCCTATCTGTTTCAACAGCGTTAGCACCAGGCCGATCTGGCTGGTGGCAAAAAAGAAGTCCGCATGATGGACGTCGTACAGGAACGGCAAATTGACGCCGAGCCCCGCCGCGATACCAAAGGCCAGCACCAGCGCTGAATTGATGGCAAGCCAGATGATGGCATTGCGGTTAAACCCAGTAGCAGGGTTGCAGTCAACGGGCTGGTCGCAAACCACCAGATAACCGGCGAATAGAGCCCGCCCGAAAAATATGTGCAACCCAATACGCCGACAAACCAGTCCGC
>NZ_JBWMBA010000026.1:0-2365 GCF_056521325.1 Rhodoferax sp. ZS1R8 | reverse complement strand
CTCCCAAGTCCAAGCACGTGTTGCAGCCCCAATGCGCTGACACCATGCTTTTGGCTGGTGATGTACCAGATGGCGGCGAACCAGACGTGAAGCTCGGTGCGCGTCTTGTCAAAAATGGTCCCCGCTGTTGCCGTCGCCTGATGCCTGCATGCCCCCTGTGCCAATATGACCTGCTACACCTACCCCTGAGTAATTAGTGAGTAAAAGAGGCAGGTATGACAAACAATCAACGTTCCAAGGTCAAGATGCAGGCAAGCCAAAGTATTGAAGATTCGGTGGCAACGCAAGGAGCCCGTAGGGCGACTGAAGGTGCCACCGAATCTGCGCCGCCGGTGGTGCCCTCGGGCAGCGCCTGCGAGGTGGTTGCACGTGCAACTCGCAGGCGTTTCAGCGATGCCGACAAACGCCGCATCTTGAACGCCGCAGACCATTGCAGCAAGCCCGGAGAAATCGGCGCATTGATGCGTCGTGAAGGTGTTTACTCCTCCTCCCTCAGCACCTGGCGGCGCCAGCGTGAGGCAGCCGAACTGGCGGCTGTCGCACCCCAAAAGCGCGGCCCCAAAGTCGACCCAACACGTGCCCCGGCGCTGCAACTGGCCCAGATAACACGTGAGCGTGACAGCCTGCGCGATCAGTTGGTGAAAGCCCAGTTGGTAATCGATGTTCAAAAAAAAGTTGCCGCATTGCTGGGACTGCTCTCAACCGACAACAAGCACGGGAGCACTTGATGATTGGCGTACATGAACTCACACCAGCCCTTGGGACGGGGGGAGCCTGCAAAGCCATGGGCTTGTGGCGCGGTGCGCCCAAGCGCCAACGCGCACGCACACACCGCCAGGCCATGATGGGGCCGCACCTGCCTCATGCGGCGCGTCCAAGCCCTGCATTGGCCCTGGATGCTGTCGAACGCAAAGAGCTGCTCGACACCCTCAACAGTGATCGCTTCGTTGACTGCGCGCCTGCTGCCGTACACGCCACCTTGCTCGACGAAGGCTGTTACCTCGGCTCGGTGCGCACCATGTACCGGTTGCTGCAAGCCACGGGCAGCAGCAACGAGCGGCGCAACCAGTTGCGCCATCCTGCGTACACCAAGCCCGAGCTTTTGGCTGTTGCACCCAACCAGGTTTGGTCATGGGATATCACCAAACTCAAGGGGCCTGCCAAGTGGACGTGCTTTCACCTGTACGTGATTTTGGACATCTTCAGCCGCTTCGTTGTGGGCTGGCTGATCGCCCCACGCGAGAGCGCCGACTTGGCCCAACAGCTCATTGCCGACACCGTGGCGCGCCACGATGTCTTGCCAGGTCAATTGACTTTGCATGCGGATCGGGGCGCTGCCATGCGGTCCAAGCCAGTGGCCAGTCTTCTGGTCGACCTGGAGGTTTCCAAAAGCCACAGCCGCCCCTACGTCTCAGACGACAACCCGTACTCGGAGTCGCAGTTCAAGACCATGAAATACCGGCCAAACTTCCCCGAGCGCTTTGGCTGTATCGAGGACGCGCGCGCCCATTGTCAAACGTTCTTCTCTTGGTACAACGATCAGCATTGCCATTCAGGTATTGGGCACATGACGCCCAACAGCGTGCACTATGGACGCGCAAGTGCCATGCGTGCCGTCAGGCAGGCAACCCTGGACGCTGCGTTTAGGGCTACCCCAAATCGCTTCAAAGGTGTGCGCCCTTGCCTGGCGCCTATGCCCACTGCTGTTTGGATCAATCCGCCAAAACCGGAGGTGCAAAAAAATACACAACACTGCACAGTAAATTTATGACGCCGGGTGTAGCAAAGTCATTGACACATTCCGGAGACAACAAATCCTCATTGCTGGACTCGATAGGAAGGTCAGAGCGAAACATGCAGTTCCTTAAATGGGTTGTGTGCTGGGCGCAGCCTGTAGAGCTATGAGGACGCCGCAAATGCTTATCGCAAGGTGGCCTGCCGCAACGCCACTGAGCGCATAAGGTTGGCATACACCTCAGTTTCGACTTCGCTGATGAAGGACGGATGGCCACTTCAGTAGCTTCATGGATGCTGGCATTCGTCACATTGCAGACGTGCCAACCGGCTTGCACAAGCAGTGCGTCGATGCTGACTCTGGCTTTTTGTTCTGGCGTCATGGCTCCCCCTTGTCGGCCATTCTAGGGGACGCGTGTGCCGCCATACGTGCCTATCTACAGCGCATATCTACAGCTCTGTGTACTTGGCAGCTATGCCCCGCGCCGCATCCACCGGGTACTTTTGCGCATTGACCAGCATCTTGGCCTGCGCGGCGGCGATCAGGTCTATGCCCAGCTTGTCACACAGCTGCAGCAGGTAGAGGAACACGTCTGCCGCCTCGGCCGCCACTTCCGCCTTTTTGTCTGCA
>NZ_JBWMBA010000025.1:0-2523 GCF_056521325.1 Rhodoferax sp. ZS1R8 | reverse complement strand
GGATCCAGAAGCACGCAAGGCCATGATCGCCAAGGCCCGTGAGGGCTGGAGTGCCATGACGCCGGAACAGCGCGAACAATTCAAAGCCGAACGCGGAGAAAAGCTCAAAGCCATGCCGCGCGAGCAGCGCCGGGAGCTTTTGCAACAGCGGCGTGCCATGCTGGAAAAGCTCACCCCCGCCGAGCGCGCCGCCTTGCGCGAAAAGCTAAAAACCGGTGAAGACCGTCCATGAGTGAGTCCACTGTGACCACGGCAACACGCAGCGGCGCGGCTCGGATCGGGAGCAAGCTGGCCCAATCCTGGTCCCGTTGGCGCAACGCGATAGCGCCCAACGACGACTGGGCGTTGTGGGAGCAAGCCTGTAACGGCCATGGCCCCAGTGCGGTGGCGGTGGTGCGCCGTCTGACGCCACAGGCCCATGGATTGGCCATGCAACTGTTGCGCCGTACCGAGGACGCCCAAGACGTGGTGCAAGAGTCATTCCTGCGGTTGTGGAACAGCCAGGCCAGTTATACAGCGGGTGCCCGCCTGTCCACTTTCTTCAACACGATTGTGATCAACCGTTGCAAGAGCCATCTCGTGCGTCGGCAGGAATGGAGCACCGAGAGCGACACACTGACCGACCTGGCGGACGCACAGCAACGGGCTGCCGAGGCAGGCCATGCCACCCACGAGACCTGGAGTCCGGCGCAAATACAAGCCGCCATAGGCACATTGCCCGCCCGCCAACGCATGGCGTTGGCAATGTGGGCCTATGGTGATGCCGAAGTCAGTGAAATTGCACGCGCACTGGATGTCGAAGTGAACGCAGCCCACCAACTATTGTTTCGGGCCAAGGCCAGCCTGCGCACAGTCTTGAAAGGAACCACCCCATGAACCCGCCTAACAGCCGAGAAGACGCGGTGCACAGCGAAGCCGATGAGGCGCTGCGCCAATCCCTGCAACGGGCATTGGACCAAACTGAAAGCAACGGCTTGCAACCCCTGCAAGACCGTATCGTGGCGCAGTGGGCGCAGCGCGGTGCCACCACCACCTTGGTCGCAGTGGGCCCTTGGAGACAACCGCAACTGGCCTGGGGTGACCGGCGCATGCAGTTGGGGGCAGCCGCCTTGGTGGTGGTCATGGCGGTCGGACTGCAGTTGGTACGCACGCAAGCCGAACCGAACCTGGACGACATTCTGGAACCCGATGTATTGGCACTGATGGCCATGGGAGAACTGTGATGCACCCCATAGACAACTTGAACTCCTGCGACGCAGAGGACGCTTAAACTCGCGGGTTGAGCCGCGGCGCCAACACGTCGCCAACCGCGCCGTGTGGCCGCACGCCCAGCCGTGGTAACCGCCATGAAGGCCGAAGGCTTGCTGAAGTAAACCAATCATAGGAGGCGGCAGATGCACGTACCAACCCTGATGCTGCGCACGTTTGCTGCACCGGTCGAATTACGCACCCCGCGCCTGCTGCTGCGCCAATGGAAAGACGACGACCTGGAGGCCTGGGCCACCATGAACGCCGACCCCGCCGTGCGCCGCTTTTTCCCCAGCGTGCACACCCACGCCGAGGCCCTGGGCGAGGCGGGCCGCATCCGCGCCAGCATCGCCCAGCGCGGTTGGGGCATGTGGGCGGTAGAGGTACCGGGCGTCCATGCCTTCGCCGGTTTTGTGGGGCTGAACATCCCGGGCTACGAGGCACCGTGGATGCCGGCGGTGGAAATCGGCTGGCGCCTGGCACCCGCCGCCTGGCACCAGGGGTACGCCACCGAGGGCGCGGCCGCTGCGCTGAACTTTGCGTTCACCCACCTGGAGCTGCCACAGGTTGTCGCCATGTCGGTACCTACCAATGGACCATCGCACGCGGTGATGGAGCGCATCGGCATGGTGCGCGACCCCGGTGCAGACTTTGACCACCCGCGTGTGCCCGCAGACTGGCCGCTCAAGCGCCATATCCTGCACCGCATCACAGCTGAGCAGTGGCAGGCGCAGCAGGCTTTGTCCAGAATGGTTTAAGCCAAATCGGCCCCTAGCCCCCGTTAAATATGACGGTATCGCTATAGTATTTGTAGTGATCTAAAGGCCAAGCATGTTCAAGAATGACTTGGCTTCGACTTGGCCCCTCCCTGCCAGCGCACGTATAAGCGCTCCCAGTACATATAAGCCTGCTCGGTGCGCGCGCTATAGTGATTTCCACGAATAACATCGCACACCTGGTCAAGTAAACGCGGGGTGCGCGGCACGGAGGAGTCGGGTTTCATGGGAAGTTTTATAACTGGATATGTGTACCGCATACGCAAGCAAAACCCATGCAGCGATGGATTCTCCATGCATTTTGTAGACCTGAATGTCCGACAGGGGCATGGCATTTCCGACTTGGCTACATCAAGTTCAACCGAATAGCTGTCTTATGCACACAATCCGCCGCCTCAAAATTGGAGAGGCAGACCTCTATCGGCGACTACGGCTTGAGGCTCTTAAAGATGCGCCAGGTACGTTTTTTTCTACTTATGAATCTGCGCTGCAGCGGGAC
>NZ_JBWMBA010000024.1:0-2573 GCF_056521325.1 Rhodoferax sp. ZS1R8 | reverse complement strand
AGGACTAAACCGCTCGCGCGGTAGCCCCTCTCCAGCGCATGTAGTTTGCGCTGAGTACCTGTGCATGCCTATGTTGTGCAATGAGGCAATTGGCCTCGGTTCACAACAGGAGCACAGCCATGCAATCACCCAAACAGCCGATCACACCCTTGCGCCAACGCATGCTCGAAGACATGCGCATGCGACAACTGGCACCCAAGACCCAGGCCGCCTACATCCGGGCCGTCTACAAGTTAGCGGCGTTTACCCGGCAGTCACCCGACACCGCCAGCGCCGAAGACCTGCGCCGGTTCCAGCTGCACATGGTGGACGCCGGCACTTCCCCGGTAACGTTGAACGCCACCATCACCGGACTGACATTCTTCTTTGACGTTACGTTGGGTCGCGCCGACATGATGGCCAAGATGCAGTCGGTGCGCGTCCCACAGAAACTGCCAGTGGTGCTGAGCCGCGAGGAAGTCGCCAGACTACTGGGCGCGGTTGGTCACATCAAGCACCAGACCGCGCTATCCGTCGCCTACGGTACAGGGCTGCGTGTCAGCGAAGTCCTTGCGCTCAAAGTGGGCGACATCGACCGACAACGCATGACCTTGCGCGTGGAGCAGGGCAAAGGCAGCAAAGACCGCTATGCCATGCTCTCGCCCATATTGCTGGAGCGCCTGCGGGTCTGGTGGCGCGTTGCACGTGCCCAGGGCAAGATGCTTGACGGCGGTTGGCTGTTTCCGGGGCGCGACCCCATTGACCCTCTGACCGCCAGGCAACTCAACCGCGCCATCCATGACGCCGCCACACTGGCCCACATCGATAAACGGGTGTCCATGCATACCTTGCGCCACAGCTTTGCTACCCATTTGCTGGAGCAGAAGGTCGATATCCGGGTAATTCAGGTGATGCTGGGCCACAAGAAGCTGGAAACCACCTCCAAGTACGTTCAGGTGGCCACCGACATCCTGCGCGAAGTGCTGTCTCCGTTGGAGACGCTACAACCTGCATAGGCCCCCTCCATGGGGCCCGGTGCCCTGGAGGTCGCGGACATATTCCGCGCCCATGGGCCAGACTATCGAGCCGCCCAACGCTCACATCTGAGCCTGGGCCAGCTCAAGGTCATGTCAGCCATCGAGCAGTGCCGCACCGCGGCGCTGGGGGGACACGTGCTTCATTGCCCAGACTGCCAGCAGATCCAAGTGTCCTACAACTCGTGCCGCAACCGCCATTGCCCCAAGTGCCAGGCTGCGGCGGCCAAGCGCTGGTTGGAGGCCAGACAAGCCGATCTGCTGCCAGTGGATTACTACCACGTGGTCTTCACGCTACCGGCTCCCATTAGCGATATTGCCTATTACAACAAGGCTGTGGTCTACGGTCTGTTGTTTGAGATCGCCGCTGAAACACTAACCACCATTGCCGCCGACCCCAAGCACTTGGGCGCACAAGTAGGGGTGACGTTGGTGCTGCACACCTGGGGATCGGCACTGACCCACCATCCCCATGTGCACGGGATCGTGCCCGGCGGGGGTCTCTCATTGGACGGCCAGCGATGGGTGTCCTGCAAACCCGGTTTCTTCCTGTCGGTGCGGGTGCTCTCGCGATTGTTCCGGTACCGATTTCTGCAGGCGTTGGTAGCAGCACATGGCCAGGGCAAGTTGCAGTTCTTTGGTGACCGTGCGGGCCTGGCCGACCGACAAGCCTTTGCGCGGTGGCTGGCGCCACTGCGCCAATGCGAATGGGTGGTCTACGCCAAGCGCCCGTTTGCCGGGCCTGCAGCCGTACTGGCCTATCTGTCACGCTACACACACCGGGTGGCGATTGCCAACTCACGTCTGGTAGCCATGGACGAGCGTGGCATGACGTTTCGCTGGAAGGACTACCGGGACAAGGGCGACCCGGACAAACCACGGCACAAGACGATGACGCTCGGTGCCGATGAGTTCATGCGTCGCTTCCTATTGCATGTGCTGCCCGGTGGGTTTCACCGCATCCGCCACTTTGGGCTGATCGCCAACCATGGGCGCACAGAGAAGCTGGCCAAAGCCCGCGAGCTGCTGGGCGTGGTGTCGGCAACCGCCACGACCGAAACCTCTGAGGGCGACACAGAAACTCAAGCGCGGCCAAGCTTTGTTTGTACACACTGTGGCGCGGCAATGGTTGTCCTGGAGACCTTGATGCGGGGTCAGGCTATTCGCGCACCGCCGCCATTGCAGGGGCCACCGTGACGACTGCCGCAACCAATGCCGAGTCAAACTGGGCGTCGACTGAATATCCAAGAACGCTTGGTGGGGAGCGGTGTTGCCATTTGGTCCAAAAGTCCTGTGCAAGGCATGCATTCACGCGGCCGTATCTGACTTCTTACGCACCGCGGCATCAATCTTGCCTTGGTGCGTGCGCGATTGGGCGCACTATTGTGGCTTCAGACAACCTTGCCTCACATCCAATCGCCATAGTCTTGTAGCCGCCTCTCGCGGTATTGGCACTCGCCGCGGTTTCCTCCTCCGAGCTTTGTACGACGCCCACCCTTGGTAAAAGTTCGTGGCAACATCGGCATGCCAGCACGGGTGGGCATCCTACAAACCTAAACT
>NZ_JBWMBA010000023.1:0-2577 GCF_056521325.1 Rhodoferax sp. ZS1R8 | reverse complement strand
ACTCAGCCCTGAGCTGGCCGACCAGTTGCGTAACGTCATAGACGGCCACATCTATGGCTTTACGCTCCAAAAGCTGTTGTTTCCCCTGGCAGAGAGCACCTATGCCGAGGCGGCAAAACACTTTCTCCCCATGCTCCCGCGCGAGGTCTACCCCCACATGAGGGCTTTGACAGAACGGGTGATTGACGGCGCTTACGACGGCATGCACCAGTTTGATTTCGGTCTCGATCTGATTCTGCATGGCTTCGTGGCGCATCGCGCGCAGACCGCAGGTATTGCCCGATAAATTCACAACCCCTTGCAGATGTGGACGAGCGATTGTTTCCACTCACTGAAGTCAATCAAATTGGTATCTGATACCGTACCGTTTACCGGGCCATGCTGGGCAAGAGCGCTGGTGTGGTTGTTGCCGACCGGTTGCGCAAAGTCTTAAGGGGAATGGCACTTACTTAAGGCCCCTGACGTTGAAGTCACGAACGTAAGCATTTGAATTTGAAGAGAAAAGGAGGTGGCTGACCAAGGGATTGATAGGATGGTTGTTACGAAGCACCCAAACCATCTTTCGAAAGGCCAGCCACCATGAATCGTAATGCACGAAGCGCTTTGCATCAACGTCGCAGCAGTATCGGACCCCGGGCACGGGCAACCCAGGCGGTGGAGTTTTTCAACGTACTGACGAGTCCGGAATTGCTTGCGACGACCGAAGCGCTACTGCCCGAGCACCGTGAGCGGTTGTATCCGCCGACGGTTGCGCTGTCGATGTTCATGCGTCAGGTGCTGGAGGCCGATGGCTCGTGCCAGAAGGCGGTCAACGGCTGGGCAGCGCAACGCGCGGCCGATGGGCTCACCCCGTGCAGCGTTCGCACCGGCGGGTTTTGCCGGGCTCGCCAGCGTCTGCCGCTGGAGATGGTCAGCACGCTTACGCGCGAAACAGGCCGCCTGCTCAGCCAGAAGGCGCTGGCGCAATGGCTGTGGCGCGGGCGCTCCGTGAAGCTGGTGGACGGCACCGGGATCTCGATGCCCGATACGCAGCAGAACCAGGAGCGTTACCCCCAGCCCAGCACCCAGGCCCCTGGAGTGGGGTTTCCTCTGGCACGCCTGGTCATGGTGATTTGCCTGGCCACTGGCGCGGCGCTCGATATGGCGATGGGGCCGCACAGCGGCAAGGGCAGCGGTGAACTCGGACTGGTACGCGGTTTGCTCGAAGGCTTCTGCCCAGGCGATGTGATGCTGGCCGATGCCCTGTACTGCAACTATTTTTTGATCGCCACCCTCATGGGCGCAGGCGTGGACGTGTTGTTCGAGCAAAACGGCTCGCGCATCACCGACTTCCGCCGTGGTCAGTCGCTGGGTACGCGGGACCACATCGTGCATTGGCCCAAGCCTGCGGCGCGTCCACAGTGGATGACGCCCGAGCAGTACGCTGACTTCCCCGACGAAATCACGGTCCGCGAAGTCAAAGTCTCACATCAAGTGCTGGTCACTACGCTGCTCGATCACCGCCGGGTCAGCAAGGACGATCTCTCGGCGCTGTATGCGCGTCGCTGGAACGTCGAACTCGACCTGCGCAACCTCAAGACCACCACGGGCATGGATGTGCTGAGCTGCCAGACGCCGCAGATGAATGAGAAGCAACTGTGGGTCCATCTACTGGCCTACAACGTGATCCGACTGCTCATGGCGCAGGCCGCCTGCAATGCCGGCATAGACCCGCGTGAGCTGAGCTTCAAGCACACCGTGCAACTGTGGACGGAGTGGGTCTCTCGAGGTCTGTCGGCTGCGAAGGATGGCGGGCGGCTATTCACGCTAATCGCCCAATGCAGGGTGGGCAATCGACCCGGACGCATTGAGCCGCGAATGCGAAAGCGACGCCCCAAACCCTACCCGTGGTTGAAGATTCCACGCGCCCAGGCTCGACGAAAGATCGAGCTCCATGGTCACGCGTGGGAGACAAAGTAAGTGCCATTCGGGTTAGGCTGGTGTCGCCACTGCCATCCCAGACCAGGGGCATTGCACCGGCAATGGGCCGCATGTCGTACTGTTTAATCCACTCCATAGGCATGGGTCCCTTGCCATACGGCGTGTCCTCGGGAGGAGGGCACAGGGGCATGGTGTCTTCATCCACGCCCCAGGTGTCGCGGCGCAGTGCGGTAAACGCGGTACCGGTGAGCACGGCCTCGCACTTTTGCAGAACTTCAATGATCCAGTGCTGGGTAGAGCGGTTGGTGCGCGCGGCGCGTGCCTGCACCACAAACGGCCCCGGCTCCAGGGCCGCAGCAAAGTTGATGGTCAGCGACACCGGGTCGCCCAGACGATTGGGGTGCAGCAGCACTGCGTTCAGCATTTGTGCCGCGCTGATGCCGCCAAACGGGCCCACCATGTTGGCATAAGCCGCGCTGGTGTGGCCGGCAAAACTGCCGTCGCTCTGCAGCTCCAGGGCTATGGCCTGGTCAAAAACATGGCTACTCAAATCGGTTTCTCCCATTAAAAAAGGCCACCAACAGGCGACCTTGGGCTGGGCTCAATCAGGGAGATCAGACGCGCTCAAAAATGCCTGCAGCACCCTGCCCCGTACCC
>NZ_JBWMBA010000022.1:875-2583 GCF_056521325.1 Rhodoferax sp. ZS1R8 | reverse complement strand
TGAGGCGATTCGGCTGCGGGCGACGCGGCTGCAGGTGTTCCGGCGCGGGAAGCGGGTGGCGCAGACTCCTGCGGCTACTGCGGCACTGGATTTGCCGGGGCGACCGCAGACGACTTCGTTGATGCATTCCGGGCGGTAGGCCATGTGAAGGCTCCATTTGCGCGGTACTTGTCAGAAGCTGAGACTATGAGCGTTCACTAGTGTCCGGTTAAAAGTCGAACAAAATCAACTGGTTACCGATAGGTGGTGGTGTGATTTGGGAGCGATCGGGCTGCAAGGCGCGTGACAGCTGGGTTTTCTCAAAAATTGAGACCGACAAAATCTGTAGACAAGTGTAAAGCGAGGCATCCAGGTGAAGTTCTTTTTTGACGATGGCGATCAGCACGTAGGTCGAGACGGCGCACCAGATTTTCGTCTTCACCGCGTTCTCGCTGGTTGCCAAAAATCGCTTGATGCGCAGATGCTGCTTGATCCACTTGAAGAACAATTCGACCTGCCAACGGCTTTTGTACAACGCAGCAATGGTCAAGGGTGGCAACGTCATGTTGTTGGTCAAAAACACCAGCGTCTTGCCCGACTCGGGGTCTTTGAATTTCACCCGGCGCAAATGTTCGGGGTAGTCCCGTCTGACGTAAAAGCCATTGAGTGCGATGCGCTGATCGCAGATCACACCGGTGGCTCTGTCTGTTGCACTCGAGTACACACGGCGGGCGTTCATGCCGCGTTTGGCGCGGGTGACGAAGAACGCGCCGCTCTGATGGAGTTTGAACAACCGAGCAAAATCCAGATAGCCCCGGTCCATGATGTAGAAGGCACCCGCCTCGACAGGCAAGATGTCGAGCACATTGACATCGCCGAGTTTGCCGTCGCTGACATGGATGAAAGCGGGGATTGCTCCTCTCAAATCGAGCAACGTGTGCATCTTCACAGCCGCCTTGGTCGATCGAAATGGTGCCCAGTCGAACAGACTCAAACACAAGTCGATGGTGGTGGAATCCAGCGCGTAGACGGTGGCATCGAGATCAACGCTCATGGGCTCTTTGACGTAGAGCTCCCTGGCCCTGGAAATCAGGCGCATGGCCAGCGCGTGATAAATGCGCCAGTCCCGCAGATTCAAGGCATCAGCCAAAGTCGAACGAGCGGGCACGTTCTTCAGGCCCATGTGAAACAGTTTGGCCTGATTGGAAGTGAGGCACACCTCGATGTCGCGCAGCGATTCGCGCCAGGTCAGTTGCGCAAACGCCATGATGCGAAACACATCGGCACAACTGAGCGTGCGAACGCCAGCGTCGCCGTTGTGGCGTTCAATGATGCGACCAAAAGTTTTCCATGGCACGTGCTCCATGACTTGTGCAAAAAGCGTCTTGCCGGTGTTCATGCGGTGCCCCAGGTAGTACAAACCTGCGAGCATCGCAAATACGCGAATCGTGCCGAACAAAGCACGCGAATGAAAACAATGGAATTAGTAAAAACCCGTGGTTTCTATCATTCCTATTTTTTCGAAATTCAAATCGTGGACACCCGAAAACCTGCGCAAACCCGCATTGATATTGGCTTTGCGGGCGATGGGCTCTGAATTAACCGGACAGTAGTGCTCGTAAATAGGTAGCAAACGATGGCGCGTTGCAGCGGTCACTTTGACAGAAACGAATAGCTCGGCAAACAGCTTGCGCTAATTGTTATGGCTTATATTCATCTTTCTCTCGGG
>NZ_JBWMBA010000022.1:0-865 GCF_056521325.1 Rhodoferax sp. ZS1R8 | reverse complement strand
ACTCGATGAACGACGACCACACTTTGTCTGGTTGCCAGCGGTCACTCAGCTGGGCGAATGCGACCTCGCGCTCCCACCGCTGCTCGATGACACGGTATAGACAAAGAAAGACAGTGACTCGAATGTTCGCTGCGCAATGGGCCCAGACTTTCTGACCGTCATGTGCCTTCATCGCGGCGAAGAACTGTGCCAGGTCTTGCTTCGTGGGCGATGAAAATTCAACGGGGATGTGGACGTAGCCCATACCGAGAGTTCTTACGGTTCCGGCTTCATCTGGCAGGGAGTACCGCGGATCATCATGCAGCGCGAGATTGATGACAGTCTTGAAACCCGCCGCAGTTATTTCGTTCAGCTGGGCAACCGTAGGCTGCCCTGAAGTGCACAACGTCTCGTCAATGGATCGGCCCTTATGGATGCCGGACAGAGCGGGAACTGTGGAAACCCGGCTCATCCGACGGGATACACCGTAAATTCAGCATTGGATGTGCATACCCCAGCAAACCATGATCTAGCCCCCGCGGAATATGCGCAAGCAGCTACATCTACGATAGCAAACCAACACGCAAGGCAACGACCACCCCCTAGACTAGGCGTCAGTGCGCCCATTGCGCCGCAGTACAACATGCGTAGCTTTCTCCGACGCAACGCACTGCACGCATTCGTATCCTAGAGCGCGTGCGTCAACCCCCTCGAACAGTCGCGCTCCCCCGCCCAGAAGGACCGGCGAGATAGCGAAGTGCATTTCATCGATGAGGCCCGCACGAAGGTATTGCTGGATGGTGTTGGCTCCTCCGCCAATGCGCACATCCTTGTCCTTAGCAGCCATGCGCGCCCGGTCCAGCGCCTCGTGAATGCCGCCCGTGAC
>NZ_JBWMBA010000228.1:0-1001 GCF_056521325.1 Rhodoferax sp. ZS1R8 | reverse complement strand
GTACCGTGCCGCCCCGGGTGCTGCTAGCAATGCCGTGTTTCACTGCGTTTTCCACCAGCGGCTGCAACAGCATGGGCGGAACAAGGGCCGAACCCGCCGCTTCGTCCATGTCCACCTCCACCTGCAACTTGGAGCCAAAGCGCTGCATCTCGATGTCTAAAAAGCATTGGCAGTGCACCACTTCCTGCGACAGGGGAATGGTGGCGTGGCTGGACAAAGACAGCGTCTGCCGAAAGTACTGCGCCAGCGCAATCGTCATGCTGCGTGCCGCTGCGGCGTCGATGCTGGTGAGCGCACTGATGGAGTTCAGCGCGTTGAATAAAAAGTGCGGATTGACCTGCGCGCGCAGCAGTTGCAGCTCGGCATCGCGGGCCTGGGCGCGGGATTGCAGCTCGCGCTGCTGCGCCTGACGGACCTGGTCCAGGGTGAGCATGACGTCGTGTACCAGCAGCGAGATCACAAACAGGGCGGCGCTGCCGACCCAGAGTGTGGTGCCAAGGGCTGGGGGGATCACCATGCCAGCCCAATCGACCCTCCAGGCAAGGCACAACTGGTTCCAGGCCATTGCAATGACCCAGGCAAGGCTGGCAGCCACGCTGGAGGCGACGAGAAAGGTCGTCAGCCCCACCAAAAAACGCCGCTGCGCCACCGGTACTGCACGGCACACATAAAACGCCGAAGGCACCATAAAACCGAAGCTCACGACGACCGGCAAAGCAAACCACAAGGCGTTGGTCCAGGCCGCAAAGCCTGCACTGACAATGCCCCAGGCAACCAGCCCGCCGACGACCAGCCACACCCCCACGTACCAGACGAGGGCGCGGAGGTTGGAGATTGCGGAATGCATCGCTGGGAATGGTCGCCGGACGCGAATTTAGTTGCGAATTTCAATGCCACCCATGACCACCGTGCCAGTGATCGTGAGGCGCTTGGTCGGGTTCGCCGACGGCACGGTCTTGTCTTCCACGCCACCCATCAGGGGTGTACCTTGGACCACCACC
>NZ_JBWMBA010000227.1:0-1002 GCF_056521325.1 Rhodoferax sp. ZS1R8 | reverse complement strand
GTATGGCTAGCCACCCCGACGTGGCCCTGGCCAGCCCGGTGCTGGAGTTCAGCAGCTACGCGCTCAACACGCAAGACCGGAAGGCAACGACACCCAAGTTTGGTGAATCATCCCGACTGCAACTGCGCATGATCGGTGTGGACGCCATCCGGGTGGGGCAGCTCAACCCCGATCTGATACCCGTGCCATCCCCCACCGCCGACCGCCTGGACATTTTTGCGCCAGACACCGTTTTTTTGAACGCTAGCGCCCGCCGCCGCATCACTGGCGACACGGTGCAACTGCAGTGGGGCTTACAGACCAAAACCGTGCGGGTGGCGGGCAGCGTGCGCGCGGCTGGCCCACCGCTGGCGGTGATGGACATTGCTGCAGCGCAGGACCTGTTAGAAAAACCGGGCCGCCTGACGCGGCTGGACCTGCGCCTGCGTGCCGGTGTCGACCGCGCCGCCTTTGTGCGCGTGGTGCAGGCCGCACCCGACTGGCCAAGCAATGTCAAACTGGTGGAGCCGGGCGACACGCTGGAGCGCATGTCCACCCTGTCGCGTGCCTACCGGGTCAACCTGACGGTGCTGGCACTGGTGGCATTGTTCACCGGCGGGTTTTTGGTGTTCTCGGTGCTGGCGCTCAGCGTGAGCCGGCGTGCGCCGCAATTGGCCCTCTTGGGTGTGCTGGGGCTCACCGGCCGGCAGCGGCTGCATTTGGTGCTACTGGAAGCCCTGGCGCTGGGTCTGGTGGGCAGCGCACTTGGTATCGCACTGGGCAGCGGCCTGGCGGCCCTGGCCCTGCGCCTGCTGGGTGGGGATCTGGGTGGTGGCTACTTCTCGGGCGGCACACCGGCCTTGCAGTGGAACCCGCTGGCGGCCGCGGTGTTTGCAGCATTGGGGGTGGCAGCCGCACTGGTGGGCGCCTGGTGGCCGGCGCGCGCCTATTCGGAGCAGAACAAGGCTGCCCAGTTGGTGGAAAGTCTGGACTCCATCAAGGCGCAAGCCCTGCGGGCCCGCA
>NZ_JBWMBA010000226.1:0-1003 GCF_056521325.1 Rhodoferax sp. ZS1R8 | reverse complement strand
GGAGTAGCGAACTGTTCTCAAGTCATTCGCAGGAGGTTTGCATGTCTGGTTTTTGGCGCAGCGCCATACTGTTGATCACTGCCACGCTATTCTCAAGCCTCAGCACCGGCTGCTCAACAGGAAAGGTTCATATGAACGACACCACTCTCACCAAAGACTCCATCGTCCAGTTCCTGAACCACTTCGAGGCAATCGCTGAGAAGGAGAACTTCGATCTGGTGCAGGACATGGTCCACGACAACGCAGTCTTTCGTTTCAACGACGGCGACTTTGTCGGCAAGCCGGCCGTGCGGGGCGCGTTCGAAAAAACCTGGAAAGGCAGCAATGCCAACGTCAAGAAGACGCGCTTCTACCTTACCGACATTGCGGTGCTCACCTTCGACACCAAGAGCGCAACCGCCACCTACACCTACAACTGGGAAGGCGCGATGGACGGACAGCCCTTCCGAATTCAGGACAGGGGGACGCGGGTACTGGTTATCGAAGGTGGTCGGCTGCAGATCATCCATGAACACCTGAGCCGCTACCCCAGCAAGCAATGACGCCAATGCCCCACACAGGTACCACCATCAGAAGCATGCGCGACGCCGATTGCCACGCTGTAGCGGCCCTACTCCCCGATCTGGGCTACAGCGCAACTCCCGATCAGTTGCAAGTGCGACTAACTGCGTTGCGCGAATGGCCCCACCAAGAGGCGTTTGTTGCCGAGATGGGCGGAGCACTTATTGGCCTTTGCCAAATCCAGGGCGTCCGCCTGCTGGCAAGCGAGGGGTATGCCGAGGTTCAAGCCTTGGTGGTGGCCGCCAGCCATCAGCGGCAGGGCATAGGAAACGGGCTTCTGCAGCACGCCTGCGATTGGGCCAACGCCCTTGGTTACGCGCGGGTCAGGCTGCGATCGGGTATCCACAGGGAAGCTGCGCACCGCTTTTACGAGGCCGCTGGTTTTTCCGGCTCAAAGGCCAGCTACGCGTTTGAAAGATATCGTCCGCGGACAGGCCAATGA
>NZ_JBWMBA010000225.1:0-1009 GCF_056521325.1 Rhodoferax sp. ZS1R8 | reverse complement strand
TTCGGTCCGGCCAGTCGGTTTTTTTAGATCAACTTGCTTTAAATCGATGCCCGCGCCTTCCAACATACTGCCCAGTTCCAGCTCCGATGCAGGATCGGCCAAATTGATAGATCGGATCAAAAGCCTGCTTGTAGGTACTGCCTGCAGGATTTCGGCCCAGCACGAAGCTATTCTTGGATTGATTTTTGCAATGTTTCCTACGCATCCAAATGTGATATAGCCCTTCTTTTCGACAGGGGGAGACCTGGGAAGCGGAACGTCTTCTTTGGGGTCGAAGCACCAGAACGAAGAGGGCAGAACTGCAAGAGATTCCGAATAAAAGTTTTCACTGCTGGGCCCGACAATATGCCGATCCACCAGCTTGTAATCAACTGACTCGAGCCCGGTGGTCGGAGGATACCCGATTCCGGTAATTTGAACCTTTGCGAAGCGAAGTTGCAGCAGCCCGATTCGATTCGTCGACGTATGCCCAGCCATTTCGACAAGAACGTCTAGATCGTGCGACCAAATCATGTCGCACAATGTCTGGTCAGGCATTGTCGAAACATCGAAGAAGGCGTCTGAGTGCTTTCTTACTTCTTCCGTCTGCCCGTCAGAAAGCTGAGAATCATGATATATGAATATTTCATATTTCTCTCGGTCATGCCCTTCAAGCAGGGGACGAAAAAACATAATCACGGAATGATTACGCAAATCCGGCGACCAGTAGGCAACTCGAATTCTCGAGCTTTTTTTATATATCTCGCTAGAGTACTTTAGTGCTGCGTCGGGTGCTGGCGGCTTGATCGCAGGCGCTTTGACGGTTCCTGCCCAAAATCGATGTTCCGCTGCCAGAAGCTCTTCATCGATATCCGCATAAGCACTGGAGAATAGATAGCTGTTCGCTAATCGCATGTTATCGAACAAACCGAGCCAACCAGCAAGCGAATGGATTTTGGCATCGACCGAATTACCTCTTGCTTGCCGGATCGAACCGAAAACGGTGCGGATGTTCGGCATATCCGGCATC
>NZ_JBWMBA010000224.1:0-1012 GCF_056521325.1 Rhodoferax sp. ZS1R8 | reverse complement strand
CACACTGAATGCACGCCTGATCGACAACGCCCACCAGGTACTGTTGAAGCACCAGGCAAAGATTACCCATGCACACGCACTTGCCGCAGAACTGCAGCAGTTGCGCGCCAAGTTCGGCATACAAAGTGTCAAGGCGGCCATGGGGGAGCAACGGCGCCAATCGGGTGGGCTGGTGCTGCGCACCGGTGGTGCGGCCAAGCCCGCGGAGCCACCTCCTTAGATGGCGACCAGCTTGCGCACGCCGCTGGCTTCCATGTCTTTGCCAAGACCGCTGGCCACCACCGCGCCACGTTCCATCACCACATAGTGGTCGGCCAGTTCCTGCGCAAAATCGTAGTACTGCTCCACCAGCAAAATCGCCATATCGCCCCGGTCGGCCAGCATACGGATCACACGGCCGATGTCCTTGATGATGCTGGGTTGGATGCCTTCGGTCGGCTCGTCCAGAATCAGCACACGCGGCTTGGCGGCCAGCGCGCGGGCAATGGCCAACTGCTGCTGTTGCCCGCCAGACAAATCACCGCCGCGGCGGCCCAGCATTTGTTTGAGCACGGGAAATAACTCATACAGTTCGGGAGGTATCGGCGTGCTGGCGGTTTTGTACGCCAGACCCATCTGCAGGTTTTCTTCCACCGTCAGGCGGCCAAAAATTTCGCGGCCCTGGGGTACAAAGCCAATGCCGGCGCGGGCGCGTTCATAGGGCGTGCCCTTCTGGATGGCCTTGCCACCCAGCTCGATGGAGCCGGTCTTGATGGGAACCAGGCCCATCAGAGATTTGAGCAGTGTGGTCTTGCCCACACCGTTGCGACCCAGGATGACGGTGACCTTGCCGACCTGGGCTTCGATGCTGACATCGCGCAGAATGTGCGAGCCGCCGTAGTACTGGTTGATGTTTTTGACGTTGAGCATGTTGGTCACTTTCCGCTTTTGACGTAAGCCTTGCCGGACCGATAGAGGTCGTCCACTGGCATGCCGGGATCGCGCCTTAGGCGCGATGTGGCGTACAGCGCCA
>NZ_JBWMBA010000223.1:0-1015 GCF_056521325.1 Rhodoferax sp. ZS1R8 | reverse complement strand
AAGCAAATTGCCACCCAGCGACTATCGGACTGGATTGATTCCAACATCGTATCAAACTGGAGGATGCAATTGAAAGACCGGTTTCGCGGCAAACGCGAAGTTGACAAATTTCCCCTGGCCGGCGACACGGTGTACAGCCTGTAACCTGCCATTCGTGGCCGTAAGGTAGCGCCCCACTGCAGAAGTCTGGCGCGCTAGATAGCAGACTTTCAATATTGCAAGCCGGTGCACGCTAAAAATGCCTCTAGCCCCCGCGAAATATCACTACTTAGCTATTATTTTAATAGCAGTCCATTGACGGATGCACCTAGGCGGCAGTCACCTGGGCATGGGCCCATACCAGCCAAGGCATCAGGGCCCGCAAGTCCGCAGCCTCCACGGTAGCGCCACACCAGATGCGCAGCCCGGCCGGCGCTTCTTTGTAAGCGCCTATGTCATACGCCACACCTTGGGCCTCTATCAGGGCCACCATCTGCTTGACCTGCACATCGCTGGCCGTCAACGTCAGACACACGCTGGTGTTGGAGCGGGTGGCGGGGTCTTGGGCCAAGAAAGAAATCCAGTCGTGGGCGGCAACAAAGTCTTCCACGATTTTCAGGTTGGCTTGGCTGCGCGCCATGACGGCTTGCACACCGCCCAGGCTGTCCACCCAGGCCAGGGCGTCCAGGTAGTCAGCCACACACAGCATGGACGGCGTGTTGATGGTGTCGCCCTGGAACAGGCTTTCCATCAGTTTGCCGTTGGTCGTCGTCATGCGAAAGATCTTGGGCAGCGGCCAAGGCGGCGTATAACTCTCCAGCCGCGCCACAGCACGCGGGCTCAGCACCAACATGCCGTGCCCACCTTCGCCCCCCAACACTTTCTGCCACGAGAAGGTCACCACATCGAGTTTGTCCCACGGTAGCGCCATCGCAAAAACGGCCGAGGTGGCGTCGCAAATGGTAAGGCCGGCACGGTCTGCCGGTATCCAGTCACCGTTGGGCACCTTCACACCCGAGGTCGTGCCGTTCCACGG
>NZ_JBWMBA010000222.1:0-1015 GCF_056521325.1 Rhodoferax sp. ZS1R8 | reverse complement strand
GAAAAGAGGGGTTTGCCATTCTCAAGCGCTCTCACGCAGGGTTGTCAATGTCAATGAACTGGTGCTCCAGCCCCAGTTGAGTCGCAACATGTGCCGCCACCGCGGGCGCGCCATAACGCTCGGTCGCGTGGTGGCCGCAGGCCAGATAGGCCACACCGGTTTCCCGCGCCAGGTGCGCCTGTGGTTCGGATATTTCGCCGGTGATAAATGCATCTGCACCCGCGGCAATGGCTGCCTCAAAATAGCTTTGCGCGCCGCCGGTGCACCAGGCCACGCGCCGCAGTGGAGCATCTCTGCCGGGCACCAGCACCACAGAGCGGCACAATACGTTTTCGACGTGTTGGGCCAAGCTTGCGGCTGTTGCCATCTCAATCTCGCCTATGCAACCCAGTTGTTGCTCACCAAACTGTCCGCTTGTTTTTAGCCCGAGTTTTAGCCCCAATTGCGCGTTATTGCCCAAATCGGGCAACGCGTCCAATGGCAAGTGGTAGGCGAACAGGTTGATGTTGTGTTCCAGCAGTCGACCCAGGCGCTGGCGCATCCAGCCGGTCACGCGGCCATCGTATCCGCGCCAAAACAGGCCATGGTGGACAAAAATAGTGTCAGCTCCCTGCGCGATGGCAGCGTCTATCAGTGCCAGGCTGGCCGTCACACCCGATACGATTTTCCGGACACTTTCGCCGCCCTCCACCTGCAGGCCGTTGGGGCAATAGTCCTTGAAGCGCTCGGGCTGAAGCAATGTGTCCAGTGCGGTTTGGAGTTCTCGGCGATCCGTCATGTTGGTGGAAGGCGCACGGTAGTGCTGCCAGATGTGTGGTTTTGCGGTTGCGGGGATGGCATTGTGACCTCCAAACTGCTGTCGCAGCCCGTGCCGGCCGCAATCCAGCGCCGCCCCAAGCGCCGCAACAGCGGTGCCAGCGCGGGGGCCACCGCCCGAAGGCTCCTTGGCAGGGTCTGCACCAGCACCTCCTGTGGCGCAACAATTGCACCGCAGCGGTACTGCAACTGCACTGGG
>NZ_JBWMBA010000221.1:0-1018 GCF_056521325.1 Rhodoferax sp. ZS1R8 | reverse complement strand
AAGTACGGGCCACCGCCCACCTGATCGCCGATGTGCTGGACAATCCGGGCGATGCGGCCAATATCGACGCCGTGCGGGCCAAGGTGCATGCCTTGACCGCGCGCTTCCCGGTCTACGGCTAAGCACCATGCAAAACGCAGTTACTATAAACTTGATAGCAATCTGCGCTTATTTCACGGGGGCTAGAGGCCAATTTTGCTTAAGAGCATTGGCCAAATCCCTATGAAATGCCCGTTTTGCAGCCACTCCGAAACCCAGGTTGTGGAGACCCGGATTTCTGAGGACGGAGATTTCATCCGCCGCCGCCGCCAGTGTGGGTCGTGTGAAAAGCGCTTCACCACCTACGAACGCCCCGACGTTAACTACCCTGCCATTGTCAAAAAAGATGGGAGACGTATCGAGTACGAACGCGCCAAGCTGCTGGCGTCATTCAATCTTGCACTGCGCAAACGCCCGGTCAGCACCGAGCAGATTGACAGCGCCATTGAGCGCATTGAAGAAAAGTTGCTGAACCTGGGCCTGCGCGAGGTGCAGTCCGGCCGCATTGGGGAACTGGTGATGCGTGAGCTGAAGAAGCTGGACAAAGTGGCTTATGTAAGGTTTGCCAGCGTGTACCGCAGTTTTGAGGATATTGACGAATTTAAGACGCTGGTGGATGAGGTGCGGCGGTAGGGCACCGCTGCGCAACACTACCGCCGACTAGCGCTCTCTAGCGCCAGCAGGTCGCAATGTCCGACGCCGTTGGGCTGGTCGGAACACTGACGCCTTTTACTCCTGTATGTGTCAACGTCAAATTGCCACACTTTGCAACGGTTCCAATTGGTGTGGCCGTCAACGTGAATGTGGTGGCGGCAAGGTTACCCACGGCAATGGAGTACTTTGGAGCGCCGTTGGGCACACTCGCCAAGCGGGCAGGCAAGGCAGCCGAATCGAATTTGTTGTTGACCGAATAGTAGCGCTCCATAAACTGCTGCGCTTCCAACAAACCTGCCCTTGCAGCCGCTCGGTCACCGCGTTG
>NZ_JBWMBA010000220.1:0-1021 GCF_056521325.1 Rhodoferax sp. ZS1R8 | reverse complement strand
TTCGTCGCCGGGCTCGGTCTTGGCCAGACCGATTTGTTTGAGGATGCTGGGGTAACGCTTGACCACCTTGAACTGGCGGATGTCACCCCCAAATTCGTCCAGACGTTTGACGGCCCAGGGGGACAGTATGCGCTGCAAGTAGCGCCGCGGTATGCCAAAGTTTTCTTGCAGAATGGGACCGTCTTCAATGGGATCAAACAAGGACAGGGGTGTCTCGTTGACAGGTGAACCCTTGATGGCATAAAAGGGCACCTGCTGCATCAGGAACTTCAGGCGTTCGGCGATGGAGCTCTTACCGCCGCCTACCGGGCCTAACAAATACAAAATTTGTTTGCGTTCTTCCAGGCCCTGCGCGGCGTGGCGGAAGTAGCTCACCACCTGTTCGATGGCGTCTTCCATGCCGTAAAACTCGGCAAAGGCCGGGTAACGTTTGATGGTCTTATTGGCGAACAGGCGTGACAGGCGGGGGTCGTTGCGCGTGTCCACCAGCTCGGGCTCACCAATGGCGGTGAGCATGCGCTCGGAGGCCGTGGCGTAAGCCAGCGGGTTGCGCTTGCACTCCGCCAGGTAATCGTCAATGGAGAGTTCTTCCTCACGGCTACGCGCGTAGCGGGCGACAAAGTTGCCAATTGCATCCATAGTGCCTCCTGTATTAATAAGGAGCCGCCAGAGACTGGGGGCGCCTACAAGCTTAGGTACAGACAATAAGCGATAAGTTCATTTGAGCACTTACGCACCGAAATTACCACAACATTTGCGGGCTAAAAAACAGCCTTTAGCCTGCAATGCAAAACACACATTCTCCCAACGCACGACATGCTGTATGTGCCTACTGTAGGCCTAGTCTCAAGGCCGTGTTGGTTTTAATGTCAGAACCGGATCAGATACGCCTGCAGGCTTGTATGTTGTGCACCACGGTACCGCGCACAGATGCGCACCGACTCCAATGACTGCGACAGGGTTTGGCCCAAACCGATATAGGTCTTGGTCAGTGGCGCAAAAAAGGCGTCCACGCGGTCTG
>NZ_JBWMBA010000021.1:0-2615 GCF_056521325.1 Rhodoferax sp. ZS1R8 | reverse complement strand
GCATCCAGTTTTCTATTGAAGCATCGAATTCTGCTCGGGTCTGGGGTTCTCGGTGTACTACTTCTTGGGACTTGTAGACATCATGAATGACCAGGTCATCCCCCGCGTCAGTGTGCACACTTCCGGTATGCCGGCCCTAAAAACTGGGCGGCCTGGTTTACTCCTATGTTGTTGGCCTGCATGCCTTCGTAGATTTTGGCGGGGTCGCTTTTGTAAAGGTTCCAAGCATACGGACAGGAAACCGTTTACACAAACTTGCTTACACCCTCCTATCAAGTCCGCTTTAAAGGCGAAGGTTTCAATATCACTAACAGGCCCATGTGAAAATCTTTTGACAGTTAAACGATCTGCGTCCAACGCCTCCGATACCCGCAGGATGTTCAACAGCCAGTACTCACACTCCGGGAAGGCAAGGGGAAGCCACTCGCCGTTTCGGCCCAAACGAGGTTCAATGATGCTTTTCGCTCGCGCACTCATTGCGGGTACGTTAACGTTCGAAGCAATATTTGTTATGTCGCATAGTGGCTCCGTCTTACGCTTTCTGGGCTTTAATAGCTTCTTCACATGCATTGACGGCCATTCCCCCTCGAAGGATTGCCCCTTGCCAAGAGTGCGAAGAACTTCACAATGCCGAATGTCATCCTCCTCGAAAAGTTGACCGTCGTCGCGTGGGCTTATTGAATAGACTCTCATAGGATTGATCGGTCACTAAATGCCAGGGCCGAAAAATGATGCAGGTCGCTGAGCGGACAAATGGGTAGCACATAGCCTAACACTCAAACAGCAAGTAGCAAGTCGAAACGAAACCCGGTTAGCTGATGTTGCTGCACTGCATGCACGAACTGTTCGTTGACGTAAATGGTGTTTCGCCGGGTCTGCGGGATCTTGAATATCGATGACAGGCTAGTTACCGACTCCATCAGTACGTGCCGGTCCACTGCCATTACCCCGCCGCTTCTGAATCGGGCGATTTCCGATTTTTCTTCATCAAGAATATCGACGATAGTCGTGGCGTTGAAGGCAAAGTAGTGCATCGGTTCGTTCATCTCGATTGCGGCAAATTCGCCATACGGGATGAGCAAGCTGCCAAGGGCTTCGATGGCACGGGCCGAGAAGGTAGGATAAGCGAGGCCAAAGTGAGTGAAGTCAGGCAACGGCCCATCGATTCGCTCCTCACCCCGCCTACCTTTTGGAATGGGATAGCCCTCGCTGCGTGGGGTGCCTTCAAATCGGCCATCCCAAAGGTGAACGTCTTCCCCATCCCTGAACAGAAAAGCGCAGCACACATCTAAGTCGGAATCCAATTTAAAGAGTTTCATGGTTTCTTGGGAGGTACGGGTTTGGAGCCAGGATAGGTGCCGTTGAGCAGTTGGTTGCGAATGCGGCCAAGCACATCTAGGGCATCATTCTTTGTATTCACGCCCAGGAAATCTTGCTCCAGCTGCTTGTAATACGCATCACTATTCAAACTCGGGTGATACGCCCCCGGTGCGGTGCTGCCCGGCACCTGCGGAAGAAAAACTCCATTATCAGCGGAGTTCAAATCCGTGATACCCAGGTTGTTGAGCAGGTCGCGTATGTTCTGGGCGCGCCAGTCGCCATAAGGCACGATATGGTGCGCCGCACTGCCGGCCGGGCGGGTCTGACCTGCCGCTTCAAGGTTGTCGCCCAAGATATCAGACGGCCTCTTCAACATCACGTTGGGCTGGTCCGTGACGCCCCCGGCTGGAAACCCGCCACCGACCGGCCCGTAGTTGTCTGGCGGTGTTATGGGCAAACCTTCTAAAACCGGCAATGTAGGTTGCGCCGCAGGATAGCCGGTGACGATGGGACCTTGGCGCGTGTCGGCTGGCGTTACCAGCGGCCCGCTCGGCGGCATGGGCGGGATGGGATCGATGATGTTCCCACCGTAGTTAGGGGAGTCGCCCACAAAGCGTGTCGTGGTCCAAAGTGCGACACCTCCCAGACTTGCGGTTGCGATTAGCTTCATCGGAAATGGCCCGACTGCGACCTCAGTAGCCAAGATACTTTCCGCAACTGGGGCAAGACGTGCCAACACCGGCAAGGATAAAGCCGCACTCGGCGTAGCCAGAGTGACCCACCCCACTTTGTTGCCATCCGCATCAAACGTCTGATAGAACACCTGCCCGGCCTGATCCACGTATGGAACGCCCACACCAGTACGACCGTCCAATAGTGTTGGTGTCAGATTAGGAGCCAGCGTTTCGACATTTCGTGCCAAGCGCAAATTCTCATACCCACCTTCTGGAATAGACCCTTGTAGACCCGCCACGTATGCGTAATCCTTGGGGTAAACCGCCGTGCTGATGGTATCGACCGGACTAGGCACGATCAAAGGTTTAACCTCGATCCCGGGAGTCTTAAACTCACCGTTGGCCGTCAGGATATGACCATCCGCAAAGTCAAGGTTTTTGCCGACAGGTGTATTCAGCGCATAGGCGTTTGGACCCGTTCCGCTATCATCCACATCGAAGCTTCCGCCTACTAACCCGCCCGCGCGCAAACCCGGACCGCTGGTACTTAGCTTGAGTCCGCCAATCAGGTTGGCGTCATTGTGCGTAGTGCTGTCGCCGGCATACCAGGTGTTGTCCGTC
>NZ_JBWMBA010000219.1:0-1021 GCF_056521325.1 Rhodoferax sp. ZS1R8 | reverse complement strand
GGGCTTTCGGGTCAGCGGCAAGATCGTGCGCCGCCAGGCGGAGCTGGGTCAGCGGGTGAAGGCTGGCGACGTGCTGGCGCAACTGGACCCCCAGGATTACCAATTGGCGGCCCAGGCAGCCAAGGCCCAGGTGGTTGCAGCGCAGACCAACCGGGATCTGGCGGCTGCCGATTTCAAACGCTTCAAGGAACTGCGCGACCAGAACTTCATCAGCGGTGCTGAATTGGAGCGGCGCGACGCGACTTTGAAGGCAGCCCAGGCGCAGTTTGACCAGGCGCGGGCCCAGGGTACCGCACAGGGCAACCAGGCGGCCTACACCACGCTGGTGGCCGATGTGTCGGGTGTTGTCACCGCGGTGGAAGCCGAGCCCGGCCAGGTGGTGGCTGCAGGCACCCCCGTGGTGCGCATTGCGCAAGACGGCCCGCGTGACGTGGTCTTTGCCGTGCCGGAAGACAAGGTGGTGCTGATCATGGCCGGGTCTGCGGTGGATGTGCGGGCCTGGTCCGCCAATGTGTCGCTCAAGGGTGTGGTGCGCGAGGTGGCGGCCAGCGCCGACCCGGTGACACGGACGTTTGGCGTCAAGGTGGCATTGCCTACGCAAGGTGCGCTGGCACTGGGCACCACTGTGTCCGTGCTGCCGCACGCCCTGGACCGCAGCAGCGTGCAAGTGATCAAGCTGCCAACGAGTGCGTTGCGCCAGGACGGCAAAGCCTCTGCGGTGTGGGTGTTGGATACGGCCAGCATGACCGTCAAGTTGCAGCCCATTCAAATTGCGACGGCGGACGGCAACGAGGTGGTCGTGGCCGGTGGTTTGCAGCCAGGCATGCAGGTGGTATCGGCCGGTGTGCATGTGTTGTCACCCGGAGAGAAGGTCAGAGTCTATAAGGAGAAAAAGCCTACAGCCCCCGCCGTTGCTAAACAAGACGCTATCAAATCGGTAGCGGTGTTCGCATCGGCGCCGGTAGCCCCCGCCAGTGCAGTGGCTTCGAAGTGAGGCCAGCATGAACCAAGAACAACCCAA
>NZ_JBWMBA010000218.1:0-1022 GCF_056521325.1 Rhodoferax sp. ZS1R8 | reverse complement strand
GGCCTGCGGGATGCGCGATGTCCGAGTCGAATGCAATGTGGCCCTGCACGTCCAGCACCCACAGCGCCCGCACAAAAGGCAGGCGTTTGAGCTGGGCTTGCAGCATACCAGCCACTAGTGCCGGGTTACGTTCACCCTGTTTGTGCATTTGGACCAGTGATTCTGCAGTGAGTTCCAGGCGCTGGTCCACTGCTTGTAAGGTGCGAGTGGTTTGCTCGGCACCACCGAGCCCAACACTATCGCTGCAGCCAACCACAGCCAACTCTGCCGCAGCGCGGATTGCTTAAACTCTGACAAAGATTTGCGCGTCTTCATACAAAGCACGGATGTTGCCCAAGGAGGCAATCACCGCATCAAGGTCACCGCCCAAACGCTGGGTGACGGTTGGCGGTAGCGGGTCGATAAACGGGTTGCCACCAAAACCCAGACCCAGCTTTTTGCTGATCTGGTTGGCGGCAAAGACGCAGGCAGCCATGCCGTTGTCCAGTGAGGTGTCGCCGTTTTGGCTGCGAATGGCTTCTACCAGTTGCGGCGCAAAACGCCACTTTTCCACCAGCATGGCACCTACCACCGAGTGGTCGACGCCTATCACCTCACGTAGCGCCTGATGCAGTGATGTTTCGTGCCATTGACTCAGTTCCAAAGCCTTTCGGAAATCCTGCGGCATGGATTTGGCAAAAACGACCTTCCCAAAATCGTGCAGCAAGCCGGCGATAAAGCAGTCCATGGGGTCAGCGTCGCCTACCCGGTGTGCCAGTTGTTTTGCAATGCCAGCCGTTGCCAGTGAGTGCAGCAGGTATTGCTGGCCATCAAACCCGCCCATGTGAATGGATGGCAGCACACCTATGGCGGCGATACCCAGGGCAACGTTCTTGATAGTGTTGAGACCCAGGTAGACCACGGCGTGGCTGATGGATGTGACCTGCTTGGGCATGCTGTAGTGTGCCGAGTTGACGACGCGCAGGACTTTGACGGTAACCAAAGGGTCTTGCTCAATGACCTGAATCAACTCCTTAGGCGAG
>NZ_JBWMBA010000217.1:0-1023 GCF_056521325.1 Rhodoferax sp. ZS1R8 | reverse complement strand
CTGGCACTCGGGTTGCTCGCAGTCTCACTGCTGCTTGGCAAGGGGTCTGGCATAGGCTGGTTGTGGGGGCAGTAGGTGGGTTGTGCGCGCTGCTTGCGTGTAAGTTACAGGATGCGGTCGTCATTGCCCAACAAGTTCAAGGCGCCGTGGATGCGGCTGCGCAGGCCCTTGCGCACCATCAGTTTCTTCTGTGCGGCGGCGGGCAAATCTGTTTGGTGGATGACATTTTTCAGGATCAGCGTGTCGATCAAGTCTTCCAGCACCCGCACAAAACCGGCATCCACCGCGTCAAAAGCAGGCTCGGAGGCCGATGCATGAAAGAACTGCTGAATATCCGGGGCGTTTTCTTCCATGGGTTCACTGCCTGGCAGTTCCTGCCGAGATACCGACTGAATCGTGCCATCGGAATGTTTGATAACGTGGAACATAGTGTTATTGCTCGGGATATTCAGAGTGCCAAGCCCAACGTGGCATACGCCTGTGCTGTGGATATTAGCACCGGGTTCCAACTATTTGCGCAAAGCCTGTGGTGGCGTTTGCTCTTAGACGTTGGTCTGGGCCGAAGCAATCACACCGCCACCCAGGCAGACATCGCCGTCGTACAACACGGCTGACTGGCCCGGCGTGACAGCCCATTGGGCCTGCGCGAACCGCAGTGCGAAACCCTGCAGACTGGCATTCTCCACCTGGCAGGCCGCGTCGCTTTGGCGGTAGCGGGTTTTCGCGGCGATAGCCGCCTGGTTGGGTGCACGGCCAGCGGTCCAGCTCACGTCCTGGGCCAGCAGGGTGTGCGACTGCAGCCACGGGTGGTCGTGCCCCTGCACCACCCACAAAGTATTGGTCGCCATGTCCTTGCGGGCTACAAACCAGGGCTCGTGTTCGCCGCCGCCCTTTTGCGCGCCCTTGGCTTTGATGCCGCCGATGCCCAGGCCTTGGCGCTGTCCCAGCGTGTAAAAGCTCAGGCCCTGGTGTTCGCCCAGAAAGCGGCCTTTTGCGTCGCGCATGGGGCCTGGCTCTTTGGCG
>NZ_JBWMBA010000216.1:0-1024 GCF_056521325.1 Rhodoferax sp. ZS1R8 | reverse complement strand
CCGAGACCACTGCGGATGAAACCACGATTTGGGGGTTTTGTACACCCCCCGGGCGGGCTGGTGGAGGGCGCTTGCAGGCGCGCTGCGCAGGGCTACTGGCCGATATCCACAAACCGGGTCAGCGCCTGCAGCGCCGGGAAATCGCCCGCGCCCTTGGTCTTCATGGCCTTCACCGACTCCATCACATGGCGGTTGCTCCAAATGGCGCCTTGCAGCCAGCCCATTTGCTTGAGCGAGTCGTCCACCGAGTGGTCACGTGCGTAGTGGATGGCCTGCTTGGTGCCCCAGATGGCGACCGGCGGTTTGGAGGCGATTTCGGCTGCGCATTGCAGCGCGGCGGCCAGCATGGCTTCCTCGGTATCGAAGATGGCGTTGACCAGGCCGTATTGCAGCGCGCGGTCGGCGCCCAAACGCCGACCCGTGTACGCCATCTCTTTCACCACCGCCAGCGGAATCAGCTTGGGCAGGCGCTGCAGCGTGCCTACGTCGGCCACCATGCCGATGTTGATTTCCTGGATGCAGAAGAAGGTCTGCGGTGTGGCGTAGCGTATGCAGCAGGCGGTGACCATGTCCACCGCGCCACCAATGCAGCCGCCCTGGATGGCTGCGATCACCGGTATGCGCAGGGTCTCCAGCTTGGTGAAGGTGGCCTGCATGTCGCCCAGCGTGTCGAAGATGGCGGCACGGCCTTCGGGGCTGTTGTCGTCCATCTGGATGGCGCCCGCAAAGGTCTCCAGCGCCATGCCGGCGCTGAAATGTTTGCCGGTGCTGCTGATGACCAGGGCGCGGGCTGCTCCGTCTTGATGCAAATGGGTCAGCACCGTATCCAGCTCCCGCCAGAAGGTGGGGTGCATGGTGTTCATTGCTTCGGGTTTGTTGAGCACCAGGTGGGCGATGTGGTTGTTGGTGGTCAGGGAGAAGCAGGTGAGATTGGATGTTGTTGTCATGGATGGCTCCGGGTTATTTGCGGTTACTTTAGTGCATGTCGGTAGCGCTACCTGTCGCGTCGGATCAGGGTGGGTGG
>NZ_JBWMBA010000215.1:0-1024 GCF_056521325.1 Rhodoferax sp. ZS1R8 | reverse complement strand
CTTCATGGCGGGCCAGCACGTGGCGCGGGCCGCCACGGCGCGCACTGCGGGCCAGTGCGTTGTACAGCGGCTCGATAGCGCCACCCGGAACACCAAACACGTATTCCACACCCAGCTGCTCGATATAGGCCACGATCAGGTCGGCAACCTCGGGCGGATGGTCGGACGCATGCAGTGCATCCGTTCGGTTCGGCAACACAATGTTGTTCATATTGCTTTTTGCTTCCAACGACAAAGAGTACTCCGCCAGATGCGGATGGGGCGTGGCGCAGCATCGCATCGAAATGCAGAAGTCGCAACCGTTGGAACCCTCAATCCGCCCAAAATCGGCATGCACGCAACAGTGCTTACAGCCCCCGTGCTACATCAGCAGACTGCTACTTTTTCGATAGCACACGCCAAAACCCCGGTGAGCCATAACACTCCTTCAAGAAGTCAATCCACAACCGCACCCGCAGCGGCAGATGTTTGCGCTGGGGAAACACGGCGTAGATGCCATTGGGCGGCGCGGCAAAGTCTTCCAGCACGGCCACCAGTTGGCCGGCGGCAATTTCGGACTCCACTTCCCACGTACTGCGCCAGGCGATGCCGTAACCGGCCAGGCACCAGTCGTGCAGCACTTGGCCATCGGAGCAATCCAGCGGGCCGGCGGGTTTGAGGTAGACCACCGCCCCGTCGCTGTGCTTGAACGCCCAGCCCCGGGTTTGCGAGGCGTCACTGGACAAGGTAAGGCAATGGAACCGCGACAGATCGGCCGGAGTCTGTGGTGTGCCATGGCGCTTCAGGTAGGCCGGTGTGGCCACACACAGCCGGCGGTTGTCGGCCATGCGCACGCTCACCAGCGACGAGTCGGGCATATCCCCCACGCGCACCGCGCAGTCATAGGCTTCGCCAGCAATGTCCACCACACGGTCGCTCAGGTTCAGCGAGATGGTGACCTCCGGGTGCAGCTCGCGAAAGCGCGGCACCAAAGGCGCCACATGGCGGCGGCCAAAACCCGCAGGCGCGGTGATGCGCAGGTGGC
>NZ_JBWMBA010000214.1:0-1024 GCF_056521325.1 Rhodoferax sp. ZS1R8 | reverse complement strand
CATACCCTCCGAAACGCGTATAGACGCCATCGTCAACCTGGCCGGTGCACGCGTGTTGGGCATGCCATGGACGGCAGCGCGCAGGCGCACTCTGTTGGCCAGCCGCGTGCAGGTGACCGCCGCCGTGGTGGACCTGATGCGCCGCCTGCAACAGCTACCGCGCGTGCTGGTCAGCGCATCGGCCGTCGGTTTTTACGGCGCGTCACCCAACGCGTCCTTCGAGCCATTGGACGAAACCGCCGGCCCACGCCCCGGCGAATTCCAGTCCGACCTGTGCGCCGCCATCGAACATGAGGCGCGCCGCGCCGAAGGCCTGGGCGTGCGGGTCGTACGCATGCGTTTTGGTGTCGTGTTGGGGCGGGGCGACGGTGCCTACCCCATGCTAGCCTTCAGCGCCAAGCTGGGCCTGGGCGCAGTGCTTGGTAGCGGGCGCCAGCCCCTGCCGTGGATTCACCTGGACGACGCGGTGGGTATGGTTCGCTTTGCGATGGGCAACGCTCAACTGAGCGGCCCCGTCAATGCAGTCGCACCCGGCACGGTGCCGCAGGCGCGATTCGCCCAAGCCCTGGCCGCATCCTTTGGCCGGCGGGTGTGGATGCGTGCGCCGGACGCGCCGATGCGTGGGCTGCTGGGCGAGATGTCCACGCTGCTGTTGGATGGACAGAATGCGAGGCCACGGGCGGCGGTTGCGGCGGGGTATCGGTTTGCCTACCCCCGGCTACAAGGTGCGCTGCGGGCGCTAACTGCAGAAGGTGGGGCAGTATCCCTTGGTCGACGGAAGCACGCCAACACCCCAAACTCTGCGAAAATCCCCCCATGAACGCGCTCAACACCACCGAATACACCCACGCGCTGGGCTCTCAGGCAAAAGTGGCATCAGCCCGCATGGCGGCTGCATCAACAGCTACTAAAAACATAGCGCTGCGCAAACTAGCCACCTTGTTGCGCGAGAACACCGCTGCCCTGCAAGTCGATAACGCCAAGGATATTGAGCGGGCCATGGCTAACGGCCTGTCCGCCCCCA
>NZ_JBWMBA010000213.1:558-1024 GCF_056521325.1 Rhodoferax sp. ZS1R8 | reverse complement strand
GCCAACGCGGCCGATACGCTTTACATCACCCGTGAATCCCGCCGCGACGCCATGCGTGTGGTTCACCAGATGGCCCAGTGCCTGCGCGATGGCGACGTGCTGGCTATCTTCCCCGAAGGTACGACCGGCGACGGCTCCACGCTCTTGCCGTTCCACGCCAATTTACTTCAGGCCGCCATCTCGGCCGATGCACCGGTGCAGCCTGTAGCGCTGCAATTTGCCGATGCAGCCACGGGCCACATCAGTTTTGCGCCCTGTTATGTGGGTGACGACACTTTGTGGCAATCGCTGTGGCGCACCTTGCGAGCCGACAACGTGCAGGCGGTGGTGCAATTTGGTACACCGGAGCGGGCGCAAGGCCGTGACCGCAGGGCCTGGGCCGCCGATTTGCGCGAGACGATTGCGGGGCTACGGGCGTAGGCCGTTTTACCGCGCGTGTTACTGCGGTGCCTTCACAGCCAGGATA
>NZ_JBWMBA010000213.1:0-548 GCF_056521325.1 Rhodoferax sp. ZS1R8 | reverse complement strand
GACAACAGCAGCTCTTGCGCCACGCTGCCCATGATGAGTTTGCCAATGGGTGAGCGGTGGCGCAGGCCTATCACCAGCAAAGACACCGGCAATGTCGCCACCAGGTTTTCAATTTCTTGCACGGCACCTTTGCCACGGCCAAACTGTTTGAACTCTGCAGTCAGGCCCGGTTCTGCCAGCAAAAGCGCGATGCGTTCAACGTCCTGAACATTGGCCATGGCCGCGTCGTCGCCGCTGCCGGGTGTGGCATTGACCACCAACAGATGCTCGTTGCGGCGCTTGGCGATTTCTATTCCTTTGTCCAGTGCGGCTTGGCCTTCTGGGCGGGGTGCGTAGGCTACGATGATGGTCATTCGCTTCTCCAGGTTGGGTCTTTGCAGTGGCAAGTGAAGGTTGCCGACATGGTTGCTCTGCATCTCCATTCTAGGGAGGGTACCCGCTCCCGCTGACGCAGCGATCGCTAAGCCTCGCGTTTAAACGTCACCACATGGTCGACCTCGGTGCGGATACCAATCCATTCGCCCAAGCGGTGATCGTGGTGGCTGGGC
>NZ_JBWMBA010000212.1:0-1025 GCF_056521325.1 Rhodoferax sp. ZS1R8 | reverse complement strand
ATCGCTGGTGGCAGACTGGGTCTGGTATGCAGCGGGCCGCAAGTTTGGCTATCGGGTGCTGGCCTTGCTGTGCAAGATGTCCATCAACCCCAGCTCGTGTGTCAACCAGACCGAGGCGCGGTTTACCAAATGGGGCGTGTGGTCGCTGGTGTTTGGCAAGTTCATACCCGGCTTTGCCACGGTGGCGCCACCGGTTGCTGGGGCCTTGGGTATGGCGCCATCTTCGTTTTTTATGGCATCTGCCCTGGGCGCGGGCTTGTGGGCGGGCATGGCTTTGCTGGCGGGGTATGCGTTTCAGGCCCAGATTGATGGCGCTCTGGCGTGGATGACGGCGCATGGCATACACCTTGCGCTGATCGGCTCGGCGCTGGTAGCAGTGGTGATAGCCTGGAAATACTTGCAAAAGGCCCGGTTTGAGCGGCTGGCCGCCATGCAGCACATCGAGGTGGACGCGTTCACCCAGGCACTGGCTGGCCCGCGGCCGCCCCACATCATCGACCTGCGCACCCACAGCCTGGCGTTAGACACCGGCTTCATACCCAACGCCCACCTCACCGAATACAGCGCGCTGGACCAATCCTTGGCGGGGGTCGACAAAGACTATCCCATCGTCACCATTTGCGCTTGTCCGCAAGACGCCGGTGCGGTGCACGCGGCGCAAAACCTGCAGCGGCTGGGTTACCGCAACGCCCTCCCGCTGCGGGGTGGCTTTGATGCATGGAAAGCGGCGCATGGCTGAACCCCTCATCGCCCAATACGGCCCCGACGTGCCCCAGGCCATTGCCCGCATGGTTGCGGCAGTGCATCCGCGTTTTGATGTGGATGCATTCCTGCACGATGCCCTCAGCGGATATGACGCATTGACGCTGATGCCGCGTGGCAAACACATTGCCCGTGCGCTGCACAAGCATTTGCCACCCGACTATGGCGAGGCGGTGCGCATTCTGCTGGCGTCTGTTGACCAGCCGCATGGGCGTGCGCCGGGCTTGTCGCTGGCATCGTTTCTGTATCTGCCGCACACGGCG
>NZ_JBWMBA010000211.1:0-1026 GCF_056521325.1 Rhodoferax sp. ZS1R8 | reverse complement strand
ACGGCGCGCAGCTTGGCCACACCTTCGGGGGTCTTCGGTGGAAAAAATTCCACGCTGAGGGGGATGCGGGATGTGTCAGACATGGCTTTCCAATCAGACGGGGACAGAGCTTGCAACTACGTTGCGGCGGCCTGTCCCGCAAATGTCATTTCGTTGCGCAGATAAAAAACTCGCGGTTGCCATCGCCACCTTCAATCGGCGAGTCAAACCACGCGGTCACGGTGAGGCCCAATTCGGCACAGGTTTCGCGCAGGCGCTGCTCCACGATTGCGTACATGGTGTCATCCTTGACAATGCCGCCCTTGCCTACCTGGCCCGGCTGTAGCTCGAACTGCGGCTTGACCAAGGTCAACAACGTGCCGCCAGCCTTCAGAAAAGGCAGCACCGCCGGCAACACCAAGGTTTGCGAGATGAAGGACAGGTCGCCCACCACCACATCAAACTCCGGCACAAACGGCTCTGCGCCATCAGCCTCTGGATCAAACTGGCCTCCAGCCCCCGTGTAATTTAGACACGCTGCTTCAAAATCTGTAGCAGCCAGGGATCTGGCATTCACTTTCTCGACACACAGCACCCGGCCGTCTTCGCGTAATTGGGGGTGCAGTTGGGCCGACCCAACATCCACTCCCACCACCAGACGCGCACCGTGCTGCAGCAGGCAGTCAGTGAAGCCACCGGTGCTTTGCCCCACGTCCAGGCAGGCCAGGCCGTCCACGGACAGCCCCACCTGCTTGAGCGCCGCTTCCAGCTTCAGGCCGCCACGGGAAACGTAGCGGGCCTCGGAATCGTCGAGCAGGCGGACGTCGGCGTTCTCGGGAACTTCGTCGCCGTTCTTGGCCACGCGCTTCCATGCCTCGCCCTGCAGCCATTCCACACCATCGGCAATCAGGCGCTGGGCTTGAGAGCGTGTGGTGGCCAGGCCCAATTGAACGAGTAGTTGGTCAATACGCATTTTTTCTTTCTAGTGGCAGTGGTGAATCAGGGGTCAGGGCACACATTCGCTGAGCGAACGGTGATCCGACCCCC
>NZ_JBWMBA010000210.1:0-1031 GCF_056521325.1 Rhodoferax sp. ZS1R8 | reverse complement strand
CCGCATTGGTGGTCCAGCGGGTATCCAACTGCCATTCGGCGCGCACTTCCAGACCCTGGATGTGTGCATTGGTCAGGTTGATGTACTGGAACACGGTGGGGTTGCCCGGCGTGCCTGCACCGCTTACGGCTTGCTGGCTGATGAAGTCTTGGTAGCGGTTGTCAAACGCCGCCACCGAGTAACGCAGGCCACCGGCCTTGCCCCTAAAACCTATTTCCAGGCTGTCGGCCTGCTCGGCCTTCAGGGTGGCATTGCCAATGCTGGTGTAGCCCGATGCCAGGTTGTTAAACCCGTTGTTGACCTGGTCCGGCGTGGGCGCGCGAAAGCCCTTGGCGATTTGGCCATAGGGCGCAAACGCCGGTGCCCATTGCCATACCGCACCCAGGCGCGGTGTGGCCGCCTGGCCGGACAGTGTCGCCACAGCACCCCCGCTATAGCCGGTGGCGGATGGCGACAGCTCATAACGGTCAAAACGCAGACCGGGGATCACGCTGACCGCACCTGTCTCGATTTCGCTCTGCACAAAGGCACCGGCCAGGGTGTAGCTGGTGTCGGGAAACGGCTTGGTGGGAAACACTTCGCCAAAGGGCGCCGCCGTGCCATCCCGCACGCCATTCACGTCGGCGCGGCTCCAGTCCAGGCCGTAGCTGAGTTTTTGGTTGAGCCCGCCCGTGAGGCTGGTTTGCAGCAGCGCGGACAGACCCACCACCTTGGTGCTGTAGCTGTTGTCGCGGGTGCGGTCTGCCGCCGTGTTGCGGTCTTCCAGCGAAAACTGCTTGATCTTGGCATCCTGCCAATACACACGGGTTTCTGCCCGCTGCACCCAGGGCGCATTGAGGTCGTTGAAGCGGTGCTCCAGTGACACACGGTCACGGTCCACGCTGTCACGTGTATCCAGGTCTACCGCGCTGGTACTGACCAGTGGCGGTACGGCGCGTGCCGAATACACCTCGGTGTTTTGCCTTCGCTTTTGGCTTTCCCAGCTCAGGCCGAGTTGCTGCGTGGGGTCTACCGAGTAAATAGCCTTGGCC
>NZ_JBWMBA010000020.1:0-3057 GCF_056521325.1 Rhodoferax sp. ZS1R8 | reverse complement strand
ACAATATTTCCCACGTTGGCTCCACGGTAAAAGGTCTCAAACAGTCGTGGTAAATCGGGCTCGGGAATACCGATGCCCTGGTCCCGTATGTGGAAGACAAATTCCCGCTCGCCGGCATGGACTTCAAAGCCCACCGTGCCACCACCGGGTGAGTACTTGATCGCGTTGGACTGTCAGCACCGGTTGAATATTGACCCACCCTGCCGATCCAATATTGACCCAGGGCGGGTTGCTGGTTTTTGAATCAGCAACTGTGGATAAGTGTACTCAATAGCTGGTTTCTATCTGGTCTCCTTGTCTTTGATGGCAAGCAGGAGGAAAGGAGCGAAGGGCATAGCCCGTAGCGGATTCCCCCTGCTTGTGGCGCCTCAGAACGACTCGTCGGCCTCCTGAGTTGCCGACGCCGCTTTGCCGCCTTTGCGCTCACTCTCTCTGGCCTTGATGCGTGTCTTGGCAGCCATGGTGCTGTGCCGGAACCGGTAGGACTCGTTGCCCGTCTCCACGATGTGGCAATGGTGGGTGAGCCGGTCCAGTAGTGCTGTCGTCATCTTCGCATCAATAAACACGGCCGACCACTCCGAGAAGCTCAGGTTGGTGGTGATCACCACGCTGGTGTGCTCGTACAGCTTGGAGAGCAGGTGAAACAGCAAGGCACCACCGGCTTGGCTGAAGGGCAGATACCCCAGCTCGTCCAGAATGACCAGATCCATGCGCATCAGTGCCAGCGCAATGCGGCCTGCCTTGCCTTCGCGCTTTTCTTTCTCCAATTCATTGACCAAATCAATCGTGGAATAGAAACGCACCCGCTCGCCCTTTGCCGCAATGCCAGCCACCCCAATGGCTGTGGCCAGATGCGTCTTACCCGTGCCGGGGCCACCAATGAGCACGACGTTTTGCGCCGTGTCGGTGAAGTCCAATGTGCTCAATTGGCCGACCAACTTCTTGTCCACCTTTGAAGCCTCAAAGTCAAAGCCTGCCAGGTCACGGTGCAGTGGGAACTTGGCCGCTTTCATCTGATGGCGCACCGAAGCAAACGCGCGTTGTTCGTGTTCGGCTTGCAGCAAATGCTCGATCAACCAACGCGAGGTTTGTATGCCGGCATCGTTTGGTTTGCCCTCGTGCGTTGACAGTTCGTCCCAGGCGTTGGCCATGCCGTGCAGACGCAACTCTTTGAGTTGCAGGGTGCTTTCAACGCTCTGAGGCAGCTCGCTGGCGTTCAGACGCGCCAATACGTTGAGGACATGTTCGGTGCTCAGTGCCCCCGATTCAATGACCAATTCCACCGCCACCAACACCGCCTCCAGGCCGTGGTTGGTTACGCAGTTGAGCACCTGCGCCATGGTCTTGTCACCTCCGTCATGGCGCATCAGCCCTTGGCGCAAGCGCAGTAATGGCGCTGGCATGTCGGCAAAGGGGGCTCCGTTGCGCAGGGCACCGGGCTTGCGCTGTATCAGCGCAATGTAGTGTTGCCAGTCGTAGCAGATGTGGCCTCGGTTGGAAAGCCGATCATGGCTGGCAACGATGGCCCCATCGCTGGCAATCTCGACCCGGTTGGGGTACAGCCGGGTGCTCACGTGCTGACCCGCAAGCTCGCACGGCACCGAATATCGGTTGCGCTCCACCGCCACCAGGCAGGTGCTCGATACCTTGGCTTAGCGCTCGACGTAGCCGTCAAATGGAGTCGCCATGGGCATCAGCTCGGTGCGCTCTTGTTCCAGCATTTCCGCCACGCTGAACTGCTTGTGTTCGGGATGACGTATTTCGCTCCACAGGGCGCGACAGCGCTCTCCCAGCCAGGCGTTGAGCTCTTCAAAGCTGCTCCATTTGCGGGTCTGCGCATCGATCCAGATTCGCCTGCGGCTGTCTTGCACACTTTTCTCGACCACGCCTTTTTCCCAGCCACTGGCGACGTTGCAAAAGTCAGCGTCAAATAGGTAGTGCGCACACATGACGGCAAAGCGGGCGTTGACTGTTCGGCCCTTGCCTTTTTTGACCTTGTCCACGGCGACCCTCATGTTGTCGTAGATGCCCCGCCTGGCAACCCCACCAATCGAGAAGGAGCGCGTATGGGCATCAAACAGCATTTCATGGCCTTGGCTGGGGTAGGCCACCAGCCAGAAGGCGCGGCTGGCGCACAGCTTCATGTGGGAGACCTGCATGCGGTGGTAGATGCCACCCACGACCAAGCCTTATTCGCTCCAGTCAAACTGGAATGCCTCACCCAGGTCGAACTTCAGTGGCACGAATGCCTTGACGTCCTTGCCAGCGCTGGTTCGCCAAGCGCGGATGTAGTCGGTGACGCCGGTGTTGCCACCGGCATAACCGCTGGCCTTGATTTGCGCAAACAATGCGCGTGCTGTTCGCCTGTCCTTTTTGGGGCGCAGCGCGTCGGCTTTGAGGGCTTGCTCCAGTTCCGCAACAAAACCACTGAGCTTGCTAAACCCAGCCGTGCGGCTGTAGGTCGGAACCTGCACTTCCTGTGGCGTCCTCAGCCAGTTGCGCACCGTGTTGCGCGATAGCCCCGTGCGCTTGGCTATTTCATGCAGCGACACTTTGTCGCGTAGATGCATGCGTCGAATTCTTCCCAACATTTCCATGGTGATCACCTTGTTTGTTCCCTGCCTAAAATTTAGGCAAGGCAAGTAAAACACCTGGGTCAGTTTTGAGTCGGCACAGTGGCCTCAAGTGGGTCAGTTTTCGGTCTGCGGCAACAGGCTGGGCCTTGGGTGTCTTTCTACTCAGGGCTGGGCGATTGGACGAGGCGCTGGCCGAGGCGCGTATGTCCAGCCGCCGTGACCCACGGTTCCATCTTGCGCGCGTTTTGGAAGCGGCGGTTCTGGACCGTCAAGAACTTCTTGTTGAAGACCGCGCCGCACTGGTGATGGCACGCCAACTAGGCAAGACCCTCACGTTGATCGAAATAGCTTCGACGCACGGCCGGAGCGTGAGTTCAAGGATGGCTCTGCTTTGGAATTCGGCGGTTTGATGGAATTCAGCTCCAGCCCCCGTGAAACATATTGGTATCGCTACAAACTACATAGCGTTTTCGGGGTGGAG
>NZ_JBWMBA010000209.1:429-1031 GCF_056521325.1 Rhodoferax sp. ZS1R8 | reverse complement strand
GCCACGGCCAACGTGGTCTTGCGGCGCAGCAGTGTGCGCTCCAGCAGGCGCCCATACACCCCATGTAACCACTCCACCCGGTGCTCTACGCGGTCCATCAAACGGCCCAGCCAGGGTGCCCAGCTGAAGCGTGACTCCACCGGGTCTTTCCACACCGACGACAGCATGGGGTCCAGCGTGAAGCTGACAAACAGCGACACCAGCACGGCCACGGTGACGGTGATGCCGAACTGGAAAAAAATCTTACCGATGATGCCGCTCATGAAGGCCACCGGAATGAACACCGCACAAATGGCCAACGTGGTGGCCAGCACGGCCAGCCCAATCTCTTGTGTGCCGTCGCGCGCGGCGGTGATGTGGTCCTTGCCCATGCCCACATGGCGCACGATGTTTTCACGCACCACAATGGCATCGTCAATCAGCAAGCCAATACACAGCGACAAGTCCATTAGCGTCACCGAGTTAATGGTGAAGCCAAAGGCATACATGGCGATGAAGGTGGACACCACCGAGATCGGCAATGTGATCCCGGTGATGATGGTGCTGCGCCACGAATGCAAGAACAAAAAGACGATCAGTATGGTCAGCAGGCCGCCTTCCAC
>NZ_JBWMBA010000209.1:0-419 GCF_056521325.1 Rhodoferax sp. ZS1R8 | reverse complement strand
TGACGCTGTCCAGCGACTTCTTGACGTAGCTGGCGTTCTCGGAGATGGCGCGTATTTGCACATCGGGCGGCAGCTGCTTGCGCAGGTCCTCCACCGCCTTGGCTACGGCATCCCCGACCACCACCAGATTCGCGTCCTGCGTCTTGAACACGCTCAGGGTCAGTGCGGGCTGGCCATTGATGCGGCCGATGGACTGCGCCTCGCGCTCGCCGTCCTTGATGGTGGCTAATTGGTCCAACGTGACTGCAGTGCCGTTGCGCCGCGCCACGATGATGTGGCGAAAGGCATCCACACTTTTGAGCTTGCCCTCCACCCGCACCAGTTGCTCCTGCTCGGTGGCGCGGAGTGATCCGGCGGGCATGTCCTGGTTGATCTGGCGGATGGCGGTAACGATTTCGTCCACCCCAACCTGGTAAGCA
>NZ_JBWMBA010000208.1:0-1031 GCF_056521325.1 Rhodoferax sp. ZS1R8 | reverse complement strand
CCTTGCAAAAGGCCGGACTGACGGAAGCGGTGTTGGGCGTCGTCGCCTATCCCATGACCGACCCCAAGCGCGGTTTGCGGCTGAACTCTGACCTGCCCCAACAACCCGGATCGACCATGAAACTGGTCACCACCATCGTCGCCCTGGAGCGCCTGGGCACCAATGCGCGGGGCCGCACCGACATGCTGGCCACCGACAAGCCCGAAGCGGGAGTCATCAAAGGCCCCTTGTACCTGCGCGGTGGTGCGGATACCGACCTGGACTGGGGTGCGCTGTGGGGCATGCTGCGCCAATTGCGTGAGCAAGGCGTCACCCACATCCAGGGTGGCCTGGTGGTAGACCGCAACCTCTTCCATCCGCCCCGCATGGATGTCGGCCTGGCACCGTTTGATGAATCGCCGGAGTTCCAGTACAACGTGATTCCGGATGCCTTGAACCTCAACACCAGCCTGCTGGGGTTTGTGCTGCAGTCGGACGAAACAACCCTGTCGGTGCGGACCAGCCCTGCACTGCCCGATCTGGTCTTGGACACCCGCTCAATAGTGCTGAATGACAACGCATGCCCGAAATGGGAGAGCACCTGGGCGTTGCCCGAATTGCAGGTGTCTCAAAGCACCCCGCAACTGCGTTTCCAGGGCCAGTTTCCACGCAATTGCACCCAGCAGCTCGAGCTCAACCTGGTCGATCGCCAGTGGGTCACCACCCGTGTGGTGCGCCAGATCTGGAGTCAGCTCGGGGGGCAGATCAGTGGCCCGGACGTGGAAGGATCGACCCCGGCCCGGGCGATGGTTCTGGCCAGTCACCAAGGTCGCCCTTTTGCCGAGGTGGCGCGCGGGATGATGAAACGCTCCGACAACCCTTTGACCCGGTTGACCTACCTGCGGCTGGGTGCGAAGGCTGCTGTCGATGGCGAGCCCACACTCGACGCCGCAGCACGTTCGATTCACGAGTGGTTCGCGGCCCATGGCATTCCGACGGATGGCCTGGTGATGGACAACGGCTCCGGGTTGTCACGCAGCGAGCGCATCACA
>NZ_JBWMBA010000207.1:677-1033 GCF_056521325.1 Rhodoferax sp. ZS1R8 | reverse complement strand
TGTGCGCCATCATCAGAAAGCCCACCGTGTCCAAGCCCAGTTCGCGCGACTTGCGGATGTGCTGCTCCGACACGTCGGCCTCGGTGCAGTGGGTTGCGACGCGGATGGTGCTCACGCCCAGGTCCTTGGCCATCAGCAGGTGCTCAACGGTGCCGATGCCGGGGATCAGCACCGCAATCAACAGCACCAGGGAGGCCACCAAAAGCCACGGCGCATACTTTTCCCATACCGCCACCGGAACCTGGAAGGCCATCAGCGCCACTACAAACGCCGTGGCCACCCACATGGCGTGGCGCAACAGGAAATAGGTGTGTGTGTACTTGGCGAACTTGGGGTTGTCCGGCATAGCGATGGAG
>NZ_JBWMBA010000207.1:0-666 GCF_056521325.1 Rhodoferax sp. ZS1R8 | reverse complement strand
CAGGCCAGCGGCTGGTCAAAGCCGCGGACCTGCGGCGCCGCGGTCGTGGCGGCAAACGAGCCGCGTCCGCCCAGACGCACCGGCAGCGCCCGCGACGAAGCGCCCATGCGGGCCGAGAACCATTTGGAGAGGGACTGCGCCACTGCACTCATCCGACACTCTCCAGGTCCACACCTGCGGCCAAGGCCAAGTCGCGTACCGCAGCGATAAATACGCGCGCCCGGTGCTCGTAGTTGTCGAACATGTCAAAACTGGCGCAGGCCGGTGACATCAGCACGGCATCACCCGCCTGGGCACGCTGGTTGGATTGCACCAC
The DNA here is from genome assembly GCF_056521325.1 of Rhodoferax sp. ZS1R8. Taxonomy (NCBI): domain Bacteria; kingdom Pseudomonadati; phylum Pseudomonadota; class Betaproteobacteria; order Burkholderiales; family Comamonadaceae; genus Rhodoferax; species Rhodoferax sp. ZS1R8. The sequence continues at coordinate 350 of NZ_JBWMBA010000207.1, read as the reverse complement.
CGCGGCATCCATAGACTCAGCATCCACCAACGGGGTGCCTGTGCCTTCCAGCGCTTCGCGGATGAGCGGGGCATCGCGGCCGATCAGCACCACGGCGCGGGCATACCGGGCCACGGGTTCCGCCAGCGGCGCAAAGTCCTGGCCCTTGCCTTCTCCGCCCAAAATCAGCACCACTTTTCGGTCAGCGCCCAGGCCTTGCAGCGCGGCCACGGTGGCCCCCACATTTGTGCCCTTGCTGTCGTCAAAAAACTCCACGCCGTTGAGGATGCCGACGGGCTCCACGCGGTGGGGCTCGCCACGGTACTCCCGCAGGCCAAACAGGATGGGGCCCAGCGCACAACCGGCTGCGG
>NZ_JBWMBA010000206.1:0-1034 GCF_056521325.1 Rhodoferax sp. ZS1R8 | reverse complement strand
GTGCAGATCCCGGCGCATGTTTGGCAGCCTCCGCCTGGGCCCAGGGCAAGGTGTCTTTGACCCACAACTGGGTCAGCAGCAACGCCGTGCAGATGACCCCCATGCCGAACGCCATCAGGCCTTGGCGCGCGCCGAACCGCGTGGCCAAGTAGGCCGTGAGTATGCCGGCCAATGCCACACCCACGTAGCCTGCAAACTCGTTGAGCCCGAGCGTCAGGCCGCGCTCTTCCATCCGCGTGATGTCCAGCTTGGAGGTCTGTGTCATCGACCAGGTGAGCCCCTGGTTGACACCCAGTAAAACCGTGGCCGCAACCACCCAGTTCCAACTCGGGGCGTACCAGACCATGACGGGAATTGGCAACGCCACCACCCAGCCCAGCAACAGCACCTTTTTGCGGCCCACGCGCTCCGACAACCGGCCCGCTACAAAATTCATGACCCCTTTGACCAACCCGAAGGCGACCACAAAAGAACTCAGCAGCACAAACGAGTTCTTGGGCACACCAAAGTCAGATTCTGCAAGGGCGGGCACCACGGTGCGGGTCATGCCCAGGGTCAGCCCGACCAGCAACACTTGCAAGAGCTGGTGCAGGAATTGCCCCCGGTTGTGGCGGATGCCGTGGTGGAGTTCCATAGCAGTTTCAGGCCGAAATGTTGGCGGCGACGATGCGGTCCATCTCCGCGGGGCTGGGTGTGGCGATGGCCGTCAGTTCATGCACGAACGTATCCCGGTCCATGCTCAGAAAAGGATTCCACCGCTTCTCGAAACCAATCGTGGAAGAGGGCTTGCCCGACAGACCCGCGCCACAGGCGCTGCCGGCCTGGTGGCCGGGGAAAATTTCCAGCCCCTGGGGCAGGGTGAGCAGCTTCTGGTGCAGGCTGTCGTACAGCATGCCTGCCATCTCTGGTTCCTTGCCCGCCAGATCGGGCCGCCCAACGGCGCCCACAAACAGGGTGTCTCCGGTGATCACAAACCAGGGCTCTGCTCCGCGGCGTGCATCTGTCACCAGCAGGCACACATCGTTGAGCGTATG
>NZ_JBWMBA010000205.1:0-1034 GCF_056521325.1 Rhodoferax sp. ZS1R8 | reverse complement strand
ATTGCCGTTGTTATTGAGATTGCCAGCGTTGGCAGCAATCCCGGCGATGCCTGCATCCGACACCAGCCACTGGGCGCCGTCGCTAAAGTTGACGGCGGTAACCTTGCCCGCAGCGTCCAGCGTGTAGCGGGTGCCTGGGCTGCCGTCCGCTGCGCTCGGCCCGGTGAGCGTGTAGCCGGTGGGCACCCATGGCAGGCCGGTCAATTGGCTGTACAGATGGTGGCCTTGGCGCACCAGTGTTTCCGGTGTGTTGTCCACATTGCCGTCGCTGTGCACCTTCAGCATCCAGCCCTGGTTGGCTGCAAACACGGGGTGGTACACCACGGGTGCCCCTGGCTGGTTGCCCAGGGCCTGGGATGTGGTGTAGAGCTTAAAGCGCAAGCTTGTCGGGCTAAATGTGCCGCTAGCCCCCGCAGAACCTGCTCCACCCGCTCCTAAATTCATAGCAACGTCAAAGCTTGGCGCGCTCAGCCAGACCTGGGCACCCTCGCTCCATGGCGCCATCGCGCCGGTGGCGGTGGTGGTTGTCTGGTCACTAGTCAAGCCTGTGGCTAGTGTGGGTATGGGCTGCCCTCGCCGTTGGACCCTCGCCGTCAGGGCGTTCACAAATCAGCCTGCCAAGCCAGTGCCAACGCGTGAACCTTGTGTTTCATTGTTGGCAGATCGTTTTGTATGGTGTTCCAGACGACACCCAAGTCAACCTGAAAATAGGCATGCGAAATACGGTTGCGCATCGCATAGATCGCCACCCACGGGATTTCGGGATGCTTGTCGGCGAAATCGGGATCGGTCTTCTTGACGTTGTTGGCCGCCTCACCAAGGATTTCGATATTGCGGATGACGCCATCCTGAATCAATTGGTCCAGCATGAAGGCATCTTGATCGATGGTAACGGTGTACCGCTCAATTCGCTCGATGGCCTGCAGAATGTGACCGAGATAGTATCTTGTTCGAAGTTTGTCTTTGCTCATACCGGCAATGCCTCTGCCAGAACGCTGGCTCGAAACTTCAATGGCAAAGCATTTTGCGTGAGC
>NZ_JBWMBA010000204.1:0-1035 GCF_056521325.1 Rhodoferax sp. ZS1R8 | reverse complement strand
CTGCCGGCATTGGGCTGCAGGCTGATGCCGGCGTAACCGGTGGCGGCGCACAGCCAGGCACGCAGTTGCGCGTCTAGCTCGGTGTAGCCCTGGCGTTGGTCTGCGGGGCAGAACGGATGGATGTTGGCGAACTCCGGCCAGGTGATGGGGATCATCTCGCTGGTGGCGTTGAGCTTCATGGTGCAACTGCCCAGCGGGATCATGCTGCGGTCCAGCGCCAAATCTTTGTCGCTCAGCATGCGGATATAGCGCAGCATGCTGGTTTCAGAGTGGTGCGTGTTGAAGACCGGGTGCGTCAAAAACTTGGACGTGCGGAGCAGCGCGGCGGGGATCAGGGATTCGGCAGCCGCCTCCAGCACTTCCACGCTGGGCAGGGGCTGGCCGGGCTTGGCGAAAAGGCTCCAGATCAGTGCAATATCTTCGCGTGTGGTGGTCTCGTCCAGGGCGATACACAGGTAGTGTTTAAAGTAAATTCGCAGGTTAGCCCCCGCAGATACTGCATTTTCAGCTATTGAATTGGTAGCGCCATCGGTCTTCAGCGTGACCGTGTCAAAAGTCGCTTGCGCGCGCACCGGTGCACCCAACTGCTCCAGGCCCTTGGCCAATATCGCAGTGAACTTGGCCACGCGCTGTGCAATGCGAGTCAGGCCCTCGGGGCCGTGGTACACGGCGTACATGCTGGCCACCACGGCCGGCAACACCTGCGCGGTGCAGATGTTGGACGTAGCCTTTTCGCGGCGGATGTGTTGCTCACGCGTTTGCAGCGCCAGGCGGTAGGTTGGGTTGCCGTGCACGTCCACGCTCACGCCAACCAGGCGGCCGGGCAGGGATCGTTTGTATTCGTCGCGGCAAGCCATGTAGGCGGCGTGTGGGCCGCCATTGCACAGCGGCATGCCAAAACGCTGGGTGGTGCCCACCACGATGTCGGCATTCCATTCTCCGGGGGGCGTCAAGAGCGTCAGCGCCAGCAGGTCGGCGGCGACGATAAAGGCCGCCTGTTTGCCGTGCACCAGCGCCACGTCGGCGCGCAGGTCA
>NZ_JBWMBA010000203.1:0-1035 GCF_056521325.1 Rhodoferax sp. ZS1R8 | reverse complement strand
CGCCGCTGATTGGCAGCTTCTTGCACCGGGCCTTCATCACGCCCAATGTAAGGGTGATGGCGCAGTCGGATCTGGTGGAGGCGCTGGAGGACACGTTGTTTGGGGTGCGCGAACAGGCAGCGGCGCGTGGCACTGCGTCGCCGTTTCCCAAATCCGCCCTGGAGTATCTGAACGACTGGGCCGCCAATGAAAAAGGCTGGTTGCGCAAGTTTTACCCCGCAGGCTCAGACGAGCCGCACTTTGACCTGACCCCAGCCACCGAGCGCGCCTTGGCCTGGCTTGCCAGCCTGACCGAGCGCGCCTTTGTGGGCACCGAGTCGCGCCTGCTCACGCTGTTTGATCTGCTCAAACAAATGAGCGAAGGCAGCGATACCAACCCCGAAACCCGCCTAAAAGAATTGCACAAAAAGCGCGACGAGATTGATGCCGAGATCGCGCTTGTGGTTGGTGGCCAACTGCCCTTGTTGGACGACACGGCGCTGAAAGAACGGTTCCAACAGTTCACCGGCCTGGCGCGCGAGTTGTTGACCGATTTTCGAGAGGTGGAGCATAACTTTCGCGGCTTGGACCGAAAAGTGCGGGAACGTATTGCGCTGTGGGACGGGGCCAAGGGCGCGCTGCTGGAAGAGATCATGGGTGAACGCGATGCCATTGCGGATTCGGACCAGGGCAAGAGCTTTCGCGCGTTTTGGGATTTTTTGATGTCGCAGGCGCGCCAGGAAGAGTTGACCCAGTTGCTGGAGCGTGTGTTGCAACTGCCACCGGTGGCGGCGCTATCGCCAGATTTGCGGCTCAGACGTGTGCACTACGACTGGCTGGAGGCCGGCGAACACGCGCAGGCCACGGTGGCGCAGTTGTCGCAGCAGTTGCGCCGCTTCCTGGACGACCAGGCCTGGTTGGAGAACCGCCGCATCATGGACATTTTGCTCGGCATCGAGGCCAAGGCGCTGGCGGTGCGTGCTACCGCTCCCGTGGGCAATTTTTCGGCTGTGGATGACTTGACGGCCAGCCTGGAATTGCCGATGGAGCGGCCGC
>NZ_JBWMBA010000202.1:0-1038 GCF_056521325.1 Rhodoferax sp. ZS1R8 | reverse complement strand
CAAATTCGCTCGATATCCGAAACCCCGGCGCCGGCAATAGCACACTTGTACACGTCGTTGGGCCGAACAGCGGCCGCAAACGCCGCGTAGCCACCATACGAAAAGCCAAACATCGCCATTCGTTTGGGATCTGCCAGCTTCTCAGTCACCAGCCACTTGGCACCGTCGTCTTTGTCGTCCTGCATTTTTTGACCCCACTCGCGGTCACCCGCAACCCACAAAGTGCGGCCCCAATCCGCAGACCCGCGGTATTGCGGCTGTAGCACCACACGGCATTGCGAGACCAGCATTGGCACCCAGCCGGAACCGTCATAGTTCATGGTGTCGCGCGCCCAAGGCCCACCATGGGGGTGGATCACGGCCGCGTATGGCCCTGGTCCGCACAACTTTTCGTTCGGAACCGTCAGGTAGGCAGGAATGTTGAGTCCGTCACGCGCACGGTAATAGACAAACCGCGAAGTACCCAGCGCAGCCTTATCGATGGCGGGGTATTCCTTGGCCAACAGTTGCAACTTTTGCTTGGCCAGCAGGTAGTGTTCGGTGGGGTAGTTAAGCCCGCTCACACGGAACAAGTAGGTTGGCGTTTCACCCGCCACGCGTCGCATCAATCGCACCGTAACGCCGTCCAGGGAGCGCACCTCGGCCTGGGTGGATCCCGACACTGCCATCAGTTTTTGGTTGGTCTCTTTGATACCCAGCGCCTGCGCAACACCTTTAATCACCGCATCAATTTCCGGGTTCTCCCAATGGGAGTCGGTACCGAACAGGCCTGCGTATGTAAAACCATCAAAACCATCCTGCCCTGGCGCGCCATCATCCTTATCCATGCTGCGCACACCCGTTGCATCAAAGAACTTGTGTTCAAACAGTTTGGACAATGTCTTCTTGGCAACGATGTCGTACTCGTAAATGGCCGAAAACTCCTGGCCCATATTGTTTTGGATGATGGCAATATTGGGCTTTGCGCCTGGTGCTATGACATCCACAAGATCCCGGTTTTTGACATAGTTGCGAAAGTGTTCATCCCACCGGCCTTCA
>NZ_JBWMBA010000201.1:0-1038 GCF_056521325.1 Rhodoferax sp. ZS1R8 | reverse complement strand
CGACCATGTGGAAAATGGCAGTCAGCCGCGGATTGCCCTTGGCGTGCAAGAGCGTGTAAGGCACAGAAGCCAAAGCGTTCACCCATACGCCCACGCACAGCACCAACACGACTGGCAGCGCCGCGCTGGCAAAACTCTCCGAACTCCAGACAGACATAGCGGGATAGGCAAAAGCAGCCGCAACACTACAAATGGCCAACATGGCGACGCCGACTCTGCGATAAGTCTGACTGTAAGCATTTGCCGCTTCGGCGGCGCCCATGGACGCCAATCTAGGCAATAGGGCGCCCGTTAACGCCATCGGAATCAGCAATAGGCGCAGCAATACATCTTGTGGGATGGCGTAATAGGGCAACTGCTCTGCGCCCACTGCGGCGCTCACAAAGAACCGGTCGCCGTAAACCATTAAAGGTCCAACGATGCCCGTAACCGTCACCCAAACACCATAGTTCCAAAGCGACTGTACATGGCGCCGGGCAAAACCCAAACCACCCGCCCACCAGTTACGGCGCAATTGCAGCACCATGGTAAGCACCACCAGGCAACGGCCCAGCACCAAATACAAAGCCACCAACTCCAGTTGTGGCCCATGGAAATAGACCGACCATGCAGGTAACGCGAACATCCAGACACCCAACACAATGCGCGTTAGGTTGGAAGCTGCAAACCTGTCCAGCCCCTCCAACGCACCCCGCAAACCGCTTGCCAGTGTGGTGGGCAAAACGCCTACTGCAGCCACCAGGAAAGCCTGCCGGGCATCGTCCTGCAAAGCGGGGCTGATTTTGAGCCACTGGTGGGCCAAAACCGGCGCCAATACGCTGATCAGGGCAACACCCAGCAAGCCAGCAGCGGCAGTCAACAACATGCCGGCACGCAGCGTGGGACCCGTCTCTGCATCCCGCCCACTGGCTGTCAACTGGCTGAGTTGAACAGTCAAGGCACGGCCAACGCCCATATCGAACACGCTGACGTATCCAATCAGACCCCAGATAAGGGTCAGAACGCCAAACGCTTCCCCACCCAGGCGGCCCAAGGTGA
>NZ_JBWMBA010000200.1:0-1042 GCF_056521325.1 Rhodoferax sp. ZS1R8 | reverse complement strand
GTCACCCGCCCTGGCCGCCCCCGCTGCTGCGTACTGGGCTGCTATGCGCGCGCGCTCTGCCAACTCGGCGTTTGCTTCGACACTGGACGATACGCGAGACGCTGCAATCGCTGCAGCCTTCGCGGCTTTGCCCTTCGGCAATTTAACCCCTTTGGCGCCCGCTGCAGAAATGGGGTCAGAGCCCAGTTTCGTACTGAGTGTGTTCGCTTCGGAAATTCTACGTCCTAAATTGGGATCTGACCCCATTTCTGCGACAACTCTTCGCACCATCAGGGGGTGCTTCATCGCATGCAACAGATAGCGCCCGGTCTGCGACTCCGCAGCCGCCTGCACATCCGCAACGGAGCCCTCTGCGACGAGTCGCCCTCCCCGCTTACCCGCGCTCGGCCCAATGTCAATGATGTGGTCCGCATGGCGAATGGTGTCTTCGTCGTGCTCCACCACCACCAGCGTGTTGCCCTTGTCGCTCAGCGACCGAAGAGCACCCAACAGGATCTTGTTGTCCCGCGCATGCAGGCCAATGGTGGGTTCGTCCAGCACGTAACACACACCTTGCAAATTGCTGCCCAGCTGCGCGGCCAGGCGGATGCGCTGCGCCTCACCACCGCTGAGCGTGGGGGCACCACGGTCCAGCGTCAGATAGCCCAGGCCCACTTCTTCCAGAAACTCCAGCCGGCTCTTGATCTCTGGCACCAGGTCGCGCGCAATGTCGCTCTCACGCGTGGTCATACCGCCCAGCAGCTGCAGCGTCTGCACCCATTTGCGCACATCGGTCACGCTCAAACGCGCAATATCGGTAATGCTCACTGCATTGAACTGCACGGCCCGTGCGGTGGCATTTAAACGTGTGCCCTGGCAGGTGGGGCAAGTGGCGTCATGCAAGTCTTCGATATCGGCCTCGGCAAAGGTCTGCTCACGGCCTTTGTTGTCGTCGTCCTTCACCGAATCGTCAAACACCTTGCGCTGGTCGCGGGTCAGCGCCACACCGGTGCCCACGCAATCGGGGCACCAGCCGTGTTTGCTGTTGTAGCTGAAGAGGCGC